>JAUHVR010000002.1 GCA_030424865.1 Alphaproteobacteria bacterium | reverse complement strand
CGTTCCGTTGTGCGCCTCAGCGCCGCCGGTGAAGGGGGTTCTACGGATACCCACTCGAGTCCGCAAGCGCTTTTTTACAAAAATCTCAAAAAAACACCGAAAATCTAAAAATGACAATTAAATCAATGGTTTAATAGGAGGAAAAAAGCAGGAAGGGAGGGGATTCAGGGCAAATGCAGGGATCCCTTTGCCCATTTACCCTTTCGGAACGAGACTCACCTAGCGGTTCGCAAGCCTGTGCCCCCAACATATAGGGCTTCATCATAGTTGTACGGACGACAAGCACACTCCACGTGGCCTCGACACCGTCAAGAACCGTCCTGATCCGACTCGAGTCGCGTCATGCGACCTCGATCCACGTCCTCATCCCTGTCGCGGCATGCTCGAGCATATGGCAGTGCAGCAGCCACTTCCCCGGGTTGTCGAAGACGCAAAGGATATCCCGGGTCTCTTGGCGGTTGATCAGAGTCGTGTCGCGCAGCGGGCCTATGTTTCCGTCAGGGTCCAACTCGTGGAAATGCTGACCATGCAGGTGAATGCCGTGCGGAAACGACGTGTCGTTCACCAGCGTGATCTGAACCGTGGTGCCCGGGGCGAGCTTTAGCCAAGGTGCCTCGGGCAAGTCGGACAGCCCGTTGAAGGACCAGATGTCTTCCCCAGGGTGGGCACCGCCCATTGCACCGCCCTGCATTTTCAGGGTTTCGCGACGGTCGGGCACAAGGCTGGGTTCAACAAGGCCGTTTGACGGCAAAGGAGCAATGGCCGTGTCCCGTGGCATTGGATTGGCACCTTCCAAGCGGATCTCGCCCAGCGGATAGGTGTCTTGTCCGGTCCAGAACCCGAATGAGATCGCCTCCGTGACATCAGCGATGATGTCGGCCCGTTGTGCCGGGGCCAGGGTGATGGTGCCGAAATCCTGGACCTCTGGCAGCGGCATGCCGTCAAGCGCGACCAGTTTGCCTTCGACCCCCGCGATATCGATCGGAAAGATCCGCGCGTTTGCAGTGTTGATCAACCGAAGCCGAACACGGTCGCCAAGCCGCACCGACGGCTGGGACGGGATGACCTTGGCATAGTTTCCCATGCGACCTGCGTGGGCCGAATGGAACATGGCGCCGAAGTCATCAATGAACTCTGCGGTTTCGCTCAGACGCCAGTCGTCGACGATGACCACGATGTCTGCGTCAACATCCGGGGGCATGGCCTCTTCCACGATCAAGGGACCATAAAGGCCCCGCGCGACCTGTTCCCAGGATCGGCTGTGAGAGTGGTACCAGAACGTCCCGGCATCCGGCGCGACGAAACGATAGTCGAAGTCATCCCCGTCTTCGACATGTGCCTGCGTCAGACCCGGAACGCCGTCCATGCCATTGGCGATACGAATCCCGTGCCAATGCACCGACGATGGCGCCCCTGTCCTGTTTTCAAATGTGACCGCCAGTTCCTGACCCTGTCGCACCTTGATCAACGGACCGGGCGTCGTGCCGTTGTACCCCAGAGTGGGCGTGGCCCCGTATTCTGCGAATTCACCCGCCAGAATTTGGGTCACGACGGGTGCCGCGCGCAAACTTTGCGGGCTGGTCAAGCCGACCGAAGGCAACAGCGTTGCCGCTGCAGAAGAAGAAAGAAAGGCGCGTCTGGATAGTGTCATGGGCGAAACGATAGGCCGAATGCGTGGCCAGGCAAATACCACGCGTCACGGACCGGATCGTGCCGAGTGCCTTTGCCGCAACTGTGACTGTTTTCGCCAGAAGACGTTTGACCGCTCAGCCAAAGCCTGCCGGTCTTGTGGGTCACCGACTATGGTTCATCCAAAGCATGCACTGCGCCGCGCACTGGACCGGATCGATCACCGCGGTGGACAGCCGGTCTCTGACCATGTCGACAACTTCGACCATGCCGGCACATCCAAGGATGATTGCGGACACACTGTCGTCCCGCTCTGCCACAAGCGCTTCTTCCGCAATGACCGTTCCGGCGTGGGAGGTGTTCGCCTCCAACTCCAGAACCGGAATTTCAGAGGCGCGCACCTTGGACAGGTGATGTCTCAGCCCCTGTCTCTCGATGTTTGACCGAATGATCGGCTTGGACACCGAAAGAGTTGTGACCACGCTGAAACGCCAGTTCCTGAGGGCCGCATAGTGATAAGAGGCCTGGCCGATGCCGATGACGGGGCAGTCTGCACGGTCTGCAACCTCTTCCAGCGCCGTGTCGTCAAAGCATCCGATGATGATCCCATCCGCCCCCTGCGACACGGCCCGATCAACCAGCCTCAGCAACGGGGCCCGCGCGGCTTCCCCGTCGGCCACCCCCTGGATCGCTGGGGGCCCGTCATGCGATGTCCAACCTTCAAACGCCACGTCGGGCGCGGCCCTCCGCGCCTGTGCAAGCATGGCTTCTGTCATCGAGGCTGTGCTGTTGGGATTGATGATGATGACCGCCATCAGACCATGCCCTGCCCCGCGTCGGACCCATGGCGGGCCCGGCGGCGGTTCATGACCCAGACCACAAGCAGGAAAACCCCGATCACCAGCAACGAAAACACTGTCGTCATCGTGCCCAGTGCAAAAAGC
This sequence comes from Alphaproteobacteria bacterium, assembly GCA_030424865.1. Classification (GTDB taxonomy): domain Bacteria; phylum Pseudomonadota; class Alphaproteobacteria; order Rhodobacterales; family Rhodobacteraceae; genus JAKVCP01. Next base: position 429,622 of record JAUHVR010000002.1, on the reverse strand, counting down.
ACCGGCGTTGTCACGTTGGTCGTCATGCCAAAGATTTCGAGCGGCAGCGTGTTGTAGCTGCCCGAGGTCAACAGCGTGCGCGCGAATTCGTCATAACTCAGGGTGAACCCGAACAGCGCGACACCGATCAGGGACGGCGCGATAATGGGCAGCACCACATGGCGGATCACCTGCCAGGGGCTGGCGCCCAGATCGCGGGCGGCCTCTTCGTACGACCGGTCAAACCGGTTGAACACGGCGAACATGATCAGCAGGCCAAAGGGCAGGGTCCAGGTCAGCTGCGCCCCGAAACCAGAGGTGGACCAATGCACCGGCAATCCCGATTGCGACCAGATCAGGCCGACGCCCAAAGACACCAGGATCGACGGGATCACCAAGGATGTGATGATCAGATAGAACAACAGGCTGGCCCCGGCGAAACGATGGCGAAAGGCCAATCCCCCCATGACCGAGACCACCACCGTTGTCACCATGACCATCAGGCCCAGAACCAGGGATCGGCTGAACGACCCCCAGATGTCTCCGACCGCCTGCTGTTCGAACAAGTCACGGAACCAGTGCAGCGACACGCCGCGCATCGGAAAGGTCAGGCCGCCGCCGGGCCCCTGGAACGACAGGATGCCGATTGTCAGCGTCGGACCGTACAGGAAGATCAGGAACAGGACGAAAAAGGCGGTCAGCAGATAAAAGGACTTGGGACGGGGCTCCATTCTCAAAGCTCCTTCCGAATGTCGACGAAACGCAACATCATGCCGATCAGCATCAACACGGTGATCAGCAGGATCACGGCGGTGGCCGAGGCCGACGGGTATTGCAGCAACCCGATGTCGTTCTGAATCATCCGGCCCACGTTGGCAGACTGGGACCCGCTCATGAAGCGCACCGTGATGAAGTCACCCATAACCAGCGCCACGACAAAGATCGTGCCGATCATGATGCCCGGCTTGGTCAGCGGCACGATCACATGCCAAAGCGTCTGCCAGCCCGAGGCACCGCCATCCGCCGCCGCCTCGATCAGCGATTTGTCGATCCGCATCATCGTGTTGAAGATCGGCACCACCATGAACAGCGTATAAAGATGTACAAAAGCCAGGATGACGCTGAAATCGCTGAACAGCAGCCACTCCAGCGGCTCGTCGATGACCCCCATCGAAATCAGGGTGGAATTGGCGATCCCGTTGCGCCCAAGGAAGGGGATCCACGAAATCATGCGGATGATGTTCGAGGTCAGGAACGGGATCGTGCACAGCAGGAACAGGGCAATCTGCCAGGTCAGGCTGCGGATGTGAAACGCCAGATAATAGGCGACCGTGAACCCGATCAACAATGTGCAGGCCCATGTGATCGCCGCGTACTTGAAGGTGTTCAAAAAGACCCGATAGGTCACGTCCGAGGTCAGCAGGAATTCGTAGTTGTCAAACTGGAACGCCGGATAGATCGACCATTCGGTCGCACCCCAAAAGCTGACCACGACGATCATGACGATCGGCGCCATCAGGAATGTCATCAAGACAAGACTGAGCGGCGAGGCCAAGACCCATCCCACCAAATGCCTGTTTCTCGACACGGCCCTGCCTTTCATCTTTCCATAAATACCTCTGGGAGGGGTCTGGGGAGGGCAAAGCCCTCCCCAGCGGGTCGCCACAGGGACGGCGCCCCGTAATTGGTCTTGCGCTTAGGCCGCGATGAACTCGTTCCACTTGCGGACCATGTACTGGTTCTCGTCCATGACGGCGTTCCAGCAGGCCACGGCGCCCATACGGTCGTAGAAGGACCCACCGTCGCGCACAGCGCCGGCTTTCTCCATGACCTGGCCAAACGGGTTGGTGATGTCGCCTTCCGCCGGCTTGCCTTCGAACCAGAAGCCCCATTCGTCGGCGCTCATGAAGTTCTTGGACGTCTCTGGAACCGCCGAGTAATAGCCCTGACGCATCAGGAAGCCGCCAACCCAGCCGCTGAGGTACCAGTTGATGTATTCATAGGCCGCGTCCAGCTCCATGCCCGACAGCGAGGCCGACAGGCCGATGCCGCCACCCCAGGAGCGATAACCCTCTTCCAGCGGCTGGTAGACGCAGGGGATACCCTGCGAACGGACCGCGGTGATCGCGGGCGACCACATGGACTGGATGACCACCTCTCCGCTCGCCATCAGGTTGACCGACTCGTCAAACGACTTCCAGAAGGCGCGGAACTGGCCGTTCTTCTTGGCTTCGGTAAAGATGCCCAGTGTCAGGTCGATCTCTTCCTTGGTCATGTTGCCCTTGTCGGGGTATTTGTATTCGCCCATCGACTCGACCACCATGGCCATGTCCATGATCCCGATCGACGAGATGTCGAGGATCGAGGCCTTGCCCTTGAATTCGGGGTTCAGCAGTTCCGACCAGTTGCTGATCGGGCGGCCGATCAGGTCGGGGCGGATGCCCAGCGTGTCGGCGTTGTAGATCGTCGGGATCAGGGTCATGAAGCCCGATTCCTCGTCCACGAAGTCTTTGCCATTGATGCCCGAGGTAAAGCCCACGGTGTGCGGCGCGGTGCCTTGGGCGATCACGCTGTCCGGCAGAAGCTTACCGTTGCGGAAGATGCCGACGATCTTGTCGTAGTTGGCAATCTTGCTGGTATCCATCGCCTGCAGGTTGCCGGTCGGCCAGACCTTCTTGCAGATCCAGTACTCGATGTCGGCGATGTCAAAGCTGTCGGGCTGGGTCGCCGCGCGCTGGGTCACGCTGTCGGAATCTAGCGCCGTCATTTCCAGGTTGAAACCCAGATCCTCCTTGACCTTCAACGCCACCTCGTTGAGGTTGGACACCCCGGTGCCAAACTGGCGCAAGGTGATGTTTTTCGTCTCTTGCCCCCATACCATTGGAGCCGGAAGCGCGGCGGCCGCCACCGCCGCGCCACCGGCTTTCAGCATGGACCGGCGCGAATAGCGCACTTTTGAAATTGTCGTCATCAGCGTTTTCCTCTGTTGTGTCGCACGTTTCTTATCCAGCCAGGGCGTGCGCCGCCTCGGCCTCCCAGTCGAGGCCGATTGCCTCTCCCACATTCTTCGGATTGTCGAAGAAATCCTTGTCAGACAGCAGCGCCGTCACTTCCTGGTCTCCGGGGATTGCGGCGACCAGTGCGACATGCGTGCCCTGGTATTCGATGTTGGTGATGGTTCCCGGCAGTTTGGCCGCCGTGTCCCCCGTGACTTTCAGCGCGTCGGAACGGACCGCGACCAGCCCTTCGGGCATCGCCACCACGTTGTGTGACCCCAGAAAGCGCGCCACGAAGGCCGTTTTGGGTGCGTCAAAGACTGACCGCGTCTTGCCGGCTTGCTCGATCTTGGCGTCGTTCATCACGACGATCTCATCAGCAAGCGCCAGGGCTTCGTCCTGGCCATGGGTGACATGTACAAACGTGATGCCAAGTTCACGCTGCAGCTTTTTCAGCTCGGCCCGCATGCGGATGCGCAGAAAGGGGTCGAGCGCGGACAGGGGCTCATCCAGCAACAGAACCTCCGGCTCCGTGATCAGCGCCCGCGCCAGGGCCGCGCGTTGTTGCTGGCCGCCCGACAGCTGAGCCGGCAGGCGGTCCGCCATCTCGGTCATGTCGACCAGTTCCAATAGCTCTTTCGCGCGGGCATGACGCTTGCCCTTGTCGACCCCCTTCATGGTCAGGCTGAAGGCCACGTTGTCGAGCACGCTCAGGTGCGGGAACAAGGCGTAGTTCTGAAACATCATCGCGGTGCCACGCTTTGCGGGCGTCAGGCTGGAAATGTCGCGCCCGCCAAGGGTGATCGCGCCATCAGACACCGTCTCATGTCCGGCAATCATCCGCAGGGTTGACGATTTTCCGCAGCCCGACGGCCCCAAAAGACAGGCGTAGGTGCCAGCGCTGAAATGGTAGCTGATCGCATCAACAGCGACCGTGGCGCCGTAGCGCTTGGTCAAACTGATCAGTTCGAGATCTATCGTGTGGTTCATTTCACCCCCGAGGCCATGCAGCGATGCTGGCTCGGGACGCGTGAAACGGCCAAGTCGTTTCGCACGACCCCGTCCTGCAGAGCCTGCAGGCTGCTCGATTTTGAGCACATTCCGGCAAATCTGTATAAAAATGCGGCAGTAATTGTATACAATCCGGACCAACATTGCATGATCCATTGTCATGCCTCAGCGCGCTTCGCAGGGTCAGGCCAGAGGAATCACCATGGCAAGTACCACCAAAGCAAAGAGCGCCACTGCAGAAGAGATCGCCGAGCAGCTCTCGGATGCGGTGCACGAGCATCGGCTCAAGCCCGGCGCCAAATTACGCGAAGACGAAGTCAGCGACGTCTTCGGCGTCAGTCGTACCGTTGTCCGGCAGGCCCTGAGGGCGATGGCGTTCGAAGGCCTGTTGACGATCGAAAAGAACCGTGGCGCCTTTGTTTCCAAACCCACGCTCAAGGAAGCGCATGAAGTCTTTCAGGCCCGCGCCCTTCTGGAACCCAGCACCGCACGGGCGGCGGCCGAACGCACCACGCCCGACGACATTGCACTGCTTGAACGGCACATAGCCGAAGAGCATGACGCCCTTGATCGCGGCCAGCCCGGCCGTGCGCTGAAACTGTCCGGGGATTTTCACCTAGAGATCGCCCGCATTGCCGATCAACAAACGATCGAGCAGTTTCTGAAACAACTGATTTCCCGTTCATCGCTGGTGATCGCCCTTTACTGGAGACAGCGCAGCGCCTTGTGTGAAAGCAACGCGCACCACGCGCTTGTGGACGCCTTGCGCAACCACGATGGCGCCACGGCCGAAGAGCTGATGAAGGGTCACCTTCTGGACATCTATTCTCAACTCGATCTGCGCGAACATGACGAGGGGTCGACTTCGCTGAAAGAGGCGCTTCGAAGATCGTGAAAAACTGACCCGACGTTCAGGAATGCGCAGCAACAGGCTGCCTGTCGCCCGGGGTGCCGTGCCCCGGCAAGTAACTAAAATCCATCTCGATTTCTGGAACCGCACCTGATGCCCGCAAATCATGCTAGGGTTCGTCGAGGGCGGGCACACGTCGGCCAAGTCAATAAGGGGCCGCGACCATGGATCGGACAGAAGCAATCAGGCTGCAAGGCATTCATGGCAGCCCCTATACGCGCAAGATGTTGGCCGTCTTGCGATTTCGGCGGCTCCCCTATCGCTTTATCGTCAATTGGCCGCAAAACGTGGACGCGCCGGGCAACCCGGATGATCGAGGGGATCTGCCAAAGCCAAGGGTGCCACTGCTTCCAACGGTCTATCTGCGCAATGACGCAGGCGTGCCAGAGGCGGTTACGGATACGACACCGATCATACGCCGCCTGGAAAACCAGTTTCCGTCCCGCAGTGTTGTTCCCGGTGATCCCGTTCTTTCGTTTCTGAACTACGTTTTGGAAGACTACGCAGACGAGTGGTTGACTCGTTGCATGTTTCACTACCGCTGGCATTTCGAGCCGGACATCGAAAAAGCGGGTCGCATCCTGCCGCTTTACATCCGCACGGACTTCTCACCCGAGACACTCGACACTCAGGCGGCAGAGTTCGCAAGACGTCAGATCGAGCGTCTGCCCGTGGTCGGGTCCAGCGCGACCACAGCGCCCGTGATCGAGGCAAGCTATATGCGCATTTTGCAGCTTCTTGAAAGTCACCTGCAAAATCACCCGTTCCTCTTTGGGCGACGCCCCGCATCGGCGGATTTTGCAATGATGGGGCAGCTGACCTGTCTGACCCATTTTGATCCCACTCCGACACGGCTCTGCGAAAGCCACGCTCCACGCGTCTACGCGTGGGTCGAGCGCCTTGAGGACCTGAGCGGCTACGAAATCAAAGATGCGGATTGGTTAAACGCGGCTGAGGGCCTGCCGGACAGCCTGTTGGCGATCCTGTCAGAAGTCGCCCGAACCCACATGCCGCAATTGATTGCCAATGGGCGCGCCGTCGCCGCGGGAAACGCGGTGTTCCGAACTGAAATCGACGGCAAAACCTGGGAACAGCCCAGCTTTCCCTATCAATTGAAGTGCCTGCGCTGGATACACGAAGAGTTTCGGTCCCTTCCGATTGCGCATCAGGACTCTGCAAGGTCCATTCTAAAGGCCACCGGATTGGCGCCGCTGGTTGAAGAGGCCGGCACTTGATTTTTGAACGCAGCACGGACCCGACGCCCTGCCACGTGATGGTCAGGGGGACAATCTTCCAAACGAATGGGATCGACACGCGGTTGGATGTGAGGAAGGGTCGCTTCGGCAGCGGCTATGCCTTTCCTGCCTCTCGCGGTGACTCGGGCGCTGCGCCGCTCTGCCAAGGCGCACCAATGTGCCTGCGCACGGCCAAGCCTTGGTCACTCTGCAGAACATTCTCGGGAAGCACTGGCTGGGGTGGTAGGATTCGAACCTACGGTACGCGGTACCAAAAACCGTTGCCTTACCACTTGGCTACACCCCAACAGTGGGGCGCTTCATACGACTCCGCTTGGCAGGGTTCAAGCCCAAAGAATGCAAAAAATCATCAGGATCAGCGTTCGCCTTTCGACGCGCAGCCTCAGGCTTCCGGCTGAGGCTGCGCACAGTGCCCGGATGTCGCCGCATCGAAAAAACTGTGGCGGTTGCGACCTGCCCTTTTGGAGGCATAAAGCGCCTGATCCGCGTCTGAAAGCAGCCGCTCAGCCGTCGGAGCGGCGTAATCCACGCTGCGTGTGATGCCCAGGCTGCCAGAGATTCGGCAGGTTTGTCCGCCAAACGCGATGGGGCGTTCCAGATGGGCAATCAGGCGCACCGCGATATCCGTCAACTTGGCGCGATCCACCAGTTGGTCGAACATCAGGACAAATTCATCGCCGCCAATGCGGGCAACCGTGTCTTCGTCGCGGGTTTCCTGGACAAGGATTCGGGCGACTTCCTGCAGCACATGGTCGCCAGCGGCATGGCCAAGCGTGTCATTCACCTGTTTGAAGTAGTCCAGATCAAGGTGCAGCAAAGAGAAAGGCACCTTCAGCGCGATCATTTGCGACAGGACCACATCCATCGCGCGCCGGTTCTGCAAGCCGGTCAACGGGTCGGTATAAGCCCGCTCTTCGGCCTCGATCACGGCACCATGCAAGCGCACGTTCAACCCGCGCGAGGCAGACATGGCCGCAGTCTGCGCCTCGACCAGATACAGCATTTCGATGGTCAGATCCGTGGGCGAAAAATCGGACCCGGTCAGCCCGTGTTCACGGACTGCGCCAACCACCCGGATCCCGAACGACAAGTCGACAATGACACCGCCCGCCTCATCAGGTGCGGCGACAGCATTGAAAGTTGCGCCCGATGATGCCCGCAGTTTCAGGGTTCGTCCCGCATTGCGCGCCAGATCCGCGACGGTTTCGCAACTCTGAGGATGGACAACCCCGAAGTATTCGAAAAAATTACGGCCACGCGCATTCGCAAGGGGTTGCACCTTGACCAGAGTGCGGCCCAGGCTCAGGATGCGCCCGCCGGAACTGATGTGGACATGCATCGGACAGAGGATCTGAAGCGCCTGACCCGAGGCATGTGACATCAGCGCATTCATGCGGTCGCCCCAAGCTCGAACTGTCGCCCCTGGGCAAAATCAGCTTCGAAAAGCGTGACCTGCAGCGTTTCGCATGTGGCCGTTTTCGGCAAAGCCTCAAGCACAACCAAGGCACCATAGTCGTCAGCGATGGCACGCAGAAGTCCCGTGATCACCTGTGCAAAACCGTTTAGCCAGACGTCAATGTGCAGAAGAAACACGTTGGGCGAGATGTCTTCGACCGCCATGTCCGGCAGCAGCAGATCGGGCACGGCCAGGCTCGCGCGTCCGGGCAGATCTTCGAGCGAATACAGAAATTCCAGGAAATTGCTGCCGCCGAATCGCAGCAGGCGACGCAGGTTTTCCACGTTGGGATGCGACACGAGGTAAGTCCCCATGTCGTCAAGCAGGACCGCCCGTGGTTTTTGCAGAACCTGTTCCGCCCCTTTCAGGATCTGTTCGGTCAATTGCGAGTCATACTGCAGCATGGATTCGAAATCCGTCACCGTGCAGTTGCCGGCGCGGACAACGTCCTCCCACTGCGCGCGGCCGTAGGTGTCGGTCATGAATTTCTGAAGTGAGCAGTTGACCAGCCCGTGCATGTCTCTTGTCCTGTTTTGGCGCGCAGGATGCGCACCAAAACTTTAAGAAACTGAGAACACCGGCCGACAGCGACCTAGAAGTCCGTCGGAGCACCGCCCTCTTCCTTGCGGCGCGCAACAAAGGCAGCCAGTTCCTCGCGGATCGATTCGTCCATCGCAGGCGCCTCGAACTCGGCAAGGATGCGCTTGTAGGTCGTGTGGGCGCGTTCGGCCGTCCAGACACCGCCCGCGGCCTCCCAGCCTTCGAAGTTCTTCCAGTCGCTCAGGAAGGGCTGGTAAAAGGCCGTGCTATAGCGATCCTGCGTGTGCTGAACGCCAAAGAAGTGCCCTTCGGAGCCGACCTCGCGGATTGCATCCAGCGCCAGCGCATCTTCGTCTGTCGCGGTCAGCATGGGGTCCATATAGCGCTGGATCTGCTGCAGAACCTCGCAGTCCATGACAAATTTCTCGGGGCTGGCGATCAGCCCGCCTTCGAGCCAGCCAGCCGCGTGATAGACCATGTTCGTGCGGGACTGCACCGCCGACCACAGGCTGTTCGAGGTTTCCCACATCGACTGGCTGTCGGGCACATTGGCGGCGCAGACCCCCGAGGCACGCATCGGCAGGCCATAGAACCGCGCCAGTTGCCCCGTCATCTGTGTGGCCCGCATGTATTCCGGCGTGCCAAAGGCAGGAGCGCCGGATTTCATGTCGACGTTCGAGGTGAAGGTTCCGATGACACAGGGGGCGCCGGGCCGGATGTATTGCGCCAGAGCGATGGCGATCAGCCCCTCGGCCAGCGACTGAGCAACTGCACCCGCCATCGTGACCGGTGCCATGGCCCCGGCCAGCGTGAATGGTGTCACCACCAGCCCCTGCCCGCGCCGCGCACAGCGCATCCAGCCATCCAGCATCGGCTCGTCATGTTTCAACGGCGACGTCGAATTGATGTTGGTGTACATGCGCGGAGAGGCCTCGAACTCTTCGTGGCTGAGGCCGCCTGCGATGCGCACCATCTCCATCACGTCCTCGACCCGCTCTTTGCCCAGGCTATAGGCATGGGCGACCTTGTCGGTCAGGGTAAGCTTGTCATAAAGCACGTCCAGGTGACGCACGCTGGCGTGAATGTCGACCGGCTCGACCGGATAGCCCCCCACGAAGTGGATGCAGTTGAAGTACTGCGACAGCTTCAACAGGTTCTTGCACATCTCTCGCGTGCCCGGAACCTTGCGGCCGATTTCAAGATCCCAATAGTTCGGCGGGGACGAGACATTGCCGAACAGCAGATTGTTCCCGCCAACCGTGATCGTGCGATCCAGGTTGCGCGGGGTCAGCGTGAACTCGGTGGGAGCTTTTCCGACCATCTCCATGATGAAATCACGCCCGATCCGAACCTTCTCGCCATCGGCAATGCAGCCCGCTTCCTTGAAGATCTCCAGGGCCTCGGCGTTCAGAATGTCGATGCCGATCTCTTCGAGGATCGTCATCGCCGCACCGTGGATCGCCTCAATGCCCTCGGAATTAAGAGGCTCGGTCGGGGCATCAATGTTGACCGGCGGGTTCCAGGGCATCTGGTCAATCGCGCTGCCACCGCGCCGGGTTGCATTTCCTGCGCGACCGCCGCTGCGGCGCTTGCGTGTTGCGACTTCGGCCATTTTGTCCTCCGGGAGTCTTGGTTGGATCCAACAGACACTGGGCGACGCGAAACTGTTTGCCGTTTTGCGACGTTTTCGGTCGGTTTTATCGGGCGAGCCCTCAGGTCAGGCAGACAGGCTGCCCCGATCTGCGAGCCACCCCGGCAGCCCGCCAATGTCCGGCAAGACCGCATCGGCGTAGGGCGCCAACTCGTCCCGAAGCGCCAAACCGGTCAGAACCCCAACCGTTGTCATCCCCGCCGCCCGGCCTGCGTGCAGGTCGTGGGTGCTGTCGCCGACCATGACCACCTGCTCGGGGGGCACGTCGACCGCATCGGCGAAGGCCAACAAAGGCGCAGGCGAGGGCTTGGCCCCGAACCCGCTGTCGGCACCGCAGACAAAGGCAAACCGATCCAGCACGCCTGCCGCCGTCAATTGCGAGACCGCGCCCTGTTCGTTGTCGTTTGTCATGACACCCAGCGCCAGCCCCTGGGCGCGCAGACCATCCAGGAAGGGCGACAGGGGCACCGCTTCGGCCAGGGGCGCCAGATCGATGCGGTCCAGGAAGAAACTGACCAGTCCGTCGACCGTCCAGTCAGGAAGATGTGTGACCAGGCAGGTCGCAACCTGCTCGTTCGTGCCCGCAACCGCGATGCTGTCGGCGCGCACGCGCTGCGTCGCCAGATCATAGCCAACCGAGTCGGCAAGAGCGGACAACAACGCATCATCACCCTCGGCCAACGCTTCGAGCGTGTCCTTGGTGGCGGAAGACCAGGTCGCGTGAAAATCAAAAAGCGTGCCATCCTTGTCGAAAAGGCAAGCGCGGATCTGTGTCATGTTCGGGGGCCCTCAGGTCCAGTGATACTCTTCCCCACCGGCCAGCAGCTGTCGCGCCGCGTGGACAGAAGGGTACTCCAGCTCATGCGCGTCGCAAAACCCGATGACCCAGGCATCGTCAAGCAAAATGAAATCAAGCACGGACCGTTGCACTTCTGCGGTGCCAGCACCTGCGCGCAGGGTGTCCGCATCCACACCAGTCGACCCCATGAAGACGGGCAACAGATCCTCGTTTGACGTCAGCCAGGCCAGCGCTTTCAACGCGAGGATTTCAGCGGTTTCAGGCGTCAGTTGCATCTCGTTAACTCCTAACAACAATTTATTAACCTTTGTGACCGACGCTAACGGAAACGAAATGTTTAGATCGGGAAGGTCCGCGGTGGTTGGAAGAATCCTCGTCGTCGACAAGGTCTCCGTCAACAGGATTGTCTTGCGGGTCAAGCTTTCCGCTACGGGGTTTGACGTGCTGCAATCCGCGAGTACCGAAGCGGCCGTGAACCTTGCCCGCCAGTCCTGTCCCGATGTGATTGTTGCGAGCTGTGATTTCCAGGATCAGACAGCGGTGCAGCTCTGCCAGCGGCTGCGGTCCGAATTCGGCAGCATGGCCCCCCCGGTGTTGATGCTGTGCTCGGACGCCTGCGATATGGCGGTCTTGCAGGGGCTGCAGGCCGGGGCGACAGATGTCCTTCGCCGCCCCGTCAGCGACAAGCTTTTGCTGGCGCGGGTGCGCAACCTGATGCGGCGGGAAACCAGGCGTCGGGATCTGCAGGCCCGTGTCGCCGAAAGTGGCGACATGTTTGCGACCGTTGCCCAGGAAATGGAGCCGCCTCGCGCACGCGTCGGACTTGTGGCCCCTCCGGGCACATCGGGACGTCGCAACATCAAATGCCTGCGCAGAAAAACCCGCCACGAAATAGAGCTTCTTGCCCCGGCCACGACCTTGCGACGCGCGGATCAGCCGGGCCACGACATATTTGTCCTTGCAAAGGATCAGGAAGGCCCAGAGCCGGATCTTGATGCCCTGACGGAACTGCGATCAACGCCATCCACACGGCATGCAGCCATAGTTTTGGTTCTTGGTCCCCACCAGATCGACCTGGCCCATCGCGCGCTGGATCTTGGTGCCGACGACGTGATGCTGAATGGCCTGGATCTGGACGAACTGGCGCTGCGGCTTGAGCGTCAGGCCAAGGGCAAATGGGCTGCCGATTGTCTGCGTCGCCATGTCGGGGACAGCCTGCGCGCCGCCGTCACGGACCCTTTGACCGGGTTGCACAACCGGCGATATGGGCTGAACAAACTGGCGGCGATGTCGGATCACTCTGCCCAGACCGGGCGCCCCTTCGCAGTGATGATCGCAGATCTGGACCACTTCAAGGCCGTGAATGACGGCCATGGCCACGCTGCCGGCGATGCAGTCCTGAAAGAGGTGGCCTGCCGTCTGACCAAAGCCATGGCGCCTGGCAGCCTGCTGGCCCGCATCGGCGGAGAAGAGTTCCTGATCGCGATGCCCGACACGCAGATGGCCGACGCGGAAACATTGGCCAAGGAACTGTGCGCGGCCATCTCGGGCCGGCCGTACCGTCTGCAAAACGGCAGCGCCCTTCGGTCGACAATGTCGATCGGCCTGGCGCTGTGCGACGGACAAGGATACACACAGCCGATGGACCTGATCGCCAAGGCCGATCGCGCGCTTTATGCCGCCAAGACTCATGGCCGCAATCAGGTCACCGTCAACCGCAGCGCGGCTTAGAGTCAAGGAACCCCCCGCTAGCGATCAGGCTTGTCCCGGGATCCGCGATTCCAGGCCTTGCCCCGCTTTTCCAGCTTTTGAAGTTCATGCTCCAAACGGTCTGCATAGGCGGCACGGTCCGCGTCGGTCATCCCCGTAATGACGGCGATCAGGGCCTGCTGCCCTTTCACCATGCGCGACCGTGCGGTGTTCGACTGATCCTCCAGCACTGTCGTCAGGGCCTCGGGATCAAAAGGTGCGGCACGCAGAACCTCGATGGCCCGGACATAAGACTGCGCCAGCGCGCCATGTTCATCCCGGTCCGAAAACAGGGTGCGGCGCAGTTCCCTGCGCACATCCCGCCTGTCGTCTTCGGTCAAGGCGCGAGTGTAGGGCAATGTCATCTCGGCATTCGATGCGCCACTCCGCCGATCCGGCGGGCCATTCAGAAAGGCCCCCACGACGGCACCTGCCACCAGCAGGTTCACGCCCAGGGAAACCACCAGCAACACGCGCACCCAACGACGGACAGGCGGGGATGTCTTGGGATCGCTCATCTGTGTCATCCCTCAACCAGAAGACTGTCAAACCCGCTGAGCGGCTCAAGCGCGCCCGACGTGACAAGGCCGATGTCCTGTCCCAGCAGGCTGGCGACACTATCAGAAACCGAGACCGGCGGGCTGACCCCGATCCAGACACCGGCCGCGGTTGCCGCAGCAAGGCCCGAAACAGCGGGCCAACCGCCAACCAGGTCCAGAAGCTGGCCAAAAATCCCGCGCTGGGGCGCGGACACAAGGCCCGCCGGCTCTGGCATCATGGCCAGGGCATCCGCTTCGATGCGGGCCATCAGATCGCCCGACGGCATCGGGGTGTCAGCGCGCGCCGCCTCGAAAAAGGGCTGCAATGTTGTGCTGTCCGGGTCTTTTTCAGTCATCTGTGTACCCCAGGTCCTTGCGACGCCCTGCCAGAAGTCCGGTCAGAGCCCGTTTGCCGCGTGCGATCAGGCTTTCCACCGCACGCGGTCCAATATCCATTATGTGGGCAATCTCGGGATTACCCAAGCCTTCGAGGTGGCGCAGGACAATCGCCTGTCGCTGCCGGTCCGGCAATGCGCCCAGCGCTGTGTGCAATGCGTCCACCCTTTCCTTGTCCTGCATGGTCTCGGTCGCCCCCCGCGCGTCATCTTCGGGTTCGGGGATGCTGTCCAAGGCGGCCGAGGGTTTGCGCCGCAGCCGGTCGGTGCAGAGGTTCGCGGTGACACGATAAAGCCAGGTCGACACCTTCGCCTCGCCCTGGCGCCAGTCCGGGGCGATCTTCCACAGACGCATCAATGCCTCTTGGGTCACATCCTCGGCGTCGGCCTGATTGCCAAGCAGACGGTAGGCATGACCAAAAACGCGCGGAGTCAATCGCAGGGTCAATGCGCGCGCAGCCGCCGCATCGCCGTTTGCGTAAAGAACCAGCAGCGCGTCGTCACTCAGATCGTTCATGGCGTCCAGTGGCATGGTCATCAACTCAAGCGCCTACCCCCTGCGGGGCGGCCTGGCAATGGCGCGGGGCATCCCCTGCCCCGCGCCAGGTTCTGCTCAGTCGCGCTTCTTGCCCCAGCGCTTGCCTTTGCCCCTGTTTTCCAGCTCGGCGAATTCCTCTTCCGTGATCGCGCCGTCGCCATCCGCATCCAGGCGGTCGAACATCCGTTCCGCCCGGTCTTCGCCGCCACGCGGCTGCGGCATTTCTTCGGCGCTCAGCATGCCGTCGTCGTTTTCGTCGAACCGCTCGATCATCCGGGCGATGCGCTCGGCGGCACGTTCGTTTGCCTGTGCGGTCAGCTCATCTGCGCTCAGCATGCCGTCGCCATTGCTGTCAGCGGCGGCAAAGCGGGCCTCGCGATGACCCTGCACCTCGTCCAGAGTGATTTTGCCGTCGTTGTTCAGGTCCAGCTCGGCAAAGCTGATCGGCATGCCGCGCATGTCGCGGTGTCCCTCGCCACCCTGCTTGGCGCTGGCGGTCACTGCCGTGCCTGCGATGACTGCTGCGATCACGGCTCCAAAGATCATTGTGCGTTTCATGGTACGTTTCCTTTCCTCAATCGTTATGAAATCAGGCTCTCTGCCCGTTTTCTGGAACCTGATACGGAGGGGGCGAAAACTTCCGTCGCAAAATTCTCAAACTTTTTTCGCGTCCGCCGGAGACCCTTTGCGACATCCAGACGCAATGCGCATTTGCCACCTTTCGTTCGGCGGTGGCCTCCCACACATTCGAGGCGGGAGAAAAACTCATGACCTCACTTGCCGAGGCCACCGACGATCGTCCGGTGTGGCCTTCCGTATCGCGTGGATGGCGCAGACGTTGCCCGAACTGTGGAAGTGGTCCGCTGTTCGATGGCTTTCTGCGCGTGCGCCGCACCTGCACGGTCTGTCGCGAACCGCTGCACCACCACAAGGCCGACGATGGACCGGCCTATCTGACGATTCTGATCGTCGGCCACGTCATGGCGCCGCTGCTGTTGATCGTCTTTGAAACCTGGCGGCCCGAGCCCTTGATCCTGTTCACGATCTTCGCTGTTGGTTGCATCGCACTCTCGCTCTATCTTCTACCCAGGCTGAAAGGGGCCATCGTTGCGTACCAATGGGCGCGGCGGATGTATGGATTTGGCCCCTCCAGCGCGAACGGGACAGAAGACTAGGGGCACTTGGTGACAATTGACAAAACGGCGATCCGCGATGCAGCCACGGTGATCGTGCTGCGCGACCGCATGCGCAACCCTCGGATCCTGATGGGGCAACGGGGCGCACAGGCGGCGTTCATGCCGAACAAATTCGTGTTTCCCGGTGGCGCTGTGGATGCAACGGACGCCGGCGTGCCCTTTGTCGAACCCCTGTCCGAGCTGTGCCGGTCGCGCCTGGCGGAAGACACCGAAGGGGATCTGTCAGATGTGCTTGCCGCGGCAGCCATTCGCGAGCTGTGGGAAGAAACCGGCCAGGTGCTGGGCCGCCCTGGCCATTGGCCCGGCCAGGTGCCCGACCCGTGGATGGAGTTTGCGGCCACAGGCAACCGCCCCAATGCAGGGGCGCTTCAATTCGTGTTCCGCGCCATCACCCCACCGGGCCGTCCGCGCCGCTTTGACGCCCGGTTCTTTCTGCTGGATGCCGACGATCTGGCAACGGATATCGACGATTTCTCGCAGGCCTCGGACGAGCTCAGCCACCTGCAATGGATCCCGTTGAACGAGGTTCGCAATTTCGATCTGCCCTTCATCACCGAGGTCGTGCTGGCCGAGGTGGCGGCGCGTGCACGTGAGAACACGCCGCCTGTCTCGGTCCCGTTCTTCCGGAACGATGACGAAGAAAGCCTGTTCCTGCGCCTCAAGGGTCGGGCGATGACCGACTAGGGTCAGATCCCTAGGCCAGAACCAGCAGGACGATTCCCAAGGTCAGCACCGCGATCCCCGCCAACTCGCGGCGCGTGATGCTTTCCTTGAAGAACAGCACCGAAGCCGCCAGCGACAGGATCAGCTCGATCTGCCCCAGCGCCTTGACGAAGGCGGCCGTCTGCAAGGTGAAGGCCGTGAACCACATCAGGGATCCGGCCGCCGAACTGAGCCCCAGCCAAACCCCGGTCCGCCGCGCAGTCCATGCCGCGCCAAGCTGAGCCCGGTCACGCCAGGCCAGCCAAAGCGCCATGCCCAGCGCCTGGCCTGTCACCACAACGGCAAGCGTGACGCTTGCCCGGACAAGCGGATCGGCATGGGCAATCTCAAGCGAGGCACCGCGGTAGCCCACGCTCGAAAACGAAAACAGCACGCCAGAGGCAAGCCCAAGCGCCAGACCTTTGTTCAGGAATGACCCCGAGGGCGATTTCGGCGGTTTCGACAAAAGGATCACTCCAACGACCCCCACCAAAAGTGCGCCCCAGCCCCAGCCGCTCAGCACCTCGCCCAGGACGACCATGCCGACGAGCGCCGTCATGATGGTTTCGGTCTTCATCAGCGTCAGGCCCACAGCGAAATTGCGCAGCGAAAACAACGCGACGACGCAGCTTGTGGCCAAGGCCTGACCCACGCCGCCCCAGACGGCATAGACCCAGAAGGTTGGCGTCAGATCCGGAAAACCTACACCTGTCAGGGTCAGGTAGCCGATCGTCATGACAACGGCGATGGGAGCGGCATAGGCAAAGCGCGCAAAGGTGGACCCCGCGGGCGAAAGCGCCCCCAGGCTCAGCACCTTGTGCAGCATGAACCGACCCGTTTGAAAGGTGGCCGCCAGCAATGTTGCGATGACCCAGAATTCCATGGGCCCTTAGTGGCGTAGGCTCAGGGCTTTGGCCAGAGGGGGTGCGGCACCGGATCCTTGGCTTTGAAGAAATAGCACCGAAAGATCTCGGCATACGAGGTGTACCGATACCCGTCGTTGCGGTCCAGGTAGCGGCCCTTGTTCGACGCATAAAGGGTCGGCAGGCTGTACCACGGAACGCGCGGGTGCATGTGGTGCACGACATGCAGGTTGTTGTTCAGAAAGATCAGCGCCAGCGGGCCCTTGTCCTCGATGATGACCGTCCGGCCTCGGGCGCGTTCATGCGCCTGGTGTTCCAGGAAGGTCCGGATCTTGAGGATCGCATGCGCCATGTAGACCGACAGCAGCCAGGCCCAGACCGGCAGGCTGCCGACGGCCAGCACCCACCACAGTACCAGCCCCACGGCGGGGATGTGCATCAGCCAGCCCATCAGGACACGGCGGTCGCCCGCCAGTATCTGCCTCAGGTCATCACGCATAAAGGCGATCTGCCCCACCATCGGCCCGATCAGCAGACGGCCCAGCAGGCTGTTGTTGAACATCAGAACCCGTTGGAACCAACGCGGCAACTGCGCCCAGACCGCCGGGTCGTGATAGTTGCTTTCGGGATCGTCATAGGGATCGGTCAGGAACGAGTCCTGGTGGTGCGCCAGATGGGTGTCGCGGAACCGGATGTAGGGGATGCAGACCGAAAGCGCCGGAAAGACCAGCGCCGCGTTCACATGCCGGTTCGAGGTCGGATGCCCATGCAGCATCTCGTGGCTGAGCGAGGAATGCAGCGCCGCCCCCAGCGTGGCCAAGACGATCCCCAGCGGCACCCAAAGCTGCGCCGCCCAAGTCGTGCCCAGCGCCCAAAGCGCGTAGCAGACCACCAGCAGGATCAGTGTTGGCCATTCGGTGATACGCAGCGGGGTCTCACGCATCCAGACGGCCCCAGCCGATGCGGGCCCAGACGCGTTCGTACACCAGATAGGTCAGCAGCCCAAGCCCGGCATTGATCACCGCCATCGCGCCGCCCACGGCAATTGATCCGGTGAAGATCAGGCCGACCACACACATACAGATCAGACCAATCGCCGTCCACACAACGGCTTTGACAAGGGACCGGGCCCGCGTTTCCATTTGACGCTCCTAAACAAATCTCCCTTCCCTGCTATCGCGGCGCTGCACCGTTGGGTATTCAGGCAATAGTTAACAAAAATCCTCAGATGTGATAAAACTCACGACATGATGAAAAAGGTCGACAAACGTGACAGAGCGGAACAGTTCCGGCTTCGCCTGAAACAGGCCATTGATCTGGCCCACAGCAATCAAAGCGCGCTGGCCCGCGCGGCAGGGGTCGATCGCTCGACGATCTCTCAGCTTTTGTCCGGCGACGGCGCGCGGCTGCCGAACGCGCATCTTGTCGGCGCCTGCGCAGCGGCGCTTGGCGTGTCCAGCGACTGGCTTCTGGGCCTGTCGGACCGCCCTGAAAGCGCGGCGGATATCCTGGCGACGTCTCTTTCAGTGACCGAGGCCCCCCGGGCCCTTGTCGACGAGCAGATCTTTGAATGGCACCGCGAGGCCGAGGGATACAAGATCCGATACGTCCCGGCGACACTGCCCGACATGCTGAAGACCCGCGCCATGCTTGAATGGGAATATGCGCCGCACCTGGGCAAGACCGCCGAGCAGGCGATCAATGCCTCGCAGGACCGGCTGGCCTGGATGCAGGCTTCTAATTCGGATTTCGAGGTGGCCTTGCCGCTGCACGAACTGACCTGCTTTGCCGGTACCAGAGGGTACTACGCCGGACTTCCAGACGACGTGCGTCGAGAACAGTTCGCCCATCTGATCCGGATGACCGAGACCCTTTATCCGCGTCTCAGGCTGTACGCATTCGACGCCCGGCGCGTCTATTCCGCGCCGATCACGATCTTTGGCCCCTTGTTGGCGGTCATCTACATGGGCAGCAACTACATCACCTTCCGTGACACGGAACGGGTGCAGGCCTTTACCACGCATTTCGACGCCCTTGTGCGCGAGGCCGAGGTCTCGGCCCGCGAAATCGCGGACCATCTGACCGAGTTATCGGACGCGGGTTAGGCAACCCGCGCCCGGACCGGATCAATAGGGCATCGGGTGCGCCTTGTGGGCGGCATTCAGATCATCCAGCAGCTCGTCCGACAAGGTGACCTCGGCGGCGGGCAGAAGGTGTTTCAGCTGCTCCAGCGTCGTTGCGCCAAAGATCGACGAGGCCACAAAAGGCCGGCGCGCCGACCAGGCCAGCGCCATGTGCACCGGGTCCAGCCCGTGTTTGGCGGCCACGCCCAGATAGGCATCCACGGCAGCCAGCGCGCGCGGGCTGTTGCGTCCGCTCATGTCCTGACTGATCGACATGCGCGACCCTTCCGGCACCGCGCCGCCCTGATATTTGCCGGTCAGGAAACCCGTCGCCAGCGGCGAAAAGGGCAGCAGGCCCACGTCTTCGTTGACCATCAGCTCGGCCAGGTCGGTGTCGGCCAGGCGGCACATCAGCGAGTATTCGTTCTGGATCGAGGCCACCCGGGGCCCGCCCGTTTCCTCGGCCAGCTTCAGCCATTGCGCCGTACCCCAGGCGCTTTCGTTCGACAGACCAAACGCACGGATCGTTCCGCGCGCGACCTCGGCTTTCAGCGCCTCAAGACATTCGATCATGTTCTCGCGCACGGCCACCGGATCCTGACCCGAGGGATCATAGGTCCAGTTCTGTCGGAACATGTAGGACCCGCGGTTCGGCCAATGGAACTGATAGAGGTCGATGTAATCGGTCTTGAGCCGCTTCAGCGACCCTTCGATGGTGGGCCGGATCGTTTCGGCGGTGATCGGCGCGCCATCACGGACAACGGCCAAACCGGCGCCCGAGTGTTTGGTGGCCAGGATCACCTCGTCGCGGCGCCCGGATTTTTCGAACCAATCACCGATGATGGATTCGCTTCCCCCCACCGTCTCCTTGGTGATCGGCAGCACCGGGTACATCTCGGCGGTGTCAAAGAAATTGATGCCTGCGTCCAGCGCGCAGTCCATCTGGGCATGTGCGTCTTCGGGCGGGGTCTGGTTGCCATAGGTCATGGTGCCCAGGCAAAGCTCGCTCACCTCAAGGCCGGTGCGGCCAAGCGGGTTCATCTTCATAGCAGTCTCCTGAATTCGCTTGACTGCTATGTTAAGGCCAACAGGCCCGGGTACAACCCCCGGGCCCGGTGTTACCGTGTGCGGATCGCGATGTTTTTGGTCTGGACATAGTTCCACAGCGCCTCGCGACCCTTTTCACGGCCATATCCGGACTTGCCGAAGCCGCCAAAGGGCGTTTCCACCCCACCGGCGTACCATTCATTGACAAAGACCTGACCGGCCCGAACCCGCCGTGCCGTGCGGGTGGCCCGATCCAGATCGCGGGTGAACACCCCGCCCACAAGGCCATAAGGCGTGCCGTTGGCGATGCGCAGGGCTTCGTCTTCGTCGCGGAAAGGCAGGACCGACAGAACCGGGCCAAAGACCTCTTCCTGGGCGATGGTCATCGTCGGGGTGACGCCTTCCAGAACCGTTGGTTCCAGGAACGCCCCCGGCACATTCAGCTTGCGGCCACCGGTGACAATCCGCGCGCCGGCGGCCTCGGCATCTGCCACCATGCCCGCTGCGCGATCCCGCTGCGCTTCGCTGACCATCGCGCCCATCGTGTCGCCGGACTCGGCCCGGTCGATGCCCGGCCCGACCGAAAGCTTGCGCGCAACGTTCGCCGCGCGTTCGACCAGTTCGTCATGACGCGACTGGTGCACCAGAACCCGGCTCATGGCACTGCAGACCTGACCCGCGTTGAAATAGATGCCCCAGCGCAGATCGGTCTCGAACGCGTCAAGGTCCGCGTCGTCATAGACAATCGCGGCGGATTTGCCGCCCAGTTCCAACACGCAAGGCACCACGTTGCGTGCCGCGGCCGAGGCAATGGCGATGCCCGTCGGCACCGAGCCGGTAAAGACGATCTGGTTGACGTCCGGATGACTGGCCAGCGCCGCCCCGGCCTCGTGCCCCAATCCGCACAGTACGTTCACGGTGCCCGCCGGGAACCCCACGGCCTCGGCCGCAAGTGCGATCCAGGCGTTGGTCAGCGGCGTCAGTTCGGGGCTCTTGACCACAACCGTGTTGCCGGTCGCCAGCGCCGCCGAGACCGAGCGTGCGGTCATCTCGATGGGATAGTTCCAGGGGATCACATGGGCGGTGACGCCAAAGGGTTCGTAAGTCGTGAAGTCGAAATAGCCAGAGCCCAGCGGAATCGAGCGGCCTTCGATCGTCGAGGCCTGGTTGCCGTAGTATTCGAAGTACAGCGCCGCGCCTTCGACCTCGATCATCGCCTCCCAAAGCGGTTTGCCCTGTTCGCGGGTCAGCACCTCGGCGATCTCGTCCTTGTGGTCAAGGATGTAGCGGCCCATCGCCTGCACCATCCGGCCCCGTTCAATCGGGCGCATGTCCGACAGGGCGCCTGACAGGTGTACGCGCTTGGCCGCCTGAACGGCCTGATCCACGTCCTGCCCGTTGGCCAGCGCATGCTCGGCCAGATGCGCGCCGGTTCCGGGGTCCAGCACGGCAATGCGCCCTGCTCCGCCGTCCACCCAGGCGCCGTTGATGTAGTTCTGCCAATAGGGGGCGATGTCCCGCATGGGTCTCTCCTGTTGTTCCGGCCCTTGCGTCGCGGGCCTTATCCGTCCACCGCTTCGCGCATCCAGCGCTGCAGATGCAGGATCGAATGTTCCGAGTTCACGCCGCACTTGGGATCCAGAACCAAGGGCCCCGGCACGTAGCCGCGCGATTTCAGACCACGCTGCACCGATTCCACCAGCGTGATATCCTCGGCCACCGTCGTCTGACGGTCCTGAACCGACAAACGCCGCACTACCTCGTCATCGGTGCCGTCAATCGAATACCAGCCGCGCCAGACCACGACGTGGTCGGCATCCACCGCCCGCCAGTGATAGGTGTTCAGCACGTTGCCCGGATAGACCTGGAACGAGAACATCGGCCAGAGGAACCAGCTGGAATACTCCTCGGCATGGGCGCGCGAGGTATCGATGGCATAGGTCATGCTGTCCAGGTTCTGGCATTCGGTCGTGTGCCTCAGGCAATAGCCCTGGGGCTGGATGTCATAGGTTTCGGGCTTCACCACACCGGTCGCAAAGGTCGGGTGGTTCAGCGAGCAGTGATAGCATTCCGAATAATTCTCGACCGAGACCTTCCAGTTGCAATTTTCGGGGATCTCAACCCATTCGATGGGCTTCAGCCGCTCGTAGTGCGGCACCCAATCCTGCAATTCGGCCCGCGCGCCGGGAAACCAGTCGTCCATCGGTTTGGCCTCGGGGTCGAGGTTCACGAAGACGAAGCCAAGGAAAACCTCGGTCCGCACCTCGGTCAGGCAAACCTTGGACCGGTCGAACCCTTCGACCTTTTTCAGGTTCGGCCCCGACCGCAGCCCACCCGTCAGCTCGTAGGTCCAGGCGTGGTAAGGACAGACCACAACCCGGGTGTTGCCGCTGCCTGTCACCAGCTCATGCGCCCGGTGCTGGCAGACGTTGTAGAAGGTGCGGATCACCCCATCGCGCCCTTTGACGCAGAACAGGCTTTCGCCGGCCATCTCGAACGCAAGATAGTCGCCCGGGTTTTCGACCTGGCTCTGATGACATGCGAACTGCCAGGTGCGCGACAGCACGCCGGTGCGTTCGGCCTCAAAGATCACGGGATCGGTGTAGTACCGGGCGTCCAGCGAATGGACCAAGGGTTTGTTCATTCCGGGTCCTCCTGATAGATGCCCAGTTGGTGACGGCGACGGTGGAATTTTTCCACCCGTTCCACAATTTCGTCCGACGCGATGGCGACGACGAAGCTCAGCAATGTCTCAAGCAGCGCGATGGTGCTGACTGACGACGGAAAGAACTGTGGGCTGTCCGAGGCCACGACAAAGCGGTGGTGCGCGGCCAGCACAATCGGGCTTGCGGGACTGTCAGAGATGCCGACGACCGTCATGCCCTGTTCGCGGGCGGTACTGACGGCCTCGACCACCTCGCGTCTGTAGGGCCTGCAGGTCATGGCGATCAGGATGTCACGTTCGTCCGCCCAGGCCAGATCATCGACCGCCACGGAACCGGGCCGCGGGATGGCGTGAAAATCCTTCATGCTGGTCGAGGCCAGATAGGTGAAGTTCCGCGCGTTCGAGTTGTTCACCCCGACGCCCAGCGTATAGACCTGCCGCGAATTCCAGATCGCCTCGGCCGCGATGCGCAGATCCTCTGCCGAGATCGCGGCGAATGTCTCTTCGACATTGCGGATCGCGGCGCCCACCACATCGGCGTAAAGCCCACCCAGCTCACCCGACTTGCGGATGTCCTGCAGCCAGCGCGCGCGGTCCGGGAAACTGACAGTGCCGCGCCGGATCGCCTCGCGAAACGGCGCTCGGAAATCCTCGTAACCTTCGAACCCCACCTGCCGCGCCATGCGGACAAAGGTGTTGGGCTTCACGCGCGCCGCCTCGGCAATCTCGCGCACGGTTGAAACCCCCACGTCCTGCGGGTTTTCCAGCACGTAGCGCGCGGCCTTCTGCGCCTCGGGCGTCAGCGTGTCCCATTCGTCGGCCAGGCGGCCCAGAATCTCAGATGATACATTTGTGTCATTCATGATTGACGACGGTACACATGTACGATTACGCTGTCGAGCAAATTTCGACTCTTTCCGAAAGGTTCCGACATGTCGGAGAAAGATTTCCCCACGCAGGCACGCGTGGTCATCGTGGGTGGCGGCGTCATGGGGGTGGGTCTGGCCTATCACTTGGCGCATGAAGGCTGGACCGATGTGGTCCTGCTGGAAAAGGCCGAGCTGACATCCGGCTCGACCTGGCACGCGGCGGGGCAGATCACGCATTCGACCTCTAGCCTGTCGCTGGGCAAATGCGTCGATTACAACGTCGGGCTTTACTCAGGCGCGCTAGAGGCCGAGACCGGCCAGGCCGTCACGTGGCATGGATGCGGCTCGTTCCGCCTGGCCTATACCGAAGATGAGATGGACTGGCTGCGCCACACGCTGTCGGTCGCGCGCGGCATGGGCTTCAACATCGACCTCGTCGGCCCGGACCAGGTGCGCAAGCTGCACCCGTTCTACAACCTCGACGGCGTGATCGGGGCGCTGCATACGCCCGACGACGGCCACGTGGATCCGACCAACGTGACGATGGCCATGGCCGCCGGTGCCCGCCAGAAAGGCGTGCGCATCATCCGCCAGTGCCGCGCGACCAACATCACGCAGGACGACAACGGCGAATGGGTGGTTGAAACCGTTCAGGGCACGATCCGTTGCGAACATGTGGTCAACGCGGGCGGCACCTATGCCCGCCAGATGGGCGAATGGTCCGGCCTGCAACTGCCCATGACCTCGATGACGCACCACTACTTCGTCACCGACGAGGTGCCCGAATTCCGCGATCTGGAGACCGAACTGCCGGTGATCCGCGACGACCGCAAGGTTTCTGGCTACATCCGCATGGAGCAGAAAAAGGGCCTGATCGGGATCTATGAGAAAGAGAACCCGAACTCGGTCTGGCACGATCACTGCCCGTGGGAATACGAAAACTGGCTGTTCGAGGCGGATTATGACCGCGTCATGCCCTATCTCGAAGAAAGCCTGAACCGCATGCCGATCTTTGCAGAGCTTGGCATCACCCGCGATGTCCACGGCGCAATCAGCCATCCGCCGGATGGCAACCCGCTGATCGGCCCCGCGCCCGGCGTGCGCAACTACTGGTGCTGCTGCGGCACGCAGATCGGCATCGGCTGGGGGCCCGGCCTCACGCGCGAACTGGCGCGCTGGATGGTGCACGGGTCCGCCGACATCTCGATGCGCGAGTTCGACCCGCGCCGCTTTGGCAGCTATGCCAACAAGGAGTGGCAGGTGATCAAGGCCGAAGAAGACTACTGCCTGCGCCACGAAATCCCCTTCCCGCATTTCAACCGCCTTGCGGGCCGCCCGGTCAAACCCTCGCCGCTGTATGACCGGCTCAAGGAAAAAGGCGCGGTCTATGAAGAGGTCTTTGGCCACGAACGCCCGCGCTGGTTCGCCAAGGATGGCGTCGCGCAAGAGGATCACTATTCCTTCAAGCGCAACGTGGTGCATGACGTGGTCGGCGCCGAATGCCGCGCCGTGCGCGAAGGGGTCGGCATCATGGACATCTCGGCCTTCACCAAGGTCGAGGTCTCGGGCCCCGACGCCGCCGCGCTGCTGGACCGTCTGACCGCCAACCGCCTGCCGCAAAAGGTCGGCGGCATCGGCCTGACCCATATGCTGAACCGCCGCGGCCGGATCGAGCTGGAAACCACCGTCGTGAAACTGGGCGAGGACCGCTACTACCTCGTCTGCGCCGCCTTCTTTGAACAGCGCCTTCTCGATCACCTCGACACGCACCGCAACGGCGCTGATGTCACCGTCACCCTGCGGTCCAACGATTGGGCCGCGCTTGCCCTCAACGGCCCCCGCGCCCGCGAGGTCATGGCCGCCTGTACCGAGGCCGACCTGTCAAACGCCGGATTCCGCTGGCTCACCGCCCAGGAAATCACGCTGGCCGGCCACAAGGTCTGGGCCTTCCGCATGTCCTATGCAGGCGAGCTGGGCTGGGAACTGCACATCCCCCGCGACCACGCACTGGCCGTCTATGACGCGCTCTGGGCCGCAGGCAAGGCGCATGGCATTGTCGATTACGGCAGCTTCGCCATGAACGCGCTGCGGATGGAGAAAGGCTTCAAAGGCGCTTCGGAACTCACCAACGAGGTCACCCTGCCCGAGGCGGACGTCATGCGCTTTGTCAAACTCGACAAGGATTACCTGGGCGTCGAGGCCACGCGCGCCAGCGCCGAAGCCGATAGCCTGCCCTGGGTCTGTGCGTATCTCGAAATCGACAGCGACGGCATCGTCGACGGCCATGGCGGTGAAACGGTAATGCTGGACGGCGCATTCGTCGGCGCCACCGCCTCGGTCGCCTATGGGCACACGGTCGAGAAAACCCTGGCCTATGCCTATGTCGACCCCAAGGCCGCCGCCCCGGGCACCGAATTGCAGGTGCTGATCCACGGCGCGCCCCGGCCCGCGCGTGTGTTGGCTGACCCGGTCTATGACCCGCAAAGCCTTCTGCCCCGCACAGACGTCGCCCTGGAGCCCGCCGAATGACACCCCAGCCCCGCCTTTCTTCTTGCCCCAAATATCCCGGGGGAGCCGAAGGCGGGGGCAGAGCCCCCAAACTGCCGGAGACCGCCTCATGACCCAGATCCCGACAACCATGTCTGCGATGATCCTGACCGGCCACGGCGGGCTCGAGATGTATGAATGGCGCACCGATTGGCCGGTGCCACAGCCTGGCCCCGAAGAGGTGCTGATCAAGGTCGGCGCCTGCGGGCTGAACAACACCGACGTCAACACCCGCTCGGGCTGGTATTCCAAGGCGGTGACCGAGGCCACAACCGGCGGCGGCTACGCCGATGTCAACGAAGAGGACCCCACCTGGGGCGGCGCGCCGATAACCTTTCCGCGCATCCAGGGCGCGGATGCGGTTGGCACTGTTGTGGCCCTGGGCGAAGGTGCTGACCCGGCGATGCTGGGCAAGCGCGTCATGGTCGATGGCTGGCAGCGCGACTGGTCCGACCCCACGAACTTTGACAAGGCCCGCTATTTCGGGTCCGAGCTGGACGGCGGTTTTGCCGAATACACCAAGGCCCCCCAGCGCGGCGTTCAGGTGGTCGACAGCCCCCTCAGCGACGCCGAGCTTGCCACGTTCCAGTGCAGCTACACCACAGCCGAGGGCATGCTGGCCCGCGCCAATGTGACGGCCGAGGATACAGTCCTCGTACCCGGCGCCTCGGGCGGCGTCGGTGGTGCCGTTGTGCAACTGGCCAAGCTGCGCGGGGCGCGGGTCATCGCCATGGCGTCCGAGGCCAAGCACGGTGAGGTCGCGCTTTTGAACCCCGACCGCATCCTGCCGCGCGCACCGGACAACTTGAAAGCCGCACTGGACGGGGAAAAGGTCACCGTCGTCGCCGACGTCGTTGGCGGCCCCTATTGGCCCAACCTGATCGACGTGTTGGAACGCGGCGGGCGCTACACGATCTCGGGCGCCATCGCCGGGCCGATGGTCGATCTGGACCTGCGGACGCTCTACCTGCGCGACCTGACCTTCACCGGCTCGACCGTCGTGCCGCTGAACGTCTTCCCGGATGTCGTGCGCTACATCGAACAGGGGCAGCTGAAACCCCTGGTCGCGGCCACCTTCCCGCTGTCAGAGCTACCGGCCGCGCAGCAGGCCTTTATCGACAAGCGTCACACCGGCAACATCGTGGTCATCCCGTGACCCGCGCCGCCTTTGACACCCTGCTGGCCGAAGCGCAGGCCCTGCACCGCGTCCACCCCGCGCTGCACCGGTTTTGCGCCTTTGCCGAGGATCTGAGGCCAACCGAGGTAACCCCATACCCTCATCCCGCCGCCGACCTGATGGCGGCGGACCCATTGCTGTCCGACAGCCCGCCCTGCCCCCTGGCGCAGGGCTTTCTGGACGCCGCCCCTCTGGCGCACTGGCGTGAACCCTACAAGGACACGGACATCGGTCAGGACTTCAAGGACAGGTTCGGCTGCTATTGCCTGATCGGCCCGGACGGCGCCTGGGACAGCGACAGCATGTATGCCTTTGTCGTCTACATGCCTCCGGGGCTCTATTACCCCTGGCACCACCACCCTGCCGAAGAGCTTTATTGCATCCTGGCCGGCGAAGCGCAGTTCCTGGCCGAAGGCCACGCGCCCCGGATGCTCGGACCCGGCGACTCGGTGTTTCACGCCAGCGGCCAGTCCCACGCGACGCAGACCTTCGACAGCCCTCTGCTGGCCTATGTGCTCTGGCGCTCACACCTCGAAACCCCGCCGATGCTGACAGAACGTGAGCTGGTGCAATGAAGATCACCCGCATCCGCATCTTCAAGACCCCCCTGCCCTATGTCGGCGGCACCTACGCCTGGGGCGCGGGCAACGCCATCGACATCGCGCAGGCCAGCGTGGTGGTGATCGACACGGACGCGGGCCTGCAAGGCTGTGGCGAGTTCACGCCCTGTGGTGAAAACTACATGGTCGCCCATTCGGAAGGGGTCGAGGCGCTGGCCCGGCTGGTCGCACCGAACCTTCTGGGCGAAGACCCCCGCCAGGTCGGGCGGATCGAGCGCCTGATGGACCATCTGGTGCAGGGCCATGGCTACGCCAAGGCCCCCTTTGACGCGGCCTGTTGGGACCTGCTTGGGCAGGCCTCGGGTCAGCCGGTCTGGATGCTTTTGGGCGGCAAGCTGACCGACGGCGCACCCATGTACCGCGTGGCCCCGCAAAAGGACGATCTGGCCGAAACCGTGGCCGAGATGGAGCGTTATCGCGCTCAGGGGTATCGCCAGTTTCAGATCAAGGTCGGCGCGGACTGGGTGACGGACATCGACCGGATCAAGACCGCCGTGCCGCTGCTGAGGCCCGGTGAAAAGGCCATGGCGGACGCCAATCAGGGCTGGCGCGTCGACAATGCCATTCGCGTGGCCCGCGCCACCCGCGATCTGGACTTCATCCTCGAACAGCCCTGCCGCACCTATGAGGAATGCCAACAGGTGCGCCGCGTCGCCGAGCAACCAATGAAGCTGGATGAATGCGTGACCGGCATCGCCGCGGCCCAGCGCATTGTCGCGGATCGCGGGGCCGAGATCTGCTGTCTCAAGATTTCCAACCTCGGCGGCCTGTCCAAGGCCCGCCGTGTCCGCGATTTCCTGATCGACAACCGCATCGCCGTCGTCGCCGAAGACACATGGGGGGGCGAGATCACCTCGACCGTTCTGGCGCATTTCGCGGCCTCGACGCCGGAAGAGTACCTGCAGAACACCACTGACCTGATGAACTACAACACCCGGTCTACGGGCATCGGCGGTGCACGTGCAGACCACGGCAAGCTATATGCTCCGGACCTGCCGGGGCTGGGCGTTGTACCGGATTTCGACAGTCTGGGCGCGCCGGTAGCGGAGTACCGGACATGATCGCAGACCTCGTAAAACGCTTCAACGCAGAGCTTCCGGTGGCCGGCCAGATCGATCAGGCCCCCGCGCGGCGGCAGAAATGCGGTTCAGCGGGATACACCGCGCCCCGTTCATGGGCGTCGCGGCACCTGGCCGCCAGATCGGATGTAACCGCGCAGCATTCTTTTACCCAGCGCGAGGACCGATTGGCCCGCATCTGGGTCTTGGGCGATCTTGACGGCTTGCGCGCGGAACTGAAGGGCACAGCATGAAAATCACCCGCATCACCGTCTATCACGTCAACCTGCCGCTCGAGCATCCCTATTGGCTGTCCGGCGGCCGCCTGAAATTCGAGGTTCTGGACGCCACGCTGGTCAAACTCGAAACCGACGCCGGGATCACCGGCTGGGGTGAGGGCACGCCCTGGGGCCACACCTATGTACCAGCCCACGGCCCCGGCATCCGCGCCGGGATCGAGACCATGGCGCCCTTTGTCCTGGGCCTTGACCCGCGCCGGGTGCTTGATGTCGAACGCGCCATGGACCTTGCCCTGCCCGGGCATCTTTATGCCAAAAGCCCCATCGACATGGCCTGTTGGGACATCGCGGGTCAGGCGGCGGGTCTGCCGATTGCCGATCTGATGGGCGGCGGATCCCGCACCCCGCGCCCGATCGCCTCCTCCGTGGGGGCCAAGACCATCGACGACACCCGCGAGGTGATCGAGCGCTACCGTGCACGCGGCTACATCGCCCATTCGGTCAAGATCGGCGGCGATGTCGAGCGTGACATCGCCCGTGTCCGCGACGTCGAATCCCTCCGCCGTCCCGGCGAAATCGTGCTGTATGACGTGAACCGAGGCTGGACCCGCCAGCAGGCCCTGCGCGTGATGTCGGCCTGCGAAGACCTGAACGTGATGTTCGAACAGCCTTGCGAAACGCTCGACGACATCGCCGCCATCTCTGGCCTGCACGCCAGCCCGGTGTCGGTCGATGAAACGCTGGTGACCCTGCAGGACGCTACCCGGATCGCGCGCGAGGGCATCGCGGAGATCTTTGGCATCAAGCTCAACCGCGTTGGCGGCCTCACCAAGGCCGCCCGCCTGCGTGATGTGGCGCTGGCGCACGGCATCGACATGTTCGTCATGGCCACCGGCGGTTCTGTGCTGGCCGACACCGAGGCACTGCACCTCGCCGCCACAATCCCTGATGCCATCTGCCACGCCGTCTGGGCCTGTCAGGACATGATCACCGCAGAGATTGCAGGCGGGCGCGGACCGCGCAACATCGACGGTCACCTGCACCTGCCCGAAGTGCCGGGCCTTGGCGTGCATCCTGACGAAGACGCGCTTGGCGACCCTGTCGCCGTCTATCAGGGCTGATGCGATGGAAAGGCTGCTGTCAGAACTCGCAACGCTTGCCGCAGGCCACCCCACGCTTGACTGGGTGGGCCCGCTGCTGCGCCACCTGCCTTATCAGGCACCCGTCCCGCGCCACCTGCCGGTTTGCGATCTGATCGAAGCCCTTCCGCACCCGCCCGAAACCGCTCCCGTCGTCACCGCCCTGCAAGACGTGATCCCCGCGTGCAACTGGCTGCAAAGCTACACACAAGTCGACGGCTTCAGCCAGGACTGGCTCGATGCCTATGGCTGGATCAACGTCGCCTCGCCCGATGGCCCCTTCGTCAGCCCGAACACCCGCGTCGCAATCGTCTACTTCGGCGTAGGCCAGCACTATCCGCCCCACGCCCATCAGCCCGAGGAAACCTATGTCGTCCTCGCCGGCTCTGCCCGGTTTCAGGCCGCAGGGCGCGCCCCAATCACCGCCACACCCGGCCAGCTGATCCACCACGCCCCCTGGCAACCACACGCCATGACGATGACCGATCAGCCGCTGCTGGCCGCTGCCTATTGGCGCGGTGCGGGGCTGATGGACCGCTCTCGCCTCGATGTTTCTCTGGAGGTCACCTCATGAAGATCACCCGCCTGTCGCTGTGGCATGTCCCTCTGACCAGCCACGAGACCTACTACATGGCCGAGGGCAAGACCTGCGCCACGGTCGAGACCGTGGTCCTGCGGGTCGACACCGATGCGGGCCTGACCGGCTGGGGAGAGGTCTGCCCGATCCCCCACTA
This sequence comes from Alphaproteobacteria bacterium, assembly GCA_030424865.1. Classification (GTDB taxonomy): domain Bacteria; phylum Pseudomonadota; class Alphaproteobacteria; order Rhodobacterales; family Rhodobacteraceae; genus JAKVCP01. The sequence goes on along the minus strand of JAUHVR010000002.1, from coordinate 398,824 downwards.
CCTGCCGGCCTACGCACGGGGCGTCGGCCCGGCCCTGACCGATCTGGCACCGGTCCTTCTGGGCGCAGACCCTGTTGGCCCCGAGGCGCTGATCGCCAAGGCCGATGCACACCTGCCCGACCACCGCTACGCCAAATCCGCCCTCGACATCGCCCTGTGGGACATCACCGCCAAGGCCGCAAACCTGCCGCTGCATGCCCTGCTGGGCGGACAACGTCAGGCCGACCTGCCACTCTATCATTCGATCACCTGCATCGCCCCGGACGAGATGGTGCGCATCGCCAAGGACGCCCAATCCAAAGGCATGACCCAGTTTCAGGTCAAGCTGGGCGCAGATGCCGACTGGCAGGCCGATGTCGAACGCCTGACCAAGGTGCGCGAGGCCGTGGGCCCCGGCCCCATCGTCTATGGCGACTGGAACTGCGGCGCGACGCAACTTGATGCCACGCGCACAGGCCGCGCTGTCGCGCACCTCGATATCATGCTCGAGGCCCCCTGCAAGACCATGGCCGAATGCGCCGCGGTACAATCCGCCAGCGGCCTGCCGATGAAGATGGACGAACTGGCCCACGACACCGCCAGCCTGCTGGCCGCCCATGACCTGCGCATCATGGACGCCGTCGCGCTCAAGATCTCCAAGTTCGGCGGCCTGTCGAAACTGCGTCAGGCCCGCGACCTCTGCCTGCACCTCGGCCCCAAGATGTGCATCGAATGCACCTGGGGCAGCGACATCGTCACCGCCGCCGCCCTGCATCTGGGCGCCGCGACCGAACCCGCCCGCGTCCTGAACGTCTGCGACCTGTCCAGCTACGTGTCGCCCCGCCTCGACCCCACGGCACCCACGCGCCGCTCGGGCCGCATCGCGCCACCCAGCGGCCCCGGCCTTGGCATCGCACCCGATCTTGACCTGCTGGGCGCCCCCGACCTCGTTCTTGACTGACCTCATCCCCCCGGAGACCTTCCAATGCTCACTCAAACCTCTCAAGCCGACTGGCTGACCCGTGCCAAAGAGGTGCTGCCCGGCGGCGGCTTCGGCAACTTCGACCCAAGCATCTTCATCCGCGACGGTCAGGGCGCACGGGTACGTGACGAAGACGGCAATGAATTTATCGACTACCTGATCGGCTCGGGCCCCATGCTGCTGGGCCACGGCCACCCCGAGGTGCTCGAGGCGGTCTATGAGCAACTGCCGAAAGGCATGACCTTTTTTGCCAACAACACCGCGGCCATCGAGCTGGCCGAGGCCATCGTGGCCGCCGTCCCCTGCGCTGAACAGCTGCGCTATGTCAGCTCCGGCGGCGAGGCCGACATGTACGCCATCCGCGCCGCCCGCGCCTTTACCGGGCGCGACAAGATCGTGAAGTTCGAAGGCGGCTACCACGGAATGAGCGCCGAGGCCCAGATGAGCCTCGCCCCCACCCGCCGCGTGAACTTCCCGCAGGCCCAGCCCGACAGCGCCGGCATCCCCGCCAGCGTCGCCGCCGAGATGCTGATCGCCCCCTTCAACGATTTCGACTACATCCGTTCACTGCTGGCCGAGCATGGCGACCAGGTCGCAGGTATCATCGTCGAACCTCTGCAGCGCATCGTCCCGCCCCTGCCCGGCTTCCTGCAGCTTTTGCGGGAAGAGGCCGACAAATACGGCATCGTACTGATCTTTGACGAGGTGGTCACCGGCTTCCGCTTCGCCTGGGGCGGCGCGCAAGAGCTTTACGGCGTGACCCCAGACCTCTGCACCCTGGGCAAAGTCATCGGCGGCGGCTTCCCGCTGGCCGCCACCGCCGGCCGCGCCGAGATCATGGCGCATTTCGACAAATCCGTCGTGGGCGCAGAAAACTGGCTGATGCAACTCGGCACCCTGTCCGGCAACCCGGTCGCTGCCGTCGCGGGCCTGAAAACGCTCGAAATCCTGCAGCGCGACGGTCAGTATGATCGCCTGCGCAGCCTCGGCCAGCAAATCATTCAGATGACACAAACCGCGCTCACCTCGCGCGACATTCCCCATCAGATCGTCGGCGACCCAACCCTTTTCGAAGTGGTCTTTACCCAATCCGAGGTCCGCAACTACCGCGACACCATCGAGGGCAACGCGCAGGCAGCCGCGCTCTACAACAAGGTCCTGCGCGAAAACGGCATCTTCAAATCCCCTGGCAAAACCTACCCCTGCCTCGCGCTCACCGATGATGACCTCGCAATCACCCAAACCGCCATCGAGAATGCCGCGCAGGCCCTGTCAGAAACCCTCTGACCCTTCATCTTTCCAAAAATACTCAAAAAAATCCCGCCACTTGCCCCAAGCGGCGGGATCAAATCGGGGCACACAGCCCTTTCATCTTTCTCCAAATACGCAAAGATCCCACCGTCGCCTCAGGCGGTGGGTTCCGCAATTGCAAGCCCACCGATCTCGGCCAGCAGTTCCACGATCCGCTCAACCCCCTTGCCATGCCGAAGCGAGGCAAAGACAAAGGGCCGCCCGGCGCGCATCCGGGTGGCATCCCGCTCCATCACCTCCAAAGACGCGCCCACATAGGGTGCAAGATCGGTCTTGTTGATGATCAGCACATCGGACTTGGTGATCGCAGGTCCACCCTTGCGCGGGATCTCTTCGCCCGCAGCAACGTCGATCACATAAAGCGTCACATCCGCCAGTTCCGGCGAAAAGGTCGCCGACAGATTGTCGCCGCCGCTTTCGATCAGGACCAGATCCAAATCCGGGAAGGCCTCGTTCAGCTCGGCAATGGCCGCCAGGTTGATCGAGGCATCCTCGCGGATCGCCGTGTGCGGGCAGCCCCCCGTTTCGACGCCCTTGATCCGTTCCAGCGGCAAAACCTGCCGCCGCATCAGCTCTTCGGCGTCTTCCTGTGTGTAGATGTCATTGGTGACCACGGCCATCGAGACCCGGTCCCGCAGCGCCGCACAAAGCGCTGCCGTCAGCGTGGTCTTGCCCGCGCCCACCGGGCCGCCAAGGCCCACGCGCAAAGGTCCGTTTGGGGATGCCATGATCTGCCTCCGTTCAGGATCTGAAAAGTTTCGAATAGAGCACCTCGTGCCGCAGGCTGTCGATGTCCACAAGCGGCGCAAAGCCACCGATGTCCTTTTCACCCGCGCTCACCGCGCGCTCGGCCAGTTCGGCACAAAGCGGTGCAAGCGCCTGCACGATGCGCTGGCCTTCGGTCTGGCCCAACGGCACCAGCCGCACACCGGCGCTGACCAGGTTCGAGGCAAAGGCCTGCAGGTAAAGCCGCAGCGCCTCACCCAAAGGCAAGTCCAGCGCCCGAACCGCCTGGCCCACCGCCACCGGGTAGGGCGCGGGTTTCAACCCCGCCGTCCAGACGCCATTCACTGCCGCAACAAAGGCCGCGCCCTGTTGGTCGGTTTCAAGCCGCCGCCCGGGCGACGGGCATAGCGCGCGCACCAGGTCAGACAGAGGCGCCACCTCCGCTCCCTGCGCGACCAGCGAAACCACAACCGCGTCCGACCATCCCGCACCCTGCGACAGGACCACGTGCAACCAGGTTTCCAACTCGGCTGCCGTCGTTACCCGGCCCTCCTGCACCGCGGCCTCTAGCCCATGCGAATAGGCAAAGGCACCCACCGGAAAGGCAGGCGAGAACAACTGGTGCAGGGTCAAAAGGGGATCAGTCATGCGAATGCGCGTGGTCATGTGCCCCATGGCTGTGCCCTTCGGGGCCGTGGCTGTGGGAATGATCATGCCCATGCGTGCGGCCGTGGCCATAGGCGCCGCCCTCGGGCGTAAACGGCTCGGTCACCTCGTGCACATGGGCGCCGATGCGCTGCAGCATGTCACGGATCACGTGGTCGCGCTGGATCAGCAGACGGGCGTCCTCGATCTGGCAGGGCGTGTGGCGGTTGCCCACATGCCAGGCGATGCGCGGCAACCCGGCGCCGGTGACCTCAAGCAAAGGTTCTTCGGCCGCCACCACCTCGACGAACCGTCCGTCGGTCAGTTCGAAGGCATCGCCATGATCCAGACTTTCGGTATGAGCAAGATCGACCAGAAAGGGCTGATCATGCACCGTTTTCAAAACCTTGCGGCGCAAGAACCTTTCATCATAGGTCAGGGTGCAGATGTCCCAGGCCCCGTCCCATTCACCTGCGCGGCGCAGGGTATGTGTCACTGGCAAGTCTGTCATTGGTCTTTCCCGAAACGCAAAAAGCCCGCGGCGGCCCGAATGGGCCGCGCACGGGCTTTGGACAGTCCAATCTGTATTGGACGAGTGATCAGACGATCATGGCGTCGCGGAACACGTACCGCACGATGTCCTCGCGCTTCAGGCCGCGTTTGGCCAATTGCTCGTCCGACATCGCCGCCAAGCGCTGAACTTCTTCCTGACGCGAGTTCGCTTCGGCGATCGCGACCAGCACGCCACCGATGAACCGAAACGGCTTGGCGAGAATGGACAGGACCGAATTCGGCGAGACGCCCGGCGTCTGAACTGTGGTGTTTGCCATTGGAGACCTCAATCAAATCAAAATTGCAGGGCTCCTCCCTTGCCGGAAAACATGCCGATTGCAGGGCCTGATAGCAAGGCACCCCAGGGCATTCCCGTATTGCGTCAGATGCATATCGACGGGCAGTCGTCATTCCAGACCGATCATGTTCACGGCCGGAAACTCATCCAGCCCCTCTGCATCGCGCGACGCGACATAGAGCGACAGGCCAAGGTCAGGCAGGTAATTCAGGTAGTCGGTCCACGGCTCGGGATCGTCCGGATAAGTGATCAGGACTGGGACCATACGATAGGTGCATCCCGACAGCTGATACGACTGCTCGGCGCCAAAGACATAGGACTGGGCCTCTCGGTCCAGACTTCCATCAATCAGGGTCGTGGCCGTCACATCGAACGTGCCACCGGGATACGGCAAGGGCATGCCATCCGGTCCTGGCGGAAACGAATAGGTGTCTCGATAATCCGGAACGTCTGACCCGTTGTCAAAACCCAGGTATTCGACAAGGTACACCCCATGCAGCAGCAAGCTGCGCGAAGTTCTCTGCCCGCCCTCCAGGTAATCCGCCGCAAGCGTATTGGGCCCGAACCTGTAGATCACCTCTGACGCGTCGTCCTCATAGTCGACACGAATTCCACGCTCCAAGTTGTCTGCCGTCACGCAGGCCGCGCCTGCAACAGCGGGGAAAAGGGCGGCCAGCGCCACCACCGATATGCGTTTGATCACAATTGTTCCTCCCGGTTTTTGGGCGCTTGTGAGTCAGCGCCTTGGGTCAGAACATAAAGTAGCGTTGCGCCATCGGCAAAACCTCTGCCGGTTCGCAGGTCAGCAATTCTCCATCCGCGCGCACCTCGTAGGTTTCGGGGTTCACCTCGACATGCGGCGTGGCGGTGTTCAGCAGCAGGTCGGACTTACCGATGTTGCGCGTGTTTTGCACCGCAACCGTCTGCTTGGCGAGGCCCAGCTTTTCGCCGATCCCCTCGGCCTGCGCGGCCTCTGACACAAAGACCACCGCCGAGTTTTCGACAGCCCGACCGTAGGCGCCGAACATCGGGCGGGTGTAGACCGGCTGCGGCGTTGGGATCGAGGCATTGGGGTCGCCCATCTGCGCACAGACAATCGTGCCGCTCATCAGGACCATCTCGGGCTTCACGCCAAAGAAGGCGGGGTTCCACAGCACCAGATCGGCGCGCTTGCCCTCTTCGATGCTGCCGATTTCATGGCTGATGCCATGGGCAATCGCCGGGTTGATGGTGTATTTCGCCACGTAGCGACGGACACGATAGTTGTCGTTGTCGCCGGTTTCCTCGGCCAGTTTCCCGCGCTGCTTCTTCATCTTGTCGGCGGTCTGCCAGGTGCGGATGATCACTTCGCCCACGCGGCCCATGGCCTGACTGTCAGAGGCGATGATGCTGAAGGCTCCCATGTCGTGCAGGATATCCTCGGCCGCGATCGTCTCGCGCCGGATGCGGCTTTCGGCAAAGGCCACGTCCTCGGGGATCGACTTGTCCAGATGGTGGCAGACCATCAGCATGTCCAGGTGCTCTTCCAACGTGTTGACGGTGTAAGGCCGCGTCGGGTTGGTCGAGCTGGGCAGCACGTGGTTTTCGCCGCAGATCTTGATGATGTCCGGCGCGTGCCCCCCGCCCGCGCCTTCGGTGTGGAAGGCGTGGATCGTGCGGCCCTTCATGGCGGCGACGGTGTTTTCGACAAAGCCCGATTCGTTCAGCGTGTCGGTGTGGATCATCACCTGCACGTCCATCGCGTCAGCCACGCTCAGGCAGCAGTCAATCGCACCGGGGGTCGTGCCCCAATCCTCGTGCAGTTTCAGCGCGCAGGCACCGCCTTTGATCTGTTCCTCCAAGGCGGCGGGCAACGAGGCGTTGCCCTTGCCCGCAAAGGCCAGGTTCATCGGGAAGGCATCCGCCGATTGCAGCATCCGCCCGATGTGCCAAGGGCCGGGCGTACAAGTTGTCGCCAAGGTCCCATGCGCGGGGCCGGTGCCGCCACCCAGCATGGTGGTCAGGCCCGAATGCAACGCGTCCTCGATTTGTTGCGGGCAGATATAGTGGATATGGCTGTCAAAGCCGCCCGCGGTCAGGATCTTGCCTTCGCCCGCAATCGCCTCGGTCCCCGGACCGACGATGATGTCGACACCCGGCTGGGTGTCCGGGTTGCCCGCCTTGCCGATCTTGTGGATACGCCCGCCCTTCAGGCCGACGTCCGCCTTGTAGATGCCGGTGTGATCCAGGATCAGCGCATTGGTGATCACCGTGTCGACGGCCCCGTCGGCACGGGTGGTCTGGGCCTGGCCCATGCCGTCGCGGATCACCTTGCCACCGCCGAACTTGACCTCTTCGCCATAGACCGGCCCATTCACCCCCGAGGCCGCGCCCACCCGTTCCGCCGTCAGATCGCGTTCGACCTCGATAATCAGGTCGGTGTCGGCCAGACGCAGCTTGTCGCCGGTGGTGGGGCCAAACATGGCGGCATAGTCGGCACGGGAAATGGTTGCGGGCATGTGGGTCTCCGGCACGGGTCGTTTCCGAAGAACCCACCATAGGCCGGGACAAGAGACAATCTTTGGAGCATTCAGAGAGGGGTTCTGCCTTAGCGGAAGGCGGATTTGCCCAAAAAACGGGCAGCGCCGGGATTGCCGCCCACCCCAGACGCAGAAAGCGGCGTGGTCCAGTCAGACCACGCCGCTTTTGCAGTGCCCCTCGCACTTGGGGTCAAAGCAAGATCAGCTCTCGCTCGAAGGTTTGGAGCCCTCGGGAAGCTTCGGCGGCGTCGAAGGCGCACGCTTGCGACGCGGCGCGCGTGCCGGGGCTGCAGGCTTTTCGGCCGCGGCAGCCGCCGGTTTGGGGGCGGCAGCGGGTTTGGCAGGTGCGGCCTTGGCGACCGGCTCGGCCTTGGGCTTTGCGGGGGCCTTGGCGGTTGCTGCTTTCGGCGCGGCGGCGGCCTTCGGCGCTGCAGCAGGCTTGGGCGCTGCGGCGGGCTTGGGCGCTGCGGCTGTCTTGCGGGCCACAGGCTTGGCGGCGGGTTTCGCGGCGGGCTTGGGCGCGGCCTTGGCGGGCGCAGGCGTGGCCGCTTTGGCGACAACCGCCGGCTTGGCAGCGGCCTTGGGCGCGGCTTTCGCCACTGGCGCCTTCTTGACCGGCGCTTTCTTCACGGGTGCGGGTTCCGTCACCGAAGATGGCGCAGCAAGGCCCAGGTAGACCATGTTGTTCTTCAGCGTGGCATCCATCAGAACCTGCATGACCTTCAGGTTCGAGGACCACAGATCCCCCGCCATCCGCATGTAGGCCGAGGAATACTCCAAGGGTTGTGTCATTACGTTCATGCTTTCACTCCTGAAGCTCTTTCGAGCTTGTTCGTTTCCGTCAGCGCCAGGTGACGCAGACGAACGTGATTGTCCCGGACCTTGCGGGTAGCCGGTTCGATAAAGGCCTGGGCTTGATCGGCAGGGCCTTTGCCGGCCCAGACTGCACGGCTCAGACCGTCAATTCCCTGGGACAGGGCCGCCGGTTTTTCGGCGACCATGTGCACGCGTTCTGCCAGTGGAAATGCCACCACGCCCAAAAGCCCCAATGTCCTGAGTCCGATCACCATCTGAGCGTCCACCAAGGCACCCGGAAGTGTTAAGAACGAGTTAACGGCAGTGGAGCTTTGGTCTGTGACCGAATCGATGACGCGCCCCGGCTCGGGCGCATGAAATGGCAGCAAACCCGCGACGTCTTTCAAAAAATTCGGCATATCGAACATGAGTTCGGTCCCCGGCGAAAGGTGGCGTTGGAACCAAGTATATCAGCCCCATTTTGCATGTGCAGCAAAAAAATGCCGCACTGCAGAAAGTGCGGCATTTTTCGGCGCGATCCTGCCGGATCCGCCGGATTTGGAACGGGTCAAAGAGCGCCCATGATCTTTTGGTTGAAGCCAAAGATGCGACGATCGCCAGAGACCGGAACCAACGCCACTTCGCGGCGCTGACCGGGCTCGAACCGCACGGCGGTTCCGGCCGCAATGTCCAGCCGCATCCCGCGCGCGGCTTCGCGGTCGAAATCAAGCGCACTGTTGGATTCGGCGAAATGATAGTGGCTGCCCACCTGAACCGGGCGGTCACCGGTGTTGGCGACCATCAGCACAATGGGATCACGGCCGGTGTTCAGCTCCAACTCGCCCTCGGCCGGAAACAGCTCGCCCGGGATCATCCGCGCGCGCGCGCCATGCGGCGCGCCCCCACAAGGGCCACGGCGATCAGCGCCAGGCCAAGCGCCAGACCGACCCAGCCATCCGCCGCATGCGGATGCACGTGCGCCCCCGGATGGGCAAAGGCGGGCGCGGCGATCAGGCCAAGAAGAGCAGCGGTGTATTTCATCGACATGGGTCCTTTTGCCAAACGTTCAGCGGATCGGGTTGTGTACGGTGACCAGTTTGGTCCCGTCCGGAAAGGTCGCCTCGACCTGCACATCGTGGATCATCTCGGGGATGCCTTCCATGCATTGGTCGCGGGTGATCACCTGGGCGCCAGCCTCCATGAGGTCCGCAACCGAGCGTCCATCGCGGGCGCCTTCAACCACGGCGTCGGTGATCAGGGCAATCGCCTCGGGGTGGTTCAGCTTGACGCCGCGCGCCAGCCGTTTGCGGGCCACTTCGGCGGCCAGCGCCACCAGCAGTTTGTCCTTTTCACGAGGGGTCAGTTGCATGTCAGATCGTCCAGGTTCGGGGCAGTGGGTCGTTTGAAAGATGGGTCAGAAGCGGCACAAGCGTCTTGCGCAGCACGAAACTGTCGGGGGCCACAAGGCGGATGAACACCAGGTCGCTGACCGGGCAGCCGGCACCGGCTGTGTCGGGCAGCATCGCGCGGATCTTGTCCAGAGCGGTATCGGCCTCGGGCGCGGCCCAAAGCACCGAGGCCATGGCCAACCCGCCATGCGCCACCGGGGCTTGCGCCAGGTTGGACTGGGCATCCCCATCCAGGTGCAGCCGATCAGAAAAAACCAGGCGCCCGTCTCGGATCAGATCGATCTGGTCGCGCAGGTGCAGGTCGGTGACCTGTTCGTTCATCGCGGTCCGGCCAAATACCAGCGTCTCGCAGGCCAGCAACCGCGCGTCACTGGCCAGGTTCAGGCGCAAGTTTCGCTTCAGCGCGGCACCTTCGAACAGGATGGTTTCCTGCGGCAACCAGTGCAGCCGCGCGTCGCTGTCCAGCGTCAGCTCGGTTGTGACCGCGCCGACCTGCCCGGGCGTCGCCCGGTAGATGCGTTCTGCGGCCTGGGTCGAAATGGTCATGCGTGCGCCAGGCGCCACATGTGCCTCAAGGGCAAACCGGTCTCCGCCCGTGATCCCGCCTGCGGTGTTCAAGGTGACCACATCCAAAGCGCGGCCGCGCGGGCGCGGGAACAACAGCTTGGACGATCCGGATTGGCGCAGGTCGCCGATGACCGATCTCTCACCGCTGAGGCGCGCACCCACGCGCGCCTGACCCCGGGCGCGTTGCACCTGGGTGGGCCGGGATATGGTCAATGAATCGAGAATGCGCCTGTCCCCCTTTGTCGATGCAGAGTGACGGCCCCCGTTTTCGGGGGCAAGGAGTCTTGGTCCGGCAAGGCCGCCAAAGGCCGGTTCGCACCCTGTTTCCCGTTCATCAGGGCGAATGCCGCCTAATTCTTGTGCAAATCGCCCGCAGAGAAGGCAGGCAGTTTGATCCGACAGCTCTGACCAACAGGCGCCCAAGGGTGTGCTGCGACATCCACGCGCAGCGGCCCTTTTATTCCGACAAATATTGTCAACTTCCTTGCAATCCACCGACTCTCTGGGTAATTGACAAAAACAGTAAGAAACGCAAACAAAGGCTTTCCGATGCCACGCATCCTAAAAACCCTGCCGCTCGCGACTGCGGCTGTCGTGACCGCCACCCTGCCCGCACTGGCCGACGGTGTTGTGAACCTGTATTCCGCCCGCCACTACGACACGGACGAACGCCTGTACTCGGACTTTGAAGACGCCACCGGCATCATCATCAACCGGATCGAAGGCAAAGCTGACGAGCTGATCGCCCGGATGCAGGCTGAAGGGACGAATTCACCCGCCGACGTGCTGCTGACCGTCGACACTTCGCGCCTGGAACGCGCCAAGGACGCCGGTGTTCTGCAATCCATTGACAGTGCGGTCCTTGAAGCCCGCATTCCCTCTTACATTCAGGACAGCGACAATCAGTGGTTCGGGTTCTCGCAGCGGGCGCGTGTCATCTTTTATGACAAGAACGACGTTGCCAACCCTCCGCTGACCTATTCCGATCTGGCCAAGCCCGAGTACGAAGGCATGATCTGCATCCGGTCTTCGACCAATGTCTACATGCAGACCATGCTGGCCTCGATCATCACTCACGAGGGCGAAGAAGCCGCCAAGGCCTGGGCCGCGGCGGTCAGTAGCAACTTTGCACGCGACCCGCAGGGCGGAGACACCGATCAGCTGCGCGGCATCGTCTCTGGCGAATGCGAGATTGCCCTGTCCAACACCTATTACTTCTCGCGCGCAATCCGCCGCGACGTGAAGGGCCTGTCCGATGATCTGGACATGATCGGCTGGGTCTTCCCCGATCAGGACGGACGTGGCGCGCACATGAACCTGTCGGGCGGCGGCGTGGCCGTGAATGCCCCCAACCGCGACAACGCAATCCTGTTCCTTGAATACCTGGCAAGCGAACAGGCGCAGAAGTACTTCTCGGCGGGCAACGACGAATATCCGGCGGTTCCCGGCGTCGGTCTCAGCCCCTCGGTTGCGGCGCTGGGTTTCTTCAAGCCCGACGACGTCGATCTGTCGGCCGTGGCCAAGCAGATCCCGGCCGCACAGAAAATCTATAACGAGGTTGGTTGGGAATAACCCAATCCCCCATGAAAAGCAGAAAGCGCCGGCTGGTCCGGCGCTTTTTTGTTGGGACATCGCAGGCAACGTGTCTCACTGCACCGCCTGGACGCCGGGACACCGCTGCGGGCCTACCTGCGCCGCAGCGCCACCTGCCGGCACAACAGGATCACGGGGATCAAGCCGATGGCCGCGATCACAAGGCTGGGCACTGCCGCACCCTCCAACCGTTCGTCCGCCGCCAGCCGGTGCGCCTGCACCGCCAGCGTGTCAAAGTTGAATGGCCGCATGATCAGTGTCGCGGGCAGCTCTTTCATCACGTCGACAAAGACGATCAGCGCCGCCGTCAGCAGGCTGGGCGTCAACAGCGGCAGATGCACCCGCCGCAGGGTGCCCCAGACCCCCTGCCCCAGAACCCGCGAGGCCGCATCGATGTTTGTACTGACCGCCGAGATGCCGCCTTCGAAGGCGCCAATGGCGGCGGCGAGAAATCGGATCATGTAGGCCCCGACCAGCACCCATATCGACCCCGTGAACAACAGCCCCGTCGAGATGTCAAACGTCTGCCGCATCCAGGCATCCAACGCGTTGTCAAAGGCCGCAAAGGGCACCATCAGACCCACGGCAATGACGCCGCCCGGAACGGCATACCCGATGCGGCCGACGTAGACCGTGCCTTGTGACAGGCGGCCCGGCACCATCCGGTTGAAACTGCCCAGCAAGACGGCCGCTGCCACCGTGACGCCGGCCGCGACAACGGCAAGCGTGAACGAGTTGCGGGTAAAAGCGATGTAGCGCCGGCTGAACAGGTCCTGTTCGGATCCGATTGCCATGCTGAGCAGGGCAACCACCGGGATCACCACGCCGAACAGCACCGGGATCACGCACAGGCCCACCGTCAGCCATTTCACACCGCCCGTCAGCTGCATCCGTGCCATGACCTCCTTGCGCTTGCCACCATGGTACCGCGCCCGCCCCCGGCTGGAGCGTTCGAGGAACGACAGCAGCAACGCAAAGCTCAGCAACCCAAGCGCCAGCTGTGCCGCCGCGGCGCGGTCCGCCATCGAGAACCAGCTGGTGTAGATGCCCGTGGCAAATGTTTGGATGCCAAAGTAGCTGACGGTGCCGAAATCCGCGATTGTCTCCATCGTGGCCAGCAGGACCCCGGCCGCAATCGCAGGCCGCGCCATGGGCAGCGAGACGGTCAGAAAGGCCGAAATCGGTGACCGGCCCAGCGCTCGGGCGGCGTAGAACGTCGTGGCGCTTTGCCCGACAAATGCGGCGCGCGACAGCAGATAGACGTAGGGATAGAAGACCAGAACCAGCATGGCCGCGGCCCCGCCCAGACTGCGAATCTCGGGGAACCAATAGTCCCGCGGGCCCCAGCCGGTGATGTCCCGCAAGGTGGACTGCACGATGCCGGGGTGGTCCAGCAGGTGCGTGTAGGCATAGGCCAGCACATAGGCGGGAAAGGCCAGCGGGATGACCAGCGCAATCTCCAGGATCCGCCGGCCGGGAAATTCGGTCATGATGACCAGCCAGGCCGCGCCTGTGCCCAGCGCAAAGGTCCCGAGTGCCACCAGCACCACCAGCACCAGCGTGGTGCCGATGTAGCGGCCCAGCACGGTATCGGCGAGGTGGGCCAGGGTATCTGACGACTCGGCCAGGGCAGCGACCACCACGCCGCCATAGGGCAAGGCGCACACAAGGGCGACGAGACAGGCCAGCACGGTCAGCGTGCGCTCTGTCAGGATACGAGACGTAGGACGCAAGGGCGGGCACCTGTTCAACTTGCCGCCTCACGCGCGGCTGCCCACCGTCCTGCCACGGCTGACCCGTGGCAGCAAGATCAACTGATCAAATCTGTCGGGATTTGGGGATTTAGTGCGTCCAGGGGCCGCGGCGATCAACGGCAAAGTTTTCGGCATAGCCGCGCGGACGCACGTTGGCCTTGCGCTTCTTGGGGTCGATCACCTGCGCGTCGATCCCCTTGTCCTTGGCGTAGTCCAGCGCCGCCTCTTTGCTGTCGAAGCGCAGCTTGACCTGGCTTTGCGTGTCGCTTGACGAGGTCCAGCCCATCAGCGGGTCAACCGAGCGCGCGCTGCTGGGCGCGAACTCAAGAACCCAGTGCTTGGTCTTGGCGACGCCGGATTGCATGGCGTTGCGGGCGGGCTGGTAGATTCGGGCACGCATGGACGGAACTCCTTTGGTCCGGGCTGTTATCCGGAAAAACGGCGCTCAGGACAAGGGTCAAGCGCATGCGATTTGCCGCGCCGTGGCGCAGGGTGCGGGATCAGCCGGTTTTCCGGGCTGTACCCTGCCGCGTCACGCGCTCCAGCCGGTCCCGGGTCCAGACCGGAGCCTTGCCGGAAAACCGACGTTGCGCCTTGGGGCCGGGCATGAAGGGGCGGGCCTGGCCTGCGCCGTCGTCTTCGATGACCTGCACCGCGGTCTCGGCAATCGCGCGCCGTTCCAGGGGGCTCAGGGCAGCGACGGCCGCCGCGCCCGGATAAAAGCTTTCAGCCGGGGCGCCTTCGGCAAACAGCACTTCGTGTCGGTCCAGCAGCAGGTGAAAGTATTCCTCTTCCCGTCGACCGTGCATGACCCGCACACCGGCCAGGTCCGATAAATGGGTGGCCGCGACCAGCGCCTGCCCCTCGCCGTCCGGCACCAGGATGCGATGCTGCGGCGAAACTTTCAAATCCCGTTCAGGCAATCCTTCGCCCAGCGCCCCTTCAGAAATCTGAACCGGTTTGCCGCTGTCCGGCCCGCTGTCCCATGCGTGATGTCGCCGTCCGATCCACAGGATGGGTTTGGCTCCGTTGTCCAGCGTATCCACAAGATCACCGGGTGAGAGCGTTTCGACCCTGCGCGGCCCAGCCGGTGTGGCAATCCGCGTGCCACGACAAAAACAGACAATCTGAACCGTCCCGGTACCGTTCTGCGAGACGGGGTCGATCCAGAATGTATGGGCCAACCCATCACTGCCGGTGTAGGTGTATTGATAGATGCCGCCCACGATATTCAGCGTGTCCCAGCCGCGGATCTCGAATGTATCCCCGGCGTCCAAGCTTTTGACTTCAAAGCTGAAATCATCGTTGAACTGGCTGAGGTCGAGATAGAAATAATCATCGCCGCCGTCGCCTGCTCCGGGCTCGGTCGGGGCGTCTTTGCCGAAGAAGGCTATTGTGATCGTGCCGTCGTCGTTGACATTGCCACCGTCCGTGAACGTCACGATCTGATTGTCGTTTTCATCTCCGGCAATCAGGTCTTTGCCATTCACCGTGTTATTTCCGGTCAGGGAAATATTCAGGACTTCAACAGCCATCGCTTACCCCGAAATAGTCTTTTGCGTTAGCGCGGTGAACAGGAAACGTGTCACGTCAGACACCTCGGCGACCAGCGTCTTCTGATCCGCTGCCTGCACATAGCCATCACCCAAACGGGCCAGCACCTGATCAAAAGGCGAAGGGCCCTGCGCCGCCAACTCCAATGCCGTCAGCACAAAATCCCACCCGCGCGGTTTGACCCGACTGCGCTCGAAATCGACCCCAAGGCAATGTCCGCTGTTGTTGAGCAGCAAGTTCGACAAACCACCGTCATTGCGCGCCAGCGCCATGCCGCGAACGGGCAACCCGCCCAAGGCCGCCTCGGCGTCTTCGGTGACCGCCCTGGGCAGGCCGGAATCGATCGAACGCAGGTAATCGCTCCAAGAGGCAAAAGACGGACGCGCCGGCATCCGCGCGTCAAGGCCGCCCAGCCAGGTGCCGACAGGTGCGGCAACGGACAAGGCGCCGTGGCGTTTTGCATAGTCGCTGACCAGCGTTCCCCGCAGGAACCGGGTCAGGACAAAACCGCCCTTGTCGCAATGCGCAAGATGCCGCGCGGTGCGCGACCATCCCTTGAGCTGCACCAGCATGTCCCGTTCGCGCAGATAGGCCTCGCGCATTTCGGGCCGTGCCAGATCAAACACCTTGAGCGCGGCGGTTTCAGGTCCGCAGGACACTTTGTAGACGGCTCTTCCGCGACGTCCGCCGATGCGTTCCAACGTAAGTTCGGCGGCTTGGCCCTGTGGAGCCATGACCGCGGCAATGGCATCCGCCCAGCGCCCGACCTGCGCCGTCACGCGATCTCCGTGGAACTCGTCTTGATATGCCGCGCTGGTCTGCACGCCCCGCTCCCTGACAGAAAAACATCCCAAGTTAATCGGTGTTAACCAAACTCTGTGCAGAAATCGGACCCATGTCTGGGCATTGTCATGGCGGAAAGACGGCGGTGGACCCATGGCGGCCTGCTGCCACTTTTCGTCAGCAGCAGGACCACGCCCCCTTGAACATCGCGGCAATCGGCACAACTCTGGGCCCTGGCCCAGAAGCGAGTCCTCCCTGATGTCTTACGCCCACACCGACCAATCCATGCCTATCATGCACGCCCCAGCGCCGGACGTGAAAACCCGCGAAAAGCTGGAAGGCGGGGTGCGGTTCCGTATGGAAACCGAGTTCGCGCCCGCGGGTGACCAGCCCACGGCCATCGCCGAATTGGCACAGGGCGTTCTGGACGGCGAACAAAACCAGGTGCTTTTGGGGGCGACCGGCACGGGCAAGACCTTCACCATGGCCAAGGTGATCGAGGAAACCCAGCGTCCCGCCATCATCCTCGCGCCCAACAAGACGCTGGCCGCCCAGCTTTACGGCGAATTCAAGGGCTTCTTTCCGGACAACGCCGTCGAGTATTTCGTCAGCTACTATGACTACTACCAGCCCGAGGCCTATGTCGCCCGGTCCGACACCTATATCGAGAAAGAAAGCCAGATCAACGAACAGATCGACCGGATGCGCCACTCGGCCACCCGGGCTTTGCTGGAACGAGATGACGTGATCATCATCGCCTCGGTGTCGTGTATCTATGGCATCGGCTCGGTCGAGACCTATGGCGCGATGACCCAGGATCTGCATGCGGGCAAGGACTATGACCAGCGCGCCATCATCGCCGATCTGGTGGCGCAGCAGTACCGCCGCAACGATCAGGCATTCCAGCGCGGGTCCTTCCGGGTGCGTGGCGACAGTCTGGAAATCTGGCCCGCCCACCTCGAAGACCGCGCCGTGAAGCTGTCGTTCTTTGGCGAGGAACTCGAAAGCATCACCGAGATGGACCCGCTGACCGGCGAGAAAACCGATACCTTCGACCGCGTGCGCATCTACGCCAATTCGCACTACGTCACGCCCAAGCCGACGATGCAGCAGGCCATTGTCAGCATCAAAAAAGAGCTGCGTCAGCGGCTGGATCAGCTGGTGGGCGAAGGCAAACTGCTCGAAGCCCAGCGCCTGGAACAGCGCACCAACTTCGATGTCGAGATGCTGGAGGCCACCGGCGTCTGCAACGGGATCGAGAACTACTCGCGCTATCTGACGGGCCGCGCGCCGGGTGAACCGCCCCCCACGCTCTTTGAATTCATCCCCGACAACGCGATTGTCTTTGCCGATGAAAGCCACGTCAGCGTGCCGCAGATCGGCGGCATGTACCGGGGCGACTATCGCCGCAAGTTCACGCTGGCCGAACACGGCTTCCGCCTGCCCTCGTGCATGGACAACCGCCCGCTCAAGTTCGAGGAATGGGACGCCATGCGCCCCCAATCGGTCTTTGTCAGCGCCACCCCTGCGGGGTGGGAGCTCGACCAATCTGGCGGCGTCTTCACCGAGCAGGTGATCCGCCCCACCGGCCTTTTGGACCCGCAGGTCGAAATCCGTCCGGTCGAGATGCAGGTCGACGACCTGCTGGACGAGGTGCGCAAGGTCACGGCGGCGGGCTTCCGCACACTGGTCACCACGCTGACCAAACGCATGGCCGAGGATCTGACCGAATACCTGCACGAACAGGGCATCAAGGTCCGCTACATGCACTCGGACATCGACACGCTGGAACGGATCGAGATCCTGCGCGACCTGCGCCTTGGCGCCTTCGACGTGCTGGTGGGCATCAACCTGCTGCGCGAGGGGCTGGACATCCCCGAATGCGGGTTGGTCGCCATTCTGGACGCCGACAAAGAGGGCTTCCTGCGCTCGGAAACCTCGCTGATCCAGACGATTGGCCGCGCCGCCCGCAACGCCGAGGGCCGGGTGATCATGTATGCCGACAAGATCACCGGCTCGATGGAGCGCGCGCTGGCCGAAACCGACCGCCGCCGCGCCAAGCAGATCGCCTATAACGAGGAACACGGCATCACGCCCGAAACCGTCAAGAAGAACGTCGAGGACGTCCTGGCGGGGCTCTATCAGGGCGACACCGATCAGGCGCGCGTCACGGCCAAGATCGACAAGGGGCTGGAGGGGTCCAACCTGCAGGCGGTGCTGGACGGGTTGCGGACAGAAATGCGCAAGGCCGCCGAGAACCTGGAGTTCGAAGAGGCCGCCCGCCTGCGCGACGAGATCAAACGGCTGGAGGCCGTGGACCTGGCCGTCGCCGACGACCCCCTGGCGCGCCAATCGGCGGTCGAGGCGGCCTCGGAAGCGGCGGTGAAGTCACGCGGTCGGTCCACGGCGGGGCGGGCTGGGCAGCGTGGGGGGAATGTGAGACGGCGCCGGTGAGATGAAAAACTATATCGAAGTGGAGTATGGCGACCACGTTGTCACCAATTTGCATATTGTCGACACGCACGTACGTCGGAGGGCGAAAGATGCCGTAGACATGCGATGGATCGTCATAGGATTGCATGACGCTCTTTATGCGTTATTGGCTGAAAAACTAACACGTTCGGATGGGTTTGGGATTTTTCGGAGAGATTTTGAGAAAGAAGTACAGGAATTCTATGAGTCTGGAAAAGACAGCAACAGCGCGGAATTCCACGCGCTTTGCGAAAAATCGTTCAACGTGCAAACTGCGTCGCTTCGTGATCTGTTGATTCGTGCCAAACTTCCCTCAAATCCCGAATTGATCAGCACAGAAATCCAAAAATCGGAAAAGCCAACGCGAGGCTTAAGTTGGCTGAAACAGCTTCGCGATTATCACGCTCATCCCCGTCCAATGCTATTGGCAATTCACACGGAACTACTCTTCGAAGCCATCGCGGACACTGTGGAGGTCATTCGAGAGGCTACCGCCCTGCCTGACCAACGCTACATTCATAAGTCTACGGGAGAGATAGAATTGCTGCTGAATTCAATAAATTTTTACGCGTCCAAGTGGCGTGATGAGATACAGGCTGAAACAAATTAAATGTGCACAGGTGCAAGCCTAAAGTTATTTTCGTGCAACGATGCGCGCTCGCTCTCACCAACGTAGGGCGGGGTTCACCCCGCCGCCCACCCCCTCAAATCAAAGGCACAAACGGCACGCCGCATCCTGCCAAAGCCGCCATCACACCCAGTGCCAAGATCATCCGCATTGCCTTATCCTCCTGTCTGCTCTGCCCCAGCCTAGACCCGACTGGTCGGATAAGACAACCGTGCTATACTCTCCCACATGCGCCTCGCACTGATCCTGAGCTTGCTTGCGGCGCCTGTGGCCGCCTGGCAGTTCTCGGCACAGCCGATCTGCCGCCTCGATCATGCGGGCGAAACATCCGTCGCGATCACCTATGACGGCAGCCTGTATGCCATAACCCTGACCCGCCCCGAGGGCTGGCCGCGCGGGTCGCTGTTCACCATGGCCTTCCAACCGATCGGCCCCGTGATCTCGACCCGCCGACACCGGATCGTCGGCAATGCCCTGACCGTCACCGATCGGGGCTTTGGCAATGTTCTGAACGGGGTCGAGTTCAACGCGGTTGCGATTGCAACCGTGGGCGAGACCTCGGTCACCATCGACCTGAGCGAGGCCGCCCCCGAAGTGCAGGCTTTTCGCGCCTGCAGCCCCGGGGTGAGCACCTGACGCGACCAGACCTTCGCGCACATCCAGGCTGGTCAGCCGGACCTCGGCCGTCGCGGCATCTGCAGTCTCGCGCGTCCACGCGAAGGTGTCGGCACGGACAAAGTTCCAGGCAATCAGCGAGTCGAGAGCTGGACTTTGCAGGGCCGAGATAGCGAAGTCGCGGGCCGTCTACGATGCCACGACGTAAAGCTGGCACCTGACGATCATTCTGGACCCCTCCGCGATCACCGCATAACCTGCGCTCATGCTGCGTTACGCCCTGCAACGATTTCTCTCGCTGGCCATCAGCCTGATCATCGCCTCGGGCGTGATCTTTGTGGTGGTCGAGGTCGCGCCGGGGGATCCCGCGTCCTACATGCTGGGCATCAACGCGCAGCCCGATACAGTCGCGGCACTGCGGGCCGAGCTGGGGCTCGACCAGTCACGATGGCAGCGGTATCTGTCCTGGGTTGGCGGCATGGCGACAGGGGATTTTGGCACCTCCTACACCTATCGCGCCTCGGTGGGCGGGATGATCGTTGACCGGCTCTGGATTTCCTTGCCGCTGGCGCTTTATGCGTTGACGCTCAGCACCTTGATCGCCTTTCCGGCGGGGCTCTACGCAGCCTCGCGCCGGGGCAAACCGGGCGATGTTGCCGTGATGGGCGCCACGCAATTGGGCGTGGCGGTGCCGAACTTCTGGTTCGCGATGATGCTGGTGCTGATCTTTGCCATCACCCTGCGCTGGTTCGGGGCTGGGGGGTTCCCCGGCTGGGAGAAAGGGTTTTTCGCGGGCATGAAGGCCCTGACCCTGCCCGCCATCGCCTTGGCCCTGCCCCAGGCCGCAATCCTGACGCGGGTCATGCGGTCGTCTCTGCTGGACATCCTGGGCGAGGACTTCATGCGCACCGCCCGCGCCAAGGGTCTGAGCCAGCGGCAGGCGATCTGGCGGCACGGGCTGCGCAACGCGCTGATCCCGGTGCTGACGATTGTTGGTCTGCAGTTTTCCTTTCTGCTGGCGGGGGGGATCATCATCGAACAGGTGTTCTTTTTGCCCGGCCTCGGGCGGTTGGTGTTTCAGGCCATCACCCAGCGCGATCTGATCGTTGTCGAAAGCGTTGTCATGCTGCTGGTCTTTGCGGTGATCTTTGTGAATTTCCTGGTCGATCTGGCCTACGCCGCCGTTGACCCGCGTCTGAGGTCTCGGTCATGAAGTGGCGCAGTCTTCTGATCGGAGGCGTGCTGACCGCCCTTTTCCTGCTCGCCGCAGCGCTGTCGTTCCTCTGGACGCCTTATGACGTCGAAGGGATGAACATTGCCGGTCGTCTGAAGCCGCCGAATGCCACCAACTGGTTGGGCACAGACCACTTTGGCCGCGATATCCTGAGCATGATCATGGTCGGTGCGCGCACCTCGATTGCCGTCGCGCTTGTGGCGGTCGGGATCGGCATGGGGCTGGGTGTGCCGCTGGGGCTGGCGGCTGCGGCGAACGCGGGCGGGGTCCTGGACGAGTTGATCAGCCGCGCGAATGATCTGGTCTTTGCCTTCCCCTCGCTGGTGATCGCGATCCTGATCACCGCCGTCTTCGGCGCAGGCGCGGTCAATGCGATCATCGCCATCGGCATCTTCAACATCCCCGTTTTCGCGCGTCTGACACGCGGCGCAGCGCTCAGTCTCTGGACGCGAGAGTTCATCCTGGCCGCCCGTGTGGCAGGCAAGGGCAAGACCCGCATCAGCGCCGAACACATCCTGCCCAACGTCGCGAACCTGCTGATCGTGCAGGGGACCATTCAGTTCAGCCTTGGCATCCTGGCCGAGGCGGGGCTCAGCTACGTGGGCCTTGGCGCGCAACCCCCGATCCCCAGCTGGGGCCGGATGCTGGCCGATGCGCAAACAATGGTCGCGCTGGCGCCCCATGTGGCGCTGATCCCGGGGCTGGCGATTGTGCTGATGGTGCTCGGGCTGAACCTCTTGGGCGACGGGTTGCGCGACTGGCTGGATCCAAGGCTTCGAGTGGTACGCACATGAGCCTGTTGCAGATCGACGGCCTGCAGCTGGCCATTCACGGCACGCCGATCCTCAAAGGCGTCTCGCTGGACATCGCGCCGGGCGAGATCGTAGCGCTGACCGGCGAAAGCGGGTCCGGCAAGTCGATGACGGCTTTTGCGACGATGGGGCTGTTGCCGCAGGGCGCGGCGGCGACCGGAGAGATCCGGCTTGAGGGCACCGAGCTTCTGCGGCTGACCGATGCCCAGATGTGCCAGCTGCGCGGCAATGAGATCGGGATGATCTTTCAGGAACCGATGACGGCGCTGAACCCGGTTCAGACCATCGGCGATCAGGTGGCCGAGACCATCCTGATCCACGGCGCGGGCTCGCGCGAGCAGGCGATGAAACGTGCGCGGGACGTGTTGCGCCGGGTTGGACTGCCCGAGGAACGGTTTCCCCTGACCCGCTATCCGCATGAGCTGTCGGGTGGGCAGCGGCAGCGCGTGGTGATCGCCATGGCGATTGCGCTGCAGCCCAAGCTGCTGATCGCGGACGAACCGACCACGGCGCTGGATGTGACAACGCAGGCACAGATCCTCGATCTGCTGAAATCGCTGGTCGCGGCCGATCACATGGGGCTGATGATGATCACCCATGACCTTGCCGTGGTCAGCGACATGGCCGACCGGATCGTGGTCATGCGACATGGCGAGATCGTGGAACAGGGGCCGACCCAGACCCTGTTCCGCACCATGCAGCATCCCTATACGAAGGCCCTGTTCGAGGCCTCGGGCCACCGGGTCGACCTGCCCGCGCCCAAGGACGGGCCGGACCCGATCCTGCAGGTCAGCGCCGCGGTGCGGGACTATCCGCTGAGGAAACGCCTGTTCCAACCGCGAGAGTACGCGCGCGCGGTGAATGGCGTGAACCTGACAATCCACCATGGCGAGCGTGTGGGGCTGGTCGGCGAAAGCGGCTGTGGGAAGTCGACCCTGACGCGCGCCATTCTGGGGCTGGAACCGCTGCAGGGCGGTGAGATCACCGCCTTTGGTCAGAGGGTTGGTCCGGGCATGCCGAACGCGTTGCGGTCGGGGCTGCAGGTGGTCTTTCAGGACCCTTACGGCAGCTTCAACCCGCGCTGGAAGGTCGGGCGGCTGATTGCCGAGCCCTTTCACCTGATGCCCAACCCGCCGCAGGGCGCCGAGCTGAAGGCCCGCATTGGCGAGGTCTTAGAGAATGTCGGCTTGCAGGCCTCGGACGCCGACAAATACATCCACGCTTTCTCCGGCGGGCAACGTCAGCGCATCGCCATCGCGCGCGCCCTGATCACCAACCCCGAGCTGATCATCTTTGACGAGGCTGTCAGCGCTTTGGACGTCCGTGTCCGTGCCCAGATCCTCGACCTGATCGCCGATCTGTCGCGGCGGCTGGACCTGGCTTATCTGTTTATCAGCCACGACCTGACGGTCGTGCGCGAGATCACTGACCGCGTGCTGGTCATGCAGGCCGGAGAGATCGTCGAAGAGGGGCCCACGGACCGCGTCCTGAACACCCCGCACCACCGCTATACCCAAGAACTGATCGCGGCGGCACCAAGACTGCCCGACCTGACCGGAGGAGATCCCGATGCTGCCGCCCCTGCCTTTTGACACGACACACGCCCTGATCGACGGCACGTGGGAGCCGACGGATGAGACCTTGCCGCTGTTCAACCCCTCGACCGGCGAGACCATCGGGGCCATCGCGCGCTGCGAGGCCGCGCATGTGGACCGGGCCGTGGCCGCCGCACGCAAGGCGCGTGAGGGGGACTGGGGGCGGATGACGGCGGCAGAGCGCGGACGCATCCTGACGCGTATCGGCCAGTTGGTGCTGGACGAGGTCGAGGTGCTGACGCGGCTAGAGGCGCTGGACGTCGGCAAGCCTCTGACGCAGGCGCGCAACGATGCCATCGCCTTGGCGCGCTATTGCGAGTTCTACGGCGGCGCGGCGGACAAGGTCATGGGGCAAACGATCCCCTATCTGGACGGCTACACCGTCTACACCCTGCGCGAACCGCATGGGGTGACGGGGCATATCGTGCCCTGGAACTATCCGATGCAGATCATCGGACGCTCGGTCGGCGCGGCGCTCGCCATGGGCAACGCCTGCGTGCTGAAACCGGCCGAAGACGCTTGTCTGACCGCGCTGGCCTTTGCCGATCTGGCGATGCGCGCGGGCCTGCCGGACGGGGCGCTGAACGTGGTGCCGGGTCTGGGGGCCGAGGCCGGGGCGGCGCTGGCCGGGCACCCGGGCGTGCAGCACGTCAGCTTTACCGGGTCCGTCGCCACCGGCGCGGCGGTGCAGATCGCAGCGGGCGCCAATGTGGTGCCGGTGACGCTGGAACTGGGCGGGAAATCCCCGCAGGTGGTCTTTGACGACGCCGATCTGGACGCCGCCCTGCCGTTCCTGGTGAACGCGGGGCTGCAGAACGCCGGGCAGACCTGTTCGGCCTCGTCTCGCATCCTTGTCCAGCGCGGTATCGCCGATCAGGTCATGGAGCGCATGGCCGAGGCCTATCGCGCCAAGATCGTCGCGCCCGCGACCGACGACGCGGACATCGGCCCGCTGATCTCGCGCATTCAGAAAACGCGGGTCGAGGGGTTTCTGGCCAAGGGCGCGGACCTGCCGGTGCTGGCAAAGGGCCAACTGGCCGAGAACCTGCCGCCCGAGGGCACCTATGTGCAACCAACGCTCTTTGGCCCTGTCGCGCCTGATCACGTGCTGGCAAACGACGAAATCTTTGGCCCGGTCCAGGTCATCATCCCGTTTGAGGATGAGGCAGAGGCGATCCGCATCGCAAATGGCACCGACTATGGCCTTGTCGCCAGCGTCTGGACCCGAGACGGCGCGCGGCAGATGCGGCTGGCCAAGGCGCTGCACGCGGGGCAGGTCTTTGTGAACAACTATGGCGCGGGCGGCGGGGTCGAGCTGCCCTTTGGCGGCATGGGCAAATCCGGCCATGGCCGTGAAAAGGGGTTCGAGGCGCTTTATGGCTTTTCGTCTCTCAAGACCGTGGCCGCCTATCATGGATAGGGTCGCGTCACTGGCGCAACAAACAAGGGGAACCAGACAATGAGACTAGCGGGAAAGTCCGCCATCGTGACCGGCGCGGCCTCGGGCTTTGGGGCCGGGATCGCAACCAAATTCCTGGCCGAGGGCGCTCAGGTGATGATCGCCGACATCAACGGCGAGGCCGCCCGAACCTTTGCCGAGGAAACCGGCGGCATTCCGTTCCGGGTCGATGTCTCGAACGGGACCTCGGTGACGGACATGGTGCAGGCGGCGATGACCGCCTTTGGCACGGTCGACATCCTGGTGAACAACGCCGGTGTGACCCACCTGCCCGCAGCGATGGAAGAGGTCAGCGAAGAGGATTTTGACCGGGTCTTTGCGGTGAACTGCAAGTCGGTCTACCTGACCGCCCGCGCGCTGGTGCCGCACCTGAAGGCGGCGGGCAAAGGCGCGATCCTGAACGTCGCCTCGACGGCAGGGGTGTCGCCCCGCCCCCGGCTGAACTGGTACAACGCCTCGAAGGGCTGGATGAACACGGCGACCAAGACCATGGCGGTGGAACTGGCGCCGGACGGCATCCGCGTGAACGCGCTGAACCCGGTGGCGGGCGAAACGCCCCTTCTGGCCAGCTTCATGGGCGAAGACACACCCGAGATGCGCGCCAAGTTCCTGTCGACCATCCCCATCGGGCGGTTCTCGACCCCCGAGGACATGGGCAACGCGGCAGCCTATCTGTGTTCAGACGAGGCCAGCATGGTCACCGGCGTTTGCATGGAAGTCGACGGCGGGCGCTGCATCTGATGTTTGGGCCGATGGCGGCAGGGTCGCGCAACCTGATCACCGATGTGGCCGGGCTTCGGGTGGGTCAGGCCGATGACGCGGGCCTGCGCTCGGGCGTGACCGTGCTGACCGGGGTTGCGCCGTTCACTTGCTCTTACGCCGTGCACGGCGGCGCGCCCGGCACGCGCGAGACCGATCTGCTGGAGCCCGACAAATCCGTGCCGGGCGTTGACGCGCTGGTGCTGTCAGGTGGCAGCGCCTTTGGCCTTGCCGCCGCGCAGGGCGTGATGGAGGCGCTGCACGCCCAGGGGCGCGGGTTTCAGGCGCTGTCTGCGCGCATCCCGCTGGTGCCCGCCGCCATCGTCTTTGACCTGCTGAACGGCGGCAACAAGGACTGGCCGGTAAACCCCTATCCTGCGCTTGGTGCGCAGGCTTTAAAAAACGCGGGCACCGAATTCGCGCTTGGCTCGTCTGGGGCCGGGTTCGGGGCGTTGACCGCAGGCCACAAGGGCGGCGTCGGGTCGGCCTCGCTGGTGCTGGCGGACGGCACCACGGTTGGGGCGCTGATGGTTGCGAACCCGATCGGCGACGCGGTGACCCCGGATGGCGGACACCTCTGGGCCGCGCCTTTTGAAATCGGGGACGAATTCGGCGGGCTGGGCCCGGCGCCCACATCCGGGCTGCAAGCCCTGCCCCCCAGCCGCAAACTGGCGGCGATGCAATCGCTGGCCAACACCACCATCGGGATCGTTGCCACCGATGCGACCCTGACCAAGGCGCAGTGCAAACAGCTTGCCACAGCCGCCCACGACGGCATCGCCCGTGCCATAGTCCCGGCCCACGGACCCGGCGACGGCGATCTGATCTTTGCCGCCAGTACCGAGGCGCGCCCCGCCCCACCCGACATCAGCGCCATCAGCCACGCCGCCGCCATTTGCGTCAGCCGCGCCATCGCCCGCGCCGTGTGGGAGGCCACTCCGATGAAGGGCGACCTGCTGCCGACCTTCCGCTCTGAAAGGGCCCGCGATGCCTGAGGCACAACTGGACGGCATCACGCTGTGGTTTGAAGACGACGGCACCGGCCCGCCCGTCGTTCTGATCCCCGGCATGCTGAGCGACAGCGCCAGTTGGCAGCCTCTGGTGCCCGCGCTGACCGACAGTTTCCGCGTCATCCGACCCGACCCGCGCTGCAGCGGGCGGACGCAGCCCGCCCTGCCCGGTCTGTCGCTGAAACAGATGGGGACGGACATTCTGGCCCTCGCCGACCACCTGTCCCTGGACCGGGTGCATCTGGTGGGACACTCGCTGGGCGGGCTTGTGGCGATGACTGCAACCGGGCTTGCGCCGAACCGTGTGGCCTCGGTCTGTGTTCTGGGGTCGAACCCCGCACCGACCTTGGCCTCGCGCCGGGTCTTTCAGACCCTGACCGAGCAGCGGCGGAACGACACGGACCCTGGTGCCTGGCTGCGTGGGCTGTTCCCCTGGCTCTTTCATCCCGATGCGCTTCGCGACCCCGCACAGGTCGATCTGATGGCCGAGGCCAGCCTTGCCTATCCGCACAAGCAGTCCCTCGCCGCGATGGCGCATCAGGTGGCATTTCTGCAGTCACCCGATCTGGACAGCTTGCCCGCCAGCCTCACCGTTCCCGCCAAGGCACTTCTGGCGCAGGACGACCGGCTTGCCCCCTTGGATGAAACCTCGGATGCGCTGACCGCGCTGGGGGTTGACGTCGACATCATCGAAGCTGCCGGTCACGCCCTGCATTGGGACCAACCGCAAAAGGTCGCGCAGGTCGTGGTCGCTTTTCTACGCGCCCACTGACCCGTCAGCGCAGGATTGGCGGCGCGTCGGGGTCTGAACCGGGCGCGGGGCGCTCTTCGGTCCTGGGGACCTCGCGTTCGGGAATGTCGAACCGCAGACCCACCCGCGCAAGGCTGGCCGCCGCCGGATCGCTGTCGGACAGAAAGACCACGTCCAGCGTCGCCGCTGGCACACCCGAGAAAACCAAGGCCTCGTTCACTGCCGTCGCCAGCGCCGTTTCGGCCCCCGGCACGGCGCCAGTGAAGCCCAGGATATGGCCGCGCTGGCCGCCTTCGTAGGTGACCTCGGCCAGATAGGCGTTGCGCGCGAACCCTGCCGCCGTGGCCAGCTTGGCGTCAATGGCGGTCAGCACCTCTTCGGGCAACGCGGAAGGCGCGGTGAATTCCTGCGGCCGCGCGGCTTCTTCGCGTGGGGCGGCGTCCAGCGTGGCCGACAGCCAGTCGACCGCCTCGGCCGGGATCAGGATTTCAGAGGGCGCCACCTGCAGGTTCACGCCCAGGCCAATCCCCTGCCCCGCCAGCATCGAGACCACGGCCCGCCCCGACAGCGCCGCATAAGGCACAATCCGTTCCGCAAACTGCGCCAGCCGGTCCTCGCGGTCGAACACAAGAACAAAGCGCGCGTCGCCAAGGTCAAAGAGATCGGGTTCCACCGTGTCGCCCTCGGCCTCGCGCGCGAGCAGCAGGAACAGCTCGCTGTCGGCCAGACGTTCATAAAACCGCAGGCGGGCGGCATCGTCTTCGGGCGCGGCCTGCATCGCGGCATGGGCCTGATCGAGCGGGGTGAGTTCAGTCATTCAGAACCTCGTCTACCTTGGCGCGCAGTGCGGGCAGGACGTCCCGCCCGAACCACGGATTGCGCTTCAGCCAGCCTGTATTGCGCCAGGACGGATGCGGCAAGGGCAGCGCCGCAGGCCAATGGTCGCGCCAGTCGCGCACGGTGTCAGTCACACCGGACTTGGTGCCCAGGTGAAACCGGTGGGCATAGCCGCCGACGATGACCCGCAAGCGGATGTTTGGCAGGGCGGTCATGACCCCCTTGTGCCAGGTCTGGTGACAGATCTTGGGCGGCGGCAGGTCGCTGCCCTTGGCGTCGTACCCCGGAAAGCAAAAGGCCATCGGCACAATGGCCACCCGGTCGCGGTCATAGAACTGGTCCGGCGTCAGCCCCAGCCAATCGCGCAGACGGTCACCCGAGGGGTCGTCAAACGGCTTGCCCGAGGCATGCACACGCGCGCCGGGCGCCTGTCCCGCAATCAGCAGCCGCGCCGAGGGGCGGAACCAGACCACCGGGCGCGGCGCATGGGCTGTTTCCGTCGCCGCAAAGCGGTCGGTGCAGAGGCGGCAGGCGGCGATGGATTGGGTGATCTGCGTCATGACAGCGTTATTTCAAATGCCGTTGGCGGGGTCACGCAGCATTCATTTCGACATTTCTAGAAATATAGCTTGCGCGACGACGTCATTTCGATGATTTTAGAAATATGAAAATTGATTCGACAGATGATCTGGCGCTTGAAGTCGCCGCCTCTCAGTTCGCGGCCCTTGGCTCGGAACAACGCCTGAGCGTCCTGCGCACCTTGGTGCGCGCGGGCCACGAGGGCCTGAGTATCGGAGAGCTGGGTGAACGCACCGGTGTGACGGGATCCACCCTGACCCACCACGTGAAAATTCTGGTTCAGGCCGGGCTGGTGACCCAAGCCCGGCAAGGACGGTCGATCATCTGCGCCGCCGTGGCCTATGACGAGGTCGAGGCGCTGTCGAATTTCCTGCTGAACGCCTGTTGTGCTGACGCCAAATCGCCGAACAAGGATCATTCCCATGGCTGACACCTCTCTTACGCCGCCTTCGGGCTGGTCACGGCTCAACCGGCTGGACAAGGCCTGGCTGGCGGTTGTCCTGATCCCGCTGGCCTTGCTGATCTTTGACACGCCGAAATTCATCCCCGCGATGGAGATCGTGGCAGGCGCAATGGCGCAGACCGGGATCTTTATCCTGATCGCCATCTCGCTGGTGGCCTATGTCAAGGCGTCGGGCGCGGACAACCTGATCGCCAAGGCGTTCCAGGGCAATCCGGCCCGCATGGTGGTCATGGCGGCGCTGCTGGGTGGGCTGTCCCCCTTCTGTTCGTGCGAGGTCATCCCCTTTATCGCGGCCCTGCTGGCGGTCGGCGCGCCGCTGAGCGCCGTCATGGCCTTTTGGCTGGCCTCGCCGTTGATGGACCCGGCGATGTTCACCATCACTTGGGCCGAGCTTGGGATGGATTTCGCCATTGCCAAGACCGTTGCCGCGGTGGGCCTTGGGATGATGGGCGGGTTCCTGACCATGGGCTTTGCCAACACCCCCGTCTTTGCCGACCCGCTGCGCGAAAAGCCCAAGGTTGGCGGCTGCTGCGGCGTCAAGGCGCCGTTTTCGGGCACGCCTGAGTGGAAATTCTGGGGCGATGCCGACCGCCGCACGATCTTTCGCAACACCTGGGTCGAGAACTTTGTCTTCCTCGTGAAATGGCTGCTGATCGCCTATCTCTTCGAGGCAACGATGATCGTCTACGACACCACCGCCTGGGTCGGTCAGTTCCTGGGAGGCGATGGTCTGGGCACCGTGCTGCTGTCGGCCATCATCGGAATGCCCGCCTATCTGAACGGCTATGCCGCCGTGGGCTTTATCGGTGGGTTGCTGGATCAGGGCATGGCCCCGGGTGCTGCGATGAGCTTTGTCATCGCGGGCGGCGTCAGCTGTATCCCCGCCGCCATCGCGGTCTGGGCGCTGGTCAAGCCACGGGTTTTTGCTGCCTATCTGGGCTTTGCACTGCTGGGCGCGGTGCTGGCCGGTCTGACCTGGGGCGTGGTCGCCTGAGCTTTGACTCTTGGACACGGAAAACGGCAGGGCGTTCGCGAACCCCCTGCCGTTTTTTTGTGCAGCTTCGGGCAAGCGGCACCGTTTGAGACAGGCCACACGCATACCCAATGACCGCGATTTGGGCAGTTAGCGCTGCCGTTTCGTTGCCGGGTGTGTTTTCATCAGGTACACCCGCTTGAACGGGAAAGCATATCGGCTCGGGGGACCCATGTATCGCGTCTGGAATTTTGTCACCAACTATTCGCTGCTGCTGATCATCGGCGCGCTCATCGCCCTGGTCTGGGCCAATATCGACGCACACAGCTATCACCACCTTGTCGAATACCCGATCTGGTTCAACGACTGGATCGGCCTGGATTATGACTATTGGAAAAAGGCCTATGGCAAGGGCTATGACGCCTTTGGCGCGCCCGGCACCGCCAAGGTTCTGTCGTTTCACTACCTGGTGAACGACGTGCTGATGGCCTTTTTCTTCGCGATTGCCGCGAAAGAG
Organism: Alphaproteobacteria bacterium; assembly: GCA_030424865.1. Taxonomy (GTDB): domain Bacteria; phylum Pseudomonadota; class Alphaproteobacteria; order Rhodobacterales; family Rhodobacteraceae; genus JAKVCP01. The sequence continues at coordinate 368,653 of JAUHVR010000002.1, read as the reverse complement.
GTCTGGGAGGCGGTGATCCTGAAAAACGGATCATTGCGCGGGAAAAAGGCGGCAACGCCGCTTTTTGCCACCGCTGGCGGCATGTTTGGCCCCATCGCGGTCTACCTGGGCCTGGCCGCTGTCATGGGGTCCGAGACCTATGACGCGGTTGCCAACGGCTGGGCGATCCCGACAGCCACAGACATCGCGTTTTCCTATCTGGTGGGCCGCCTGGTCTTTGGCGCGGGCCACCCGGCGGTGCGCTTTCTGCTGCTTCTGGCCATCGCCGACGATGCGGCGGGCCTGATCATTCTGGCGGTCTTTTACCCGTCGGGCGACCTGGCGCCGGTGTGGCTCTTGTTCTCGCTGGCCTCGGCCATCGGGGTCTATGTTCTGTTCAACTGGCTGCCGCGCGCCATGGACCGGGGCAAGCAATCGCGCCCAACCTCGACCTGGGTCCGCAAGCGGCTGCACTTCTGGCCCTACCTGCTGGCAGGGGCCTGCAGCTGGTACGGCTTTGCGCAATCGGGCCTGCACCCGGCGCTGGGGCTTTTGCCCATCGTACCGACCCTGCCGCACGCCGACCGCGCCTTTGGCATCTTCAGCGAGGCCGAGAAATACCTGCATGACCTGCTGAACGAATGTGAACACATGCTGAAACACCCGGTCGAGGTGGTGCTGTTCTTCTTTGGCCTGCTGAACGCAGGCGTCACCTTCAGCTCGATCGGCGATGCGACCTGGCTGGTTCTGGCCGGTCTGATCATCGGCAAACCCGTGGGCATCCTGATCTTTGGCTGGTTCGCCGCCGTGCCGTTGAAGCTGGGCATTCCCCAAGGCATGAGGATCATCGATCTGGTGGTCATCGGCTTTGTCGCGGCCATCGGCTTTACCGTCTCGCTGTTTGTGGCCTCGGTCGCCTTTGACCCCGGCCCCGTGCAGGACGCTGCCAAGATGGGCGCGCTGCTCAGCTTTGCCGCAGCCGGGATCTCGATCGTGGCGGGCATCGTGTTCCGGGTTCAGAAACAAGAGCTCTGAGCGGCGCCGCATGCGTGAAAAACGGGCCGCAGTTTCTCTGCGGCCCGTTTTTCATGGTCACGGGCTGTTTCCATTTCGCTGTTTTTTGTTTCCAATCCGGGCCATAATGCCGCCAAAGTTTCTGCTTAACACGAGAGCAAGCAAACCCTGTCAAAGGGTAAGAGCAGCAGTATCAGGACCGCCGGATGCTTGAGTTCGACAGCGTGAGTAAGTCGTTCTGGACCGGGGCTCGCCGCAAGGTGATCCTGGACAGGGTGTCGTTTCGCGTCGATCCGGGCACCTCGCTGGGGATCCTGGCCCCCAATGGCACGGGCAAGACCACCGTCATCAAGATGATGGCCGGGCTGGAAAAACCCGACGAAGGCGTGATCACCCGCACCAGCCGCGTGTCTTTTCCGCTGGGTTTCATGGGCGGTGTGATCTCGCGCCAGTCGGCGATGGAAAACGCCCGGTTCATTGCCCGGCTCTATGGTTTGGATCCCGACTATGTCGAGGCCTTCTGCCGCTGGCTCTGTGGGTTGGGTGAATATTTCGATCAGCCGATTGGCACCTATTCGCAGGGCATGCGCGCGCGGTTCACCTTTTCCCTGATGCTGGCGCTGGATTTCGACATCTACCTGATCGACGAGGGCATGCCGAATTCGACGGATGTCGAGTTCAACCGCCGTGCGTCCGAGATCCTGGCCGAAAAGCTGAAAACGGCGACGATCATCATCGTCTCGCACCAGCCCGAGATCCTGCAGAAGTTCGTGCGGAAAGCCGCCGTTCTGATGGATGGCAAGATCCACATGTTTGACACCTTGGAAGAAGCGAAAAAGCTCTATGACTATGAAACCCAAGGCTAAGAAGTACCGCCTGCGCCCCCTGTCGTCCGAGACACCCAAGGCCGCCCCGAAACCCGAGGCGCAGCCACAGGCCGCCCCGGCGCCCGACACCGATCTGGACGCCATCCGGCGCGAGGGGCTGACCGGCCGCCAGCTGCGCATGGCGCGGCGGGTGGCGCAGAAACACGGGCTTGCGCCGACCTCGGATTACGACGCGGTGCGCCTGCTGCGGGCCAAGGGGATCGATCCGTTTCAGCGCGACGTGGCGCTGGATCTGGTGACTGGCGGCGAGCCGAAGATCGACGAAGACAAGTTGCCCGTGCCGCAGGACAAGCAACCGCTGGCCAAGCTGCCCGCGACCAAGGTGGTCGACAAATCTCATCTTCCTTCAACAGATGTCGCCAGCCCAAGCGAGCGCCGCGCGGCCGAGATCATGAAGGTCCAGCGCGATCTGGCGAAACGCCGCCGTCGCAAGATGATGCTGCTGATGACGCGGCTGGCCTTTTTTGTCTTCCTGCCGACCTTTCTGGCGGGGTTCTATTACTACGCCGTTGCCACGCCGATGTATGCGACCAAATCCGAGTTCCTGATCCTGAAGGCGGAAAGCGGGGGGAACCTTGGCGGGCTGTTCAGCGGCACGCAGTTTGCCACCAACCAGGACGCAATTGCCGTGCAGTCCTATCTGCAGTCAAAGGACGCGATGCTGCGGCTGGACCAGGACGTGGGATTCAAGGCGCATTACACGCAGGACTGGATCGACCCGATCCAGCGGCTGAGCGAGGATCCCTCGAACGAAGAGGCCTATCGCACCTACAAGCGCAACATCGAGATCGGCTATGACCCGACCGAGGGCGTGATACGCATGGAGATCGCCGCGGCTGAACCCGAGGTGGCGGCCGCCTTCAGCCAGGCGCTGATCGGCTATGCCGAGGAACGCGTCGACAACCTGTCGCTGCGCAAACGCTCGAACGCGGTCGAGGACGCGTCGCAAGGTCTGCAAGAGGCGCAACTGGCGCGGGCCGAAGCGCAGGAAAAGCTGGTGCGCCTGCAGCAGGAAGGCTCGATTGTCGACCCCGAGGGGCGGATCACCGCGCTGCGCGGGCAGATCAACAATATCGAGGTTCAGATTCAGGAAAAATCGCTGGATCTGCAGGCGCAACTGGACAATGCCCGCCCCAACGCGGCCAAGGTCGAAGGGCTGCGCGGGGACATCCGGCGGCTCAACACGCTTTTGACCGAGTTGAACGCGCAGATGACCACGGCCTCGGCTGGCGAGGCGTCATTGGCCGAGGTGTCGGTCCAGATCCAGCTGGCGCAGGCCGACCTTGCGACGCGGGACCTGATGTTGCAGGCCGCGCTGGAGCGGTTGGAGCAGGCGCGGCGGGATGCCGACAGCCAGGCGCGCTATCTGACAACCAGCGTGGAGCCGGTGGCGTCCGAGGATCCGAGCTATCCGCGCGCCTTTGAAAACACGATCCTCGCGTTCCTGATCTTTTCCGGGATCTACCTGATGATCTCGATCACGGCGTCGATCCTGCGCGAACAGGTCTCGACCTGATTGGGTGCCCCTTTGGGGCACGCATTATGAGCGCTGGCGCGCGGGAAAGGGGGCGCTGCCCCCTTGGGGCCTTTGGCCCCTACCCCCGGGATATTTCGGGCAAGAAGAAACCGGGGCCATGTCCCTGGTGCAGGGCGGGGCTGACGGTAAGTCGCAGGTGGGTGTGGTGACAAGTGGGGTGGCGCTGCCTATAACGCGCGCGATATTGATTTTTCTCCCACGAGGACCCCGATATGACCACCCAGGTTTTTGGCCACAAATCCCCCGACACCGACAGCACAGGCGCCCCGATCATCTGGGCCTGGTATCTGAACGAGGTGAAAGGCGAAGCCGCCGCGCCTGCACTGCTGGGCGAGCCGAACACCGAAGCGGCTTTCATGCTGGAGCGCTGGGGCCTGGAAAAGCCCGCGATCATCGAGGGCGTTGAAGAGGGCGCGCCGGTCGTCATCGTTGACACCAACAACCCGTCCGAGCTGCCCGAGGGCATCAACAGTGCCGACATCAAGGCGATCATCGACCACCACAAGCTGGTTGGCGGCCTGGAAACCAAGGGCCCGATCGACATCACCGTGCGCCCGCTGGCTTGCACCGCGACCATCATGATGGACCTGATCGGCGACGATGCCGCCAAGATGCCCGAAGCGGTCAAAGGCGCGGCCCTGAGCTGCATCCTGTCGGACACGCTGGAATTCCGCTCGCCCACCACCACCGACCACGACAAGGCGGTTGCCGAGAAACTGGCCGCCGATCTGGGTATCGACATTCCCGCCTATGCCGCTGACATGTTCGCTGCCAAGTCGGACGTCAGCGCGTTTTCGGACGCCGAGCTGCTGCGCATGGACAGCAAGGAATACGAAGTCGACGGCACCAAGTTCCGCGTTTCGGTGCTGGAGACGACCTCGCCCGCGACCGTGCTGGACCGCAAGGCATCCCTGATGGAGACCATGACCACCGTGGCCTCGGAAGATGGTGTGGATCAGGTGCTGCTGTTTGTCGTCGACATCCTGAACGAGGAATCGACCCTGCTTGTGCCGAACGACCTGGTGAAATCGGTTGCCGCCAAGAGCTTTGACGCCACGGCCGAAGGTGACAGCGTTGTGCTGCCCGGCGTTGTGAGCCGTAAAAAGCAGATCATTCCGAACCTGAAAGTCTGATCGCTTTCAAAGGACATTCAAGACGGGCGCAGGCTTGCCTTGCGCCCGTTTTTTAGTGCCTGGACAAAGGCATAGAGCAGCAGGCCGACCGAGGCCGGACCAGCGATCAGGATGGTCCAGAGGTTCATTTCGGCCACGCCCGAGGTGCCTTGTACCAAGGTTTGGACCAGCAAAGCGGCGATTGGGATCAGCGCCGCGATCCAGATCCGGGACCAGCGCAGACTTGGCCAGAGAGGCCCGCCTTGCCCCTTTGCGGCCAGGATGCTGAGACCGATCAACGGCGGCAAGAGCACCATGCCGGGCATCGGCTGCGCCAGCGTCAACAGGACGAACCCGACCAGCATCAGCGCGCCGGACAGCGCGATGACAGCGCCAGAGGCAGGCCTGGGCGGTGAGCCGCCCGGCAGGATCAGGTGACCGGCAAAAAACAGGGCAAAGCCCCAGGGGGCCTGTTCGACATAGGGGATCGATGCCTCTTCCGCGCCCCAGAAATAGCCGCCCCAAAGACCGAGGTAGAGGCCAAATCCAAGGCAGAACACCGCAAAGACCACGGCACGTGCATGAGACAGCGACCGGACCAGCCAGACGCCGATCAGGCCCGAGATCAGCGCGTGCCAGGCCAGGCTGGTCCAGACGATGGTAAAGGGCATGGCGGTGTAGATCTCGGGCACGACGACGCCTTCGGCGGCGTAGCCGACGATGGTTGCGACAATATAGAACCCCAGCCATCCGGCCGAACTGCGGCGGGCCACAACGGCCACGGCAAAGACCGCGCCGATGCCGTAGAACAGCGCCAGCGTCCCCAGATCGACGTCGCTTGAGACCGGATAGAACAGCAGCTCGGAGAGCGCGGTAAAGATTGCGCCCAGCCCGACTGTTGCCCGCAGATACCATAGCCATGCTCGTGTCATGAAAGGACCATTGCCTATTGCCGCGTTTGGGTCCAGCAAGGCGCCAAACACCTTGGGCCGGAGATCCCCGTGACGCAGATTATTGAGCAGCTATCCGCCATTTCCGAAAATTATGACGCACTTTTTGTCGACCTTTGGGGCTGTGTGCACAACGGCGTCACGGCCTTTCCGGCGGCGGTTGCCGCGCTGCAGGCCTATCGGGCCAACGGCGGCACGGTGATCCTGGTGACCAACGCGCCACGGTCACGGCACGAGGTGGCCAAGCAACTGGTGCGCTTCAAGGTGCCCGCAGACGCCTATGACGACATCGCCACCAGCGGCGACAGCGGGCGGTCGGCGATGTTTCAGGGCGCGGTTGGTCAGAAGGTCTGGTTCATGGGTCAACCGCACGACCTGCCGTTCTTTGAACCCTTGCAGCTGTTGGACGCCCCGGTCGAGATCACGCAGGTGCCGCTGGACGAGGCCGAGGGGATCGTCTGTTGCGGTCCCTTCGACCCGAAGGCCGACCCTGCGGACAACCGCCCGCAGTTGCTGCTGGCGAAGCAGAAGGGGCTGAAGCTACTGTGCGCCAACCCTGATATCGTCGTGGACCGGGGTGAGGAACGCGAATGGTGTGCGGGCGCAATTGCGCAGCTTTACACCGAGATGGGGGGCGAGAGCCTTTATTTCGGCAAGCCGCACCCGCCGATCTATGATCTGGCGCGGCGGCGTCTGGCGGCGCTTGGCAAGGATGTGCCAAACGAGCGCATCCTGGCCATTGGCGACGGCATCCACACCGATATTTCTGGCGCGGCGGGCGAAGACATCGATGCGCTCTTTATCACGGGTGGGTTGGCCGCCGCTGAAACCAGGACGCAAGAACAGCCCGAAGCCCAGGCCTTGCAGTCCTATCTGGCCGGACATCAGGCCGCACCGCGCTTTTCGATCGGGTTTCTGCGTTAGGCGGCAAGGCCTCTCGGTAGGTCCCTTCGTATTGCCCGATGTCTTGCCTTAAAGCGCCGCGCAGGCGCGTCTCTTGCTGGCGGGCCAAGGACATGGGGTCAAGCGCCATCATGCTGGCGTGATCGTAATACATCATCGCGAAAGCTCCGGTTTTCTGGTCTGATCCCGGTGTCGCAAATCCCCCCTGACAGGGTGTTGTCAGGGGGCTTTGCTAAGGTGTCAGCATGTGAAAGGAGCCCGCCCATGCGCCGCACCAGCCGCCTGTTTGAACTGATCCAGATCCTGCGCGCCGCGACCCGCCCGATGACGGCGGACGAGATGGCACAAAAGCTCGAGGTTTCGGTCAGGACGATCTATCGCGACATCGCGGCTCTGCAGGCGATGCGCACCCCGATCGAGGGTGAATCGGGTGTCGGCTATGTGCTGCGCCGGGGCTATGACCTGCCGCCGCTGAACTTTGACCTGGAAGAGATCGAGGCGCTGCGCGTGGGCCTTTCGATGCTGGCGCGCACCGGTGACAGCGCGCTGAATCGCGCGGCAATCCGGATCTGCGAAAAGATCGAGGATTTGCATGGGCCCGCCGATTGGCTGGTCGTCTCACCCCATGGTGCGCCGCGGGATGACGCCTGTTGGGACTCTGTGCCGATCTCGGTCCTGCGCGATGCCATTCGCAGCGCGCAAAAGCTTGAGATCACCTATCGGAACCTGGCCGAGGTCGAGACGGTGCGCACCGTCCGTCCGCTTGCGCTGGTCTATTACCAGGACTGCGTCCTGCTGGCCGCCTGGTGCGAATTGCGCAAGGGTTTCAGACACTTCCGCACGGATCGGCTGTGGGGATGCACGACGCTGGACGTCTCTTTTGCAGCTGATGCCCCCACCCTGCGGTCGCTTTGGGCCGAACAGGAAGACCTGGAAGACACTGGGAAAACCCTGACCACCTGGACCGAGGGTGCGACGAAAGATGCCTCTGTGACGTCGCATTAATTCCTTGATTTTCTGCAATTGCAAAGTAATAAAGTTGCACGAATGGCACCCAAGAGGTCCATTTATTGCGAGGTCAATATCATGGAGCCCGATATGCTGGACAACATGCCCAGAGGCACAATCTGCATCGAGGACATTGAGATGGGGATGACCCGTCACCTGCGCAAACAGGTAACCGACCGCGATATCCAGATGTTTGCCGAGGTCTCAACCGACCACAATCCGGTCCACATGGACGATGACTATGCACAGGACACGATCTTTCAGGGCCGCATCGCCCACGGGATGCTGACGGCGGGTCTGATCTCGGCCGTGATCGGCGAGCAATTGCCCGGGCACGGCACGGTCTACATGGGCCAGACGCTGAAGTTCCTGGCGCCGGTGCGCCCGGGGGACATGGTCTATGCCGAGGTCAAGGTGACCGACATCGACCATGCCAAGCGCCGCGTGACGCTGGATTGCCACTGCGCTGTCGATGGCAAGAAGGTGCTGATCGGCGAGGCCAAGGTTCTGGCGCCCTCGCGCAAGTTCGACTGATCCAGAAGCAAAAAGGGCCGGCGAAAGCCAGCCCCTTCAATGCGCGACGCGAAGGTTTCCGCCCGTCGCGTCAGCTTGCGTGCATCCGTTCGACATAGGCGCGCAGCTCTTCGGCTTCGTGCCGGGCTTCGCGCAGACCCTCCATGGCCGCCGCCAGTTCCGCCTCGGTCTGGGTCAGCTGGTTGGTCAGCTCTGCCTCGCGCTGCTGCAGGTAGGTGATCGCCTGATCACGGGTTTCCTCGGCCTCGTGCAATTCCTGGCTCATGCGTTCCAGCTGGTCGACGTCGGTCTGACTGACGCGCGTAAAGCGATGCACCAGCCAATGAGCGAACCAGCCCAGGCAAAAGGCCACAAACAGAATGATCGCCGTGGCGATGATGAACTCGGTCCTATTCATTGGCCGTTTCCTCCTCGGGGGCCGCCTCGTCCTCGGTCGGCTCTTGGTCGGCTTCTGCGGCTGCCGCCTCTTCCGCGGCTGCGGCGGCCTCAGCCTCCAGATCGATCAGCGTGAATTCGATGCGCCGGTTCGCCTCGCGACCTTCCTCGGTGCCGTTGTCCGCGATGGGCAGCGTTTCGCCATACCCGCGGGCGCGGAAGGTGGCGGTCAACACCCGCCGGCTGCTGAGCGAATCAAGAACCGCCTGCGCGCGATCCTGGCTCAGGTTCAGGTTCATGATCTCGCGCCCCTGACTGTCGGTGTGTCCGGCAATTTCCAAAGGCAGCTCGCCGCAGATCTTCAGCAGCTCTGCCAGCTCATCCATGATGTCCTCGGCGCTTTCATCCAGCGTCGCCGAACCGGGCTCGAAGGTGATCTTGCGGTCGCCGATGATCTCGGTGATTTTCTGGGCGCATTCCTGCGGCGTGGGGATCGCCTTGGCCGGATCAAGCTCTTCGACGTAGGTCACCTTCAGATCGAACTGCGCACCCTCGCCCAGCTTGTCGGACAGCACCCGTGCGATTTCGGCCCGCGCCTCTTCGTTGCCCGTGTTGCCCGACAGTGCAAGGTCGTCAGGCGTGACCGTGACCACCCCGTTGGACAGGTAGGCCAGCGCCTGCAGCGCGGCCAGAACCCGCAACGACCAGGCCTGCGACAGTGAACTGTCGACCCGCGCGGCCGTGTGAACGTCATCCGAGCCGAACTGCGCACGTGCATAGCTGTCGATCGTCTGACGCGATATTTCCGAGTCGATCCGACCCCGCAACTGCACGTCCCCCTCGGGGCTGAGCGTGGCGACAAATTCGGGCGGCCCGGCATCTTCGGCCTTGGCCTCGACCGGTTTGGGCAAAACGGCGGTCAGGACGAACACACCCGGCAGGGCATTTTCCAACTCGCCAATCACCTGGTCAAACAGCGGCTGGGGGGTGCCCATGGCCGCGATCAGCGAGATATCGGCATCGGCAAAGGTCAACGACCCGCCCTTGAGTTGCGCAAGCGCGTCAATCCCCAGCTCTGCGGCCTGCGACCAGGTGCCGGACGGCACGCCCAGGCCGATCACGCAATCCGTCTCGGCCGCGCCTGCGGCCTTGGCGGCCTCGAGGATACGGCTTTGCGCCTCGGGGCTGTCGGCGGAACAGGCATCGAACCGGGCTGTGCCGTCTTCGATCAGAAACCGCAGCGAAAAGGGGGTGATCACCGGGCGCGGGGCCGTCAGCTGCAGATCCAGCGTCACATCCGGCGCGGCGCGGCGGGTCAGCTCGGCGGCGATCTCGTCGCGCGCCTCGGGACTGTCGGCCATGGCCTTGACAGTGACGCGCCCCGCCTCGACCGAGATTTTCGAACGCGGCAGATCCCGCAGGGCAAGAATGGCAAAATCCAGCGCTTCGGACCAACCCTCTGGTTCAGGGAAATCGGCGACCTCCATGAAGTCCGAGACAGGGACGTCAGCACCGATGCGCAGCAGGATACGACCGACAAAGCGTTCGCGGTCGGTGACCTTTGGCATCAGCCCGATCAGCGACAGGCCCGCATCGTTGCGCAGCATCTCGACCGAAAAGCGCGGCGGTTCCAGCGCGGCTGCTTCGGCCACGTTCATCTGGTCGATCACCCGCGCCGCATCGACCACCCGTCCCGCCGCGCTCAGCGCTTCGAACCGAGCGGCCTCGGTCGGGGCGGTGCCCATCAGAAAGACCTGCAGGCCATTGGTGTCCGCGTCGGCCCAGACAAGGCCCTCTTTGTCCAGCTCTTCGCGCACGCCCTGGGACGAACTGCTTTCGATGATCTGTACTGAAAACCCGGCTGCAACAATGCTGAACAGCATGGCCAGGATGAACGCACCCAAAATCACAAAGATGGAGGACAGCCGCATTTCGGTCCCGGATAGTTAGTCTGGCTTCTGGGTTGATACGCGCTCGGGCCGCGCTGTTCAATCACGCGAAGAGGGCAAGAGCGAAAAACAGCACAGGCAACAGTCCCGCATCCCGGTTCGAGCGGAAGAGCATCATCAAACGGTGACTGTCGTCTGCATCGAACCGGCGCAGCTGCCACATCAGGTGCCAGCCCATGGTCCAGGGCCCGACCAGTGCCAGAACCATGATCCCAATTTCGCCGGATGGGACGGCCAGGATGATCGCGTAGCCCAACAGCGCCACGGTCAGCACCAGGAAACGGGCCAGCCAGCGCGGGGTGTTGTCTCCGAACAGCCGCGCGGTGGATTTTACCCCGATCAGCGCGTCATCCTCGGTGTCCTGATGGGCATAGATCGTGTCGTAGAACAGCGTCCAGGCCATGCCCGCCAGGTACAGCATCACTGGCGGCCAGCTCAGCGACCCGGTGTGCGCTGTCCAGGCCAGCAAAGCGCCCCAGTTGAAGGCGATGCCCAGAAAGACCTGCGGCCACCACGTGAACCGCTTGGCAAAGGGATAGACCGCGACCGGCAACAGCGAGATGATGCCTAGCAGGATCGCCATCGGGTGGAACGTCAACAGGATCGCAAAAGAGATCAACGCCTGCGCCACGGCCCAGGCCAGCGCCTGTCGCGCCGTGACCTGCCCCGAAGGGATCGGGCGCGAGGCCGTCCGCGCCACCTTGCCGTCGAAGTCCCGGTCGGTGATGTCGTTCCAGGTGCAGCCCGCCCCACGCATCAAGAACGCGCCGATCCCGCAGCCCGCAAAGATCCATAGATCCTCCCACCGCGCCTGCCCGTCGTGCAGCATCGCCAGCAACAGACCCCACCAGCACGGCAGCAACAACAGCCATGTGCCAATGGGCCGGTCGGCGCGCGACAGCCTCAGGTAGGGGCGCGTGGCGGCGGGGGCCCAATGGTCGACCCAATTGCCTTTGACCGCGTCCGAAACCTGGCCTTCGGCCTCTGGCATATGGGGATTGCCGGACATAAGGTGCGCTCCATGACGGCCAAGATCAGACTGTATGTAGACCAGCCCCTGTCAGGGGGGCAAGCTGTCGCGCTGACGCGGGACCAGGCGCACTATCTGTTTGGCGTGATGCGCCTGACGGTTGGCGGCGCGGTGCTGTTGTTCAACGGGCGTGATGGAGAATGGCGGGCCGATGTGGCCGAGGCCGGCAAGCGCGGCGGCGTGCTGGTCTGCGCCGAACAGACCAGACCCTTGCAGCTGCCGCCCGACCTCTGGCTGCTTTTTGCGCCAATCAAGAAAGCGCGCACCGATTTCATTGTCGAAAAGGCGACCGAGATGGGGGCCGCGCGCATCCTGCCGGTTCAGACGGCCTTCACAAATTCCGAACGCATCCGTCAGGACCGCCTGCAAGCGCACGCCGTCGAAGCCGCGGAACAATGCGGCGGCACCTATGTCCCCGAGGTGGGCGATCTGCAAAAGCTCGACCGGGTTCTGTCCGACTGGCCCGAGGACCGGCACCTGATGTTCTGCGACGAGGCAGAGGCCGGGGCGGCGCGCGCCCTGGCCTCGGCGACACGCGGCCCCTGGGCGATCCTGATCGGCCCCGAGGGCGGCTTTTCCGAGGCTGAACGCGCGCGGTTGGCGGCGATGCCACAAGCCCATGTGGTCAGCCTGGGCCCGCGCATCCTGCGCGCGGACACGGCGGCGGTCGCGGCGTTGACGCTCTGGCAGATGCAGCTTGGGGACTGGGGATAGCGCAGGGCTCGGTGCCGATCTGCAGAGTTGCCCTTGGCTGGGTCAGATTCTCTTGTTCAGCCGCTCTGCGGACGCCACGCCTGTCGACGTCCAAATCAGTGTGTTTCATCTGTGCGCCGCGCCATAGATGCTGTGCACGAGCGCGCAGATGTTGGAATTTCCGCTGCGGTCCCTATGTTGGCGGAACGAGTTTCGAGAAAGCCCCTGACATGCCCCTCATCCGGCCCGAAGCCGCCGCCTTTTTCTCCCGTTGGAACGAAGCCCTGATCGGCGCAGCCGTGGCGGCCTTGGGTCTGTACTGGGCGATCTTCACGGGCGGGCTGCTTCAATACGTTGGATACGTGGTCATCGCCTGCGGTGCGGCCCTGATCCTGACCGGCATCCAACGTGGCCGTTTTCGCCAAGGGGGCGGCGGTTTAGGTGTGGTGCAAGTGAATGAAGGACGTGTGGCCTATTTTGGCCCCCTGAACGGCGGGATGGTTGACCTTGGCGATCTGCAAAGCCTGTCGCTGGATGCCACCGCACGCCCGCCGCATTGGGAGCTGGTTCAACCGGGCGTCGAGCCGTTGATGATCCCGATCAATGCCAAGGGCGCAGACGCCCTTTTCGACGTTTTCGCCACCCTGCCGGGCATCCGGACCGAGTGGATGCTGCAACAGATGCAGTCGGCCACGGTTCACCGGGTTGTTATCTGGCGCAAGGGGCCTGCCGTCCCGCGCTCAAATCGCCTGCATTGACACCGCCTGAAATTCTGAGCATGCCTTGGGTCCTGAAACAGGCAGCGATCGGAGCACCCCCATGTCCATTCCCCAGTCCGGCGGCGGCCCGATTGAACGGCATGAGCAACTGGCAGAATACCTCGCCGAGGGGTGCAAACCGCGCGAAGATTGGCGGATCGGCACCGAGCACGAGAAATTCGGCTACTGCAAGGACTCGCTGAAACCTCTGCCCTATGATGGCGAGCGCTCGATCAAGGCGGTGCTGACCGGCCTGCAACAGCGCCACGGTTGGGCCCCCATCGAAGAAGGCGGCAACCTGATTGGGTTGGAAAAGGACGGCGCCAACATCAGCCTGGAACCGGGTGGGGCGCTGGAACTGTCCGGCGCGCCGCTGGAAAGCATCCACCAGACCTGCGACGAGGTGAACGTCCACCTGGACGAAGTCAAGAACATCGCCGACGAGATCGGCGTGGGCTTCATCGGGCTGGGCGCGGCCCCGATCTGGCAGCACGAAGAGATGCCGCTCATGCCCAAGGGCCGCTACAAGCTGATGGATGCCTACATGCAAAAGGTCGGCACCTCGGGCACCACGATGATGCGGCGGACCTGCACCGTTCAGGTGAACCTCGACTTCGGGTCCGAGGCCGACATGGTGCAGAAGATGCGCGTGGCGCTGGCGCTGCAGCCGGTGGCGACGGCGCTTTTTGCCAATTCGCCGTTCTTTGAAGGCAAGCCCAACGGCCACAAAAGCTGGCGCAGCCGGGTCTGGCGACATCTGGACGATGACCGCACGGGCATGCTGCCCTTTGTGTTTGACCAAGGTTTCGGGTTCGAGGCCTGGGTGCAATATGCGCTCGATGTGCCGATGTATTTTGTCTACCGCGACGGGGTGTACATCAACGCCCTGGGCATGAGCTTCCGCGACTTCCTGAAGGGCGAACTGCCCGCCCTGCCGGGCGAGACGCCAACGCTGAGCGATTGGGCGGATCACCTGACCACGATCTTTCCCGAGGCGCGGGTCAAGAAATTCATCGAGATGCGCGGCGCCGATGGCGGCCCCTGGCGGCGGCTTTGCGCACTACCCGCCTTTTGGGTCGGACTGTGTTATGACCAGACGGCGCTGGATGCGGCCTGGGATCTGGTCAAAGGCTGGGACACCGAGACCCGCGAAGAGCTGCGTGTGGCAGCGAGTGTCGACGGGCTGCAGGCGCAGGTCGGTGGGATCAACATGCATGATCTGGCACGCGAGGTTCTGGACATTGCCGAGGCCGGTCTGAAATCCCGCGCCATGCCCGGCGCAGGCGGGATGATCCCCGACGAGACGCATTTCCTGAACGCTTTGAAAGAAAGCATCGACACGGGCAAGGTGCCCGCGGATGAACTGCTGGATCAGTACAACGGCCCTTGGGAGGGCGATCTGACCCGCATCTACAAAGAATTCAGCTACTAGAGCGTCCGACCCAAACCCCGAGACACTCAGCCAAACAGAATTTTCCCAAGATCAAGCCTCGCCTCGCAGACCGGGCTGGTTGCCCGGACAAGAGGCAAGGCGCAGAGATTGGGGAAATTCCGTTTGGCCCGAAGGGTTGGGCGGAAAAGCCCTGCCTCCGCATGCTTCCGGCTTGCCCGGGCAACCAGCCCGCACTGCGCCGGAAGCCCGCGTATTCAGGGCTTTTCTGCACAACTGAGTGTCTCGGGGTTTGGGTCGGACGCTCTACGCTTAAACCCGGCCCGCCAGATCGAGGAACCCATCGATCTGCGCGGCCTTTAGCGACCAGTCACAGACAAAGCGCAGCATCACGGTTTCGTCCTCGGGGCCGGTTTCCGCGCCTTCCCACAGGGCATAGACGGCCTCGGTCGCTTTCAACCGATGGTGCAAGCCACGCGGGACGTTGTAAAACGCGACGTTGCCCAAAGCGTCATTGACCCGCTCAAATCCTTCGATCGCATCCAGCCCCTGCACCAGGCGCGCGCAATTCGCATTGGCCCGTCGGGCCAGCGACAGCCACAGGTCGTCCTGCAGATAGGCGGCCATCTGTGCCGCCAGATAGCGGTGCTTGGACAGCAGATGCGCGCCACGCTTGCGGCGCAGCTCAAAATCGCGGGCGCGGGCGGGATCGAACAGGATCACCGCCTCGGCCCCCATCAGGCCGTTCTTGGTACCTCCGAACACGGCGACATCGACACCGGCCTTCCACGTCATCTCGGCCGGTGTGCAGCCCAACGTGACGCAGGCATTGGCAAAACGCGCGCCGTCCAGATGCACCGTCAGCCCGTGGTCCGAGGCCATGGCGCAGACCGCCCGCAGATCGTCGAGCGCATAAAGATTGCCCATCTCGGTCATCTGCGTCAGCGAGACCGCCGCAGGCACCGCGCCGCCCAGACCAAGCCCATGCAAAAACGCGATCCGATCCGCCAGAGCATCCGGCTTCATCCGGTCATCGCCCGGCACAAGCGACAGTTTCGCGCCGCTGGTAAAGAACTCGGGCGCGTTGCCTTCATCAAGATGGATGTGCCCGAAGGGCGTGCAGAACACGGCATCATAGGGCTGCACAAGCGTCGACAGCGCCAGCGCATTTGCCGCCGTGCCGGTTGTCACCAGAAAGACGGCTGCCTCGGGTGCTTCGAACAGATCGCGGATCTGATCCGCGACCTGCGCGGTCAGATCGTCGTTGCCATAGCCCATGGCATGGCCGCCATTGGCCGTGGCCAGCGCCTCTAACACCGTGGGATGAACGGGTCCGGAGTTATCAGAGGCAAAGAACATCTCAGGTCGGCTCCTCGATGATGTGGTCTTCCCAGTCGTCTTCGTCGACTTCGAATTCTGCCACCGTGCGGTTCTGCATCGACACACCCGCCGCGTGCACCGTGTCGGGCGTGCCCGAGATCAGCGGGTGCCAATCGAACAGAGGCTTGCCCTCCCACAGCAGCCGATAGGCGCAGGTTTGCGGCATCCAATAGGCGTGCTGGTCGATGTTGTCGGGCGTCATGACGATGCATTCTGGCACAAACTGATGCCGGATCTCGTACTGCGCGCAGCGGCAGGTGGTGTCGTCGAACAGGCGGCAGGCCACGCGGGTCAGTTCAACATGGCCTGTGTCTTCGTCTTCCAGCTTGTTCAGGCAGCACTTTCCGCAACCGTCGCACAGCGCCTCCCACTCTGCCGGAGACATCTTCGTCAGCGGTTTCTTTTCCCAAAAGCGCTTGGCCAGTCCCGAGCGGTTGATCGGATCGCTCATAAGGCCGCCAGGATCTCGCGCGCCTTGGCGCAATCGGCGTCCATCTGGGTGATCAGCGCGTCCAGCCCGTCGAACTTCACCTCGGGGCGCAGGTAATCGACCAGCGCCACCGACAGGGTCGACCCGTAAAGATCACCGCTGAAATCAAAGATGAAGGTTTCCAGGTTCGGGGTGTTTTCCCCAAACATAGGCCGCACACCCAGTGAGGCGGCCCCTTGATAGCTGCCCGCATGGGGGCCGTCGACGATGTCGACCAGCACGGCATAGACTCCAAGCCGGGGAATGTGCAGCCCGTCAACCGACATGTTGGCGGTGGGATAGCCCAGCTCGCGTCCGCGTTGTTCGCCGCCGATCACCAAGCCTTCGATCCTATGCCAATGGCCCAGTTGGGCGGCAGCGTCGCGCGGGCGGCCCTCGGCCAGGGCGGTGCGGATCGCGGTCGACGAGACCTGGCCGTTCTGCCCTTCCAGCAGGCGGGCGATGGTCACGCCAAAACCGTATTGCGCGCCGAAACGCTCCAGATCCTCGGCGGTGCCGGCGCGGCCCTTGCCAAAGCAGAAATCGGCACCGACGACCACGTGGCGCAGGCCAAGCCCCTCGGCGATCACATCGCGGGCGAACTCTTCGGGGGTCAGCGCGGCGAGGGCGGCGTTGAAATTCAGCTCATACAACCGCTCGACGCCCAGCTTTTCCAGACGGCTGGTGCGGGCAATATGGCTCATCAGCCGAAAGGGCGGTCCGTCGGGCGCAAAGTATTCACGCGGATGCGGCTCAAAGGTCAAAATGCCCAAGGGGGCATCGGGCGCCGCCGCGCGGGCGATGTCGATCACCGATTGGTGGCCCAGATGCACGCCATCGAAGTTGCCGATGGCCACGCTGGCACCCCGGTCTTGTGGCGCAATGTACTGATAGTCCCGAACGATCCGCATGACACCCGGGTTACCGATGCGCCGCGCGGGCTGCAAGCCCACGCGGCGCCTTTGTTGGGTATTTTGCGCGCCGTTTTCGCGGCGCGCAAAGGCTTAGTTCCGGCCGCTCAGCAACAACACGAGGGTGCGCTGCTCGACATACCCGGTCGGCTCGATGTCGACGGCCCGCTGATACTGCCGGATGGCGCGCCGCGTCTTGTCGTCAAACGTGCCATCGACGCTGCCGGGATTGTAGCCCAACTGGGCCAGGCGGGTTTCGACAATCAAGGACATCGCCCCGCCGCTGATGACAGACCGTTCGGCCTCTTCCGCCGCGCGCAGACGATCCCGCTGCTCGATCTCTCTTTGAAGCGCGGCAATCCGCTGCCGCGCCGTGTCGGAAAAGTTGCCACGCGGGTAGCGGGCCAGATAGCGTTCGTAACCCGTGATGGAATCCGAGGTCTTGGCCCGGTCCCATGCCTCTCGCTCTTCGCGTTCGGCCTGACCGCGCAGGGCGTTTTCGATGGCTTCCAAGCGGTTGCGTGCCCGGTCCGAGAACAAGCCGTCGGGATAGCGGCCCAGGTATTCGCGGTATCCTGCGGCCGTTTCACCTGCCGTGACCTGACGCCAATAGGCGCGGTCCTCGGCTTCTGCCTGCCTGCGACGCTCTTCCGCCTGTTGCTGCAGTTCAAATGCCCGGGCCCGGGCGGACTGGCGCAGGACGGCACGTTGGGCGCGATCAAGATACCCCGTCACAACAAAGTTGTTGGCTTCCTGCCACTTGCGGACGGCCCCACGGGTTCCCGGACCAAATATGCCATCGATGCCGCGTGGATCAAATCCGAGGATATCGAGGTCCCGCTGCACCTCGCGCCGGGCGTCGCGGTCCAGACCCAGAGCGGCCTCGATGGCCTCGGCATCCTTGATGGGATCGGCCGGCTGCAAGGCCCCCAGACGCTGGCGCGCCTGACCGACTCGAACGCCGTTGGGATAGCGGTCCAGGTAAGATTGATAGGCCTTTCGGGTGCCAATCTCTTCGACCGCCTGCCAATATCCGCTTTCCAGAAGTGCGGCCCGGTCCAGAACGGGGGCAGCCGGCCCGTCCGCCCGGTAAAGCGGCACATTCGAGACGTAGCCGTTGATATGCAAGTCACCACCCGAGGCCGCAATCAGGCTGGCCATGGACTGGTCCGGCTCCAGCAGACCAGTGCGCACCAGTTGCTGAAGCTTGAAGTAGGGTCCGTTGACTAGTGTCACGCCCTGCGGCAGATGCAGTGCATCGAAGCCATCGCGCATCGCGTACCCAAGATCGGGTTCTTCATTGTTGTCTGCCACCAGCAGAATGGCCCGCCCGGGAATGCGGGCACCGATGGCGGACAGCGCGTTCAGCGACAGCCCGCTTTGCCCCGCGGACACGGCGTTTACGGCCCGGGCATCGCTACCCAAAAGCCAGGCGTCCGCTGGTCCGGATACCACGTGGCCCGAGACAAAGACCAACAACGTGTCCGCTTCGCGGGCGTCCCGCAGGATGGTCGTGCCCAGAACGGACAGCCGTTCAGCCGTCATGTCCTCGGCCAGCGTCACGTCGAAACCGGCCTCTTCCAGCTTGCGGGCCATGTCGCTGACGCGCCCCGCCGTGGGCACATCGACATAGTGGTCGTAAGTGCTGTTGCCGATCAGATAGGCGACATCCCTGGCCTGAGCCGAGGTCGCCGCCAGGGCCGCCAGAATGGCGACACCGCGCAAAAGGGGTCTGAGCATGTCATCCTCCGGGTTGGATCACTCATATACCCTTTGATCATCAATCACTTTTCCGTCGTTGGGAAGCGACCCTTTTGCGACAAGCTCGATCCGGCCCTTGAGCTTGAGCAGGTCCACCACGGTTCCCGCATAGCGGTCGACGTCCTGTGACTCGGTCTCGAGCTGCACGGTCATCACGTCCATTTCGCCCTCGCGGCTGGCAATCACGCGGGCGCGGGCCACCTCTTCGTGCCGGGCGACGACCTGGGCAACCTGCTCGGGGCGGACAAACATGCCCTTGATCTTGGTCGTCTGGTCGGCGCGGCCCATCCAGCCACGAATGCGCATATTCGTTCTGCCACAAGGGCTTTCGCCGGGCATGACGGCGCTCAGATCGCCGGTGGCAAAGCGGATCAACGGATAATCCGGGTTCAGCGAGGTCACGACGACCTCGCCCACATCACCGGGCGCAACGGGGTTGCCGGTGCCGGGTGTGACGATCTCGACGATCACGTGCTCGTCGATGATCATGCCCTCCATCGCATTGGATTCGTAGGCAATGTTGCCCAGATCAGCGGTGGCATAACACTGCAGACAGGTGATCCCGCGATCGGCATATTCCTGCCGGAGCGAGGGGAAAAGCGCCCCGCCCCCCACTGCCGCCTTGGTGATCCCAAGGGCGATGCCCTGCTCGTCGGCCCGATCCAGAATCACTTTCAGATAGTCCGGCGTACCCGCATAGGCCGTCACCCCGATGTCCCTTGCGGCCAGGACCTGCAGGTCCGTCTGGCCGGTGCCTGCGGGCAGCACCGCCGCCCCGACCGCCCTCGCGCCGTTTTCAAAGATCATCCCCGCCGGGGTCAGGTGATAGCCAAAGCAGTTCTGCACGATGTCACCGCGCCCGATCCCACAGGCATTCAGAAACCGCCCCATGCGCCACCAGTCATGGCCCGTCCCCCCCGGTTCATAGATCGGACCGGGGGATTGAAAGACATGAGCGAACCCATGCGCCGCATGTGCAGTGAACCCTCCGAACGGGCTGGCCTCGGATTGCGCCGCACCCAGATCGGATTTGCGCAACACGGGCAAAGCCGCCAAGGCGTCAGCCCCGTCGATGCTGGCGGCATCGACACCCGAAAGCGTTGCGGCGTAGCCCGGCAACCCGGCGGCACGGGCGATCTGTTCGGGCAAGGCGGTGGCCAGCCAAGAGGCCCGCTCCTCTGCGCTGCGGGTTTCCAAGGCATCAAAATAGCTGCTCATGCCGCTCTCCGTTCTAAACATATGCGCGAATTGGCGCATGTTGATCTATCGCAATCCCCAGAAGGGTGCCGCGTGGTAAAACCGTGCAAATTTTCCGACCGAAAGGCCGCGCGATGACCGACGACACCGACGCCCGCATCAGTTTTGACACCGAGCGCCAGATCATGAATGTCGACTTCTCTGACGTTCATTTCGACAGCTCGCTTGCCGTGAACCGTTTCTATGACCGGCTGGAAGAGCGCATCGCCGAAACCGGCGAAGAGCTGTGGTTCTTCCTCGTGAACCTGTCGGGCACCCGCATCGATCCCTCGGCCTGGGTGACGTACTCGCACCGGGGCAAGTCGTTGAACCTGGCGCATTCCATGGGGTCGGTCCGCTTTGACGCCTCTGAAGCCACGCGCCGCCAGATCGAGCGCGCGGCGGGGACCGAGGCCTTTGACCCCAACCTTTTCGCCGACCGCGAGGCCGCGCTGGCGCGCATCGCCGAGATGCCCAGCAAGCGCCGCGTCCGGGTTCAGCACGACCCGACCTACACGCTGGCCGATTTCGTGCGCCGCATTTCGTTTGACCCCAAGACCGACATCATGGAGGTGGATTTCTCGTTCTTCACCTTCCACCATTCGCGGGATGTGAACGACTTCTACAACCACATCGACGAGCGGGTCGGCGCCACGGGGCGCAAGTGGTTCTTCCTGATCAACTACGAAGGCTGCCAGATCATGCCTGCCGCCTGGGTGCAGTATGCCCACCGTGGCAAGCGGCTGAACCTGGCCTGGTCGCTGGGTTCGGTGCGCTATGCCCCCGGGTCCGAGACCGAGGCCGACATTCGCCTGCGCGCCCAGACCCAGGATTTCCGCCCCAACATCCGCAACACCCGATCCGAGGCGCTGGAGCGCATCGAAGAGATGCGCGCCGCGCTGGTCGCCGAGGCCTGAGGGATATCGGGGCACCGTCACGACGGGATTACTCTGCCAGAACCGTAAAGGGCTTGTCCGCCTCAACCACGTGCGTGGTGTAGACGACCATCGGCGCCGCATCACGCGATGTGACGCCACCGTGGACCGAGCCCGCCGGGAAGAAAAGCACAGTGCCGTCGGCAAAGACCGCCTCTTTGCCGTTGGGCAGGATCACGTCACCACCATCGACGACCACGGCATGTTCGTCCCCCGGATGCGTGTGCAGCGGAATGCGCCCGCCGGGCAGCAAGACCAGTTTCGACAGCACAACCTCCATCGCCGGATTGCCCGGCACGGGTTTGCGCTGCAACTCGGTGCGTTGAACCAGCTCTTCGGCCAGCGCGGGCAATGCCGAAAGCGACAGGGCCGCAAGGGCCGTCAGAAAACGTGTCATTTGGGATCTCCCATCAGGATCAGCTCAGCCACCGCTTGCGGCGACGGTAGGACCGCACGTCGCGGAACGACTTGCGCCCCTCGTCCGACATGCCGAGGTAAAATTCCTTGACGTCCGGGTTCTCGCGCAGTTCGTCCGCCGGCCCGTCCATCACGACGCGGCCCGATTCCAGAATGTAGCCATAATGCGCAAAGCGCAGCGCCACGTTGGTGTTCTGCTCGGCCAAGAGGAACGAAACGCCCTCGTTCTCGTTCACCGATTTCACGATCTCAAAGATCTGCTCCACCAGCTGCGGCGCCAGCCCCATGCTGGGCTCGTCCAGCAGGATCGTCTCGGGCCGGCTCATCAGCGCGCGGCCAATGGCGGTCATCTGCTGCTCGCCACCCGAGGTATAGCCCGCCTGCGACGTGCGCCGTTCTTTCAGACGCGGGAAATAGCTGTAAACCATCTCCAGATCCGCCGCGATCGCGCCGCGCCCGTCGCGCCGCGTGTAGGCGCCGGTCAGCAGATTTTCCTCGACCGTCAGATGCTCGAAACAGTGGCGCCCTTCCATCACCTGGATGACACCCTTTTTCACCAGATCCGCCGGGTCGCGGTCCTGCACGGCCTCACCGCGATAGGTGATCGTGCCCTTGGTGACCTCGCCGCGTTCCGAATGCAGCAGGTTGGAAATCGCCTTGAGCGTTGTGGTCTTGCCTGCGCCGTTGCCCCCCAGCAGCGCCGTGATGCCGCCTTTGGGCACCGTCAGCGACACGCCTTTGAGCACGAGGATCACGTGGTTGTAGATCACCTCGATGTTGTTGACTTCAAGCAGGGTCTCGTCGGTCTGTCCGGCGTCCAGCATCGCTCTTCATCTTTCCAAAAATACTCAAGAAAGCCCCGGCGGCGGCAAGCGCCGCCGGGCCCCTGTTCACGGGCTTCAGCAGCCGTCGTTCATCGGCCAGGGTGCATTGGCAGCCGCGTATTCCGCCGCCTTTTCACCCGCCAGCGCCGCATACGACGCCACATCCGCCTTCAGATGGTCGCTGACCTTGACGAACTTCTCGCCGTCCCATTCCAGCATCCAGCCGCCCGAATGGCCGGTGTGGTTGCTGCACGATGTCGAGAAGGGCAGCATCATGCCGGTCAGACCCAGCTCGTCGATGCGCTCGGCGGTGAAGTTCAGGTTCTCAAGACCCCAGCGCAGCTGTTCGGCGCTGATCTCACCCACGCCGTATTCGGCCTGCGCCACGCGGATGCCCTCGGCCAGGATCGCCGAAATCACGATGCCGCGGCCATAGAACACGCCCTGCATCTCGGTCTCGTTCGACTTGGTCTTGCCCTCGGCCACGATGTACTTCTGGATGTCCGCCATCACCGGCGCATCCATGTTGGGGAAGGACCAGCTGATCGACTTGTAGCCTTTGCCTTTCTCGCCCACGATGGCCAGGTCGGCATTGTGGCCCGACCACCAGACACCGATGAAGTTCTCCATCGGGTACTTGGTCTTCACGGCTTCGGTGATGGCACCGGCGTTCATCGCGCCCCAGCCCCACATCACGACGTTGTCGGGACGTTCACGGCGGATCTGCAGCCACTGCGCCGACTGGTTCTGCATTTCCTTAAGGCCAACCGGGATCGGCAGGAACTCAAAGCCCTTGGCCGCAGCCAGCGCTTCGAAGACCGGGATCGGCTCTTTGCCATAGGGGTGATCGAGGTGCAGGAAGGCAATCTTCTTGCCGTTCAGATCCCCCATGCCTTCGAGGTACTGAACGATCATGCTGGCCGCATCCCAGTAGCCGGCAGGTGCGTTGAACGCCCAGCTAAAGGTCTTGCCGTCCGACATCGGCGAAAAGCCATAGCCCGGCGCCAGGATCGGGATCTGGTCCACGTTGGTCTTGGGCAGAACCTGCAGGGTGATGCCGGTCGACCAGGGCTGGGTCACAACCGCCTTGCCCTTGGTTTTCTCGTAACACTCGACGCCTTTCTGGGTCGAATAACCGGTCTCACATTCGTCAAAGTCGATCATCACACCGCCGATGCCGCCATCCCGCGCGTTCAGCATGTTGATGTAGTCGGCCTGGCCATTCATCAGCGGAATGCCCGTCGCCGCAAAGGGCCCGGTGCGGTAGCTGAGGTTCGGGGCATAGATCCCCTCGGCCGCGACGGCAGTGCCCGCCAGCGCCATGGCCGCAGCCGCGGCCCATTTGGTGAAGTGCTTCATGTCAGTCCTCCCTAGGATCTTTTTGGGTCGATACGGTTTCTTGTTTTTGGGCCGCCGCTAGTGCGGGAACGGCCAGATGATGAGTTTCTCTCGGATCAGGCGCCACAGGGCGTTCAGGCCATGCGGTTCGATGATCAGGAAAAAGACGATCAGCGATCCGACGATCATGATGTTGAGATGCTCCACCGTGGCCGAGCTGAGCGGGATGCCCAGCGCCTCGGGCACGATGTTCAGAACCACCGGCAGACCCACGATCAGGATGGCACCCAGGTAGTTCCCTAGGATCGAGCCCAGTCCGCCAATGATGGCGATAAAGAGCACCTGGAAGCTGAGCGGGATGTCAAAGAGGTTCGGTTCCGCCGCCCCGCGCCACTGGAACACGAACAGCGCCCCGGCCACGCCGACGATGTAGGAACTGATCGCAAAGGCCGTGAGCTTGGACCGCATCAGGTTGATGCCGATGAGCTCGGCCGCGATGTCCATGTCCCGCGTGGCCTTCCAGGTTCGCCCCAGGTTGCCCCGGGTCAGGTTGATACAGACCCATGTCAGCAGCGAGACGATGATCAACACGACGTAGTACTGCGTCATCGAGCTTGCGAGCGGCCCCGAAACATACAGCCCGAACACATCCAGGTTCGGCACCTGGATCGCGCCAGAGGCGTTGTAGTTGTAAAGCCAGGCCCATTTCTCGAAGAGCCAGACCAGGAAAAACTGCGCCGCCAAAGTGGCAATCGCCAGATAAAACCCCTTGATCCGCAGGGACGGGATGCCAAAGGCCACGCCAATCCCGGCACTGAAGAACCCCGACAAAAGCACCGCCAGGATCGGGTTCATCCAGGGCATGATCGTGACCATCTTGTAGCAGGCATAGGCGCCCACCCCCATGAAGGCGGCGGTCCCAAGGCTCAGCTGCCCGGCATAGCCCGTCAGGATGTTCAGCCCCATCGCGGCCAGCGAATAGATCAGGATCGGGATCAGCAGCGTCTGGAAGGTGAATTCCGAGGCCGTCAGCGGAAAGATCACAAAGGCACACAGCAGGATGATCCCCAGCAGAAAGGCATCCTGCCGAACAGGGAACAGCGCCTGATCTGCCTGGTAACTCGTCTTGAACTGGCCAACCGTGCGATACAGCATCAGGCGGTCTCCTCTTCGGCAATGATCACGCGGTTGGGCCGCTTGGCATAACCGATCTCTTCAGAGTGCCGCACCAGCCACAGCCAGCTCAGCATGCCAAGGCCACCGCCCAGCGCCGCGAGGATCAGCGCGGTCAGCACGGCCTCAGATCCCGTCAGGGCCAGGTAGCCAAAGGCCCAAAACCCCGACCAGGCCACCACGTTGAGAATTGCAATCAGTTTCGCCATCATATCCGTCTTTCGTAGGGCGGGGTTTACCCCGCCGTTGCATCGCTGAGGGGCGGCGGGGTAAACCCCGCCCTACACCCTCTCGATGATACGTTCTCCAAACAGGCCCTGCGGTCGGAAAAGCAGCACGATCAAGGCCAGCACAAAGGCAAACCAGGTCTCGGTATTGCCCCCAAGCAGCGGCTGCCCCCAGTAAATCTCGAAAAGCTTCTCCAGCATCCCGATCATCAGACCGCCGATGATCGCGCCCGCGATGCTTTCCAGCCCGCCCAGCATCAGAACCGGCAGCGCCTTGTAGGCGATCACCTCCAGCGCAAAGCTCACCCCGGCCCGCGCGCCCCAGGCAATGCCGGTGACCAGCGCAATGATCCCAGCGATGAACCAGACCAGAACCCAGATCGTCTGCAGACTGATCCCCACCGACAAGGCCGCCTGGTGATCATCGCCCAGCGCCCGAATGGCCCGTCCCATCCGCGTGCGGTTCAAAAACACCAGCAACCCCACCACCAGCATCGCCGCAACAGCAACCGCCGTGATGTCCTTTTGTTCCAGGATCAGCAGCCCGCCAAAGGGTTCAAGCAGATAACTATCCGTCGGGATCCCCAGTTCCTCGGTGATCATCACCTTGTTTTCACCGCCAAAGATGATCTCGCCGAACCCGATCAGGAACAGCGTCACCCCGATGGTCGCCATGAACAGGATGATGTCCGGCTGCCCCACCAGCGGCCGCAACACCACCCGCTCGATCGCCACAGCCAGCAGGAACATGACGCCCAGCGTCAGGATCACGCAGATCCAGGCCGGCACCCCCATGGCGTACAGCCCAACCAGGGTCAGCGCCGCAAAGACCACCATGATCCCTTGCGCAAAGTTGAAAATCCGGCTCGACCGGAAGATCAGCACAAACCCCAGCGCGATCAGCGCATAAAGGATGCCCGAAACCAGCCCCTCCCACAGCACCTGCATCAGGAAGTCCGGCGCGGTCCACATGTCCACGAAAGGCGTGATGAAGATATCTCTCAGCATATCCGTTCCTTCAGGGCCGCTCGCCCGGTTTCAAACTTGTCTGCACCACGCGAACCCAGGCCGCGTCATGCCGGGTCGGGCCCGCGTATTCGACCACGATCGCCGGGTCTTTCCACTCCGCGCTCCAAAAGGCAGCCCCCTGCCCCAGGGCCTGCGTCCGGTACCGCCGCGCCTCGGCCGCAGCCAGGCTCCAGCGCGTCAGATCCTCCAGAAACCCGTCCAATTCGGCATCCGGGATCACCAAACCGCAGGACTGCGCCACCGCATCCGCCCGCGCTGCAAAAAGTACTGTGTCCAGGTAGGGCAGGGCATAGCCCGTCATGTCCGGCCAGGGCGCCTCGGCCGAGGCCTCCAGCCCCTCCACCCGAAACGGCGCAACCGCCTCGGCCGGCATCAGGCAGCGCCCTTCGAATTCGCCCCAGGGACCGGCCTGCGTGGCTTGCGCCACAAGGAAGGCCGCAAAAATACTCAGGACCCGGCTCAATGCGCCACCCCCAGATAGGCGTCGATCACCGCCTGGTTGTTGCGCACCTCGTCCGGCGTGCCATCACCAATCTTCTTGCCATAGTCCATCACCACCACCCGGTCGCTCAGGTCCATGACCACGCCCATGTCATGTTCAATCAGTGCAATCGTCGTTCCGAACTCATCATTCACATCCAGGATAAAGCGGCTCATGTCCTCTTTCTCCTCGACGTTCATGCCCGCCATCGGCTCGTCCAGCAACAGGATCGAGGGTTCCGCCGCCAGCGCCCGCGCCAGTTCCACCCGCTTCTTCAACCCATAGGGCAACCGCCCCACAGGCGTCTTGCGGATCGACTGGATCTCAAGGAAATCAATGACCTCTTCGACCTTCTGCCGGTTCGCCATCTCCTCGTCGCGCGCCTTGCCCCACCAGACCGCCTGCGCCGCGATGCCCGCATTCATATGCGTCAAACGCCCGGTCATAACGTTGTCCAGCACCGTCATGCCCTCAAACAATGCGATGTTCTGAAAGGTACGCGCCACACCCAGGCGCGCCACCTCGTAGGGCTTCATCGGAGGCCGCTTCGCGCCCTTGTACCAGACCTCTCCTTCACTCGGCGAGTAAAACCCCGAGATCACGTTCAGCATCGAGCTCTTCCCGGCCCCGTTCGGCCCGATGATCGCCCGGATCTCGCCCTCGCGGATGTCGAAACTGATCTCACTGATCGCCACCACACCGCCAAACCGCAGGGTGATGTCCTTCATCTCCATCAGGACGCCGCCAATCTGGCGCCCGTCGGCGGTCACATATCCTTCGGTGTCTTTCACGCGACCCTGCCCTTCATCTTTCCTGAAATACTCTCGCCGAAGGCAAAAACGGGATGGCGGGTGGGGTGTCGCCGCAGGCGCACGTCACCCGTCATTCCGCCGCCATCCTTTGCGCCACCGGCACCACCGCCGCATCGCGGATGCTCAGCGTCGCCGTGATCTTGCCCTTGCGCCCATCCTCATAGGTCACTTCCGTCTCGGTATAGACGCTCTCCGATCCGTCAAAGAGCGCCGTCACCAGATCCTCGAACTTCTCGCCAATGATCTTGCGCCGCACCTTCCGCGTCCGCGTTAACTCGCCGTCATCCGCATCCAGTTCCTTGTGCAGCACAAGGAACCGATGGATCTGGCAACCCGACAACATCTCGTCCTGCGCCACGCTGGCATTGGTCTCTTCCACGTGGTTCTGGATCATCTCCAGAACCTGCGGATGCCCCGCCAGTTCCTGATAGGACGCATAGGCAATGTTGTTCCGCTCAGCCCAGTTCCCCACCGCCGTCAGGTCGATGTTGATGAAAGCCGTGCAGCGATCCTTGCCGGCGCCAAAGACCACGGCCTCAAGGATATTCGGATAGAACTTCAGCTTGTTCTCGACATACTTCGGCGCAAAGAGCGAGCCATCGGCCATCTGGCCCACATCCTTGGCCCGGTCGATGATCCGCAGATGACCGGAGCCTTCCTCGATGAACCCCGCGTCCCCGGTCGCAACCCAGCCCTCGGCATCCTTCGTATCGGCGGTCGACTCGGCGTTCTTGTAGTACTCTACAAAGACACCCGGGCTGCGATAGAAGACCTCGCCATTATCTGCGATCTTGATCTCGACCCCGGGCGAAGGCACGCCCACCGTGTCGGCCCGAACCTGCCCATCGGGCTGCTGCGTGATGAACACGCTCGCCTCGGTCTGGCCGTAGAGCTGCTTCAGGTTGATCCCCAGCGAGCGCCAGAAATCAAAGATCTCAGGCCCGATTGCCTCCCCCGCCGTATAGGCGACCCGCACCTTGCTCATGCCCGCGCGGTTGCGCACCGGGCCATAGACCAACGGCTCGCCCAGCGCATAAAGCAACCGGTCGGAAAACGGCACCGCCTCGCCATCCAAGAGCTTGGGCCCGGTCCGCCGCGCGATTTCCATGAAGGTCTTGAACAGCCACTTCTTGAAGCTCCCGGCATCCTCCATCCGGATCAGCAGCGCGGTGATCCGCTCTTCGAAGTAGCGCGGCGGGGCAAAGAAATAGGTCGGCCCGATCTCGTGCAGGTTTTCATACATCGTGCCCGCCGCCTCGGGGCAGTTCACGCAGAACCCCGTCCAATAAGCCTGGCCGATGGAAAAGATGAAATCGCCGACCCAGGCCATGGGCAGATAGGCCAGCACCGAATCCGTTGCCCGCAGATCATCGAACTCGGAACTCGCCTTGGCCGTCTCGATGATGTTCCGGTTCGACAGCACCACCCCCTTGGGTTTGCCCGTCGTCCCCGAGGTATAAAGCATCACGCAGACATCGTCATAGGTCAGCGCCTCGCGCCGCCGGGTCAGTTCGCCGATCAGCTCATCGTGCGCCGCCCGCCCCTGCGCCTGCACATGGGAAAACTCATGCAGCTGCGTGTGGTCGTACTTTCGCATCCCGCGCGGATCGACGTAGAGCATGTGTTCAAACTGGTGCAGATGCTCTTGCACCTCGATCACCTTGTCACACTGCTCCTGATCAGCCGCGATCACGAACCGCGCGCCACAGTGCGACAGCACGTATTCCATCTCTTCGGCAACAGCATCGGCGTAAAGCGGCACGGGCACCGCGCCCACCATCTGGGCGGCCACGAAGGACCAGTACAGATAGGGCCGGTTGCGCCCGATGATGGCGATGTGATCGCCCGGGTTCACGCCCAGGTTCAGCAGACCCAGCGCCAGCGCCTCGATCTCATCCGAGGTTTCGGACCAGGTCCAGCTCTGCCAGATCCCGTATTCCTTTTCACGATAGGCCGGACGGTCGCCATGCAACTCGAAGTTGCGCTTCAACAGTGCAGGAACCGAGTGCAGACCGGCTGCACCCTGCGGTGATGTCGCCAAAATTTTTCCTCCCAGTCGCCCGAATGAACAGGCTGCGGCCGTATTTCCGGCTCTGCTGACATTTGGTACGGATTGCACCCTGCAGGTCAACTTTTTCCTGAACTTTGCCGAAATCTAACGAATTGTTTCAAGGCTGTTTTTGACCAAAAGACCGCTGCATCCCGCTTGACACCGCGCCGCGGTCACGCGGTAGTTGGACAGCTGCAACAGGGTCAAAACACCCTTGGGGAGCCAAAGCATGACCACGCGCAAGCGCGAAACAGACGAGATGATGCTGGCCGGGCTCAACCTGATCCAGCAGGCGCTTTCAATTTTTGACCGGAATCTGACACTGGTGCATTCGAACCGGCGCATGCAGACCATGTTCGATCTGCCCGATCACCTGGTTGCCCCCGGCGCGACCTTCGAGGACGTGATCCGTTATCTTGTGAAGTCCGGCGAATACGGTGCCGTCGACGATATCGAGGAAAGCGTGCAAACCCGCGTGACGCTCGCCCGCGCCTTTGAACCGCATTACATGGAGCGCACCCGCGCCAATGGCCGCGTGATCAGCGTCGAGGGCGCGCCACTGCCGCAGGGCGGATGGGTCACGGTCTATACCGACATCACCCAGACCAAGCGGCAAGAGGCGCTGTTGCAAGCCCGGTCCGAGGAACTGTCGGATCAACTCGCCAGCTACTCCGAGGAGCTTTCGGCCTCGAACCGCATGCTCGAGGCGACGATCTCGGCCCTCGAAGAGGCCAAGCGGCAACTGACGGAATCCGAGGCACGGACCCGTCTGACAACAGAAATGATGCCCGCCCATATCGCGCACGTCGACCAGACCGGGCGCTACACCTTTTCGAACCGCCGGCTAAGCGCCGTGATCCCCGGACGCCCCTCGGACATCGTCGGCCTGCCGATTGACCAGGCCCTGGGCGACGATGCCTATCAAAAGGTCAAACCGCACCTGCGCGCCGCGCGGGAAGGGCGGCAAAGCACCTTTGAATTCACCCATGCCCCCAGCTCGCGCCGGATCCGCACGGTCTTTACCCCTGATGAACACCAGCAGGGTGCCTACATCCTGTCGATGGATGTGACCGAGGAAACCCAGGCGCGCGCGGCCCTGCAACAGACCCGGCGGCGCGAGGTTGCGGCGCAGCTGACCTCGGGTCTGGCGCATGATTTCTCGAACCTTCTGACCATCATCCTTGGCATGCAGTCCAAGCTGGCGCGGCAAGCCAGCGCGCCCGAGGCGCAAGAGTTGATCAACGGCACCATCGCCGCCGCCCGGCGCGGGGGCACGCTTTTGAACCGCATCGCCGACATGACCGGCCGGCGCGGCTACCGCCCCGAAGCGGTCAACCTGCGGTCCTTTCTGGATGAACTGACCACTCTGGCCACGCCGTCCCTGCCCGAAGACCTGCGCCTGAGCATTCTCTGCCCGGAAACCGATCGGGTGCTGCTGGACACCGGGATGCTGCAGGATTCGCTGCTGAACCTGATCCTGAACGCGCGCGACGCCTGCGGGCCTTCGGGTGCGATCGCCATCGAGGTGCGGCTGGTGCAGGACACCTGGATCGAAGTCTCGGTCACCGACACCGGCCCCGGGTTTTCCTCCGAGGCTCTGACGCGTGCCCTTGACCCCTTCTTTACCACGAAGGGAGGAGAGGGGTCCGGGCTGGGGCTGACGATGGTCTATGACATGGCCAAGATGGCAGGCGGCGAAATCCGCCTGACCAATGCTGCCCGCGGCGCGCGGGTCACCCTGCGCCTGCCATTGCGACGGGCCAAGCCGCATCCGCCCGGTCTGGTGCTGCTGGTCGAGGACAGCCCCGACCTGCGCGCTTCGATCCGGGACATGCTGATTTCGGCGGGTCACACGGTGATCGAGGCCAGTTCGGTGGACGAAGCCCGGGGCCTGGCCCGGACGCTGCCGGGGATTTCGCTGGTGCTGTCGGACATCCAGCTTGAGGGCGAAGCGACCGGCCTGGACCTGATCGATGCCCTGCCCGACCGCCGGGTCTTGCTGATGACCTCTCTGGCCCCCGAAAACCCCTTGTTCACGCAGGCCCTGGCCCGCACACCGGTTCTGAGCAAACCCTTCACCGAGGCCGAGCTGACCGGATTTCTGGCGCAGGAGGCGCCCCTTCAATGACCGCACCGCTTGTCATGATCCTGGACGACGAACCCGCGATCCGGGCGCTGTTGGGCGAAACGCTGACCGAGGCGGGCTATCGCACGCAGACCTTTGGCCGTGCCGCGGATTTCGAAGCGGCCCTGAAACGCAGCACGCCGGATCTGTGCCTTGTGGACCTGGGCCTGCCCGACCGCGACGGGCTGAGCCTGGTGCATCGCCTGGCACTGGAGCTGGGGGCGACGGTGATCATCATCTCGGGCCGGGCACAGGTGCAGGACCGGGTGACGGGGCTTGAGCTGGGGGCCGATGACTACATCATCAAACCCTTTGACCCGGCCGAGGTTCTGGCCCGGGTCCGTGCCCGCCTGCGGGGCCGGACAGCCCCCACGGCGGGCGGCGACACCGCGCGTTTCAACGGCTGGACCGCGCATTTCGACCGCTACGCGCTGGAGGATGACACCGGCACCGAGACGCCCTTCAGCCACGCCGAGGGCGAGGTTCTGCGCCTGTTTCTGGAAGCCCCCAACCGGCTGATCACCCGCGCCTACATGCAGGAAACGCTGGGCGGCGCGGCGGGTGACAGCTTTGACCGGGCGATGGATGTGCGCATCTCGCGGCTGCGGACCAAGCTGCGCGAGGATCCAAAGAACCCGCGCCTGATCAAGACGATCTATGGCGCGGGCTATATCTTTCTGGCCGAGGTTCAGTGGAGTTGAGGTTGGTTTTTTGAGTATTTTTGGAAAGATGAAGGGGGGGGTGCGGGATGTATTCAGCCGGGGGCTGCCTGTCAGGTACTGGCAGAGCGGGCACAGAAGCAGGCGGCACCGACACGACGGTCGGCGCGGGCCAGAGCCAGATCGAGCCGTTGCCTGACCGCGACCCTCTCGACCGTCTCGCCGCGCGCTTTCAGGCAATCGTGTAACCCGCGCAGGGCCCAGACGTTGTCGGGATGCACCGTGGCGCGGCTGAGCTGACCGCCCAGGCCCAGGTCTTCGCGGAACACCGCTTCGGCCTCGGTCACATGGCCCTGCTCCAGCAAAAGCGCTCCCAGCGCATGGCGCACCGGCTGCATCCAGCCCCAGGGTTCATCATAGGGCAGCGTGTCTTCCAGGTGCACCGCGTGGCGCAGAGCGTCGAAGGCGGCGTCATAGTCGCCCTGCCGATAAAGGATCTCTCCGCGCAGCATGAATTTGCCGACCTCCAGCAGGTCGACCACCCGGTTGTTGTGCATCAAGCGGCTGTCGGGAACGCGGGCGCAGGCCGCGAGGTAGCTCTGTTCTTCTTCCAGCGCCTGCTCGACCCGGCCCAGGGCGGCATTTGCGACGCCGCGGGCGTAGAGCGTGAAGGCCGTGAGCGAGCAGAACAGGTCCTGATCTTCGGGCAGCTCCATCGCGGCGGCCTGATCCCAGAGACCGAAGCGCACCAGGATCTTGGGTTTGAAGACAAAGAAGCTTTCGAAGTAATCCGCCATCGGCGGGCTTTCGATGCGCAGCATTTCTTCGGGCGTGTCCCAGATACCGCGCTCTGCCTTTAGCGCCGGGTCCAGCTGGCCCAGGAACATCGCGCCGTAGATGACGAAGTGATAGTTGTGCAGCCGGTAGCCCGAGTAGATGTTGTAGGCGCCTGCGGCCTGAAAGTACTTTTGATCGGCAATCACCGCCTGCTGGTTCCAATGGACGACGTCGTGATAGGCGCCGCAGAGCACGTCGATATGGGTGGGCATATGCACCAGGTGCCCGAGGTCCGGGCCGATGGTGCGCAGCGCGTCGCCGGTGCGCAGGGCGCGTTCGGGATAGGGCGACATCTCCATCAGGTGCACATGCAGGTGCAGCAGGCCAGGGTGCTTCCAGGCGGTCGGGTCGCTGGCAAAGACCTCGTCCAGCACCGCCTCACATTCGCGCGTGTCCGCACCCGGCGCCGGTTCGGCGCGGGCCAGATCCCACATCTGCCAGGGAGTTCGGTTCATCATGGCCTCGACAAAGACGCAGCGCGCCTCGAGGCTGTCGGGATGCGCCTTGTGGACGGCGCGCATCGCATCGGCGAAGGCGTCGTTCCACCTTGCCATCTGATCCAGCGGCGCAAGATCCCGCTGCGGGAAGCGGTGCACCAGCGCCTGAACCATGGCGCGTTCGACCGGGGTTGCGTCCTCCAGACAGCCCAGCGCGGCCTGCACGGCGTCGTGACCGGCCCTCAGCGCCTCGGCCCGGCCGGCGTCGTCGAACAGCTCCCACGACATGTTGTAATTGGGGCCGATGGCGTAGGCGACACCCCAGTGCGCCATGGCACAGCCCGGGTCATGCTCGAGCGCCTTGCGGAAACAGGCCACGGCCTCTTCGTGGTTGTAGCCATAGGTCCAGGACATGCCACGGTCGATCCAGACCTGCGCTTGGGGCGACGTGGTGGTGACGGGCCAGGTGTAGGGCCCGAGGTCATAGGGATAATCGCTCATCCCAGCAACACATGCACGGCTGGCAACAGATAGACGGCGACCACGCCAACCGCGATGCCGATGGCGAACCTGATCAGCGGATGGCCCAACATCGGCGCGGCCGCGCCCAGTGCACCGCAAACAATTCCATAATACGCCAGGGTAATCGGATCCATGGCAGCCTCCCATCGCTCAAGCGTTTCAAACAATGGGCGAATTCTAGCAAACCTGGCTTGCAAAAGCGACGTTTCTGCATTCGCTCTTTCCGAAGCCGCGTGGCTGTCCTATGCAGACCGCAGGTCTTCAGGAGCTTTGACCCATGTCCCACGTGACCCTTGTCCGGCACGGACAAGCCAACAGCGCTGCGCTGGATGAGCTGGATTACGACCGGCTGAGCGATCTTGGCTGGCAACAGGCCCGATGGCTGGGCGAGCATCTGCGCGCCACGGGTGAGGTCTTTGCCCGGGTCTACAGCGGCACCCTGCGGCGGCACCGTGAAACGGCCGAGGGCATAGGCGCGCCGAGCGCCACCGAGGTCGTCTTTGACGAGCGCCTGAACGAGCTGCAGTATTTTACAATGGCGCAACTTCTGGCCCAGCAACACGACGTGCCGATGCCAAGCGGGCCCGAAGAATTTGCACGCCATTTCCCGCGGCTGATGGGCTATTGGCAAGAAGACCGCATTGTGAACGCGCCCGAGCGTTTTGCCGATTTCGAGGCGCGGGTCGACGCTGTGCTGACCGAGATCGCCGAGGGGCAGGGCCGCGCGCTTGTGGTGACCTCGGGTGGGCTGATCGGTATGGCGATGCGGGTGACGATGGGGCTGGACCTGATGGCAATGTCCAAGGCGACGCTGGCGATCCAGAACAGCTCGCTTCATCGCTGGCAACCGATGCCTCTGGGGCTGGGCCTGACGCAATTCAACGCAACGCCGCATCTGGAAAGTGCTGATCGCGCGCATGCGCGGACGCACGTCTAGACGGCCCCCGGGGACTCGTCTAGCGTCCGCCGCATGACTGAGAATCACTCCCCAACGCACCTCTGGGTGCGCGCCGAACAACGCCCTAACGAAGAACGTGTCGGCATCACCCCGGACGGCGTCAAAGCCTTGCTGGACAAGGGTTTTCGCGTCACTGTCGAAGACAGCACCGCGCGTGCGATCCCGCTGCAGGGATATCGCGACGCCGGGGCCGAGATAGCGCCCGAAGCCAGCTGGCCCAACGCCCCGGCCGACGCGATCATCTTTGGCTTGAAAGAGCTGCCAGAGGATGGCACGCCCCTGCCCCATCGCCACGTCATGTTCGGTCACGCCTACAAGGGCCAGCCCGCCGGACAGGTCCTGCTGCAGCGCTTCAACGCCGGCGGTGGTACGCTTTATGATATCGAGTATCTGACGGAAGAAACGGGCCGCCGTGTTGCGGCCTTTGGCTATTGGGCGGGTTACGCCGGGGCTGCGGTCACGCTGAAATGCTGGGCGGCGCAACAGCGCGGCGCGCTGTGCGGACCGGTGGCGACCTACGCCAGCTCGGATGCGCTGATCGAGGATCTGCGCGCGGATCTGGGCGACGCCCGCCGCCCCACGGCCATCGTGATCGGCGCGCTGGGGCGCGTCGGCGCTGGCGCGGCGGACCTGTGTGAGGCGCTGGATGTTCAGACGACCAAATGGGACATGGCCGAAACAGCACATGGCGGCCCCTTCCCCGAGGTGCTGGCGCATGATCTGTTCTTCAACTGCATCCTTGCCCGTCCGGGAACGCCGGTCTTTGTGCCGGCCGATGCTACAACCGCCGACCGCAAACTGACCGCCATCGGCGACATCGCCTGCGATCCCGACAGCGATTTCTCTCCGATCAAGGTCTATGACCGCGTCACCGACTGGGCCGCGCCCGCCCTGCGGGTGCACGACACCCCGCCGCTTGATGTGATGGCAATCGACAACCTGCCCTCGCTGCTGCCGGTCGAAAGCTCGCAGGACTTCGCGGCGCAACTGCTGCCCAGCCTGCTGACGCTGGACGACCTGTCAGGCGGCGTCTGGGCACGGGCCGAGGCCGATTTCAACACCCACATTGCAAAGGTACGTTCATGACGATCCATTGGTGCGGCACCGGCCTTTCGGCCATTCCCGGCCTGCGTCGGCTTATCGAGGCGGGACACGAAGTCACCGTCTGGAACAGGACACTGGACAAGGCCCAGGCCGCCGTCGGCGACCTGACGCAGGACATTCGGGTCTTTGACATCGACACCTTGGGCGAGGCGCTGAGCGCGGGCGACCTGATCGTTTCCATGCTGCCGGGCGATTGGCATGTGCCGCTGGCCGAGCTTGCCATCGCCAAGAGCGCGCATTTTGTCAGCTCGTCCTATATTTCGCCCGAGATGAAGGCGCTTGGGGACAAGGCACAAGCGGCAGGCGTCTGCCTTGTGAACGAGGTTGGCCTTGATCCCGGCATCGACCACCTGATGGCGCATGATCTGGTCGCGGACTACCGCGCGTCCGGGGCGTATGACGCAGAAAACGTGCTCAGCTTCACGTCTTACTGCGGTGGTGTCCCCAAGGAACCCAACGCCTTTCGCTACAAGTTCAGCTGGGCCCCGGTCGGCGTGCTGAAAGCACTGCGGTCGCCCAGCACCTCGATCAAGCAGTTCTCCGAACTGAACGTCCAGCGACCCTGGGACGCGATCAGCGACTACATCGCGCCGCTGCCCACGCCGGAAAGCTTTGAGGTCTATCCGAACCGCGACTCGCGGCCCTTCATGGCGGACTACCAGTTCGACCCGGCGTGGAAGGTCAAGGACTTCGTCCGCGGCACCCTGCGGCTGAACGGCTGGGCCGAGGCCTGGGCGGATATCTTCGCCGAGGTGGGCGATGCCTCGGACGCACGTCTGGCCGAGATTGCCGAGGGACTGCTGGCCGAAAACGCCTATGCCGAGGGCGAGCCGGATCGCGTGATCCTGTGTGTTGCGCTCAAGGCCGAACGCGACGGCGTGCCGGTCTGGCACAAGACCTGGGTGATGGATGCCTGGGGTGATGCGCGTGGGTCAGCCATGGCGCGTCTGGTCTCGGTGCCCGTCTCGATGGCGGTCGAGGCCGTACTCGCGCGCGAGATCTCGCCGGGCGTCAGCGCCGCGCCATCGGACCCCAAGCTGGTGGGCCGGATGATGGAGCAGGTCCAGACACTGGCGCAGCACCTGATGGTGGTCGATCACCTGAGCTAAGCCCGGAGCAGAAATCGTTAGAGCTGAATCACGAAACGCTGCCTGAAATCAAAGATTTCAACGCGTTGCGTGATGCATCTTGTTTCAGGTTAAACCGATTTCGCTCTAATACATCGATTTGCGGTAGCTTTCCTCCAACGCCTCGTCGAGCTTTTTCAGCTCGTCGGGGTCGTCGGGCACGCCATCCGATTGGTCCAGAATGATGTTCAACAGCGAGGGCATCTCGGATCGGTCCTGATGCTGATCCGCATCCCAAAGCTTTGACCGGCGCAGCGCCTTGGCGCAGTGGATAAACACCTCGTCGACGTGCACCGCGATGGCCAGCTTGGGCACACGGTCGTTCACCGCCATCGCGGCCAGCAATTCAGGATCGCGGGTCAGCACGGCGCGGCCGTTGACGCGCATGGTCTCTTCGTACCCCGGAACCAGAAACAGCAGGCCGACCTTGGGGTTCGCGATGATGTTGGACAGCGTGTCCAACCGGTTGTTGCCGGGTCTGTCCGGGATCAGCAACGTCTTGTCGTCCAGCACCTTCACAAAGCCGCGCGGGTCGCCACGGGGACTGACATCCGCGCCCAATGCCTCGGACTGGGTGCCGATGCACAGGAACGGAGAGCGTTCGATAAACGCGCGGGCATGGGCGTCGACATGGGGAAGACATTTCTTCAGCGCCAGATCATGCGTGGCCGAGAACGCGGCGCGCAACTCAGTCTCGGTCCGGATCAGGTGGTCGGGGTTCAGCTTGGTGTCGTCTGCCATGGTCACATCAGCTTCCAAAATCTCGATGCATTTCACGACACACCGCTGAAAAAAGATAGTCCCAATCCCCAACGCATGCGCTGGCGGTTGCCAGGTCGAGCACAAAGGACCGCGCACAAAAAAAGACCGGGTTCTTCACCCGGTCTTCCTTTTTTCGCGCAACAGGGATGACTTACAGCTTGCCGTCCAGCAATTCCTTGAACGAGCTGTAGTCCATGTTGGAGAACAGCTCTCCGTCGATCACAAAGGACGGGGTCGACCGCACGCCATCCGCGGTGGCGTTTTCCTGGTACCAGGCGACCAGAGCCTGCAACTTGGCGCCGTCGCTCAGGCAGGTCTCCAACTGCTCGGGCGCAATGCCCGCCAGCGCGCCGATCTTGCGCAGCTCGCCTGCAATCGCCGCATCGCTTCCGGCGCGGGCCCAGGTCTGCTGACCTTTGTACAGCAGGTCGGTGATGCCAAAGAACTTGGTCGGCTCGCAGCGGGCGATCATCGAGGCCCACATGCCGTATTTGTCGAAATAGACTTCGCGGTAGATGAACTTCACCTTGCCGGTGTCGATATAGTCCTTCTTCAGGTCCTTGAACGGGCCATTGTGGAAGTTGCCGCAGTGCGGGCAGGTGTACGAGGCGTATTCGATGATCTCGATCGGCGCGTCCTCGGCCCCCATGATCATCTCGACGATCTGGCTGGTGTCGACCTCGCCTGCCTCTTGCGCGTGGGCCGCGCCGGGCAATTCAAAGCTGGTCGAATTGGTGCTGCTGCCCTGCGACATGAAAAGCCAGCTGCCACCGGCGACCAACGCCAGGGCCAGGGCTGCAACAGTAAGGATACGGGTCATCTCGATGTCCTCTTTTGGGTCCGCCGTTTTGGCGGCTCAGGGGTGTGATTTGGATATGACGTTCGCGCCAAGCCGTTCTAGCGCAGCGCGTAAATCGGAGTCGCCGATCTGGCAAGCGGCCTTTTGGGCCTGTGCCTGGGCGGCGGGGTTTGGGCGGGGTTTGGCCTTGGGGGCCGGGGTGAACTGCGCCTGACCTTCGGCAAAACCGCTGGCGGCGGTTTGCGTCACGCGGATGCGCGCGATGGCGTTGAAGCCATAGACCGCGTTGACGCGTTCGCGCAGCTGTTCCTTCTGCATTTCAAGCATCGGCGCGTTTGCTCCGGTCGTCAGCAGAACCAGCGTCGCGCCCATGCCGCCCCGGCCATAGCTTATCTCGACCGGGCGGCTGATGGCCGCCGTGGCCTCGCCCGCGATCTCGGCCCAATGGGTCAGCACACGCGATTGCGCAAAGCCGCGGGTCTCGCTGGCCTTGCGAATGCGCTGTTGCAGCAGGCTTGCCGCGCTGGAAAACCCTTTTGTTGTCGGGCGCCGTTGGCTCATGGGTTGAATCCCTTTCGTCAACGCTATTCTAGTGGCGATGCCGCCGGGCACCAGTCCGGAATCTCGCCATTGTGATCAAAGGATTGTCATCGTGTCCGCTGTTGACCCCACCGAGCTTTTGGAGTGGTACGATCGCCACGCGCGCGACCTGCCCTGGCGGGTCAGCCCCGCGCGCCGCATGGCCGGAGAGGTGCCCGATCCCTATCGCGTCTGGATGTCCGAGATCATGCTGCAACAGACCACTGTTGCGGCGGTAAAGGACTATTTCCACGCCTTTACAACACGTTGGCCCACGGTTCAGGATCTGGCGGCAGCCGAAGATGCCGAGGTCATGGCCGCCTGGGCCGGTCTTGGTTACTACGCCCGCGCCCGCAATCTGCTGAAATGCGCGCGGGTGGTGGCCCGTGAATTTGACGGTGTTTTTCCCGCCAATCACGCAGATTTGCTGACATTGCCTGGCGTCGGGCCCTATACGGCTGCGGCGATTGCCTCGATCGCCTTTGACCTGCCCGAAACGGTTGTTGACGGCAATGTTGAACGCGTCATGGCGCGGGTGCATGACGAACACGCGCCGCTGCCGGGGTCAAAACCCGTGCTGACGGATTACGCCGCCGCCCTGACGCCGGACACGCGCCCCGGCGATTATGCGCAGGCCGTCATGGACCTGGGTGCCACAATCTGCACGCCGCGCAACCCGGCCTGCGGGCTGTGCCCGTGGCGGCGCAATTGCGCGGCCTGGGCGGCGGGGACAGCGGCAGAGCTGCCCAAGAAGACACCGAAAAAGCGCAAGCCGACGCGGCTGGGCATCGCCTATCTGGCGCGGCGGGTCGATGGGGCCTGGCTGCTGGAACAGCGGCCCGACAAGGGACTTTTGGGTGGCATGCTGGGCTGGCCGGGCTCGGACTGGAACGAGGCCCCCGCCGAGGACCCCCCGATCCGGGCCGAGTGGAAATCGCTGAACGCCGAGGCGCGCCACACCTTCACACATTTCCACCTTCGCCTGACCGTCAAGACCGCGCTTGTCCCGATGGAGCGGAAACCCAAGCGCGGGCATTTTGTGCCTGCCGACGAATTTGACCGTGACGCGCTGCCCACGGTGATGCGCAAGGCCTTTGACGTGACGCAAGGTTCCTGAACGTCATTTTTGCCAGAGGGGCGGTTGCCGGGCTATGGTCCGGCAACACTCAGACAAGAGGTTCCGATGCAGCCCCGCACCCTGTCCCCCGAAACCGTCGCACAGCCGCTTGCGGCGCTGCCGTTCTGGCTGTCGCTGGCCTTGATCCCTTTGGTCTGGCTGGGCGCCGTGCAGGGCGGCTGGTGGGTTCTGCTGACCCCGATTGGCGCCTGGGGGCTTTATTCTGCTTTGGACACGGTTCTGGGGCTGAACACCGACAACGCGGACCTGGGCACCGAAGACGAGCAGCTGAGATGGTACACCCTGGTCACCAAGGTCTGGGTGCCGTTGCAGTTCCTGACGCTCTTTGGGCTGATCTGGTACGTCACCCGGGCCGATCACCTGAACGGATTGGAAAAATTCGGCATCTTCTTCGGTATGGGCGTGATCAGCGGC
The DNA here is from genome assembly GCA_030424865.1 of Alphaproteobacteria bacterium. GTDB lineage: Bacteria > Pseudomonadota > Alphaproteobacteria > Rhodobacterales > Rhodobacteraceae > JAKVCP01. Next base: position 328,030 of record JAUHVR010000002.1, on the reverse strand, counting down.
ACGGTGGGGATCAACTACAGCCACGAGCTGATGCACCAGAAGAACAACCAGGAACGCTGGCTGGGCGATATCCTGCTGGCGATGGTGCTTTATTCGCACTTCCGCAGCGAGCATCTGCGGGTGCACCACCTATATGTCGGGACCCCGCGCGACCCTGTCACGGCGCGGTACAACGAAGGGTTCCACCGTTTTTATCCGCGTGTCCTGCGGCAAAGCCTGATCTCGGCCTTCAAGGCCGAAGCCAAGCTTCTGGCGCGCAAGGACAAGCCCTGGACGGATCGGTCAAACCCGTTCTGGCGCTATTGGGCGCTGCAGGCCGTGATGCTGACGCTCGCGCTGATGATCGGCGGGTTTGGCGGGCTGGTGCTGTTCCTGGTGCAGGCCGGAGTGGCGATCTGGCAGCTGGAGCTGGTGAACTACATCGAACACTACGGCCTGACGCGCAAACATCTGGGTGACGGGAAATACGAACATGTGCAGCCCCGGCATTCCTGGAATGCGGCGCACAAGGCCTCGAACTGGCTGCTGATCAACCTGCAGCGCCATTCGGATCATCACTACAAGCCCGACCGCCGGTTTCCGCTGTTGCAGACCTACACGCTGGCAGATGCGCCGCAGCTGCCCTATGGCTATCCGGTCATGACCGTGGTCGCGATGATCCCGCCGCTGTGGCGGCGCATGATGAACCCGCGTGTGCGGAAATGGCGGGGAATGTACTACCCCGAGATCACCGACTGGCGCCCCTACAACAAGCACGCCACCCCCCTGCCCCGTTAACGCAAAAAGCCAGTCCGACCGGACTGGCTTTCACGTCAAGCAGTGCTCGAAAGATCAGTCGTTGACGCTGTCTTTCAGGGCTTTGGCGATGGTCACCTTGACCTGCTTGTCCGCCTCTTTCTTGAACTGCTCGCCCGTGGCCGGGTTGCGGACCATGCGCTCGGGGCGCTCGCGGCAGTAGAATTTGCCGATGCCGGGCAGAGTGACTGCGCCACCGCCGGCAACCTCGCGGGTGATCAATGCGCAAACCGCGTCCAGGGCCACGCCTGCGTCTTTCTTGTCCGCGCCCATCTCTTCAGCAAGAGCAGCAATCAGCTGTGTCTTTGTCATGGGTTTTGACATCTTGTTCTCCTTGTTCTGTCCCACTGTAGGGCCTCGTCCGGCGCATTTAACGGCATCTATAGGGCTTGCACAACGCATAGTGTGCACTCGGGTGCAGAAAACCCCCATTTTGTAGGGGGTTTCGCCACGTCAAAGAAAGGCGGTTTCATCGAAACTGCGCAATTTCCGGCTATGAATGCGTTCCAGCGGCATCTCGCGCAGATGCTCCATCGCGCGAATGCCGATCATCAGGTGCCGCGCGACCTGCGTCTTGTAGAAGTCCGAGGCCATGCCGGGAAGTTTCAACTCGCCATGCAGGGGCTTGTCCGAGACACAAAGCAGCGTGCCATAGGGCACTCGGAACCGAAACCCGTTGGCGGCAATCGTCGCGCTTTCCATGTCCAGCGCAATCGCGCGGGATTGGCTGAGGCGTTGCACCGGGCCTGCCTGATCGCGCAGTTCCCAGTTGCGGTTGTCGACACTTGCAACCGTTCCGGTCCGCATGACGCGCTTCAGGTCATAGCCTTCGAGCTGGGTTTCCTTGACCACGGCCTGTTCCAGCGCGATCTGGATTTCGGCCAGCGCGGGCACCGGCACCCAGACGGGCAGGTCATCATCCAGCACCTTGTCTTCGCGCAGATAGGCGTGGGCAAGCACAAAGTCGCCCAGACTTTGCGAGTTCCGCAGGCCCGCGCAATGGCCGACCATGACCCAGGCGTGGGGGCGCAGCACCGCGATGTGGTCGGTTGCGGTTTTGGCGTTCGAGGGCCCAACGCCGATGTTGACCAGCGTGATCCCCCCGCCATCGGCGCGTTTCAGATGGTAGGTCGGCATCTGCGGCATCTTGGGGCTGTCGGGCAGCGGCGCGTCCGCCTCGGTGATCTCGGCATTCCCGGTGCTGACAAAACTGGTGTAGCCGCTGTCGGGGTCGGCCAGTTGGGCGCGGGCATATGCCTCGAATTCAGAGACGTAGAACTGGTAGTTGGTGAACAGCACGTGGTTCTGGAAATGCGAGGGATCGGTCGCCGTGTAATGCGCCAAACGCGCCAGCGAATAATCGACCCGTTGCGCGGTAAAGGGCGCCAGCGGACCGGCCCCGTCCTCGCCCGGCACAAAGGTGCCGTTCATGATGTCGTCATTGGTGGTGTTCAGATCCGGCACGTCAAAGACATCGCGCAGCACAAAATCCGAGGCCCCCTGTTGCGGCACCGAAAGCTCGGTGTCGTTGGCCACGGCAAAATGCACCGGCATCGGGGTCGTCGACATGCCGATTGTCACCGGAACGCCGTGATTGTCGAGCAGAAGCCCGATCTGCTGGATCAGGTAGTTCCTGAACAGATCAGGGCGCGTCACGGTGGTCTTGTGGGTGCCCGGCTGGGTCACGTGACCAAAGCTTAATCGGCTGTCGACCTGGGCGTGGGTTTTGGTGGTCACCGTGATCTCGGGGTAAAACGCGCGGATGCGGCGGCCCGGATCGCCGTTGGCCAGTGCCGCCTGAAAGTGGTCACACAGAAACCGCGCGCTTAGATCGTAAAGCGCAATCAGCCGCTCGACCGCATCCGCGGCATTGGTGAACTCTTCGGGTGCTGGCGCATCGGGAACAAAAATTGTCGAATGCAGCGTATCTTGCATAACGGGCCTCTGCCTAAACTTGCGGCAAAGTGACAGCACAACCCGCCGCACGCAAGACGGGATTCCACGCCCGGGGAAGGAACCAGACATGGACTATGACACCGTCTCTGCCGAAGAGTTTGGCGCCACCCTGCGCGGGATCGGACTGAACATCCTGGTCCGCGACGTGATCGGTCACGCGCAGATGCTGGAACAGGTCTTTGGCATGACCGCGCATCGGGTGACCAGGGATTTTGCGATCATCACCTATGGGGCCCAGATCTTTCAGCTGCATGCCGACGGTACCTATGCGGCCAACCCGCTGCTGTCGGTGCTGCCCGAAAACCCGCCGCGCGGCGCGGGGATCGAGATCCGGCTGTATGACACCGACCCCGAAGAGGCTGTCACACGCGCCAAAGCCGCTGGCCTGACGATCCTGCAAGAGCCGACCGACAAGCCCCACGGCCTGCGCGAGGCCTATATCCTGTGCAATGACGGCTACGCCTGGGTGCCCAGCCGCCCGAAATAGATCTCCAGGTCACATGTCGCACACGGGATTGACAGCGGCGCGGCCCTTGCCCCACCGTTTGCCCAACACAGGAGGCCCGCCATGACCGCACCACAGCCCATCCCGAACATCGATTTCTGGCCCGAGCGCGTCGATCTGGCCGCCGCATTCCGCTGGACTGCGCGTTTGAACATGCATGAAGGGGTGGCCAACCACTTCAGTCTGTCGGTCAACGAAGACGGCACCAAGTTCCTGATGAACCCGAACCAAAAGCATTTTGCCCGGATCCGCGCCTCGGATCTGCTGGTGGTCGACGCGAATGACCCCGAAACCCTCAGCGGGCCTGATGCGCCGGACCCAACGGCCTGGGGACTGCACGGGGCCTTGCACCGTTTGTGCGGCCATGCACGGTGCGCGATGCATGTGCATTCGATCCATGCCACCGTTCTGGCCTGCCTCAAGGACCCGGTGCTGCCGCCGATCGATCAGAACTGCGCGATGTTCTACAACCGCATTGCCTATGACATGGACTATGGCGGGCTGGCGTTCGAGGAAGAGGGCGCGCGCTGTGCCCAACTGCTGGACGATCCGAAGAAGAAGGTGCTGGTCATGGGCAACCACGGCGTGATGGTCATCGGCGATACGGTGGCCGAGACCTTCAACCGGCTCTACTACTTCGAGCGCGCGGCCGAGACCTACATCCGCGCCCTGCAGACAGGACAAGCGCTGAACATCCTCGCTGACGAAATCGCCGAGAAAACCGCCCAAGAGATCGAGGACTACCCGGAACAGGATGTGCGCCATCTGACTGAACTGAAGCTGATCCTGGACGAGGAACGGTCAAACTACGCCACCTGAGCCGTGTCGCTTCCCGGCATCCCGGTCGCATTCAGGCGCGAAAAACCCTGTTTCGACCCGCACCCTGCCAAGGCCTGACTTGGGAGGGGAGGCCCGGAGATGACCGATTTCGCAAACGACGGCGAAGCAAAGCGCTGGAATTACCGGCCCGGAAAGCCGGTGGCCCTGAACCCGTTGTTCACCTGGCCGCCACGCCCGGGCGCGGTTCTGCGCTGGTACGCCTCGTTCTGGTTCGAGATCTCGACGACGACCTTTGCACTGCTCATGGCGGTGCTGGCGGTGGCGACCTGGATGCCCTCGGTGACCGACACGGGCCACCTGGCCCTTGGCTGGGTGCTTGCGGTTTGGCTGGGGTTGCTCTTGCCGCAGATCATCGTGACCGGCGGGCTGCATCACTGGCTTTACAACCGGCAGGGACAGGGGCGCGACCTGAAATACGACAAGCGCGACCTGGCGCTGAAAAGCCGGCAGTTCACCTTTGGCAACCAGGTGCATGACAACATGTTCTGGACGCTGGCCAGCGGCATCACCATCGGCACCGTCTACACCGTGCTGTGGTACTGGGCCGCCGGCAACGGCTGGGTCGCCATCGCCCGGTTCGAGGCGCAACCGGTCTGGTTCATCCTCTATTTCGCGCTGATCCCCGTCTGGGGCAGCTTCCATTTCTACTGGGTCCACCGCCTGATGCACTGGCCGCCGCTATACAAGCTGGCGCATGCGCTGCACCACCGGAACGTCAACGTGGGACCGTGGTCCGGCATCTCGATGCACCCGGTTGAGCACGTGATCTATTTCTCGTCCTGGGGCCTTTTCTTCATCCTGCCGACCCACCCGCTGCACCTGATGTTCCACGCCTATCTGTACACCCTGCACCCGGTCTTTTCGCATTCAGGCTTCGACGCGCTGGTGCGGGGAGACAAGAAACAGATGGAGCTGGGCGACTTCTTTCACCAGCTGCACCACCGCTATTTCGAGTGCAACTACGGCACGGTCGAAATGCCCTGGGACCGCTGGTTTGGCACCTTTCACGACGGGTCAGCCTCGGGGACCGAGGACACCAAGGCGCGCCAAAGGCGGATGTATCAGGGTCGGACGCTCTAGTTTGACCGCAACCCGGTCTCGACCAGCATGCCGCGGCGCTTGGCCTCGTAGTAGTATCCACGCGCGTACCACATGACGGCGGTGTCATAGTCGCCGTCCGACACCAGCCAGGCCCCGCGCAGGTATTTCACCGCGTATTTCAGGTTGGTTTCGGCATCCAGCAGATCGCTGGGCTGACCACGAAAGCCCATGGTGCGGGCGGTTTCCGGCAGGATCTGCATGAGCCCCCAATAGGGCCCGTTGCGCGCCCAGGGCCGGTGCGTGCTTTCGCGGATCACCACGCGATGCACCAGCGGGCGCGGCACCTCGTACAGGTCGGCGTACTTGTTGATCAGGGCCCGCAGCATCGGAGTTTCGTTGGGATAAAGCGGCGGCTCATCTGCCTTGGCATCGCGGGTCACGGTGTCCCGTCGGCGGCCACAGGCGGCCACGGCCATCAATCCCAACAGGGTCATGCGGCGTGTCAATTGCATCATTGGATCCCTCGCGGTCTGCCCGTCCCCTTGGGTGCCAGAACAGGCCTGAGTCGCCAATGGCGACACCGGCTGATGCGCGAGCCGCCGCCGATCAGGCGACCTGAAAGCTAAGCAAAAGGGCGGTGTCGTTCATGTGCGTGCCGCCACCGCCGCCTTTGCCATAAATCCGGACCTCGGCGGTTGTGACGTCACGAATGGCGGCCCCGAGCCCGCTCAGATAGGCGTCAAACCCCTTGGCCGCAAAATGTTCAGCATTCACCGACAAAAGCACCAGCCCACCGGGGCGCACCACCCGGATCAGCTCGTCCAACCCTTCGGGGCCGACGTGGCCATGGGTGAAAGTGCCCGAGCTGACGGCCCCTGCATAGGTATCATCAGCGCAGTCCAATCGCTGCAGGATGTCCCCGGCAAAGCAGCGGCGATAAAGCCCCTTGGCCTGGGCGACATCCAGCATCTCCTGGCTCAGGTCCATGGCATCCACGTCGCCTTGCAGGTCGGGCAGCAGGGTCTCGGCCAATAGCCCGGTGCCTGCGCCGACGTCCAGAACCGGCGCGCCGCCACCTGCGGCCAGATAGGCCTCGGCCACCAACGCGGGTAGTCGATAGTCCATGTTGCGGGCAAAATCGGCGTCATAGGTCTTGGCCCAGGCCGCATAAAGCCGCTTGTTGTCGTCGGGCGTTTCCAGCGCATAAGCGCCATCCAGAGAGGGATCGTCTTGCATGGCCGACAGCCTAGCACAGGTCGGCCGGAAATGCTTCGGGACACCGGGCCCCTTGATTTCACCGTCGTTGCGCGCCAGTTACGGCCCATGACCAAGACCCTGCTTTCCCTCGGACACGGCTATTCGGCCCAAGGCCTGACAAAACGTCTGTTGCCCAAGGGCTGGCGTGTGATCGGCACCTCACGCAAGCCTGAAAAGCTGGAGGCGCTGGCCCAGACCGGCATCGAAGCGATCCTGTTTGAACCCGGCCCCGTGACCGAGGCGCTGAGCCAGGCCACCCATGTGCTGGCCTCTGCCGCGCCGTCTGACGCGGGCGACCCGGCGCTGAACATGATCGGCGCAGAGCTTGCCGCGCGGGCCGCACACCTCGACTGGGTGGGCTATCTGTCGACCACCGGCGTCTATGGCGACCATCAGGGCGGCTGGGTCGACGAAAGCGCGGCGCTGACACCTGCCACCCGACGCGGGCGACTGCGGGTCGAGGCCGAGGCCGCATGGCAGGCCATCGAAGGCCTGCCGCTGCACATCTTCCGGCTGGCGGGGATCTACGGCCCGGGGCGCGGCCCCTTTGCCAAGGTCCGCGCGGGAACGGCGCGGCGGATCATCAAAGAGGGTCAGGTTTTCAGCCGCACCCATGTGGACGACATCGCGCAGATCCTTGAAGCCTCGATTGACCGCCCCAATCCGGGCGCAGCATACAACGTCTGCGATGACGACCCCGCACCGCCTCAGGACGTGATCGAACACGCCGCCAAGCTGCTGGGCCTGCCCGTCCCCCCCGCGATCGACTTTGAAGAGGCCGAGATGACACCCATGGCCCGGAGTTTCTATGCCGAAAGCAAGCGCGTTTCGAACGCGCGCATCAAGGACGAGCTGGGCGTGGATCTGATCTATCCCGACTATCGCGCCGGCCTTGCGGCACTTTTGGCTGCCGAAGACTGACCGGTGTCCGAGGCCCCCGCCCTGCACAGTCTGCACGACCTGCTGGACGCCATGCGTCCGCGCGACGGAGACGAACGGGTCTATGTGCGTGACATTGTGCGGCGCGTTGGCGACCGTTCCTTTGTCGCCGTCATCCTGATCGTTGCGGTGATCATCGTCTCACCCGTTTCGGGCATCCCCGGCACGCCGACGCTGTCTGCCATGATCATCGCGCTCTGCGCCTTTCAGGGGTTCTTTGGCCGCACCCACCTTTGGCTGCCGGACATCCTGAACCGCCGCAGCCTGAGTGCGGCCCGCATGAACACCGCGCTCGACTGGCTGAAACGCCCCTCGGATTGGATGGACCGGTTTTGCCGCGCCCGCATCAAGGTGCTGAGCACGGGCCCGATGCGCCGCCTGGCCTATGGGCTGACCGGGCTCTTTGCGCTCAGCTGGCCGCTGCTGGAGATCCTGCCCTTTGTCACCTCGTTCAGCGCCGGGGCCGTGTCGATGCTGATGTTCGGCCTGATGACCCGCGATGGGATCTATATCATCTGGGGTTACGTACAGGGCGGGCTGATCTTTGCCGGGATCCTGTCGGTCTGGGCTGGCATCCTCTAGCCCTGCTGGCTGAGCGTCTCGACCCCCAGAACCGACAGCACCTTGGCCTCGATATCCTCGGCGTTCAGCTTGGCGATGGCGTACATATCGCGCGGGCTGGCCTGATCGATAAACGTGTCGGGCAGCACCATCGAACGGTACTTGAGCCCACCGTCAAAAACGCCCTCTTCGGCCAATAGCTGCGCCACATGGCTGCCAAATCCGCCTACGGCGCCCTCTTCGATGGTGATCAGCGCGTCATGCTCAGCCGCCAGCTTCAGGATCAGATCCCGGTCCAGCGGCTTGGCGAACCGCGCATCCGCCACGCTGGGCGTGATGCCCCGCGCCGACAGCGCCTCGCAGGCTGTCATGACCTCGGACAGCCGCGTGCCGAAACTGAGGATCGCAACGCCCTTGCCATGCTGGATCATCCGGCCCTTGCCGATCGGCAGAACCTCGCCACGTTCGGGCATCTCGACGCCCGTGCCCTCGCCCCGCGGATAGCGGAAGGCGATCGGCCCCTCGTCATGGGCCGCCGCTGTTGCGACCATGTGCTTGAGTTCCGCCTCATCTGCCGCCGCCATGACCACCATGCCCGGCAGGTTCGCCAGATAGGCCACGTCAAAGGCCCCCGCATGGGTCGCGCCATCGGCACCGACCAGCCCCGCGCGGTCAATCGCAAAACGCACCGGCAGGCGCTGGATGGCGACGTCATGCACCACCTGGTCATAACCACGCTGCAGAAAGGTCGAATACATCGCGCAGAAGGGGCGCATGCCCCCCGCGGCCAGACCGGCGCTGAAGGTCACACCATGCTGTTCGGCAATCGCCACGTCAAAACAGCGGCTGGGATAGCGTTCCGCGAACAGGTTCAACCCAGTCCCATCGGGCATCGCCGCCGTCACGGCGCAGATGCGCGGATCGTCAGCGGCCTCTTGCAGCAGAGCATCGGCAAAGACACGCGTGTAGCTGGGCGCGTTCGACTTGGCCTTTTGCTGCTTGCCGGTGATCACGTCGAACCGCGACACCCCGTGCCCCTTGTCTGCCGCATCTTCAGCGGGCGCGTACCCCTTGCCCTTTTTCGTCAGCACATGGATCAGGATCGGCCCGGTCGCCCGTTGCCGCACGGTGCGCAGCACCGGCAAAAGCTGGTCCAGATCGTGCCCGTCAATCGGCCCGAGGTAGGAAAACCCAAGCTCTTCGAACAGCGTGCCACCAACGGCCATGCCCTTCAGCATCTCCTTGGCCCGCTTCGCCCCCTCGCGGAAGGGTTCCGGCAACAGGCTGACCGCCCCCTTGGCGGCCTGCTTGAGATCCTGGAACGGCGCTTCGGCATAAAGACGGCTGAGGTAGCTCGACATCGCGCCGACGGGAGGGGCGATGCTCATCTCGTTATCATTCAGAATGACGATCAGGCGCTTTTTCAGATGCCCGGCGTTGTTCATCGCCTCATAGGCCATGCCCGCGCTGATGGAACCATCGCCGATCACCGCAATCGCATCGCCATGCCCGGTGTCACAGGCCCCGCCCAGATCGCGCGCCACGGCAAAGCCAAGTGCTGCACTGATCGAGGTGCTGCTGTGCGCGGCCCCAAAGGGGTCATAGGGCGACTCGCTGCGCTTGGTGAAGCCGCTCAGCCCGTCCTTCATGCGCAGGGTTCGAATGCGATCTCGCCGCCCGGTCAGGATCTTGTGCGGGTAACACTGGTGGCTGACGTCCCAGATGATCTTGTCACGCGGCGCATCGAACACCGCGTGCAGCGCCACCGTCAGCTCGACAACCCCCAGACCCGCGCCCAGATGCCCGCCGGTTTCCGACACGGCCGAGACCGTCTCGGCCCGCAGTTCCGAGGCCAGTTGCCCCAGTTCCGCATCGCTGAACTGCTTCATGTCAGCCGGGGTGGTCACCCGGTCAAGTAGCGGTGTTTCCGGTTTGGCCGACATCGGCACCTCCTGCGGCGGATCAGCTTTGACGCGCAATAACGAAGCGCGCCGCCTGCTTCAACACATCCGCCTTGTCACCATAGATATCTAGCGCATCACAGGCCTCTTGCACGAGGTCCCCTGCGCGACGTTTCGCCCCGTCAAGGCCCAAGAGGCTGACAAAGGTCGCCTTGCCTCGCCCCGCATCCTTGCCGACGGCCTTGCCGACGGTTGCCGCGTCACCTTCGACATCCAGAATGTCATCGGCGATCTGAAAGGCCAGCCCGAGGGCATCGCCATAAGCCCGCAGGGGTGCCGGATCCTGCCCCGCCATCACGGCCCCAGCCGTGGCCGACCAGGTGATCAGCGCGCCGGTCTTGCCCGCCTGCAGATCGGTGATCTCATCCAAGGTCAAAGGGCGATCCGCCGTCTCGGCCGCGATATCCAGCGCCTGGCCACCGACCATGCCAGCAACGCCGGAGGCACGCGCTAAACCCAAGCTCAACGCAACTTTGGCCTCGGCACTCATATCCGCCCCCGCGACCAGCTCAAAGGCCAGCGCTTGCAAGGCATCGCCCGCCAGAACCGCCGCCGCCTCATCCCACTTGCGATGCACGGTGGGCTGCCCGCGCCGCAGATCGTCGTCGTCCATGCAGGGCAGATCGTCATGCACCAGGCTATAGGCATGCAGGCATTCGATCGCTGCCGCCGGTCCAACCGCCCCGTCCGAAACACCCAAGATACGCGCGCTTTCCAGCACCAGAAACCCGCGCAACCCCTTGCCACCCGCCGTGGCATAGCGCATCGCCTCGGCAATGTTGCCCGAGTACTGCGCCAGTGCCTCCTCGATCCGCGCAGCCACCGCCACGCGGGCCGCACCCATCGCCGCATCCAGCGCGCGGGTTTCAAGCACATCCGTCATCCGCATCAATCCGGGCCTACAGCCCCTCGACCGGCGTCGTCCCCACCGGATGGCCATTGCCGTCCAGCGTGATTGCGGCCACCTTCTCCTCGGCCTCTTTCAGCTTGGCCTCACAGCGCGCTTTCAGCTCGGCCCCGCGCTCATACAGCGCGATCGAGGCATCCAGCGGCACGTCCCCGCGTTCCAGCTTGGCCACCACCTGCTCCAACTCGGCCATCGCCGCTTCAAAGCTCATTTCGGATACCGGTGTGTCGCTCATGCCGCTGCCTCCATCAATTCTTCCACATGCGCCCGCGTGCTGGCCGCCAGCGCCTCCAGATCATAGCCGCCCTCGAGAGTCGAGACCACACGCCCCCCGCAAACCTCTCCCGCAACAGCGCAAAGCTGCCGCGTCAGCCAGCGGAAATCATCCGTCGCCCAATTGAGCTGGGCCAGGGGGTCATCCTGATGAGCGTCAAACCCCGCCGAGATGATCAGCAACTCGGGCTTGAACTCTCGCAACCGCGGAAAGACCTTGGCCTCATACACCCGGCGCATCTCGGCCCCGCCACTCTCAGGCGGCAAGGGCAAGTTCAGCACGTTTCCAAAGGCCCCGTCTTCATCCGGGCGCCCGCTGCCCGGCCAAAGCGGCATCTGCTGGCTGGTCACCACCAGCGCGCGCGCCTCGTCCCACAACAGATCCTGCGTGCCATTGCCGTGGTGCACATCGAAATCCACCACCGCCACGCGCGCCAACCCGTGATGGTCCAGGGCATGTTTCGCTGCCAGCGCGGCGTTGCCAAACAGGCAGAACCCCATCGAGGTCTCGGTTTCGGCATGGTGCCCCGGCGGACGAATGGCACAAAAGGCATTGCCCACCTCGCCATCCAGCACCATGTCCACGGCCCGCACGACAGCCCCCGCCCCGCGATAGGCCGCGTCCAGCGACCCCGGGGACAGAAAGGTATCGCCATCGATCTGATGCAGCCCAGCGCTCGGCAAGGCGTCGCGCAGACCGTCGATGTACCCCTTGGGGTGAATGCGCAGCAGATCATCCTCTGCTGCCATCGGCGCAGTCACCCGCTGCAGGTCCAACCCTTGCAAGGCGTGAAGCACATGCTCCAACCGCGCCACGCGCTCAGGATGGCCCTGAGGTGTCACATGATCCAGACAGGCCGCATGCGTGATCAATGCAGTGCTCATCCCGGGGCCCCTTCATCTTTCCAAAAATACTCAAAAAAACCGGTTCAATCCGGCGCCAGCATGTAACCCGCGCCGCGCACCGTCTGCAAATAGCGGGGCTGCTTCGGATCACTTTCAATCTTGCGCCGCAACCGGGTGATCTGCACGTCAACCGCCCGCTCCTGCGCCTGGCCACGATCGCGTCCCAGTTCCTCGACCAGGGTCGAGCGGCTCAGCGCCACGCCCGGCTGGGCCGAGAAGATCCGCATCAGCTGGCTTTCGGTTGCGGTCAACCGCACCAGATCCTCGCCCTGCCACATCTCACCCCGCTCGATGTCATAGCGGATGGGACCCAGCGACAAGAGCTTGGGCGCGGCGTCGGGATCCTCGACCTCGGGCATGCGCCGCAGAATCGCGTTGATCCGCAACAGCAGTTCCTTGGGCTCGAACGGCTTGGCCAGATAGTCATCCGCCCCGGCTTCAAGCCCCTTGATCCGGTCCTCGGTCTCGGATTTCGCGGTCAGCAGCAGGATCGGCGTTTCCGAGGTTTCGCGGATGCCGCGCGTCAGGCTGATGCCATCCTCGCCGGGCATCATCACGTCCAGCACGATCAGGTTGAACTCCAACCCGCTCAGGATCCGCCGCGCATGTGCCGCATCCCGCGCCGCGCTGACAAGGAACCCATTGCGGATCAGGAACTTCTGCAAGAGCCCGCGAATGCGTTCATCGTCATCGACGATCAGCAGGTGCGCGTCCGGATCTGCCATCACCGACCCTCTCGCAGCTTGCGGTAATGGCGGCGCATGTCGGCATCCATCATCGCCTCGAGCACCGTCTTGAATCCGGCGACCGCCTCTGGCCCGGCGCTGCGATAGGCGGCCCGCATGCGCGCACGTTGCGCATCGGACAGCTGCCGTTCAAGCGCCTTGCCCTCGTCGGTCAGGTAAAGGTTGCGTTCGCGCTTGTCCGTCGTTCCGACACGGCTTTCGACCAGCCCATCTTCGATCAGGGTGCGCAGCACGCGGTTAAGCGACTGTTTGGTGACACCAAGAATGTCCAGCAGGTTGTTCACCGTGGTTCCCGGCGCGCCGTTGATGAAATGCACCGCCCTGTGGTGCGCCCGGCCATAAGACATGTCCTGCAAGATCCGGTCGGGATCGGCGGTAAACCCCCGATAGGCAAAGAACATTGCCTCGATCCCCTGTCGCAATTGCTCATCCGTCAGGAACAGCAGCGCCTCGCCGCTGTGGGGGGATGTGGCCCGCATTTCACTCATATCGATCACTGCCCGATTTTACGTGGTGCACGTTTCTTGAGCGAGTTTAAGTCAGCTTTGTTGACTTTCCAATACTGAACTGATAGCGAATCGCAGATTTTGCGCAATATTGTGACCGCTTCGGCCCTAAATCGCGCAACAAATGAAAACCCGGTGTAAGGAGTAAAGCAATGGCTGGGGCTTATGATGACCGCGACGGAACAATCTGGATGGATGGCCAGTTGGTCGACTGGCGCGCGGCGAACGTCCATATTCTGAGCCATGCCATGCACTATGCCAGCTCGGTCTTCGAAGGCGAGCGGGCCTACAACGGCAAGATCTTTGAATCCGTCAAGCACTCGGAACGCCTGCTGAAGTCGGGCGAGATGCTGGATATGCCGATCCCCTATTCGGTCGAGGACATTGAAAAGGCCAAGTACGATGTGCTGAAAGCCAATGGCTGGGATGACGCCTATGTGCGCGTAGTCGCCTGGCGCGGCGCCGGCGAGGACATGGGTGTCGCATCGGAACGCAACCCCGTGCGCATGGCCGTCGCAGCCTGGGAATGGGGCGCGTACTATGGCGACGCCAAGATGAAGGGCGCCAAGCTGGATATTTCCAAGTGGAAACGGCCCAGCCCGGAAACCATCCCCAGCCACGCAAAGGCGGCTGGTCTCTACATGATCTGCACCATGTCCAAGCACGCCGCCGAGGCCAAGGGCTGCTCGGACGCGATGATGTTCGACTATCGCGGCTATGTGGCCGAGGCGACCGGGGCCAACATGTTCTTCGTCAAGGACGGCGAGGTGCACACGCCCCTGCCTGATTGTTTTCTGAACGGCATCACCCGCCAGACCGTGATCGGCATGCTTGAGGATCGTCAGATCAAGGTGCACGAGCGCCATATCATGCCCGAAGAACTGGAAGGGTTCGAACAGTGCTGGCTGACCGGCACCGCCGCAGAGGTCACCCCGGTGGGGCAGATCGGAGACTACAACTTCGAGGTTGGCGCAATCGCCCGGGACATCGCCGAAGGCTACGAAAAACTGGTGCGGTCGTAACCGCCAGACGAAGGAAACCGGGCGCGCCTCAAATGCGTCCGGCCTGCAACTGGGTGGCGTGTGACTGGATCACGCCATTCAGTTCCGAGATACGCCCAAGTTGACCCTCGATGTTCTGCTGACAGGCGTCCAGCTGATCGACGATGCCGGCGAGGGCCTGGCCGCCGACATCGAGACTTGCGCTTTCGATCTTGCACAGCATCCGGGTCGAGCTGAGACCGGTCACATAACGCTTCATGTCCATGACACCGCGTGCCAGTTTCGCGGCCTCCAGTTCCACGCTGCCCAGAGCCCGTGCCGCCTCGTCCCGGAAACCCGCGGCCTGCGCGTTCAGCATGGTCACCTCGTCCTGGTGTTCCAGTGACTGTTGGGTGTCGCACATTTCATCCTGCAACAAGCTGACCAGCATCAGGAACTGGGCGAACAGTATGGAGTTGCTCATCTGGGACAACTGGCTGTTGTCGCCCTTCGAAAAGGTTTTGACCCAGGCCGACATCTCGTCCAGCATTGCACCGTAGTTGACCGAAATGGCGCTGATCGGACCGCCAGCGTTTTCCAGCCGAGAGGCCAGGATGCGCATGTTCATCGGAACGGTGCGCACCGCCTTCAGCTCGATCAGCATTGACGTGGTCACCTTGCGGATGGACAGGGCCGCGTCCGCGGCTGCACGCAGGCGCATCGGCACCGACTGGTTGATCTTTGACGCGGCCCCTTCGCGTTCGGCGTATTCCGTGGCCAATGCGACTGATTGAAAGGCATCGTAAGTCTTGTAGCCCAGTGCATCGATTCGCGCCATCAGGTGATCAACCGACGCTTCGATCGTGGCACCACCATTTTCCATCTCGCGGCATTCGGCATAGATCGCCTGCACCGTGCCCAACATCTGGCTGGTCGGCTTGATCCTGACGGACAGGTACCCATCGACGGTGGGCGAGGCCATGGCGAAGACCCAGTAGTACCGACCGTCCTTGCTGCTGTTCTTGACGTAGGCACCGACGACCTTGCCCGCCTCAAGCGCCTGCCACATCACGCGGAACAGCGCCTTTGGCATGTCCGGATGGCGCACGATCTTGTGTGGCGCGCCCACCATGTCATCCGCCGTGTAGCCGGCCACCCGGCAAAAGACGTCATTGGCAAAGCGGATCACCCCGCGCCGATCCGTGTGAGAATAGAACATCTCGGACAATTCAAAGGGCACTTCGCCGCCCCTGCTGACAGGAGCTGCCTCGAACCCGCGTTCCGGTTTTGTCATCTGGTGATCCCCAAAGTGATGCCGCAGGCCCAACTATGAGCCAACGAGGCTTTCGATTCGGTGAACGGCGGCAAACGCGCTGGACCTCCCCTCTGCAATAGGATTTTCTGGCGTCACATCCGCAGTGGCAAAGGGGCACGACATGGCCGATCTGGAAACACGCATTGCCCAGGGGCGCGGCGACGACCCGGCCGATCTTGTGCTGCGCGGCGGGCGGATTTTCGACCTCATGACAGGTGGTTACATCGACGGAGACGTGGCGATCTGCGGCGATACCATCGTCGGCATCGGCGCGCAGTACGAGGCGGAACAGGTGCTTGATGTCTCGGGCCTGACGCTGGTGCCGGGGTTCATCGACACACATCTGCACATCGAAAGCTCTTTGGTCACGCCCTTTGAATTCGATCGCTGCGTCGCGCCGCGCGGGGTAACGACGGCGATCTGCGATCCGCATGAGATCGCCAATGTCATCGGTCTGGATGGCATCCGCTATTTCCAGGTCGCCAGCGAAAACACAGTCATGGATGTGCGTGTCCAGCTAAGCTCGTGCGTGCCCTCGACCCATATGGAGACCGCCGGGGCCGAGTTGCTGGCCGCGGATCTGGCGCAGGTCATGGGGCACCCTTCGGCGATCGGGCTGGCCGAGGTGATGAACTACCCTGGCGTGATCCACCGCGATCCCGCGATGATGGACAAGCTTGCGCTGTTTGCGGGCGGCCATATGGACGGCCACTGCCCGCTTTTGTCGGGCAAGGACCTGAACGCCTATGTCTCGGCCGGGATCCGGACCGAGCATGAGGCGACGAGCGCGGAAGAGGCGCTTGAAAAGCTGCAAAAGGGCATGCGGGTGCTGATCCGCGAAGGCTCGGTCAGCAAGGATCTGGAGGCGCTGCAGCCGCTGCTGACGGACGTGACCGCACCCTACATGTGCCTCTGCACCGACGACCGGAACCCGCTGGACATCGATGAGCACGGGCATCTGGACTACATGATCCGCACGCTGATAGCGCGGGGGTCTTCGCCCTTGGCAGTCTATCGCGCGGCATCCCTGTCCGCGGCCGAGGCCTTTGGCCTGAAGGACCGTGGCCAGATTGCTCCGGGCAAGCGCGCCGACATCGTGGCGCTTGGCGCGCTAGAGGCATGTGACGCGCAACTGGTTCTGTGCGGCGGTGTGCAGGTCGGTGAGGCCGCCTTTTCCGCGCGCCGGATCATTGATCCGGTTGGTCGCGGGTCGGTCAAGGCGCCGACCGTCTCTGCCAGCGATTTCCGCAGTTCGGCGAACCGCAGCCAGACGGATGTGATCGGCATCCTCGAGGGCAAGATCCTGACCGAACACCTGACCGAGGTCATCCCCATTGTCGACGGCGACAAACGCCCCGATGTGGCCCGCGACCTGATCCGCATCGCCGTGGTCGAGCGCCACGGCAAGAACGGCAATATCGCGACGGGGTTTGTGCGCGGGTTCGGACTGCAGGCCGGCGCGATTGCCTCGACCGTCTGTCATGACCACCACAATATCGCCTGTGTCGGCGCGGATTATGACGACATGGCCGTGGCCGCCAATCGGCTGAGCCAGATCGAGGGCGGCTTTGTCGTCGTGAAGGATGGCGAGGTGCTGGCCGAACTGGCGCTGCCGGTGGCGGGGCTGATGAGCCTTGCGTCCTTTGAAGAGGTCCGCGACCGGCTGGTCGACCTGCGCGACGCCGCGCGGTCCCTTGGGGTGACGCTGGAAGAGCCCTTCCTGCAGCTCGCCTTTCTGGCGCTGCCGGTGATCCCGTCGCTCAAGATCACCGACCGGGGCATGGTCGATGTGATGAAGTTCGAGATTATCTCTTAAGTCAGAACCAAGCCGCCTCATTGCCGGGCCATGGCTCGGCACGGCGATGTGGCAGCGGCCTGCGGCCTTGTTCCGCCCCAGGGTGCAAAGCTGATATCGCTCGGCAACTTGCTTGGTTTGCAGACCTACTTTTTCACCCGATACCCTTCGTGGCAGCCACCGCAGCTCTGCCCGATCGCGCCCATCCCGGCGCGCACGCCATCCAGTGATCCGGCGTCCATCGCCCGCGCAGCGTCTTCCAGCACGCCAGCCTTGGCGACAAAATCGTCCCAGTTCTCCCAGATCGCCGGCAATGCCTCGGTCTTGGGATCCGTCGCCTGAACCTGAAAGGCCGAAACGATCGCATTGCCGCTCTTGATCAGCGTCACCCGTGCGTCCGCTGCCGCCTCGGCATCAAATGCCGACTTTCCCTGCGCCATCTTGCCCAGAACCCCTGTCGCGGCGCCGATCTCGCCCATCAGATCCATACGCGCCTTGACGTCCGGATCCTTGACCCCGCTGTGCGCGAACGCCGTGGTTGCTATCCCGGCCACAAGGATGGCCTTCAGTACTGTCTTCATGCGTGTTCTCCCGGTGCTGCATCCACTGTGCCCTGCTTCGATCCCTGCGTAAACCGGACTCGACTCGGGCGCTGTCACGCACTAGAACAAAAGAAGAACATGAAGTGCTGCCACACCCATGCCAAACCGCCGTGTCCTTTCCATCTGGTTCCCGCGCCTGGGGGCCGACCGGCTGATCCGCCGCAATCCGATGCTGGCCGATCAGCCCTTTGTCGTGGTGCGCGACACCGGGCAGATGCAGGTGCTTTCGTCGCTCTCGCCCGCGGCCTCGGCCGCCGGGCTGCACCTGGGCCAGCCGCTGCGCGATGCCCATGCCATGTGCGGCGAGCTGGTCACCAAGCTGGCCAACCCCCATGCCGAGGCCGCCTTTCTGGGCGTGTTGCACCGCTGGGCGGGCAAGTTTTCCCCCTGGGTCGCGCGGGAAGCCCCTGACGCGCTGGTCATCGACCTGACCGGGTGCACCCACCTCTTTGGCGGCGAAGAGGCACTGATGGAACAGGTCGAACAGGACTGCGCCGACCTGGGCCTGCACGTGCGGCTGGGGCTGGCTGACACGCTGGGCGCGGCCTGGGCGCTGGCGCGGTTCACGGCGCAGGACACCGAACACAGCCGATCCGGCGACGCGATCGAGCAAGAGGCCCGCGCCACCCGCGCCCGCGCCGGCAAGCGGCGGCATTGGGAACGCGGCGGGGCCACGCCGCCGGTACACCAATCCACCGCGAGCGCCGGGCGCATCGCGGCACCGGGCAAGACCCACACGGCGCTGGCCCCCCTGCCCGTCGCCGCCCTGCGGCTGGAGCCCGAGATCGCCCAGCAGCTGGCCCGCCTGGGCCTGCGCCGCGTCGGCGACCTGACCGGCCAGCCCCGCGCCGCGCTGGCGCGCCGCTTTGGCAGGGGGCTGGTGCTGCGGCTGGATCAGGCCATGGGCGGCGCGGCAGAGCCGATCACCCCGGCCCCGCCGCCCGATCACTTTGCCACCCGGCTCAGCCTGCCTGACCCCATCGGCCTGTCCGACGACGTCATGGCCGCCATCGACCGCCTGCTGCCGCGCCTGTGCAAGACGCTTGAAACCAAGGGGCGCGGCGCACGGACCCTGCGGCTCGAGGCCTGGCGCACCGATGGGTCGATGCAGTGGATCACCGTCAGCCTGGCGCGCCCGTCCTGGGATCCGCATCGCATCCGCCCGCTGCTGGCGATGAAGATCGACGAGCTGGACGCCGGCTTTGGCATCGAGATGATGCGGCTTGAGGCGGTCCGCCACGAACCTCTGCACGCCCGCACCAAGGCCGGCCATATCGAGGCAGGCGAGGCAGTGCGCGCGCGGCTGACCAAGGACACCTCGATCGACGATCTGATCGGCAAGATCGGCGCGCGCATTGGCCTTGATGCCATCACCCTGCGCCATCCTGGCACGAGCCATATCCCCGAGAAATCCAGCCTGACCTTTGCCGCCGCCTGGTCCGAGCCCGCCCGCGACTGGCCCCGCGCCCCAACCCCGCGCCCGCTGCTGTTGTGGCGGCCCGAGCCGCTTTCGGTGCCCGACACACCCGAGCCGCCCCTGCACTTCCGCTGGCGCGGCCGTGACTTCGCCACGCAGGCCCTGACCGGGCCCGAGCGCATTGCCCCCGAATGGTGGCTGGACGACCCCGACTGGCGCACCGGCCAGCGCGACTACTGGCAGGTGGACACCGACCGGGGTGACCGGCTGTGGCTGTACTTTGCCCACGGGGGCGAGATGTCACCGGGGTGGTTCTGCCAGGGGGCGTTTGGATAAAGGGCTGGCGCGGGACGAAACCAAAGGGGGGGCAACGCCGCAAAGCTGCCCCCAGGGGTCAACAGGGGCGGGCCAAAATCACAAAGACGGGCTCGTCCCGAAAAAGGACCATCCGGGCCGAAAGGCTCATGTCGACCAGCAGCTTGTCCAGGACACAGATCTGCCGTTCCTCTTTCAGAAAGACGCCATCAGCCGACGCCTCGGGCGACGGTGCAAAGTCGATCCCCGTGTACTCTGCCAGCGTGACCGGGTCCCCGGGAAACGCGCGAAAGCCGAACATCCTCTGGGCCATTTCGTTGGCAAAAACGACCTTGCCATCCCCCCTGACAACAAAGGCCGGTTCCGACAGCGCATCAAGCCCCGGTTGCAACACATTGTCGTTGACGGTCAGGCAAGCCACACGCGGATCCTCTCCGTTTGCAGCGGTCAGCCCCCGGATGTAGCTGGTCCGCGTCGTGGCAAAGGCGTCTCGAACCGGCTCGTGAACACACAGGACAGGGGCCTTGGCCTGCAGCGTCGCAGCAGACAGCGTTTCCAGCAAAACCCTGATGTGGCTGTCCAGCCCTTCAGTCGTCTCACCGGTCAGGTTCCGACTTCGGGTGCTCATTATGTCTTCGCCGAAGTGTTCAAACACGAAGGCCGGGCTGCTGTGAACGGGTCTGAGGATGGCGAGAAAGTTCAAGAAATGCTCGGGCAACTCCGCCCGGAAAGCGTCAAAGTCGATGGTGTCATCCTCGAACGTCAGGCTTTGACAGAAACTGTGGAACCCGCGCAAAATCGGGTTCGACAGATCACGGGTTTCGGGGTGCCATTTGACCGTAGGCTGCGCGGCATTTTGCGCAGCAAAGGCGCTGCGAAAGTCCTCTGAGCACGGCAAACGTTCGCAAAGGTCCAAGGCCATTCTGCGACTCCCATTTTGGCAAGGGAGGTTAGTTAACGAAAGTTAACAAAGTCCTAATTGACCGTCGTCGCCCGCCGTTCGAGCCCCTCAGGCCCAAGATTTTCCGCCCTGCCGCAGCACGTGCCCGGTCACAGCCCCGCAAGCTCCAGGCTCTTGAACAACCGGTCCGCTGTGCCGGGGTTCTTGTAAGGGAAAATCGACTTGAACTGCGCGAAATCGAACTGGGGGTGAGCCTGGAACAGGCGCTGCTTGGCCTGCTGCATCCGGGCCTCATCCCCCATCACCGCATAACACCCGGCCAGATAGGCGTGCACATAGAACGGCGGGTTCTGGACCTTTTCGAAAGCCCGGATCGCCTCTTCATAGCGTTCCAATGTGTGCAGCAGGCGGCCCTGGATCGACCAGAACCAGACCGGGTGGAAGGGGTTGATCCGCATGGCCTCGCGGATCTTTTGCAAGCCCTCTTCGGGGCGTTCGACATACATCAGGAAGCGTCCATATTCGGTCAGCACCAGATCGTCGTTCGGATTGGCCTGCATGGCCGATTGAAAATTGAACTCGGCCCGGTCGAAATGCCGATAGATCAGGTTGCACATGCCCAGGGCGCAATGCCCCTTGGGCGCGCTGGGGTCCAGCTCGACAGCCCGCTCGGCAATCGGCACGATGTCGGACAGATCGGCACTGACCTTGATGTTCCAGATGATGTACAGCCGGGTCAGCGCCAACCATCCCAGCGCGCGGCCATAGCCGGGTGTCCGTCGCTCTGCCTCTTCGAAAAGCGCCACCGCCGCGTCATATGCCTCGGCCCGGAAGCGGTGTACTTCGTTGATGCCCCGCAAGACGATCTGATAGCTTTCCAGGGTTTCAACCCGCTGCGTGCCGCTTTGTTCAAGAAGATCCGCCGCCACCCGATCGGCCACGGTGGCCGAGACGGTGCGCGAGATCTCGGACTGGATGGTGAAATAGTCGTCCAGATCGCGGTCATAGCGTTCGGCCCAGACCTCGTGACCCGTGGCGCAGTTCACCAGATGTGCGGTCACCCGCAGTTTCTGGCCAAAGACCCGGACCGAGCCGCTGACATAGAATTTCACCCCCAGCTGTGCCCCGATGTCGTGCGGGCTCATGGTGTCTTCGTCGATCTGGAAAGACGACTGGCGCGAGATAACCAACAGGCTGGCTTCGCGGGACAGGTCTATGGTCAGGTCTTCGGAAATCCCTTCGCCCATCAGACCGGCGTCGCTGCCTTGGGGGAAGCCGCGAAACTTCAGAATGCCGATCGACGGCCGCAAGGGGGCCACAGGCCCCTCAGTGACAGGGACCGCAGGCTCGGGTGCCACGGGTGGCGGGGCCAATGGCCCGCCTTTCTGGCGTTCGGCACGGATGTCCCGCACCAGATCAAGCGTGGGTTTCTCGGGGTCGACACCCAGCTGATCCGACAGGATCTGCCGCAGGGTATCGAACTGCCGCAAGGCCGCATCGTGGCGGCCCTGGATGCGATAGGCGGACATCAACCGCCTGTGCACGTGCTCTTGCAGGGGATCCAGGGCAATCAGTTTCTGCCCGACGCCGATCATGTCTTCGATGCGGCGCTCTGCTTCATAGGCATCCGACAAACGCAACAGCACCGCCGAAAACTTGGACCGCAGCGCGCCCCGCTCGGCGTCCAGCCAGCGGTCGAATTCAGGCGAGACCTGCGGAAATCCTTCGAGGAAATCGCCGCGGTACAGCTCGGCCGCTGCCTGAAGCCCGGAAATCGAGACATCCTCGCTCGATTGCGCAAACGCCGCCAGATCCGACTGGAGCCGCCCGGTCGTCAACGAGATGGCCGCGCCATCCGAAACCAGCGCCTCGCCCGCGGTGCCCAACGCCCGGCGCAGGCCCGACAGGGCCTGCCGCAGGCTGGCGCGGGCCTGTTCATCGGCGCTGTCTGGCCACAACAGCCCGCACAGCGTATCCCGCGTGATCAGCGTGTCGCTGCGCGTCGCCAGATAGGACAGCAGCGCCTGGTTCTTGCGACTGATCCCTGCCAGCCGCTGCCCGCCAACATCAACCTGCAACGGGCCCAGCATCAGCAGCGTCACATCCCCAAGACCGGCGTTATCACCGCGTGAAATCATTTTTTACGCTTTTCTCTCGGTCGTGGGGACAGCTGCTTCACGCCTCGAACGTACCTTCGTCCCATCACCTCGCCAAACAAAAAAGGACGACAACAATGTTTGATCACAACCCCAAAGCCATCCAGGTCCATCTTGACGAACTCGACCGCCAGGCACGCCTGAGCATGTCCGGACGCCCTGCAGGCACCGGCAAGACCGTGTCGGCGCTCGCCACCGCGCTGGTCGCCGCCGGACTGGTCAGCGTAACGCTTCTGGCCGCCTCGGTTTTTGGAGGCAGCGGCGCCATCTGATCATTGCCCCAGTTCGCAATGGGCCACAGGAAGACGGGTTGCGGTTTCGCAACCCGTTTCACTTTGACGGCCACGCGAAATGTTTTGGAACGACACTTCCCCTGAATGCAGTAAACTGACTTCGAATTGACGCGTTGCACTGATTTTGTCGCGACGTGTTTCGCGATTTGCAAAAGACACTTGTTTCGATCGGAGTTCATTATGCTGAACCGCATTTCCACCACCGTTTTGGACATCCCGGACGGGAAGGTTCGAAACGCACAACTGCAGGAACTGGCGGATGGAAGCTGGGTCATTGCCTGGGTCGACGTAAACAAGAACCCGGACAGCGAGTTCAACAACGAGGTGTTTTCAGGCACCTTTCATTCGGAAACGGGCCAGATCACGGAAATTATTCAGCATTCCGAAGATCTGCAGTTCTTTGCCAATTCGTATGACCCGATCCTTACTGCGCTGGACGATGGCGGCTTTGCCCTGTCCTGGCAATTGAATGATTTGTGCAACTATGGATACAGCCAGTACATCGTCATAGAGGATGCCGCAGGACAGGCCCGTGACGGACCGATTGCCATCTTTAGTGCGATCAGCCTGGCCAGTGGCGCAGACATCCTGCAACTTTCCAACGGGAACCTGATCGTCACCAATCCCAACGATGGTGTCTTTTTTCCATCGCACCGATTGGTGGATCTGAACGGTTCTATCGACAAGAGCTTTCCGCTTCACATCCAGGGATTGGACCACGTGTTTTTTGTCCAGCACACGGCCTTTGCCTGGCAAGACGGCTATCGGGTGATCTGGAACCACGATGACGGTGCACTGAACACCTTGCGGATGACCACCTATGACGCCGCCGGAACGGTGCTTGGCTTTGCAGATCTGACGGATATCCCGAACGGCAGCAATATCAATCATATCAACGCCGTCATTTTGCCGGACGGGGCGGTGGCCGTGGTCTGGACCCAGGGGATCTTTCGGGATCCACATGAAAAAATGGTTCAGGTGTTCGAGGCAGATGGGTCAGCGCGATCCGGGGCTGTGTCCCTCGGCGTCGGGGGGTATACCCAGTGGGAATTCCCGATAATCGCATTGGACGATGGCGGTTTTGCCGTTCTTGTACCGGGAAACGAAGCACAGAACTTGGAACCCATTCTCAGTGTCTTTGACGCCAATGGCACGCTTCTTGGCAGTCGCATTGTGATCCCTGACCGTGAACTGCCAGAAGGCGTCGAGATCAGAATGCCCACCGATCTGGAACAACTCGAGGACGGCACCTTTGTCGTTATGTGGGAGGACGTCAGACGGTTCGGCGCACCAATGCAAAGCAACGTCATCGGCGTTTTGCTGGATGATATCGCGGGCACCCGTCAGGACGACGTGCTGACCGGCACCGAGGGGGCGCAGATTCTGCTGGGATACGACGGCAACGACAGCCTGATGGGCGGCGCAGGGGACACCCTGGTGGGCAGCTGGGGCGACGACTGGATGGAAGGCCTGGGCACCAACATCGCATTTCACGGGGACGAAGGGACCGACACGGTCAGTTACGCCACGGCCTCTCAGCGCGCCTCGCTGGACTTGCTGAACACGGCTTTGGCCTTTGGCGCGGCCAGGGGGCACACCTGGGACAGTGTCGAGGTCTTTGAGCTGTCCAACTTCAACGATGTCTTCCGCGGCAGCCAACAGGCTGACATCGCCCATGGGGGCAGGTTCAGCGACAGGCTCTATGGTCGTCGGGGCGACGATGTGTTGGACGGCGGCATCGGCGCAGATGCACTTTATGGCAATCTTGGCGCGGACACGCTGACCGGAGGCGACGACGACTTGCGGGACCGGTTCATCTATTTCCGGGCCGCCGACAGCACGCCAGACGCGCGCGATCTGATCACCGATTTCACCCCGGGCGAAGACCGGATCGAGATCAGCCGCATCGACGCCGACACCACGCAGCGGTTCAAGCAAGGTTTCACCTTCATCGGTGACGCCGCCTTTGGCAACATTGCCGGAGAGCTGCGGTTTGAACAGATCGGCGGATCGACCCTTGTACAGGCCGACCGGGATGGCGACGGCCTGGCCGATTTCGAGATCGAGCTGCTGGGCACGCTGACCCTGCAAGCCAGCGATTTCCTGCTTTGAAACCCAGTCGCCAGGGCCAGACCCGCCCCTGGAGGATCAATAGATCTTGGGCACGTAAAGCTCGTCGGGCAGAACCTGGCGTTCGTAGTCCTCGCTATAGACCCGCTCGGGCAGGCTGACCTTTTCGGACGGCACGGCCTCGTAGGGGATCTTGGACAGGATGTGTTCGATGCAATTCAGACGCTCGCGCTTCTTGTCGTTGCCTTCGACGATGTACCAGGGCGCCTCGGGGATGTTCGTGCGCTCGAACATCTCTTCCTTGGCGCGGGTGTAATCCTCCCACCGGACACGGCTTTGCAGATCCATGGGCGACAGCTTCCACTGTTTCATCGGATCGTGGATGCGCATCAGGAATCGCATCTGCTGTTCTTCGTCGGTGATCGAGAACCAGTATTTCAGAACGATGATGCCTGACCGCACGAGCATGCGTTCGAATTCCGGAACGTCCTGCAGGAACTGTTCAACCTGGTTTTCAGTGGCAAAGCCCATCACCCGCTCGACGCCGGCGCGGTTGTACCAGGACCGGTCGAAAAAGACGATTTCACCACCCGCCGGCAGGTGCGGCACGTAGCGCTGAAAATACCACTGGCTTTGTTCCCGACGCGAGGGCGCGGGCAAGGCCACAACGCGCGCCACGCGCGGGTTCAGACGCTGGGTGATGCGTTTGATCACGCCCCCCTTGCCCGCAGAATCACGGCCTTCCATGATCACCAGCACCTTGGCGTTGGTGTGCACCACCCAGTCCTGCAGCTTGATCATCTCGGCCTGCAGCCGCAGCAGATTGCGGAAATAGACCTTGCGGTCCAACCGGTCGGGATGCTTGTCCTTGTAGATCCTCCGGATTTCCTGACTCAGCATCGGCTCCGAGAATTCGATCTCGAAATCTTCGTCCAACGTGTCCTGCAGCTCGGCCTCCAGCCAATCCAGTTGCCGGTCGTCCTCGTCGTTCTGCTGATCCATCTCGTCTTCCTCGTCTATCGTCAGGTCCGCGCTAGCAGCCGTGTCTAACGGTTTTGTGTCAAAGCACCGGTCAAGCGCAAGGTCACCCGAGATCAAAAAAACGACCTGCGCCGGAAAGCGCCGAATCTCAGACCGGCAGCGCCGTGGTTTTGAACACCGTGCGCAGGGCAAAACTGGATTGCATCTGCGCGACGCCGGGCAGGCGGCTCAGGTGTTGACGGTGGATGCGGGCAAAATCGTCCGTGTCTTCGGCGACAACCTTCAGGATATAATCCGCCGAGCCCGCCATCAGGTGACATTCCAGCACGTCCGGCACGCGGGCGACCGCCTTTTCAAAGGCCTCCAGCACTTCGTCCGCCTGTGCGTTCAGCTTGATCTCGACAAAGACCGTCGTCGCCAACCCCAACTTTCGTGTGTTCAGCAAAGCGACATAGTCCTTGACCATGTCCTCGGCCTCGAGCCGCTGGACACGGCGGTGGCAGGCCGAAGCCGACAGGTTGATCTCGTCCGCCAGGTCGGCATTCGAGATTCGTCCCCGTTTCTGCAAGACACGGAGAATACGCCGATCTGTCTCGTCCAGCTGCATTTGCCTAAGATCCTTGCGCGATTGATCAAAATCCCGGTGAATTCTTCGACCGTGATCGCAATCATTCGACCAAATTTGCTGGGAAATTTCAAACGGTTTCACGCAACTTGACTGCATGTCCAGGAGGAAGACAGACATGCTTATCGGTTGCCCCACTGAAATCAAACCGCAAGAGTTTCGCGTCGGGCTGACGCCCAACGCCGCACAAGAGGCGATTGCCCATGGCCACAGCGTCGTGGTCCAGTCGGGCGCGGGCAATGGCGCGGGGTTCACAGATGCCGACTACACCGCCGCCGGTGCGTCGCTGGTTGACACCGCGGCCGAGGTCTTTGCCAGCGCCGACATGATAGTCAAGGTCAAGGAACCCCAGGCGGTCGAACGCAAGATGCTGCGCGAAGGGCAGTTGCTGTTTACCTATCTGCACCTCGCGCCCGATCCGGAGCAAACGCATGACCTGATCGCCTCGGGCTGCACGGCCATCGCCTATGAGACGGTGACCGATGATCGCGGCGGCCTGCCCCTTTTGGCCCCGATGTCCGAGGTCGCAGGCCGTCTGGCCCCTCAGGTCGGTGCCTGGACCCTGCAAAAGGCCAATGGCGGGCGTGGTGTGCTGATGGGCGGCGTGCCCGGTGTGGGCCCGGCCAAGGTTGTGGTGATCGGCGGCGGCGTGGTGGGCACGCACGCGGCCAAGATCGCCGCGGGTATGGGCGCGGATGTGACCGTACTGGACCGCTCGTTGCCCCGTCTGCGCTATCTCGACGACGTCTTTGGCGGCACCTTCAAGAACCGTTACTCGACGGCCGGGGCCACGGCCGAGCTGATCGCTGACGCCGACATGGTCATCGGCGCGGTCCTGATCCCCGGCGCGGCTGCCCCCAAGCTGATCAGCCGCGCGCAGCTGTCTGACATGAAGCCCGGCGCCGCGCTTGTGGATGTGGCCATCGACCAGGGGGGCTGCTTTGAAACTTCGCGGGCCACCACCCACGCCGAGCCGATCTATGACGTCGATGGCATCATGCACTACTGTGTGGCCAACATGCCGGGCGCCGTTGCGCGGACCTCGACCATCGCGCTGGGGAACGCGACGCTGCCCTATATGCTGGCGCTGGCCGACAAGGGCTGGCGGCAGGCCTGCGAAGATGATCCCCATCTGCTGAACGGTCTGAACGTGCACGCCGGACACCTGACCTACTACGCGGTCGGCAAGGCCCTAGGCATCGACGTTCTGGCCCCCAACCTGGCGCTGAAAGCCTAGGCGCGGCGGCGCGCGGCTTGCCAGATGTGCTGTGCCAGCCCTGCCAGGCACAGCACCAACAAGCCCAGATACATCACCGTG
This sequence comes from Alphaproteobacteria bacterium, assembly GCA_030424865.1. Lineage (GTDB taxonomy): Bacteria > Pseudomonadota > Alphaproteobacteria > Rhodobacterales > Rhodobacteraceae > JAKVCP01. The sequence continues at coordinate 300,069 of JAUHVR010000002.1, read as the reverse complement.
GCGCCGCCCAGCGCCACCAGTGACAGCAAAAGCGGCGTGCCCATCAGGTTGCCCAGGTTCCCGCCCTGGGCCAGCGCACCGTTGGCCAGTGCCTGACCTTCGGGCGTTGTGTTCAGCTGCGGGATCGAGGCAAAGCTGCCGCTTTGCACCAGGCCCAGGATGGCAAGCAGGGCAATCGCAAGGAAGGCGCTGCCGGGGGCAAAGACCGACAACAGGCAGACGACGGCCCCCAGCGCAAAGCCGCTCATCACGATCCGCACTGCTGGAACATAGCGGGTCAGCACCATCCCCACGGTCATCGACACCAACAGCCCCGCCAGCGGCATCAGCGGCACCGCCCAGACCCGCGCCTCGGGCGACAGTTGCCCGGGCATCACCGTCAGCGCCGCCACGTAAATCGCCGCATAGGCGACCCAACCCAGCGCCGGGGCGGCTTGATAGGGCGAGGCATAGGCTTGCCCGTGGTCGCGCATAACCTGCGCCAGCGAGGGCCAAGAGGGGCGCTGCTCGTCCCTCGTGATCCTCGGCAGGATGAAGAACAGTACGCCCGCAACGGCAATCATCCAGGCCGCATGCACGCCAAAGAGAACCGGCAGTCCATAAGACGCCACAAAGGGCAGCCCGACCCAACCGGTAAAGACAAAGGCACCGCCGAAAAAGGTGCTCCAGATCGTCATGACCATGGCGCGATGACGCGGGGCCGTGATCTGCGCCATCATCGTCGGCGCGGCGACCACGATGATCAGATGCGACACACCCTCGATGATCCGCGAGATGAACAAAGCGCTGAGGGGGATCATCAAGGCCTGCACCGCTGACAGGACTGCGCCCAGCACCAATGCCGTCAGCAACATCCGGCGAAATCCGACGATGGACACCGCCAGTCCCGCGGTGAACCCAAACAGCACGCCCAACACGCTGATCAGCGAAACGGCAAAGCCCAGCGCCACCCCGGCGTCGGGATAGGCCGCGCCCAAAGCCTCGAACGGGACGGCGATCTTGGCAAATTGCATCGCGGCGCCAACTCCGGCGCAATAAAGCGCGGCGACAGTCAGCCATGGCGTGGTGTCAGAACTTTGGGACATATCGGGACTTATGACCAAAGCGCGGGGGCTCGAAAAGCAAAAACGGCCTGCCCATCAGGACAGGCCGCTGCGGCACGCCGCTTGGAGGCGGCTATTTGTTCAGCGCGTCGCGAATTTCCATCAGGATGTCCAGTTCGGTCGGCCCCTTGGGCGCCTCGGGCGCGGGTACGGCCTCTTCTTCCTTCTGGGCGGCGTCCTTGATGCGGTTCACGGTCTTGACCAGCATGAAGACAACAAAGGCGATGATCAGGAAATTGATGACCGCCATCACGAAATTGCCGATCGCCAGTACCGAGGCCCCGGCTTCCTTGGCCGCATCAACCGAGGCGTATTCATTGCCGTCGAGCGCATAGAACCAGCCGCTGAAATCGATGCCTCCGGTGAAAAGAGCGATGAACGGGTTGATCAGATCACCGACAAGTGAAGTCACGATTGCCGTAAAGGCGGCACCGATGATGATCCCCACGGCCATGTCCATGACATTGCCCTTGGCTATGAAATCCCTGAATTCCTTTAGCATTTTCGACGCCCTCTCCCTGTTTTTTCCCAAAATGGCACTCACTCTCGTGCCTTGGTGCGCAGGCTAACACCAGTCCGTGCCCAGTCGCACAGGTTTTGACCTCAAAAAACGGGAAAGCGGTCTTAGATTTCCCCCACTCCCCTTTTCCCAGGATCTCTTCCGATGACCAAACATGATGTAATCCCGACCAATCGGCTTGATGCCTTTCCCATCACCAAACGTTGGCCCGCTCAGAACCCGGATGTCATACAGCTGTACGCCTACCCCACGCCCAACGGCGTGAAGACGTCGATCATGCTGGAAGAGACAGGTCTGGCCTATGAACCGCATCTGGTCACGCTCGCGGACGCGGATGTGAAAAGCCCCGAGTTTCTGTCGCTGAACCCCAATAACAAGATCCCCGCGATCATCGACCCCAAAGGCCCGGATGGCGAACCGGTTGGCCTGTTCGAAAGCGGTGCGATCCTGATCTACCTGGCCGAGAAATCGGGCCAGTTCATTGGCAAGACCGCCACCGAAAAGGCCAGGATCCTCCAGTGGCTGATGTTCCAGATGGGCGGGCTGGGGCCGATGTTCGGCCAGCTTGGGTTCTTTGTGAAATTCGCGGGCAGCGAAATCGAAGACCCCCGCCCCCGCGAACGTTACCTCAACGAGGCCAAACGCCTGCTGGCCGTGCTGGACGGCGCCCTTGACGGGCAAGACTGGATTGCCGGGGATTACTCGATCGCCGACATGGCGATTGCGCCCTGGCTGCGTGCCCTAGACTACTACGGCACGACCGAAATGCTGGGCGTCAAGGACCTGAAGAACGTGCCCGACTACATGGCGCGGTTCCTTGACCGCCCCGCCGTGCAGCGCGGTCTGAAGATCCCGGATCCGTCGTAAGGATCAGCCGGGCAGTTCGCCCGTGAGCACATAGCGCAGGATCTGGACCACTTGCTCTGGGTCCCGCGCAACGGCCAGGGCGGCGGCGTCGACTTCTTTGAGGGCGTGATCATGCTCGGGCCGCTGCAGGATGATCAGCGATTTGCCCAGCGCCGCGGCATAGCCCGCGTCGAAAGCCGCGTTCCACTGGCGGTATTTCTCACCAAATCGCACAACCACCACATCCGCCGCCGCAATGTCGCGGCGGGTGCGGATCGCATTGACCTTGGCGCCCTTGTTGTCGTGCCAGAACTTGTTGTCCTCGGCCCCCAGGATCGCCACACCGCAATCGTCGCTGGCCCCGTGATCGGTGACCGGCGAGGAAAAGACGACGTCCAGCCCCTCGGCCCCTGCAATGATCTGGTCGCGCCAGTCGGTGTGAATCTCTCCGCTCAGATAAACTTTGTAGGTCATGGGCCTCTCCGTTTCCGTTTGCGCGCAAAGTAACCGTCTTGGCGGAAATGGCCAGCACCAGACGCAACACGTTTGGGGTGTTGACCCCATGTTTCCACAGCCCGGCAAAGGGCAATGTCCTGACATCAGCCACGCGGAACGCGGGCCCTGCATTTGAAAAGGACATCACCATGACCAAACTGAATTTGACCCCAATGACTGTCACCGCCGCAGCCACGGCACTTGTCGCTGCCCTGGCCCAGGCCACCCCGGCCGAGGCCGGCATCAAAAACATCTGCATGGACACCCAGCTGGGCCACGTCTGCCTGGACGCAGGCACCGGCAACATCGGATTTGTGCCCGTAGAACAGGACCATGTGAAAAAGGTCCAATACGCCCATCAGTTGCAAAGCGGCAGCTACTTCGGCACCTGGAAGGATGGTACGAACATGGTCGAACGGATCGTCGTCAAGAATGGCTATCTGACCATGCAACGCATTGCCGGCGGCCACGGCAACGGCCAGTCCGGCCCTATCGTGAAATTCTTCCAGACCGGGGCGTCTGAATACACCAACCAGAACGGATCCAAGATCTTTGTCGCCTCGCCCACGACGATGACCTGGCGCAACAAGAATGACCAGAACCACGTGTTCTATCATCTCATGCACTAGGCCAAGGTGCGATCCCGATCGTCTGACCCGGGGCAGAGACCTGCCCCGGGTCTTTTCATACGTCCAACCGCCAGAACACCGGCGCGCCCTTTTGCATCATCGCCTCGACCGGGCGCATCCGCTCTCGGGCGAACCGCGCCCCCCGGTTCCAGGGACCAAGCCGCAACATGGCCGGGATCTCGGCCACCGGCTGGAAGCAGAAGGCCTTGGGCAACCGGGTATAAAGCGACCGGGGCGGATCGCAGAGGTCCATACCCTTGAGCTTGGTGCCAGCGTCCAAGCTGTGCATCCAGATCCGCCGGATGCCGAGGCGGTCGCGAAGCACGTGCAAGGTGGCAAGCATTACCGCCTGCGGCCAGACCTTGGCATAGCGTGCAAAGAGGTCGCTCATGTACCCTTGATGCGCGCGCAAGTCCCGATCCTGCGGATCACGCCGCTTGAGCGTCTCGACCTCTTCGGCCACAAGGCGCAACCAATCGCTTTGCACCTCTTCGATCAAGGCTTCGCCCCGCTCGAGATCAAGGTCGAGCCGCGTCCAGGCAAGGGTCGGACGCCCCTCGGTGCGGACCGGGTGGCTGTATTCCTCGAACTTCCAACGCATGTCCGGATCAAGGTGGCGCCCCATGAGCGTGGCATGGTCGCTTGGGAACCCAAGCTGAAGCACGAGGTTGCCACCCTCGCGGCTGATCTGGTCCCACTGCCAGTCGCGTCCCTCGCCATAGGTGGTGAAGGTCACAAGGTAGTCCTGCCAGACCTCTTGCCAGATGGCTTCAAGCGCCCCGGCCACAGCCTTGCCCGGCGTTTGGTAAAGGTCGTAGGCGTCCGCATGGGCAAGCTGCGCCACGTCGGCACGCGCAAACCTGCCGCCCGAGCGGGCGACGAGCGGCTTTACGGCCGGACGGTCAAGAAGCTTGCCCCAGGGCGCTGCACGCATATCGCGCACAGCGGCAGTTTCGGGCATGAGATGCGCCAAGAGCCAGGGAGACTGGCGATCGGCGTAATAGTTGAACGTAATCTCGTCCGGCAACTGTTGCCGGACCTCGGTCAAGGCTTTCGGGAACATGGGTCTGTCTCGCGCAGGGAACGGGGCCCGCGCGGCAGACGCGGGCAATCAGCGGGTCTGGGATGTGCGGCAGACTGTGCCGCCGGGTTTGAAATTCAGCATGGGATGCTCCATTTGATTGCGAGAGCAGGATAGCTTGCACGGGCCGTTTCATTCAAGTCAGGATATCCTTACGTCAGCCGCTGTGGCGGGATTGTCACCAGCGCCGGTATCGTTGACGACTGCGGCGTGGTCTGAACGTGGCGGTTTTGTCATTTGATACAGAGGCTTACGATGGGGTTTGCCACATGATTGCCTATGTCACCGTGGGTGCAGACGACATCCAGGTCGCAAAACGGTTCTATGCGGCGGTCCTGCCAGCGCTGGGCTACAGCGTGAAAGAGGGCCCCGAGGGATTGAGCTATGCCCTGCCAGCCACGCCGGGGCAGGGTCCGGTGCTGCCAGATTTCTACGTCAAGCCGACCTTTGACGGGGGCCCGGCCTCGGCCGGAAACGGGACGATGGTCGCCTTTGAGGCGGAAGATCAGCAACAGGTGCGCGATCTGCATGCAGCCGCCTTGGCGGCGGGTGGCACTGACGAAGGCCCGCCGGGCTTTCGCGCCGCTTACGGACCCAGGTTCTATGTTGGCTATCTGCGCGACCCGCAGGGCAACAAGATCGCGCTCTTCTCCAGCAATCCGAAAGATCCCGGACGCGATGATTGACGCCGAGCGAACCGGGTTTCTGCAAGAAATCCGGAGCAGAAAACTGCGTTTTCTGTCCCGTTTTCCGTGCCGGAAAACGGTTAGCCGCGCAACTCGCCGCCGGTGGCTTTGACCACCTTCTGGACAATCTTCGCGCTCACGGCCTCGATCTCGTCATCGGTCAGGGTCTTGTCGGTTGGCTGCAACCGCACCGTCACGGCGATCGACTTCTTGCCCTCACCCAGCGAACCGCCGATGAATTCGTCGAACACGCGCACGTCTTCGATCAGTGCCTTGTCCGCCCCTGCGGCCGCGTTGGTCAGCGTCAGCGCCTCGACGCCCGCGTCCACCACAAAGGCAAAGTCCCGTTCAACCGCCTGAAGGTCCCGCAAATGCAAGGCCGAGCGCGCCGCCTTGGTGTTTCGCGGCATCGGAATCTCTTCGGGATAAAGCGTAAAGGCCACAACCGGCCCCTTCACATCCAGCGCCTGCAGCACCTTGGGGTGCACCTCGCCGAAGACGCCCATGACCTTTTTCGGCCCCAGGCACATCCGGCCATGACGCCCTGGATGCCACCACCCCTCGCCGCCGCGCAGGATCTGCACTTTCGCCGGCGCGCCCATGGCCGCCATCAGCGCCTCGGCATCCGCCTTGGCATCGAACAGATCCACCGGGCGCGAAGTGCCGTGCACGTCCTTGGGCCCCGTCCGGCCCACCAGGATCCCCGCCAGCTGCTGATGTTGCTCGGTCGGCTCGCCGCCGTGAAAGGCCGCCCCCAGTTCAAAGAGCGCCATGTCGGCAAAGCCCCGGGCCTGGTTGCGCGCTGCGGCCCGTAAAAGGCCCGGCAGCAGGTTCGGGCGCATGTGGCTCATCTCGCTGCTGATCGGGTTCGCCACCATGGTCGCGTCATCACCCCCCCCAAACAGCGCCGCCGCCTGCTGGTCGATGAAGCTGTAGGTCACACATTCGTTGTACCCCAGCGCCGCCGCCGTGCGCCGGGCGGTCGTTTCGCGCTTTTGCATCGGCGACAGGATCACCTTGGGCACGCCCGGCTGCGTCCGCGCCAGCGGCTTGCCCTCGAGCTTGGTCAGCGAGGCGACGCGCGCCACCTCTTCGACCAGATCCGCCTCGCCCTGCACATCCGGCCGCCAGCTGGGCACACCGGCCATGTTGCCGTCCAGCTTGAAGCCCAGCGCCGTCAGCGTCTGGCGCTGTTCGCTTTCCGAGATTTCCATGCCGACCAGCGACACAACCCGCGCCGCGTCCAGCTTGTAGGACCGGCTCACGTCCGGTGCGTCACCCGCGACCACGGCCTCGGAGGCCTCTCCGCCGCAGAGCTCGAGGATCATCGCCGTCGCGTCATCCAGGGCCTGACGGTTGTAAGCCGGGTCGATGCCGCGTTCGTTGCGATAGCGCGCATCCGAATTGATCTTCAACGCACGTCCCGTATAGGCAATCTGGATGTGATCCCAGACCGCGGCCTCGAGAAAGACATCCGTGGTCTCTTCGGTGCAGCCCGTTTCAAGCCCCCCCATGATGCCACCGATCGACTCGACTGCCGTGTCATCGGAAATCACCACCTGACCGGCCGAGAAAGTATAGTCCTTTTCGTCCAGGCCCACCAGCGTCTGGCCCTCTTCGGCGCGGTGCACACGCAGGTTGCCGTTGACCTTGGCGGCGTCAAAGACGTGCAGCGGACGGTTGCGGTCAAAGGTGAAGAAGTTCGTCACATCGACCAGCTTCGAGATCGGGCGCAACCCAATCGCGCGAAGCCGATCCTGCAGCCATTCGGGGCTGGGGCCGTTTGTGACGCCCTTGATCAGGCGGCCGGCAAAGACGAAACAACCATTTTCGCGCGTATCTTCATCAATCGTCACCGTGATCGGCGAGGGGAAGCTGCCCTCGATCTGTGCCTGTGCCACGGGCCGCAGGGATCCAACCCCCCGCGCCGCCAGATCGCGCGCAATGCCGCGCACGCCCAGCGCGTCCGGGCGGTTCGGCGTGATCGCGATCTCGATCACCGGGTCAACCTTTGACGGCTGGTTCGCAGCCAGCCAGTCGGTGAACTTGTCGCCAACCTCACCCGAGGGCAGCTCGATGATGCCGTCATGTTCGTCCGACAGCTCCATCTCGCGCTCGGAACACATCATGCCGAAGCTTTCGATGCCGCGGATCTTGCCGACGCCGATCGTCGTGTCGATCCCGGGCACATAGACGCCCGGTTTGGCGATGACGACCGTGATGCCTTCGCGGGCATTGGGCGCGCCACAGATGATCTGGGTCTCACCTTCGTCGGTCAGGACCTGGCAGACCTTCAGCTTGTCCGCATCCGGGTGCTTTTCGGCCTTCAGCACCTTGCCGATGGTAAACTCGCTCAGCTTGCCGGCGGGGTTTTCCACGCCTTCGACCTCGAGCCCCAGATCGGTCAGGGCATACAGGATGTCATCAAGGCTCGCCTCGGTTTCGAGGTGATCCTTCAGCCAGGAGAGAGTGAATTTCATGATATCGGCCCGGGCAAATCTACGTGTCCGGGGCGACATACCGCATGGGTGCGGCGGGGGAAAGGGGCAGTTGCCCTAGACCGTCGCCAAGGCGCGGGCGCGGACGTGGTTCAGCCAGTTTGCCAGCTCGGTTCGGCGTTGACCGGGCCGCAGGTCGCCGGGCATGGCGCCCAGGGCCTCTGCTGCGGTCTCATCGGCCTCGGCCCTCTCAAGGTTGCGGGCAAGATCCTCGCCGTTGCCGTGCGCACGGGCCGGAACGGCAAAGAGCGCGGGGCGCACTTCGGGGTGGTATTGCGTGCCCCAGAAGTCGACACCGCCGGTCTCGATCACGATGGCCTGCACCGGGGAATGCGCATTGCCCGCGATCAGCACGGCCCCGTCGGGCAGGCGCTGCACCTCGTCGCGGTGGATGCAGGGTACGGCAAATCCGCTTTTTCGACCCGCCATCATCGGATGCGCCTGCCCGGCCTCGGTCAATTGCACGTCCCGCGCCAGCCCGATCTCGACCCCGTTTGGCGAGGCACCAACGCTGCCGCCCAGCACGCTTGCCGCCAGTTGCATCCCGTTGCACGATCCCCAGACCGGCAGACCGCGCGCAAAGACCCGCTCCATCGCCGCGCGCTGCGGCGCGGCTTCGGGTGCGCTGGTGTCCCAATCCACCGAGGACCCGGTGAAGATCACGCCGTCAGCCTGATCGAGCGTGTCGTCGGACAGGTCCTCGTCATAGGGGGCCGCACGCAGGAACGTGACCGAGGGATCAATACCGTGGAAGGCGTCCATGTTGTGGATCGCATATTCCGGGCTGCCCCGGGCGATGATGGACTTAGGGTTTCCCTCGACGATCAGAAGTGTGGTCATGGCAACTCGGCGCGGATGGAATAGGTCGGCGGGTCGAAACATTCGCCCAGTTCCAGCGTAAAGCCTGTCGGAAAGGCCGCGTGGTCAAAAACGACAAGCGCCTGACCATATTGACCGCTGGTGATGCCGTCAGGTGAACTGAGGAAGCCGTTGCAGACTTGGGACCCTTGCCCCAGCCAATAGGCGTCATGCATGCCGCGGTTGCTGTAATTGCCGGCCAGTCCCGGAATGACCAGAGTGGCCACGTAGCCGTCAAAGTTCACAAAGGAAAAGATCGCGTCGCCGTGGCGTTCGTCTTCGTAGATGATGTCGCCCCAGACCGAGGTCCAGGATTCGTCGGCCACGGCGGGCGTCGCCAGCAGCAAAGCGGTCAGGGTTGCACGGATCATGGGGGCCTCCTCGGGTTTGATCCGAGAAGGCTAGGCGCAGAAGGGTGAGTCGAGCCAGAGAAAAGCGGGGGGCTGGGCGGCGCGGGTGCCTCGCACCAATGTGTTCGTTTACCCGCTCAACCCGCCATACAGCGTCGGTGTCTCCAGCGAGGCAAAGCCGTAGTGCCGCAGCCAGCGCAGGTCGCTGTCGAAAAAGGCGCGCAGGTCCGGGATGCCGTATTTCAGCATCGCCAGACGGTCGATCCCGATGCCAAAGGCAAAGCCCTGCCATTCGTTCGGATCAATGTTCCCGGCCTGCAGCACCTTGGGGTGCACCATGCCGGATCCCAGAACCTCGAGCCAGTCATCGCCTTCGCCCACGATGACCGAGCCGTCTTTCCACTGGCACTGAATGTCGACCTCGGCCGACGGCTCGGTGAAGGGGAAGTGCGAGGCGCGGAAGCGGGTTTTCACTTTGGTGCCGAAGAAGGCGGTGAAGAATTCCTCAAGAACCCATTTCAGCTGGGCCATCGAGATGTCGCGGTCAATCGCCAGACCTTCGACCTGATGGAACATCGGCGTGTGGGTCTGGTCATAGTCGGCACGGTAGACACGGCCCGGACAGATGATGCGAATGGGCGCGCCCTGCGCCTCCATCGAGCGGATCTGCACCGGCGAGGTGTGGGTTCGCAGCACATGCGGCGGGCGGTTATCGCCCTCGGCGCGGTGCGTGTAAAACGTGTCCATCTCGGCCCGCGCGGGGTGGTGGCCGGGGATGTTCAGGGCGTCGAAGTTGTACCAGTCGGTTTCGATTTGCGGGCCCTCGGCCACGGCAAAGCCCATGTCGGCAAAGATCGCGGTGACTTCCTGCGTGACCTGGCTGATCGGGTGGATCGAGCCGCGACGCCCGCCGCGACCGGGCAGCGTCACATCCAGCCATTCGGCACGCAGCCGTTCATCAAGCGCTGCATCGGCCAGCGCCTCTTTCTTGGCCGCAAGCGCCGAGTTGATCTCATTCTTCAGCGCGTTCAGCTTCGGCCCCATGACCTGCCGCTCTTCCGGCGTCATCTTGCCGAGCTCGCGCATCTTCAGGCTGATCTCGCCCTTCTTGCCAACGGCCTGCACGCGCAGATCTTCCAGCGCGTTTTCATCTGCCGCACCAGCAATCAGCTCAATGTACTTGTCTCGAAGATCGTCCATATCCGTCGCGCCCTTGGAAGCTGTCCGGGCACGGGTTAGCCGTACCGCACGCGGTTTGCAACCTCGTGCCGTGCAGCTGTGGCAGTCGCGACGGGATTTGAACCCGCAGCCTTTCGGTAGACAGCCGAACGCTCTTCCAGTTGAGCTACGCGACCACGGCACGGATGCGGTTGGTACAGCGTACGGGAGTCGAACCCGTGTCGTCGGCGTGAAAAGCCGGTGTCCTGACCACTAGACGAACGCTGCATCGTCAACCGTGGGCAGAGGTTTAGACATTTCCGAAAGTCCCGTCAAACTTTTTATTGTTTAAATTCAATAAGTTAACAAGATAACAAAGCGCCACCATCCCACCCGAATCCGGGCAGGTGACATCTGGATGCGCCAGTGTCGTATGCGTCTGGTGCTGGAACCAAAGTGCGGGGATCGTCCCGCTCTTCGCTTGGGTCGTCGTCTTCGTCGGGCATTGCAGTCCTTTCGTCCGGGCAAAGAAAAAGGGCGGTCTCCGGTGTCGGAGCCGCCCTCGGGGTGATGTTATGACCTTGATCCCTGGTTCAGCGTCGCGCCACGCCCAGGACCCCGGTCCCCCGAGGGGGCCAAGGATCGCGTTCGTTGCGATTTGTCCAATGGATCAGCATCTGTAACTCGTGTCTTTGGCCGCAAAAGCGCGGCAGAGGTCGCGGTTTAGCGACATGCCTGTCAAAAAACAAGCTTTGCGCCCCTGTGGGCAGGGCACCCACACAACAGGCCAACCCAAAACACTCCGATTGGCGCGCATTGCAATTCAGTTGGCGCGGATCGCATTTGTGCGACTCGGGGGACGGGCCTATTTCAACCTCATCAGACACAGGAGGCCAAACACATGGCGCAGACAATCCTTATCACCGGCGCATCCACCGGTATCGGCAAAGTCACCGCAAAGCACTTCCAGGCTCAGGGCTGGAACGTCGTCGCCACCATGCGCAACCCCGCTGCAGGCGAAGAGCTGGCCGCGCTGGACAATGTGCTGGTCACCGCGCTGGACGTGACCGACAGCGCCTCGATCACCGCCGCCGTAGAGGCAACACTTGAAAAGTTCGGCGCCATCGACGTGCTGCTGAACAACGCAGGCTACGGGGCCTACGGCCCGCTCGAAGCCTTTGACATGGACGGCATCAAACGCCAGTTCGACACCAACGTCATCGGCCTGCTGGAAGTGACCAAGGCGGTTCTGCCGCACATGCGCAGCGCAGGCACGGGCACCATCATCAACATCAGCTCGATCGGCGGTCAGATGACCTTCCCGCTTGGCACGCTCTATCACGGCACCAAGTTCGCCGTCGAAGGCCTGTCGGAATCGCTGCACTTTGAGCTGGACGCCGCGGGCATCAAGGTCAAGCTGGTGCAGCCAGGCATGATCGCCACGGACTTCGGCGGGCGCTCGTTCGACTTCCGCAACGACGAGTCGTTGACCGAGTACCAGCCGGTTGTCCAGCGCCTGTTTGCGGCCTGGGGCAGCGAGGAAATGACCGCGCGCGCCTCAAAGCCCGAAGTCGTGGCCGAGGTCATCTGGAACGCGGCCACCGACGGCACCAACACCCTGCGCTACCGCGCGGGTGCCGATGCGGTCGAGCTGCTGGACAACCGCAAGGCACTGGACGACGAGACCTTTATCGGCGGACTGAAGGCACAGCTGGGTCTGGTCTAGGTCGCGGTCGATTTCCAACAAAGCCGCCCCTCTGGGGCGGCGATTGTCATGCAGAGCCTTTGGGCAGCCCAGATGGGGCACGAGGTGCATTCAGCGACGCCATTGAAACGACGACGGAAAACTAACGCGTTTCGACCGCCGCCCGGCGCGTCTTGAGAAAGGCAATTTCTTCAGGTGCTTCGGTCATTGATATGGCCCGATCATAGGCTGAAAGAGCCTCTTCGTATCGGCCTTGACGCGCCAAGAGGTCAGCCCGACAAGCGTGATAGGGCTGATAGGCCTGCAGATGCTGACCCGCACCGGTCGCCTCAAGCTGCGCCAGCGCTGTTTTCGGATCTGCCGCATAGGATTGAGCCACCGCACAATTGACCAACACCACAGGATTGGGCTGCAGCGTCCACAACAGATCGTAAAGTGCCACGATCTGACTCCAATCGGTGCTGGCGAAGTCCCGGGCCTCTGCGTGCAATGCACTGATCGCAGCCTGCAGCGCATAGGGGCCAGGCGGTCCGATCGAAAGCACCTCTTCCACCAAGGCCCGACCTTCGCGGATCTTGCCCCTGTCCCAACGGGACCGCGCTTGATCTTCCAACGGGATGAACTCGCCCGATGGCCCCTTGCGCGCCAATCGGCGGGCCTCCGTCAACAGCATCAATGCAAGCAACCCCTTGGCTTCGAGGTGATGCGGCAAACACGCCGTCAGAACGCGCCCGAGTCGGATCGCTTCTTCGGCAAGATCGGTCCGAGTAAGCTGATCCGAGCTTCCGCGGTGCCCCTCGTTGAAAATCAGATAAAGCACTTTCAGGACACCATCGATGCGATCCGGCAAGTCTTCGGCATCGGGCAATCGGAACCTGATACCCGCCGAGGCGATCTTTTTCTTCGCCCGGGTCAGACGCGCGGCCATGGCGTCTTGCTTGTCCACGAAAGCTGCCGCGATTTCGCCGGTGGTCAATCCCCCGACCGCGCGAAGTGTCAGGGCCACGCGGGATTTTTGGTCGAGCGCAGGGTGGCAACACGTGAATATGAGCTCTAGCCTTTTGTCAGGCAGGGTCTGAAGCTCTTGGGCCTCTGGCGCATGTTGCCAATGCCAAAGCGCAACCGCTTCGGCCTTGTTTTCCGCAGTGCGGGATCGGCGCAGGCGGTCAATCGCCTTGCGCCGCGCCGTTGCAATCAACCAGGCGTCCGGGGCTTTGGGCAGGCCATCCCTGGGCCAGGCCTGCAAGGCCGCCACCACAGCATCCTGCAGGCAGTCCTCGGCCAGGGTCAGATCGCCGCCAAACCCGGTCAAGACCGCCAGCAATCGCCCCCAATCCTCGCGGATCAGGCGGGTGATCTGGGCCTCGACCTGGTTTGACGAATGCATTGCGGATCAGTCGTAGACGGCAACCGGACGAACTTCGACACGTCCATAGGTGGCGGTCGGGATTTCGGCCGCACATTTCAGCGCCTCGTCCAGATCCTCCAGCTCCAGCAGATAGTAGCCGCCCAGCTGTTCTTTGGTTTCGGCAAAGGGTCCGTCCACGGTTTGGGTTTTGCCATCGCGAATGGACAGTGTTGTCGCTGTGGCGACTGGCTGCAGTCCCTCACCCGAGATCAGCTTGCCTTCGTCTTTCATTTTCTGGGTGAAGCCCATGTAGGCCCCGATAAACGGTCCGAACTCGTCCGTGCCCGGTTGTGGGCCCGAACCCTCTTGGCTGTAGATCAAAAGCATGAATTGCATGTCGTTTCCTTTTTGATGTCAGAAGGCGCCGCTCGCCTTCTGACTACCAGACGGATGGGGCACCCAGAAATCGACAAATCACCAAAAAAATTTTCGACGCTTCGGTGAACCCGGGTTTCCCCAACACCGAAGCACCGCCAAGAGAATGGATCAGTCAACGAAAACATCCTCGGTATCAACAGGGCGTTCCCCGCTGGCCAGCGCCGGAAACGACTGCGTCGCCCGACCATCTCGCAGGGTCAGATAGTATCCCCCTTGGCGCAGTTGGATCTCGTTCAGCTCTTCCAACTCACGCAGACTTGCCTCGAAATAGGCAAGCAGGCTGGGGGCGACCTGCCGGATCTCTGGGGACCCTTCGGTCACCGCCAGCACGGGTGCATCGTCGATCCTGGGCTCGCCGATCGGGCTTCCGATCACAAAATGAGCCGTATAGCCCTGGTGGAACAGAAAGGTGATCGCCCGCTCGGGCAGCCCTGCTCCCCCGCTTTCGCGGAAAAGCTTGTCGGCCTCGGCCCCAAAGGCCGCCAGTGCAAAGATCCAGGCCACGTCGGACCCCATCAGGAACTCGCCGCGGGCCTCTCCGAGGCGGGTGTAGAAATGCGTCAGCGCCTTGGGAAGACGCGCTTGCAAACGGTCCTCGGCCTGCAGGGTCGAGGTCAGCTTGCAGCCACGGAACGTGGTGCGCCGGATCAGATGGGCCCGTGCCGCGTCGCGCGAGGTATCGCGGAACCGGAAAGGGCGGGCCTCGGCCACGGTTTGAAGTCGGGTGCAGATCTGGTCAAGGACCTGCGCGGGTGTCTTGGTTACGTCAGTCATCGGTTCGCCTCCTGATCAGGAAACGCAACCGGGCAGCATGTCATGAAAAAAGCCCGGTCGCCTTTGGCGCCCGGGCTTCGTCATTCAGTGCATCTACGCGGCTCAGGCCGGCAGCGCTGCCTTTGCCTGGTCCACGATGGCGTTGAATGCCTCGGGCTCATGTACGGCCAGATCGGCCAGAACTTTGCGGTCCACCTCGATGCCGGCCAGGTTCAGGCCGTTGATGAAGCGCGAGTACGTCAGCGCTTCGTCGTGCATGCGGACGGCCGCGTTGATCCGCTGGATCCACAGCGCGCGGAAGTTGCGCTTGCGGTTCTTGCGGTCGCGGGTTGCATACTGGTTCGCCTTGTCGACAGCCTGCGACGCCACCTTGAAGGTGTTCTTGCGGCGGCCGTAGTAGCCTTTGGCGGCTTTGACGATTTTCTTGTGACGGGCGTGGGTAACGGTCCCACCTTTAACGCGTGCCATATGTCAGGACCTCCTTAGCGCGAGTAGGGCATCATCGACTTGATGATCTTTGCATCGGGCTCGGACATGGTGGTCGTGCCGCGTGCATTGCGCAGGAACTTGTTCGTGCGCTTGATCATTCCGTGACGCTTGCCCGCCTGAGCGGTCTTGACCTTGCCGGTCGCTGTCACCTTGAACCGCTTTTTGCAGCTCGATTTGGTCTTCATCTTGGGCATTTCCGTCTCCAGTCTTAACGGTTGATGCGCGACTCGGCATGCCACTTCGGCCGGCCACGCGGAAAGAAAGCGCCGTATAGGACCGTCCGGGGCATTTGGCAATAGGGGATCAGAAAACCTGGTTCGAAATCCGCCCGACAACGACGTAGATCGCCTCCAGCGCGGTTTCGACGGTGTAGCCCGGGTCCTTCAGGTCGTTGCCGTACCAGATCAGCCCGGCGGCCATGGCCAGCATGATCAGCCCCGCCCAGGGCCTGCGCCCATCGGCATAAGCGGCAATCAGGGCCGGTATGGCGAACACCGCCACCACCAGCCCTGACACAAGAACATTGTCCGGATCCATCACGCCCCCGCCGGTTCCCCGGCGATCACGTTATTCGGGATCGGTGTTAAAGATCAAACGCTCGTTGCAGGGCGCCACACGCAGAATGTTCGTGGTGCCCGAGGTGTTGAAGGGCACGCCGGCGGTGACCAGGATCTGGTCGTCTTCGTTGGCATAGTCCTGCTTGCGGGCCGCGCGGGCGGCGTTCACCACGGCCATCTTGAAGCGGTCGAGTTCCTCGGTCATCACGCAGTTGGTGCCCCAGGTCAGCGCCAGCTTGCGCGCTGTGCCACGCTGGTTGGTCATGGCGATGATCGGAACGCGCGGACGCTCGCGGGCCGTCAGATAGGCCGTGGTCCCCGATTGGGTGTAGCAGCAGATCGCCTTGATGTCGGTGGTTTCCGCAATCTCGCGGGCCGCGGCAACGATGCCGTCGGCAACGGATTCGCGCTTGGCATTGCGCGAGGCCTCCATGACCTCGACATAGGTCGGGTCGCTTTCGACCTCCATCGCGACGTTGTGCATGGTCGAAACCGCTTCGCAGGGGTACTGACCTGCCGCCGATTCCGCCGAAAGCATGATCGCATCTGCGCCTTCATAGATCGCGGTTGCCACGTCCGAGACCTCGGCCCGGGTCGGCATCGGCGATTCGATCATCGATTCGAGCATCTGCGTCGCAACGATCACCGGCTTGGCCGCCGCGCGGCACTTGCGGATCAGGCGTTTCTGGATCGGCGGCACGTTCTGTACCGGCAGTTCCACACCCAGGTCGCCCCGCGCGACCATGATCCCGTCCGAGACCTTGAGGATCTCGTCAAACGATTGCACGGCAGCCGGCTTTTCGATCTTCGACAGAACCGAGGCGCGGCCATTGGCCAGCGCGCGCGCTTCATAGACGTCCTCGACCCGCTGAACAAAGCTCAGCGCCAGCCAGTCGACGCCAAGTTCGCAGACAAATTCCAGATCCTTGCGGTCCTTCTTGGACAGCGCCGCCAGCGGCAGGACCACGTCGGGCACGTTCACACCCTTGCGGTTGGAAATCGTTCCGCCGTTCACCACGGTGCAATTTGCAAAATCGGCGCCGCAGTCCCTGACCTTGAGCCGGATTTTACCGTCGTTCACAAGCAGATGCGCGCCCGGTTCCAGCGCCGCAAAGATTTCGGGGTGCGGCAGCTTCACTCGGGTCACATCGCCGGGGGCATCGTCCAGATCAAGACGGAAATCGGCGCCTTCCTCAAGCTCTTCCGAGCCGTTGGCAAAGACGTCAACGCGCAGCTTGGGACCCTGAAGGTCGGCCAGGATGGCAATCGGGCTGTCCAGATCCTCTTCGACCTGGCGGATGATCTTGTGACGCTCGGCGATCTCTTCGTGCGAGCCGTGGCTCATGTTCAGGCGAAAGACATCCGCCCCGGCTTCGTGCAACGCCCGGATCATCTCATAGGTGCTGGACGAGGGCCCCAAGGTGGCCACGATCTTTACATTCCGCAAACGTCTCATATGAGATATCGCCTTCCATCTTTGACGGCAGAGGCATCCCCGCCTTGCTGTTCACTTCGGCACACAGTGGCCCGAAAGTCCACAGTTACCGCTAACACTCGCGAGGCTTATTGCCGATTTCCCTTCGCCGCGCAACTGATCTATGCACTGGCGCAAAGAGGTGACACCTGAATGACATACCGCCCCTACGAAATCCACGGCGAAGACCGAAAAAGCCGCTGGCTGATCACCTGCGATCACGCCAGCAATGTGGTGCCCGACAGTCTGGGCGGCACGCTGGGACTGCTGCCCGAGGATATGGAGCGGCACATCGCCTATGACATCGGCGCGGCAGGCGCCTCGCTGGCGCTGGCCGATGCACTGGGCTGTCCGGCGGTGCTGTCCAATTTTTCGCGGCTGGTCATCGATCCGAACCGGGGCAACCAGGACCCGACGCAGCTGATGCGGCTTTACGATGGCTCGGTCATTCCCGGAAACCGTCATGTCGATGCCAAGGAACACGCCCGCCGCCGCGCCGCCTATTTCACGCCCTACCATGACGCTGTCGCCCAGATCGCGGCGCGGCGCACTGACACTGTGATCGTGGCGATGCATTCTTTTACCCGCCAATTGCGCGCGCGCCCCTCGCGCCCCTGGCACATTGGCGTGCTGTTCGCCTGGGACGCCCGCCTGGCCGAACCGTTCATCAAGCTGCTCGAAGCCGAACCCGATCTGGTCGTCGGGTCCAACCAGCCCTATGCCGGGCATCTGCCGGGGGATGGCATTGACCGCCACGCCCTGCGCCATGGCCGCATGAACGTGCTGATCGAGCTGCGCCAGGACCTGATCGAAGCGCCCCATGCGCAGCAGGCCTGGGGCGAACGTCTGGCCCCGCTTCTTGAAGCGGCGCTTGCCGAAACCATCTCTTGATCAAAGACCTAGGAGAGACCCATGGACGATCAAACCCGCATCGAGCTTGAAGCCGCCGCCTTTCGCCGTCTGCAGCAACACCTGCTGGAAGAGCGCACTGACGTGCAGAACATCGACATGATGAACCTGACGGGCTTTTGCCGCAACTGCCTGAGCCGCTGGTACCAAGAGGCGGCGAACGAGCGTGGCATCGAGATGTCCAAGGACGAAGGGCGCGAGGCCTTTTACGGCATGCCCTTCGGCGAGTGGAAGGCCAAGTACCAGACCGAAGCCACGGCCGAGCAGCAGGCGGCCTTTGAGGTTTCGTTCAAGGAAAACGTGACCGACAAAGCCTGATCGCCCGGGCCTATTGGGCGTCGTCCAAGGGCCCCGGCCAATCAAAGGTGATCCGCCGGTTGGCCGCGCGCCCCTCGCGCGTGGCGTTGTCAGCGATCGGCAGGTCGGCCCCATGGCCCAGCGCCTGCAGACCCGCGGCGTCCACACCGCGCAGCCCGATCGCCTGTGCCACCGTGCGGGCGCGGGCGTTGCTGAGCCTGCGGTTGTCGCGGGCGGACCCGACATTGTCGGTGTGCCCGCCAATTTCAAGCTGCAGCCCACCGTCATTGACGCACCGCCGCGCCACGGCCGAGATGCGGTTGATCACGCGCACCGCCCGGGCATCCAGACGCCGCGAACCGCTCAGGAAATTCACGCCACCTTGCCCCAGCGCCTCGCCCGTAAAGGCCCGACAGGCCTCGAGCGAGGGCTCAAAATCCAGGCGCGGCAGCCAGAACCCTGCCAGAAAGATCTGTTCTGCCTGCAATGCCGCGTTCATGCGAACCGTTTCCGGTTTCGGGAACGAGGTCAAAAGCTGCAGCAAGGGACGTTTCTGCCAGTCAACCGCATCCCGTGTCTCCTTGAGGATCAGTTCGGCATCGGCGCCGGGCGACAGGACACCGGTCAAGGTCAGGTCCCCTTGGTCGAAGGTCAGGAACAGGTTTTCAGCCTCGGGCAGCCAGGCCCTGACGACGCGCAGCGCCTTTTGAATCTGGGCAGGCTCGCCCAGCTTGGACTTGCGCTCGTCCCCGCCCACATCCGCCAGGCCCAAGGCCTGTGCAATCAAGGCCAGATCCAGCCCCTTGGGCAGGATCCCATCAACCGATGCCCCCTGCACGGCATCGTAGGTCACCACAAAGCGCGGTGGCTTCCCGGCATCGGCCAGATCCACGTTCGCCTCGACCGGTATATCCTCTCGCAGTTCAGTCACCGCCGCCCGCAACGCCAAAAGCGCTGCCTCGTCCGCAACCACGCCGTCGACACGCACGCCATCATTGGCCAGCGTGACCGATCCCTCGCCCAGATGACCGGCCAGCGCCGCGACCTGCAGGGCCGTCGCGCCCCACTGGGTCAAATCGGGATAGGGCGACTGCGAAAGTGCGATTTCGGCATCCGGCAAGAGCTGCGCAAGCGCTGCCGGATCGAACCCTGCCGGGGCCTTGCCAGAGACTGACAGCCCACCTTCGTCGCGCAGGATCGTCAGCCCCAGCGGCGTGTCGTCGTCCACCGGAACCAAGGCGAGTTTCGCCGTGAACCCCGCGGGCAAGCCCGCCACAAGGGCGCGCAGTTCCGTTTCGCCCGTGGCGTCCAACGGCCCGCCGCCAAGCGTCAGCGTCGCACCCGTCAGCACCAGATGGCCCTGCGGCAGCAGCGCCAACATCCGACTGCCAAGGGCCGCGGCCTCGGCGAAACCCGGCAGACCCAGATCAACCGGCGCCGCTGCGACCTGCAGATCGTGGACCTGACCCAGCGGGCCAATCAGGTCGGCGATCTCTACGTCTGGTGGCAGCTTGCCTGACACACGCATCCCCATGCGCGGGTCCCGGCTGGCAAAAAAGCTGTAAGGGGCCCCGTCGTCCAACGCGGTCAGGTCCAGCGTGACGCGATAGGCTCCGGGCAGCGCAGACAGCTCGTTTTTGAGTGCGGCCACAGTCGCGGGCAGGATCGCCTGCCCCGTCAGGGCAACACTGTGGTCCGAGATCGACATCTGGCCGTTTTCCAGCCGCGACAAGGCCAGCGCCACCGCGCCTGCAACCGTACCCCAGTCCGCGTCGGGCGCGCCGGTGGCAAGCGTCAGGCCATCAGCAGGAATGTCCAAGGCCGCTGCGATCCCGCGGGACACCTCGACCGACGGCACGACCCCCGATGCGACGGCCTGCTGCCCTGTCTTCTCGATCGTCAGCGCAAAGGGGGCGGCATTGGGCAGCACCACCAGTTCGTGACGCACCGATTGCACACCTTCGATGGTTTTCAGCTCTTTCAGCAGCGCGGCACGCTCGGCCCCGCTTTCGACCCGCCCGGACACCGTGATATCCCTGACGTCGACCAGCACCTCGACCGGGTGTTTCTGGGCGGCGGCGATCTCTTGCGCCTGCGCGGCGATCCCGGCCGAGACCATGCGGTCGCGGTCAGGCGCTTCCAGCAGGCCCATCGAGGCCACGATCAACAAAATCACCAGACCAGAGAAAAAATCGCGCATCGTCACCCCGGGATCGTTCCACGCCGACCGTCAAAGAAAACGACCGGGACCGCAAGCCAATACCGGCCCAATTTCGCGTTGAGCTTCGCTGTCAAGGCGTGTCATGCTGTCGTCCACCACACGCATCCACAGCAAGGAGGTCCCATGCCATCCTTTGGCCTGCACCATGTGTCGTTGCCGGCACGCGATATCGAGACGGCAGCCGCGTTTTACGAGAACGTTCTGGGCCTTTCCCCACTTGAGCGTCCGGGGTTTTCCTTTGCGGGGCGCTGGTACGCTGTTGGATCGCAGCAGATCCACCTGATCGAAGCCAAGGACGGCACCTTCCGGTCGGCGGGCCTGACCGGACGCGACGTGCACTTTGCCCTGACCTGCGATGATTTCGACGGCGTTGTCGCCAGCCTTGTCGCGCAGGGCTATTCCGAGGATCTGCCCCGTGACGACGCCAAATGCATGCGGGTCACGCGCAATGCCACCGCCGGATTTCACCAGGCCTTTCTGATGGACCCTGACGGGCACGTGATCGAGATCAACGCGGCCTGACCTGGCGGGTGATCAGTCCTTCATCCCGGCAATACGCATATGCTCCAGCCATCGGTCCAGGCTGCCGGGGGCCGTCCAGACATCTTCCCATTCCGCCCGCTGTTCGGCAATCGTGGGTTCATCCGCTTCCGCGTAAAAGACCTGATAGGCGTCCTGCGCCTTCTCGACCTCGCCCAGGCAGGCATAGATGCCTGACAGCATTCGATGCGCCCCGCGCCGGATCTTGTTCATCCGCAGCATGGACGCCAGCGCGCCGTCGCAATCCTCTATTTCCCACAGCGCCCAGCCCATCTGCCAGTGGTACCAGTCAGGGTGGTAGGGATCGATGCCCATGGCCT
Source organism: Alphaproteobacteria bacterium (assembly GCA_030424865.1). Classification (GTDB taxonomy): domain Bacteria; phylum Pseudomonadota; class Alphaproteobacteria; order Rhodobacterales; family Rhodobacteraceae; genus JAKVCP01. The sequence continues at coordinate 278,773 of JAUHVR010000002.1, read as the reverse complement.
GGTTCAGCCGCTCGATCGCCTGCTCCGTTTCCCCGGCATAGAGCAGTGGCGTGGTGCTGCCGACCAGGTAATTCGAGGCGCTCGGGTTCAGTTGGATCGCCCGGTCATAGGCGGCAATCGCCTTGGCCCGATCACCGGTTTCCGAGTAAATCCGAGCAAGGGCGTAATGCACTTCGGGATCTTCAGGTGCCAGTTCCAGTGCTTTCAGCCCATAGCCCAGAGCCTTGTCCAGCGCCTCGTCCTCGTCCATCTCAAGCCAGCCAAAGACCGCCGCAGAACGATGGTTGTGGGCCAGTCCGATATAGCCGTACGCGGCGTCCGGCGCGATTTCCACGGCTTTCAGATTGGACACCACGTTGTCGCGCACGGTCTCTTCGTTAAAGTCCTCGCGGATCTTGGCAAGGTTATCGAGATAGATATGCAGCGCCGTCACCCTGTCGGGATCGCTGCCCGGAACAGGGCGCGAGATGCGGTACCCGATGCGGTCAGCGACGGTCTTGATGATGGCGTCCTGCACGGCAAACAGATCGCCGACAGGCTGTTCATAGGTGTGCGCCCAGACATGCGTGCCGTTGACCGTTTCGATCAACTGAACGGTGACGCGCAGTTTGTCACCGTCTTTCTGCTTGCTGCCTTCAAGCAGGTAATGGGCCCCCAGATCCGCGCCTATATCCCGCAGGTCGGTGTCTGACCCGCGAAACTTGAAGCTCGAGTTGCGGGCGACGACGTCGAAGAACGTGCTGCGCGCCAGCTCCGTAATGATCCCTTCGGCGATGGCATCGGACAGATAGCCCTTGTCCTCGCCCGTGCTGAAATCGTCGAATGGCAGGACCGCGATCCGGGGCTTTTCCCCTTTCGGCACCGGACTGTCCTTGGGACCGAACTGCATCCAGCCAAGGACCCCCAGAACCACGACCGCAACAAGGGCGACGGCCAGGATCGCAAACCGACCGAAGGGGCGTTCCTGACCCGGTGCAGGCGGCACAGCTGCGGCGGGCGCTTGCGTCAGCGGTTCCCCGTTCAGCTGATATCCGCGTTTGGGAAAGGTCTGCACGATCTTGTGTTCGGAATCGCCCAGCGCGCGGCGGATATCGCCGATGCATTGCACCAGGCTGTCATCGGTCACAAAGGTATCAGCCCACAGCGACTCGATCAGCGTTTCCTTGGACACCACCTCGCCCAGATGACGGGCCAGGTAATCCAGCACCTCGGCACTTTGACTGCGCAAAGGCACCGAGTTGCCGTCAGCGTCTTGTAATTCCTTGGTTTTCAGGTCGTAGCGACACGCTCCCAACCCAAGGATTTCGGAAGATTTCGGATCAATTTCGGCAGGTGTTCGGGACATTTCATCGCCCTCCACGGCCAGATGATCTTACGAACCCGCCGTGGTCCTGACAACAAGAACGCCAGCCGCGGCATCCCGACAGTCCAACAAATGGAGACACCCATGAACCTGATCATCACCGCCGCAACCCTGGCCCTGACCGTCGCATCCGCCACCGCTGCCGAAAGCCGCATTCACACGCTCTGCGGCGCCGACCACCAGAACGAAGCCACCGGTCCGCTGGATGTGCGCGCCAATCCCGATGGCTATTACATCACGGCAACGGGCGAACAACTGAGCCACGGCGACCCCCGCATCATCCAGGCAACCGGTGAAGAGTTCCACTATTGCACCCGCTCGGCCGCCACACCGGACATGGACGCCACCCGCGCCCGTCTGATGATGGAAGAACGCGTGGTGAAGTACCTCTTTGTCCCGGTCTTTCCCGCGCCTAAGGACCCCCTGTCCTGAACCTGACCACTGCAAAAAAACAGGGGCCCCGAAGGGCCCCTTTTTATTGCGGCGCTGCGCAGCAGGTCAGATCGCGACCTTGCGGCTTTCGTCCAGATAGATCTCGCGCAGGCGCAGCGCGCGCGCGCCCGGCGTGCCATCCCCCAGCGCAACGCCATCGATCTCGACGACCGGCATCACAAAGGTCGAGGCACTGGTGATAAAGGCCTCGTCCGCCTCTTGCGCCTCGGCGATGGTGAAGTTGCGCTCTTCGACCTCCATCTGCGCCTCTTTTGCAAACCGCAGAACCGCGGCGCGGGTGATGCCATGCAGGATGTCGTTCGACAGGGCACGGGTCACGATCTTGTTGCCCTTGATGAAATAGGCGTTGTTGCTGGTGCCCTCGGTGACAAAGCCATCTTCGACCATCCAGGCATCATCGCAGCCTGCCTTCTTGGCCATCATCTTGCCCATCGACGGGTAAAGCAGCTGCACGGTCTTGATGTCGCGGCGGCCCCAGCGGACGTCCTCGATGCTGATGACCTTGATGCCCTTCTTGGCCACCGGGCTGTCGGCCAGACCCGGCTTGTTCTGGGTGAACAGAACCAGCGTCGGCTTGGTGGTCTCGGGGTCAGGAAAGACAAAATCCCGGTCATCCGGCGCGCCGCGCGTGACCTGCAGATAGACCATACCTTCGTCGATCTCGTTGATCTTGACCAGCTTGCGGTGGATCTCCAGCAACACATCCATGGTGCAGGGCGCTGGCATCTCCAGCTCGGTCAGCGACCGCTGCAGGCGCTTGGCGTGGCCGTCAAAGTCGATCAGCTTGCCGCCCAGCACGCTGGTCACCTCGTAAACCCCGTCCGCCATCAAAAACGCCCGGTCAAAGATCGAGACCTTGGCTTCGGTTTCGGGCAGGTACTCTCCGTTGACGTATACAGTTCGGGTCATTGTCACTCCTTGGGCATCAGGTGAAGGGCCGCATATTGCAGCAGGATCACGGTCTTGGCGTCTCGGATGCGGCCATTGACGATCATCGTCAAGGCCTCGTCGAGCGGAAGGTCGAGTATTTCGATCACCTCCCCCTCGTTCCGCAACCCGCCAAAGCGTTGGGTCGCTTCGTCCGCACGATACTGCGCGGCAAAGAAATGCAGTTTTTCGGTGACGGAGCCCGGCGACATGTACAGGTCGAACAGGAAATCCGGCCGGGTCAATGTCAGCCCCAGCTCTTCCTGCGCCTCTTCGCGGATCCGTTTCTCGGGCGAGGCATCGTCCAACACCCCTGCCGCCGCCTCGATCAGCCAGGGCTCGGGATCCTCGCGATAGGCAGCAGGCCAGCGGAACTGCCGCCCCAAAAGCACATGCCGCCGCACCGGATCATAGGGCAGGATCACCGCGCCGTCGCCGCGATCATAGGTCTCGCGCCATTGTTCGGCGCTGCTGCCATCGGCAAACCGCACGCGGATCTTCGACCGCTTCAGGATCGCCCAGTTGTCGGACAGAAGGTCACTTTCCAGCACCTCCCAGGTCATCGTCTCGGTCAAGCTCTGATCTCCACCGGTCATTGCGTGTAAGGGCTGCGCTGAGGCCGCATCGTCAGTTCGGTCACGCAGGCCGTGTTCGGAAGCGCAATCGCCGAGGCGATCATCTGCGCAATGTCCTCGACCTGGATCATCTTTGTCCGATCCAATGATGGATTGGTGGCATCAGGTGTGTTCACAAACCCCGGATGCACGACGCAGACCCGAACGCCATCTTCGCGCACGTCCTCGAACAATGCCTTGGCAAAGCCAAGCTGTGCATGCCGCAGGGCGCAATGGATCGCATGCCGCTTCCACCCGCTCCAGGACGTTGGCCCGCAGATATAGACAAAAGCCCCTTCCGCCGCCGTCACCGCGGGCAGGGCATGGGCGGTCAACCGGATGGTGGCCCGCAGAACCTCGTTGATCGACCGATCCCAATCCTCGAACCGTTCGGTCGAAACCGGGCCATAGGTGAACTTGGCCGCGCAATGCACAACGGCGTCAAGCGCGCCTCGCGACGACGCGGTTTCGACCATCGCAGCGACCTGCTCCATGTCACCCATTTCGCAGAACACCGGCGTCGCCGTGCCGCCCGCGGCTTCGACCATCGCAACTGTGTCCTGCAGGGCGTCAGGCCGACGGCCCTGAGCAAAGATGTGCCAGCCGTCCTGCGCCAGCCGCAGTGCCGTTCCACGCCCGATGCCCGACGAGGCCCCGGTGACCAAGGCTGACCGTGTCATGGATCCTGTCCTCCGCGTCAGGCCGGACCTAACCCCAAAGCGCGGCGTCCGGCGGGTGCACACCCGCCGTATCGAACCGCAGGGGCTGGGGCCGATCTTCGGCCAAAAGCAGGGGCCCGTCCAGATCGGTGACCAGCGCCCCCTGCGCCACCAGCGTGGCGGGCGCCATGGCCAGCGAAGAGCCGACCATGCAGCCGACCATGATGCCATAGCCCTCGGCCAGCGCTGCCTCGCGCAGCGCCAGGGCCTCGGTCAGTCCGCCGGTCTTGTCGAGCTTGATGTTGACCACATCATATTTGCCCTTCAGCCCCGGCAGGGACCCCCGGTCATGACAGCTTTCATCCGCACAGACCGGCACCGGACGCTCCATTCCGATCAGCGCGTCATCGTTGCCCGCCGGAAGCGGCTGTTCGACCAGCGCCACGCCCAGCCGCACCAGGTGCGGCGCCAGATCGGCATAGACCTCGGCCGACCAGCCTTCGTTGGCATCCACGATGATCCGCGCGTTCGGCGCACCCCGCCGCACCGCCTCAAGACGCGGCATGTCATCCGGCGTGCCCAGCTTGATCTTCAAGAGCGGCCGATGCGCATGGTCGCGGGCCGAGGCCTCCATCTCATCAGGCTCCGCCAGCGACAGCGTATAGGCGGTGATCTCGGGCCCCGGCGCCGGCAGACCGGCCAGGTCCCAGGCGCGGAGCCCGGCCCGCTTGGCCTCCAGATCCCACAGCGCGCAATCGACGGCATTCCGCGCGGCGCCCGCGGGCAACAGATCATAAAGCGCCTGTCGGTCGAACTGCGCGGGCAGGCCTTCGATTTCCGCGGTCACACTCTGCAGCGTCTCATCATACCGCGCATAGGGCACACATTCGCCCCAGCCCGCATGATCGCCATCCGTGATCCGGACCGTCAGAACATGCGCCTCGGTGCGCGAACCCCGACTGATCGTAAAGACCTGCGCCAGCTTGAATGTATCCGCCGAGACCTGAACCCGCACACCATCTCCTTTTGGGCGCAACCGCCCCTTCATCTTTCCAAAAATACGTCCCGCCGGAGGCTCCCCGGCGGGCAAGAGGCACAGGCCTCAGATCTTCAGGCCTCAGATCGCTTGCAGCGCCTCGACCAGCCGCGCCGCGCCGTGACGGAACGGGTCAACCGTGGGCAGGCCCATGCGATCCTCGACCTCTTTGCAATAGGCCGCCGCTTCGTCGTCACCCATATGCTGGGTGTTGATCGAGATGCCAACCACCTGGCAGTCCGGGTTTGCCACCTTGGCCAGCGCCAGCGCCATGTCGCGCACAGCTTCCAGCGAGGGCAACTGGTATTCCGGCAAACCCCGCATGTGCGCGCGGGTCGGTTCGTGGCTCAGGATCAGCGCATCCGGCTGGCCGCCGTGGATCAGCGCCATGGTCACACCCGAATACGAAACGTGGAACAGGCTGCCCTGGCCCTCGATGATGTCCCAGTGGTCTTCGTCGTTGTCCGGCGTCAGCCATTCAACCGCGCCTGCCATGAAGTCGGCAATGACCGCGTCCAGCGGCACGCCGTCACCGGTGATCAGGATACCGGTCTGGCCGGTCGGACGGAAGGTCGACTTCAGCCCCTGCTTGCGCATCTCGGCGTCAACGCACAGGCCGGTGTACATCTTGCCGACCGAGCAATCGGTGCCCACGGCCAGCACCCGCTTGCCGCTGCGCTTCTTGCCGTTGGCGATCGGATAGTCGACCTCGGGTATGCGCACGTCGTGCAGGGTCTGGCCTGTCGCCTCGGCCACGGCCTTCAGGTCCGGCTCGTCGCGCAGCAGGTTGTGCAGGCCCGAGGCCAGGTCAAACCCTTCTTCCAGCGCCGCAACCAGCACCTTTTTCCAGGCCGCCGAAATCACGCCGCCGCGGTTTGCAACACCGATGACCAGGGTCTTGGCACCCGCTGCCTTGGCTTCGGCCAGGGTCATGTCGGGGATTTTCATGTCGGCCTTGCAGCCTTCCATGCGCAGCTGGCCCACGCAGTTGTCAGGACGCCAGTCCTTGATTCCCTGAGCCACCTTTGCGGCCAGCGGATCCGGCGCGTCGCCGAGAAAGAGCAGATAAGGCGTTTCGATCATGGCGCGTCCCCTTGTGCGTGCTGATGAGATCTGTCGAATTCGCGTATTCTGGTGTGACGGCTGTCGGATTTTTTTCGTGATTCCGCTTTGAAACAGGCGTTTCGCGAATATTCCTCTTCATATCAGCGCATTCTTCGAAGATTCTTCGGCATGCTTAAACATTGAGCGAACCTTGTCCCGCACGGCCCCAGCATGCTGCGGAACAGCGATTATGCTGCATGTGCAGAAATTACTTGCGAGGGTGCGCGCAATTTAATAACGACTTCGACTAACGAAACGAAATTTCATTACCGAAAGGCCCGCCGATGTCCTTCCGCATCCAACCTGCCGCCCCTGCCCGTCCCAACCGTTGCCAACTCTTTGGCCCCGGCTCGCGCCCTGCGATCTTTGAAAAGATGGCGGCCAGCGCGGCGGATGTCATCAACCTGGACCTCGAGGATTCGGTGGCGCCCTCGGACAAGGACAGCGCGCGCGCGAACATCATCCAGGCGATTGGTGATGTGGATTGGGGCACCAAGACTCTGAGCGTGCGGATCAACGGGTTGGACACGCCTTATTGGTACAAGGATGTCGTGGATCTGCTGGAGCAGGCGCCCGAGCGGCTGGACCAGATCATGATCCCCAAGGTCGGCTGTGCGGCCGACATCTACGCTGTCGATGCGCTGGTCAGCGCCATCGAGGCCGCCAAGGGCCGCACAAAGCGCATTGCCTTTGAGGTCATCATCGAAAGCGCGGCGGGCATCGCCCACGTGGAAGAGATCGCCGCAGCCTCGTCCCGCCTTGAAGCCCTGAGCCTGGGCGCGGCGGATTTCGCCGCCTCGATGGGTATGGCCACCACAGGCATCGGCGGGACACAAGAGAACTACTACATGATCCGCGAGGGCGAAAAGCACTGGTCGGATCCCTGGCATTGGGCCCAGGCCGCGATCGTGGCGGCCTGCCGGACCCACGGTGTGTTGCCGGTCGACGGGCCCTTTGGCGATTTCAGCGATGACGAGGGCTATCGGGCACAGGCGCTGCGCTCGGCGACCCTTGGCATGGTCGGGAAGTGGGCCATTCACCCCAAGCAGATTGCACTGGCCAACGAGGTCTTCACTCCCTCGGAAGACGCGGTGACCGAAGCGCGCGAGATCCTGGCGGCGATGGAGACGGCCAAGGCCAACGGCGAAGGCGCAACGGTCTACAAGGGGCGGCTGGTCGACATCGCCTCGATCAAGCAGGCGGAAGTGATTGTGAAGCAATCCGAGATGATCGCCGGGTAGCGGCAGAACCGTCCTGGGTTCGTGGTTTCCGAACCTAAAAGCTGGGGGGCTCTGCCCCCCAGACCCCCCGGCGGTATTTGAAGAAAGATGAAGGCAAGACGTCGGTCCAGATTGATCGCCGGATAAGTCCAGGTTACCCTGTGACATGGCCATTCCCGTCGAGACCTTCTTTCTGAAACCTGACAGTCAGGGCACGCTGCAGGCGCGCATCCAACAGATGGTTGCCGAAGGGATTCTTTCCGGGCGGTTTGAGCGCGGCGAGAAGTTGCCCTCGACCCGGCGGCTTGCCGCGCACCTGGGCATCAGCCGGATCACGGTGACGCTGGCCTATACCGAATTGCTGGCCAACGACTACCTGACATCGCGGGGCCGTTCCGGGTACTTTGTGTCCGAAAATGCACCGGAACCGCCGGCCTTTGCCCCCGCACCCCGCAGCGAGGACCGTGTGGATTGGGCGCGGGCCATCGGACAGCGGTTTGCGCATACGCGGCTTCTGGACAAGCCCCGCGATTGGGCGCGGTACCGGTATCCCTTCATCTATGGTCAGGCGGACCCGCAGATATTCGACCATGCCAACTGGCGGCTTTGCGCGTTGCAAGCCCTGGGCGCGCGGGACTTTGAATCGCTGACCACCGACTATTTTGATCAGGACGATCCGGACCTCATCACCTTTGTCGCCCGCCACACGCTGCCCCGGCGCGGCATTGCGGCGGGACCGGACGAAATCCTGATCACGATGGGGGCCCAGAATGCCCTGTGGTTGACCGCGCAGGTCCTGCTGACCCAACGTCGACAGGCCGCCGTCGAGAACCCCTGTTACCCGGCCCTGCGCAGCATTCTGAACCAGTCGCGCTGCCGTCTGGCCACGGTGCCCGTGGACGAGGACGGCCTGCCGCCGGATCTGATCCCGCCGCGGACGGATGTGATCTTTGCCACGCCCAGCCACCAATGCCCGACCTCGGCCACCATGCCGCTGGACCGGCGCCAGGCTCTGCTGGCGCGGGCGCGCGAGATGGACGCGCTGATCGTCGAGGACGACTATGAATTCGAGATGTCCTATCTGAAGCCGCCAATGCCGGCTCTGAAGAGCCTCGATCAGGACGGGCGGGTGATCTATGTCGGCAGTTTCTCGAAATCGATCTTTCCGGGGCTCAGACTGGGGTACCTTGTGGGATCCGAGGCTTTTATTCGCGAAGCGCGGGCGCTGCGCGCCTCGGTCCTGCGGCATCCGCCCGGGCATGTGCAGCGCACCACGGCCTATTTCCTGCGGCTGGGACACTACGACAGCCTGATCCGACGTGCCGCCCGCGAGTTGACCGCTCGGCGCGAGGTGCTGGAACGGGCGGTTGCCCTGCATGGATTGACGATCGCGGGAAAGGGCGCACATGGGGGATCTTCGGTCTGGATGCGTGCCCCCGAGGGGATCGATGCCGAAGTGCTGGCGCAACGGCTGCAGGCGCGCGAGGTGCTGATCGAACCCGGGCAGGCGTTTTTCTTTGGGCCCGAAGTTCCGCGGAATTTCTATCGGCTGGGCTACAGCTCAATTGCGCCGGGGCGAATTTCCGAAGGTGTGGCGATCATTGCCCAGGAAATCGACCGGATGACGCGCGGTTCAGAGTGAGGCCTCGACCCGAAAGTCGGGTGGGATGTTGTCCCGCCCCTCGAGCAGCAGATCGGCCATCACCTGCGCGATGCGCGGGGCCATGCCAAAGCCGATCTTGAACCCTCCGTTTGCGATGAAATGGCCGGGGCGGTCGGGCCAGGGCCCCAGCATCGGCGCGCGGGATCGGGCGCGGGGGCGGACTCCGGCCCAGCGTTCCAGCACAGGGGCATCGGCCAGCTGGGGCAGCGCAGTCACGGCGCGGGCCAGCAGGGCGTCGCATTGCGCGTCGGTGCTGGAAGGATCGGCAAACGCGCGTTCGCTGGTCGAGCCGATGGCGGTGGTGCCGTCGGCGTGCGGCACGATATGCAGACCGTCGACAAAGAGCTGCGGTGCGGTGCGGGCGTCGTGGCCGAGCAGAAGCGCTTGCCCCTTGACGCCATTTCCGATGGTGCGGGTGTGGCTCTTGTTCAGTTCGAGCAGGCCCTGCCATCCAGTGGCCCAGAGCGTCTGGCCCCTGTCTTCACCTTCGGTCTGAACGGACACGCCTTTCGCGGCCAGGGCCGCAACCAACGCGGCGCAGGCCTGGCGGGGGTGCATGCGGGCGGTCAGCGTGTCATGGATCAGCCTGCCGGTCGGGCTGGGCGGCGCCCAGGGGCCCGCGTCCTGCGCGTCGATGACCTGCCATTGCACCTGCGCGGGCCAGAGGTCGCGGGCCGTGCCTTCGCGGGCGCGGGCCAGATCCAGCGCGTGATCATCGGCGATGGGTTGCAGGCGACCCGTGCGGGCATAGCCGGGCGAAACGCCGCCGGCTTCTTCGACCTCGCTCCAAAAGCTTTCGGCGAGCAATAGGCTGTCGAGTTGAAAGGCTTTCTTGGCATTCCAGTTTTCGGGCACATGCGGGGCCAAAGCCCCGACAATCCCGCCGCTTGACCCCGCGCCGGGGCCGAAGGGGTCGATCATCTGGACGGTTGCGCCGCGCTGCACGCAGGCCCAGGCGATGGACAACCCAAAGATGCCTGCCCCGCGAACGGTGATTTCCGCCATTGCCATTCCCATCTTTCTTTCGCACTGTCGCGCCGATCCTCTAAGGCAAGATGGCATGGCAGACCAGCAGGCAGAGCTTGAGTGGCGCACAGGCGAGGTGCCTGTGTCGACCCGATTTGACGACCCCTACTATTCGCTCGAAGACGGGCTGGCGGAAACGCGGCACGTGTTTCTGGCGGGAAACGGGTTGCCCGAACGGTTTCGGGATGGGTTCCATATTGCCGAGCTGGGGTTCGGGACAGGGTTGAACCTGTTGGCGGCGCTGCAGATGTGGCGGACCTCAGGCCAGACGGGAGTGCTGCACTTCACCAGTTTCGAGGCCTTCCCCCTACCGCCCGGGGCCATGATCCGCGCGCAGGCGCGGTTCACGTCACTTGCGCCACTGGCCGAGGAACTGGCACCGCATTGGGGCCTTCCAGACGGGTTTGACCTGCCGGACCTGCGGTTCCGCCTGATCGAAGGAGACGCGCGTCAGACGCTGCGCGATTGGCCAATGACGGCAGATGCCTGGTTCCTGGACGGGTTTTCGCCGGCAAAGAACCCCGAACTTTGGGAACCTGCATTGTTGGCCGAGGTCGCCAGCCACACGGCACCGGGCGGCAGTGCCGCCACCTATACTGCCGCCGGACACGTACGCCGTGCGCTGGATGCGGCGGGCCTGATGACCGAACGGGTGCCGGGCTTTGGCCGCAAGCGCCACATGACCGTCGCGAGAAAGGTCTGAGATGGCACGCAACGACGTCCGGCTTGGCATCTGGCTGATGGTCGCCACAACGCTTGTCTTTGCATTGCAAGACGGTATCTCGCGCCATTTGGCCTCGGCCTACAACGTGCCGATGGTGGTGATGATCCGCTATTGGTTCTTTGCGGCGTTCGTGATCGCCCTGTCAATGCGCGAAGCCGGAGGACTTCGGCGCGTCTCGGCGACCTCGCAGCCCTGGCTGCAGGCGTTTCGCGGCATCCTGCTGACGGTCGAGATCAACGTGATGGTGCTGGGCTTTGTCTATCTGGGCCTCGTCGAAAGCCATGCGGTCTTTGCCAGCTATCCGCTGCTGATTGCAGCCCTGTCCGGTCCGATCCTGGGCGAGGCCGTGGGTTGGAGGCGGTGGGCCGCAATTGCCGTCGGTTTTGTCGGGGTGGTGATCATCCTGGAACCGGGTTGGGGTGTCTTTTCGCCCTACGCGGTCATTCCGCTGTTTGCCGCCCTGATGTTCGCACTTTATGGCTTGCTGACCCGCTATGCCGCCCGCCGCGACAGCGCGGCGACCAGCTTTTTCTGGACGGGCACGGTCGGCGCCGTCGCCGCAACCCTGCTCGGGCTGTGGTTCTGGGAGCCGATGACGGGCCCAGACTGGATCTGGATGGGCGCGCTCTGCGTCAGCGGCGCGCTGGGGCACTGGCTGCTGATCAAATGCTACGAGGTCGCCGAGGCCAGCGCCGTACAGCCCTTTGCCTATCTGCAGCTTGTCTTTGCCTCGTCTCTTGGTCTGGTGATCTTTGACGAGACGCTGCGGGCCAATGTTGTCATCGGCGGCGGGTTGATCGTGCTGGCCGGGCTATTCACCCTCTGGCGGGCGCGGCAAAAGGGTTGATCCTGCAAGTTCCTGCGAAAACGGCACCGGGTGCGGAGGCTTGCCCAGGCGCGCGCGATAGATCGGCAGGCTTTCGGTGACCCGCATCACGTAGTTGCGGGTTTCGCGAAACGGGATGAACTCGATCCAGTCGACAACGTCGATGGTGCCCGACCGCGGATCGCCCAGAAGCTCGATCCAGTTGTCCGCCCGGCTGGGACCGGCATTGTAGGCCACCGACATCAGGATCGGATTGCCGTCGTAACGCTCGGCCAGTTCGGCCAGATAGCGCGCGCCGATGCGGGCGTTGTAGGGCCAGTCGCTGGTCAGACGCTCTTTGGAATAGTCGATCTCGAGCCAGCCCGCGACTTCTTGCGCGGTCTTGGGCATCACCTGCATCAACCCCTGCGCACCCGCGCCGCTGACAACTTCGGGATCAAACTCGCTTTCCCGCCGGGCGATGGCCAGCACCATCTCGGTCGGGACCGGATGCGAGACCCGCGACAGCGGGTGCAATGCGTAATAGGGCGCCATGATCTGGTGGCCCTTCTGCGCCGCGCGTTTGCCCAGCATCACCTGGATGTGCGGCTGGTTGATCTCGGCCAGCATGGCCCCCATCTGACCGATCTGCACACGATCCAGCTTTTCCGACAGATGCGTGAAAAACCGTTCGGCCAGCGACAGTTCTCCGGCTGCCATCAACAGCACGGCCGCCTTGTAGATCGACGACCGGGTAAAGGCGGCCTCGCGCCAGGGCGGGAATTTCTCGGCCCCCGACAAGCGCCAGTCGGGCGGCAGCTTGGCCCGGTCCGCGGCCATCAGTCCATAGAAGGCGCTTTGATACCGTGCAGCGTAAGCATAGCTGAGCGCGGCAGCGGCCTCGTCGCCCGCGGCCTCATGTGCGCGCCCCAGCCAATAGCCTGCACGGGCTTCCGATATCGGCGTGTCGACGGCCTGCTGAAAGGCCTGGAAATGGCTGCGCGCGAGATGTGGCTTGTCAAGGAACCGCAGCGCCAGATAGCCCGAAAGCCATTCAAGATCGGCATAGTCCGACCCTTCGACCAGGAAGTGCGCAGAGGCGATTCGGTAAGCCTGCACGGGATCGCCTTGCCGCATGCGCTCTCGTGCCAGAGTGCGTCGGTCGCGGGCCCAGGCCCATGGCTCGCCCAATGCCCCGGCGCTGACCGAGCGTTCCAGCAACAGATCAATCGCATCCGCGGAACGGCCCTTTTTCAAACGCCACTTGAACCGGTCGTGGGCCAGTCCGGGATGGGACCGCAGGTCTTCGGGCACGGCGGCGATCAGGCCATCGACGTTCTTTTTGGCCTCGCGCAGGCCAAGCCGCGCCTCGGCCAGTTTCTTGTGACCGTCATCGACCAGCGGCAGCATCGCGCGGGCGTTCTTGTCCCAGCCGTTCCACAGCATGATGTCCAGTCGCGCCGTATGGTGGGGTTTCACAAGTTCGGCGTGATCCTTCAGAAAGGCCGCCTGCTCGGCCGCGGCCAGCGGCAATGTTCGCCACGCCAGCACGATCCCGGCCAACGCCGATCCTTCGTCACCCGCAAAGACCTGCGCCCGCGCCAGAGCCAGCGCCCCCGTCCCGGTGCGCGGTGCGCGGGCGGCAAAGAAATCGCGCACCTCGGCGTGTGACGCCTCGACAAAGGACGCTTCGCTTTTTTCCCTCAGATAGGGCAGACCGGGCCAGTCCGGATTGCGCGCCAGGAAGGATTGCGTTTGGTCGTACGTGCCACGGCCCGCGCGCAGGTAGTGCCATTCGATCAGGTCCTGGGCGATGCTTCCGTCACCACGCGCAGCGATCCGCGCTTCGGCCCAATTCCCCGCGCGCATGGCCTCCATTGCCCGGGACAGCGGGCGATCTGCGGTCTGCGCCGAGGCCGAGATGGCCACCATCACCAGAAAGAATGCCAGAAGTCGCGCCATTAGCTTGCAATTTCCGAAACGAATAAGGATAGACACGGGCCAGAGGATACTTCAGCCCGGTGGCGCATCAACAAACTTTCGCGGCATCTGGCGGAATTCCACCAGTGTAACGTCACAACCTAGCAAAAAAGGAGCTTGAGATGTTCAAAGGGTCAATGCCAGCCCTGGTCACGCCGTTCAAGGACGGCGCAGTGGATTTCGAAACGCTCAAACGCCTGGTTGAGTGGCAGATCGAACAGGGCAGCCACGGTCTGGTGCCGGTGGGCACCACGGGCGAAAGCCCGACGCTGACGCATGAGGAACACGAAGCGGTGATCGAAACCGTTGTCGCCACGGCGGCAGGCCGGGTGCCGGTGATCGCGGGCGCGGGGTCGAACAACACGGCCGAAGCCATCCGCTTCATGCAATTTGCCCACAAGGTCGGCGCCGATGGCGCGCTGGTGGTGACGCCTTACTACAACAAGCCGACGCAAGAGGGCATGATCGCCCATTTCACGGCGCTGCATGACTGCTGCGATCTGCCGATCATCATCTACAACATCCCGCCGCGCTCGGTTGTCGACATGACACCCGCCACCATGGGTGAACTGGCCAAGCTGCCACGGATTGTCGGGGTCAAGGATGCCACGGCTGATCTGTCCCGGGTCAGCCAGCAGCGCATCACCTGCGGGCCGGATTTCCTGCAGATCTCGGGCGAGGATCCGACAGCGCATGGGTTCAACGCACAGGGTGGTGTCGGGTGTATCTCGGTCACGGCCAACGTCGCGCCCGCGCTGAGCGCCGAATTGCAGAACGCCTGCATGGCCGGCGATTTTGGCAAGGCGCTCGAGGTGCAGGATCGGTTGATGCCGCTGCACCAGGCGATCTTTACCGAGCCGGGGCTTTGCGGTGTAAAATACGCCATGAGCAAGCTGGGACTTTGCGAAGAAGACGTGCGGTTGCCGCTGGTGCCGCTGACGGAACCGACCCGCGCCAAAGTGGACGACGCCCTGCGTCACGCGGGACTGCTGAACTAGGCGAAACCGGAATTCGACACGAATTCCGGGCCGGAAAACCCTGTTTTCCGGTTCCGCCCAACCGGAGCGTGACGATGCAGGATCAGACCGACGTAGACATCCACAAGGGATTTGCCTCGGGCGCAAACAATGTCGCCTGGGATTTGATCGAGACACAAGATCTCACGCCCGGGCAAACAGCGGAACTGGTGGAACTTGCGGCAACTGCCCGGTTCCACTGGTCCAAGGTCGGGGCCGCCTCGGCCCTGGCCCATGCCGACCTGCTGCTGGGCTGGGCGCTGGCCCGTGCAGGCGCCAGCGCGGCTGCCCTGCACAGCGCCACCCAAGCTTTTTCATATTTCGAGGCCAATGATGCCGCCCCGTGGGAACTGGCCTTTGCCCATGCCGCGCTGGCGCAAGCGCATTGGTCAGGCGGGGACAAGGCCGCCCATGCAGATCACTGGACCAGGGCCAACACGCTGGGTGACGCCCTGGACGAAGCCGACGCGAAATACTTTCGCGCCGCCTTTGCCACCGTTCCGAAACCCGACTGAGATCCCGCTCAGCCGTCTTGCGGCTGCACCTCTGCGTCCAGCCCGACCGGCTGACCCACAACCACAAACGACAGATTCTCGGGCTGCAGAATCCGCGCCGCGACACGCTTGATATCCTCCAGCGTGACCGCATTCACATTGTCGTTGCGCGTCACGATGTATTCGGGTGTCAGGCCCTGTGTCTGCATGCCGACCAGGATATTGGCGATCGGCCCGTTCCCGTCGAACCGCAAGGGATAGGCCCCGGTCAGATAGGTCTTGGCCCGTTCCAGCTCGTCCGCTGTCACGCCTTCGGTCGCCATGCGGGTCCACTCGGCCCGGATCACCTCGATCGCCTCGGCAATCCGGTCATTGGCCGAGGCCACACGCCCCAAGTACAACGCCGCACTGGTCTTGGGCACGAGGTAGGAATAGACGCCATAGGTCAGCCCGCGCTTTTCGCGCACCTCGGTCATCAGCCGCGCCTCGAAACCGCCGCCCCCCAGGATCACGTTCAGCACGTAGGCCGGAAAGAAATCCGGATCGTCGCGGGTGATGCCCTCATGGCCAAACTGTGCCACCGATTGCGGTGTGTCAAAGGGCACAACGGTGACCCCGCCGTCAAACACCGGATCAATCTGCTCGGGCAAGTCGACCCCGGCAAGGGGCAGCCCCCCCAGAAGATCATCCATCAGCGCCGCCAGTTCCCCGGCCGAGATGTCCCCCGCCGCGCCGACGTAGACCCGGTCGCGCACCAGGGCGTTCCGATGCGCCGTCACCAGATCCGCGCGGGTCAACCCCATCACGCTCTCCTGCGTGCCTTCGTACGCGGTGCCATAGGGATGGCCTGCCATGGCGAGTTCGTCAAACGCACGCGAGACGATTTCGTCCGGGTCGGTCTGGTCGCTTCGCAAGCCCGAGATCACCTGCGCCCGCACCCGCGCAACCGATTCGTCGTCAAAGGTCGGCTCAACAAGGCTCTTGCGCAGTAGTTCCACCGCCTCGTCCCGGTTCTCGGTCAGAAACTTTGCCGAAACCGACAGGTAGTCGTCCGAGACATCATAGTCGAACTGCGCGGCCAGCGCCTCGATCTCGCGGGCAAAGCCGCGCGCGTCCAGATCGCCTGCCCCTTCTTCCAGAAGGCCCGTCATCAGGTAGGTCGCCCCGCGCTTGCCCGGCAAGTCCAGCGAGGCCCCGCCCTTGAACATGATCTCGATCGAGACAAAGGGGATCGACGGTTCTTCGACCAGCCAGGCCGAGAAACCACCAGGGCTTTCGACCTGCTGGATCTTGATCTCGGCCCATGCCGGTACGGCAAGCAGGGCGGCGACGACTGCGCCAATAAGGTGTCTCATAGCGTGCCCTCCTGTTCGGCGCCCATCAACCAGCCGGTGACGGATTTGCGGCGGTCAAAGATCTCTTTCGCAACGGCAATGATCTGCTCTTCGGTCACGGACTGCAGGATGTCCGGCCAGGCCTGCACGTCCTCGACGGTCAGCCCGGAGGCCAAGGCGCCCCCGTACCGACGGGCCAGGCGATCGACCTCGTCGCGCGCGTAGATCTGTTGCGCGCGGATCTGAAACTTGATGCGCTCCAACTGCTCGGCATCAACGCCTTCTTCGATGAACTCGGCGACGGCCTTGTCCATGGCATCCTCGGCCTCTTGCAGGGTGACGCCATCTGCGGGCACCGCGACAAGGCCAAAGCCCGTGTCATCCAGGGCGGTCCCTGTGTAAAAGGCACTGGTGTAGACAACCGTGTTTGTCTCGAACTGCAGCTTGCGGTTCAGAACCGAGGTCTGGCCGCCGCCCAGCACCTCGGCCAGCATTGTCAGGGCCGCCGCCTTTTCCTGTGCGCCGGGGTCACGCTCTGGTGCCAGATAGGTCCGGATCACATAGGGCTGCGCGACACGCGGATCGCGCATCACCAGGCGCCGCTCGGACAGTTGCGGCGGTTCCTGTGTGCGTTGGCGGGGCAGAACCGCAGGATCTGCGGGGATCACACCGTAGTGTTTCTGCGCCAGCTGTTCGACCTCGGCCGGGTCAACATCCCCGGCCACGACAAGAATGGCATTGTTGGGCGCATAGTTGGCCGCGTAGAAATCCAGCGCGTCTTGCAGATCCAGCTTTTCCATCTCATGGCGCCAGCCAATGATCGGGACACCGTACCGATGGTTCATGTAAAGCGCGGCGCGCCGCTGTTCGCTGAACAACGACCCAGGGTCGTTCTCGACCCGTTGGTTGCGTTCTTCCAGAATGACTTCGCGCTCGGTCAGGACCTCGTCTTCGGTCAGGCGCAGGTTGACCATCCGGTCAGCCTCCATCTGCATCATCAGCTCAAGCCTGTCCGCTGCAACCCTCTGGAAGTAGCCGGTGTAGTCATAACTGGTAAACGCATTGTCCGTGCCGCCGTTGGCCGCGACGATCTGCGAAAACTCGCCCGGGCCCAGCGTGTCGGTGCCCTTGAACATCAGGTGTTCCAGGAAATGCGCGATGCCCGAAACGCCGGCGGGTTCATCCGCCGATCCGGCACGATACCAGACCATGTGCACAACGGCCGGGGCGCGGTGGTCTTCGATCACGACCGCCTCCATCCCGTTGTCCAGGGTAAAGGTGGTGACCTGATCGCTGGCAGAGCCCTCGGCCCAGACAGGGGCCGCACAGACCATCGCGGCAACAAGCGTAAACGCCCGGTGAAGCATCTTTATCCTCCCGTTGGTTTCCGTCAAACCTACGGCTGTCCCGCACAAGTTCAAGCGCGGCTTACGGCATTGTGAGGAATTATCGACCCTGCTTCGGCGGTGCCGCCGGCGTGCGCACACCAAGTTTGCGGAACCGGCTCAATTCCGCGTAACCGTCCAGCAACTCGCGACGATAGGCTTTGATGTATTCGTCTTCCGGGATCAGCTTCCAGTTGAGCCGCGTCTTGCGGCGGCGGAAATCTTCGTCTTCCTGCGCCAGCGTATCGCGAATGCCTGCGGTGACGCCAAAGCGGGACACGCGGTTGATCAGCGCCGTGTCCGACACCGGAACGCCACTTGCAGACAGGCGCGCCGGGTTGCCGCCCAATGCCGCAATGGCATCTTCTTTCGGGGTCGGGTCGGTCAGGCTGCGGCCACCTTTGATCGGCTCGGGCAGGCTGGTGTAGTCCTGCGGATCGGACAGCGGCTTCAGCGGCACGATCGAGAATTCCTCGGGCGAGGTGCCAACGCTGGTCAACTTATGCAACGTGCGGTCGTTGTTACGAGTGCCGCAGGCGCCAAGCGCCACGGTCAAGCTTACCAACACTGCCAGGTGCGACACCTTCATCGCCAGCCTCCAACCATCTGTGACCTATGACTTAACGGATCATTGGCGCAAGGTCACGCAGGCTTTTTCCGATCGGCGAAAACCACCATACCGGCGGCTCCGACAAAAATGGCGATGTCTGCGATGTTAAAGGCGAAGGGATTGTTCAGACCACAGCAGGACATGTTGATGAAATCCGCCACCGCGCCGTAGACCACGCGATCCACCACATTCCCGAGCGCCCCGCCGATCAGGATCCCGGCGCTGAGCATGCCCAGCCGACCGGGCCGATCGCGCCAGATCCAGAACAGGACAAACACGACAATGGCAATGGCGATGCCGATCAGCACCCAGCGGGTGCCGTCGTCATCGCCCGAAAACAGGCCAAAGTTAATGCCCCGATTCCACGCCATGCGCAGGTTCAGATAGGGGGGCAGCACATCGATGGCATAGACTGTTTTCAAGTCCAGCACCTGCACCACCCACCACTTGATCACCTGATCCAGCACAAAGACGATCGTGGTTGCACAGAGAAGCGCCCGCATCGTGGTCAGTGCCGGAAGTGGCGCATGCCGGTAAAGACCATCGCCAGACCGGCCTCGTCCGCCGCCGCGATAACCTCGTCATCGCGCATTGATCCACCCGGCTGGATCACGCAGGTCGCGCCAGCGGCCGCGGCTTCCAGCAATCCGTCGGGGAAGGGGAAGAAGGCGTCGGACGCGACGGCGCTGCCCTTGGTCAGCGGCTCGGGCAGGCCCAGGGCCTCGGCCATGCGCTCGGCTTTCTTGGCGGCGATCAGCGCGCTGTCGACGCGACTCATCTGGCCCGCGCCAACACCGACGGTTGCGCCGTCCTTGACGTAGACAATGGCGTTCGACTTGACGTGCTTGGCGACTTTCCAGGCAAAAAGCAGATCGGCCATCTGATCATCGGTCGGTGCCAGCTTGGTCACGACCTTCAGATCCTCAAGCCCGATATAGCCGACATCCTTGTTCTGCATCAGGAAACCGCCCGCGACCTGCCGCAGCGTCTGACCGCCCACGCGCACATCCGGCAGACCGCCGGTTGTCAGCAGGCGCAGGTTCTTCTTGGCGGCAAAGACCTCTTTGGCCTCATCGGTCGCATCGGGGGCGATCACCACCTCGGTGAAGATGCCCGCCATCTCACGCGCGGTGTCGCCGTCCAGCGTGCCGTTCAGCGCCACGATGCCGCCAAAGGCCGAGGTGCGGTCGCAGTCAAACGCGGCCTTGTAGGCCTCAAGCAAGGTTGCGCCCTTGGCCACGCCACAGGGGTTGGCGTGTTTGATGATCGCGCAAGCGGGGCCGTTCGCCGGGTCAAATTCCGCGACCAGTTCGAAAGCGGCATCCGTATCGTTGATATTGTTGTAGCTCAGTTCCTTGCCCTGATGCTGGGTTGCGGTCGCAACGCCGGGACGGTTCGAGCCATCGGTGTAGAACGCCGCCTCTTGGTGCGGGTTCTCGCCATAGCGCAGGGTCTGCGCCAGGGTGCCCGCCACGGCGCGGCGGCGCGGGGCGGGTGTGCCAAGCGCCTCGGCCATCCACGAGCTGACCGCGGCGTCATAGGCACCGGTCCGGGCATAGGCGATCTGTGCGTGCTTCTGGCGGAAGGCGTAGGTGGTCTGGCCCCCGTTGGCGTCCAGTTCGGCCAGCAGGGCGGCGTAGTCCTCGACATCGACAATCGTCGTCACGAACCCGTGGTTCTTGGCCGCCGCGCGGATCATCGCGGGGCCGCCGATGTCGATGTTTTCGATGCAGGTGTCATAGTCGGCACCCTTTGCGACCGTTTCCTCGAACGGATAGAGGTTCACCACCAGCAGGTCGATACCGCCAATGCCATGTTCGTCCATCGCGGCGACATGGGCGTCATTGTCCCGCAGCGCCAGCAGACCGCCGTGCACCATCGGGTGAAGGGTCTTGACGCGGCCGTCCATCATCTCGGGAAAGCCGGTGACCTCGGCCACGTCCTTGACGGCGACACCCGCATCGCGGATCGCGGCAGCCGAGCCACCGGTCGACAGGATCTCGACACCGCGCTCGGCCAGCGCCTTGGCCAGGTCAATCAGGCCAGTCTTGTCGGAAACGGAAATCAGCGCGCGGCGCACGGGGGAAAGGTCGGTCATCTTTGGCAGGTCCCAGGAGGCTAGGTATGTCAGTACGGCAGCGGCAATTCATCACGGGCCAGGTCGCGTACCGCCACCGCGGTGTCCTGCGCCTTGGCCAATGACCATCGCACGCGGGTCGCATACTCCATCGCGCGGCCAGTTAAAACGATCTGTTTCGTCGCGCGGGGCTGCAAACGGCCTTTTTCGAGGTAAACAGAGGGTTCCAGCGTCATTTCCTGCTTGCCATCGTGCCGAAACACCCAAATTTCGCCACTGCGCAGGGCCATCGAAACGGCGCTGCCGCCCATGTCGATCTCGGCATCGACCTCGGGGTGCAGGTGAAAGCGGATGGCAAAGGTCAGGCCGTGCAGCTTGACCGCATTCATGCGTTGGTCAAACAGCGCCTTGTCGTCAGATTCCATCGCGATCAGCATGTCCTCGCCGACCATGCCGCGTCCGTCGAACGTCAGTTCAAGGATGCGGGCGTGGGTCAGGCCGTGGGTGGCGACATAGCCGTCGTGGCCACCTTCGAACCTTATGCCATCCTCGGCATGGGTGACCTGGACCGGCACCTTTTCCGGCGTGTCTTCAAGCATCTCGCGCTTGGCCGCCCCGACAAGCCCCGGCTTGCCCAGCCGCGCGCTTGAGAATCCTTCGAGCGACAGCGACGAATGAGAGGGCGTGGCCCGCCCCGCCCTGCGCCAGGCTTCGCCAAAGACCGCGCCAGAGCCGCAGTTGACGATCAGCGGACGGCGACCCGAGGTCAGCTCGAATGCCAGCGTCGAGGCATGTGCGTTGAACGAGGCCTTGCCCTGCGGCGGCTTGGCCGCATCGATCACGATGCTGGTCCGCCCCGCCGACAGCCGGGCAAAGCCCATCGCCAGACCATCCGGCTGCCGCACCTTGACATCGGTCGCGGCCAGCGCCTGGTCCAGACGCCCTTCGAGACCGCGCCCGCCGCCATGAAAGCGCGCCAGACCACCGTCCGAATGACGCAGGGTGCGCAGGGTCGGCGCAATGCGTTCGATCGCAGCCAGATGGGCGTCAGACGGGGTTTTCCGGCTTTCGTGCAGGGCCGAGGCCGCCCAGGTCAGC
The DNA here is from genome assembly GCA_030424865.1 of Alphaproteobacteria bacterium. Lineage (GTDB taxonomy): Bacteria > Pseudomonadota > Alphaproteobacteria > Rhodobacterales > Rhodobacteraceae > JAKVCP01. Next base: position 257,185 of record JAUHVR010000002.1, on the reverse strand, counting down.
AGGGTAAAGACCTCGAGCAACTCTTCAGGGTTGCGGGTCGGGATGCCGCCCTGTTCGTTGACCAGCGTGCGGCAGGCCTGTGAAAGCCCCTTGATCGCGGGATCGGTGAACTGCTCCATGCCCTCGAGCGACAGCCCGGCGTACAGCAGCCCCGTCAGCGCTTCGAACCGGGGCAATCCCGGCGCTGTGTGCGGCCAGCGCTTGCCAAGGAAAATCGCCTGCTGCGCCAGCGAGCGATAAAAGGCATCCGAGGCGTCCTTTTCCTGCCCGCGCAGCACGAACAGGGCATGGTGGATCCAGCGGATCATCCGCCGCCCGGTCAACTCGGGCGTCCAGCCCGGCCCGCGCCCACGGCCATAGCGGTCGATCCAGCCCCAAAGCCAGCTTTGCGCCACCTGCCGCGCGACACCGTCGCCGACAGCGGCCAGATCATCCAGCCAGACAAAGCCGTGGATCTCTTCTTCATAGGCGGCGTCCGGCAGGTCGAGTTCCCAGATCATCGAACCCGGCGCTTCGATCAGGTGGCCGGCAAACAGCAGGTTCCCGGCGGTCAGCTGCCGTCCGCGGGCAAAGGCGCCGACGGTGCGCGGTTCGGGCTGCGAGACAAAGCCTGTGGCAGGGCGCGCACGTCCGCTGGCCCGTGCATGCACACGGTGCATCATGCGCGTCCACCGCGATGAAAGGCTGCCGGGGTTCGTCATGTACTCTGCCTCATGCGCGCTATTGGGGCGCGTCATGGGTGCAATTTATACGCTTCTGCACCTGCAAAGTCATCTCGGAAAATCGAATCGCGCCGCTCAGGCGGGTTTTTGCAGAAGCGCCATATAGAACCCGTCCATCCCGCCTCGATCTGCCCAGAAATCGGGCCGCAGACGAATGCCGCCTTCCTCGGTGCGCCAGGCCGGATCCACACCCGGGGCGTCACCCGGCAGAACGGTCAGACCGGGGTGACGCTGCAGCGCCTCGTCGATCTGGCATTCGCCTTCGTCTGGCAGCAGCGAGCAGGTGCAGAACATCAGCCGCCCGCCGGGTTTCAGTAGCGTCAGCGCGTGGTCCAGCATGGCGGTCTGCAGGCCGATCAGCTCGCCAATCTGTTCGCCGGTGCGGGCATGCGGCAGGTCCGGGTGGCGGCGTATGGTGCCCGTGGCCGAACAGGGCGCATCCAGCAGGACGGCGTCATAGCTGCCCGTGTGCTCAAGCGCGTCGCCGACGGCGATCTGCGCCTGCAGGCCTGTCCTCGCAAGGTTTTCCTGCACCCGTGCCATCCGCGCCTCGGACAGGTCCAGCGCAGTGACCTTGGCCCCGGCGGCGGCCAGTTGCATTGTCTTGCCGCCCGGTGCGGCACACATGTCCAGCACGGTCTGGCCGGGCTGCACATCCAACAGCCGCGCGGGCAAGGCGGCCGAGGCATCCTGCACCCACCAGTCGCCGCTGTCATATCCCGGCAGGGCCGAGATCTGATGGGACCCGGTCAACCGGACAGACCCCGTCGGCAACAGTGTGCCCCCCACGGCCTGCGCCACGGCCGCCGCATCGCCCTTGGCGGTCAGGTCCACCGGCGCGCCGGCAAAATGTGCGGCCTCCATCGCAGCGACCGCCTCGCGCCCCCAGGCCATGACCAGCGGCTCGCGCAGCCAGACAGGCAGGCGCGGCACCCGCAGGATCGACCATTCCTTCGGACCCTTGTCGGCCACATTGCGCAGCACGGCATTGACCAGCCCTTTCATGGGCCGGGTCCGCATGCCCTTGGCGACGATATCGACACAGTCGTTCACCACCCCATGCGCGGCACCGCCGGTCGACAGCTCGACCGTGCCTAACCGCAGGGTGTTCATCACCTTCGAGGGCGGCGGCTTTTTGAGAAAGGGTTTCAGGATCCGGTCCGCCCGTTCAAGCCCCCGCAACGTGTCCAGCGCAAGCCGCTGCGCGGCGGCCCGCGTCTCGGGCGGCAGGCTGGCCCAGCGTTCGCCGGTCATCGCCTCGCTCAGCAGGCGCTCGTGTCCCAGCACTTGGTCCAGCAATTCGACAGCGGCCTGACGGGCGGTGATCTTGGTGTTCGGCATCTTCGGTCCCCGATGCGGCACCGGGGTCCCTTGCCCCGCCGCGCGCCGGGCGTATATCAGGGTGGCAGACGCAAGGAAACATGCCGATGGACGATATCCCCGCCGATCTTCCCCCCGCCGCCCAGCGTGCACTGGCCGAAGCCGCCGAGCGCCGCAAGAAGGCCGAGGCAGAGGCCAAGGCGCTTCCGACAGAACTGGGCGGACGCGACGGCCCCGAACCGGTGCGCTTTGGCGATTGGGAGAAAAAGGGGATCGCCGTCGATTTCTGAAGGTGGCGCGACGCGCGCCCTCAAGCGACGTGCCGCGCATTTCGCTGCCTTAGGGCCTGAGGACAATTGCCCTTATGGCAACACGACTTCGCTTGAGACCCGTGCTCTCACTGAGAAAACCGGACGCGAAACGCGAAACAAGCGGTGTGGGTTATGGCAAACCCGATCCACTCCTGTCGTTCGCGGTCCGGTCTGCAAACAGTCAGGCTGACACAACACGATCCACGGTTCGAAGGGACTGAGCGACCGTCATGAACGTGGGATTGCCGGAATTCGGTGTCCCGATCACGGAATTGTCCGCCACAAAAAGCCCGTCCGCACCCCAGACCGCACCATCGCGATCCACGACCGAAGCGCCGTCATCCTGCGCGCCCCAGCGGCAAGAGCCCATGAAATGTGTCGAGCCGCCCGCCGCATAAAGGCTGGGCGTCCAGCCGGCGTTCACCTCGCCCACCTCGGCGGCGATTTGAAAATGCTCGGCCATGGCCAGGCCGATACGCTCGGCGTCGTCGCGGGAATGCGCATAGCTCGGGCTGGCCTGCGGCAGGCCGAAGGGGTCTGTTTCGGTGTCCGACAGGTTCAGGCTGTTTTCGGGTCGCGCGTCGATCTTAACGAAGGTGAAAATGTCCGACGTGTCCACTTCGCGGATGCCCGGCGCAAGGCGGTTGCCGTCCGAGGACAGCGTGAACCGGCAGAGCTGGTTCTGCCAGGGCTTCTCGCCCGAGGCCGGCACCCAGATGGAATAGACGGGTTCGTCATCGCGGATCAGATCACGGATGTCGGGCTTCAGCGTCACGCGCGAACCGATGCAGGCATGTTCGTGAATATAGGCACCTAGGGCAGGCCGATGTTCCAGCTTTGACGCCTTCAGCAGCTTGGGCGAGCCGACCGTGCCGCCCGACACCACCACAGCGCCTGCCGAGACCACCACCTCGCCGCCATCCTCGCGGCCTTTGGCGCGGACGCCCACGGCCTTGCGGCCCTCGGTCAGCACCTCGACCGCGATCAGGTCGGGCAGGACCGTCAGCGTATTGGGCGGTTCCGCGTCACGATACAGCATGTCATCGGCAGCGCAGATCTTGAACACCCCGTTCACCCGGCGCGCCGCCACCGGCATCGGCCGGATTTCGCGCCCTGCGGGACGCGCGCCCAATGCGCGCCGCGTGCGGTCCAGCAATACCTCGAACATCGCGCCGCTGCCGCCGCCTTGCGGGTCGATGTGCATCAGGCTATCGGCACGGTCGAAATAGGGCTGCCAATCGGCGCGCGGCATGAAGTCCGGCAACTCGCTGTCATCGGGCATCGGGCAATTGCCCATCCACAGCGCGAACATGCCCCCCGTCGCGTGGCTGACCTTCCAGTTCGGTGCCGCCTCGAAGGCGTCCGGCTCATGGGACGGGTTCACCAGCATTTCGCCATAGATCACGTCGCCCACCTTGGCGAGTTCCGCCTCTGACGAATAGACATTGCGCACATGGGTGCCGAGGGGGCTGAACTTCTGTGGCCCTGCCTCCAGCACGATCACCGTCAGCCCCCGGGCCGCCAGTTCACCGGCCACGGTCGAACCGCCCGCGCCAGAGCCAACCACCACTACATCTGCAGTCATCTTTTCTGTCATCTTCTTTCCTCCTGTCGGGGCCGCGATCTGTCTGGGCAGAATCGGCAGTTTGGCAGCCAGGGCGGGACGCCGATGTTCCGAAACGATTTTTTTTGTGTCTGAGCGAGAAGCGCTTCGGAAAGGTCGGGCCAACTTGGCGGGGATTTTGCAACATTCTTGTGATATTTTTTTGATATATCAAGTAAAAATCTTAACAGGGGCCCGCGCCTCAGTGGTAAAAAAAGCCACTGAATCCCCCCAACCCGAGCCACCTCCGTCCAGATTGACTTTGTGATGTATCCGTGATATTTCAGATGCATCTCTTAACGATAAGTTAACAAATCCGACCACAATAGGGAAATAGCGATGTTCAAACACATGTCTAAAATGAGGGCCTCTGCTCTTGGTCTTGGCGCAGCACTGCTGACCTTTGCCACGCCCATCGCGGCCGAGACCTGGAGCTTCCCGGTCCGCGCCGGCGAGCTGCGCGCCAGCGCAAACGATCCCTTCAACGGGACCGAGACTCAATACGAGGGCCTGGACGCCTCCGAGGTGACAAAGTCGTGGAACATCTGCTTCCTGGTGCCGCACACCACCAACGACATCATTCGTGCCTACCTCTACGGCACTGTTAAAGAGGTCGAGCGGCTGGGCGCAAGCCTGACCGTGCTGGACGCAGGCGGCTACGGCAATGTCGACAAGCAGCTTTCGCAGTTCGACGATTGCGTCACGCTGGGCGCGGATGCGATCCTGCTGATGGCGGTTTCTCCCACCGCGTTCAACCAGAAGATCGCCGAAGCGCGTTCGAACGGCGTGAAGATCGTGGACCTGAACATCGGCGTGGATGCCGAGGTCGATGGCCGCGTTGTCGTGACTTACAAGGCAGTGGGCGACATCATCGGCGACACGCTGGCCGAAATGCACCCGGCAGGCAGCGACGCGGCCAAAGTGGTGGTGATGCCCGGCCCTGCGGGCGTGGCATGGTCCGAGGACACGCAGCTGGGCTTTGCCGCCGCAGCCAAAGACACATCGGTGGCGATCGAACAGGTTGTCTATGGTGGCTCGGGCCGTCTGGACCAACAATCGCTGGTCGAAGACGTGCTGATCACCTATCCGGATCTGGACTACATCGTTGGCATGGGCACCTCGCTTGAGGCCGCTTTGAACACCCTACGTGAGCAAGGTCGTGTGGGCGATGTCAAGCTTTACGGCAGCTTCATGACGCCTGATCTCGTGTCGCCCCTCAAGCGCGGGATTGTCAGCGGTGTCGTGGTTGAGAACTCGATCATCATCAACCGCCTGGCGGTGGACATGGCTGTGCGCCTTCTGGAAGGCAAGGCCGCGATCCTGGACGCCGTTCCCAACGTGACGCTGGTCGATGCGTCGAACGTGGACACGATCGACGATGCGAACTTTGCACCTGACAGCTGGAAAGCGGTAATGTCGGTCAACTGACCCACACCCACGCTTTGCGTCAGCCCCTTCGGGGGCTGACGATCCATGTTCCCTCCGCACTTCCCAAGGTTCCCCATGCCCCGTATCGATCCCCTCCCCCGGTCCGCCGCGCCGGAGTTTGAAAAAGTATTTCAGGACATGGAGGATGCCCTGGGCTACGTGCCCAACAGCTTTTTCACCATGGCCCGCCACCCCGGCATCCTGAACAGCGCCGGCGCGTTGATGGACGGGTTCTGGTATCCCGACACGGTGGACGAACCGATGCGGCGGCTCGTGACCTACGCCTACAGCCACTATGCCGGCTCGTTCTACAGCTCTGCCCACTGCGCCTGCGGCGCCGAAGAGCTGGGTCTGTCGCATGACAAGATCATGAACATTTTCGATTTCGAGACCTCGGATGTGTACAGCGACGGCGAGCGCGCCGTGCTGCGCCTGTGCCGCAACGCCGCGCGCATCCCGTCTGAGGTGACCGACGCCAATGTCGAGGCTGTCAAAGCCCACTACGGCGTCAGCGTGACCACCTTCATCATCGGGCTGATCGCCTGCATGGCGTTCCTGAACAAGTGGAACGAGCTTTGCGGCACCACGCTCGAGGATATCCCGCGCGAGTATGCCGAGAAGCACCTTGGCCCCGTGGGCTGGAAATCAAAGGCCTGAGCCGATGCCGCCCCGGATCCCGCCACTGACGGAATCGGACGTACCGGAATTCGCGGGTGTCCTCTCGGCCATTCGCGAAGATCACGGCTATGTCCCGAACTCATTTCTGACGCTTGCGCGGTTTCCCGATTTCCTGAAGGCAACAGGCTTTCTGGCGGACGCGCTCTGGTATGACGAACGTCTGCCAGGTCCCGCTCGCAGTCTCGTCTGTTTTGCCGTCAGCTGGTTTTCCGGTGCGGTCTATTCCTCGGCCCATCTGGCGAGCCATGCCCATGACACCGGCCTGCCGATCGAAAAGCTGCGCGCGGTCGAAGACTGGGACACCAGTCCGGTTTATGACCCGGCGGAACGGGCGCTGCTCAGGCTGGCGCGGCAGGCGGCCCGGATGCCCGGCGAGGTGACGGACGCCGCGATGCTGGACATGCGGCGGCACTGGTCCGAAGATCAGATCATGATCGTCGTCGGACTGGTTGCCTGGCACGCGTTTCTCAACCGTTGGAATGCACTGATGGCCACCACTCTGGAACCGATCCCATTGGCCCGCGCCCGCGAAGCGCTCGGGCCGATGGGCTGGCAACCGGGCATTCACGCCCCTGAAGGAGAGCCAACATGACACCGCTGCTTGAAGCCAAGGGCATCTCTAAATCCTTCGGGCCCGTAAAGGCGCTGAAACAGATGGATTTCAACCTGCTTCCTGGCGAGGTCCATGTGCTTTTCGGTGAGAACGGCGCAGGCAAGTCCACCTTGATCAACGTGCTTTGCGGCGCATTGCAGCCCAGCACCGGCACGATCCTGCGCGGCGGCAAAGAAGTCAGTTTTTCCGATGTGCAACACGCCCGCGCCCACGGGGTTGCGGCGATGTTTCAGGAATTCAGCCTCGCGCCGCATCTGACGGTGGAAGAGAACATTTTCCTCGGCGCCGAGCCGCGCAAGGGCATCTGGCTTCAGATCGGCAACCGGCGGCAGCGGGTTTCAGATGCGCTGAAACGCTATGGATTTGGCGTCGAGCCCACGCAGACCGTCCTGCACCTCACGCGTGCCCAGCAGCAGATGGTCGAGATGACCAAGGCACTGATGACCGAACCCGAGGTGCTTATCCTCGACGAACCCACGGCCAGCCTGTCGCAAAAAGAGACGGACGCGATGTACGAGCTGATCCGCGAATTGAAGGCCAAGGGCGTCGGCATCATCTACATCACCCACCGCATCAAAGAGATCGAGACGATCGGCGACCGCGTGACGGTGATGCGCGACGGCAGTTTCATTGACACGGTGGAAATGGCGAACACGACGCAGGACCGGCTGATCGAGCTGATGACCGGCCGGCAGGTGGACCAGCTATACCCCGAGATTCCGCACAAACCCGGCAAACCGGTGCTTCGGCTCGAAGGCATCACTACGGCCGATGGCGGCGTGACGGACGCCTCGCTGACGCTGCACGCAGGCGAGTTGCTGGGCATTGCGGGGCTTGTGGGCTGCGGCAAGTCCCGGCTGATCCGCGCGGCCTTTGGGCTGAGTGACGTGACCTCTGGCACCATCCGGGTAGGTGACGAGACCATCGCCCAACCCAACCCGCGCACCATGCTTGAAAAGGGTGTTGCCTATATCAGTTCCGACCGACGCAACGAGGGGCTGATGATGATGCGCCCGACGCGTGAGAATCTGACCCTGTCCGCCCTTGGCACCGAAGTCCTGTCGACAAAAAGCTGGATCAAACTCGGTTTCGAAAAGACCATGGCGCAGGATCTGGGCACCCGCCTGACCGTCACGCCCTTGCAGCTGGAAGGCCCGGTTTTCAACTATTCGGGCGGCAACCAGCAAAAGGTCATGATCGCCAAGGCCATTGCCCGCGACACCAGCGTTTTCCTGTTTGACGAGCCGACTGTCGGCATCGACGTGGGCGCGCGGGTCGAGGTGTATCGTTTCCTAAAGGAATTGGTCGAGGCCGGCGCCGCCGTCCTGGTGGTCTCATCCGATCTGCCCGAGGTGCTGAACCTGTCGAACCGCCTTCTGGTGGTGCGCGACGGGGCCATCGTGGACGAAATGCAAAAAGAAGAAATCAGCGAAGCCCGCGCGCTCAGCGGATTTTTCGGAACAGAAACCGCCGCCTGAGCGGCAAGCAAGGGGAACCTTCATGACCCGTAACGACAGTTTGCTGCGCAAGGCGTTTATCCACATGGGAATCCTGCCCGTGTTGCTGATCGGCGCAATCCTGTTCTTTGCGCTGAACGAGCCGCGCTTCATGTCCTCGCTCAACATCTTCAATGTGGCGCGGCAATCGACCTTCCTGATCATCATCGCCATGGGGCAGATGATCGTTCTGTTGACCGCAGGGCTGGACCTGTCGGTTGGCGCAGTTGTGGGGTTTGCGGGCGTTGTGACAGCGCTGTTGGTAAAACCGCTGGCTGCCGCCTTTCCCGACTTCTTCCTGCTACCGCTTCTGATCTCGGTCACCGCGGGCATCGCGGCCGGGATGTTGGTCGGCCTGATCAACGGCATCGGCGTGGCGCTTTTGAAGGTGCCGCCCTTCATGATGACGCTGGGCACCATGACCAGCCTTGTTGGCATCTCGCTTAGCATGACCAGCGGCCTGCCGGTCACGCGCATCCCTGACGATTACCAGCGCATCCTGGGCTATGGCGAGATCTTTGGCCTCGCACCCGCGATGCTGATCACGATCATCCTGTTCATCGCCATCTGGCTCTTGCTGCACCGGACGACGACAGGGCGCTACTTTTACGCGGTGGGCTCGAACATCCGTTCGGCGGCGCTGTCCGGGATCAACACGACCAAGCAACTTTTGCTGGCCTATGTCCTCTGCTCGGGACTGGCGGCCGTGGTCGGCGTGCTGTTCCTTGCGCGCACCGGATCGGCCGAGGCGCTGAACGGTTCCGCATTTGGTCTGCAATCGGTGGCGGCCTGCGTGATCGCTGGCGTGTCGCTCTTTGGTGGCGCGGGCAAGGTGCGTGACGTGGTGTTCGGCGCGATCTTCATCGTGATCCTGACCAACGGCATGAACCTGATCCGGGTGGAATCCTACGTCCAGCAAATCGTGCTGGGGGTGATCCTGATCCTGGCTCTGGTCGCAGACCAGATCCGTACACGCATGTTGGCGAGCTGACCATGACACCTGCAGAAGAACACAACAAAGCCGTGGTGGCGGATTTCATCGCCACCGTCTTCAACGGGCACCGCGTGGACGAAGGCGCCGAGCGATGCCTTGGCCCCTATTACCGGCAACACAACCCAGGTGTGGCCGATGGGCGCGAGGCGTTCATCGCCAACTTCAAGACCTTCTTCGCTGAGCGGCCGCAATCCACCTTCGACGTCAAACGGATGTTTGTGGAAGGGGACTTCGTCACCGTCCACGCCCATTGGAAGATGACGCCGGATGATCGCGGCTCTGCCGTCATGGACATCTTCCGGCTGGAAGAGGGTCGCATCGTCGAACACTGGGACGTCGTGCAACCGATCCCCGAGACGATGGCCCATTCCAACACGATGTTCTGAGGTAGATCATGGATTTCCCCGATATTCTCAACTTTCTCGGAAGGCTTGGCGTTGCTGCCTATTTCCTGTGGTCGGTGTCTTTCAACATCGCGGCCAAGGCGCATCACCTGTCAGAGTTCAAACGCGTCGGCGCGCCTGCGGGCGAGCTGCTGTTCTGGGTCGGGATTGCCCTGTCGGCTGTGGGCTCGATCTTGTTGATCTACACGCCAACAGCCTGGATTGGCGCTCTGATGCTGATCGTTTTCACGCTGGTGGCAGATGCGCTTTTCCACCGCTACTGGACATACGACGATCCGGGTGAGAGCGTGATGCACAAATTCTTCCTCTTCGAACATGTGGCCCTTGTGGGTGGCATGATCGGACTGGCCGCGGGGACGCTGTGACCGAAATTTCCAAAAAGACCCGCGCCGCGCTTGAGGGCGTCAGCATCTCGACCCTCTCGACAGTGCTGTTCATGCGCGGCTTTCGCAACCGTGTGATGCGCGGTGTTGGGCCCGTGAACCCTTCGGCCACGCGTATCGTCGCGCCGGCCTTTACCCTGCGGTTCATCCCCGCGCGCGAGGATCTGGACACAATGGCGGAATACGCCAAAGAGAGCCACGTCCAGCGCCGTGCGATGGAAGAATGCCCCCCTGGCCACGTGCTGGTGATCGACGCAATGGGCGAGACGGGGGCCGCTTCGGCGGGCGACATCCTGCTGTCGCGGCTTCAGGCCCGCGGCTGCGCAGGGGCGGTCACCGATGGCGGCTTTCGCGATACGGACGACATCAAGGCGCTGAATTTCCCGGCCTATCAGGCGGCGACCGCAGTCCCCTCCAGCCCCATCCTGCTGCACCCGGCAGACCTGAACCTGCCCATCGGTTGCGGCGGCGTGGCCGTCTATCCCGGTGACGTTCTCGTCAGCGACGCGGACGGTGTGATCGTCATCCCGGCCCACCTGGTGGACGAGGTGGCCGAGCAGGCCGCGAGCCAAACCGCCTACGAGGAATTTGCCGCAGAGAAAGTCGCCGAAGGCCGGTCGATCTATGGTCTGTTTCCCGGCACGGATGAAAGTCGGGCCGAATTCGCCGAGTGGCAGAAGCGCAAGAGCTAAGGCGCCCCGGCTTCTGACCCGAGGCGCCTCCGTATTTCAAACAATGCCTCTCTGGCCCATTGTCCCCGGGTCGCGGCCGGTGGTCTGAGGATCAGCCCGGCGAGGCCTCCATGATCCGTTTACGCAGGCTGTGGACATGGGCCGCCATTGCGGCCCGCGCTGCTTGGGCGTCGCGGGCTTCGATGGCGTTCAGGATCGCACGGTGTTCGTCATTGGTCATGTCGAAATCATGGAAATGCCAAGTCGGCAGGAACCAGATACGCGACATGCGGTCATGCACCATCCCAAGGAAATCACTCAGCAAATGGTTGCCCGCGGCGCGGGCGATCCGCGAGTGAAAGCGGCGGTCCAGCTCCATCAGCTCTTGCTTGGTCTTTTCCTTGCCATTTTCCTGCAATTCACAGACCGCTGTCAGTCGTACCAGGTCTTCGCTGGTCCGGCGCTCGGCGCACAGTCCCGCGCAATGGGGCTCGACCAAAAGGCGGGTTTCCAGCGCGAGGTAGATCTCGGACAGAGAATCCGTCTGAACGATGACTCCCTTGCGTGGGATGATGTCCACCAATCCTTCTTGCTTAAGACGGTGCAGCGCGTTGTGCACCGGCGTACGGCCCAGCCCGAGCTCGGAAGCGATCTGCGCCTCTTGCAGAAACTGCCCAGGTTCGTATTCAGCCATGATCAGCTTTTGCTTGATCTGGAGATACGCCTTCTCGCCCAGGGTGAGTTTGGTGCCTGTTTTTTCTTCATCCATGTCTGCGCTTGCCGCCGATTTCGCCCCTTTAGAAATATCACGAACATATCAATGTGGCGGGCGTTTTGCAAACGCTCGAATCTGCGGCACACGGCACCACAGATTAGGCACCCATCGCCAAAACCAGTGCGATCAGCGCGAATCCGGCGGCAGACGCCCAGCCCGCAAGGGCCATCATGCGCCAGCCAGGACCATCGGCAACCACTGGAACCGCACCCACGGGCGGCGAGACCTTGGCCGCCGCGACGACAGGACGCGGTGCGGCGGCGGCCGTCGGCGCGCCGCTGATCTGTTCCGAGAAGCGGCGAAAGAATTCCTCGGCCAACGAAGTGGCGATACCCTTGATCATCCGCGATCCAAGTTGCGCGATCTTGCCGCCCAGCTTGGCCTCGACCTTGTAGCGCAGCCGTGTGCCGCCGTCTTCCTCGGCCAGTTCGACAAAGGCCCCGCCCTTGGCAAAACCCGCGACCCCGCCAGAGCCCTGCCCGCTGATGCGGTAGGAAAACGGCGGGTTCAGCTCGGACAAGGTCACCTCGCCGGAGAAACTGGCGCTGACGGGGCCGATTTTCTGCACCACCCGGGCGGTCAGCTCGGTCGGGCTTTTCTGCTCCAGCGCCTCGCAGCCTGGGATTGCCGCACGCAGCACATCCGGGTTGTTCAGCCCGTCCCAAACCGTCTGGATGGGTGCGGCGATCAGGGTGTCTCCGACGATCTCCATGGCCAGCTCCTTAACGCGGGCCCTTGCCCAGATGTGCAACGCCTTCGATTTCGACGTAAATGTCAGGCCCCGCCAGGTTGCTTACCTCGACCAGCGAGCAAGCCGGGAAATCGCCTTCGAAGAACTCGGCGCGGGCATCCCAGACCTGTTTGCGGTTTTCGATTCTGGTGACAAAGATTGTCAGCTTGATGAAATCCGACATCTTTCCGCCGGCCGCCTCGATCAGCGCCTTGTGCTTTTCGAAGATGATCTTCGTCTGTTCATATTCGTCCGCGCCGTCGATGGTCACCCCATCCGACCCGCGCGAGGTCAGGCCCGCGAAATAGGCGATGCCGTCGCAAACCATGCAATTCGACCAAAGCTCGGGTGCCGGTTCGGTGACTTTGGGGCTGGTGTAGCGGGTGATCATGGGGAGGTCCTTTCAGGGTTGAGCGCACGCGCAACGGCGCGGCGGATAACGGCGGGCAGCACGCGCGCGCGATAGGCGCGGCTGGCATGCAGGTCATCGGTAAAGTCTTCGTCGTCGAAGACCAGGTCGTTTGCGGAATCCGGGTGGAAGTGGGCGGCAAGCGCCATCTCGGCCAGCGTGTCGCGGTAGACGCAGGGCGCTGCGCCGTTGATGGCGACGCGCAGGCCCTCGGCAAACCGGCAGACAAAAGCGCCCGCCAGCACATAGCCCGAAGCCGGGTGCGGCAGCTTGAAATATCCCGCCGTTTCCGGCAGCGGAAAGGTGATGGCCGTCAGGATCTCATCTTCTTCGAGCGCGGTGGTGAACATGCCTTCAAAGAAGTCGTCAGCGGCGATATCGCGCCTGTCCGTATTGACCACAGCGCCGCAGCCCAGCACCGCCGCCGGGTAATCCGCCGCCGGATCGTTGTTGGCCACCGACCCGCCCAACGTGCCCATATTGCGCACCAAGGGATCGGCGATGCCATCGGCCAGAACCGCCAGGGCGGGCAGCATGCGCTGCACGGTCTCGCTGCTGGCGATCTCGGCATGGCGCACCATCGCGCCGATCCGCAGCCCTGCCTCGGTCACCTCAATGCCGCGCAACGTGTCGATGCCTTGCAGGTCGATCAGCGTGGAATGTGCGGTCAGCCGGTGCTTCATCGCGGGCAACAGGGTCTGACCACCGGCCAAGAGGCGCGGCTCCACATCGCTGCGCAGGATCTCCAGCGCCTCTGACACAGAGGCCGGACGGGCGTAGTCAAAGCTATACATCGTCGCCCGCCATCTTCTGCGCGCCGTCCAACAGGGCCGCGACGATGCCGTTATACCCGGTACAGCGGCAGATATTGCCCTCGAGCTTTTCGCGGGCCTCGGTCTCGGTCATTTCGGGATAGTCCCGCGCCAAAGCCACGCAGGTCATGATCATCCCCGGCGTACAGAACCCGCATTGCAGCCCGTGATGGGTCGAAAACGCCTGTTGCATCGGGTGCAGCGCCCCGTCCGGGGCGGCCAGCCCTTCGATCGTTGTGACCTCTGTGCCTTGTGCCTGTGCGGCCAGCACCGTGCAGGATTTCACCGCCCGCCCGTCCACGTGCACGGCACAACAGCCGCATTGCGTGGTGTCGCAGCCCACATGCGTGCCGGTCAACCCGGCCTCTTCACGCAGGAACTCGACCAGCAGCGTGCGCGGTTCGACCTCGCGGGTGATCGGGGTGCCATTGACGGTCAGGGTGATCTGCATCGGTTACACGTTCCGCGTCTGCCAGCGCCATTCGTTGACGAAGGCCACTTCAAAAAGCCCCGCCTGCACATAGGGGTCGCGTGTCGCCAGGGCGCGCGCGGCCTCAAGGCTTTCGGCCTCGACCACGTACATCCCGCCCATGCGCGTCTCGCCATCGTCGGCCATCAGGGGTCCGCCCAGCTTTGCCACAGGTCCAAGCGACTTCATGAAGGCCAGGTGCGCATCGCGATGGACCGCACGCAGATCGGCCACGCCCGGACGGTCGCGGTTGTAGACGGCGAAATACCGTGCCTCGCTCATTTCTGCTGTCCGTCCAGAAAGCCGCCGATGGTTTCATCGGTATGGAACGTCGGCTTCTCGTAATAGTGGGGCCCGTCATAGATCTCGATCAACCGGCACTTGGTCTTGGCCACGGTCGGACCGTGCGGGTGATCCTTGGGGTTCATGTAGAACGAGCCCGGCACCAGCATGATGTCGCTGTCGGTGTATTCGTACTCGCCCTCGAGGCAGTACATGAACTGGTTCGACGCGTGCGAGTGCTTGATCGGAATGCCGCCACCCTCATCGTATTCCAGGATCGCGATGGACGCGCCCGTGGATTCGTTTTTCCACAGAAAATACTGCCGAAACCCGTATTCGGGAAAGTCCAGCCATTCCTCGGGCACGAGATCCGCCTGGTTGATCAGAACTTCGAGTGTTTCTTTGTTCATGGCTTGGCCTTTTTCTTGTCATTGGTCTTGTGCAGCGCGTCGAGGATCTTCTCGGCAGAGGTAGGAAGCGTGAGCGACGCGCTCGGGCAGCCGATGGCGTCCTCGATTGCGCGAATGATGGCGGGGGGCGCGGCGATTGTGCCGACCTCGGCCCCTCCTTTGACCCCCAGCGGGTTCGTGTCGGTGGGCGTGTTCAAAAGCTCTGAGCGTATCGGCGGCATATGGGTGGCCCGGGGCACGCCGTATTCGGTGAAGGCGGCCGTCACCTGTTGGCCCGCATCGTCATAGACCACCTGTTCGATCAGGGCCTGTCCGACACCCATGGCAGTGGATCCGATGAGTTGACCTTCAAGCAGCAGAGGGTTCACCGCGACGCCAACGTCGTCCACGGCGATGTAGTCAACCAGCGTTACGGTGCCGAAATCCGGGTCCACTTCGACCTCGACGATATGGCAGCCATTGGGATAGTTCTGCGGCTGCGCCGTGTAGGTCCCGGTGGCCTCCAGCCCAACGCCCAGATCAGCGGGATGGCCCAGGACGCGGTAGCTGGCCACGGCCACTTCCGAAAGGCTCATCCGTTCATTTGAATCGCGGCGGACATAAAGCCCCTTCTCGAAGGTCAGCTCATCCTCGGACGCCTGCATCAATCGGGCCGCGATGGTCTTGCCCTTGGCGATGATCTCGTCGCAGGCGCGCCGCAAAGCCGAGCCGCCCACGGTGACAGACCGCGACGCATAGGTGCCGCCGCCATAGGCCACTTGATCAGTGTCGCCATCGACAACAGAGATCTGTTCGAAAGGCAGCCCCAGCCAGTCCTGCACCATCTGCGCGTAAAGCGTGTGATGCCCCTGCCCGTGCGAGAAGGTGCCGGCAATCACCGTCGCGGCACCCGTCAGGTCAAAGCGCAGTTCCATCCGCTCATTGGACAGCGCCGAAACCTCGACAAAGCAGCTAATCCCCTGCCCGCGCAGTTTGCCGTTCGCAGCAGACTGCGCACGCCGCGTTTCAAACCCGCCCCAATCGGCAAGGGTCACTGCCCGCTCGAACACCGCTTTGAAATCGCCGCAATCGTAGCGGTCGATGAGCGCGGTCTTATAGGGCATCTGGTCGGCGGTCAGCAGGTTGCGGCGGCGGATCTCGGCGGGGTCCAGCCCGATCTGCGCGGCGGCCTTGTCCAGCATCCGTTCCAGGAAATAGGTGGCCTCGGGCCGCCCCGCGCCGCGGAAACTGGTGGTGGTGCGGGTGTTCGAAAAGACACCTTCGACCCGCACATGGGCCGCGGGCATCGCGTATGGCCCCGCCAGCATCCGCGCCGACAGGAAGGGCGACACGCCCGTTGCAGGCCCAAGGCGGCAGCCGAGATTGTGCACAGTGGTGGCGCGCAGGCCAAGGATGCGGCCCTCGGCGTCAAAGGCCATCTCGCCGTCCGCCATCTGGTCGCGACCGTGGAAATCGGCCACAAAGGCCTCGGAACGCGTAGGCACCCATTTCACCGGGCGGCGCAGGCGCTCGGCTGCCCAAAGCACCAGCACATCCTCGGGATAGACCCGACCCTTCAGCCCAAACGCACCGCCCACATCGCCCGCGCTGACGCGCACCTTGTGAGCGGGCACCTTGAGGATGCTGCTGGCCAGAAGGCGGCGCACGGAATGCGGGTTCTGCGTAGAGGTTGTCAGCTCATACCGGCCCATTCGTGCGTCATAGACACCAATAGAGCCGCGCATTTCCATGCTGGCATGTGCCATGCGGGGTTGGCGGGTCGTCAGCGGCACCACATGCGTGGCCTTGGCGAAGGCGGCCTCTACCGCATCCGCATCGCCGATCTGTGCGCTGAAGACCCGATTGCCCGGAGCGTTTTCGTAGAGCTGCGGCGCATCCTCGGACAACGCGGCTTCAAGCGACGTTACAACAGGCAAGTCATCGTACGCGACCTCGACCAGTTCCACCGCGTCCAAGGCGGCTTTGCGGCTTTCGGCCACCACGATGGCGACCAGATCGCCCATCGCCATGACCCGGTCGGTCAGCAAGGCGGGGTACGGCGTGCGCACCCATTGCCCCTTGGTGATTGCGGGCGGCATGGACTCGCAAGGGATGTCACCCCAGCCCGAGGCCGCGAAATCCGCGCCCGTCAGCACCGCCAGCACGCCATCGGCCTGCCGCGCGGTTTCGACGTCAACCGACACGATCCGCGCATGGGCACGGTCGCTGCGCACGGTCGCCATATGCGCCATGCCCGCCAGCACGATATCGTCCAGGAAGCGCCCCTGCCCCGTCGTCAGGCGCAGGTCTTCGCGCCGCGTCACCGCGTCGCCGAACCCGCCTTCGGGAATTGGATCAAGGGCAGTCATCAGGCAAAACTCTCCTGTTCGCGGCAAGCCGCGTTGGTCACATAAACGAGGGGCGGGTCACTCGAAGAAGTTCGGTGGCGGCGCCATGCCCCATTGGGTGGTCTCGTCAGCTGTTCCTACGAACCGCACGGGCTCGTATTCGTCGTTGATCATGTCGGTGTCGGTGTAATGCTCGATCCGGTTGCCGAACGGGTCCAGCCAGTAGTCGTAGATGAGGCTACCCAGATAGTGCCGCCCGACGCCCGCATCGAGGTTCCAGCCCTTGGACACCAGGTGGTCATGGCCCGCCGTCACGGCATCAAGGTCAAGCACCTCGAAGCTGCTGTGGTGGCACCCGAAATGGATCGACTGGTTGATCAGGATGCAGTGGTGTTCCACGTATTCCTTGCCTTTGTCGATGCGCAGGAAGGTGCCGACCACTGTCTCTTCGCCCGGTTCACCGTCATGCGCGCAGATGTAATCGGCAGGCGCCATGGCGAAATGCTCCATGAACCAGTCGATTTCCGGCACCGCATCCGGCACCCACAGCACAAAGTGACCAATCCGCAGGACCGGCGTGGCCTCTGGCCGTTGGCGCACGGCCGAGTTGTGACGCAGGTGCTCGGAGGCAAAGTTCATGCGGTAAGAGCGCCGCACCGGCATCTCGGGCACCTTGGCGACACCCCATTCGACCCAGATCTTGTGCTTGTTGGGCGTGGTCAGCGTGACCCGCCAGCCGCCGCCGGGCTCGGTGATCTCTTCGGGACCAACCGCGCCGGGGATCTTGGCGGCCTTTTCAAGCTCTTCGCGGGTTTCAACCGTAAAGGCCCCGCCCAGAAACTTGTTCTCGGTGCCCAACCGGGTCACGTGGCAATGGTGGTTGCCACCCGCGCCCCGCATGTACAGGGCGTCCTCGGTCCGGATCGAGCGGGTCATGCCGAAATCCAGCAGGAACCGCTCCATCAGGTCCAGATCGGTCGCCTCGTAGGCGACATAGGCCACGTCGTGGATATTGATCTTGCTCATGATGCCACCCTCACAGGAATTGACCAGAGACGCGGGATTGGCCCGGGGCCTCTTCCGTGCCGTGCTTGAGCGCCCAGAGTACCTTGTCGGCGGACATGGGCAGCGAATGGACCCGAATGCCAACCGCGTCATAGATCGCGTTGGCAATTGCCGGGGCCGGGTTCACCAGCCCCGCCTCGCCACAGCCTTTGGCGCCGAACGGCCCAGCCTCAAGCGGCTCTTCGATCAAAAGATGCTCCATCGGCGGGACATCCATCGTCGAGGGCAGACGGTAGGTCAGCAGCGAATCCGACAAGACCTTGCCGGTCTCCGGGTCGATCACGAAATCCTCGGTCAGGGCAAAGCCGATGCCCTGCACCAGCGAGCCCTCCATCTGCGCCTCAACCAGAAGCGGGTTGATCGCGCGCCCGATATCGTGGGCCGAGACATAGTTGACCACGGTCACCTGCCCGGTCTCGGTGTCCACCTCCACCTCGGCAAACGCGGCCTGGTGGTTGGGGTGGTGCGAGGTCGACAGGTACGAACCCGAGGCATTCAGCTGGCTGCCACCCTCGCCGAAGTCGTAGATCGCATCATAGGCCACCTTGGAGACGTCGATGACCACGCCGGGCGCTTTGTCCGAGGTGATCTCGCCCGCGCGCACCTTGATGTCAGAGGCTTCCAGCTTGACCTGGTGTTCCTCGAAATACTTCACCGCGCGTTCGCAGATCTGGTCGTGGATCTTGACCCCCGCCGCATGCACAGCGTTCCCGATCACCAGCATCGAGCGGCTGGCGTGGCTGCCGATATCGAACATGGTCACATCCGTGTCGCCGGTCGAGATGCGGATCTGTTCATAACGCAGGCCGGTGGCCTCTGCCGCCACCTGCGTCAGCGCGCCGATGATCCCCTGCCCCATCTCGCAGGGCGAGACGATCAGGTTCAGCGAGCCATCTGTCAGCACCTTCATCACGCAAGACGAATGTTCCAGCAGGAAGCCGCCCGCGCCCGAGGCATGCGTCAGAACCGACATGCCAACACCGCGCCGGTAGCGGCCCTCTTTGGCAGCATCCCAACCCTGCCACTTGTCTTTCCAGCCGAACTTTTCCGCCCCGACGTCGATGCATTCCTTCAGCTTGGTATGCTCCAGCGTGACGGGGACAAAGCAGGACGGGTCGCCCGGTTCCTTGAGGTTGCGCAGGCGGAACTCCATCGGGTCCATCCCGATCTTTTCCGCCAGCCGATCCAGCGCCTGTTGCAGCACAAACGCGCCCTCGGGGTTTCCATAGCCGCGGAAACCGCTGGTCACGGGCGTGTTGGTGTAGACAACCGTCAGGTGGCCCTTGATGTTATCGCATTTCAGGACGCCCAGCGTCTTTTGCATGTTCACCGTCGAGGTGGTCGCCGAATGCGACAGGTAGGCCCCGCTGTCCGAAACGATCTTTTGATCAATCGCCAAGAGCTTGCCTTCTTTGGTGGCCGCCACCCGGATCGTCTGGTGCATGTCCGTGCGCGAGGAATAGCCTTGAAAGTCCTCTTCGCGGGTCGTGGTCACCCGAACGGGCCGGTTGCAGTGCCGCGCCAGCAGAACCGCCGCAGGCTCCACGCCCAGGGCCAGCCGCGCGCCGAAACCGCCGCCGATGGCGGGCGAGATCCAGCGGATGTCACCATCGTCCAGATCCGGGAAGACCCGCTTGGTCAGGTGCTTCTTGGCCAGGTGCGGGCCTTGGCTGGGCGAGTAGATCACCAGGCGCTTGTCGGACTCGAAGCTGGCAATCGCCACATCCGTTTCCATGTGCAGGTGCTTCTGTCGCGAGTTCACGCCGCTGAACTCCGCCACCGCGTCGGCCTCGGCAAAGGCTTTTTCGACATCGCCGCAGTTGAACGGGTGATCCATTTCAAAGGCGATGTTGTCGGCGCAATCCTCGTGCACCACGGGCGCGCCCTGTTCCAGCGCGGTAAATGGGTCGAGCACGGGGGGGAGGGGCTCGTACTCGACCCTGATCAGCTCGAGCGCTCGCTCGGCTGTCGTAATGTCTTCAGCGGCAACAGCGGCAACCCAGTCGCCCATGTAGCGCACCTTGTCGGTCAGGATGAACTGGTCCTGCCGCTCGCCGGTGAATGCGAACTCGGGCAACGCCTCGGCCATTGTCGAACGTGAAAACCGGATGTCCGGGCAGTCCTTGTGCGTCAGCACGCAAAGCACACCGGGCAGAGCTTCGGCCTCGGAGGTGTCGATCGAGACGATCTTGGCGTGGGCCACGGGCGCGCACAGGATGCGCCCCTCGACCATTCCGGGCAGCGTGATGTCGTCGGTATACTTGGCTTCGCCCGTGACCTTGCCGTAAATGTCCGGCTTGGTCATGCGTTTGCCGACATATGCGAAATCGTTCATGCTGCCACCTCTTTGGCTGCGTTGATCTGTTGGGCCGCATCCATCACCGCGTCGATGATCTTGACGTAGCCGGTGCAGCGGCAAGAGTTGCCCGAAAGCGCGCGCTTGACGTCCTCGCGCGTGGGGCGCGGGTTGGCCTCCAGCAACGCTTTGGCCGTCATCAGCATGCCGGCGGTGCAGTACCCACATTGGGCGGCGCAATGGTCGATGAAGGCCTGTTGCAGCGGGTGCAGCGTGCCATCGGCGGCGCGCAGCCCTTCGACCGTTTCAATTTCGCGCCCCTCCGCGGCAACAGCCAAAGTGATGCACGAGCAGATGGGATCACCATCGGCCAACACGGTGCAGGCGCCGCAGTTGCCCGCCGCGCAGGCGCGTTTGGTGCCTGTCAGGTCCAGCTTTTCGCGCAGGACATCCACCAGCAGCATTTGCGGTTCGACAATGGTGTCGGCATTCTTTCCATTGACGTTGAAGGTTCCGATACGTTTCGACATGGGTCTCTCCTCAACTCAATAGGCCAGATGGGCGTCTTCGGCGGGGTCATGACGCGACAGCGCGCGGCTTGCAGCCTGTGCCAGCACGTCCCGGGCCAGAATGCGTATCCAATCGCTGCGGATCTCTTCGACCCAGCCCGCATCCGTCATCGGCTGCACGGCGGCCACTGCCATCTCTGCAGCGCTATTGAACGCCTCGTCACCTGCAACCTGCCCGACCAAAGCGGACTCGGCGGCGGTGATCCGCAGCGGGCTGTCGCCGACGCAGCCGATCACCAACGTCGCGTCGGTGATCTTTTCCTTGGCCTCGTCCAGTGCGACGTAGGCGGCGGCGTTGATCTTGTGCAGGTCATCGGCGCGACGGCGCGCCTTGTAGATCTTCTTGAAGGCCGAGCCCGCATCTGCTGCAGGGGGTGGCAGGTCGATCTGCGTGACCATCTCACCCGCGCCAACAGCCGTTCCGCGCCCGCCGGTATAGAAATCGTCAATCCCGACCTCGCGGCTGGTGGTCCCGTCGCTCAGCGTCAGCACCGCGCGATGCGCGAACATCGACACGGGAACGTCATAGTAGTTCACCGCCGCGCACAGATTGCCCACCACGGTGCCCATATTGCGGATGTGCGGCGGGTAAAGCTGTTCCACCGCCTCGTGCAAGGCAGCCCAACGCTTGCCGACCCAGATGTCGTTGACCAGCCGGCTCAGCAGAACCTGAGCGCCAATCTTGACGCCCACCTTGGGATGAGAAGAGAACTCTGACAGCCCTTCGATCTTCATGATCGAGACCAGCGTGTCATAGCGAACCTGCCCGCGCCGAATCGCCGGGACAAGATCGCAGCCACCGGCAAACAGGCGCGTTCCGGGCTGCGACAACGCGGCAACCGCCTCTTTCACGCCCGCGGCTTCAATAAATTCAAAGGGTTGCAGTACTCGTGCCAATTTGGCCTCCCGCTGTTACGTCCGTGTCCCATCTTTTTCACCATACCGGCATTCCGGCGAGGTGCGTAGGACAGCGTTACAGAAATCTTACTGATGTTAGTCTGATATTTCAAGTGTTGACTTATGCGCATCTCAGAGCAAGTCTTAGCGCGACTTGTCACGGTAGGAAGGTCCCCATGCGCAAAAATCCCCTCACCATGCCCCGCCGCTCGTTCCTGGCAACCGGCGCCGCCAGCCTCGCGCTGCCCACCATCGCCCGCGCCCAGGGCCGCCCGCTGAAGATCGGTTATGTCAGCCCACAGACCGGCCCGCTGGCCGCGTTTGGCGAAACCGATAATTTCATCGTGGACGCGTTGCGCGCCGCCATCGCGGGCGGGATCGAAACCGCCTCTGGCCGCCGGGACGTCGAGATCATCCTGCGCGACAGCCAGTCCCAATCGAGCCGCGCCGCCGAGGTCGCGGTTGAGCTGATCGACAGCGAAGAAGTCGATCTGATGCTGGTCTCGGCCACGCCGGACACCACGAACCCCGTCTCGGACCAGTGCGAGTTGTTTCAGGTGCCCTGCATCTCGACCGCCGCCCCATGGGAGGCGTGGTATTTCGGTCGCGGCGGCACGCCCGACAGCGGCTTTGACTATGGGTTCCACTATTTCTTTGGCCTGAATGACGCGATCGACATTTACACCGCGACGTGGAACCGGGTGGATACGAACCGCAAGGTCGGTTGCCTTTTCCCCAATGACGCGGATGGTGCGGCCTGGTCCAACCCGCAGGTCGGCCTGCCCTTCCACCTGCCCAACAAGGGCTATGAGGTGGTCGACCCGGGATCCTTTGCCAACAACACCGACAACTTCTCGGCCCATATCAACGCCTTCAAGGAAGAAGGCGTCGAGGTCATCACAGGCGTTCTGAATCCGCCCGATTGGAACACCTTCTGGCGGCAGGCGCAGCAGCAGGGCTTCCGCCCGCGCATCGCCACGATTGCCAAGGCGCTGGTCTTCCCCGCCGCCGTTGAAACGCTGGGCCCGCTGGCCGATGGCCTGACCTGCGAGGTTGTCTGGTCGCCCTTCCATCCCTTCACCTCTTCGGTGACGGGCCAGAGCGCCGGTGATCTTGCCTCCGCATGGACCGAGGCCACCGGCAAGGCCTGGACGCCGCCCCTGGGCTGGACGCATTCGATCTTCGAGATCGCCATCGACACGCTCAAACGCTCGGCGGACGCCACGGACCGCGAGGCAAACCGCGAGGCTTTGGCCGCAACGAACCTGTCGACCATCTTTGGCCCGGTGAACTTTGCGGCCGGTCCCTTTGGCCGGAACGTTTCGATCACCCCGACCGTGGGCGGGCAATGGAGCGTCGGTGCCGATGGTGCGCTCAGCCTCGACATAATCGCCAACGACACCCTGCCAGAGGTGCCGATCACGGCAGAGCTGCGCGAGCTTGCGACCTGACCGTGGCGCTTCTGGAATTCAGGAACGTGTCCTTTGCCTATGGGGCGCTGACGGTGACGAACAATGTTTCGCTCACCGTTGCGCCGGGCGAGGCCTTGGGCGTGATCGGCCCCAACGGCGCGGGGAAATCCACGCTTCTGGATCTTGTCACCGGGTTCAAGATCCCGAAATCCGGCACGATCCTGTTCGAAGGCACCGACATCACCCGCGTCTCGCCGCAGCGGCGCTGCGACATGGGCATCGCCCGCTCGCACCAGATCCCCCGCCCCTTTGGCGGAATGACGGTGTTTGAAAACGTTCTGGTGGGGGCGACCTTGGGCGGGCAGCGGGCCGAGGGGCCAGCCACCCGCGTGGCGCTGGACGTGCTCGAGCAAACCGGGCTGATGGGCCGCGCCAACGACATCGCCGGGGGCCTGCGTTTGCTGGACCGCAAGCGGCTGGAGCTGGCACGGGCATTGGCGACGCAGCCCAAGCTTTTGCTGCTCGACGAGGTCGCGGGCGGGCTGTCGGACATGGAATGCCAGACCTTTATCGCGCTGCTCAAGCAAATCCGCGACGGCGGCACGACGATCATCTGGATCGAGCATATCGTGCACGCTTTGGTTGCCGTGATCTCGCGGCTTTTCGTGCTGGATCAAGGCGCGGAACTGGCCGAAGGCGTGCCGTCCGAAGTGCTCGAAAGCGCCGAGGTGCGGCAGGTCTATTTGGGGGTCCCGGCATGAGCCTTTTGCAGGTCGAGCGGCTGAACGCCTTCTACGGCGATTTTCAGGCGCTGTTCGATGTCTCGCTTGATGTCGCGCCCGGCACAATCTCTGCCGTGATCGGCCCGAATGGCGCAGGCAAGACGACCCTTCTGCGGGCCATCGCGGGGGGTGTGCGCAAGCTGGACGGGGCGATCACGCTCAAATCTGAACCCCTGCGCGGCCTCGCGCCCGAGGCGATCACCCGGAAAGGCATCGGCCTTGTGCCCGAGGGCCGCAGGCTGTTCCCCAGCCTCACGGTCCGCGAGAACCTGCTGATCGGCGGCAGCCCCAAACGCTCTGGCCCTTGGGACCTGAACGCGGTGCACGATCTTTTCCCGATCCTCAAAGAGCGCGGCCATCACATGTCGACCGAGCTTTCAGGCGGCCAGCAGCAGATGGTCGCCATTGGCCGCGCGCTGATGACCAACCCCGACCTGATCCTTTGCGACGAAATCAGCCTTGGCCTCGCCCCGACCATCGTCGAAGACATTTACGCCCTATTGCCCAAGATCACAGACAACGGCACCGCCCTTATTATCGTTGAACAGGATGTGGGACGCGCGTTGCGCTCGGCCACGCGCGTGAGCTGCCTGATGGAAGGACGCGTGGTGCTGCAAGGCCCCGCCGACGCCTACAGCTTTGACGAAGTGGCCGCGGCCTATTTCGGAGCACCCGCCGCATGACAGAACTTATGAATATCGCCGTGCAAGGCATCGCCATCGGCGGGCTTTACGCGCTGTTTGCCGCCGGGCTGTCGATTGTCTTTGGTGTGTTGCGGCTGGTCAATCTGGCGCATGGCGACATGATCATCCTGGGCGCCTTTACTGGCTATGTGGTGGCCGTGTCTGCGGGCATGGGATTTTTCGCGGCGCTGGTCATTGCACCCATTCTGATGGGTTTTGTGGGCTATTGGCTGCAACGGCTGCTGCTGAACCGGGTCATTGGCAAGGACATCCTGCCGCCGCTTCTGGTCACCTTTGGCCTGTCGATGATGATCCAGAACGCTTTGCTGCTGGTCTTCACCGCCGACAGCCGCAAGATCGCCCTGGGCGAGATTGAGGTCGCCTCGGTCCAGCTTGCCCCCGGCGTTGCGGTGGGCAGCTATGGGCTGATCGTGCTGGCAGTGGCTGTTGCACTTATCGGGGCTCTGCATCTGATCTTTACGCGCACCGCGATAGGGCGCGCCTTTCGCGCCACGGCGGATGATTTCGAGACTGCGCGGCACATGGGGATCCCCACGCCGCATGTCTTTGGCCTTGCCACCGGGCTGGCGCTGATGGCCTGCGGGATCGCGGGGGTGCTGCTGGCGGTCTGGACGTCGTTCACGCCGCTTTCCGGCACCGCGCGGCTGCTGATCGCCTTCGAGGTGATCGTGATCGGCGGTATCGGCTCGATCTGGGGCACGCTGATCGGAGGCTTCCTGTTGGGGCTTGCCCAGGCTATCGGAGGTGCGATCAACCCGGAATTCCAGATGCTCGCGGGGCACCTGGCCTTTCTGGTGATCCTCGTGCTCATGCCTGGCGGCATCCTGGCCAAAGGGGCGCGCGCATGACCCAACCGGCCGTTACTCAAGCCGGGCCGCACGCCCGCCTGACCGCGCTTTGCATCGCTGCCGTGATCCTTGCGCTGGCCCTGATGCCCTATTTCGCCGACCGGTTCGTTCTGCGCACCGCGACCGAGATGGCCTGTTTCCTGACCCTCGCGGTGATGTGGAACCTGCTCGCCGGCTTTGCCGGGGTGATGTCCATCGGCCAACAGCTTTACGTGGGTCTCGGCGGCTATGCCTTCTTCCTGATCGCGGCGATGGGCGGTGTGCCCCTGATGGCCGCGCTTGGCCTGAGCGGGCTGATCGCGCTTTTGATCGCGGTCCCCGCCGCCTTCCTGCTGTTCCGCCTGAACGGAGCCTATTTCGCCGTCGCCACCTGGGTCCTCGCCGAGATCGCCGCCCTGATCGCCGCACAAAGCGACGCGGTGGGCGCGGGCGCGGGGCTGAGCCTGCCGCTGCAGGTGGCCCGCGCGCTTGGCAACAACGACGAACGCACCGCGATCTTCTGGTGGCTGGCGCTGGGGCTGGCGGTTTCGGCCTACCTCGTCGCCTACCTCTGGCTCAGATCCGGGCGCGGTCTGGCGCTGATGGCGATGCGCGACGATGCCGAGGCGGCTGGCGGTCTGGGTGTCAGCACGCGCCAGAACCGCCTGATGGTCTATTCGGTCGCCGCCTTCTTCACCGGTATCGCGGGGGCGATCATCTTCCTGACCAAGCTGCGCATCTCGCCCTCTGCCGCTTTCAGCGTCAATGAATGGACGGCCGCCGTGATCTTCATCGTGGTGATCGGCGGGCTTGGATCGCTCGAAGGGCCGATCATCGGGCTGGCGGTCTTCTTTGCCCTGCGCACGCTGCTTGCGGATTTCGGCCCGTGGTATCTGATCATCCTCGGGGCCATCGCCATCGCCACCATGCTCACCGCCCCCGGCGGGCTGTGGGGCGTGCTGCACAAACGGTTCGGCTGGGACGTCTTTGCGCTCCGCCGGCATGTCAAACTCACCATCGGAGAGAAATCATGAAACTCCTGCGCTTTGGCGCTGCGGGCGCGGAACGCCCGGGCCTTTTGGACGCCACCGGCACAATCCGCGACCTGAGCGGCCATGTCGACGACATAAGCGGCGCGACCCTGTCCGACGACGGCCTTGCCGCCCTGGGCGCGCTGGATCCCGCCACCCTGCCCGCCGTGCCCGAAGGCACCCGCATCGGGCCTTGTGTTGCGGGAGTGGGCAAGTTCATCTGCATCGGGCTGAACTATGCCGACCACGCGGCAGAAACAGGCAAATCCGTACCGTCTGAACCGGTCGTCTTCATGAAAGCCACCTCCGCCATTTGCGGCCCCCACGACGATCTGGAAATCCCCCGCGGCGCGGCCAAAACCGATTGGGAGGTCGAACTGGGCGTCATCATCGGCACCCGCGCGAAATATGTCAGCGAGGCCGACGCGCTAAACCACGTCGCGGGCTATTGCACCATCAATGACGGGTCCGAGCGCGCCTTTCAGTCGGAGATGCAAGGCCAGTGGACCAAGGGCAAAAGCCACGACACGTTCGGCCCCATCGGCCCCTGGCTCGTGACCCGAGACGAGGTGCCGGACCCGCAGGCGCTGAAACTTTGGTGCGAGGTGGACGGCACGCGGCATCAGAACGGCTCGACAGAAACGATGGTCTATGGCGCGGCCTTCCTCGTGAGCTACCTGTCACGCTTCATGACACTAGAGCCGGGCGACATCATCGCCACCGGCACGCCGCCGGGCGTCGGGCTGGGACTGAACCCGCAGGTCTTTCTCAAACCCGGACAAAGGATCACACTAGAGGTCGAGGGGCTGGGCCGGCAGGACCACCTCATGATCGAGGCATAAGGAAAGGAACCCGAACATGGCTGCTTATTTCATCGCCCATGGCACGCTGAAAAACCCCGAAAAGATGGACGAATACGTCACCCGCTCTGGCCCGATCTTTGCCGCCCATGGCGGCAAGTTCCTGACCGTGGGGGACGTGAAGACCGTGCTGACCGGATCACATGACCACAAGCGCACCGCGATTTTTGTCTTCCCCGACGTGGCATCGGCCGAAGCCTGCTACAACTCCGACGCCTACCGCGAGCTTTGGCCGCTGCGCCAGGAAGCAGGCGATTTCGATTTCATCGTGATGGAGGAATACGGCTCCGAAGACAGTGCAAAACACGTAGAGGCTGACAATGCTTGATACCAATACGCTGGACACGTCAGCGCTTGACCTGATCTTCAACGATGCGCGCACCTTCAGCGCCTTTGAGGACCGCGAGGTGCCCCAAGAGCTGCTGCGCGAGGCCGTTGCGCTGGCCTCCATGGGGCCGACTTCGATGAATTGCCAGCCGATGCGCCTTGCCTTTCTGGCACGCGGCGAGGAACGGGCCCGCATCCTGCCCCATTTGGCCGAAGGCAACCGCGCCAAGACCGAAGTCGCGCCGATGACGGTTGTGGTTGGACATGACAGGGCCTTTTACGATCACCTGCCCAAGCTGTTTCCGCATTTCGACGGTGCCCGAGCCGTGTTCGCCGATGCCCCGGCGCTGGCGGAAGAAACGGCCTTTCGCAATGGATCGCTGCAAGGAGCGTACCTGATGATCGCGCTGCGCGCGGTCGGTCTGGATTGCGGTCCGATGTCGGGATTCGACCGTGCGGGGGTGACGGAGGCTGTCTTTGGCGGTACCTCGTTCGAGGCAAACTTCGTGGTCAACATCGGTTATGGAGACCGGTCCACTCTCTTCCCGCGTCAACCGCGCCTTGGGTGGAGCGACATCACCGTTTAAAGCGTGGTCGCTTTTTCGGATCGACGCATTCATCTGCCAGCCCGAAGCCGCGTTCGCTGTAACGGGCGCATTCGGGCTGGTAGATCATCTCTTTTCCATGGAACGCGGCGCCTGATCATCCGACGCTGAGCAGCAAGCGAACAAGCGCGGTCTGTGTTCGGACACCTGTCTTGTCGTATATTCTCGACAGATGAGTGCGCGCGGTCGTGACACTCACCGACAGGCTTTCGGCGATTGCCTGCAAGCCCTGACCCAGCGCAATTTCCCGTGCAACGCGAAGTTGTCCGGGCGACAATCCAAAGACGGATCCGGCCAATTGCAACCGGCGTTCAAGGTCTTCGTCGCCGCAAACGCGCACGTAAGTGATGCAATCCCGTATGGCGATATGCACCACGGCGATACCGCCATCTTCCCTCTGGCCAAGAACCACGGGATATCGCGCCGGTCCACCAAACTCGTCGGCGATCCTGTGCGTCTCGAAGAAACCGTGATGCCGACCGGCATGGGCAATTGCCGATTGCAGCGCCGTGTTCCATTCTGCGTTGCTGGCTCTTAACCACCCCGAAGAATTTGTAAGCACAGGATGGTCATCCAACGCGCTCAGGGCTGTGCGACTTGCCCAAATGATCTTGCCCTTTTCATCGACCCCGACAAAGTTGCCCAATGCGCCGTCGATCTCGCGCTGAACAAAGGCGTTGAACACAATCTTCCAATGCCCCGAAACGCGCTCCAGGATGCGGACGTCAAAACTTCGCAGACTGGCTCCGCTTGCTGTCTCTGACCAACTGTCGAACACCGCCCACGCCATGTCGCCGGATGTCTTGATGCGCATGTTTTCCTGACCGAAGTCGACCAGATCTGTGGTCAACCCATCGCGAAAGACGCGCTCCATATGCGTCGCGACAGCCGGCCAGCCTTGAAAGACACTCAAACCTGCAACGTTGGACACAAGGACATCATGCGTGTCTTCATTCTGGACGAAGCAGTCTGCCCAGGCGGCAAAATCCTTGCTTTTGTACGCCAGCGTCTCTGCGCGGATGACCTGTGCGATTGCCGCATGCTCGTTGGCATCGCTGTTATCGAGTTCATCTTGCGAAGGGCCCATGCACCCACATTAGAGCAAGTCGTTCTGCCTTGCGAAGCATGTTCTGCGCAGCTCAGTCGTCGTAGGTCAGTCTCACAGAGTTGAATTTGACGGGTCCATCCGGAACCGCAGTGACATTCACGATCAGCGAGTACTTGAGACCATCCACGGTCTGCTCGGCGACAACGTCATACGTTCCACCTGAAGGACCCGTTGCCAGATCCCGGCGGAGCACACGTTTGCCAAAGCTTTCGGGAATGATTTCGCCGTCGACGATCAGCCGATCGTTCATCTTGGAATTTGTGGTCTCGGACAGCGTGATGTCTGGCCTGGGATTGTGGGTCATCCCCAGGCACAAGAACCCCTGTTCAAACACGTGAACCGTATCGCAATACTCAGACCGCTCCGAAGAAATCACGCAGTCCCGGGCGGATCCCGTTCCGTCCAACATCAGGTGAACGGTCATGAAGCGATCCGCGGCCGGCAACTCGGGGCAGCCAGCGCCCTTGAGATCAACCTCTCCTGCCAGTGCTGGAAGCGCGGCAAATGACGTTGATGCCACAATTAGCAAGATCAATCGGTGCAGATATGTGAAGTGCCGGTGAAACATGGGTGCAACCCTCTCGAATGAAAATGAGGTCTGCCCATAGAATGCCCGAACGGCGGCCTTGGTTCTGTCCTCCAATATGACGACAAAACACGGGCGGTCGCTTCAGTGAATGACGAGGGACATGCGCCCTGGCCGTCGAGGCCGACAGCGCAGGCTGCGAGGCCCGCGGCACACGCGACGCCGTCGCCCACTCCGTTCGTCAACTACCGCAGCCGGAAGTCCGCGTAGTCTCCGGTCCCGCGGTCTGACTGGAAGCGCAGCTTTGTGCCATCGTAGCTTACCGTTTGGCAATTGTAGCCCAGCGCCTCATCGCCCCAGTAGAGATCCCGGCAAAAAAAGCCCTGATCCCACCCCCAGCCGCCGGTCACGCGTTGCCGTAGGCCTGTGCCGTCGATACGACCGTCCGAGGTCACTTCGAGCTTGATCAACGGCCGGGACAGCGTCTTGCCCGCAACAATTTGCAGGAACGCGGATTTGTCCGTGACCCGCTCGAATTCCGCAAGCGCAGGCCCCGCCGCGCAAAGCCCGCACAGGGCAAGTGATGACAACAAACGCATTGGCCAAGTCTCCCCAAACTTTGGGGAGTACGCGGCGCGGTGCTGTTTGGATCAGTCGTTCAGGCCAAGAACATCCAGCATGTCATATTCGCCCGGTGCCTTGTCCTGCCCCCAAAGCGCAGCCCGCAGCGCGCCGCGGGCAAAAAGCGCCCGGTCGCTGGCGATGTGGCGCAGGATGATGCGTTCGCCCGCTGCGGCAAACATGACGTCGTGTTCGCCCACGATGTCGCCACCCCGGATCGCCGTGAACCCGATGTCACCCCGCTTGCGCGCGCCGGTGATGCCGTCGCGGCCCCGGTCCGAGACATCCGTCAGCTCGACCCCACGCCCCTGGGCGGCCGCCTCGCCCAGCATCAGGGCCGTTCCCGAGGGCGCGTCGACCTTGTGGTGGTGGTGGCTTTCGATGATCTCGATGTCATAGTCGGCGTCCAGTGCGGCAGCGACCTTGCGGGTCAGAACCGTCAGCAGGTTGACGCCAAGGCTCATGTTGCCGGCGCGCACGATCACAGCATGATGCGCGGCATGGCGCAGCTGGGCGATGTCCTCGTCCGACATGCCGGTGGTTCCGATGACATGCACGGCGCGGGCCTGCGCGGCCAGCGCGGCAAACTGCACCGTTGCGGCGGGTGCGGTGAAGTCAATCACCGCCTGTGCGCGGGCAAAGGCATCCAGCGGATCGTCCTCGACCATGACGCCCAGCGCCGCGCCGCCCATGGCCTCGCCCACGTCGCGACCGACCCAGTCGTGGCCCGGGCGTTCCAGCGCGCCCACAAGTTTCAACCGGTCGCTTGCCGTCACTTCGCGCACCAGCATCTGGCCCATACGCCCCGAAACCCCTGTGACCACCACGCCCGGCAATTCTGTCATCTGACCTGTCCTTTTCTGTCGTTCGCCCTCCATACCCGTCTGCGGCGGCTTGGCAAAGCCCACGCAACCGCCTAATTGGAAGAAATGGCCAAGAACAGATTCACGGATGACGGCGGACCCAGCCAACGGCAGCTTCGCGTCGGAGAACTCATCCGTCGTACCCTTTCGGATGTGCTGAACCGCGGCGACATCCACGACCCCGACCTGAACCGCCTGTCGATCACGGTGGGCGAGGTGCGCACCTCGCCTGACCTCAAGATCGCCACGGCCTATGTGCTGCCGCTGGGCGGCAAGGGGCGCGAGGATGTGATTGCGCTTTTGGCGCGCAACAAGAACGAGCTGCGCCGCGCGGTTGCCAAGAACCTGACGCTCAAGTTCTCGCCCGATCTGCGGTTCCGCATCGACGAGACCTTTGACCAGATGGACGAAACCCGCAGGCTGTTTTCGCAGGCCGATGTTCAGCGCGATCTGGAAGACTAGGGCCTTTCTGAGCCTGCTCCTGCTGGGCTTCTCGACGCCGCTTTTGGCGCTCGAGTGTTACGATGATCAGTATCTGGGGAATTCCTACACCGTCTGCTCGGTCGATCTGCGCCACGACGATCTGCGGCTGTTTCTGAACGACGGCGACGGGATGCCCTATGGCACCTTTGGCGCAATAGACCGGGCGCTGGCCGACAAGGGCCTGCAATTGGGCTTTGCCACCAACGGCGGCATGTACCACGAGGACCGGAGGCCCGTGGGCCACTATGTCGAGCGCGGTCATCAGATCATGCGCGTGGTCCCGAACGAAGGCCCCGGCAACTTTGGCCTACTGCCCAACGGTGTGCTGTGCATCGGCCTGAGCTGGGTGCGCGTGATCGAGACCAAGCGTTACCTGCGCGAATCCCCCGATTGCACCTATGCCAGCCAGTCCGGCCCGATGCTGGTGATCGACGGCAAACTGCATCCGAAGTTTCGGGCTGACAGCAGCTCTCGGTTCATTCGGAACGGGGTCGGCGCGACGGGTGATCAGACCACGGCGGTCTTTGTGATCTCGAACAACAGCGTCACCTTCCACGAATTTGCCAGCTATTTCCGCGAAGTACTGGACCTTGATCAGGCGCTGTTCATCGACGGCAACGTCTCGCGCCTGCATGCGCCCCGTCTGGGGCGCTCGGACGGGGGGCGGCGGCTGGGGCCGATTGTCGGCGTGGTCGAGCCGTTGTCGAATTGACAAACCCGGTCGCGGCGCGCTAACCCGCGCGCTCTTTCAAACGGGGACGCGCATGGGACGCAAACGCAAGGGACGCACTATTTCGGGCTGGCTGCTGGTCGACAAACCGGCGGGCATGACCTCGACCGCCGTCGTGAACAAGGTCCGTTGGGCCCTGTCGGCGCAAAAGGCGGGCCATGCCGGCACGCTGGACCCCGAGGCGACCGGCGTTCTGGCCGTGGCCTTGGGCGAGGCGACCAAGACCGTTCCCTATATCACCGACGCACTGAAGGCCTATCGTTTCACGGTGCGTCTGGGACAGGCGACCAACACCGATGACGCCGAAGGTGAGGTGATCGCCGAAAGCGACCTGCGCCCGACCGATGATCAGATCAAGGACGCGCTGAACGGGTTTGTTGGCGATATCGAGCAGGTGCCGCCGCAGTTTTCAGCGGTCAAGATCGACGGCGAACGCGCCTACAAGCGCGCCCGGGACGGCGAAGAGATGGAACTGGCCGCGCGCCCTCTGTGGGTCGAGGAACTGGTGCTGACCGACCGCCCCGATGCCGACCATGTCGAGCTGGAAATGACCTGTGGCAAGGGCGGCTATGTCCGCTCCATCGCGCGCGATCTGGGCAAGGCCCTGGGCTGTCACGGCCACGTGCTGACCCTGCGCCGCATCTGGTCCGGCCCATTTCGGGCCGAGGATGGCCTGACCATCGAACAGATCGACGAAATGGCCAAGACCGAGGCGCTGGACGCCTACATTCAGCCCTTGGAAGTCGGCCTGTCCGACCTGCCCCGCGCCACTTGCACGCCCGAGGCCGCCGCGCGGCTGCGCAACGGCAACCCGGGCATGGTGCTGGCCTCGGGCATCGAATACGGCGACGAATGCTGGGCGGCGCTGGACGGTCAGGCCGTGGCCGTGGGCCGCTTCAAAGGCGGAGAGCTGCACCCCAACCGCGTCTTCGTTTCCGCCGGATGATCACACGATGATCACCAGGCGGCATCAGAGTGAGACCTCGGTGTCCGAGGCGCTCTATTCCGACTGTGAGACCTATCGATACGCCTTGACCCGCATCTGGGCGCCCGACGTGGCGCCCTTGATGTTCGTGATGCTCAACCCCTCGACCGCAACCGAACTACGCAACGATCCGACCATCGAGCGCTGCGAACGCCGCGCGCGGTCCATGGGGGCTGGAGGCGTGGTGATCGGCAACCTGTTTGCCTTTCGCGCCACCCTGCCAGCCGACCTGCGTGCCGCACGGGATCCGATAGGACCAGAGAACGACGCGGTCCTGGCCACACTCGGCGCGACGTCGCAGATGTGCATTGCCGCCTGGGGCGTGCATGGCACACATCTGAACCGGCACCGGCAGATCCTGCAGGTTCTGCCGCGCCCGCTGCACTGTCTGGGCTTGACCAAGGCCGGTCATCCGCGTCATCCGCTGTATGTGCCCTATGCCGCCGGCCCGATGGAATGGACCCCACCTGATGAGTGACGACACACAGCCTGACCTTGCCAAAAACACCGCCCGACTGGCCGACGCGGTCGAAGGCTTTGCCCAGCACCGCTTTGTCCGCATGTACGAATCGCCCTTGCGCATGGTCGGCTTCCAGTTCCTGCGCGGGCTGGCCTTTGGCCTTGGTACCGTCATCGGGGCCTCGGCGCTGGTTTCGCTGGTGATCCTCTTTCTCAGCCAGTTCGAGTTCATCCCCGTGATCGGCCAATGGGCGACCCAGATTATTCAGGAAATCGAAACCGGCCAGCAATAACGCGTTAACCATTTCGCCAGGTTCACGTTGCGTTCTGACCGTGCAAGCGACACTCTGCGCCGGGGTTTGGTGCGAGGTGGCTATGCTGTGGCTGGCAAGTTTGTTGGGAATGGTGATGGTCGGGTCGATGGCTGCGATCATGCCGTCGGACTCGGTCGATGACCTTGATGACGACACCCCTGACACCACCGAAGACCCAACAGTGGGCACCGGCACCGGATTGCTGGAAGCAACGGCCAATTCCCTGCAGTCACCCGAGCTTGAACCCTCTCCCCAGGAACCCAGCGTGGTATCGGGCAGCGGTTCAGGCGAGACGCTGACGGGAACCGACGACACCGACCTGATGAACGGCCGCGACGGCGACGATGTGATGTCGGGCCTTGGAAACGACGACGAGATTTTTGGCGGCGCGGGTGACGACACGCTGTCCGGCGGTTCGGGCAACGACACACTGCATGGCGAAGCCGATGACGACGTTATGCGCGGAAACGCCGGTGACGACGACCTTTTTGGCCATGACGGCGATGATCGGCTGATCGGCGGCGCGGGCCAGGACGCGTTGCATGGGGGCCTGGGCGCGGATGTGCTGACCGGCGGCGCTGGCGATGATGCCCTGCATGGCCGCGAGGGCGACGATCAACTGACCGGGGGCCAGGGGCAGGACACGCTTTTTGGCGGTGATGGCGCAGACAGGTTGGATGGCGTGGGCGATGCGGATCACGATTTCCTGAACGCCAACGACGGTGACGACACGCTGGTTGTCGGCGGCAGTGACATTGCCACGGGCGGCGAGGGGCAGGACGAATTCGTTCTCGACGCCCTGGACGCTGGCGGCGCGCACAGTACGTTGATGGATTTCGACGCCGCTGAGGATCGACTGGTGATCCTGTATGACGACACATCGGGCGTGGTGCCCGAAGTCACCCTGATCCACAGCGCTGACAGTCCCGGCATGGTCGAGGTGCAACTGGACGGGCAAACCGTGACCGCCCTGCCCTCGGGCGCGGCCCCGACGGTCGAGGCGATCGCGCTGATCGGCCAAAGCGCGGCCTGATCTCCCGCGCTTCAGAATCTTCTTTCCAAACCGCCAATTCTGCCCTATACGCGCGCATCTGCCTGCGGGCAGAGCTCTCCACGGGCCTTGCTGGACGACATCCCGGCTTGTGCCATTCCTCTAACCTGCAAAGGAGACCCCGATGTCGATCACGCCCGAAGAAAAAGCGCGCCTGATGAAAGAATATGCCACCAAGGAAGGCGACACCGGTTCGCCCGAAGTTCAGGTGGCCATTCTGACCAGCCGCATCTCGACCCTGACCGAGCACTTCAAGACCCACAAGAAGGACAACCACTCGCGTCGTGGCCTTCTGAAACTGGTTGCCCAGCGCCGTAAGCTGCTGGACTACACCAAGGCAAAAGACGAAGCCCGGTACCAGGACCTGATCAAACGCCTCGGCATCCGCCGCTAAGACGTTATTCGGAATTCAGCGGAACGGCGCGCTCTGGATCAGAGCGCGCCGTTTTGCTTTTTGGGCATGTGCCCTCTTTCCGCCGCATTTCACCTGCAATTTGCGCCGCAAAGGCGAAAAAGCCGGAGCAGGTGACATGAAGATCGAACACGCGGGGCTGTTTGTCCTGCTTTCGCTGGCGATGCTGGCCGTGATGGCCATTCCCGCACGCGCGCTGGACTTTCACGATGCGGATTGGAGCCACGGGTTCCGGTCAAACTGCCCCCTGCCCTCTGACACTGCCGTGCGTTTTCGTGACGTCGGCGCGGATCGCAAACTCGCTTTCACGCTGAACCCCGGCGATATCGGTGGATGTTCCTCGGACGCCAAGCCCCGTCACGGCGCGCGGTTCTGGGAACGGGCCGAATTGAAGCAGGCCAGCACCTTGGCCGTCGGCCAGACCCACCGCATCACCTTTGAAGCCACCTTTGCCCAAGGGTTTCGCGGCAAAGCCGAAACCTTTTTCCAGATCCATGCCTGGAGTTCGGATTGCAAATCCGCGCCCTTGCTCATGCTGCAATTCGACAAAAAGCGCCTGAAAACCCACGTTCTGCAACGCAACTCGACCAAGTTCAAAGCTGGCACATCGCGTGGCACCAAGGGGGCCCTGGCCGAGATCAAAACCAGCAACCGGGCCCGCAAGGCGCTGACCTCCGAGGCGCTCGAAGGCGGCACGCACCGGTTTGATATCACCTTTGACACCAGCCACCGCGTTGCCCGGATGACGGTTCAGATGGACGGCGTGACCCTGGTCAGGAACGAGCGCGTACACCTGCAGCGTTGCGCGAAACCACATGTAAAATTCGGGATCTATCGACCGGGCACGCAGAACAAGAAGACATCGGTTTTGCTGATCGACGACGTGATTATCTCGAGCAGGTGACCCTACCCTTTCTGCACCTGCGAGATTTGTTTGGTTTCAAATAGATTTTTGGCCAGAAGTGAAATTGGCATAATCTACCCCTGATTGATCCAAGCAAGGAAATTTTGCCATCGGGGTAGCGGATGTGGGAAGCACACGGAAAAAGGCTAGCGCTCTGCATAGCGACGGTGTCAGCAGCCACCGATGCGCCCGCGCAAACCTTTCAGGACGACGATTGGAACACTGCGCTTTTCGCAAACTGCGCCCTGCCCAAGCATGTGTCCTCTGAAACAGGTGCGCAATCCCAGTCGGTGCTTTGGGCGCAAAGCGGGGATGATCGAAAGCTGATGTTCCAGGTTCTGCCCGGCGATGTCGGCGGGTGCAGCTCGGACAGTACGCCCCGCGACGGCGCGCCTTTTTGGGAGCGTGCCGAACTGCGCCAGACCGGGACATTGGCGCAGGATCGGAAACACGAAATCCAATTCGAGGCCAGCTTCATTCGCGGCTTCATCGGCAAGCGCGAGACATTCTTTCAAATCCACGGATGGTCCAAGGCCTGTCCTTCGCAACCTTTGATGATGATGCAATTTGACTGGCGTCAGCTGACCATCCGAACGCTTGCGGCGAATCCGGACACCCGCACGGGCGTGTCCTACAGGCTGCAGCACGCCTTGGAGGATCGTCCGGGGATCGAGGACCTGAACCAGTCCTCTAACCGGTTCCGCGTGCTGCTGGATCCGACAGGGCCTGTGACCAGGGTATCGGTTTGGATGAACGGCCGGGTCTTGCTTCGGAAGCATCCCGTGGATCACAGCCCCTGCGCCGAACTGCACACGAAATTCGGAATATACCGTCCGGGACAGCAAAACCCCGGCGCTTCGGAACTGTTGCTGGACGATGTTCTGGTTGTCAGTCATCGCCCCAGGGGACCCGAATCCTAGGCCCGCAGCGCAATGCCTTGCCGCCGCGTACCGCCCTACGTTTCCATGGTTTTCAAAGCACGCAAACTAGGGTATGCGGGCGCATCTGAGACGTGGCGCAGGGACCCCGGCGCCGTGCAAGAAGATAACAGGGGTCGGCGGCAATGGGGCCGTCATTTGGACAAGGAGACCCGGGAGGGCCCGGGAGTGCTCCTGATTAGGATACGATGATGTTCCAAGAAGTGAAGAAAAGCATGCAGTGGGGCGAAGAGACGCTCACACTGGAAACCGGCAAGGTTGCGCGTCAGGCGGACGGCACCGTGATTGCCACGCTGGGCGAAACCAGCGTCATGGCGAACGTGACCTTTGCCAAACAGCAGAAAGAGGGCCAGGACTTCTTTCCGCTGACCGTCCACTACCAGGAAAAATACTACGCCGCCGGTAAAGTCCCCGGCGGCTTTTTCAAGCGCGAAGCGCGCCCGACGGAAAAAGAGACGCTGACCGCGCGTCTGATCGACCGTCCGATCCGCCCGCTGTTTGTCCCCGGCTTCAAGAACGAAGTTCTGGTGATGTGCACCGTGCTGAGCCACGATCTGGTCAACGACCCCGACGTGGTTGCGATGATCGCCGCTTCGGCTGCCCTGACCATTTCAGGCGCACCGTTCATGGGCCCGATCGCGGGCGCACGTGTCGGCTTTGTCGATGGTGAATACATCCTGAACCCCGAAGTCGATGACATGCAGGGCCTGCGCAACAACCCCGAGCAACGCCTCGATCTGGTTGTCGCCGGTACCAAAGACGCTGTGATGATGGTGGAATCGGAAGCTTACGAGCTGACCGAAGCCGAAATGCTGGGCGCCGTGACCTTTGCGCACGAACAGATCCAGCCGGTGATCGACCTGATCATCTCGCTGGCAGAAGAAGCCGCGAAAGAGCCGTTCGACTTCCAGGCGCCGGATTACTCGGAGCTGTTTGACGTGGTGAAAGCCGCTGGCGAAGAGGCCATGCGCGCCGCCTATGCGATCACCGACAAGCAGGAACGCGTTGCTGCTGTTGCCGCCGCCAAAGAGGCCATCAAAGAGGGCCTGAGCGAAGAGCAACTGGCAGACGCCAACCTGGGCTCGGCCATCAAGAAGCTGGAATCGAGCGTTCTGCGTGGGGACGTCGTCAAGAACGGCCGCCGCATCGACGGCCGCGCCCTGGACGAGGTTCGTGACATCGTCTGCGAAACCGGCCTGCTGCCCCGGACCCACGGCTCGGCGCTGTTCACCCGTGGTGAAACTCAGGGTCTGGTCGTGACCACGCTGGGCACCGGTGACGATGAGCAGATCATCGACGCGCTGCACGGCAACTTCCGCTCGAACTTCCTGCTGCACTACAACTTCCCGCCCTATTCGGTCGGTGAAGTGGGCCGCGTGGGTTCGCCCGGACGTCGTGAGATTGGCCACGGAAAGCTGGCCTGGCGCGCGCTGCAGGCTGTTCTGCCTGCGGCCACCGACTTCCCCTACACCATCCGCGTGGTGTCCGAGATCACGGAATCGAACGGCTCCTCCTCCATGGCTTCGGTCTGCGGCGGTTCGCTGTCGATGATGGACGCCGGTGTGCCCCTGAAAGCGCCGGTCGCCGGTGTGGCCATGGGCCTCGTGCTGGAAGACGACGGCAGCTACGGCATCCTGACCGACATCCTGGGGGACGAAGACCACCTGGGCGACATGGACTTCAAAGTGGCGGGTACCGAAAACGGCATCACCTCGCTGCAGATGGACATCAAGGTCGCGGGCATCACGCCCGAGATCATGGAGAAAGCCCTGGCGCAAGCCAAGGCAGGCCGCTTGCACATCCTGGGCGAGATGGCCAAGGCCCTGACCGAAGCCTCCGAGTTCTCGGTCCACGCGCCGCGCATTGAGACCATGAACATCCCGACCGACAAGATCCGAGAAGTGATCGGCTCGGGCGGTAAGGTCATCCGCGAGATCGTGGAAGTCTCGGGTGCCAAGGTCGACATCAACGACGACGGCGTGATCAAGATCGCCTCGCCCGATGGTGCCTCGATCCAAAAGGCCTATGACATGATCTATTCGATCGTGGCAGAGCCGGAAGAAGGCAAGATCTACGACGGCAAGGTTGTGAAGATCGTCGACTTCGGCGCCTTCGTGAACTTCTTTGGCAAGCGTGACGGCCTTGTGCACGTCAGCCAGATCGAAAACCGCCGCCTGAACCACCCGTCGGACGTTCTGAAAGAAGGTCAGGACGTGAAGGTCAAGCTGCTTGGCTTTGACGATCGCGGCAAGGTGCGCCTGTCGATGAAGGTTGTCGATCAGGAAACCGGCGAAGAGATCGTGCCCGAGAAAAAGAAAAAGGACGACGCAGAGTAATCTGCCCGCGCCTTTGAGATCCGAAAGCCCCGGTGGAAACGCCGGGGCTTTTTTGAGTCAGGTCCCCGAAAACCCCTGGCTGCCCAAGACGACAGCCGCGCTCGGATTCGTCATAAACCCTATTTTGTGGTAGGTTTGGGCGTCTATGAATTCCATTTTTTTGATTGGAGGCATGCCATGAACATGTTGAAGATCAGTCTTTGTGTATTGCTTGCGACAACATCGACTGCGTTTGCAGGTGACCTTCACAAGGCTGCCAGGAAGGGAGATGCAGAAAAAATCGCTGCATTGGTCGCGGCCGGAGAGCAAATTGACGAGCTCGACGGAATAGTCGGCGCGCCGCTTCATTGGGCCGCAGCGCGGGGCAAAGTGGAGGCGGTTGAAACCCTGCTTGGTCTGGGGGCCGATCCCAATCAAGAAGGCAAGGCGCCTGACCATCTGACGCCACTGCACCTTGCGGCGGGAAATGGGCACCTGGATGCAATCGAACGCCTTGTCGGCGCGGGTGCCAGCATTGAAGTTGGCGCGGGCGCGGTTGGCACACCGCTGCATTTTGCGGCGCAGAAGGATCACGCCGACGTGGCGGAGTACCTGATTTCAAAGGGCGCCAATCCCAATTCGGTCAATTCGGGCGGCGCTTATGCCGTTGTGCCGCTTCATATCGCGGCCGAGACCGGTTCGGTGAATGTCCTGGAGGTGTTGGTGAACGCTGGCGTGCCTGTCAACCAAGCGAACGCGTCGACGGGGGTTACAGCATTGCACCTCGCGATATTCAGTGCGCAGCCCGAGGCCGTGCGGTTCTTGATCCAAGCCGGCGCCAATCCGCACGCGCAGTCTTCGACATTGGAAACACCCAAGCTTTTGGCACGTTCTCGCGAAGACATGTTTCAGCTCATGCAAGAGTTGGTGCCAGAGTAGCCAGGACATGGATGGTGATGTGTGACGTCACCCAGCTGGGTCGACCACTCGCTTTGCGAACTGGCGGCACCTTGCGCGCGTCCGCAAGACCCGGAACCGCCGCCTGAACCATTCGTCGGGCTTTCTGAATGGCCGTCAGCATGCGCAGGTCACGCTTTCAGGCATTGCCGACCGCGACACGTCGCGAGCCATGAAGATGTGTCCGGGACCCGGGAATTTTCCAGTGTGAACAAGGATTTCCACCCAAATCACCTCTGAACCCGCGCTTTCTAAATTCCCGGATCAAGGCGGTCGCCATGGAACACGACCCCCTCATATTCCGAAAAATGATTGCGAAATATGCATCCCAACTGCAAGATTAGGCAGGCCAGCTACACTTGGCCATTTGCAAGGGAGGACTCAATGACACGTGTGTTCATAGCATTCGCTGTGCTCGTTGCGGCAGCATTCTTTTCGTTTACTTCGGCGGGCACCGCCGAGGCCGAAGGCTACGGAAAGCAAAAAGTCGTCTATCACATCAACTATACCGGAGGGCCGGAATCCAAAGCCTACAAGGGCGCCATGCGCAATATCCAGAACCACATCAACGCCGTTGGTGCCGAGAACCTTGACCTCAAGGTCGTTCTGCATGGCAACGGTCTTGGTGTCTTGATGGAGGCCAAGGCAGACTCTCAGTTGGAAACGGTCGTTGGATCGCTCAAATCTCAGGGCGTTTCATTCCACGTCTGCAACAACACGCTCGTGGGTCGCAAAATCAGCTACGAGGACGATCTGTATGACGTCTGGGAAAGCGATATTGTGCCTTCTGGCGTAGCGGAACTCGCGCATTTGCAGGCTCAAGGTTACACCTACATCAAGCCTTGATAGGCTGAACTTAAGGCCCGGGCAGGAGGAACCGGGCCTTTCGCGAGAACGCAAGTCCCAGGCGTCAATCAACTCGCGACGACCAAACCTGAAACGGCGCAGCATATGCAACTGGCTGACATCTTTCTTTCCGGCGACGTTTCAGAAGCCGAATTGATCACCACGATCGCCGGATTGATCGGGCGGACCAAGGAAGCGGTCTTTGTCACGTCCGACATCGCAAATGCGCCTGCGTCGCCGCCGGTACTGGTCGAAGTGCAAAACCGGCCTGGCGGCTTCCCGATGCAACTGTCGATCTATCTGCGGGGCCAGCATCCTGGCGCGCCGACCGAAGTTGACCTTGCCGTGGCGTTGGCCCGCGCCTTGGATCTGCGGGCCCTGATCGGTGACGACACCGTCAACCCATACGCGTGGAAGTTGGTCGAACGAGACGGCACCATCCAACCTGTCTCGGTGGACCCCGATGGTCTGGACCGGGGGGAACTGCGGATCACGACCTGACGTCTGCGGGTAATGGCACCTGGAAATTCGCCCGTGTCGCCCGAGGTCATGCGGTCTGACATGTGTCCCCTACAATCGCCCGCCGCTGTCCTGAAACCTGCCGAACATGACTCTGCGACGCGGCCCTGCTAGGCTGGCGTGGTCTGGAGGACGTTGAAATGGCAATCTACACCGGTTCGACCGGTTCGACCTGGCTGGTTGGAAGCATCTACAGTGATCTGATCGCGCTGGAAGAAAACACGGTTCCTGGAACCGACACCGTGGCGGCCGGCTCTGGCAATGATGTCATCATCGGCGACACGGCCCTTTGGACCGTGGACCAGATCAGCGGCAACAACACGATTTTGAGTTCCTGGGGCATTACCGGCGGCAGCTTACCTTCCTTGCCCTTCAGTACCCTGACAAACCCGCTGGTCTTTGATGACAGCGTTCCCTACACCACAATCCTTGGCCGGGGCGTCGGAGAAGTGGACATTTTCGCCGTGACCGTGGGCTTTGACGAAACCCTGACCGTCGATCTGGATTTCGGGATCGGAGACATTGGCGGCGGCGGGTTCGACGCCATGGTAACGGTGCTGACGCCCTATCATGCGATTGTCGCTCGAAACGACGATTCCAATCAGACGATGGGCGGGTTGGGCAGCTTCGGGTCCGAGGATCCCTATCTGACCTGGACAAACACCATAGGAACGACCGAAGTCTACATCCGAGTCGAGCGTGCCGTGGTCAAGGATGACCCCTTTGACGATCAGCTGATCATTCATGGGTTTGAAAACGACCTTTCGGGTGTTCCGGATGCAAATGGCTTCGAACACGGGTTCTTTGTGTATGCTGATTTTTCCTCTGGTCCGACTTTTGATCTTTCGACAACTGCCGCACCGGAGCCACTGCCCGGCAGCGCCGTGGACAACAGCGTGCTTCGGGCCGACTTCAGTGTCCCGACCTGGGGGGGCTTTGGCAGCACTCTGTCGAACGAGACCCTTGACGCCTGGACCACCGGTGACCTGACCGACTTCAACTCCATTTCATTCTGGATGTACGGGACCGGATCAGGCACCGAACTGGAATTCGTGCTGACGGGAGACGATCTGTTCGGCGGCAATAACCGGTGGACCTTTCGGGACAACGTCGCGGGTTGGCAGCAGGTGACACTGGGGTTCGATGTTTCGGGTATCGCCATCCCCGAAGCCGCGCAACTGTCCGACATCACTCATTTTGTCATTGCCTGCGATGGTGTGACCAATGCCCCAACGCTGTATTTCGACAATTTCGCGCTGACCAACACCGAAGCGCCACCCGAAAACGTCATCGCGCCGGGTGACACCTATCTGTTGAATATTTCCGTAACCGGGAAAACCACAGTCAGAACACCTGTTCAGGACAATGACGGCCTTTACGGCGGGGATGGCAACGACTTCATTCTTGGAAACGGCGGTGACGACACCCTGTCGGGCGGACTGGACAAGGATACGATCCACGGCGGAGAGGGCGATGACAGCATCCGCGGGCAAGGTGGAAACGACCAGCTGCTGGGCAACGCGGGCCGCGACACGGTGGACGGCGGCGACGGCAACGACACCCTGTCGGGCGGCGAGGATCGAGACAGGCTGCTTGGCGGCGACAACGATGATCTGCTGCGGGGCGGTGCCGAAAATGACAGGCTGCGCGGTGGTTCGGGGGATGACACCCTGACCGGCCAGAGCGGCAACGACATTCTGTGGGGCAACAACGGGAACGACCTGTTGTCCGGCGGCGGCAACGACGACACGCTGAACGGCGGCAAGGGGGCGGATACCCTGTCAGGCGGGCCGGGCGCAGACCTGTTCGTGTTCGAGCACGTCAGAGACTCGCGCCCCGGCCGCAACAATCGTGACCTGATCGAGGGCTATCAGATCGGCATCGACCAGATCGACTTGTCCGCCATCGACGCGGGTCCGGCCCCGGGTGATCAGGCTTTTGTGTT
Organism: Alphaproteobacteria bacterium; assembly: GCA_030424865.1. GTDB lineage: Bacteria > Pseudomonadota > Alphaproteobacteria > Rhodobacterales > Rhodobacteraceae > JAKVCP01. The sequence continues at coordinate 212,997 of JAUHVR010000002.1, read as the reverse complement.
TATTGGCTCGCAGAGTTTCTCGTCCACCGCTGGCGAGCTTCGGGTGTTCCAGAAGGGCCCCAACACCTTTGTTCAGGCCGACGTGGATGGCGATGGCATTCGCGATTTCGAAATCGAGCTGACCGGTTCGATACCGCTCAGCTCTGCGGATTTTCTGCTTTAGGGTCAGGCAATGTGGTCACACAGGCCCTTGCTGACAGGACCTGACCGGCCTCTGACACAGGCGAGTTTGACGCCCGGCGGCAAGGTCAGCAGGCCGCCCACGCCTCTTTCGCCGAAATGACGTAAACCTTGGCTCCGTTTCCCTGGCCCCAAAGGCCACTTGCGCGCAGCAGGGTCCGGAATTTGCGGCGCCACAATAAACTTTGGTTCAATCCCCTGAAATTACGACCTTTTTCCGATTGGGTGCGGCGCGCTGGCAACACAGATGCCAACCACCGCAAGGCACGCGGCATGTACCAATAAATCGGAGAAACACCATGACTTTCGAGACTATCAAAATGACCGGCCTGGCAACCCTGGTGATGAGCGTACCCGCGCTTGCATTCGCCCAGCTCAGCGTGGGTGACATGGCCGGAACCACCGAAGAAGAGATCGTCGCCAAGCTGACGGCCTCGGGCGCCGAAATCGAAGAAGTCGAGATCGAGGACGGCATGATGGAGGTCGAGTACACGCTCGACGGCGCTGAATTCGAGGTGACTGTCGATCTGGCTTCGGGCACAGTGACCGAAGTGGAAATGGAAGACGACGACGAAGACGATGACGACGAAGACGACCAGGGCTGAGGCCCCGACTGCGGGCAGGTCTCCCCTGCCCGCCCAGCGCCCAGCGCCCCTGTGGCTGCTTTTGCTGCTGCAGGGGTGCTGCACTTTGTTTTTTGCCTTCGACTCTGTTCTGGACATGATGGGGCTGGAAGACGCGCCACATTTCGAGGGGTTTCAGATCTTTGAATACCTTGTGACGGCTGCCCTGTTGGGCGGTGTGATCTTTACGGCCGTCGAGTTGCGCAAGCTGTATAGACGGCAGGCACGGCTGAACGAACAACTCAGCGTCGCCGCCGGCGCGTTGGAGGAAATCCTCGAAGCGCATTTCGAGGACTGGTCCCTGACCCCGGCGGAACGGGACGTGGCGCGGCTGTCGATCAAGGGATTTTCCATCGCGGAAATGGCGGAACTGCGCCAAAGCAAGGAAGGCACGATCAAGGCCCAGTCCGCAGCGGTCTACCGCAAGGCCGGTGTGTCAGGCCGGCTGCAACTGATGAGCCTCTTTCTTGAGGAACTGATCGCCGATCCGCCCCTGCCCGAGGGCGCAGGCGTCAGATAATCTCGTCTTCGTCGAACAGCGGCCCCGCCTCCATCGCCAGCTCGATGCCCTCGCGCGCCAGTTCGGCATGCGCGGGCACTTGCGTCTCGGCGATGTGGAACAGCGCGTCTCCTTCGTAGACCGCCGGGAACTGGGTGCGGCCGATGACGATCCCGGCCTCTCGCGCCAGGACTTCGGTCTCTACCTCGCCAAAGGGGTCGCTGATCAGGCCAAGCAGCTCGCCTTCGCTGACCAGATCCCCGATCGTCCGCAGGGTCCGCAACAGCCCGCCCGAGGGCGCGCGCACCCAGCTGGAATTGGTGCACATCACCGAAGGTTTCGTGGGCTTCGGCACCCCGCGCGCGCCGATCATGCCCATGTGCTGCATCACCCGCAGGATACCCGAAACCCCGGCGCGCGCCGCGTATTCGTCAAACCGCAGACCTTCGCCTGCCTCGTACAGCAGCACGTCGACGCCGATCTCTTCGGCGGCCTGACGCAGGCTGCCCTCGCGCAGGGATGAGGTCAGCATGACCGGGGCGGCAAAGGACTCGCCCAGCGCGCGCAGGCGGGTGTTGCCGGGGCTCAGGCGGATCTGCGGCAGGTTGGTTCGGCGGATCGCGGCGGAATGCAGGTCGATGCCCAGATCGGCGCGCGCCACCACCTGATCAAGGAACAGATTGGCCAGCCGCGACGCGAGCGAGCCGCCGGACGACCCCGGAAAACACCGGTTCAGGTCCCGCCGGTCGGGCAGATAGCGCGAGTGGTTCAGAAAGCCGAAGCTGTTCACAATCGGCACCGCCAGCAGCGTCCCCGCCATCGAAGCCAGGGGCCGCGCCCTCAGCAGGCGGCGCACGATTTCAACTCCGATGACCTCGTCTCCGTGAATGGCGGCCGAGACGAACATCACCGGCCCGGGACGACGCCCGTGGATCACCTGCACCGACAAGGTGACAGGCGTGTGGTCGGCCAAGGTGCTGACCGGCAATTCGACCGTCTGGCGGGTGCCGGGGGCGACAGAGACGCCACCCAGCTCAAAGGGCTCTCGCTTGGTCACAGGATCCTCCGGAGTGCTGCGCGGGCGCATCATAGGGGCCTGATTTATGCTCACAAGAGCAACAGGGGCCCCAAGGGATCACGGCAAGGGCTTGAATTGCCCGGAAAACAGCGCAACTCTGGCGGTATGAACAGCCTGACCCCGTTTCCCCAACGCCCCGGCACACCGGAACAGGTGGCCTTTCACCGGACCGAGTTGAATGTGATCATGCCGATCTATGGCCGCATGGTGGCCGCTGGGGAATGGCGGGACTACGGGATCTCCTCGCTGCGCGAGGTCGCGGTGTTCTCGATCTTCCGACGCACGGCCGAGAACCCGCTTTACAAGATCGAGAAACGCCCGAAGTTGCGCAACCGGCAGGGGCAGTACGCCGTCATCGGCATGGACGGCCAGGTGCTGAAACGGGGCCACGACCTGCGCACCGTGCTGAGGGTGTTGGAGCGCAAGCTGATCCGGTCGGTGGATTAGCGCAAAATCGGCTTGACCAGCGCCATTGTACATCACGCAACGCGTTGAAATCTTTGATTTCAGGCAGCGTTGCGCGATGCAAATTTGCCGATGTCTGCCCTATGCCGATGCGATTTGCGGGGCCATCACGCACATCAGTTCGAACATGATCGACACGCCCAGGAACGCCGTACCGCCCGACGTGTCAAAGGGTGGCGAGACCTCGACCATATCCGCGCCGACGATGTTCATCCCTTCGAGTTCACGCACGACCTGCAGCGCCTGATAGCTGTTCGGGCCGCCCACCTCGGGTGTGCCCGTGCCCGGCGCAAAAGTCGGGTCGACGAAATCGATGTCATAGCTGACATAGGTGTCGCCACTGCCGGCAATCTCGCGCGCCTCGGCCATCACGTCCTTGACGCCTCGGTCGTGGAATTCCTCGATCGGGATGACGCGGATGCCGACGCTGTCGGCGAAATCGCGGTCTTCGGTGTCATAGGCGCTGCCGCGGATGCCGATCATGCAGACGCGCTTGGGGTCCAGCAGTCCCTCTTCCACGGCGCGGCGGAACGGTGTGCCATGGGTGTACATGGTGCCGCCGAAATACGAATGGAAAAGGTCGGTGTGGCTGTCGAAATGGATCATGCCCAACGGCGCGTCCCGCCCCAGGCTGCGCAGGATCGGCAGCGAGCTGAGGTGATCCCCACCCGCCGTCATCGGGGTGATTCCGGCTTCGCGCAGTTGGTCATAGAAATCGGTGATCCGGTTCATGCTGTCCTGGATGTCGGCCGGGTTCGGCCCGACATCGCCGACATCGGCGCAGTTCACCAGGTCGAAGGGGCGCACTCCGCTGACGGCGTGCTGGGCGCGGATCATGGTCGAGGCATCGCGCAGCTGTCGGGGCCCATGACGCGGGCCCGGTCGGTTGGTGGTGCCGCTGTCCCAGGGCACGCCGACAAGACCCAGTTGCACATCTGCAAACCGGTCGTGTGTCGGCGGAACGTACGGCAAGCGCATGAAGCTGGGCATCCCGGCAAAGCGCGGCAGGTCCATGCCCGAGATCGGGTGAAAAAACGGGTCGCTGGTCATTGGCTGTCTCCTGCTGGTGTCGCGCCTGCGATGGTTTTTTTGAGTATTTTTGGAAAGATGAAGGGATTTGGGGGAGTTGAGCGAATGGTGGCCATTCAGTCAAGTCGGGCGTGGCGGGTGACGGGGCCATCGCCCTGCGACTGGATACGGGTGATGGCTTGTGTGATCGGTTCGTAGGTGACGGCCATGTGATATGCGTTGGCGTGGATCAGGGTGTCGGCGTCCGCGACCAGCGCGACATGGCCTTTCCAGAAAAGGAGATCGCCGCGCTGAAACGCCGCGCCCGGGTCCAAGGTCCTGCCCAGGGCGGCGGCCTGCAGGTCGCTGTCGGCGGGACAAGTCTGCCCCACTGCCGTCAGGGCAGCCTGAACAAGCCCCGAGCAATCGATGCCAAAGGCGCTGTTTCCGCCCCAAAGATAGGGCGTGCCCAGGAAAAGGTCGGCGACCGCGACGGGATCATCGGGCAGGGACTGGACAAGATGGCTGGATGGCACCCACCCCAGTTCGGTCTGCGTGAAACGGTTCTGCGTGGATCCGGATACAAGCAGCGAGGCAAAGGACAGGGCCGCTTGTTCGTGTGACTTCATATCAGGCGACGCAAAGGCATGTGTCTGGCGGCTGCCCACCCAGCTAGTCGCTTCGCCCCGTGTCCCCTCTGGCACAAGCGCGTCCGCCCGGACCCACCCAACATAGTCAATGTTTGGGCAAATCCCGAAGGCACAACCATTCCGTTGCTCAAGGATTTCGAAGGCCCAGCCATAGAGCAGCTGACGGTCCCGTGACCCACCTGGGGACAGGCTCAGGTCAAGCACCGGGACAGAGACATAGGCCAGCTTGGGGTCGACCGGGGTGCGGTCGGGGAAACGATCTGCCAGCCATCTGGCGACAACCTGATCGTTGACCGGCCAGACCCGCCGGTCAAAGGTCACAGCCCCAGGACCTTGGGCAGCGCGCCAAAAATGGCGCGCGCGCCTTGCCCAAGGCCGCCTTTGCTGCGCCCCGGGGCCGGGCGTGGTTGCCAGCCGTAGACGTCGAAATGCGCATACCGCGCGGCCTCGGTCACGAAGCGGCGCAGGAAAAGTGCGGCGGTGATCGCGCCTGCCTGCCCCCCGCCCGGCGCATTGTCGAGGTCGGCAATGCCCGGCTCGATCATCGCCTCGTAGGGGTCCCAGAAAGGCAGGCGCCAGACCGGGTCGGCCATCTGCGGCGCGGCCGCTTCGAGCGCGGTCGCGACATCTGGGGCGTCGGTGAAATAGGGCGCAAGGTCCGGACCGACCGCAACTCGGGCCGCGCCGGTCAGCGTTGCCATCGACAGCATCAAGTCGGGCGTTTCCTCGTCGCCCAGCGCCAGCGCATCTGCCAGAACCAGGCGGCCTTCGGCGTCGGTGTTGTTGATCTCGACCGTCAATCCCTTGCGGCTGGTCAGGATGTCACCGGGGCGGAAACTGTTGCCCGAGACGCTGTTTTCGACCGCCGGGATCAGGACCCGCAAGCGGACCGGCAGGTCGGCGGCCATGATCATCTGCGCCAGACCCAGCACGTTTGCCGCGCCGCCCATGTCTTTTTTCATCAAGGCCATCGACCCGCCGGGTTTCAGGTTCAGCCCGCCGGTGTCAAAGCACACCCCCTTGCCAACCAGTGTCAGGGTCGGGCCCGTGTTGCCCCACCGCATGTCGATCAGCCGCGGCGCATCGGTCGACGCCCGGCCCACCGTGTGGATCATCGGGAAATTCGCTGTGAGAAGATCGTCGCCGCGAGTCACTTCGCAGGATGCGTCAAAGCTTTGCGCAAGGTTGCGGGCGATCGCCTCCAGTGCCGATGGCCCCATGTCACTTGCCGGTGTATTGATCAGGTCCCGTGTCAGCACCTCGGCCTGAGCCAGGCGTTCGACGGCGGTTGCGTCAATCCCTTGCGGGGCGACGAGGCGGGCCTTGGCGGGGGACTGGCTGCGATATCTGTCAAAGGCATAGCCGGTCAGCAGCCAGCCAAGCGTCTCAGAGGTCAGGGCATCGTTTGGCAGGCCACCGGGTTGCAGGGCATAGGTGCCGGATTTCAGGTGCGGAACCGCCGCGGCCAGCGAAAAGCGCACGCGGGCGCGTTGCGCATCCGTTCCGATGCCGGCCAGGGCCGCGGCAGGGGCGCCGTCGCTGCCAGGGATCAGAACGGCCTCGCCGATGCCGCCGGAAAAGCCGCTGGCGCGCACCCAGGCCGCAGTGGCGTCTGGGGCATTGTCCAGCCAGGCATCAACCGTCCCGGGCTCAAGGACAGACAAGGGCAGCGCATCGGCGCTGGGTGCAGCAAAACTCAGGGGCATGGGGTCTCACATGGCTTTTTGTTTCGACCAGAGCCTAGTGGTTGCAGCGCTGGCTGCAAGGGGGGCGGTCCGCGCCCCGCTTTGCACCCGTGTATTGCCCGAAGTTATGGCGCTTCTTCGTCCAGGTCCCAGATCGCCATCAACGACGTCTCGGCCACACGCACGAGCCGCGCGAGTGTCGAGGTCAGGGCAATGTCCGCAGTCAGCCCCTGGCACGCGGCACACCTTTCAACGTCGTGTGCGACCGCTGCCACACTGTCCAGGCCGATCTGAGAGGCGATCCCCGTCAGCCCGCGCGCGGTTTTCCGGACGCCGGTCCCATCCCCGGCGGCGTGAAACCGTTCGAGTGTGCTGATCCGCAGTGCCAGCTCTTCGGCCGCGCGGCACACCAGATCCTCAGCCGCGGGTCCGCCGAGTTGCAGTTTCAAAGCCTCGATCTGCGAGGCGTCGTATCTTGGCCGTTCCCGCAAAGCGAGAATATGCACGCCGTTTTGCATTCTTTCCCATTCCATTTCCCAGCCCCTGCCGCGACTGTCGCAGGCGAGTCTTCTGAAATGGTTAGGCGCGAAAACTTTTTTCTCTCGAATTCTTGACGATTCATGTTTATCGCCTAATGCACCAAAAACGACCCCGGAGATTGCCATGTCTCATGCGCGCGCGCTGCCTGCCTATCTGGTTCAACGCTACCAAGGCTGGAAGGCCACGAACTATTCCGAGAACAGGGCCTGGTTCAAACGGTTGGCATCAGAAGGGCAGCATCCCCGGGCGATGGTCATTTCATGCTGTGACTCACGCGTACACGTAACGTCGATCTTTGGCGCAGACCAAGGCGAATTCTTTATCCACCGCAACATCGCCGCGCTTGTCCCGCCCTATTCACCGGACGGCATGCATCACGGCACTTCGGCGGCCATCGAATATGCCGTGACCGCGCTCAAGGTCGCACATGTTCTGGTTCTGGGGCATTCCAGCTGCGGAGGCGTGCAGGGCTGTGTGAACATGTGCTCGGGCAAGGCCCCCGAGTTGGAAGAAAAGTCCAGCTTTGTCGGTCGCTGGCTGGATATCCTGCGTCCAGGTTATGAAAAGGTTGCGAACATTCCCGATCCCGCCGATCAGGCGCGGGCACTGGAAAAACAGGCCGTCCTTGTTTCGATCGAGAACCTGATGACCTTTCCCTTTGTGCGCGAGGCTGTCGAGGACGGGAACCTGACGCTGCACGGCCTGTGGAACGAGATCGGAGAAGGCGAGCTGGAGTGCTATAGCCCCGACGCTGGCCACTTTGTGCCTCTCAGCGCAGGCTGACACAAAAAAGTAGGCCCCAAACACATAATTTCTGCAGTGCAGCACTTGCAGAATTGAACATGCGTTCTATTTCCCTTCAAGATTTTGAACGGGAGTTGTGAACCCATGTTTTCCCTGGCCGCAGAAAACCTGCTGTCCCCTATCGTGCTGTCCTTTGTCCTGGGTCTGGGCGCGGCCTTGGCGCGATCGGATCTGAGCGTGCCCGAAGCGGCTGCCAAGATGATGTCGATCTATCTTCTGTTCGCCATCGGCTTCAAAGGCGGGGTGGCGGTTTCGGACCACGGGGTCGACGGCGCATTGGCGCTTTCGCTGATTGCGGGTGTTGTCTTGTCGGCTTTGCTGCCGCTTCTAGCCTTTGCCCTGCTGAAGGTGATGACGAACCTCAGCCGCATAGATGCGGCGGCGGTCGCGGGCCACTATGGGTCAATCTCGATCGTGACCTTCGTTGCGGCCAGCACGGTTCTGGAAAGCGCGGGGCTGAAGGCCGAAGGCTACATGGTCGCCGTCGCCGCCGCGATGGAGGCCCCGGCAATCCTGTCGGCCCTATGGCTTGTGTCGCGGGGCGGGTCCGGCGATGCCGAACGGATGAGCGGCGACCTGTGGCGTGAAATCCTGTTGAATGGCTCGATTGTCCTTTTGCTGGGCAGCTTTGCGATTGGCTGGGTCACCGGCGCCGAGGGACTTGCCAAGATCGACAGCTTCATCGTTGCCCCCTTCCAGGGCGTGCTTTGCCTGTTCCTGCTGGACATGGGACTGATCGCGGGGCGCGGATTGCGCGGGGCGCGGGGTGTGTTGACAGGTGGTGTCTTTGCCTTTGGCCTGATCATGCCGGTCCTTGGCGCGACCGCCGGTCTGGCGACCGGTCTGCTGCTGGGCCTCAGCACCGGCGGCGTGGCGCTGCTGATGGTGTTGTCCGCGTCGGCCAGCTACATCGCTGTTCCCGCTGCCATGCGCGTGGCCCTGCCCGAGGCCAACCCCTCGGTCTATCTGACGCTCTCGCTGGCCGTCACCTTTCCGTTTAACTTGACTCTCGGCATTCCGCTCTATCTGGCAGCGGCGCAATGGACGACCGGAGGCTGACATGCAGATGCACCAGGCAAAACGCGTGGAAATCACCATCGAAAAGATCATGCAATCCCGCCTGACGCGGGCGTTGCAGGACGCTGACGTGACCGGCTACACCATCCTGCCCGTATTGGGTGGATCAGGTCGGTCCGGGGAATGGAGCCGATCGGGTCAAATCAGCCGGGGCACCGGCATGGTGCAGGTCGTCTGCATCGTGCGACCAGAGCGACTGGAAGCGCTGTTGGAAGCCGCATTTGCGGTGGTGGAAAAGCATATCGGTGTCGTATCGGTCACCGATTGCCAGGTGCTGCGGGCAGAACGGTTCTAGCGGCGATACGTCCGACAAACGGCCCCCGAGGGGGCCGGCAATGTGGGTCCATCCTGCGAAGGACCGTCAGTTCAGCAGTTCACCGGATACGCCGTCCGGATTTGCCTTGATGCAGGGGCGGCCAATGCGCGAGGCCAATGCGCGCAAAGGCATTCCGATCGCACGTCCCGTGCAAATCGCATCCCCGGATTCGGCGTTCTTCAGCACCATGCGGCCCGCGCGAAAGGTGACGTCATAGCCTTTGCCGGCCAATTCGTTGCGCAGTTCCGACCAGCTGCCAGCGGTTTGCAGAATCGGACTCAGAAAGCTGTACAGCAGCACGCGGGTTTCACTGTCGATCGGAGCCGGCAGGGCCGCGTGGCGGGTGTTGGAAAAATCTTGGTGAATCGTCATGATACATCCCTCGGTTACCAATCAAGGGTTGACTGAATTTTGGGCATCAAAAGGGCCGGTTCGGTCCCATTTCATGCCTGACCAGCGCTAACAGATTCAAATCGCGCCACAATCTGACCGCGTCTGGCCACAAAGAAATAGGACACCCCCTATAGGGGGTGCCCCGATCAGCACGCGCGCTTCGTGACGCGTTAACCTTTTTTCAGAACCTCACGGCCCAGCAGTTCAGCGATCTGAACGGCATTAAGGGCTGCGCCTTTGCGCAGGTTGTCGCTGACGCACCAGAAGTTCAGACCGTTGTCGATGGTCGAATCCTGGCGCAAACGGCTGATGAAGGTGGCAAAGTCACCCACGCATTCTTTCGGCGTGACGTAGCCGCCGTCTTCGCGCTTGTCGATCACCATGATGCCGGGGCTTTCGCGCAGGATGTCGCGGGCCTCGTCTTCGTCCAGGAAATCCTCGGTCTCGATGTTGATCGATTCCGAGTGGCCGACAAAGACCGGAACGCGGACACAGGTGGCCGTGACCTTGATCGAGGGATCGACGATCTTTTTGGTCTCGGCGACCATCTTCCACTCTTCCTTGGTCGAGCCGTCTTCCATGAAGACGTCGATGTGCGGAATCACGTTAAAGGCGATTTCCTTGGTATAGACCTTGGGCGGCACATCGTTGACCGGATTGTAGACGGCCTTGGTCTGTTCCCACAGCTCGTCCATCGCATCCTTGCCCGAGCCCGAAACCGACTGGTAGGTCGAGACGACAACGCGCTTGATCTTGGCACGGTCGTGCAGCGGCTTCAGCGCGACAACCATCTGCGCAGTCGAGCAGTTAGGGTTCGCGATGATGTTTTTCTTGCCATAGCCGTGGACGGCCTGCGGGTTCACCTCGGGCACGATCAGCGGCACATCGGGGTCGTAGCGGTACAGCGACGAGTTATCGATGACCACACAGCCCGCAGCCGCGGCCTTGGGCGCGAATTCCTTGGTCGCCGACGAGCCGATGGCGAACAGCGCCATGTCCCAGCCGGTGAAGTCAAAGGTGGCCAGATCCTTGGTCTTGAGTGTCGTGTCGCCGAATGTGACCTCGGTGCCCAGCGATTTTCGGCTTGCCAGAACGGCAATCTCGTCCACCGGGAACTGGCGTTCTGCCAGGATGTTCAACATTTCGCGGCCCACGTTCCCCGTGGCGCCGGCTACAACGACTTTATAGCCCATAACAGGGGTCTCCTTGGATCTTGCGCCTGTGCGCGCAACGCGCGGTCCTTAGCGCACAGACGTGGCGGGGGAAAGGCCCATCTGCCGATTGGTCCCAAGACTGTGCCCATTTGGTGCGCAGGACGAGACAGCGGCAGCGTCCTTTCGTCCCGAAAGGTCACAGGGCGCATTGTGCACATGCAGAAAAAACGCATATGACCGGTTTTCGATTGTCTCGTGACCCAAAACGTTAACGAGTCGACGGCAAAAGACCCTGACAGGGTCTGGAATCGCCGACTTGCCACAAGAGGATTTCCGCCCATTGTTGCAGACGCAGAAATCAAAACTTGTTTATTACATGTGCACCAGCGTAAGAATTGATCTGAGTTTAGGCGAGTACCCATTGTCGTATCTGTGTCGCGTTCAAGCATTACCAAGGCGCGCGATCGCAGGTGTTAAAAAATGATTAACAGATTGTTCGATTTTTTAAGTTGGCGCGGGGGTGCTATGGACATTCTTTACACGTTTGCTTCACGACTGAACCGCGCGCAAAAGCGGATCATTTTCGTGTTGCTGGACGTGGCGGCTGTCTTCGTCACAATGGCGGCTGCCATGATGCTGAATGCATCAACCGAGGTGACCCCGGCCGCCTTGCTCTCTGCCATGCCGCTGATGGTCTCGATGGCCTTTGTCGGCGCCTTGTTCTCGATCTACATCGGCATCCCTCACATCAAGCTGAACGCTTATGAAACGCGCGGCATCGCACGGACCGCCGCCCATGCCGCCGTGACGGCCTTTACCGGGCTTGTGCTGAACGGGGCCGTGGCGCCCGCTGTACCGATTGCGGTCATCGTGATCTTTGCCTCGCTCTACCTTGTCGTCTGTGCGTCCTGGCGGGTTCTTCTGCGGCAGTACGTGCTGTCTTTGTATCGGCGCGGTCAAAACCGCATGCGGGTGTTGATCTATGGCGCGGGCCGGACGGGTCAGCAATTGATTGCCGCGCTGCGCACGGACGAAGCCATCCAGCCCGTGGCCTTTGTCGATGACAATCCGACCCTGCAGAGCATGGTGATCGCAGGCTTGCCCGTGCATGCCCCCAGCAAGATCAAGGATCTTGTGGCCGCCAAGGGCGTGGATCGTGTGGTTCTGGCCATGCCGTCGCTCAGCCAGGCCAAACGCACCCACATCGCGCACAAGCTGCGCGAGATGGGGTGCGAGGTTCACGCGCTGCCGTCGTTTGCCGAACTGATCCGCGATGGCGAAATCGCCGCCAAGTCTGCACCCGTATCGCTGGACCAGCTTCTAGGACGCAGCCGACTGGAAAGCGAACTGCCGGGCGTGACCCACGCCTATTCCGGCCGCCGGCTTCTTATCTCGGGCGCTGGCGGTTCGATCGGATCCGAGCTGTGCCGTCAGCTGATTGCCTGCCGCCCCAGCTGCATCGTCCTGCTCGATCACTCGGAACTGGCGCTTTACAACATCGACAAGGAACTGCGCGAGCTGTCGCTGAACCTGCCGATTGTTCCGGTTCTGGGGTCGGTGTGTGACGATGTCCTGATGCGACGCGTCCTTACCGAACACAACATCGACGTCGTGCTGCACGCCGCTGCCTACAAACATCTGCCATTGGTGCAATGCAACCCGATTGCCGGTCTCGTGAACAATGTCATCGGCACCAAGGTGATCGCCGACGCGGCGCGCGACGCAGGTGTCGAGCGGTTCATCCTCGTGTCTTCGGACAAGGCCGTGCGGCCCACCAACGTCATGGGCGCCTCGAAGCGTCTGGCGGAAATGGTCATTCAGGATCTGGCCACCCGCGCCGTCGGAACGCGCTTTTCGATGGTGCGCTTTGGCAATGTTCTCGGCTCCAGCGGCTCGGTCATTCCCCTGTTCGAGGAACAGATCGCCCGCGGCGGTCCGGTGACGCTGACCCATGGCTCGGTGACGCGCTATTTCATGACGATCTCGGAAGCGGCGCGGCTGGTTCTGCTGGCCGGGTCCTTTGCACGCGGCGGCGACGTCTTTGTGCTGGACATGGGTGAACCCGTACCGATCAAGAAACTGGCCCGTCAGATGATCGAAGGTGCCGGGTTCACCGTCAAGGATGAGGCGCACCCCGAAGGCGACATCGAAATCAAGATCACCGGTCTGCGCCCGGGTGAAAAGCTGCACGAAGAGCTGCTGATTTCACCCGACATGCTGACCACGCCGCACAACAAGATCCTGCGCGCGCAAGACAGCTTCCTCAGCGAGATCGAGATGGCCACCGCCCTGAAAGAACTGCGCAGCGCGGTCGAGCTGCGCGATGAAGAGGCCGCGAAGAAAGTGATCAGCCGCTGGGTCGAGCAAAGCGAGACAGAGGCCGAACAGGCCACTGTCTGAATTCACAGGTCCGAGCCAGCACCAAGCGAAGACGTTCTAGCGACCGGGGATCGAACTGCGCACCTCGGTCGAGCCCCAGGCCTCGATCGCCTCGATCGCCTCTTTCGCGGTTTCCACGAAACGGAACAGATCCAGATCTTCGGCCGAGATTGTACCGGCGTCGCTCAGCGCCTGCCAGTTGACGATCTTGGTCCAGAAGTCGCGCCCGAACAGCAGCACCGGAATGCGGCTCATGCGGCCGGTCTGGATCAGGGTCAGCGTTTCGAAAAGTTCATCCAAAGTGCCGAAACCACCGGGGAACACGCAAAGCGCCTTGGCACGCATCAGGAAGTGCATCTTGCGGATCGCGAAGTAGTGGAAGTTGAAGCACAGCGCCGGTGAGACGTATTCGTTGGGCGCCTGTTCGTGCGGCAGAACGATGTTCAGGCCGATCGACTGACCGCCCGCATCCCGTGCGCCGCGATTGCCGGCCTCCATCACCCCCGGACCACCGCCCGTCACAACGACGTTTTCGCGTCCGCCAGCAGCAAGGGATTGTTCCGTCATCAGCCGCGCAAACTCGCGGGCTTCGTCGTAAAAGGCCGACAGCTCGGCCAGGTCCTTGGTCCGCGCCGTGTCCTTGTTCACAGGATCGGGAATGCGCGCGCCGCCAAACAGCACGATGGTCGAGGTGATCCCCGCCTCGTCCAGCATCATCTGAGGCTTCAAAAGCTCCAGCTGCAGGCGCACCGGGCGCAGTTCGTCCCGGCACAGAAAATCCTCGTCCGCAAAGGCCAGCCGATAGGCAGGCGAGCGCGTCTGTTCCGTGTCAGGCACATGTTCTGCCGTGTCCACATCTGTATGCGCGTCGCGAAACGGGCTGCGGCGATCATCTTTCATTTGCGCGTCCTTGTTCGTCACCAGACCTCACTATAGCGTGCAGATCGACGACGCCAATCACGGAGATGCAACGGTGACAAATCCCGCCGAGATCGAAGCCGCCGCTGCCCGAATTCAGGGCCATGTGCAACGCACCCCGGTGATGACGAGCACCGCCCTGGTGCCCGGAACGGACGTCGACCTGAAGCTTGAGCATCTGCAGCACACCGGCAGCTTCAAGGCGCGCGGGGCCTTCAATTCGCTGCTGTCTTCGCAGGTGCCCGACGCGGGGCTGGTCGCAGCCTCGGGCGGGAACCATGGTGCGGCAGTGGCCTTTGCCGCAAACGCGCTGGGACACAAGGCACAGGTCTACGTGCCCGAGATGGCGGGCCCTGCCAAGATCGCGCTGATCGAACGGTGCGGCGCGGCGCTTACGGTGGTGCCCGGCGAATACGTCAACGCGCTAGAGGCCGCGCGGGACTATGAGGCGCGCACCGGTGCGCAGCAGATCCACGCCTATGACGCGCCCGCCACCGTCGCGGGCCAGGGCACGATGATGCGTGAATGGGAAGAGCAGGGATTGGCGGCCGACACGGTCCTGATCGCCGTTGGCGGGGGAGGATTGATCGCCGGGGCACTGGCCTGGTTGCAGGGTCGCCGCAAGGTAGTGGCGGTCGAACCCGAAACCTCTTGCGCGCTGCACGCCGCGCTGCGGGCCGGTGCTCCCGTTGATGTCAGTGTATCGGGCGTTGCGGCCAATGCGCTGGGGGCCCGGAAGATCGGTCAGATCTGCTTTGATCTGGCGGTCTCGCAAGAGGCGGCATCGGTCCTGGTCTCGGACAAGGCCATCCTGACGGCCCAAACCCTTTTGTGGCAAAGCCACCGCCTGCTGGTCGAACCAGCGGGCGCCACGGCGCTGGCGGCGCTTTTGTCCGGGGCCTACACGCCCGCGCCGGGCGAGCGTGTGGCCGTCTTGCTGTGCGGCGGCAACGTGGCGCCGGATCCGCTCAGTTGACCTTGATCAGCGGCTGCTGCAGGCCAACCGTCGGGCGGTTTTCGGGGTAGTAGAACCCGGTGCCGTCCACGTGTTTGCCGCCCATGAACAACATGTTCGGGGTGTCTTCGCGGACGTACAGCAGGTCATGGTCGACGACATAGTCACTGCCTTCGACAAACCGCAAAAGCGCACAGGGCTGACCAAGAATGTCGCGGGTCACGCCGACCTCGAACAGACCTGTCCCGCAGGCACCTTCGGGCAGTTGGTTCAGCTGGTCCGCCATCGGCTGCGCGCCGACGGTCAGCTGCAGTTTACGGTTCAGAACATAGTCCTGTGACCAGGCGCCGGCGGCCGCGGGATTCGCATCATGCCAGCGGATTTCCCCGGCAAAGTCATAAGATGCCAGGGTCATCGCGCAGGACGGATCGGCATAGACGGCAATCGTCGCTTCGAATCCGCCATCCGCGTCATAGGTGAAATCGCGGGTCAGATAGGTCGTGCCAATCTCGCCCGTTGGCAGGATCTGCGGGCGCAATTCGCAAGCGATCGAGGTCCACTGGCCGACAATACGGGACTTCAGCCCCTCAAGGCTGGTGTCTTCGGCAGCGGCTAAGCCCGGGATCAGGGCGGCCGCACAGGCGATCAGGGTGGTGCGCAGGGTCATGCTCTCTCTCCGATTTTGCTGGACGTTCTGCTGCCTCAAGAGGTATCCAAAAGAACGAAAATGACGAGTAGTCATTGTTTTTTGTCCTAGTCATCAAAAAGAGACTTTTGTTGAAACTAAACGAAAAAAACATGTCCGAAGGATGCCCTGTAACCTTCACGATGGGGCTGATTGGCGGCAAGTGGAAGCCGGTGATTCTGTTCTATCTGTCCCATCGGACCGGGCGTTTTGGCGAAATGAGCCGCGCGATCGAAGGCGTGTCTAAACAGATGCTGACCAAGCAACTGCGCGAGATGGAGGCCGATGGGCTGATCACCCGCCAGGTGTTCCCCGAGGTGCCGCCCCGCGTCGAATATGAACTCAGCACCCGCGGCCGCTCTTTGTTGCCGGTGGTTGGCGCAATGCGCGATTGGGGCACGGTTGCAATGCGCGGGTGATTGCGCCCGCGCGCGCCTGCCGCTATAGCGCTGCGGACATTTGACGGAGGTGCCCCATGTCGAACGCCCAGCTTGAAACCGCCATCGAGGCCGCGTGGGAAGCCCGCGACCAGATCACCCCCGCCACCACCGGCGAAGCCCGCGACGCGATTGAGGATACGCTCAACGCGCTCGACAGCGGCACTTTGCGCGTGGCTGAAAAGCTGGACAACGGCGATTGGCACGTGAACCAGTGGGCCAAGAAAGCCGTGCTGCTTGGCTTCCGCATCAAAGATATGGAGCCTCACACCGGCGGCCCGCAGGGCGGCACGTGGTGGGACAAGGTCGACAGCAAGTTCAAAGGCTGGGGTGCAGAAGAGCACGCCGCCGCTGGTTTCCGTTCGGTTCCGAACTGCGTCGTCCGCAAGTCGGCCTATATCGCACCCGGCGTGGTGCTGATGCCCTCTTTCGTGAACCTGGGCGCTTATGTTGACGAAGGCACCATGGTCGACACCTGGGCCACGGTCGGCAGCTGCGCGCAGATCGGCAAGAACGTACACCTGTCGGGCGGCGTCGGCATCGGCGGCGTGCTGGAACCCATGCAGGCCGGTCCGACCATCATCGAGGACAACTGCTTTATCGGCGCGCGGTCCGAGGTTGTTGAAGGCTGCATCGTGCGCGAAGGCTCGGTTCTGGGTATGGGCGTCTTCATCGGCAAGTCGACCAAGATCGTTGACCGCGAAACCGGCGAAGTGATGTACGGCGAAGTGCCGCCCTATTCGGTCGTTGTCGCAGGGTCGATGCCGTCCAAGAACAACGTCAGCCTGTATTGCGCTGTGATCGTGAAGCGCGTGGACGAGCAGACCCGCTCGAAAACCGGGATCAACGAGCTGCTGCGCGACTGATCCGTCGCCGACACAGAGTTATCGGGCCGTCGCGCGATGCGCGGCGGCCCATTTCTTTGCAAAGCGCTTGCCGCGCGGGCTGAACAGCATCCGCGCCTCGAACCCCTGCAGCGTTGGCCGGGCCGTCGGGCCGTACCCGAACCCCGGTTCTGTCAGATCCGGCATCAGGCGCAGCACCTCATCGCGCGTTTCGGGGTCAAAGGCCCCAAGCGTCTGATCCCCCGGGTGATAGCTTTCGCTGAACAATCCGTTTGCGCAGACAACTTCGTGCCGGTCGAACAGCAGGTGCACGTAAGTGACGTCACCGCCATGCGAGTCGCGGCGCACCGTGTCGCCGTTCACGAGATGCTTGGCCTTGACCAGTGTTTCGGACATGCCGAACATCACCTCGCCCCGGGCCGAGGCCATCAGAACCCGGTGATTGGGGGACAGCCTGATTTCGTCATGGCGACCCAGCGCGTCGGACTGGATCCGCACGGGCGCATCCCGACCGCTTGCCTTGCAGGTCTTGCACCCGATCCACCGCAGTGGCTGGGCGCCGTTGTCCCGGGTCAGCACAAGTTCGCCGGGTTGCAGCGTCTCGACCGGAATGGCACCGCGAGGGGTGGCGATCAGGGTGCCGGCGACGAAACAGGGTGTCGTGTTGATGGCGACAAAGGCGGTGTCCGTGTGTCCGGCGCTGTCCCTGACCTGATATGAAAAGACTTTGGTCGCTTCGGCCCCATCGGAATCGATGGTGAAGGTGCCATCCGCGTTCAGCGTGATCTCTTCGCCAGACGTCAGAACAACCGTGTCGCCAGCCACAACGGCCTGTCCGTTGATCATGGTGATTGTCAGCGTGCCCGGTTGGGAACTGACGTCATTGGACAGCACGTCCAGCACCTCTTCGGCGCCGCCGGTGATCTCGACCTCATCATCCGTGGCGACGAGGGAGGTCTGGACCGAATTTCCGGCAATAAGAAGGTTTGAGTCGTAATAGGCGTCCCCGCCATCGGCGATGGCGATCTTGATCGTGTTGGTCTGACCGGGAACAACAGGGGCCTTCAGCGTCAGGGTGACGGTAAAGCCGTCCATTTCCGTATTGAACCCCGCTGTGCTGGCGGGATTGTCGACATAGAGATTTTCGTTCGACGTGTCGTTGATGTTGTTGATCGTGATATCGCCATCGCCCACCGACAGCTCTGCAGGGTGACCGTTGACCCAAATGCCCACGGCGTCGTTGAACCCGGAATCCACATATTCCAGATATTCTTCGGACGAAAACACGACCTGCATCGTCAAGGTGGACCCGGCCGGAACAAACTCGGCCTCAAGAACCGCGGCGTCATAGGTCTTGGCCCCCGCAATCTGTTCCAGGTCTTCATCACCCTGCGTCTGCATCCGACCGCTGGTGCCCGAACTCTGGTTGGCATCGCCCTTGGAATTGGTGAAACGATGCGCGTTTCCGGTCGAAAGGATGACCCCGGTATCGCCCGGTGTGACATCCCCGGCCACCGCATCGCCGCCGCTGTAGATCCCCGAGGCCGCATCGGCCCCCGTGTAGCTGGCCGATACGATCTGGATCCCGTCGCCGAACATCTCTTCCGCCATCTGGGTGGCCGAGGCGCTGGTATCGACAGGCAGCTTGTTCGCGGTTGGCATCGTCTTGGGGTCCCGTTGCTGGCTTTCCCCCGATACCGGTCGCGCCTTTCGAAATTCCTTGGACCCAAGGCCTTTTCAGGACGCATTTGAATCAAACCCGCGCAACCCGCTGTTGACCCATCCGGCACCCACGGGCTAAGGCCGCCGGCATGAACAAGCGCAAAGACAAGAAACCGTCGAAACAACAGGTCTATACACTGTTGGTCGAGGTTGGCCGCAAATCGGGTGACGGCCTGCCCAAGGGGGCGACCGGGGCGGCGCTGATGCTTTATGCCTCGGGCGTGGACGAGGCTAAGGCGGTGCGGGAAAGTGTGGCGATCCTGAAACAGGCCGACATGGCGCCCTTGGATGTGACCGGATATGGCACCGCAGCCGAACGTGAGGCACAGGGCCATGTGATCGAGGCCGACGAACGCGCGCTGATGGACCGCGCCTTGGCTGAAAACGCGGTCATCGTCGCACAGGTCACGCCGTTTTTTGACGAAGTCCCCAAGGGCAAAGGCGACTAAAGCCGCGCCACCCCGGCAAAGGCCCGCGAGGCCAAAAGCGCGCGCAGCTGGCCTGCATCCAGAATGGGCAGGGTCTCGGGTCCGTGCTCGGGCGTCCGGGCGCGGGGGCAGTCGGACAACAGGCTGGCCGCGTGTTCGGCAGGGTGGCGGTGCAGGCGGCCCAGATTCAGGCTTTGCATCGGCAGACCCGCCACAAGGATCGGATCGGCATTGGGCAGCACCAGGTTCACGTAATGCGCCACCGGCTGGGCCGCCGTCACATGTGCCGCGCCCGAGGCCAGCAGCAGACCGGCAGGCACCAGCGCGCGGTCCTGACCAAAGAGATAAGCGACCTCGTCGCCCTGCACCTGCACCATCTGATGCGCCGCGACAACGACGTCGCGCTGCAACCCGGCAAAGGGCGCGCGGATGCGCACCGACCGGAAACCCGACAGGGCCGGCATCACTGTGACAGCGCGGTGCAGAACCGGCACTACGTCTCCGTTGGCCGAGATCACGGTGTCCCCGGCCTGCAGATCCCGGGCCGGACGATAGCCCTTGGGTGTGGCCACCGGCGCGGCGCCGGACAGCCCCGGCATCGGACCCACCGGCGCGATGTGATCGGCAAAGGCGAACCAGTTCAGCCCGACATGGCGCCGGGCACTGTCACGGTCACTGACGAATTGCGCAATGTCGGCCAGCCGCACCGGCGCAGGCGCGGGCGTCTTGAACACCTGCACCCGCCCGACGTCCGGCAGATCCACCGCCAGCTGCCCCCAACGCTGCGGCGCGTCCCAGGCAAAACTGACACGCACAAGCCCCGCACAAAGGGCGCTGCCGGTCAGCTCCAGCTCGGCCGCCATCTCGGCACCGCCCAGGTTGGCATACAGCCAGACCGTGCCTTCGCCGCGCCGACCAAGGCACAAGCGCGCGGGCCATGGCCCGCCTTGCCGCAGGTCCAACAGCATATCGGGCCGGCTGCTGCGCTGAAGCTCGGCTTCGACCATCAAGGTGCCGCGTGTCAGCAGCGTCGCGTCATGTGGGGCGAGCCCCTCGAACACATCAGGCGCGCACCACGCGCCCTGAAATCCGGATGTTGCGATCCAACTCATACCCTCGTTACCTCATCTGTGCGGACGTGATTGCCTGTGTCCGCCATTTCTTGTGTGTTTTCTTGGCTATAGCAGCCTGCCCGACAAAAAAGAATCCCTTCATTTCAACGGGTCGGCGGTTTGCGAAACCGGCAAGCGAAGTGTATTGCCAAAGCAACACGATACCCGGAGGCCCCATGTCCAACACCGATCCCGTCGCCCTGACCGCCGCGCTGGTCCAATGCCCCTCGGTCACGCCCGAAGAGGGCGGCGCATTGGGTGTTCTGCAAGAGGCGCTGGAGGCCGCAGGCTTCACTTGCACCCGCGTGGATCGCGGCAAGGTCAGCAACCTGTTCGCCCGGTGGGGCGACAAGGGGCATGCCCGGACCTTTGGGTTCAACGGCCACACGGACGTGGTGCCCTTGGGCAACCCCGACGACTGGACGATGCCCCCGTTCGGCGCAGAGGTGAAAGACGGGTTCCTGTACGGTCGGGGGTCGACGGACATGAAGTCCGGCGTGGCCGCCTTTGCCGCCGCGGCCATCGACTTTGTCCGCGACACACCGCCCGAGGGCGCGGTGATCCTGACCATCACGGGTGACGAAGAGGGCGATGCCATCGACGGCACCACCGCCCTACTGGATTGGATGGACGCTAATGGCGAGGCGATGTCGGCCTGTCTGGTGGGCGAACCCACCTGCCCCAACCACATGGGCGAGATGATGAAGATCGGGCGACGCGGCTCGATGACCGCCTGGTTCAAGACCGAGGGCGTGCAGGGCCATTCCGCCTATCCGCACCGCGCCAACAACCCGCTGAACGCCATGGCGCGGCTGATGGACCGTCTGGGGTCACATGAATTGGACGCAGGCACAGACCATTTCGACGCCTCGACGCTGGCGATCCTGACCATCGACACCGGCAATCCCGCGACAAACGTGATCCCGGCAAGCTGCTCGGGCGCTGTGAACATCCGGTTCAATGATGCGCATTCAGGGGCCTCGTTGACGGAATGGCTGCAGGGCGAAGCCGCCAAGGTCGATGCCGAGTTCGGCACGACAACGACGATGACCGTCAAGATCTCGGGCGAAAGTTTCCTGACACCTCCGGGGCCGTTGTCGGACCTGATCGGCAAGGCCGTCGAGGCCGAAGCCGGCGTCATGCCAGAGCTGTCGACCACGGGCGGCACCTCGGACGCGCGGTTTGTCAAACACCACTGCCCGGTGGTCGAGTTTGGTCTGGTCGGTAAAACCATGCACCAGGTCGACGAACGGGTCGAGGTGGCGCAGATCGGCCAGCTCAAGTCGATCTACACACGCATTCTGAAGGACTATTTCGCATGACCGTGCAGATCCAAGAGAGCACGGATATCGACACCTGCATCGCCCTGCGATTCCGCGTCTTTGTCGAGGAACAGGGCATCCCGGCCGAAGACGACCACGACGCAGATGACGCCCGGGCGGTACATCTGCTGGCCCGTCAGAACGGATTGCCCGTCGGCACAGCGCGCCTGCTGTTTGATGACAAGGTCGCCACGATCGGGCGGGTCTGTGTTGTCCCCGAGGCTCGGGGCACGGGGCTGGGCGCCGGTCTGATCCTGAAGGGGGTCGAGGTCGCCCGCGAACGCCCCGGTATCACGCATGTCCGCCTTGGCGCGCAGACCCATGCGCTGGCCTTCTACGAACGCCTTGGCTTCACGGCATTTGGCGCTGTCTATGACGATGTCGGCATCCCGCACCGGAAGATGGAGCTGCCCTTGTGACAGCGCGCGCGCAGCTGGTGGTGATGCTGAAAGAGCCGCATCCCGGACGGGTCAAGACGCGGCTGGGGCGCGACATCGGCATGGTGCCCGCCGCCTGGTGGTTCCGCCACCAATGCACCCGCCTGCTGCGCCGCCTGCAGGACCCCCGGTGGGAGCTGATCCTGGCCGTCAGCCCCGACCAGGAGGGGCTGCAAAGCCGGGTTTGGCCCGCGCATCTGCCGCGCATCGCGCAAGGCACCGGCGACCTTGGCGACCGCATGGGTCGTCTGCTGAACGGCCTGCCGCCCGGCCCGGTCTGCATCATCGGCGCGGATATCCCCGGCGTCGGCAAAGCGCAGATCGCCCGCGCCTTTGCGGCGCTGGGGGATCATGAGGCCGTCTTTGGCCCCGCCCCGGACGGCGGCTATTGGCTGGTCGGGATGAAGCGCGTCGCGCCCCCGCCTGCGACCCTGTTCCAAGGGGTGCGCTGGTCGACCGAACATGCGCTGACCGACAGCATGGCCTCGCTTCCCGGTCTGCGGATCGCGCAGGTCGAGACCCTGCGCGACGTCGACACTGCCGCCGATCTGCCGCGCTGAAAGCGCTCGGAGACGCGCCCCGAGATTCGCAATGACGCCGCCCCGCGCGCGTGATACGGGAGGGGCATGAGCACCCTTCCCACAAAGTCCGAAATCCTTGAATGGATCACCGAAAACCCGACGCTGTCGGCCAAGCGCGACATCGCCAAGGCCTTTGGCATCAAGGGCGCGGCGCGCATCGACCTGAAACGGATGCTGCGCGAGCTTGAGGATGAGGGGCATCTGGAGAAACGTAAAAAGACCTATCGCGACCCCGACCGCCTGCCGCCGGTCAGCGTGTTGCAGGTCAAGGCGCCGAACGAAGATGGCGATCTGTTTGCCCGCCCGCTGGAATGGCACGGCGAGGGGGTCGAGCCAGTGGTGCTGGTCCTGACCCGCGCCTCGGACCCGGCACTTGGCGAAGGTGACCGCATTCTGGCCAAGCTGCAGCAGGTGCAGGACGCCGACCACGCCTACGAAGCCCGCCTGATCCGCCGCATCGGCACCAACCCGCGCCGTGTGCTTGGCATCTTCCGCAAGGGGGCCGAGGGCGGGCGGATCGTGCCCATCGACAAGGGCGACGCCAAGGAATGGATCGTCGCCGCCGGAGCCACGCATTCGGCCAAAGACGGAGAGTTGGTCGAGGGCGAACAGGCGGGCCCCAAGGGCCGCCTTGGCCTGCCCAAAGCGCGCATCGTGGCACGGCTGGGTGATCCCAGCGCGCCCCGCGCCGTTTCGCTGATCGCGATCCACCAGCACGGCATCCCCGACGCCTTCCCGGACGCGGTGATTGCCGAGGCCGACAGCATGAAGCCCGCGGGCCTGTCGGGCCGCGAGGATCTGCGCGCGTTGCCTCTGATCACCATCGACCCCGCGGATGCGCGCGATCACGATGACGCCTGCTATGCTCATGCGGATGAGGACCCGAAAAACCCCGGCGGCCATGTGATCTGGGTCGCCATCGCAGACGTCGCCCACTACATCCGCCCGGGATCCGCCCTGGACCGCGAGGCGCGCAAGCGCGGCAACTCGAGCTATTTCCCCGACCGCGTGGTGCCGATGCTGCCCGACCGGCTGTCGGGCGACCTGTGTTCCCTGCACGAAGGGGTGCCGCGCGCCTGTATCGCCGTCGAGATGCGCATCGACAGCCAGGGCAACAAGATTGCCCACCGCTTTGTGCGGGGGCTGATGCGCTCGCCGGCCTCGCTGAACTATGGCGAGGTGCAAGAGGCGATCGACGGCAGCCCCAATGACAAGACCGCCCCGCTGCTCGACCCGGTTCTGAAACCGCTTTACGCCGCCTACCACGCCCTGCGCGACGCGCGCAGCCGGCGGCAGCCGCTGGAGCTGGACCTGCCCGAACGCAAGATCGTGCTGGCCGAAGATGGCACCGTTGCTTCGGTGAACTTTGCCGACCGCTACGACGCGCACCGGCTGATCGAGGAATTCATGGTGCTGGCCAATGTCGCCGCCGCCGAGACACTGATCGCCAAGAAAACCCCGCTCTTGTTCCGCGTGCATGAAGAGCCCTCGCCCGAAAAGCTGGACAGCCTGCGCGAAACGGCGGGCGCGGCGGGGCTGACGCTGGCCAAGGGGCAGGTTCTGAAGACCGCCCATCTGAACAGGCTGCTGAAGGACGCCGCAGGCACCGAGGAGGCCGAATTGATCAACCTGGCGACCCTGCGCAGCATGACGCAGGCCTATTACAGCCCCAAGAACTTTGGCCACTTTGGCCTAGCGCTGTTGAACTATGCGCATTTCACCTCGCCCATCCGGCGCTATTCCGACCTGATCGTGCATCGCGGTTTGGTCACCGCCCACGGCTGGGGCGACGACGGGCTGTCGCCTGAAGACATCGAAAAGCTGGAGCCGACGGCCGCGCATATCAGCGACACCGAACGCCGCTCGATGATGGCCGAGCGCGACACGACCGACCGCTACCTGGCCAGCTATCTGTCCGACCGTGTGGGCGCGGAATTCGGCGGGCGGATCAACGGCATCGCCAAGTTCGGGGTCTTTGTGAAGCTTGATGAAACCGGCGCAGATGGCCTGATCCCGATGCGGGGGCTGGGCAATGAATACTGGGAATACGACCGCGAGACGGGCTCGATCATGGGGGCCGACACCGGCACGGTGATCGCGCTGGGGCAGCGGGTGACGGTCAAGCTGACCGACGCCGCACCGGTGACGGGCGGCATCGGGCTGGAACTTCTGACGCTCGAAGACGCGGACCTGCCGCAGGGGCGCGGCACACCCCGGCGACGGGGCGGTGGTGGGCGCAAAGGATCACCCAAGCGCAAGCTGGTGAAGTCCAAGAAGAAGAGCGCCAAGACCCAGGTCAAGCGGCGGCGGAAATCGCGTGGGTGACCTGATCGGGATATAGCCGCGCGCGGCCCCGGTCGGCATAGGCCATCAGCGCCGCATTGCCCCGCACCAGGTCACGCAGCGGCGTATCGGCCGGCAGGTCCCGCGCCATGCTCAGCACCGGCAGGACCGAGGCATCGGCAAAGCAGGGCTGCGCGCCAAAGAGGAACTCTTGATCCCCCAGTTGCCGGGCGACCGCCTCCAGATCCTCGGCGACCTTCAGCGCGCGTTCCTGGCTCGTGAAGCGCGCGATCCCATGCGCGTTCATCGCCGCGCGCACCTGCTTGCGCACCCGTCCGGAAATCAGCCGCCGGAGGGGGGCCGGGGCCATGGCAAACAGGTCTTCCCGCGAATGCTGCCACACGGCGTCCTCCAGCCAGCGGTCATGCACCAGTGCGGCGCGCAGATGCTCTTCGTTCATCCGCATCAACGCATGGGCCTGCGCCCTGTCGCCTCGTGACAGCCCCGGCGCAAAGTCCGCGCCGCGCTCTGCCAAATAGGTCTGGATAAAGCCGCTGTCCGGGATCAGCCGATCCACCCCGCGCAGCACCGGCAGCTTGCCGTGCGGCGTCTTGCTCATGTCAATGACATATTCCACCTGCCAGGGCTCCCCCGACATGTGCAGCAGGCACATCGCCTTGACGCAGAACGGGCTGAGGCTGGGTTCACTGGCGTTTCCAGGCAGGCTTAGAAGGGTCAGCATCACAAATCTCCTTTGATCTTTGCGGCTGATCTAAAGGGCCCTACTGTCAGTTTCTGGCAGGACGTGGTTATATGATCAGGACATGTCCCGGACCCATCGCCTTTTCCAGCTCATGCAGGCCCTGCGCCGCCTGACCCCGCCTGTAACCGCGCAATCACTGGCGCAGGAAACCGGCGTGTCCGAACGCACGCTTTATCGCGATATCGAGACGCTGCGTGGGCTGGGTGCGGTGATCGACGGGGCGGCCGGGTTTGGCTACACGCTGATCGAAGACGCCAGCCTGCCGCCCCTGACATTCGAGGACAACGAGCTGGAGGCGCTGGTTCTGGGCCTGCGCGAGGTGATCGAGATCGGCGACCCGGTGCTTGCAGGCGCAGCCGAAGCCGCACTTGGCAAGCTGCGCGCCCGCCTGCCCGACCGGCAGGCGCATCGCCTGCGGCATGCGGTTCTCAGCGCCCATCGGTTCTACCCGCCGCCCAAACCGACCATCGACCCGCACGCGCTGCGTCAGGCCGTCTGGGAAGAGCGTATCGTGCGCTTTAGCTACAGCGATGCACGGGGCGCGCAGACGGTGCGATCCGTCAAACCCTTGACCATAACTTTTTTCGAATCGAGCCACTGCCTCATGTCCTGGTGCCTGTTGCGCGAAGGGTTTCGCGCCTTTCGGCTGGACCGGATGACGGATCTGCATGTCACCGACGACAGTTTTCGTCCCGGACGCATCCCGCTGCTGCGCGCCTACATGGAGATGATCACTCAATCGGCGGAGCATCGCGATATTAACCCATGATTGCTTTGGAATTGGGCAGACCTGCGCTAGACTTCCTGAAAACAGACCAAAAAGCAGTGGGTACAACATGCAGGTGCGCAGGGTTCTTGCGACGGCCACGGCCGTTTTCCTGGGGGTTTCATCCGCCTGGGCCAGTGCGGTTGAAACCTCGCTGCGGCCGATCATGAGACCTGCACCGCGGGCGGCTGACCCGGTGGACCCCGTGGTTCAAGCCGCGTCTCTTGCGTTGAACAGCGTGTCACGGGCGGCACCGCTGACGTCGATACGACCGACGGTGCGCCCCGGTTTTCAGGCGCAGCCACAGCCCGATCCCGAACCGGTCGAGGTGATCCCGGTTGCAACCCAAAAAGGGTTCGAGGCCTGGATCAGCGGCTTCCGCGCCCGCGCCCTGCGTGCCGGGATCAGCGCCTCGATCTTTGACCAGGCGTTCAAGAACGTGCGTTACGACCCCGAGGTGGTGCGCCGCGACCGCAACCAGTCCGAGTTCACCAAGACGATCTGGGATTACCTCGACAGCGCAGCCTCTTCCACGCGGGTCGCGAATGGCAAAAAGGCGCTGCGCAAACACAACAAGACGCTCGACCGGATCGAGGCGCGTTATGGCGTCGACAAAGAGGTTGTGGTGGCGATCTGGGGGCTGGAAAGCGCCTATGGCACGTTCCGGGGCGACAAACCGGTGATCGGGTCGCTGGCGACCCTGGCCTATGACGGACGGCGCGGGCGGTTCTTTGAACAGCAGCTGATCGCGGCGCTGCGCATCCTGCAAAGCGGCGATGTGAAGGTCAGCAATTTCACCGGCAGCTGGGCCGGGGCGATGGGACATACCCAGTTTATCCCGACCTCGTATCAGGCGCTTGCGGTGGATTTCACCGGCGACGGCAAGCGTGACATCTGGTCGGACGACCCGACGGATGCGCTGGCCTCGACCGCCGCCTATCTGGCACGCTACGGCTGGCGCAAGGACGCGCCCTGGGGCGTCGAGGTCAAGCTGCCGCGCGGGTTCAACTATGCGCAGGCGAACCGCAAGACCAAGAAGATGCCTTCGGATTGGGCCAAGCTGGGCGTCGTGGGAATGAACGGCAAACCGGTGCCGGATTACGGTTCAGCCTCGGTCCTGCTGCCGGCGGGCGCACAGGGCGCGGCCTTTCTGATCTTCAAGAACTTCGACGTGATCGAGCGTTACAACACCGCGGATGCCTATGTGATCGGCGTCGGGCACCTCGCCGACCGCATCAAGGGCGGCGGCGCGATCCAGGCCAAGTGGCCGCGAACAGACCGGGCGCTGACCTTCTCTGAGCGCAAGGAAATGCAGCGCCTGCTGACCAAGCGCGGGTTCGACACCAAGGGCGTGGACGGCAAGATCGGCCCGCTGACAATCGCCGCCGTGCGCGCCTATCAACGTTCCATCGGGATGGTGCCGGATGGCTACGCCTCGTTGAACATTCTCAAGAAACTGCGTTGATGGCCGCGCCGAGACGGAACAAGGTCGATCGCCTGACCGCCCGGCGGCCCTGAAACCACCATTGACGCAAAAGGCTCAGAAGGGCCTTGGACAATGTCCGCCCTGAAAGCAGACAACCGCCTGATTGAGCTGCTCCTGGCTGGGCTCGGCATAGGACATGGACGGGCAGGGCCCGACCTCCAGCTCATAGGCTCCGCCCGTCCGTTTCAGGAACGTCAGGTGAGGCAGGTCCGAAACCGCCCCGCCGCACCACGGTCCCAGGCAGATGACGCGCAGATTGATGCGCTCGTCAAACACCCGTGTGAACCCGATCGAGGTCAGCGACCATCCATTCAGCCGCGCCGGGATCACCACCTCGCGCCCCTGCATCTGGTCCGAGTTCTGCCCTTCCGGCAATCGCGATTCGTTGAATCTCAGCTTGCCATAGGCGATGACGTAGAACTCTTTCGCGTCATTGGCGGTGTGAAAATCTGCTGCGACATCAGAGGGCAAGCACGACAGGGCGTGCGCCTGCGAGGCCATCAGCGCGACAAGGGCAAGGGCGCGGATCATAGCTTCTCCTGGAATTCCTCCAGCACCTTAGCATAAACCGCGCGTTTGAAGGGCACGATGTTGGGAACCAGCTGATCGGCGGGCAACCAGCGCCACTCGCTGAACTCGGGATGCTCGGTCGCGATGTTCACCTGATCGTCCGAGCCGTTGAAGCGCAGAAGGAACCATTTCTGTTCCTGTCCGCGAAACCGCCCCTTCCAGATGCGCGGCACCAGATCATGCGGCAGGTCATAGGGCAGCCAGTTGGCGGTTTCGGCCTCGACCGTCACCAGTTCGGGGTTCACACCGGTTTCTTCCCAGAGCTCGCGCAGGGCCGCATCGCGCGGCGCCTCACCGTCGTCAACGCCGCCCTGGGGCATCTGCCAGGCGGGGGTTTCGTTGTCGATGCGCTGGCCGACAAAGACATGGCCGTCGGCGTTCACAAGCATCACACCCACGCAGGGGCGATAGGGAAGTTTTTCGATCTCTTCGGGGGTCATCTGCGGCCTCGTCTTGTTTGCGCGCACCCTAACGGGTCGGCATGGGACGGGCCAGCGTGGATCAGGTCATGTCGTTGCGCAAATCGTCCACCACGGCGCGGAACTCGGCCAGTTCCGGCAGGATGGCCGCCGCCCGGTCGCCGTCAAAGCGTTTCGCGACCTCTTCGATCACCGGGGCCAGACGCGCGATGGCCTCGGCGCGAAAGGCCTGTCCCGCCGGGGTCAGCCAGACCTGTTTTGACCGCTTGTCATCCGGGTTCGGGCGCATCTCGACCAGCCCGTGTTTTTCCAGCCCCGCCAGCGTGTGCGTCATCGTCGTCTTTGGCACCTGAAAGGCGCGCGCCAGTTGCAGGGGCGTCGCGCCGTCATTCACCCGGGTCAGATGGTTCACCACCCCGAAATGAGAGGCCAGCAACCCATCCGGCAGCCGCGCCTCCAGAAAGGTTGTGGCGATCTGCGTGATGATCCCGGCCTCGGTGATCAGGCGAAAGAACAGGTCGGGGGGATGGTCAGGCATTCAGCAGTCGAGTCTCCAACGGCCAACGCGGGCTTGCGTCGACTTGCGGAGCATAGCCAAGCCGCCCCAGCATTTGAACCGTTTCGCCGGGCCCTGCGAACATCTTGTGGACGCGATCATACGGCTCGGCCATTTCCGGGTATTCCTGCAGGGCCTGACTGACCGGCTGCATCGCAAGCCCATGCCCCGTGGCGGTCAGGTTCAGGCGGATCCAGCGGCGGCCGGCCTCGATCTGGTCCAGACGGCTGTTTCCGGGCGTGGTGATGACCGCATAGGCATGGGTCGCCGACAGATCGCCCAGCGTGATTTCAAGCCCCTGCTTGAAGCCCGCGCTGTTTGGGTCAGCCAGCGCCTCGCGCGACAGGATGCCGACCAGCGAGAGGCTTTCCAGAAACGGCCCGCCCATCGAGATGCCATCGGGGTTGGCGTTGATCTCGGCCTTGCCGATACGCATCAGATCGACGCTTTCCATCATCGCCTCATGGGTCAGCATCTCGATCCGCATGGCGTCTTGCGTCAACTGCCGGGTGGCGTCGACCTGGCCCGTCTCGAGGACGACCTGACCGATCTCGGACAGCGCGGCGATGGCCTGTGCGTCGGGCAGGCGGTCTTCGTATTTCGAACGGTTGGTCCGGCGGTTCAGGGCGTGGGCGAACAGCGGGTCGGCTTGGCCGCCCTTGGCAAAGGTGATCCGTGCGACCGGCCCGTCCTCGCCATCGGGAAAGAGCGTCTGGTCCAGTGCATAGCCCTGCGCGGCGGCGGCCATGCGCAGCAGTTCAAGGAAGCAGCCCATGCCGATGGTCAGCTGCCGGTCAAACGGATCGGTGGCAGGCAAATTGCGCGACCTGTCCCGGTGAATGATCAGGCCGGTGTCGCCGACCAGTTCAGCCTCCCACGGCTGACGGTTGTGCGGGTTCGGGGCCAGCAGCGCATAGGACAGGGCGTTCAGGCGCGGGTCGCTGTAGCCGCCCGCGGCCTCCCACGGCGCAAGTGCGCTGTCAGGACGGCGGGTGGTCAGGAACCCGGCGGCGCTGCCGCTTGCGGCAAGAACGACGCCACCGCCGATAAGGGCAATCATTTTTCTGCGGGAAAGGGCCATTGCGAATCTCCAATATGGTGCGATATCGAACTATATAGTGCGATATCGTACCAAATACAAGCCCCGTGGCGATGGGTTCCCCCTTCAGCACAGACAATTGTCGCCCGGATGGATGACAGGGCGAACGACGAAACTGAGCCATGATCGTCGTCAACGCAGGAAACCAACGGAGATGGAAACATGGACTATTCATTGCTTGTGGCGACGAACCTGAAAGCCTTCCGCGACGACAGGGATTGGCCCCTGTACGACAACGACCCGCAGCCCGAAGTTGCAAAACGGGGAGTGCTGGAACGGCTCAAGACAGGCCTGAAATTCTTTCAGACGGCAATCCGTGTTACACCCATCCTGACCAAACCTTCGACAGAGGTTGGATGAAAGCGGTGGAAGGCATTTTGGCACCAGAACAAGACACCAGCCCGGGGTATTCCGCAGAAGAACAAGCGGTTCTCGATGTGATCGAGATCGAATGTGCCGCGTTCTTCGCAAACGACTACGAGACGCTGGCGGACCAATGGTTGCACGCGCCGGACACCATCAGATTGTTTGCCGGTCCCCGCGTCGGTGTCCGCCAACACAAGGGCTGGGACGAGATCAGCAAGGGCTTCAGGAAATCGATGGAGTGGGCCCCGCAGAACTATGACACCCGCGAATACCTGGTCCGCAAGAATGTCCAGGTGACGGTTTCAGGTGATGTGGCCTGGGTCCACTATGATCAGGTTTTGGCCAAAAACGATCCCGGTTTCATTGTTGAAAGGCTGCAGCACGAAACAAAGATCCTGCATCGCGTTGGCACACGCTGGAAGATCGCCTGCATGATCCTTGTCGTGCCCGAGCGGGAACATGCGAAGACGCCAGAGATACGTCTGGACGCAACTGGTCGGGTGGTTCAACTGAACGATCAGGCCAAGGCGCGTCTGCCCGCCTATGAGGGCTTGAAGATTGTCCGCGACCGGCTGTTTGCCCGACAAAAAGATATGGACGCGGGCCTTCAGGCAGAAATCGCAGATCGGGTCGCTTTTCTGAAAACGATGTTTGCGCCCGGGTTGTCCAACCGTTCATCCCATCCGATCCCGTTGGGAGAAGACGAAAATCTGAAGCCCATGTATTGCTGGGCCCGGGTTGTGCAGAGCGAAATCTCGATCACCTTCGAGGACACCGCAGCACTGGATGGCTGGATTGAACACGCGTCCGAACTTTTCGGTCTCTCACCCTCGCAGCGGCGGATGGTTGCGCTTTTGGTGGATGGACAAGACCTGCGCGCCGTGGCCGATGAGATGGGAGTACAGGTTTCCACCATCAAGACCCAGCTGCGCCGTGTGTTTGAAAAGACGGGCACCAACAGCCAGACCGCGCTGATGTCCCGCCTCATGAGCGTCCGCAAGCCGGGATAAAGCTGCTCTGCGCAGCAGAGCGTCCGAACAAAAAAAGCCCCGCGAATCTGCGGGGCTTTCCAAGTTTTCGAGAATTGAGATCAGTCCTTTGGACCCAGCGCCGAAAGGCCCTTGAGGATGTCGATGGCATAGGCCAGCTGATAGTCATCCTCGCGCCGTTTGGCGGCCTCTTCGGCGCGGGCGCGATCCTCTTCGATCTGGCGCAGCTCGTCTTCGGACAGGCTGTCGTTGTTCAGGCTGCCGCGCAGGTCGGCCTCGGACCGGGTGCGGCGTTCCTCTTCGGCCTCTTCGGCGTTCGGGTCGCGGCGCGGCTGCTCGACGATGATGTCGGGCGAGACGCCCAACGCCTGGATCGAACGGCCCGACGGGGTGTAATACCGCGCGGTGGTCAGGCGCATCGCGCCGTCCTGGCGCAGCGGCATCACCGTCTGGACCGAGCCCTTGCCAAAGGATTTGGTGCCCACAACAATCGCCCGGCGGTGATCCTGCAAGGCGCCCGCAACGATTTCCGAGGCCGAGGCAGAACCGCCGTTGATCAGGACAACAACCGGCTTGCCTTGCGCCAGATCGCCCTCGGTCGCGTTGAACCGGTCGCCATCCGCCGGGTTCCGGCCACGGGTCGAGACGATCTCGCCCTTTTCAAGGAAGGCGTCAGAGACGCGGATCGCCTGGGTCAGCAGGCCGCCCGGGTTGTTGCGCAGGTCCAGCACAAAGCCGTTCACGTTCTCGATGCCGCCCAATTCCTCGACCTGTTTGGCCAGCCCCTCTTCGAGGTTGGCATAGGTCTGATCGTTAAAGGTCGTCACCCGCAGGACCACGGTGTCACCTTCGGTCCGGGTGCGCACGGCTTGCAGCTTGATGGTGTCACGAATGATCGAAACGTCAAAAGGCTCTTCCTCACCTTCACGCACGATGGTCACGATGATCTCGGATCCGACCGGCCCGCGCATCATCTCGACCGCCTGATCCAGCGTCAGGCCCAGAACCGACTCGCCGTCGACATGGGTGATGAAATCGCCCGCCTCGATACCCGCGGCATCCGCAGGTGTGCCGTCCATCGGCGAGACGACTTTGACAAAGCCCTCTTCCTGGGTGACCTCGATGCCCAACCCGCCAAATTCGCCACGTGTCTGCACGCGCATGTCTGCCGCGTCCTTGGGCGACAGGTAGCTTGAGTGCGGATCAAGCGAGGTCAGCATGCCGTTGATTGCCGCTTCGATCAGCTCGGCCTCGTCCACTTCCTCGACATACTGCGCACGGATGCGTTCAAAGATGTCACCAAAAAGATCGAGCTGTTCGTAGACACTCGATGTTCGCGCGCCTTCCTGAGCAAGCAGAGGGCCTACGAATTGCGTGGTGGCCACCACACCGGCCAGAGTGCCGCCCACGGCGGCCATCACGAATTTCTTCATTTCTTATCCCTTGTCGGTCGTGAACCAGATCAGCGGGTCAACGGTGCCGTCGCCCTCTCTGACCTCTATATAGAGCGTTTCCGGGCGGGCACTTCCAGTCCTTTCACCGGACTGTGAGAGGATATCATCGGCATTTCCCGCGCTTCCCCCCATCAGACCGACCGGACTGCCGGCCGGCAGCACCTCGCCAGCGGCCCCGAAAACCGTGGCCAACCCCGCGAAAACAAAGAGTGTATCCTCTTGCGGTTCAAGGATTGTCACCAACCCGTAGTCCAGAAGGGGGCCGCTGTAGCGCACGGTCACGGGAACAGGTGTCGTGACCAAAGCCTGGGCCCGGGTGGCAATCAGGATGCCGGGACGCACCACGCCGGCTGCATCCGCTTCGCCCGCCGCGCGCAGGATCTGGCCCGGCACGGGAAGCGGCAAAAGACCGCGCTGATCATCGATGCCGGGCAGCGCCTCGCCGGTGTCACCCACCGCAATCTCGCTCAGGCCGCTGGCAAAGGCCTGCAGCGTCTCGGTCGCTCCGATCAGGATCGCCGTGCGCACCGGATCTTCGGTGAACCGGCGCGGCAGGTCGGTGCGTTCGGCAATCGCCTGGCTCAGTTGTGTGCGCGCCGTCTGCACGCCGTTCAATCCTTGCCGCAGCTGGTTCACAGCCGCCTCTTGCAGCTGGCGCAGGGTGCTGACCTCTTGCAGATCCCGCTTCAAGTCTTGCGCCTGCGCGGCCAGCCCCGGCGTGACAGCGGCCACCATCATGCCCGACCGCGCCGCGCCCACCGGCCCCGCCGGATGCACCAGCACCGCGGGACCTTCGGTCCGGCTGATGGTCTGCAAGACACCCAGAAGCTGGGCAATCTCGGCCTCGCGCCCCTGCAGATCCTTTTGCACCGCCAACTCGCGAATGCGCGCGGCGCGCACGCCATCCCGCAGCGCGCCCAGACCCGATTCGAAGGCCCGGATCGTTTCGGTCAGCGCCGCCACACGATCGCGCGCCTCGTCGGCCTGATCCAGACGGACCGAGGCCTCTTCCAGCATCTCGGCCGCGAACTGCGCCGATTCCGCCGCCGTCTGGGCCTGCGCTGCTCCGGTCAGCGCGATCAGGACTGCAAGCGCACGGATCATGTGACGATCAGGGTCTCTCCGGTCATTTCTTCGGGTTGCGGCAGGTTCATCAGCTGCAGAACCGTCGGCGCCAGATCCGCCAGCCGCCCGTCGCGCAGCTTTGCGCCCTCGGGCCCGCCAAACAGGATCACCGGCACCGGGTTCAGCGTATGCGCCGTGTGCGGCCCGCCGGTTTCGGGGTCCACCATGGTTTCGCAATTGCCGTGGTCCGCCGTCACGATCATCGCCCCGCCTGCCTTTTCCACTGCCGCCAGCACCTTGCCCAGACCGGCATCCACAGCCTCGCAGGCCGCAATCGCGGCGTCCAGATCGCCGGTGTGGCCAACCATATCGGGGTTCGCATAGTTCGTCACGATCAGGTCATAGCCCGCCTCGACGGCGGCAACGAACCGCTCGGTCACCTCTTCGGACGACATCTCGGGCTGCAAGTCATAAGTCGCAACCTTGGGCGATTTGGGCATAAAGCGGTCCTCGCCCTCTTCGGGCACCTCTTTGCCACCGTTCAGGAAAAAGGTGACATGCGGGTATTTCTCGGTCTCGGCCAGACGGAACTGCGTTTTGCCCTGCTTGGCCACCCATTCGCCCAGCGTGTTGACAATCTCGCGCTTCGGAAAGGCGGTTGTCATGTAGGTGTTGTGGCTGTCCGAATACTCGACCATCCCCAGCAGCGCGCTGAGGTGCGGTTTCTCACGCGCGAATCCCTCAAACGCCGGGTCACCGATCGCCGCGAGGATTTCCCGCGCCCGGTCCGACCGGAAGTTGATGAAAAAGACACCATCACCCGGCTGGATGCCGGCATGGTCGCCAACCACAAAGGGTTCGATGAATTCGTCGATCTTGTCAGCCGCATAGCTGGCGGCAATCCCGCTGTCGGCATCGGCGTAACGCGCGCCCTGCCCTTCGACAATCGCGCGATAGGCCGTTTCGACCCGCTCCCACCGGTTGTCGCGGTCCATCGCGAAGTAGCGGCCCGAGACGCTGGCAATCGTCACGCCCGCGGGCAGATCCGCCTGAAACTGCGCAACCTGCGCCTGACCCGAGCCCGGCGCAACATCGCGCCCGTCGGTGATCACATGGGCGACGACCGGCAGCCCCGCGTCGGTCAACGCCTTGGCAGCGGCCACGATGTGATCCTGATGCGAATGCACCCCGCCGGGCGAGGTCAGGCCGATCACATGCGCCGTGCCGTTTGCCGCTTTCACCTTGGCGGCAAAGTCCTGCAGCGCGGCGTTGGCAAAGAAGCTGCCATCCTCGATGGCCAGGTCGATCTGCCCCAGATCCATCGCCACCACCCGGCCCGCGCCAATATTGGTGTGCCCGACCTCTGAGTTCCCCATCTGCCCGGTCGGCAACCCTGCGTCGGGCCCATAAGTGACCAGCGTCGCATGGGGGCAGGTGGCGGTCAGATGATCCATCGTCGGCGTCTTGGCCAGCGCGGGGGCGTTGGCATCACGCGTGGGGCCGAGGCCCCATCCGTCGAGGATCGTCAGAACTACAGGCTTGGGGGTCGTCATGTCACGCCTTCCGGGAGGTTCGGGGTTGGGCGTGGTTTAGCAGAGGGGTGGGGGGGTGTGGAAGGGACGACACACAATGTGCGCGATTGTTCTACGGTAACTTTGCTGATGTGCCCGGCCAACAGGTCGGGCCGCGTCCGACCCTCCCCTTTCAGGGCGCGAGGGCGACGTCTTGCGATCATTGCATGTCTTGCAGAGCGGTGCCGCACACTAGTCAACGAGAGCCCGCGCCCAACCAGCGCCGGGCGCGCGCCTTTAAACGAAGGGTTAGCCTTGGAGGGCTTTAACCACAATCTCCCCCTCGCCACGCTCTTTCATCGCCAGCGCCGCTGCATGGGCGCCTGCTGCCGTGGTGAAATAGGGGATCTTGTCGTACAAAGCGACCGAGCGGATTTCGCGGGAGTCCTCGACCGCCGCGGCGCCTTCGGTGGTGTTCATCACCAGCTGGATGCCGCCGTCTTTCATCACGTCGACGATGTTCGGGCGGCCCTCATAGACCTTCTTGACCCGCTCGCAGGTCAGGCCGTTCGCCTCAAGGAAGTCCGCCGTGCCGCCGGTGGCGACAATGGAAAAGCCCAGCTTGTCAAGCACTTGCGCGGTTTCGGCTAGTTGGGGCGTCTTGTCATCGTCCTTGATCGAGAAGAAGACCGCGCCGCTTTCTGGCAGCGAGGTGCCCGCGCCCATCTGCGCCTTCAGGAAGGCGCGTGGGAAGCTGCGGTCCCAGCCCATGACCTCGCCGGTCGAGCGCATTTCGGGGCCCAGAATGGTATCGACGCCGGGGAAGCGGGCGAAAGGCAGAACCGCCTCTTTGACCGAGAACCAGGGCATGTTCGGATCGGCCAGCGTCATCGGATCGGCCAGCGGCAGGGTGGTGCCATAGCCCGCGTCCGCCGGATAGGGCGGGCGCTGGGGGAAGTTCGACAGCGGTTCGCCCGCCATGATGCGCGCGGCGATCGAGGCGATGGCGCTGTCTGTGGCCTTGGCGACGAAGGGCACGGTGCGCGAGGCACGGGGGTTCACCTCGATCAGGTATATCTCGCCGTCCTTGATCGCGAACTGCACGTTCATCAGGCCGCGCACGTTCAGCGCCAGCGCCAGCGCCTCGGTCTGGCGGTTGACCTCGGCCAGGGTGGCCTTGTCCAGCGAATAGGGCGGCAGCGAGCAGGCTGAGTCACCCGAATGCACGCCCGCCTCTTCGATGTGCTGCATGATGCCGGTGACGTGCACGGCGGTGCCATCTGACAGCGCGTCGACGTCCAGTTCCACCGCGCCCGACAGGTAGCTGTCGAGCAGTACGGGGCTGTCGCCCGAGACCACAACGGCCTCAGAGATATAGCGTTCCAACTGCGCCTGATCGCGGACGATCTCCATCGCACGGCCGCCCAGCACGTACGACGGACGGATGACCAGAGGGAAGCCGATTTCGGCGGCGATTTTCAGCGCCTGAGCGTCGGTCGAGGCGATGCCGTTTTTCGGCTGCTTCAGACCCAGCTGGTTCACCAGCGCCTGAAAGCGTTCGCGGTCTTCGGCCAGGTCA
This sequence comes from Alphaproteobacteria bacterium, assembly GCA_030424865.1. Classification (GTDB taxonomy): domain Bacteria; phylum Pseudomonadota; class Alphaproteobacteria; order Rhodobacterales; family Rhodobacteraceae; genus JAKVCP01. Next base: position 175,798 of record JAUHVR010000002.1, on the reverse strand, counting down.
ATCGCGTCGGGCGAGGTGCCCAGGATCGGGATGCCGGCCTCTTCCAGCGCATTGGCCAGCTTCAGCGGGGTCTGGCCACCGAACTGCACGATGACGCCGTGCAGAGTGCCGTTCTGCTGTTCGACGCGCAGGATCTCCATCACATGTTCAAAGGTCAGCGGCTCAAAATACAGCCGGTCCGAGGTGTCGTAGTCGGTCGACACGGTCTCGGGGTTGCAGTTGATCATGATGGTTTCATAACCCACGTCCGTCAGCGCAAAGCAGGCGTGGCAGCAGCAGTAGTCAAACTCGATCCCCTGCCCGATCCGGTTCGGGCCACCGCCGAGGATGACCACTTTCTTGCGGTCCGTCGGACGGCTTTCGCATTCCACCTCGCCCATCATGGGCTCTTCGTAGGTGGAGTACATATAGGGGGTCTGCGCCTCGAACTCGGCGGCACAGGTGTCGATGCGTTTGAAGACGGCGGTGACACCCAGGTTGTGACGGGCGCGGCGGACGTTGTCTTCGTCCCGGCCGGTCAGCTTGCCCAGGCGGGCGTCGGTGAAGCCCAGCATCTTGAGGTCGCGCAGGCCCTCTTCGGTCATGGGCAGGCCGTTTTTGCGGACCTCGGCCTCGGCATCCACAATCTCGCGGATGCGGGCCAGGAACCAGGGGTCAAAGGCAGTTGCGGCCTGAATCTCGTCGTCCGTCAGACCTTCGCGCATGGCTTGCGCGATGGTGCGCAGTCGGTCGGGCGTCTGGGCGCTGATCGCCTTGATGACTGCCGACTTCTCGGGCGCGCCTTCGATTTCGACCTCGTCGAACCCGGTCAGGCCCTGCTCCATCGAGGCCAGCGCCTTTTGCATCGATTCGTGGATCGTGCGGCCGATCGACATTGCCTCGCCCACCGATTTCATGGCGGTGGTCAGATAGGGCTCGGAGCCCGGGAATTTCTCGAAGGCGAATTTCGGGATCTTGGTGACGACGTAGTCAATCGTCGGCTCGAACGAGGCCGGGGTGACCTTGGTGATGTCGTTGTCGAGCTCATCGAGCGTATAGCCAACCGCCAGCTTGGCGGCGATCTTGGCAATCGGGAAACCAGTTGCCTTGGACGCCAGCGCCGAAGACCGCGACACGCGCGGATTCATCTCGATCACCACCATGCGGCCATCAACCGGGTTCACCGCCCATTGCACGTTCGACCCGCCGGTTTCCACGCCGATTTCACGCAATACGTTGATCGAGTGGTTGCGCATGATCTGGTATTCTTTGTCGGTCAGCGTCAGCGCCGGGGCGACGGTGATCGAATCACCCGTGTGCACGCCCATCGGATCGACGTTCTCGATCGCGCAGACGATGATGGCGTTGTCGGCGCGGTCGCGGACAACCTCCATCTCGTATTCTTTCCAGCCAAGCAGCGACTCGTCGACCAGGATCTGACCCACGGGCGAGGCGTCCATGCCCGACCGGCAGATCGCCTCGTAATCGTCACGGTTGTAGGCCACGCCACCGCCGGTGCCACCCAGCGTAAAGGCCGGGCGAATGATCGCGGGCAGGCCGATCTCTTCCAGCGTGTCCATCGCAATCGCGACGCCGGCGGCAAGGTCCTTTTTCCCGTCTTCGCCAGTGGGCGCGGTGACAATTGCGGCGCGCGGGTTTTCGATGCCCAGGCGGTCCATCGCCTCGCGGAAGAGCTTGCGATCTTCAGCCATTTCAATGGCATCGCGCTTGGCGCCGATCATCTCGACCCCGAATTTGTCCAGCACGCCCATCTCTTCCAGCGCGAGCGAGGTGTTCAGGCCGGTCTGGCCGCCCATCGTCGGCAACAGCGCGTCGGGGCGCTCTTTTTCGATAATCTTGGCGACCACGTCCGGCGTGATCGGCTCGATATACGTGGCATCGGCCAGTTCCGGGTCGGTCATGATCGTGGCAGGGTTCGAGTTCACAAGGATGACCCGGTACCCTTCTTCCCGCAGCGCCTTGCAGGCCTGGGCGCCCGAATAGTCGAACTCGCAGGCCTGACCGATCACAATGGGCCCTGCGCCGATGATCATGATTGACGAGATATCGGTACGTTTGGGCATGTCAGACCTCTTGAGCGCGCGCGTGACCGCGCCGAGGGAGGCTTCGGCGCGAAATTCTCCGGGGTTATAGACAGGCGCGGGCCGGGATCAAGCCCGATTACGCATCAACGGTGCGATACAGGTAGTCGCGGGTGATGTTCACGTCACCGAGGGATTTGCTGACCTGAAACTGCTGCACCATGATCTGCCCGTGCATGAACGACGCCTGCATCGAGACCAGGTAAAAGGTGAACATGCGATAAAAGCGTTCGTCATACTGGGCGATGATCGTCTGCGCGCTGGCCTGAAACCGTTTGCGCCATTCACGCAGGGTAAACGAATAATGCTGCCGCCAGCTTTCGATATCCGCCACCACAAGGCGCGCCTTGTCGATAGAGGCATGCACCTCGGACCCGGCAGGGGCGTAGCTGCCCGGGAAGATGTACTTGTTGATCCAGGCATTGTTTTCGGTGCCCGGTCCGACCTTGGTGATCGAATGGATCAACCCGATGCCGTCATCTGTCAGCAGATCCGCCACCTTCCTGAAATAGACATCCAGCTGCGGCAGGCCGACGTGTTCCAGCATGCCGACGCTGACAATGCGATCAAAGGGTTCATCCAGATGCCGGTAATCCTGAAGGCGCAGATCGATTCGGTCCTCCAGCCCCTCTGCCTTGACCCGGGCCTGCGCGGTGGCGAGCTGGTTCTTGGACAGGGTCACGCCCACAACCTGCGCGCCGAATTCCTTGGCCAGCGTGATCGACATCCCGCCCCAGCCGCAGCCGATGTCCAGGACCTTCATCCCCGGCTCGATCTGCAGCTTTTTGGCGATGTGCCGTTTCTTGGCAATTTGCGCATCTTCCAGCGGCATGTCCGGGTCGGTGAAATAGGCACAGCTGTACTGCATGTCCTTGTCCAGGAACAAAGCGTAGAGATCGTCCGAGATGTCATAGTGATGCGCCACGTTGCGCTGCGACGTCACCGGGGTATTGCGCTGCATGAACCGGCGCATCCGGTTGCTGATCGCCGTCATCGTATTGAACCAGACAGGCGTGCCGCCTGCGTTCATGTTCTCGATCAGCATCGTCAAAGTGTCGAACAGCCGTTCTTCGGGGATTTCGATGGTGCCGTCCATATAGGCTTCGCCCAGCGCAAGACCCGGGCGGCGCACCATCTTGCCCACAGCCGAGGCATCCGCGATGCGGATATAGCCTTCGCGACCGGGGCCGCCCTCGTAGACGATGTTTTGTCCGTCTGGCATGACGACTGTCAAACGGCCCTTGCGGACCAGCTTTGACAGCATCGCGTGAAAAACACGATCCCACATAGCAATGTCCCACCTTGTTGATCGCGGTTTGCCGCGATTCGAACCCAAACTTTACCGTGACATCGCTGAATCTCAATGTTTCATCCGGGCCGTGGCATGTCAGCGCCTTGACTTCCGTCCCCATCACAGGTGTATCAGCCGGGAATTTCCGCACTTTGCCGAAGGGCCATCCCATGCACGCATACCGCAGCCATACCTGCGCCGAGCTGACCAAATCGAACGAAGGCGAAACCGTCCGCCTGTCGGGCTGGGTGCACCGGATCCGAGATCACGGCGGCGTTCTGTTCATCGACCTGCGCGACCACTATGGCGTGACCCAGGTTCTGTGTGACCCCGACAGCCCCGTTTTCAACGAGGTTGAAAAGGTCCGCAGCGAATGGTGCATCCGCATCGACGGCAACGTGAAGGCCCGCGACGAAAGCCTGATCAACCCCAAGCTGCCCACCGGTGAGATCGAGGTCTTTATCCGCGACATGGAAGTGCTGGGCGCCGCGGACGAGCTGCCGCTGATCGTCTTTGGCGATCAGGAATACCCCGAGGAAACCCGCCTGAAGTACCGCTATCTCGACCTGCGGCGCGAGGCGATGCAAAAGAACATGACCCTGCGATCCGACGTGGTTTCGTCGATCCGCAAGCGCATGTGGGATCTGAACTTCCGCGAGTATCAGACGCCGATCATCACCGCCTCGTCGCCCGAAGGCGCGCGCGACTTCCTGGTGCCCTCGCGTCTGCATCCGGGCAAGTTCTATGCCCTGCCCCAGGCCCCGCAGCAGTTCAAACAGCTGATCATGGTCTCGGGCTTTGACAAGTATTTCCAGATCGCGCCCTGTTTCCGTGACGAAGACCCGCGCGCCGACCGTTCGCCCACCGATTTCTACCAGCTCGACATGGAGATGTCCTTTGTCGAGCAGCAGGATGTCTTTGACACCATCAGCCCGGTGATCGCGGGCGTGTTCGAAGAATTCGGCGGCGGCAAATCGGTCGACAACCCGGCAGAGTGGCCGCAAATTTCCTACAAGGACGCCGCGCTGTGGTACGGCACCGACAAGCCCGACCTGCGCAACCCGATCAAGATGCAGATCGTCAGCGACCATTTCGCGGGATCGGGCTTTGCCATCTTCGCCAAGCTCCTGGAGCAGGAAGGCACCCAGATCCGCGCCATCCCGGCACCGGGTGGCGGCGGGCGCAAGTTCTGTGACCGCATGAACAGCTGGGCCCAGAAAGAGGGCCTGCCGGGGATGGGCTATATCTTCTGGCGCGAAAAAACCGCCGACGCGGTGGCGCAGGAACTGGGCATCACTGTCAAGGAAGCGCAGGCCAAGCTGAAGTCGGGCGAGGTCGAAGGTGGCATGGAAGCCGCCGGTCCGCTGGCCAAGAACATCGGCCCCGAGCGTACCGAGGCAATCCGCCAGCAGCTGGGGCTTGGCATCGGCGATGCAGCCTTCTTCCTGGGCGGCAAGCCCAAGGTCTTTGAAGCCGTCGCAGGCCGTGCCCGCGCCGAGATCGGCCGTGAGCTGAAGCTGATCGACGAAAGCCGTTTCGCCTTTGCCTGGATCGTGGATTTCCCGATCTACGAGCAGGACGAAGAAACCGGCGCGATCGACTTTGAGCACAACCCCTTCTCGATGCCGCAGGGCGGGATGGAGGCGCTGAACGGCGATCCGCTGGCGGTGCGCGGCTTCCAGTATGACCTCGCGTGCAACGGCTATGAACTGGTCTCGGGTGCGATCCGGAACCACAAGCCCGAGGTGATGCTCAAGGCCTTTGAACTGGCCGGTTATGGCGAAGACGAGGTGAAAAACCGCTTTGGCGCTTTGTTCAATGCGTTCCACTACGGCGCCCCGCCGCACGGTGGCTGCGCGGCGGGCATCGACCGGATCGTCATGCTGCTGGCCGAGGAACAGAACATCCGCGAGGTGATCATGTTCCCGATGAACCAGCGCGCCGAAGACCTGATGATGGCCGCGCCGTCGGATCCGACCAGCGACCAGCTGATGGAGCTGTCGCTGCGGGTCATCCCGCAGGAGTGAAGTCGGCTTCCATCGCCAGAAGGTCCTGACGGAACCAGTCGAAAAACGCCATAAGGCGAGGGTCCGGCCGCCCGGTTTCGGGAAAGGCGAGGTACATGTTCTTCTCGCTGGGTACCGCCACCGGATGCAACTGTATAAGCGCGCCCGATGCCAGATCGGGCGCGATGATATGCAGGTCTGTCAAAGCCACACCGCCGCCCGAGATCGCAAGATCAATTGCCCTTGCACGGTCGGGATAGTCGATAACAGTCATCTCGAAATCTGGCGTGTATCCGACCGCCGCAAACCAGTTGGACCAATCCCGGCGGTTCTGGGAATTTGAACTCATCACAGTTCGGGCAATATCTTCCGGGGACATCGGAAGAGTCCGCTCTGTGATGTATGACGGCGCGGCCACGGGTGTGACGCAATCGTCATATAGCCTTAATGCGGTCAACCCGTCCCATGTTCCGCCGCCATAGCGGATGAGCCCGTCAAAACCTTCGTCAACCGGGTCGACATATGTGGACGACATGAAGGGTCTGACCGCGATCTTTGGAAATTTCTCGGCAAACCTTGCCAGGCGTGGCAACAGCAGACGATTGGCAAAGAAAGGTGCGACCGAAAGTTTCAGTTCGCCTTCCATTGGCACATCCTCCATCCGATGCGCCGCCTCTGCAATCGTGTCAAAGGCTTGTGCCAGCGCCTCGGCAAAGCCTTTGGCCTGGGGCGTCAGCACCACCTGGCGTGTCTTTCGCACAAACAGCTGCTGGCCCATGTGCTCTTCCAGCGCGCGAACCTGGTGGCTGACCGCAGCCTGGGTGACATGCAGTTCCTCGGCGGCCAGCTTGAAGCTTTGATGCCGCGCGGCGGCCTCGAAGGCGTGAAGCTGTTTCAGGGGCGGCATACGGCGGGTCATACCGGATCATACACAAATTTCCTTTGTGCATGGAGCAAAAAACCATCGTTTGTCGCGGCGCGGCACAGCGGGCAAGGTGAGGTCAGGCGCCGCATCACACACACCTTGCCAAAGGACACGATCATGAAACAGACCGCCAACACCCCCCGCTTTTCCGAGACCGACATGATGATGCTTCGCGCCGGTTGGGACCCCAAGCTGAACGAGGCCTTGGCCCACAAGACACTGTCCCCGCGCACCCGGATCACCTGCGCCATCTGCGAAACCATTGCCGCACGGCTTCACGCCTTTGCCGACATGTTGGACGCCAAAGCACTTTCCTTGCGCACTGCCTGACTTTGATCAGCGAGAATTGACCCATTGCACAACTGCGACACAGGCGACCGGGTGCCAACCCCGGTCGCCTCTGTTATGCTTCCCGCAGGCCCCATTACCGACCGAGCAGAAAGTTTCGACCGTGTTTGACCCTGCCCTTGCCGACATTCGATTTGGCTGCGGACTGTCGCCCCAGATTGCCTCTGCGACCAGTGCCTCGGCCCTTCTGGAACAGCTGATCGCGCCAGACGACGCGGCCACGCGCTTTCCGATCCTGACCTACGAGGCCTATCAGGCGCAAATCGCCGAGTTCAACGTGGTGTCCCAAGACTTTGCCATGAAGCGGAACACGCCAGAGGCCAAAGATGCCCTGAACGCCCGCAAGGCGAAACGACGGGACATGGCGATGCAGGCCGTTGGATGGTTCGGACAGACGCTGATGCGCCGAACCTGGACGGACCAACCGTTTCGCGAAAGACTGACGGCTTTCTGGGCCGACCACTTCACCGCCGCCGGCAAAAGCGCCGAATTGCGGTCCGCTGTTTCGCCTTACGTGGAAAGCGCCATTCGCCCATTCATCGCAGCCCGGTTCGAAGACATGCTGATTTCGGCGGTGACGCATCCGGTGATGGTCAGCTATCTGGACCAGAACAATTCATTTGGCCCCAACAGCACCGTGGCGCAGAACCGCGACAGGGGCGAAGGGTTGAACGAAAATCTGGGCCGCGAGATTCTTGAACTGCACACCCTTGGCGTGGGCGGCCCCTATTCGCAGGACGATGTGCGCCAGTTGGCGACCTTGCTTACCGGGCTGACCGTGGACAAGGAAGGCAACCCGCGTTTCCTGCGCCGCCTGTCGGAACCCGGCACCGAAACTGTGCTGGGCCGCGAATACGGCGGCGATCCGGCACGCCTGAACCACGTTCACGACGCGTTGCGCGACCTTGCACGACACCCCGCAACGGCGCAGCATCTTTGCGCAAAACTGGCCGTGCATTTCGTCTCGGACACCCCGGACCTGTCGATGATCCGCGCGATGACCGACGCCTACATGGACACGAACGGGGCCTTGATGGCGGTCTATGAGGCGATGATCTTGCATCCCGAGGCCTGGAGCAGCGCGGGCTCGAACATCAAACCACCGCTGGACTTCATTGGGTCTTCACTGCGTGCCCTTGCGCTGCAGCCCGCCACCTTTGAAGAGATGCGCCCACAGAGGCTGCGCGCCAGCTTTCAGTTGCCGATGCAGTTGATGGGGCACACTTGGGAATCTCCGAATGGCCCGGATGGCTTGCCCGAAGCCGACAGCGCCTGGCTATCGCCGCAGGGTCTGGCCGCCCGTCTGCAATGGGCGCTGACCATTCCGGGGCGCCTGACCCGCGACCTGCCCGACCCCAGGATTTTTGTCGAAACCGCGCTGGGTCCCCGTGTCACGCAGGCCGTGCGCTTTGCCGCCGAGGCGGCCGAGACCAAATCAGACGGGATCGGGCTTGTGCTCGCCTCTCCCGCGTTTCAGAGAGCATGAGGTCCGTCATGACATCATCGCAGATCAACCGCCGTCGCTTTCTTCTGAACTCTGCCGTGCTGGGTTGTTCCGCTGCGGCCAGCCCGCTGCTGACGCCCGTCAGCTTTGCGGCCGCGCCCTGGGACAACCGACTGGTGGTCATCATCCTGCGCGGCGGGATGGACGGGCTGGGGGTTGTCCAACCCTATGGCGACCGCGATTTCGCCACGCTGGGGCGCGATGCCCCGGATAAGGCGATGGACCTCGACGGTTATTTCGCCATGAACGCCGCCTTGGCCCCTTTGATGCCCATGTGGCGCAGCGGCGAGCTCGGCTTTGTGCATGCCGTTTCGACACCCTATCGCGACAAGCGCAGCCATTTCGACGGGCAGGATCTGCTCGAGGCCGGCTCGGCGCAGGTGGGCGGGCAGATCCGCGACGGTTGGTTGAACAGGCTCTTGCAGCAGTTCCCGGGCCTTTCCGCGGAAACCGCCTATGCCATAGGACGGCAAGAGATGATCGTTCTGAACGGTGATGCGCCCGTGACGCGCTGGACGCCGGAAAGCGATCTGACCATGAGCCCGCAGGCCATGAAGCTGGCGCAGCTTGTGATGCAGGACGACCCGGCCTTTGAATCGGCGCTCAGCCAGGCCTTTGCCCTGGCCGAAACCGACGGCGACGCCATCGCCTTCGAAGGCACCCTGCGCGAGATGGGTCAGGAAATGCGCAACGACATGACCGCCGCAATGAAAAAGGGCGCGGGCACACGAATCGCCCAGTTCGCTGCCGACCGGCTGGCCGAAGAGGCGCGCATCGCGTCTTTCTCGATCAATGGCTGGGACACCCATGACAATCAGACGCGCGGTTTGGCTGGCGCATTGGGGCAGCTTTCAGACGCGCTGATCACGCTGAAAGAGGGGCTGGGGCCCGTCTGGTCCAAGACCACCGTTCTGGCCATGACCGAGTTCGGGCGCACCGCGCGCATGAACGGCACCGGCGGCACCGACCACGGCACGGCAGGGGCGATGCTTTACGCCGGGGGCGCAGTGCGCGGCGGGCGGGTTCTGGGCGACTGGCCGGGGCTGGAGGAAAGCGCGCTTTATGCCCGGCGCGACCTGATGCCCACGCGCGATGTGCGCGCCTATGCGGCCTGGGCCATGCGCGGCATGTTCGGGCTGCAGGGCTCGGCGCTGGAACAGGTGATCTTTCCGGGGCTCGATCTGGGGGATGACCCCGGGCTGCTGCTGTAAACCCGGACCACTCATCCGGCGATTGATTGACAAAATCGGCGGATTGCAGCCTGTTTGGGCAAAATGCCTGAACAGGAGGCGCAATGCGCACCGACAATCCTCTTGGTCCGCGTGTACCTGATTGGAGCCCACCCGTGGCGCCGCAGCCCATGGCGCTTGAAGGCCGGTATTGCACGGTCGAAGCGCTGAGTGCCGAAAAGCACGCGGCGCTGCTGTTCCGCGAAATCGACGGGCATGACGCCCTGTGGGACTACATGCCCTACGGACCGTTTCACTCGGCAGCGCAGTATCACCGTTGGGTGCGGGAAACGGTCTCGAACCCTGCGCACCTGTTCTTTGCGATCCGCGATCGCGAACGCATGACCACCAGCGGCGTCGCAAGCTATCTGCGCATCGCGCCAGAGGCGGGATCCATCGAGGTCGGGAACATCTGTCTGGCGCCCGCCTTGCAGCGCACGCGCGCCGCCACCGAGGCGATGGTGCTATTGATGCAATGGGCCTTTGACGCGGGATACCGACGTTACGAGTGGAAATGCAATGCGCTGAACCTGCCGTCCCGGCGGGCCGCCCAGCGCCTTGGTTTCAGCTTTGAAGGCGTGTTCCGCCAGGCGCTGGTCGTCAAGGGGCGCAATCGGGACACGGCCTGGTTTTCCGTGATCGACAGCGAGTGGCGCGCCTTGAAAGAGGCGTTTGACGCCTGGTTGCACCCGACCAATTTCAACACCCAGGGCCAGCAGATCGAGCGTTTGTCCGATCTTACCGGCCTCGTGCGGGCCAATGATGACCCGGCGCTGTCCGCAGCAAGACCCCGCTTCTAGACGGGCGCGGCGCAAGACATCCGGTCCTTGACCATGGCATCGATCTGCGCAAGGCCGGGGTGTGACAGACGTTGTCCCGCCGGAACGGCATCGACCGCCTCAACCGCCCGCAGCAATGGATTGTCATCCGCCGACCGCGCCAGTCCGGTCAGGAACTGCAGCGTATAAGCCAGGGTGCCCGCATCCTGCTTTTCGGTCAGCAACGAAGCCGCATGTTCCAGGTCGTCGCGATAGGCCATGGGATCCGGGCGCACCGCTTCGCCGGACAGTGCGTGCAGCCCCGAAACCTGCATGTCCGGCGGCAGGCAGGACACGACGGTGTGTTGGAACACGCCAAGCGAGCTGAGCGGTTTCGGCAGGAACCCGTCGGCCCCCGCGGCCAGCGCCACGTCTTCGGCAAAGGAATCGCCACTGGTGCCCAGGATGGCCCCGATCCGCGGCTTGGCCTTGACGAGGTCGCAAATCAGATCGGCCCCCGACCCGTCAGGCAGGCCCAGATCGACGATGATCACACCAGGGCGATAGACCTGCAGATGCCGCCGCGCGCTGTCGATGCAATCGGCCCGGCGCAGCCGCGCCCCGCTTCGCAGGCACATCAGCCGCAAGGCGTCACTGGCATAAAGGCTGTCCTCTACCACCAGCACCGTGATTCCCAACAGGGGGCGTGCCTTGGTTGGCTTGCGACTGTGGAATGCTGCCAGATCGTCCATTGTTCCCTCCATGCCTTGACCTCAGGCACGATGACGCACCTAACGCTAACACAAGGTTAATCCGCCCGGCGCCGCTTGCGCTTGGCCGCGCGTGCCCGGCATAACCTTGGCGACTTATGCCAAGAGGAGAGCGATCATGATCGGACGTCTGAACCACGTGGCCATTGCCGTGCCCGACCTGGAGGCCGCCGCCGACCAGTACCGCAACGCCTTGGGGGCCACGGTCGGTGCCCCGCAGGATGAACCCGACCACGGTGTGACGGTGATCTTCATCGAGCTTCCGAATACCAAGATCGAACTGCTCTATCCGCTGGGCGAAGACAGCCCGATCAACGGCTTTCTGGAAAAGAACCCCGCGGGCGGCATCCACCACGTCTGTTACGAGGTCGACGACATCCTGGCCGCCCGTGACCACCTGAAGGAAACCGGCGCGCGCGTGCTGGGATCGGGCGAACCCAAGATCGGCGCCCATGGCAAGCCTGTCCTGTTCCTGCATCCCAAAGATTTCAACGGATGCCTGGTGGAGTTGGAGCAGGTCTGAGCTATATGAGGCTCGATCAATAGGAGAAGACCATGGGGATCACCTCGGGCATCGTGCTGTTTGCCGTAATCTGGTTCATGACGTTTCTGTGCGTGATCCCTGTGCGCCTGAAAACGCAGGGGGACCTGGGCGAGGTTGTGCCCGGCACCCACGCGGGCAGCCCCGAGGTGCACAACCTCAAGCGCAAGGCCTGGATCACCACCGGCATCTCGGCGGTGCTGTGGGCGATCATCGGCGGCATCATCATCACCGGTACCATCACGGTGCGCGACATTGACGGTTGGATGTTCAACCGGATGGATGCCGTGCCTGCAGCTGATGGAACAGATGGGTAAAGGTCGCCGCGCCCAGGATCGGGATCAGCAGGTTGATCAGCGGGATCGATAGCGGCATCGCCATCAGGATCCCCGCAAGCCAGACAGTACCTGCGTGGCGACGGCGCAGAACCTTGGCCTCGGCCCGGCCCACCCGGCGCATCGCGGCCAGCGTGAAGTATTCCCTTCCCAGCAGAAACCCGTTCAGCCCCCAAAAGATGAAAACCGCGGCCGGTGCAAAGAAAGCGTAAAGGAACAGGGCCAGCACGTTGGCCAGGATCAGCACGCCCAGAAAGTTCACGGTGTCGCGCAATGCGTCGAAAAACGGGACATGTGGCACAGGGGGCAGATGCGGATAGTGCCGATCCTCGACCGCCTGCGCCACGTCATCGAGAAACATCGACGTGATCGCCGAAGCCACCGGCACCATCAGGAAGACCGAAAAGATCAGCATCAGGAACAGCGATCCCCAGCCCAGCAGGTCGTCCAGCCACTGCACCTGTCCAATGATCGGAAAGACCATGTCCTCGGGCGAGGCCCAGTTCAGGAACCACAGAAAGGCGGCATAGGCCGCGACCAGCAGCGCAATGGTCAACCCGATGCCCAGCCACAAGACGCGGCGAAAGCGCGGGTCGCCCAGTTGGCCGACCGCCTTGAAGAACGAGGTCAGGATCATGCGTCGACCCAGGTGGTGATCGCGTTCAGATCAGGGCGTGGACGTTCCGGCGGCTTGGGGCCTTCGGTTCCGATGTGGATGAAGCCCGCAACGCGTTCATGCGGCTGAAGCCCAAGGGCGCGCTCCATGAAGGCACGATCGTGCGAGACCCAGCCGCTCAGCCAGTTCGCGCCCCAACCAGACGCCAGCGCAGCGTTCAGAAGCGCAAGACAGACCGCGCCGGCGGAATAGGTCTGCTCCAGCTCGGGGATCTTCTCGGACGATTTCTGCACCTCGATCACTGCCACGGCCAGGGGGCTGTCGTCGAACTGGACGCGGGCCTTCGCAACCATCTCGGGCTCAAGCGCGCGTTCGGTTGCGCGGGCCTCGGCCACGTCGCCCAGGCGGGTCAGGGCATCGCCCTGCAGGACGATGAACCGCCACGGCTCCAGTTTGCCATGATCGGGCGTGCGTGCCGCCGCCGTGAGGATGACATCAAGCGCCGCGCGATCCGGGCCGGGTGATTTCAACGTTTTTGCAGGGCGTGACCGCCGTGTCAGAAGAAAATCGAGGGCGGCGGGATTTGGATCGGGCATGGGGCACTCCGGCTTGTGGTCGGCCCTTATGTCGTGTGATGTCCCAGGGGATTCAAGGTGAAAAACCCGTTCAACCACCCGGCATTGCGGCGAAAGGGGCCCGTCATGAGCAAACTGGACCTGTCCCATCTGGCAGACCCCGGTCGGGAAATCCGGGTCAAGGCAACCCCGCGCGCGGCCTTCGAAAGGATTGTCGACGAAGGTGACCAACTGCGCGTGTATATCACCGTACCTGCCGAGAACGGCAAGGCGAATGCAGCGATCCAGAAAGTTCTGGCCAAGGCATTGGGCCTGCCCAAATCCCGGCTGACGCTCAAGCGTGGCGCAACCTCGCGGGACAAGGTCTTTGTCGTCACATGATCAGGTCTTTTTGGCCCGTGAATAGACCCCCTCGGGCAGATTGATCGCCGCCGCCAGGTCGTTCATCTGGGTGATCGACAGGGTAATCTTCTGCATCCGATCCTCGCGCGGGTCGTATTGTTCGACCGTGATGCATTCGGCAAAGGAATTGACGACCACATCTTCCTGCAGCGGTGTCTCACCTTCGTCGACCAGGGTCACCACGGTTGCGTCAAATTCGTGCTCGATGCTGAACATGCCTTATCCTTGTTCGTTGTCTGCTGCTTCCACGATAGCATCCGGCAAGAGTGTGCCAAGTGCCGCAATTTTGAGTGGAGTGCGTGCCCGCCCCGGTCTAGGCTTGTCGCAGATTTCGGAGACATTTCATGCGCTGGTTCCTGATCCTTGCCATAGCCCTGCTTGCGGGCTGTACCGGCGCGCCCGTCGCGCCGCCCGAGGCGCTGGACCCGGCCCAACAGGCCTCGCGTCGGAAAGCCGAAATTGCCGTACAGCGCTTTGTTGACGTGGTGCGAACCGTGCAACCTGTGGCGGAAGAAGAGTGCCGAAAGCGCACTTCAGGGCAGAACTGCACCTTTCAGATCGTGGTCGATGACCGGCCCGATCAAGAGCCCAACGCCTTTCAGACCACGGACCGTAGGGGACGCCCCGTCCTGGCCTTTAACATTCCGATGATCGCCTCGGTGCGCAACGCGGATGAGCTGGCCTTTGTCATGGGTCATGAAGCGGCCCATCACATCCTGGGCCACATCGGACGCACCCGACAAAGCGCCATCGCTGGGGCCGTGATCCTGTCGGGGTTGGCCGCCCTGTCCGGTGCCTCGGCCGAGGAAGTCCGCGGCGCCGAGGAACTGGGGGCCGCCGTCGGCGCGCGCCGCTATTCCAAGGACTTCGAACTGGAAGCCGATGAACTGGGCACCGTGATTGCGTTCCGCGCCGGGTACGATCCGATCCGGGGGGCCAAGTTCTTTTCGACGCTGCCCGATCCCGGCGAGGCCTTTCTGGGCAGCCATCCCCCGAATGCTGCCCGCATTCGCCTTGTGAACCAGACCGTCAGGGCGCTGAAATCCGGCTCTTGACCTGCATCAAAGGCGGACCTGCCCCGCTTTGCTAGGCTTTCCCTCAAGTCGCCGGAACAGGGAGAGACCCATGACAGAGAACAACACGCTTCGTCGCCATGCGCGGCTGGTGGACACCATGGCCGAAACACTGGGCGTCGATCTGGAAGAACAGGCCCTTCGCGGCAATGTCTCGGTCGATCAGATCTCGGACGCGGTGCTGAGCTGCACCGCCTGCACGCAGCCCGACACCTGCGAGCACTGGCTGGCCACACGTCAGGGGATCGAGGCAACAGCGCCGGGCTACTGCCGGAACGCCGACCTGCTTCAAGCTCTAAAGCCCTGATGGCCGGTGACTTGAAGCCTCTGGGGCCGACCGGAAAGCATGTGCAGCTTGTCAGCCGGATGGCAGAGGCTGCAGGCACAGATCCGGCCTCGGCCGCTGATGCAGGCACCCTGTCACAAGAGGCCTGGTCCGAGGCCATCCGCCGCTGCCGGGGCTGCAATTGGTCATCCGACTGTGCCCGGTGGCTGAACACACCCGCCCGCGAACGACGGCCGGTTCCGGCACGATGCGAAAACCAAGTCTTCCTGATGCGATTGGCGCAGGACAACACGAATGATGCCCCATGCTAGGTGACGTCGAAAAACACTTCTGGCTGACTCGCAGCGTGGCGCGCTCGATGGGTTTAAGCCTGTCCGAAGAGATGCAGCGCGGCACACTGACGCCCGAAGGATATTCGAGGATGGTGACCGCCTGTCGGGCCTGCCCGCTCACGGAGGCCTGCCAGAAGTGGCTTTCCGATCGGCGGACATTGGCGACGACGCCACCTGAAGGCTGCGCAAACACCAAGGTCTTGATGGGTCTGTGCCGGGTGCACTGACACGCTCAGAAACGGCGTGACCCAGAGGAATTCCTCTTTCACAATGAAATCGCCTTGTGACGGAGGGGGTTCATGGGTGTGCGTCGTGTCTGTGGCCGCATCATTTTCAAGATCGATACGCGCGCCGGGGCTGCCGTCCTGTGTCGGGTCTGCAGGATGCCCGCCCTGCCCGCTTGCACCGCATGACCGGTTCATTGCCCGATCCCGCGGCATGGGGCGTGACGTGTACACTGGAGCCCATTCCGGGCGGTCACCGCAATCGGGTGTACCAAGAGGCAGATTCCGCGCCCCGATATGTCTTTAAATCCACGCGCCGCAGCGAAGACGCGCTCGCTTGGCTGCAACCTGTGCAGGCCAGTGCCCGACAGGCCGGTTTCATCGTGCCCGGCCTGTTGCGCAGCACACAAGGGACCTATTCCTGCGATGGCTGGACGACCGAACCTTTCGTGGCCGGCAGGCCAGCAACTCTGAACGACCTGACAGGCCTGATCCCCCAGCTGACGCTGTTCCACCAATTGGCGCGAGGACACTCGCAGCGCCCCGGTTTCGCATCGGCACGGGAATTGACGCAGTTGGTTGGCGGCGGCGACGTGGATTTGTCGCGCATGCCCGCGTCTCTGGTCACCTTGCTGCGTGCGATCTGGCAAGACTTGCCGCCGGACGAAACCCCGATCCACGGCGATCTGGCCCCGCAGAACGTGATCATGACGACCGACGGCCCCTGCCTGATCGACTGGGACGAATCGCGATGCGATTCATCGGTTTTTGACTTGGACTCCGCACAGGGCCGACAGTCGCGTGAACGCCTGGCCTGGGAAGTCGCCTGTTCTTGGCATGTAGAACCCCGGTACGCGCGCCAAAAGGCGCGCCAGCTGGGGTTTGGCCTTTAGTGCGAGCGCAGGTTGCTTGCCGATTCCTTGATCGCGTCGTACTGACCCGACGGACGGAACCGCCACAGATAATCCGCCAGGACCGCCTTGGCGGCAACGGGACGGATGCCCAGCGCCTCGAAGCCGGGCGCATCTGTGCTGGCCACGCTGTCGACCTTCAGCGCCTTGACCTGGTCACGGGTCAGCATGCTGTTGGCCACAAGGCCACCCGTTGCCATCGAGCCGACATCAAGGAAGAACGCCATGATACGCGCGATAGGAAAGGGAATGTTCAGCAACAGACGGCGGCGGCGGATGACCTGCAACATCTCGGTCATCAGGTCCCGGAACGTCATGACGTCGGGCCCGCCCAGTTCATAGATCCCCGGCTCTGCCTGTCCCTGAATGCCCATCTGGGCCGCGGCGGCAACGTCGTCCACGTAGACCGGCTGGAACTTCGTATCCGCGCCAACCAACGGCAGAACCGGACCAAGGCGCGACATCGAGGCGAAGCGATTGTAAAAGCCGTCCTCGGGCCCGAAAATGACCGAAGGGCGCAGGATCACGGCGTCTGGCATGTGCCGCAGGATTCCCGCCTCGCCCAGGCCCTTGGTGCGCAGGTAATCCGATTCGGACTCGGGATCGGCCCCAAGCGAAGAGATGTGCACCATCCGGCCCACATCCGAGGCCGCCGCAACACGCGCGATGCGTTCAGCAGCCTGATACTGGACGGCATCGAAATTGTTCTTTCCACGCGCATCGAAAGTGCCAACGCAGTTCACGACGGCATCCGCCCCCTGCATGGCAGCCGCGACACTTGCATCGTCACGCACGTTGCAAAGCACCGGCTCGACCTGACCCACAGCGCCATAAGGCTTGACGAACAACGCCTCGTTCGGGCGCCGAACGGCGACGCGCACACGCCAGCCCTCTTTCGCCATGCGCCGCGCGATATAACGCCCGACAAATCCGGACCCGCCGTAGATGGTTACGAGCTTCGACATCTCAGTCTCCCATACTTTGCCCTGCCTGAATATCGCCGCAGCCGCGCAGCGACAAGGTGCAAGTGTGCCGCGCACATTTCTTGCAAAAACATCGTTGACACCACCTTTCAGCAGGCGTAAACGGCCCCTCACCAAGCGATCTGTGCCCAGATGGCGGAATTGGTAGACGCGCTAGCTTCAGGTGCTAGTGTCCGTATGGACGTGGAGGTTCGAGTCCTCTTCTGGGCACCATCTTTCCCGACAAGCAGTTGTTTCCTCTCGGTTTCTTTGGGAAACCGCGCGGGTGTTGATCATGGCAGATAGCACTTCGTCGCCTGCCTGAAGGCAGCATGACCTCGGCCTTCGGCACAAGGCCGCCGGGCTGACCGACCCTCTGACGCTTGCAACCCGCGCGGGATTCTGACCTCAGTTCAGCCCAAGGCTTCTGCTAAGCGCGCTGAGAAGATGTTGCGCGACCAGGTCTTCGGCTTGGTCCGGGTCTCTGGCGCGGCAAGCCGCCAGGATTAGGCGGTGTTCATCAATGGACTGCTTCATGAGTGTCGGCGACAGGTATTTCGACAGCTTGATGACCTGAACGATGAGGCGGATGCGGCGGAATGATGTATCAACGATTTCATTGTTGAGCGAGCCGACAATCGCCAAATGGAACCTGTTCTCCAGGGCGTCCATTTGCGGGATCAGCGTGTCCGCATCGGCGATGCCCTGCAATTTTTCCGCCATTTCGTCGTGCTCTTGCTCCAACGCGGTCAAAACCTCTGGGCTCGCATGAAGCGCGAATTGGCGCACCCCGGCACGTTCAATGATTGTCCTGAACTGGAACACGTTTCGGACAAGCTCGGCCGTGGGCTTGATGACCTCGATTCCCGAGCGCGGATGCACCGTCACGATTCCATCGGCTTCGAGCACTTTCAGCGCGTCCCGGATCGGGCCAACCTGCAGATTTGTCATCTTGGCCAGCACGTTTTGTGACACCCGCGTTCCGACCGGCAACTCCTTTGAAAACAGGCATTCCAGCAACCGCTCATAGGCGGTTTCACTCAGTAGTTTGGGGTGTGTCGAAGTCTTCATGGAGGGGATTTAACCTTTTTCCTTGCCATCTCGCAAGCTCAGACATATCATCTGATTAATCAGATTATCCATGATGAACAATCAATGCCCCGTAAGATTCGAGATTACAAGCTGACCCGCTTTCAGCACCGCACCGACCGCACCGTTGGCGACAGCCAGGTGCGCTACGAGGTGATGAACGCCGTCGCCCTGGAGATAATGGACGGCGAGGGCCACGTCGGGTTGGGGTTTGCGCATCGTTTGGGCACGGGTTACCCGGCGCTGGCAGAGCTGCGCGCGGATTTCGAAACGGCCTGCTGGCCAGAGCTTGACGGGCAGCTTCCGGCGGCTTTGGTCCATCGTGTCACGCGGCCGCGCGGCGGCAAGCAGGCAGAGGCGGCGCATGTCCTGTCCGAGGCTTTGCAGATCGCCCTTTGGGATCTTGCTGCGCAACAAAGCGGGCTGCCTTTGTCCACGTATCTTGGCGGGCAGCGCAACAAAGTGCGCACCTATGCCAGCGGGCTCGACTTTCATCTGTCCGACGACGAATTTGTCTCCTTCTTTGGACGCGCTGCCGCCGAGGGATTTGACACGTTCAAGATCAAGATCGGCGCCGAGGATTTCGAATGGGACCTGCACCGCCTTGCGCTGCTGCAAAGAACGGTCGGTCCGAATGCGGGCATCATGATCGATGCCAATGAGGCCTGGAACGCCAAAGAGGCGGCCATCAAGCTGCACCGCATCAAAGAGGCCGGGTTTTCACTGATCTGGGTCGAAGATCCGATCTTGCGCGACGATGTCGAAGGGCTGCGCGCGCTGCGCGCCAATGTGCCCTGGACGCAGGTGAACTCTGGCGAGTATCTCGACGTCTCGGGTCGGCGCGCGCTGCTTCAGGCTGGTGGTGCGGATATCCTGAACGTGCATGGCCGCGTCTCCGATGTGATGCGGATCGGCTGGCTGGCGGGGGATATGGGTATCCCCGTTGCACTTGGGAACACGTTCCTCGAAACCGGGATCCATACCGCAACCGCGCTGCCCAAAGTTGAATGGATGGAGTTCTCATTCCTCAACAATGTGCATCTGGTGGACCAGCCGGTGCAGTTTCGCGATGGCTTTGGCCATCTGTCCGACCGCCCGGGGCTGGGGATGCGTCTGACCGACGAGGCGCGCGCGATATGGGCCGCGCCAGAGCCGCTGGCGATGGATGATCTGCCGGCCCCGCCGCCCGGTCCGGCGAGCCATTTTCTGTCGGTTGCGGAATAGCGGCCGAAACCAACGACATTCGCTTCACGGAGGAGAAGAATATGAAAACCAAACCCTTTTTGCTGGCCGCGACGGCCATCGGCCTTGTTGGCGCCGCGGCGCAAGCACAAGAGCTGACAGTCTGGGACTGGAAATCCGGCGACCCGGTCACGGCGGATTATTACGATTCGGCCAAGGCCGCCTTCGAAGCCGCGAACCCCGGCGCGACGGTCAAATTCGTGGTGCAGCCGCATGACCAATATTACACCCTTCTGGGGACGGCGCTGAGCTCGGGCAAAGGGCCGGATGTCATCCTGTTGCACGGTGGTGCGCAGGCGCAGACCCGCGCGGATGCTCTGCTCCCGTTGACCGCGATGGCAGACGGGTTCAGCGGCGCAGAGGGGTTCACGGCCAATGGCGAGGTCATCGCCCTGCCGCTGACCATCCAGGGCTTTGCCGTCTACTACAACCGCGCCCTCTACGAGGCCGCCGGTCTGGATCCCAACAAGGCTCCTTCGAATTTCGCAGAACTCTCTACGGCCTGCGAAGCAATCGCGGCAAAGGGCGAGGTTCCCTGCTTTGCCCTGGGCAACAGCCAGGGCTTCGGCGGAGAATTCTTCATCTCGCAGATCGCAACCAGCACGTTTGACGATGCCGATTACACCGCCTGGGCTGCGGGCGAACTGGCCTGGACGGATCCCAAAGTCCGCGCCATCGCCGATCAATGGGCGGCAGCGGCCGAGGCGGGCTGGTTCTATGAAGGCGCGAACTCGATCGCCAAATTCATGGACGAATACGAAATGTTCATGCGCGGCGACGCGGCGCATACGGTTGGCCTGTTGTCAGACGTTGCCCACTGGAAGCAATTCGAAGAGTTCCACGGCGAGGGCGGTGTTGGCGTCTTTGCCTATCCCAACAGCGACGCGGAACTGGCGCGTTTGCCCTTTGCCGGCGGCATCGGCTGGGCGGCCTCCAACCAGTCTGCGCATCCGGAACTGGCGCTGAGCCTGGTCGAAATCCTCGCGGATGCCGAGCGGCAGGCCATCTTCGCGGTCGATACCGGAGCCTTGCCGGCCAACCTGGCGGTGGATACGTCTGGACTGTCCAGCCCCGCTTTGGCCGAGGCATTGGCACTGATGGCCGCGGCGCCGGGCGGAATGCCTCATTCGATCCTCGCCCCGTCGGTTCTAGAAGAATGGAAACGCCAGTCGCAACTGCTTCTGAATGGCGAAACCGATGTGGACGCCGCGATCGAAGCCATGGAAGTAGCGCGCAACGCAAACTAGGACACCATGACTGTCAAAACACATAAGACAAAGCCGCCGCGCAAAAGGCGCGGCGGTTTCGGCAGCAAACAGGAACAGCGCTTTGCCTACCTGATGCTGCTGCCCGCCCTGGCGCTGGTTTTGATCTTTCGGGTCATTCCGCTGATCTGGGGCTTTTTCCTGTCTCTGACCAATGTGGACACGCTGGGCAATGGCGACTGGGTCGGCTTTGCCAATTACGCGCGCGCGGCGAATGATCCGACCTTTCAGGATTCGTTGATCAACACCGTGATCCTTCTGGCGACATTGCCCATCTGGGTGATGCTGCCCATGCTTTTGGCGATTCTCATCCACCAGGGCGTGCCCGGCGGCAAATTCTACCGCGCCGTCTATTTCTTTCCCGCCGTCCTTTCGAGCGTCATCATCGGGGCGATATTCAGCGTTGTACTGCGCTATGATGGCAGCCTGAACAACATGCTGGGCGCCGTCGGCATCGACGCCATCGACTGGCTTGGCAGTTCCAGCAACGCGCTTGGCAGCCTGATTGCCGTGCAGCTTTGGTCGACTTTCGGCATGGGCGTTCTGATCTTCATGTCGGGGCTCGCCACCGTGCCCGATGACATCATCGAAGCCGCCCGCATCGACGGAGCCGGGTTCTGGCAACGGCTGTTTCTGGTCATCGTGCCGTCCTTGCGGCCGATCATCGAATTCGTGGCCGTGGTCACCACGATTGGCGTGCTCACCTCGATGTTCGGGCTGATCTATGTCCTGACGGGCGGCGGCCCCGGCACCTCGACCACGCTGCCGGAATTCCTGATCTGGCTGGAACAGGGCAAACTGAACCGACCCGGCTATGCGGCGGCGATCTCGATGATCCTGTTCGTGATGATGGGCGGAATCGCCTGGATGCAGGTCCGCATCATGTCTCGCAACACGAACCTATAAGAGCGCGCCATGTCGAAACCCGCCAAGAGAGACCGTCGCATCCTGTGGGCCGCCTCGGTACCGATGATGCTGCTGGCCCTGTCCTGCGTCTATCCGATCTATTTCGCGATCAACAACGCACTCAAGGATCGCAAGGGTTATATCCTCGACCGCTTTGGATTGGTGACCGACCCTTCGATCGAGAACTTTGTCACCGCCTGGAGCCGGGCGCGGTTTGACGAGTATTTCTTCAACTCGGTGACTGTCACCGCCGGGGCCGTGCTTGCGCTTTTGCTGGTGTCGTCGCTGGCGGGTTTTGCCCTGGCCGTGCTGCGTTTCCCGGCGCGCAAGCTGATCTTCGGCGTGATCCTGGCCTCGCTCATGATCCCGGTGCAGGTCGTGCTGGTGCCGTTCTACCAGACCATCGTCGCGCTGGAGTTGCTGAACACCCGGATCGGTCTGATCCTGTCCTATACGGCGTTTTTCCTGCCGTTCAGCACCTACCTGATGACCGCCTTTTACGCGGCGCTCCCACGTGAGCTGGTAGATGCCGCGCGGGTGGATGGCGCGAAGTTCCTGCAGGTCTGGTGGTATGTCATGCTGCCAATGGGTAAGCCTGCCTTGCTGACGCTGGGCATTCTCAACACGCTGTATTGCTGGAACGATGTGCTGATCTCGCTGCTGGTTCTGCAAGATGAACGCACCCTGATGGTCGGCATTGCGGCCCTACGCGGCGAATACACAACCAATGTGCCTCTGCTGTCGGCGGCCATTGTTCTTGGGGCCGCGCCGATCGTGCTGCTCTACGTCATCTTCCAACGGAAAATCGTCGCCGGAATCGCAACCGGCGCTGTGAAAGGATAGCTCTTATGGCCGAGCTTGCATTGCAGGACGTGCGCAAGTCCTTTGGCGCTGTGGATGTCATCAAAGGGGTCGATCTCGAGATCAAGGACGGCGAATTCACGGTCTTTGTCGGACCGTCGGGTTGCGGAAAATCGACCCTGCTGCGGATGATCGCCGGCCTCGAAGAGGTCACCTCCGGTGACATCATGATCGATGCCGAGGTGGTCACGGACGAAGAACCCTTTGATCGCGAGATCGCCATGGTGTTCCAATCCTACGCGCTTTATCCGCATATGACCGTGGCCGAGAACATGGCCTTTGCCCTGCGGCTGCAAGGCATGTCCAAGCCAGAACGGCGCAAGGTTGTCGAACAGGCAGCCGAGGTTCTCAAGATCACGCCCCTGCTGGATCGCCGCCCGGCGCAGCTGTCGGGCGGACAGCGCCAGCGGGTCGCCATTGGCCGCGCGATTGTACGCGAGCCCAAGGTCTTTCTCTTTGACGAGCCGCTGTCCAATCTCGACGCCGAGTTGCGGGTGCAGATGCGGATCGAGATCGCCCGTCTGCACGGCGAGCTTAAATCCACGATGATCTATGTCACCCATGACCAGACCGAGGCCATGACAATGGCGGATCGCATCGTGGTCCTGCGTGATGGCCTCGTCGAGCAGGTCGGCGCACCGACCGATCTTTATGACGATCCCGACAACATGTTCGTGGCCGGGTTCATCGGCTCGCCCAAGATGAATTTCCTGTCGGTCGCTGCAACCGGACCCAGGCAAGTCAGTCTGGGCGGGCTGTCGCTGGACTTGCCGCAACTCAAGAACGATCTGAATGTCGGGACAGAGTATGCCTTGGGCGTCCGGCCCGAGCATCTGTTCGGCGGCGAAGGTCCGGGCCTGACAATGCAGATCGAGGTGGTCGAGCAGTTGGGTCAGACGGCCTATGTTCATGGTCGGCTTGGCGCCGAGGCGCAGCCTGTCGTCGTAGAGCTGCGCGACCAGCGGCCCAAGACTGGCCAGACCATCGAGATCACCTTTGACCTGTCGCGCGCCACGCTTTTCGACGCCCAAGAACAGCGTGTCCGGTGATCCCTTGCCAGCCTCCCCGGTAACACTTCCGACGATCTCGTTCGGGACAGCCAGTCTCGGGAACCTTTACGAGGCAATTTCTGACGCACAGGCGCGTGATGTCCTGCAGACAGCCTGGACGGTCGGGCTGCGCTATTTTGATACCGCGCCCCATTACGGGCGCGGCCTGTCCGAGACCCGGCTGGGAACGTTCCTTGCGGGGCGCGACGGCGCGATCGTGTCGACCAAGGTGGGCCGCGTGCTGTCGCCCGCCGCAGCACCGATCGCCGAGGCAGACGGCTTTGTGAACCCGGCGCAGAACGATGTGCGCTATGACTATTCCGGCGAGGGTTTTCTGGAAAGTTTCGAGCAAAGCTGCGCCAGGCTTGGCCGCAGGGACATCGATATCCTCTATGTGCATGATCTTGGCGAGATGGTGCATGGCCCGGCCGCGGGCCGGTATTTGGACGACTTTCTGAGCAGCGGCTATGACGCGCTGCGCCGTTTGAAGGACCAAGGTCGTATCCGGGCGATCGGACTGGGCGTCAACGAGGTCGAGATTTGTCTCGAGATTTTGTCAAAATGCGATCTTGATCTGATCCTGTTGGCGGGGCGCCATACCTTGCTGGATCGCTCGGCGGCGGTTTCGCTATTGCCGCTTTGCCAGACGCGGGGCGTGGGGATTGTCATCGGCGGCGTCTTCAACTCTGGCATCCTGGCAACCGGGCCGATTGACGGTGCGCATTACAACTACGCTCCAGCCTCACGGCAAATCCTGGATCAGACCGCAGCGTTGCAACAGATCTGCGCTGCCTATGGCGTGTCCCTGTCCGAGGCCGCACTGCAATTTCCGGGCCGGCACCCTGCCGTCGTCTCGACCCTGATCGGGACGAGCAAACCGGGCTATATCGCGCGCAATCTGGCTGGCTTGGCACGCCCCTTGCCCCTTGCCCTTTGGGCAGAGCTTGAGGCGACGCCATGAAACTGGACGCCCATCAGCATTTTTGGCAGCTCTCGCGCGGAGACTACGCCTGGCCGAATGAAACGGTCGCCCCTATTTTCCGCGATTTCGGGGCAAAGGATCTGACCCCCTTGCTGGATGAGTGCGCCATTGACCAGACCGTTCTGGTGCAGGCCACCGACACGGTCTCTGAAACAAGGTTCCTCCTGGACCTGGCCGATCACAACCCGCGAATAGCGGCTGTGGTCGGCTGGGCCGATTTTCTGGACCCGGACGCCGCGTCCGAGATATCCGAGCTGGGCGCGCATCCAAAATTGCGGGGCTTTCGCCCCATGCTGCAAGGCATCGCCGAAACGGATTGGATCTTGCAGGCGGCGGTCGCGCCTGCCCTCAAGGCGCTGGAACATCACGGCCTGAGCTTTGACGCTTTGATCGAACCCCGGCATCTGCAGACCATCGCAACACTGGCGCAACGCCATCCCGACCTGGTGATCATTATTGATCACATGGCCAAACCCGCGATGAAGCAAGGCCGCGCGCCCGATCCTGACTGGGCACGGGACCTTAAGCAGGCAGCGCAGAACCCGAATGTCTTCGTCAAGCTTTCCGGCATGGTCACCGAATTCGACGGCCCCTGGGATCTGCCGACCCTTCGCGCGCATTTCGACGTGGCGCTAGAGGCCTTCGGACCAGAGCGTATCCTTTTCGGCAGCGACTGGCCGGTGTCCAATCTGCGCTGCACCTATGGCGAGTGGATGCACGCGGTCGAAAGCCTGATCGCGCCTCTCAGCCGCTTTGACCAAGCGGCCATCCTGGGCGGCACTGCAGCGCACTGCTACCGGCTGGAAGGTACCTGAAACATGCAAGGCATCGGTGCCCCAATCCGATGCAAGCGCCCTTCCCGCCCCTTGACACAGGCGCGTCTTGGATGATCCTCGAACACGAATTCTTGATGGAGTAACGGATGCTTAGCAACCAGACAGTTGTGATCACGGCGGCGGCGCAAGGCATTGGCCGCGCCTCGGCATTGGCCTTTGCTGCGGCGGGCGCGCGGGTTTTGGCAACAGATATCAATGCCGAAGGTCTTCAGGGGCTTGCGGGCTGCGAGACGGCCCAACTGGATGTGCTGGACGCCCCGGCGGTGGCGGCGTTTTGCGCAGACGCGGGACCGGTGGACGTGCTCTTCAATTGCGCCGGCGTGGTGCACGGTGGTTCGGTGCTGGAGGCAAGCGCGCAGGATTGGGACTTTGCCTATGATCTGAACGTCAAGGCCATGGTGCGCATGATCACCGGCGTTTTGCCAGGGATGTTGGAACGCGGATCGGGCTGCATCATCAACATGTCCTCTGTGGCCTCGTCCATGAAGGGCGTGCCGAACCGGTCTGTCTATGCCACCACCAAAGCGGCAGTGATCGGCCTGACCAAATCAGTGGCCGCCGATTACGTGACCCAGGGCATCCGCTGCAATGCGATCTGCCCGGGCACGGTGCAATCGCCGTCCCTGGACGAACGTCTTGCGGCGACGGGCGACTACGACAAGGCGCGGGCCGATTTCATCGCAAGACAGCCAATGGGCCGCATCGGCACAGCAGAAGAAATCGCCGATCTGGCGGTGCATCTGGCGCAAGCGACCTACACCACCGGCCAGGCCATCGCGATCGATGGCGGCTGGACGATCTGAAGGAGAAGACATGAAACTTTTGCGCTATGGCCCCCGGGGTCAGGAAAAACCCGGCTTGCTGCATGGCGACACGATCCGCGATCTGTCGGGCCTCGTCCCGGATCTTGCGGGCGAGGTGCTGCATCCCGAAGGTCTCGCCAAAATCGCGGCGCTTGATCCCCAGACCCTGCCCGAGGTCACAGGCAACCCGCGCCTTGGCCCACCGATTGCCGGAACCGGCAAATTCATCTGCATCGGTCTCAACTACGCCGACCATGCCGCCGAAAGCGGCCATCCCGTCCCGTCCGAGCCAGTGATTTTCATGAAGGCCAGCTCTTCGATTTGCGGGCCGAACGATCCGATCGTGATCCCGCGCGGATCAGAGAAAACCGATTGGGAAGTCGAACTGGCTGTCATCATCGGCAAGCCTGCCAAATATGTCGCCGAGGCCGATGCGATGGATCATGTGGCGGGCTTCGCCGTGACCAATGACGTCTCGGAACGGGCGTTCCAGATTGAACGCGAAGGCCAATGGACCAAGGGAAAATCCTGCGACAACTTCGGCCAGATCGGCCCTTGGCTGGTGACGAAAGAGGACGTGGCGGACCCGCAAGACCTTGGCATGTGGCTGACCGTCAATGGCCAGACCATGCAGAAGGGCTCGACCCAGACGATGGTCTACCAGGTGCCGTTCCTTGTGCACTATCTGAGCCAGTTCATGACCCTGCATCCGGGTGATGTGATCTCGACCGGGACGCCTCCGGGCGTTGGCCTTGGCATGACCCCGCCGACCTATCTGAAACCCGGAGATGTCGTCGAGCTTGGCATCGACGGGCTTGGCGCTCAGCGGCAGGACGTCGTCGCGGACGAATGACCCCCCTGCCCCGCGCGGCATCAGTCGCGCGGGGCAGTTCCGGCATACATGTTCTCTTTCAGCAGAATCCGCGGCTCGATATGCTGGACAGGCAGGGTTGGCGTGCTCACTGCGATGGCGCCAAGCAAGCGGATGACAGATTGCTCGGCGATCAGTTTGGCATTCTGGTCAATGATCGCGTCCACCGATCCGTTTTCCAGCCATCGTGCCGTATCATCACAAAGATCGTGCAGCACCGTAAAGGGTTTGGCCGCGGGTCGGGCATCATGGATGGCTTTCGCAATCCCCGCGCGACCACCGCCGACGCAATAGGCCGAGACGAGGCGCGGATTGGTCCGCAGCAGCTTTGTCATCGTGGCGTAGGACTTGTCGTCGTTTTCGTCCGTCTCGATCGGCTCCAGCAGGGTCAGTTTCGGGAAAAGCTGCGCCATCGCCTCTTGGAACCCGATGGCGCGTTCGCGGTGGCCCTCGTAGCTGTGGCTGCCCAGAAACAGCGCGACATCCCCGCCAAAGCGCCCCTCGGACAGCCCCACCAGCCGCGCAGCGGTGCGGCCTGCCATATGGTTGTCGGCCCCGACATAATCCGACCTCGACGATGCCGAGACATCCGAGGCGATGGTCACGACGCGCACCCCGGATTGGGTGAGCCCCTCGATCAGATCACGCGTCCTTGGATGATCGATGATCACCAAGCCAACGCCATCCGTATCGGGTTCGACCGCTTCGACGGCAGCCAGAAATGCATCCGGTTGAATGCTGGAAATGTGGTGGATCACGCAAGAACCGACAAGCGGAAGCATGGCGCTGAAACCTTCAATTTCCGACGCGATTTCAGTCAGATAGGCGTTCTGAGCGGTCGGGATGAAGAACTCTAGCTTTGCCGGGCGCGACGGCAGAGGGATCATCCCATCCGTCGGCAGATAGCCCAAATCGCGCGCCGCCAGCAGCACGCGCTGACGGTTTGCTGCCCGCACCCCGGCGCGCCCGTTCAGCACGCGATCGACAGTCGCGCTCGAGACGCCGGCGGCGGCGGCGATATCCTTGATGGTGACGCGGGGCAATCTGTGCTCCAGAAGGCGGTTTTGATGTGATCTGATGTAATCCCGATTTGATCGAGGGGGAAGACCAAGGGATGATTTGCCGACCATCCGCGGCCATCAACGCATGTGCTCTGGGTGGAGGGAGAGTTATCATGAACACGCAAGTCTCGATCACACATCGCGACTATTCGCTGACTGGTCCAGAGTCCAAACGGGCGGTCACCACAGGTCTTGCCGCCGCCGAGTGGTATCACACCGATGTGCCGCGCAAGGTCATGAAAGACCTTATGAAACGCCGTGACGGGCCGCCGATGCGCGACACGGCTTTGTGGGTGGCGCTGCACATCCTGTTTGCCGCCGGGGGCATTTATTTCTGGGGCAGCTGGATCGCGGTGCCCTTCTGGCTGGCCTATGGCGTGCTCTATGGGTCGGCCTGCGATTCCCGTTGGCATGAATGCGGTCACGGTACGGCGTTTCGCACCCGCTGGATGAATGATGTCGTTTATCACATCGCGTCGTTTCAGGTCGTCCGGAACCCGGTGAACTGGCGCTGGAGCCATGTGCGGCACCACACCGACACCATCATCGTTGGCCGTGATCCTGAAATCGCCTGGATGCATCCCATCAAGCTGGGGGCCAAGGCGCTGGCCTACGTCGGGATTCTGGACGTCTGGGGCGGGGTGAAGACCCTGATCCGCAATGCGGCGGGGCAGCTTTCGGAGGATGAGAAATCCTACATCCCGGAAACCGCCTGGCCCCGTGCCATCTTTTGGGCGCGCGTCCATGTCGCGATCTACGCCGCCACGCTGCTGGCGACGCTCGCCCTTCTGGCCGGGGGCGCTGGTTGGGCCGCCGCCATCCCGTTCCTGTTGATCGGCGGGCCGCGGATCTATGGTTGCTGGCACATGATCATGACCGGGCTTCTGCAGCATGGCGGGTTGGCCGAGGATGTGCTCGACCACCGGCTGAACTCTCGGACCTTGTATCTCAACCCGATCAGCCGCTGGATCTACTGGAACATGAACTACCACGTGGAACACCACATGTTCCCGATGGTTCCCTATTACGCGCTGCCCAAGTTGCACGAGACAATCAAGCACGACCTGCCGGCCCCCAACACCTCGATCTGGGATGCCTATCGCGAGATGTTTGCCGCCGTGATGCGCCAGCGCCAAGAGCCGGGCTATGCCCTGGTCAAGGACCTTCCGCCCACCGCCAAACCCTATCAACCGCATCTGCACGCCTCTGTGCCAGAGCGGGACGCATAGCAAGGAGAACACCATGCCCTGGATCGACGCCTGCGCGGCCGACGATATCGAAGAAGAAGACCTGATCCGCTGGGATCATGGCGGCAAGACCTATGTGATCGTGCATGGGGTGGATGGCAATTTCTATTGCACCGCAGGCCTTTGCACCCATGAAGAGGTGCACCTGGAGGACGGGCTGGTCATGGATTACGAGGTCGAGTGCCCCAAGCACAACGCCCTCTTTGACTACCGCACGGGGGTCGCCAAGCGCGAACCCGCCTGCGTCAATCTTCAGACATTCGAGGTCAAGCGCGAAGCTGGCCGCATTCAGGTGATGGTTCCATGAGCACCCGCAAACTTCCAACCGTCTATGATCTGCGCGCGCAAAAAGGTCAGCGCCAGCAAACGATGCTGCGCTATTTCACCCTTGAAGAGGCCGCCGCCGCAGAGGCCGCTGGGATCGACATCGCCTCGGTTCCGCCAGAGCTGCTGTTCGATCCGGGCTACCGCAAGGCCGCGCCCAGCGTCTTTACCATGACGGGCTTGACCCATCTGGAGGCCGGAACCCCCGATGACTATCTGCGCTGGTGTTGCCAGGCGATGGAAAGGGGTGCGGATGCGGTCTATTGCTCGGGCTCGTTGCACACCGTTGAACTGTTGGCACGGGAACACATCCCGGTCGTCGGGCACGTCGGTCTTGTCCCGTCGCGCCATACCTGGACCGGGGGCTTTCGCGCCGTCGGCAAGACGGCGGACGCGGCTTTGGACATGTTCAACGAAATCAAGGCATATCAAGAGGCCGGGGCCTTTGCCGTCGAGGTCGAGGTTGTCCCCGAAGAAGTGGCCACAGCCATTTCTCCTCGGGTCGAGATCCTGTTGTGGTCCATGGGCGCAGGGGCTGGTTGCGACGCGCAATACCTCTTTGCCAATGACATTCTGGGCTACACCGACGGACATATCCCACGCCATTCCAAGGTCTATCGCGACTTTGCCGCCGAATATGCGCGCCTGCAGGCCGAGCGGATCGCGGCCTTTTCCGAATTCGCGCGGGATGTCGAAACCGGTGCCTTCCCGACACCGGGTGATCTGGTCCAGATGCCCCCGGAAGAGCTTGAAATTTTCCTTGCCCGGCTGGATTCATGATCCGGTTGGAGGCAAACGGGATCACACTGGATTTTGCGCCTGACGGGGGGCATTTGCGTCAGTTCACGGTCCGCGACGATGGACTGTCCATTGCGCCTTTGCACCGCGCGCCCTGGGTCGGCACGGAAGAGGCTCTGCCCGAAGATACCCCCGCCTTCATGAACTGGCTGGGTGGCGATTTCTTCTGTGCGCCATTTGCGGCCGAAGAAAACGGCTCGGGTTTGCACGGATGGCCCGCCAATGCCGCATGGCAGGTCACGGTGCAGACCGCGTCCTCGGTGACGGCGGAACTGGTGCCCCGGGTCCAGGGCGCGCAGGTCGAAAAGACGCTGCAACTGCGGGACGGTCATCCATTTGTCTACCAAACCCACCGGTTTTCCGGCGGCACAGGTCATGTGACCGCGTCAAACCACGCCAATGTGTCGGTACCAAACGGCGCGTTGATCTCTACCTCTCGCAAGCGCTGGTGGGAGACCCCCGGCACGCCGCAGGAAAGCGATCCCGCCATGGGGCGCTCCATCCTGACCTATCCGGCACGATCAGAGGATCCGACGCGGTTTCCGGGTGTCTCGGGGGACGTGGATGTCTCGCGCTACCCGTGGGGGCCAGCAAATGAGGACTTCGTGATGGGGCTCGAGGCCGCGCCCGGGCTGGGTTGGACCGCAGTGGTGCGCCCCGAGGAGGGCGATGCTTACCTGTCCCTGCGCAATCCGGTCGAACTGCCGATGACGATGCTGTGGCATTCCAATGGCGGGCGGGACTATGCGCCCTGGTTGGGCAGGCATTTTGGCTGTCTCGGCGTCGAAGAGGGCGCGGCGGCGACTTTCCTTGGGCTGTCCTCGCAGCAGGATCTGGTTGGACAGGGCGACGTCGCCCTGGGCGGCACGGCGTCTCTGCGCCACGCGATCGGGGCCATCGCCTGGCCGAATCGGAGCCAGATCAGCGATGTGCGGCTCGAAGGCAATGAACTGGTCGTCTCGGACCAGTCCGCGGCGACGCGGCGCATTCCTTTCGATGGCGCGTTTCTGGCGTGATGGCCAATTGGAGGTTCATTCCAGTCCCCCCGGATCCATAAGAGCCAGCTCCTACATGAGCTGCAATGGCCGTGCCGCACTCGCCCTTTACCGGCCATGCGTGCTG
This sequence comes from Alphaproteobacteria bacterium, assembly GCA_030424865.1. GTDB lineage: Bacteria > Pseudomonadota > Alphaproteobacteria > Rhodobacterales > Rhodobacteraceae > JAKVCP01. The sequence continues at coordinate 144,173 of JAUHVR010000002.1, read as the reverse complement.
ACACCAGACATGAAACGGTTGTTGGTCTTCATCATCTCTGTTGCCGCAAAGGCCGGTTCATCGACGCACCAGTCGTCCCGACATCAATAGGCTGATCGCCAGTGCGGGGATCAAAAGGCCAATGCCAAATCGCAGTCCCTGCAGTTCTGCGACAAGTCCGATCATTGGCGGCCCGATCAAGAAACCGGTGAGTGCTCCAAATGTCATGACGGAAACATTTCGCGCTTGGTTCTGGCTACTCAGCTGCGCGGTCGCGCTGACACCCAAGGGAAAGATCGCGGAAACGCCAAGCCCGACCAAACCAAACCCAACAAAGGACACCCACATCGCTGTAGAGAGCGCCAGAATTGAGACACCGGAAATGGCGAACAGAAGACAAATTCGCGCCAGCAGAACGGGCCCCAGCCTGATGTTGATACTGTCCCCAATGAAACGTCCGAACGTGATCATGCCGGCGTAAACGCTCACCGCCAGACCGTCGATTGCCGAGCCGCCCCAGGGGGCTTCGCGCATGTAGACCGTGGCCCAGTCGCTCATGGCGCCCTCGGTCAGGGTCGCGCCGAACACCACGATGATCACCGGAACAAGGCCCGCCGGCAGACGCCATTGGGGCTGTTCCCCTGCATCGGCTTCCTCGTGCGGCGGCTGTTTCGGCAGACGCCAGGTGATCGCCAAAAGGACAGGCAAAAGCGCGCCGCCTGCAATCGCAAGCGCTGGAAGCGCAGGAAGATCCAGATTGGCCATCTGGACGCCGACAAGGCTGCCCACCATGATCCCGAGGCTCCAGAACCCGTGCGCCCGGTTCATGATGGTGATCTGGTATTGCTTTTCCGTCTGTGCGGCGAGGACGTTCAGCCCAACCTCTGCGAAGGCAAAGCTGGTTCCAAGCAGCATGAGACCAACAAAGAGGCCCACAGGGCTGGCGGCGAGTCCGGGCAAGACCCCCGTCAGCAGCATTGCTGGAAAGGCCCACAAAAGGGCGGATCGCACGCCTGTTCGGTCAATGATCCCGCCAGCAAAGTAAAGCGTGGGCAACAAGCCAACCGGCATGCCAAGCAATGCGAAGGCCAGCGTGGATTTTGACATGCCCAGGTCGGATTGAACTTCGGAAATTCGGGAAAGCCAGATCCCGAATTGTATCGGCTGGGCCAGGAACAGCGCCATGCAAAGGAGTGTGGCCGCACGGGCCTGTCGTTTTGTCATTTCGGACATCTACCCGTCAAAGCAGGCGGAATTCCAACGCCAGCCCATCTTTGTCAGGATCTCGCAAAAATGGCGGGCGTTTGACACGAAGGCCGGGTGATCAAGACTTTCGTCCACCCAAGCCTTGGAGGCGACACCGATGATGCGTGGCGCGATCATCGGCTGCATCTCATGATCTTGCGTAGTGAACTCTGACCAAAACGTGCCTTCCACACCAACAACCCGGTCGGCAATTTCGGCGTTGGGGATCACCTGCCAATCGATCGTATCCGTAAGGCTGACAACGGCGGCCCAGGCGGCCCCCCAATCCTCTGCGTCATCGCTGTGCGCCATGTCTAGGTAAACATGCTGCGCTGGCGACATCACGACGTCATAACCAGCCTTCGCGGCGTCGATCCCTGCCTGTTGTCCGGTCCAACTGAAAAGCAAGGCGTTGTTGCCAATGCCGCCGTTCTTTCCGCGCGCAGCTTCTTCCCAACCCGCACACCTGATCCCTTTGGCCGCGAGTTTTGCCGCCAATCGGTCCAACGACCAGCCAAGGACGTCGTCGGACGTTTCCAATCCTTCTTCCGATTTCAGGCGATCTACGGCAGGCGACCCGGACCAGGTCCCCTCGGGCAGTTCGTCCGCGCCCAAATGCAGCGTTCCGAAGGGGAAGATTGCGCTCACTTCCTCGGCAATGGCTTCGGCAATCTGCCAAGTCTCGGGCACTGCAGGGTTCAAGACGTTTTGTGTGTAGCCTTGGACGCTGGCCTCGGTTCCCAGATCATCTGCGTCCCGGGTTTCAGGGAAGGCCCGAGCGAACGCCAGGGCATGTGCCGGAAATTCAATTTCCGGCAGGACGTCGATGAACAGGTCCTTTGCATGATCGATCACAGTCTTGGCGTCGTCCCTGCTGTAGGTTCCCCCCGACAGGGGACCCCCGCCAAACACGCCGGGGACCAACCGATTTTCGCCGCGCTCGCCCGTTTTCCTGGCCAGGTCCGGTACGGATTGGAGTTCCAGTCGAAAGGCTTCGTCATCCGAAAAATGCCAGTGAAAGCGGTTCATTTTCAACAAGGCCATGACGTCGATCAGTTGGGTGATCGAACCGACTTTGTAGAAATGTCGCGCACAGTCCAAATGCTGACCGCGCCATTCGAACCTCGGGTGGTCCTCAATGACGCCGCAGGGGATTTCGCCGTCATGGGTTTCCCTCAAGACCAACAAGGTGACCCCGGCATAATGCGCGCCTTGCGGCCCCCCGAACCTGACGTCGATCTCGTCCGACGTGATTTCAATGCGATAGCCATCAGGTTGGATCGTGTCGTCCTGTGCCAAGGTGGTCAGGATGCCGTCACCGCCCTGCAGGGGCAACAAGTTGCAGCGCCGTGCCAGTGCATCGACAGACCGCCAGAGAGGCGTATCCTGATTGCACGATGGCATCTTCAACGATCCATGACCCGGATGCCAAACCTTCGGTTTCGGGACCAGGCAAAGATCCTTGATGGGGGGCCTGGGCCCCGGGGCCTGGTCTGCGACGCCAGCAGGAAGTTTGGGAAGCTCCACAAGTTCTTCGCCGCATCTCAGATAAGCGCCAAGCGGCAACCACGCCCTGTTTCTTGGTGCATAGGTCGGATCGGCGTAGCGCAGCACGAAATGATGCGTCGTGCCGGCCTTCAGGTCCGGCAGCTGAACCTCACCATAACTGCCGTCCGTCCTGATCAGGGTGCCGCCTGACACGACGTCTGGTGGCGCCATCAGCGAAAAGCAGAAAACGGGGTGTTCGAAGTCCCTGGTGGGCGTCAGTGCGCAATGAATCTGAGCGCCACGTATCTCTGCGGTAAACGACGATATGCTCATTCGTCTGACTCCAGCTTCAATTCGGTGACAAAATCATAGATGTCCGAGCGGTAGAGGCCGGTCGTCAGTTCAACGATCCGGCCATGTGGCAGGAAAGCCGTTCTTTCGATCGCCAAGGCAGCGTCACCCGGCTTCAACCCCAGAAGTTGGGCATCCTCGGCATTCAAATTCTGCGCCGTGACGCGTTGGACCGCTCGGACCGGGGCCCGGTCGTTGGCACGAAGGACCTCGTAAAGGGAGGTCTCGACCTTTTCAGGATCGGGAAGCACGTCCGCGGGCAGAGTCGAGGTTTCTATGGCCAGCGGTGTACCATCGGCAAAGCGAAGGCGCTTGATCCGCGCGACCCGAGATGACGGGGTTAGACCCAGAATGAGAAACTCGTCGCGGTTGGGCATGAACAACCCGCGCTGAAGAATTTTGGACGACGGTGTCTGGCCCCGCATCCGGATGTTCTCGGAGAAAGAGACAAGGGACGACAGGGATTGTTCCAGCTTTTTGGCTTGCGGCCGAACAAATGTTCCTGCCCCGCGCCGTTGCTCGACCAACCCTTCGTCGGCCAATGCCGAGATCGCTTTGCGAAGCGTAACGCGGCTGACGTCGGCCAATTCTGCGAGTACGCGTTCGGGCGGAAGTTGCGTGTCCGGAACGATGTCACCGGATCGGATGATCGCACCAAGATAGCGGACCAACTGTTGATATCGTGGCCCTTTTCCCGGTTCGAACCAACGTTCGGAAGAGAAAATTTCAGGTGTCGACATGGTTCATTCCAATCCGAAATTTTGGCATTATTTTTCAGATACCAATTTCTGAGATACCTGCTGCTTCCACCCATCAGATGCCAAAAATCCCCTGTAAATCAAGCCAATTATGCAATTCGTCAAAATTTGGTATTTAATTGGTCATGCTTCTGAGAAACCGGTTTACCATGGTCTGCAACGAGCGATTCTAAGCCATTCAACGGGAGGTGACGTGGCCAGTTCATCGGTATCCACACATCCAACAAAGCGGCCTGCGCGCCTGTCGCAGAGTGCGTTTGCCTGGATCCTGATCGCGCCAGCAATGTTGTTCATTGCGGTGATTGTCGCCTGGCCGCTGGCCGAGACGTTCCGCCTTTCGTTTACGGACACACGGATCGGCCCGAACTATTCCTACGTCGGGACCGAGAACTACCAGGACCTGGCCGAAAGCCGGAAGTTCAAACAAACCGTCTCCCGAACCTTTTACTGGATGTTCCTGTCGGTGAGCCTGAAGTTGGTCCTGGGCTTGATCGGGGCGACGCTTCTCAACGCGGCCGTTCCGGGTCGGGCATTGTTCCGCATTCTGGTGTTGCCGCCGTGGGTGATCCCGATTGCGATCGGGATGATCGGGTGGCTGTGGCTGTACAATGGGGCCTTCGGATTGCTGTCAGGCGTCTTGCAGTCCCTTGATATCGTCGACAAGAGTTTCGAATTCCTGGCCTACAAGCGGTCCGCGTTCTATTCGGCGGTTGTTGCGGATGTCTGGGTCGGCGTGCCGATGGTGACGTTGTTCCTGTTGGCCGCCATGCAGGGTGTCAGCCGCGATCTGTACGAGGCCGCCTGGGTCGATGGCGCGTCACGGTGGTATCGCTTCCGCCGCATCACCATCCCGCAAATCATGCCGGTGATCGTGTCGATGTCGTTGTTGTCGGCGATCTTCACCTTCAACAGCTTTGAAATCATCTGGATTTTGACAGAAGGCGGACCGCGCAGTTCGACCACCACGATGATCATCGACAGCTACAAGACCGCCTTTTCCAGCCGCAAGTTCGGCGAAGGCGCAGCCCGCACGATTGTGATCGTTTGCCTGCTTGGCTTGTTTTCAATCGCCTATCTCTGGGTGCTGAACAAAGTCACCAAATACTACGGGACCAAGTAAGATGATGGATCGCTATTCACTCTGGCAAGTCATTGGCATCTACATCGCGATGGCGATGTTCCTGATCTTCTTGCTGCTTCCGTTCTTTGAGATGTTCATGGCCTCGCTGCGACCGCTCGAACATCTGTTCCGCAGTCCCTACCAGTTCTGGTCGGATGATTTCAGTTTCAAAGCCTACAGCGACATGTGGGAAACGGTTCCGCTGTTGGGGCGCTACATCTGGAACTCGATCTTCATTTCGACGGCCGTCACGGCGATCACCCTGGTCTTCGTCGTGCCCGCCTCCTACGCCTATGCCCGCCTCGACTTTCCGTTCAAGAACATCAGCCTGTCGATTTTTCTGGGCGTGAACATGTTCACAGGCGCCGTTCTTTTGATCCCGCTTTACCGCGTGATGAGCACATTGGGCATTCTGAACACATACTGGGCGATGATCGTCCCCGGCGTGGCGTTCCTGATCCCGACGGGCATCTGGTTGCTGCGGTCTTACCTTGAGAAAATCCCGGTTGAACTGGAAGAGGCCGCCTTCATGGATGGGGCGTCGCGCATGTACACCCTGCGTCGTGTCGTGCTGCCACTGGCTGTTCCGGGATTGGTTGTTGTCGGCATCGCCGTATTCATCGGCGCCTATGCGCAGCAATTCCTGTTCGCAATCACCTTCAACCAGACGCGGGAGTACCAGCCCCTGCCCGCGGGGCTGTTCGAATTCATCGGCTATCAGTCGGTGACATGGAACGAGATGATGGCTGCAGCGCTTACCGGCGTGCTGCCTGTGATGATCATCTTCTTGTTTCTTCAAAAGTACCTCGTCGCCGGTCTGACCGCAGGCGCGGTGAAAGAATAACGAAACCAACAAACTCAATTGTCCAAGGGAGATGCAAATGAGACACTTGAAAACACTGGCAATCGGAGCCGCCATGGTGGTTGGTTCGACACTGTCGACCCAGGCGCAAGAGCTTCACTTTATCATGTGTGGCGGTGAAATCCGCGAGGCGGACCAAACGGTTGTTGATGCGTTCACGGCCGCAAACCCGGGCGTTACCGTCAACATCGAGGCGGTTCCGTGGGGGACCTGCCAGGACAAGTCCCTGACATTGGCATCCGCAGGTGACCCGCCTTCCATCGCGTACATGGGATCGCGGACCCTGCGTCAGCTGGCCAACAACGACCTGATCGTGCCCGCGAAGATTTCTGACGAAACGCGCGGCGCCTATCAGCCGGGTATTCTGAACACGGTGACGGTCGAAGGCACCGAATGGGGCTACCCGCGTGCGTTCTCGACCAAGGCGCTGTTCATCAACTGCGGACTGGTCGAACAGGCCGGCGAACAGTGTGTTGCACCGCACACATGGGACGGCATGTACAACCTGGCGAAGGCCATCCACGACAACACCGACGCGGCTGGCGTTGGTATTGCCGGCAAGGACTTCGACAACACCATGCACCAGTTTCTGAACTACCTGTATTCGAACGGTGGCGTGGTGATCGATCCGGCAACAGGTGAAAACAAGCTGAATTCGTCCAACACGCGTGAAACTCTGGCGTTCTATGAAAAGCTTGTCAGTGTCGCGCAGGAAGGCCCGACAGCTTGGGAACGGTCGCAGCTGAAAGACCTGTATAACGACGGCAAGATCGGCATGTACATCGACGGACCTTGGGGTCGTGGTCAGCACAATGCCAACATCAAGGAAATCACTGTTCCTGTTCCGGCAGGTCCGCAGGGCGCCAATGGTACGCTTCTGATCACTGACTCGATCGCCGTGTTCAAAGGCTCGGGCCACGAAGAACTGGCGCATCAGCTGGCGGGGATGCTGACAACCGGTGAATCCCAGTACGCGCTGGACACCGAATGGGGCCTGACACCGATCTTCGATTACAAGGCGCTTGGATTTGAGAACCCGTACTACGAAAACGACCCGTACTGGAGCGTCTTTGTGGATGGCATCGGCAAAGGTGGTCCCGAGCCGCTGGTCGAAGAGTTCAAAGGCCTTCAGTCCGCGTTCACCAACATGATCCAGGGCATCATCCTGGGCGACGGTACAGTTGACGAGCTGGTCGAGATCGCAGCCGAAGAGCTCGACGACGCCCTCTAAGCCTCTCACATGAAAAACCAGGGGGCGGGTTCGCCCGCCCTCGTACCAAAAAACATCGGAACAAAAAATGTCCACGCTGGATCTCAAATCGGTAAGTAAGTCCTTCGGAGATGCCAAAGTGCTCCACGACATTGAATTGTCGATCAAGGACAAGGAGTTTGTGGTTTTTGTCGGCCCGTCGGGCTGCGGGAAATCCACTTTGTTGCGCATCATCGCCGGGTTGGAAGAAGCCACAAAGGGCACGCTTCACATCGACGGCGAGGACGTATCGGACGCGCACCCTGTGGATCGTGGCATTTCGATGGTGTTCCAATCCTATGCGCTTTACCCGCACCTGTCCGTTTTCGAAAACATCGCCTTCCCGCTTCGCGTGGCCAAGATGCCCGAAGCCGAGCTGAAGGAAAGAGTCGCCCGCGCGGCCGACATTCTGCAACTGACCGACAAGCTGAAACTGAAACCCGGCCAATTGTCCGGCGGTCAGCGTCAGCGCGTGGCGATTGGCCGGTCGATCGTGCGCGAGCCCAAGATCTTTCTGTTCGACGAACCGCTGTCGAACCTTGATGCCGCTTTGCGTGGTGACATGCGTGTCGAGCTTTCGCAGCTGCACCGCAACCTGCAGGCCACAATGATCTACGTGACCCATGACCAGGTCGAAGCCATGACCATGGCAGATCGCATCGTGGTCCTGAACGCTGGTCGTGTTGAACAATTCGGCACACCGATGGAGCTTTACCACCACCCGGCGACAAAGTTCGTGGCGTCGTTTATCGGTCAGCCCAACATGAACTTCCTGCCTGCCAAGGTGACTGGAACCGGCACGACCGGATTGGCCGTGCAGATCGACGGCGGCCCGGCGCTGACCTTGCCGGTTGAAACCAGCTCAGCTGCCGTTGGCGATAGTGTCGAAGTGGGCATCCGTCCAGAGGACATGGCCCAGGGATCCGGGGGGCTGAAACTGAACGTTTCGGTCGTGGAACGCCTGGGTGGGACCTCGATCACCTATGGAACAACCGACGCAGGCACGCGCATCTGCGCGGCCTTGGACGGTGTCGCAAACGTGCGTGAAGGCGAAACCACCGAACTGGTTCTCGACCCAAAGGACTGCCACGTCTTTGACGCCTCGGGCACCGTTATGCGCCGCCTGCAGGCGCCCGAACTTGCCAACTAGGGGATACCGATGCGGATTGTAACCTCAGGCGTCGGTCTCCGTGCCGGCCATGTTCTGTCGATCTTCAAGGAGACGACTGAAGACGCGCAAATCGTGGGGTTCTACGACCCTCAGCCCAGTCACCTTGAAATGATTGGAACCGATACGCCGGAATTTGACTCGGTCGAGCAGATGCTCGCAGAAACCAATCCCGACGTATTCTTTGTCTGTTCGCCCAATGCCTTCCACCTGGAACAGATCGAGGCGGGCCTCCGGGCGGGTGTCCGGGTTTTCACTGAAAAGCCCGTTGTTACCACAAGGGAAGACACCCTGAAACTTGCCAAACTGCTTGCAGAGTTCGGCACCGACCGCGTCATGGTTGGATTGGTGCTTCGCCATTCACAACACATGGTGGATCTGCGCCGGGCGATCTCGGACGGGCACCTGGGCGATATCGTCTCGATAGAGGGCAACGAACACATCGGCCCGTATCACGGCGCTTTCTTCATGCGCGATTGGCGTCGTATGGTCGGGCATTCCGGCGGCTTCATGCTGGAAAAATGCTGCCACGATCTGGACATCTACAACATGATTACCGGCTCGCGGCCCAAGCGGGTGGCGAGCTTTGGCGGGCGCCGCTCATTTCTCCCGGCAAACGCGCCCGCCTCGAACTCTGAAGCCGAGATCTTTCACGTCAAGAAGTCGGTCTGGGACAGCGTTGATGATCCATTTGAGTCAGATGGCGATATCATCGACTTCCAAACGGCTATCCTCGACTATGAAAACGGGCCCTCGCTGGCCTTTCACACGAACCTGAATGTCCCTGACGAACACCGCCGGTTTTGCGTCATGGGCACCCACGGAATGGCAGAAGGCGACTTCGTGCGCGGGTATCTGAAAGTGACACGCCGCGATGGCTCGGTCGCTTTTGAAGCCGACTACACCCAACAAGACGCTGCGCGGGCAAGTGCGCACTATGGCGCCGATCACATGATGGTCGAAGACATCGTGGCCTACCTGAAGGGCGAAATCGCCGGACTTCCAGTGGGCATCGTTGACGCGCTGGAAGCAGGGATCGCGGCGCTGGCCCTGGATGAGGCCCGCGCACTGGGTCAAGTTGTTGACCTGACTGACTTTTGGGCCGAATTCGACACCTATGGACTGCGTAAAACATGAATGCGACATTGACCAAACCTGGCCGCCTGATGGCCGCAGAAATCTCGGAAGGCCCAAGCGTCTTTTCCAGTACCGTTCTGGAGGATCACAGCGGGGCGACCGCCGCGATCGATCCCAAATCCTTGCGTGCAATCTACACGATCGCGCGGGGGTCTTCTGACGCGGCGGCCAATATCCTGTCCTATCTTTTCATGTCACACTTGAAGATTCCGGTCACATCCCTGCCGCCTTCGACGTTCTCGGTCTTCAACGGCGTGCGCATGGACGAAACGGCCGGCCTGGTGATTTCACAGTCTGGCGCGTCAGACGATCTGGTCGCCTGCACCAAGGGGATCAAAGCGGCTGGTGGCCATGTCCTGGCGATCACCAACCAGCCGGGTTCGCCCGTGGAACAAGGTGCCGACCTTACGATACCCATAAACGCCGGACCGGAACGCGCGGTTCCCGCAACGAAATCCGTCTTGGGGGCAATCGCCGCCGGCATGGCCCTGTTGGCCGCGCTTGAGCCCGAATACGCAGCGCAAACCCGCAAAGCCGCCCAAGGCATGACAGCCCTGTCAAAACAGGACTTCCCGGAATTGCGGCAGCTACAGGCGGCGCTGTTGCGGGCCAATCATGTTTACGTCGTTGGACGCGGGACCGGATACGGCGCTGCGCAAGAAACGGCGTTGAAGCTGAAGGAAACAGCGGCACTTCACGCCGAGGCCTATTCAGCCTCCGAAGTGCTTCATGGTCCTTTGCAGTTGGCGACCAATCCACTGTTCGTATTGATCCTCGATACGGGCGAGCCAGAAGCCAAGGCCAGCCTGGACAAGGCGGAAGAGCGATTTCGGGACGCAGGCGGAGACGTCTTTCGCCTGACCCCGCCAGAGGCTCAGACCTTTTGCCCCGCTGCGTCAGCGGCCATGCTGCTGTTCATGCTGTATCCGGTGATCCTGAACACAACCCTGTCGCTTGGCCTGGATCCCGACGCCCCATCAACACTTTCCAAGGTGACCAAAACCTCATGACCGGTCTTGATGACGCCATTCGCCACTCTTCGACTTGGCGCGAAATCCACGCACAGCCCGGCATTTGGCGGGCCTGGGGGCAGACTTTTGATGTCGAGGCCACCAGACAGTGGGTTTCAGACGCAAAGATCGATCAGGTGTGGTTTTGCGGGGCCGGGACCTCTGCCTATATCGGGGATGTCATCGCGTCTGGTCTGCCAGGGTCGGGGCCCGTGACCTTTCGCTCTGTTCCCTCAACGGACCTGGTGGCCCGCCCCGAGTACTATCTTGAAAACGCGCCCGAAAACCTGCTGATCGTCAATTTCGGCAGGTCCGGAAACTCTAGCGAAACGCTGGGCACCTTGCAGGCGATTGCGGCCCTGGCCCCGGACACGTTGACGTTGAACATCACGTGCAACCCAGAAGGCGCCTTGGCGCATCATGAAGGCGGGCAGAACATTGTCTTACCGGCGGCGTGCCATGACGCCGGGTTTGCAATGACCTCCAGCTTTTCGACAATGCTTCTGACGGCCTTGGCCATTTTTGACAGAACTGCCGACGCGGGACGTCAATTGCGCCAACTGGCCGACTACGCCGAGACCGCCTTGCCGACGCTCGCCAGTCAGTTCCTTGGAATGGACGCCCCTTCACGCGCTGTCTTCGTGGGATCCGGTCCCATGGCCTTTGCCGCCCGGGAAAGCGCACTGAAGGTGATGGAACTGTCTGCAGGCCAGATCCCGGCGCTCTGGGACAGCACATTGGGTTTTCGCCACGGCCCCAAGAGCTTTGTCTCCAGCGGAACGGCCATTTTTGTTCTGCGCAGCGCTGAGCGCCCAGCGCACATGTACGAGGCCGATTTGGTCGAAGAGCTTCGCGTGCAGTTTCCACAGGCAACGACAATGACGGTTGGGGCTGACGCAGACTTTTCCACCAATTCCATTGGATCTTCGGTCTGGGACAGCGTTCTGTCGGTCCTGCCTGCGCAGCTCGCTTCGGTGATCTGGTCAAATCGGCTTGGCCTGAACATCGACGATCCATTTGTCGGTCAATCAACCCTGACGCGGGTGGTTTCCGGCGTGCGGTTGCACACGCTCGAGGCGGCAAGATGATCAGGGCTGGCGGCATAGACCTTGGCGGGACCAAGATAGAGGCGCAAAAGTTCGATGCGCAGTGGAACGAGGCCGACAGGCGCCGCACTGAAACACCCAACTCGTACAGCGCACTGGTCGCGGCCGTGACCGATCAGGTTCGGTGGCTTCAGATGGACAACCCCGGCCTGCCGGTCGGGATTGCGGCTGCCGGACTTGCGAATCCGGGCAATGGCACGTGGATCGCCGCAAACCTGTCGGCCAATGGCATGCCGTTTGTCCTGGATGTCGCCAAGGCGACGGGCGGGCAGCAAACCTGGCTCAACGACTGCCGGGCCTTTACCCAAGCCGAAGCCGTTTTCGGAGCCGGGCAGTCCAAAGGCACGATGGTCGGCCTGGTCCTGGGAACCGGCATCGCGGGCGGCATTTCCATTGACGGCAGCCTGATCAACGACGGTGAAGGCCAATCCGGTGAGTTTGGGCACATGCCAATCGCTGGCGCGATTATCGCCGAGCACAATCTGCCCATACTCAAATGCGGATGCGGCCGTTTGGGGTGTTACGAGACCTACGGTTCAGGACCCGGAATGGAACGGTTGGCCAAGCATTTGACGGGTCGCGAATTGACCTCGCACGAGATTGCAAATGGTCGCACCGACACAGAAATCTCGCGCATCTGGGAGGTTTGGTGCGATGTCAACGCAGCGCTGATCCTGACCATAGTGACAACGGTCGATCCCAGGACAATCGTGCTGGGCGGCGGCCTGTCGCAAATTCCGGGCTTGGTTGGCGATCTGGAACGCGCATTGGGGCGGGTTGCCTGGAGCGATCTGCCGCTTCCTTCGATCCGGCTGGGAACCCGCGGCGAAACGGCGGCGGCCCTTGGCGCGGCCTATGCGGCCTATCATGTCTGATCTGTTGCGGGATATCGTTGCGCGCAACAAGGCGGGCGAGTGTATCGCCATTCCGTCCGTTTGCTCGGCTCATCCAGAGGTTCTGACCGCTTCCCTGCAGCTTGCCTCACGTCTGAACCAACCACTGGTGATCGAGGCAACATCGAACCAGGTCAACCAGTTCGGCGGGTACACGGGGATGAACGCCCGGGCGTTCGTTTCATTTATTGACGACCTGATATCCAAAACCGGGATCGACCCCGATCTTGTCGTACTTGGTGGTGATCATTTGGGGCCACAGGTGTGGAAATCAGAATCCGCGGACGTTGCGATGGCCAAGGCGCACGCCTTGGTGTCGGATTACGTGCAGGCCGGCATTAACAAGATCCATCTGGATTGCTCTGAAGGCTGCAAGGGTGAGCCGCCACAGCTTGACGACGAAACAGCCGCGAAACGGGCCGCGCTATTGGCAGTGAGCTGTCGAAATGCCGCGTCGGCGCCAGAGGACCTGACGTTTGTGGTGGGAACCGAGGTTCCCCCACCGGGGGGCGCGCGGCTTGGGGAAGATGGCCACGTGGTGCCGACCGCACCCGAGGCGGCTTCTGCAACTCTTGTGGCCCATCAAGCGGCCTTTGCTGAACAGGGCATCGCTGATTTGTGGCCTCAGGTCTCGGGGCTTGTGGTTCAGCCGGGTGTCGAGTTTGCGCCGGACCAGGTGTTCCACTTGCCAACCGGCCGGGACCCCGGTCTGCGCGATGTTGTTTCGAAATATCCGGGAATTTGCCTCGAAGCGCATTCCACGGATTACCAGCCTCCAGAGACGTTCCCGAAACTGGCCAATATGGGGTTTGCCTTTCAAAAAGTCGGCCCGGCCCTGACCTTTGCTTTGCGAAGGGCGCTTTACGCGCTGGATCAAATTGTTCAAAAGCAAAGCCCATCTGCAATTGGCCTGCCTCAGGTCATGGAGGCCGCAATGCGAGACAACCCAAAGTATTGGAGATCGCACTACACAGAGGAAGACACCTCTCAATGGCACTTCAGCTATGCAGACCGCATCCGGTACTACTGGCCTTTGCCCGAGGTTCAACAAGCGGTTGGCACCCTCATTTCCAAGTTCGATGAGTTGAAGGTTCCCGATCAGGTTTTGGCCGAGAGTTTTTCGCCAGATGTCCTGGATCGCGCCGAGGGACTAGCCTCGTCGCGCGCAATTGCGATCGTGCGCAGCGAAGTTCAGGTCGCCTTGTTGCCCTATTTCCTAGGAGACCGTCGTGCCTGAAGCGCCTAAAGTCGAAAAGTGGCTTCGGCCCTCACATGTGTTCGACCGGGGGCGGCTTACCGAAGGCGCCGCGCTGGGGGTTGCCAACGGCCGGGTTCAGGTGGTCGCTGAGGCCAACCAGATTCCCAAGGGCGATCAGGTTGTCGATGTCGAAGGGATAATTTCCCCGGGCTTTGTAGATCTTCAGGTCAACGGCGGCGGTGGGGTTCTTTTGAATGAAACCCCGACCAAAGAGGCGATGTGGGACATCGCACAAGCGCACAGAAGGTTCGGAACAACGGGAATTTTGCCGACCGTCATCACGGATTCCGAGGTCGTTCTGAGCCAGGCTGTCGATGCTGCAATCGAGGCCATTGGCCAAAATGGCGTGTTGGGACTTCACATCGAAGGGCCCCACATTTCGTTGGAACGGCGCGGCACACACAGCGCAGAGTTCGTCAGACCCCTGGACAAAGGGACGATCCGACTTGTCGAAAAACTAAGGGCAAACGATGTGCCGACGATGCTTACGCTGGCACCGGATGTTGTTTCACAGGAAGACATCCGCCGTCTGGCCGAATTGGGCGTGGTGGTCTCGATCGGCCATTCAAAAGCCTCGGCGGATGTTGTGCGTCGGGCGCTTGAAGCAGGCGCCAGTTGCTTCACACATCTTTTCAACGCGATGCCCCCCATGGCAGGCCGGGAACCCGGTGTGGTTGGCGCGGCGATCAATTCGCAGGCCTTTGCCGGCATCATCTGTGACGGGATACATGTCGCCGATGAAATGGTCGCATTGGCCATCCGCGCGCGACCGGTCAGCGATCGCATGTTTCTTGTTTCGGATGCCATGCCCACCGTCGGCGGCCCGGCCGAATTTGATCTCTACGGATCAAAGGTCGCGCTGATCGACAACCGTTTGGTCAACAGCGAAGGCGGTTTGGCTGGCGCCCATACGACACAAGGCGAGGGCGTCAAACGCTTGGTGGACCGCATCGGGATTTCGACCGAAGATGCGTTCAAAATGGCGATATCCATACCGGGCGATGTCATTGGGCTGCAGTTGGATCACCTGCAAGGCCGCGACCTGGGCGACGTCATTTGCCTGACACACAAACTGTCGTTCCAGGGATCACTTGCAGATGTGATGCAACAGTCGGGTCGGAATGACTAGTGCCCATCACAAGCTCGAAGTTTGCGTTGACACCTTCGAAGGGGTGATGGCTGCCAAGGACGGAGGGGCAGACCGGATTGAGCTGTGCGCGTCCCTCAGCGAAGGCGGGCTGACACCGTCTGCGGGTTTGATGCAGGCGGCGGCGCTTTCTGGCATCCCCTGTCACGCAATGATCCGCCCGCGCGCCGGTGATTTCACTTGCAGCCAGCACGACATTGAAATCATGGCACACGACATTTCAGCCGCGCGCACCTTCGGCTTAAGCGGCGTTGTCTTTGGCATCGAAGACGGGTCCGGCGGATTGGACGTAAGGTCCCTTGGGCGCCTCATGGATGAAGCCTCGGGTCTGGACACAACGCTGCACCGTGTTGTGGATGTCGTGTCAGATCGGATGCGCGCGATTGACGTGGCGATCGAGCTTGGCTTTGACCGGATTTTGACCTCGGGCGGGGCGCAGGATGCCGAGGCCGGGGCGGCAGAAATCGCCGCAATGGTTCGACATGCTGGCGACGCAATCACGATCATGCCCGGATCCGGGATCACGGCCCGGAACGCCGCAGGAATTGCCCGGGCCACAGGGGCACGCGAATTTCACGCGTCGTGCAGCGTCGAAAAAGAAGCGCGCTTGCACAACATGTTCACGCAAACGCCACAACGGATCACCAGCGCCGAAATCGTGCGAAACGTAAAGGCCAAGCTCCGAGAACCAATTTGACCGAGATCCGAAACGCGACCGAAGACGATTTTCGTGCAGTTTACGAAATTGCAGCTGCAACCGGCGATGCGGGCGCGGATGTGCGGCATCTGCACCCCGAGCTTGATCTTGACATTGTCGGTGACATTTTCGCCATTCCCTACCTGAAGTTTTCGCCGCGCCTTTCCTTTGTTTTGGTCAGCGACAACCGCATTCAGGGGTATTGCGTTGGGACCGGCAATACTCGGGCATTTGAGGCTACCCTGACGTCAGAATGGTGGCCGCAGGTGCGGGAAAAATACGAAGCACCGGACCCCAGGAAAAAAGCCAGGTGGGGCCCCGGCGAACACTGGCGGTCGCAGATTCACTCAGCGGTCAACACACCCTCTGAGCTTGCAGCGCTTTACCCGGGTCACTTGCACGCAAACCTTTCCGAGGACGCCCGCGGAACAGGCCTCGGCGCAGAGTTGGTCGCCGTCTGGCTGCGCGCCGCGAGGAAAGAGGGCGTGTCCGCCGCCCATGTCGGCGTGGATCCTCGAAACACGCGCGGCTTCGCCTTTTGGCAGAAGCAAGGGTTCGCACGCCTGCAGGGCTTCGATGACGGGGCACAATGGATGGGGCGCCAACTATGAACAAACCCGGACCCAGAATTGCCGTCGGTGGGCTGCACATCGAGTGTTCCAGCTACAATCCCCTGCTGACCCGCGAAGCAGATTTCGAGCTCGTGACCGGGCAGGCGCTGCTGGACAGTCATCACTTCCACGTCCTGTCAGACTACCCCGCGCAGTTTCACCCCACGATATATGCCCATGCGCTGCCGGGCGGGCCGATCGAACAGGCGGCATACAACAAGATCAAAGCCGACCTGGTCCACGAGTTGGAAAAATCGGCCCCATTGGACGGCGTCTATCTGATGATGCACGGGGCCGCTTTTGTTGACGGCATGGAAGATGCTGAAGGTGATCTTTTGACTGCCGTCCGGGACTGCATTGGCCCAGACGTCCCGTTGAGCGTCAGCTACGATTTGCACGGCAATGTCTCTGAACGGGTCATCGATGCAATTGACATGTTCACGGCCTATCGGACGGCCCCGCATGTCGACGTCACAGATACACACCGCCGCGCCTTGGATCAGCTGTTTCGATGTCTCGATACGGGGCAACGACCAAGTGTCTGTTGGTGTCCGATCCCTGTGGCTTTGCCCGGCGAGCGCACGTCCACCGAAGACCAACCGGCACGCGATCTGTACCAGAAACTTCCAGAAGTAAGCGCGAGTGACGGCATCTGGGATGCCTCTTTGATGGTTGGCTATGTCTGGGTGGATGAACCACGGATGACTGCCGCCAGCGTGATAACTGGACTGCAAAGCGGACCGATGGAAAAGGCCGCCCGCGGGCTGGCGATGGACTATTGGAATGCGCGGACAGATTTCACATTTGGCACGGCAATCGGTTCTATTGGTGCCTGCCTGGACGAAGCCGCAAAACCCGGAAAGTCGCCATTTGTGTTGGCGGATTCCGGCGACAACCCAACGGGCGGTGGGGTCGGAGATCGCGTTGATGCCCTTCGCGAAGTATTGGCACGCGCATTCAAGGATGTCGTTGTCGCCGGGATTGCAGACGAACCCGCAACAGAGCTGGCCTTTGAAGTGGGACCCGGCGCATCGGCCCAGTTTACCATCGGCGGAACATTGGATCCGGAAACAAGCGAACCGCTGATCTTGGATGCTGACGTCGTCAACCTTGTGCACGGGGCGTCACGGACAGACCGGCAAGCGGTGCTTTCCTCCAAAGGTGTGACGATTGTTGTGACTGCAAAACGGCGACCGTTTCACAGACTGTCCGATTTTCAAGTCCTTGGTCTGAAACCGGAAGAGGCCCAAGTTGTCATTGTGAAATCGGGTTATCTGGTCCCCGAGATCAAGGCGCTGGCAGCGCGAACCATGATGGCGATCTCGCCCGGGGTTGTAGACCAGGAAATTCAACGACAGCCGCGCAGTCGAAGTGGTCAAAACATCTTTCCCTTTGCGGATGTTTCGTTTGATCCGATTGTGCGTTGGGCGAACACGGACCCGCGCGCCCTGGCCCAACCTGCCGACTGAGTTTGGCCAGAGACCGAGCCTCTGCCCTCCGTTCCGACACAGGACTGTCGCGAGGCTCTGTGATCAGATCCGGGACTGCCACCTGTTTGTCTTTCACACGATTCGATTTAACCTCGCGCCCTTAATCGAGGATGGGCATCATGGCATTTCGTTTCTTTGCACCTTTGACCGCTGCGGTCATGACTGCGGCCAAAACGAAGTGATAGGCGGCCTCCATATCCCACTTGTATCCAGACGCCGATGTTGAAAACGGAAGAACGATCGTCACTGGCTGTGCGGGCATCTGCCACTCAATTGAGCCCGGCGCAGATGCGTCGCTTTGGGATATCGTGGGTGCGGCCAAGGCAAGCCGCCCGGGCTATGAATATTCGACGGTTCTGCAAGAGCTTGGGGGAGACTGGAGCTATGACGCGCTCAACAGTTTTCTTGCTGCGCCCGCCCGTTTTATTCCGGGAACGGGCATGTACTACTCTCTTCCCGACGCGCGGGATCGTGCGGATGTCATCGCCTATCTCAGGACATTGAGCGAAACACCGATGCCTTTTCCAGAATGAACAGTCCGTTTCGGCGGAGCCGCAGCGATATCTGCGACGCGGGCCTTGGACACGACGGAAACCGAGTCTCCGCGGCGAATGGCCGGTCCGGGGAAGCTTCCGCACTCGTCATTATGCGAATGCGCCCGAAATCCGCCCCGGCGGCCACCCCGCGAAAAATGGATACAAAGAGCAATCCAACCAAACACTCCTCTCGGTGCTTGGCCCGCCTGACGTGATTGCCACCCTGGCCGCACCCAAGGCGGCCATCAACATACCGCTATGACGCATGACCGTCTCACGTGGCTTGGGCAGGGTCCTGTCTTCTGGCGATCCGATATCCCGGAAAAGGATGCCCGCATTTGTTTTGAAAACAAATGCGGGCAGGCGGACCGTGCTACATCGCGAGCACGAGCCACAGGGAGAGGGATGGGATGGTGATCAGCAGAGCCAGCCGGATGATGTCCGCAAACCAGAAAGGCAAGACGCCTTTGAAGATCGTGCCGAGCGGGACGTCTCTGAGCACCGATTTCAGGACAAAGACATTCATGCCCACCGGCGGTGTGATCAGGCTGATTTCGGTCACGACGACCACGACAACCGCGAACCAGATCAGGGCCAATTCCGGGTCCAGCAAAAGCTCGTTGTTGAAGGGCAGTTCGTACATCAGCGGATAGAAGACCGGCACCGTCAAAAGGACCATCGACAGACTTTCCAGCACGCACCCCAGGATCATGTAGATGACGATGATGACCAGGATGACAGCCCAGACAGGCATTTCCAGATCCAGGACCAGACTCGCCAGCGCGTCAGGCAGCCCCGCAAAGTTCACGAAGTTCGAGAAAAGTTCCGCGCCGATGATGACCGCAAAAATCATGGCTGTTGCGCGAACACTGTCGAATGTTGCGTTCACAAAGTCACGCCAGGACATCGTTCTGAGCCCGACCGCAATCAGAACGGCCGCCCCTGCCCCCATGCCTGCGGCTTCCGTTGGGGTGAAAAACCCGCCGTAGATACCGATCATGATGAAGAGGAACAGGCCCAGCACGCAAAAGACGCCAACGACATCCGATTTCGACATCGGCTCTCGTTCTTCGACGACGTCGGGTGCCAGCTCGGGTTTCAGCCAAACGGCGACCTTGACCGCCACGAGGTAGAGCACAACGCCAAGAACGCCGGGGATCACGCCAGCAATGAAGAGCTTGGCGATATTCGTTTCGGTCAGAAGGCCATAGATGATCAGAATGACAGAGGGCGGGATGAGAATGCCCAGGGTGCCACCCGCGGCAACCGAACCCGTCGCGATGCTGTCCTGGTACCCGAATTTGCGCATCGACGGCATCGCCACTTTCGACATGGTCGCCGCCGTTGCAAGCGATGATCCGCAGACAGCAGAGAACCCACCGCAGGAAAAGACAGACGCCATCGCCAGTCCGCCCCTTGTGCGGCCGAACAAACGGTCGGCACCGGCGAAAAGGCCATGTGCCACACCCGAGGCGGCAAGAACGTTCCCCATGAAGATGAACAACGGGATAACCGAAAGGCTGTAGGACAGCGCCGAGTCAAAGGCGATTTGACCGGTCATGGCCCAGGCTGGTTGCCAGCCGCGCATCAAAGCGAAGCCGATGCCGCCAACCGCAGCCATTGCAAAGGAAATGGGAACCCGGATCAGGATGAGACCCAGTAGGATTGCAAAGCCAAGAAGCGATTCAAACATCTTCTTCCTCCACAGTGTGATCCAGCTCTTTTGGGGGATGAATGCCGCGAAGGAAGGCAATCAATGCGCTGACCAAACATGAAAATGACGCCAGAAATCCAAAGGGGGCCAATGGAATTGCCAAAGCATTTGTCGTCGCGCCATCCGCTGCCGCGTGCAGGGCATGAGACGCCAGGCGCCAGGACAGCGTTGCCAGCAAGGCGGCCGAGAAAAGCCCGGCAAAGGCTGTCAGGTATTTCTTGACCCTGTCGCTCAGAACGACGTTGAGCAAGTCCACCTCGATGTGCTCTTGCCGCTCTGTTGTCAGCGGCAATGCCGCAAAGACCAAAGCCGCCAGCAAAATCTCGGTGATCTCGAAGGCCCCTCTGAGTGGCGAGGAGAAAAAGTATCGCCCCACCACATCAACGCATGTCACAAGGATCAGGCTGAAGAGCAGCAGAGCGGCTCCGACACCGAGAGAGTTCTGGAGCATTTGGCCAATGTCCAGACCGCCATCGTTACTTCTGTAACGCTGTCGAAGCCGCTCCATTGATCAGTACTCCACGCCGGTCTTTGCACGCAGCTCGGCAAGCGCAGCCGCGCCGTCAAAACCATCAGCTGCGATGGCTTCGGCCCAGGCGGCCTCGTGGGCGGCGGCGACAGACTTGATCTCTTCGAGGAGCTCAGCAGGAGCGTCTTTCATTTGAATGCCGGCCTCGTCGATCTTGACCAGGGCGGATTCATCAGCCGTGTTCCACGCTGCGCCGACGCGCTCTGCAAAGGCGTCACCGGAAATGGCCTCGATTGCGGCGCGGTCCGCTTCCGAGATACCTTCCCAGGCATCGTCGTTCATGACAAGGAACCAGGTCGTGTTGTACAGCCCGCCCGGCACACGCATCGTGTACCGAACATCGTTGGTCAGTTTGAACGCTGTCAGGGCTTCAAGCGGGAAGGTCACGCCGTCAATGACGCCGCGTGAGAGTTTCTCAAAGACTTCACCAGACGACATGAACAGCGTCTCGGCGCCCAGATCAGACATCAGGTCCGAGATATAGCCACCCGGAACGCGGATCTTCAGGCCGTCGAAATCGGCCAAGGTCTGCACTTCGCGCACGTTGTTGTGCAAGACGCCCGGACCATGCACAAACAGGCCCAGCAGTTTTACGCCTTCATGCTCGGCCTGTGCGTCGAGGGTGCCGGAATAGACATCCCAAAACGCCTTGGAACCGGTCACGGCATCATCCCCGAGGAACGAGAATTGTCCGATGCGCGAGCGCACAAAGCGGTTGTCCGTTGTGAACGAATGCAGACCGTAGGTGATGTCCGCAATGCCGTCACGCGCCATGTCGTAGTGTGCCGGCGGCGCGCCAAGTGCCTTGGCCAGAACGCGTACTTTCACGCGGCCTTCGGTTACTTCTGCAACTTCCTTTGCCCAGGGTTTGATCGCGTTCGCCACAATCGGGTGGCGGGGCGGCAGCCAGCTTGAAAGCGCAAGCGTCGTGTCAGCAAAGGCCGCCGAGGCAGTCAGCAGGCTGGCGCCGATGACCGCGCCAGAGACGATCTTGCTGAGAGTGCTTGGTAAAAAATTCATTTGGTTTCCTCCCTGAGAGAACACTATTTGGAAGCGTCCAGCGCCTCGCGCAGGACAGTTTGGTTGCCAATGTGATTGGCGAGAACAAGAATGAGGCGTGAGTTGAGGGCGTCACTCTCGTCGTCAGACAGACCTTCATGCGCGGCAAGAAGGTCCGCGTAAAAATCGTCTGGCGATGGCATGTTCGGTTCGGTGATCAGGTGCGTCATCGGTTACTCCTTTCCGCAAGCCTTCAGAACAGAGGCGCGCAAAGCATCTGGCTGATAGCTGCGTCCCCTTGCTGCGACGTGTTGATCCGGTCTGATGAGATAGACGGCCTGTTTTTCGGAACCGAGGTAACGGACTGCCAGAGCGTTCGTTGGATCTTCGTCCGTGTTGACCGACAGACCACGCAGCAGGACGCCGTCGACCTCGATTTCGGCCGGAACTTCCGTGTTTATGCCAAGAACGACAAACTCGTTGCCAAGGTGATCCAAAAGGAAACCGTCACCAAATGGTGCGTCCGGGCAGGTGGCGCCAACGCGCGAAACCGAAGGTCCACCCGGCAGTTCGTCCGCACCGTTCAAGGAAGAGTGGTCATAGACACACGGAACCGACAGGCGACCGGAATTGACCAGCGGTCGGGCAAAGGCGTGCGTCTCGGCCAGCTTGAGCACGGCATCCCGGAAGTTGCGGCTGACTTTCGATTTGGGCGTGATGAAGTCAGTCGAGCGCGTAGAGTTGAGAATGTTCTCGTCAGCTCCGAAAACGCGTTCTTCGTTATACGAGTCGAGCAGGCTCTCGGGGGCCTTGCCTGAGATGACCAGACCCAGCTTCCAGCCAAGGTTGTCGACATCCTGCATGCCGGAATTGGCACCGCGGGCACCAAAGGGCGAGACCTGATGCGCGGCGTCGCCTGCAAAGAAGACACGGCCGTGGCGGAACTCGTTCATGCGGCGGCATTGGAACGTGTAGATGGAGGACCACACCATCTCATAGTCCACATCATCCCCCAGCATCGCATCCAGACGCTTGCGGATGTTTTCTTCTTTCAACTCCTCTTTACGATCGACATCCCATCCGATCTGGAAGTCGACGCGCCAGACATCGTCAGGCTGCCTGTGCAGCAATGTCGAGGCCCCGGACTTGAAGTGGGGATCAAACCAGAACCAACGTTCCGTCGGGAAATCGTTGGACTTCATCTTGATGTCAGCGATCAGGAAGCTGTCCTGAAACACGCGCCCATCAAAACCAAGGTCCATCATGCCCCGGATCGGGCTGCTTGCCCCGTCGCAGGCGATCATCCAATCGGCTTCCAAGGTGTAGGGGCCATCAGGCGTCATCACCTTCAAGACAACGTGGTCGTCCTTGGCCTGAACGTCGTCAACACGGTTCTTCCCGCGGATCTCGATCGGTGCACCACGCTCTTGCTCTGCGCAGATGGCGTCGAAGATGAACTTCTCGAAATAGGGTTGCTGAAGGTTGATGAACGCCGGATTGCGATGGCCCGTTTCAGGCAGAAGGTTGAATTCATAGACCTGCCGGTCGTCCTGAAACACTTTGCCTACGTTCCAGACCACGCCTTTCTCGAGCATCGGCGCGCCACAGCCGTAGCGGTCCGAAATCTCGAGGGTGCGCTTTGCAAAGCAGATGGCACGGCTGCCCATGCCAACGCCTTCGTGGTCATCCAGCACCAGAGCAGGGATGCCCTGACGTCCCAGGTCCAGCGCTGTTGCCAGACCAATGGGTCCACCCCCAACAATGATGACCGGGTGTCGGACGACAGCCGTCGCATCCTGGTCCTTGGATTTCTCGTAGGGGTAAAGCTTGTGAGCCAGCTGGTATCTGTCTTGGAACATCGGGTCACCTATCTGTTGGAAGCCTGCGAAATGGAGCTGAGGGTCAGTCTTGAAGCTGTTCCCACATTTCGAGATCGCGTTTGTCGGTCCAAATGCGGGGGTGACTGATGCCGCGGGCTTCATCGTAGGCACGGCTGACGTTGAAGGGCAGGCAATGCTCGTAGATCGCAAAATCCTTGAATTTCGGATCACATGCCTCGCGCACTGCGTCCCAGGCATCCTTGAGTGATCCGCCTTTCACCGCCACTTTCTTGACGGGCTCATAGGTCGAGGTGACAAAATCGCGGGTGCTTTCGATTGCCCGTTCGACGGCGTCCTTGCCGACCAGCGCATCGCCCCGACCGGGCGCAATCGCATCGACGTCATAGGCTTTGATATTGTCGAGCGTCTGGCTCCAGTCCGCAAAGTGGCCATCACCGCAATAGCAGGCGGAATGATCCTCAACGATGTCGCCGGTGAACATCACGTTCTGGTCCGGAACATGGATCACGGCATCCCCTGCGGTATGCGCGCGTCCGATCTGCTTGATGTCCACGCGGCGATTGCCGAGATACACGGTCATGCTGTCGCTGAATGTTGTCGTCGGATAGGTCAGGCCGGGGATGCTTTCATATCCTTCGAACAGGCGCGGGAAGCGTTGGAATTCACTGTCCCAGTCTTCCTGCCCGCGCTCGACGACCATGGAACGCGCCACATCCGACATGATGATCTGCGACGCACCAAAGGCCGAGGCACCCAGAACGCGAACTGCGTGATAGTGGGTCAGCACGACGTGGCTGATCGGCTTGTCGGTGATTTCGCGCACCTTTTCGATCACCTTGTTGGCAAGGCGCGGTGTGGCCTGGGCCTCGACGATCATGACGCTGTCATCGCCGATGATGACGCCGGAATTCGGATCACCCTCTGCGGTGAACGCCCAGAGGCCTTCGCCAATTTCGTCAAACGTGATTTTCTTTTCGGTCAAGTCGCCTTGCGATGCGAATGCTTTTGCCATGGGTGTCCTCCTTGGCCCGTTCGGGCCTGGTCGATAACGTCAATTGCGGGAATAGGGATCGTCGAGGGCGGGCAGCACCTTGCCAGTGCACGTTCCGAACCCGATCTGATAGTCGTCGGCTTTTGCAACGCCGTGCAGCGTCAGCGTATCGCCGTCATTGATGAAGCTTCTCGTCTCGCCGGTGTCGAGCGTGAAGGGTTCTTTGCCCCCCCAGCTCAGTTCAAGCAGAGACCCTCGGTTGTGTTTCTCGGGGCCTGAAATCGTTCCGGAACCAAGAAGGTCACCGGTACGCATCGAACAACCCGATGTGGTGTGGTGCGCCAGTTGTTGAGCCGCCGAGTAGTACATTTCACTGTAGTTCGTCCGGGCAATGGTGCTTGCGTCTTTCCCTTCGGGCGCAAGCGAGACTTCCAGCTCGATGTCAAACAGCATTGGCCCGACGTCTTTCAGGTGATCGAGCAGTTCGAACTCTCTTTCCGGCGTGTCACAGCGGAACGGCTCAAGGGCCGCAGCCGTGACAATCCAGGGGCTGATCGATGTCGCCGTCGCCTTGGCCTGAAACGGTCCAAGCGGCTGGTATTCCCAGGCCTGGATGTCCCGCGCGGACCAGTCGTTCAGCAGAACGTAGCCAAAGATATTCGCATCCGCTTCGCGCACGCTGATCGGGCCGTCGCTGGGCGTGCCGACGATTGCCCCCATCTCAAGCTCGATGTCGAACCGGGCCGAAGGTGCAAATCGCGGCATGTCGTCCTGTGGACCTTTCAACTGTCCCCAGGGCCGTCTGATGTCTGTGCCGGAAACCACCACGGACGACGCCCGCCCGTTGTAACCGATGGGAATATGAAGCCAGTTCGGCGGCAACGCATTTTCAGGACCGCGGAACATCGTGCCTACGTTGAATGCATGGTGACGGCCGGCATAGAAATCGGTGTATTCCGAAACCTCGATTGGCATGTGCAGTTCGGCATCGGCGATCGGGGTCAGCAAATCGGCCAGCGCCCCCTGATCCGCCGCATCCTCTGCAAGCAATTCAGTCAGTCGGTTGCGGGTCTTTGCCCAGGCGTCCTGTCCCAGTGCCATCAGCTTGTTCCAGCGCGGTTCGTCAAACACCGCGCCTTCAGTCACCGAGATCCATCCAACCGCTTCGGCTGTCTTGACGTCCAGAATCTGGTCACCAATCGCGACCCCGCAACGTGGAGTAAGCGCAGCGGTGGAAAAGACGCCATACGGCAGGTTGTTCAAAGGGAAGGGGCAGTCTGCGGAATTCGCAGACGCCACCCAGGATGTCATCAGGGGCATGGGTTTTCCTCGGTTGAGCCGCGGCAAGTGGACCGGGGTCACGTCTTGCCAGGAGTGCCGTCAAATTCCTTTCGGATGTCGCTTCGACAAGCGGTGTGATCGACCTGCAGCGGCGCCTCTGTGGCGCACTGGGCGGCCAGTTGCTGCGCAAAGCGCGTCGCGAACATGAAGGACAGGGTGTTTGGCAAGCGAACAGGTTGCCGTGGCAACTGTCAGTTCTGCCTTGGGTGCCGTCTCGTTCATCGTGTCCTCCCGTCAAACGATTCGCGGTCATTGCATTTACAACGATTATTCGTTGCACTTGCATCGTTGTCAAGATTTTTGTTGCACTTGCAACGACCGTCTAGTTCAATAGGCTGAGGAGGAACTGCCTGATGACACAAAACGGCCTGCCAGAGTTCGATTTGGAGCGATACCTGCCCTACCGATTGACCGTTTTAGCGGGCCAACTCAGCGCCGAGTTGGCGAAGCACTACAAATCGGAATATGGGATTTCGATGCCAGAATGGCGCGTACTCTTGAACGTCGGCTATGCGGAACATCCGTCCGTACGTGATATCGAACGGCGCGTCAGTTTGGAGAAATCCAAGGTGAGCCGGGCAGCCGCGAAACTTGAGGAAAAAGGGCTTATCACCAAGATGGTCGATCCCAAGGATCGTCGACTTGTGATGCTCGACCTGACCGAAAAGGGAGCGGATCTGCTGGGGAAACTCATTCCCATAGCTCAGAAGCTTCAGGCCGAACTTGAAACCGCCCTTGGTGGATCAGAGGACGCACTTCATGCGGCTCTGGATGTCTTGTCGGAAAAGATGAGTGACAAAGCTGCATGACGATGTGCGCTTGTTCACAAGGTTAAACGGCCCTCCCGATGCAGCAGGTTGTTCACGTCTGGCTGGCAGCTTGCGAACTGATGGGGCCGAAACGCAGTCGTCCCATAGCGGTGGCGGGACGCCCACTTCCGACGCAAAGCATTGGGCCATCGAGTTGGGCAAAACCCCCAACGCCATCAGAGCGAACGAAACGCCTGATCAGATCCCGGCGTTCCAAATTGCGCGCCGGGATCACGGTTTTCTGTCTCAGTCCGCCCGGACGTCAGCTGGCTGGTTCCATCTGATTTTTCTTGTAAGTGTCAACGGCGCGCGCCAAGGCGGTCAGGCCGTCTTGCAGGAACGACAACTCAGCCTCGGTCATATTTCCAAGGATTGAATCGGCGCAGGTTTGCACCTGTGGATACGCGTCTTGAAACAGCTGCTGTCCTTTGTCGGTACATTTGTAGACGCGCAGCCTCCTGTCGGATTTCGCGACATCCCGTTTGATCAGGCCCTTGTCTTCCAGCCGCGTCGCGGCGCGACTGACTTGCACCTTGTCCAGCGTTGTGCGCTGCGCAAGCTCCAGCGAGGTGAGCTGCCCCGCATCCGCGAGCAGCAACAGCATGCGCCATTCTTCGCGCGACAGGCCGTAGGTTCGGCCATAGACCTCGACAAGCTGGCGAGAAAACGCCTCTGCGGTAGAGGCCAGTTTGTACGGGAAATAGGTATCAAGGTTCATAGCCAGTCCTTTTCTCTCACCATATATTTCGTTTCATGTGCAACGAATTGATCTAGATCAAATACGCCGCGCCGCCACCCAGCTATTCATTGCAAATGCAACGATTCTGGAGGAGCCGAAAATGAACGCCCAAAATCTGAAACTCGATCAGATCCATCACGTGGCCTATCGCTGCAAGGATGCAAAAGAGACTGTCGAGTTCTACACCAAGATGCTCAACATGGATTTTGTTCTGGCCATCGCCGAAGACAAAGTGCCATCGACCCACGAGCCCGACCCGTACATGCATCTGTTCCTGGATGCCGGAAACGGCAACGTTCTGGCGTTCTTTGAACTGCCGACAAAACCGGAAATGGGCCGCGATCCCAACACACCGATCTGGGTTCAGCACATCGCCTTCAAGGTAAAGGACCGTGACACCCTGGTTGCGTTCAAAGAGCATCTGGAAGCCAACGGCGTCGACGTTCTTGGCGTCACCGATCACTCGATTTTCCACTCGATCTACTTCTTCGATCCCAATGGTCACCGCGTCGAACTGGCGTGCCCCGATCCCAAAGAGGAAGAGATGATCAAGCGTTTGGATGCCGTCAAATGGGATATGCTCGAGGAATGGTCCCGGACCAAGAAAGCCCCGAAGCACGCCGATTGGCTGCACGCCAAAGAGCTGGGGAAGGCCTGATGCTCAACACCTATGATTTCCCCGAGTTCGACTACGTACAGTCGGACGAACAAAAGTCCGGCCAAACAGTTCGACACACGGTTGTGATTGTTGGAGCCGGGCCAATTGGACTGACCGCTGCCCTCGATTTTGCCGCCCAAGGTCTGAAGGTGGTTGTCCTTGATGACAACAATACCGTGTCCGTCGGCTCACGTGCCGTTTGCTATGCCAAACGACCCTTGGAGATCTGGGATCGCCTGGGCGTCGGTGAACGCATGGTCGAAAAAGGCATCAACTGGAAGCTGGGCCGCGTGTTTCTGCGCGATCAGGAAGTCTATACGTTCGACCTGCTTCCCGAAGACGGCCACAAGATCCCGGCCTTTATTAACCTGCAGCAGTATTTCCTCGAAGAATACATGGTCGAGGCCTGCGAGCAAAACCCGCTCATCGATCTGCGGTGGAAACACAAGGTGGTGTCACTGCATCAGTTCGACGACTACGCCGAAATGGTTGTCGAAACCCCGGATGGTGTCTTCACCCTTGAGGCGGATTGGCTCCTGGCATGTGACGGCGCGAATTCGGACATTCGCCGCATGGTTGGCGCAGAATTCACGGGTCAGTTTTTCCAGGACCGTTTCCTGATCGCCGACATCGTGATGAAAGCGGATTTCCCGACAGAGCGGTGGTTCTGGTTCGATCCGAATTTCCACCGTGGCCAATCCGCGCTGCTTCACAAGCAATCTGACGACATCTGGCGCCTGGACTTTCAACTTGGCTGGGACGCGGACCCCGAGGTTGAAAAGCGGCCCGAAAACATCATTCCGCGCGTCAAAGCGATGATTGGCGACGATGTCGAGTTCGAGTTGGAGTGGGCCTCGGTCTATCAATTTGCCTGCCGCCGCGTCGATCAGTTCCGCCATGGACGTGTGCTTTTTGCAGGCGATGCCGCGCACCAGGTGTCCCCGTTCGGAGCGCGCGGTGCCAATACCGGCGTGCAGGATATCGACAACCTGTCTTGGAAACTTGCTGCCGTCGTTCGGGGTGAAGCGCCTTTGGCCTTGCTTGACACCTACCATGCGGAACGGGCCTTTGCCGCTGACGACAACTTGTTGAACTCGACACGCTCAACGGACTTCATCACTCCGAAGAATGGCGCGTCGAAGCGGCTGAGAAACGCCGTTCTAAGTTTGGCGGAATCGAACGAGTTCGCACGCCCCCTGGTGAATTCCGGGCGCCTGTCGATGCCGACGCCGTACCTGGATAGCGCTCTCAACACCGCTGACGAAGGGGCGTGGACAGGCCGGATGAATCCGGGAACATGCGCATCTGACGCTCCGGTTACGGTGAACGGTCAGTCAGGCTGGCTGTTGGAACAACTCACCGGAGGGTTTGTTCTGCTTGCGCTTGGTGTTGATGTTGAACCAGTGGATGCCGGGGCTTTCACACCAAAGGTGGTTTCACTGGGCAAGGACTTCGAAGACACCGAGGGGCTGGTCTCGGAACGCTACGATGCCGCTGATGGCGCTGTGTATCTGATCCGACCAGACCAGCACATCGCCGCACGTTGGCGCGGTTTCGACGCAGAGTCGGTGAAAGCGGCCATCGCCAAAGCAACTGCAGGAGCAATCCAATGAGTTTGAAGCTGACGCCCAATATCGAAAGCCCCGATGACTTCTATGAGGTCTTGACCGACGCACAGCGGGACATGACGGACGAAGAAGCGAACGACATGAATGCAAGGCTCATCTTTGTCCTGGCAAACCAGATCGGGAATTTCGAAGATCTGAAGCAGGCTGTTGCCATTGCCAAGTAACAACAGCCACGCCCGCATGTGCGGGCGTGGCTTCACAGGTCCTGAGCCAAGGGATGATCCGGTTCTGCGTACGGATGATTCAAAGGATGCCACAAAGCGCATCGGCGGTGGGACCGGTTCCCAAAGCGCCGTCGGTCTGAAACACGCAAACACATCTTATCCGAGCTGAGATCATTGCTGGACAGCGGTGGAGCGCGACTCGCGGCCCTGTCGATCTTTCTGAGCTCCAATCTCTCAGAGCTTCACCGCGATCTGACGCACCCCTGTCTAACCGGGTGTATCATGGCGCACCGGATGAGACAGTTTTTCCTGCGCAAAGCCGTGTCGCAGGAATTCGCTACAAAAGGTTAACAGTTTGGATCAGCCTTTCCGACCAATAGGAGGAGAGGAAGAATGCAACCAGCAAAAGACACCTTGGCATGGATGTACGAAAAGATGGTCACCAGCCGTCGTTTCGAAAACGCCATCGAAAAAATCTACATGGAAGGCAAGTCGCCTGTGTTCAACATGGCGGACGGGCCGATCCCGGGTGAGATGCACCTGTCGGACGGTCAGGAACCGGTGGCAGTTGGCGTCTGCGCCCACCTGAACCCCGAAGACGTTGTGACCGCCACGCACCGCCCGCACCACCAGGCCATCGCCAAAGGTGTGGATCTGAAGAAGATGGCCGCAGAGATCTTCGGCAAGGCGACAGGCCTGTCCGGCGGGCGCGGCGGCCATATGCACATCTTCGACGCGGATGTGAACTTTGCCTGTTCCGGCATCATCGCCCAGGGCATGGGCCCAGCGGCCGGCGCGGCGCTGTCGCGCCAGATCCAAGGCAAACCGGGTGTCGCGGTGTCGTTCATTGGTGAAGGGGCCGCCAACCAGGGGGCCTTTCACGAGGCGATGAATCTGGCCGCGGTCTGGAAGTTGCCGATGATCGTTGTCGTCGAAGACAATGCCTGGGGCATTTCCGTGTCCAAGGAGGCCTCGACAGCAATTCAGCGGAACTCTGATCGGGCGGCGGCCTATGGCATTCCCGGCCATTACATCCCCGGCAACGATCCCCTGAAAATCTATGAAGTGGCGGGGGAAGCCATCGAACGGGCGCGGCGCGGCGAAGGCCCGACGCTGATCGAAATCGAAACCTACCGACTGGCCGGTCACTTCATGGGCGATGCCGAAGGCTACCGCCCCGAGGGGGAAAAGGACGGATTGTTCGCAAAGGACCCGATCCCTGCGATGCGCGCCAAGCTGTTGGCGGATGGCGACTTTACCGAGGCCGAGCTGGATGACTTGGAAAACAAGGCCCAGGCCGCTGTGGACGAAGCCATCAGTTTTGCCCGCGAAAGCGCAGATCCGAAACCGGAAGACGCGCTGACAGCGGTGTTCGCCTGAGCGTAGAGGGAGGAAAGACAATGGAAAATGAACGTAAACTGACAATCGCCCGGGCGATGGCCGAGGCCACTGCACAGGAAATGCGGATTGACCCGAGCGTGTTCGTGATGGGCGAAGACATTGCCGAACTGGGCGGCGTCTTTGGCAACACCCGCGGCCTTTTGGAAGAATTTGGCAAAGAGCGCGTCCGCGACACGCCAATTTCGGAAACCGGGTTCATCGGGGCCGCCGTAGGCGCGGCGCAGGATGGCATGAAGCCGGTTGTCGAACTGATGTTCGTCGACTTCTTCGGCGTCTGCTTTGACGCGATCTACAACCTGATGGCCAAGAACACCTATTTCTCGGGTGGCAAGTTCAACGTGCCGATGGTGCTGATGACCTCGACCGGGGGCGGGTATTCCGATGCAGGGCAGCATTCGCAATGCCTCTATGGCAGCTTTGCGCACCTTCCCGGCATGAAGGTCGTCAGCCCCTCCAACGCCTATGATGCCAAGGGGTTGATGACAGCCGCGCTGCGCGATCCGAACCCGGTGATCTACATGTATCACAAGGGGTTGCAGGGCATGGGCTGGCTTGGCACCGAGGCGGGCGCGATCGTGCATGTGCCCGAGGAAAGCTATGAGGTCGAGATTGGCAAGGCCGCGATTGCCCGCGAAGGGCGCGATGTGACCATCGTGTCGATTGCACAGGGCGTGCATCACGGTCTGAAAGCCGCTGACAAACTGGCTGAGCAGGGGATCAGCGCCGAGGTGGTCGATCTGCGCTCGTTGGTGCCGCTGGATCGCGACACGATCCGCGCCAGCGTGGCCAAGACCGGACGGCTGATCGTCGTGGACGAGGACTATCACAGCTACGGCGTTTCCGGCGAAATCATCGCCACTGTCACCGAAAGCAACATGGCTGACCTCAAGGCCGCGCCCAAGCGCATCGCCTATCCCGACGTGCCGATCCCGTTTGCGCGCGTGATGGAGCAACACTGCCTGCCCAATGCCGACAAGATCGTCGCGGCGGCACGTGATCTTTGTGGTGCGCCGGTTCCGGCCTGACCTCACACGACATCCTCAAAATCCCAGATGCCACCCTGCACTGACAGGGTGGCCACAATAGGAGATTGCCAAGTGGCTACCGATATCATCATTCCATCTGACCTCTGGGACGGTGACGAAGAATGCGTCATCACGGCCTGGCTGGCCAGCGACAATGCTCAAGTCACCGAAGGGGCCCTGATCGCTGAGATCATGACGGCCAAGGTTCAATACGAAATCCTGGCGCCCGCCAGCGGAACGCTGAGCATCACCAAGGCTCAGGACGAGGTTGCGGCCAAGGGCGACGTGATCGGAGCGGTCTCGTGACCGCGCAACCCCTCACGATGCCCACTGTGGTGCCCCTGCGCGGCGCGCGCGGCATGATTGCCGACAAGATGAGCGCGTCGCTGCGGGAGGCGGCACAACTGACCCACCATGCCCGTGCGGACATGACGGCGCTTCTGGCTGCCAAGGCACAGTTCAAGAGCGAAGGCGTTTCGCTGTCAGTAGAAGACCTGTTGATGGGCGCGGTGGTCCGCACCCTGAAACATCATCCCGACATCAATGGCAGGGTCGAAGACCGCGAGGTGCATCTGTCTGATGCCGTCGATCTGGGCGTCGCCATTGCCCTGCCCGGCAACCTGCTGGCTGCGCCTGCGATTTTCGGCGCGGACCGCAAGAGCCTGCCGGAACTGCGCGCGGCGCGGCGCGATCTGGTGGAGCGGGCGAAGACCAACAAGCTGACGGTGCCGGAAATGACCGGCGGCACCTTCACCATCTCCAATCTTGGGCTCAGCCGGGTCGAGCAATTCACCCCGATCATCAACACGCCGCAGATCGCCATTCTGGGGATCGGGCGCACGGTGGACACGCCCGTCAGGGATGGAGACGACCTGGTTTGGCGGCCCTATGCGGGGCTTTCCCTGACCTTTGATCACAGGGCGATTGACGGGGCGCCTGCCGCCGCGTTCCTGACCGACCTGTGCACAGCGATCGAGGAATTCGTGCCATGATTGTTGCGCCATTTGCCACTGCTGAAGACGGCATTGCGCGGGAAGCGGCGATGTTCCAGGCAGGCAAGCCAGCCATGCTGTTGTGGCAGGCCGAAGACCATGCGCTTGTGCTGCCTTCAGCTGTGGCACGGCGCGCAACACTGCAGCCCTACCTGCACGAAACCCGGGCCGCAGGGTATCAGGTTGTGCCGCGCGGCACTGGGGGCGGCATTGTCCCCCAGGGCCCCTGCACGCTGAACCTCGCGATGGTTCTGCCGCACGGACCAGGCTTTTCCATGGAGGATGGATACCGCCTGATCTGTGGCACTCTGGCCGAAGCGCTGACCCGCTTTGACATCGACACGCAGACAGGTGCCTGCCCCGGAGCGTTCTGCGATGGCACGTGGAACGTGACCGTCGCGGGTCGCAAACTTGCCGGCACCGCGCAACGCGTGCGGGCCACACCCTGCGGGCGGGTCTCGCTGCTGCATGCCGCGATCCTGATGCACCTGCCCGATCCCGGTCATTGGGCCGAGATGTGTCTGCTGCACCAGGCCGCGTTTCCGTCGGAACCGACGTTGCGCCCAGAGGCCCACACCACAATCGCAGCCCTCATGTCAGAGGCACCACGACACCAAAAGAGCTTTCCCGGAGCGTTGATCAGAGCGGCGGAGGACCGGCTGATTTCACTAACGCTCCGTGAAGAAGAGGCGGCCTGACGCCGCACCCACACCGAAAGGGAGGAAGACAATGAGTATCCGTTTCCACCGGCTTCGCAAATCGGACGAGGATCGCGTGGCCATGAGCCGCCGTATGTTCCTGATGACGACGACCATGGCCGGCATCACAACCAACGCCATGATGGGCGGCACGGCCTTTGCCGGGTCAGGCGTCCTGAACGAAGCGCAAAGCAGCAGCTTGTTGCGCATGGTGCAGGATATCTACCCGCACCCCGATGTTCTGCAGCTGTCTCACTACGAGGCGATTGCCGCGACTGTCATGAAAAACGCAGACGCAGATGCGGATGTGGCCAAGAGCCTGACCGATGGTCTGGGCCAGATTGATGCAAAAGCGCAGGAACTCTTTGGCGTACCCTATGTCGAAATCGAAGATCCCGACGCACGCGAGGGATTGCTGAGGCACTTCCAGAACGAAGGCTTTTTCCAGGGTGTCCGCTGGACCGCGTACTTCGGCATTTATGACAACAAGGATATCTGGCCCCTGCTCGGCTACGAGGGCGCCTCGGCCGAGCATGGCGGTTACATCGACCGCGGTTTCTCTGACATCACGTTCGTTCCCGAAGGTCCGACGCTCGAAGAGCGCATGGCCGAAGTGCAGAGCTAAGGGAGAGGAAACATGGCACAATTTGATCTTAACGACGACAGTGTTGTCGTCATCATCGGCTCGGGCGCGGGCGGCGGCACACTGGCCAACGAACTGGCGCAGAAGGGTATCAAATCGGTCGTTCTGGAAGCGGGCAAACGCTTTGATATCAGCGATATCGAAAACGACGAATGGACGATGTTCCAGAAAATCTCGTGGCTGGACAAACGCTATTCCGGCGGCGGCTGGCACGGCTCGGTGAACCATCCGACACTGCCCGCCTGGATCGTCAAGGGCTATGGCGGATCGACCATCCACTGGGCCGGCGTGGCGCTGCGGTTCAAGGACTTCGAGTTCAAGACGCGCAGCACCTATGGCGCGATTGATGGCGCCAATGTCGAAGACTGGCCCATCGACCTCGAGGAAATGACCCCCTGGTACGAAAAGGCCGAGTTGAAGATGGGGGTGACCGGCAAGACGACCGGCATGCCGCACCTGCCCTGGAACAACGGGTTCCGCGTGCTGGCCGAAGGATGCCGCCGCACCGGGCGCAGCGACTATCGCTCGGGCCCCATGGCGATCAACTCGGTCGAACGCGATGACCGGCCCGCCTGTCAGCAGATCGGCTTCTGCATGCAGGGCTGCGCCATCGGGGCGAAATGGTCCACCATGTACACCGAACTGCCGCGCGCCGAAGACACGGGCAAGTGCGAGATCCGCACCGACGCCATGGTTCTGCGGATCGAACATGACAGTCAGGGCAAGGCAAACGCGGTTGTCTACGCCGACAAGGATGGCAATCAACATCGCCAGTTGGCCCGGGTTGTCTGCGTGGCCGGCAACTCTATCGAAAGCCCCCGGATGCTGTTGAACTCGGCCTCGGCGATGTTCCCGGACGGGTTGGCGAACTCCTCGGGCCAGGTTGGCAAGAACTACATGAACCACACCACGGGTGGGGTCTATGCGGTCCTGCCGGAAAAGGTACGCATGTATCGCGGCACCTCCGTGGCCGGGATCGTCGGTGACGAGGTCTATCACGACGCAGCGCGCGGCTTTGCAGGCGGCTATTATCTTGAGTTCCTGTCGCTGGGCCTGCCCTTCATGGCGGCCTTCCTTGAGCCGGGCAATGCCGGTTGGGGACGTGGCGTGGCGCAGGCCATGGAAGCTTACGACCGGATGTCGGGCGTTTGGGTGCTGGGCGAGGATCTGGCGCAGGAACGCAATGCGATCACGCTGCACGACAGCGAAGTGGACCAGCACGGCCTGCCGGTGCCCATCGTATCGAAAACGCCGCACAACAACGACTACGAGATGACGGCGCATATGTACGAGACATCTACGCAGATCTACGAGGCTGTCGGCGCCACCGATGTCTACGAGCTGCCAGCCTATCCGGCGACCCACAACATGGGCACCAACCGGATGCATGCCGATCCCTCCAAGGGCGTTGTGAACGCCTATGGGCAGGCACATGACATCGACAACCTCTTTGTCTCGGACGGCAGCCAGTTCACCTCGTCCGCGGCCTGTAACCCGACGCTGACAATCGTCGCTTTGGCCATCCGCCAAGCGGAATACATCGCACAAGAGATGAACGCTCAGAACATCTGAACGTTCGAAAGATCCTCCCTGAATGCGGTCGGGCCCTCGTGCCCGGCCGTGTTTATTCGTGGGGCGTGTCCCGGAAAAGGGAATAGTGGTTTTGCGGACAAAGTGAGCTTTAGCTGCGTTTGCGCCAAGGACGGCTTCGGCTGGCTAGCTTCTCGTGGCGGTACTTTCACGCGCGGTCAAAAACATGACCACGACAGCTAAGACCCCGAGGATGAGACCTGCAATTGCCCCGGCTCCGACAGTGCCGAAGGCTGTCAGGAACACGGCGTCATGCAAGTTGAAAAACGCGATGCCAAATGCTCCGATCAATACGGGCTGCGTTGTTCCCTTTGTCGCGCCATAAAGAGCGATCAGGGCAAGGCCGAGCTGGCGCGCCAAAAAAGCACCCGCAACAGACCCCAATGACGCAGCTTCTTCGCTCAGGTTGGCGAGCCCCGGATTGCTTGACGGGTCCATGTAAGCGGGCAGCGTAAAAAGTAAAATCACACAGGCAAGAAGGCCCAAAACCCCCCGAACAACGATTCCATGTTTTTGCGTATCCATGTCTTCCTCCACCATTTATCTCTCTAGAGAGATAAAATTTCAGCCTGTTATTGGCAAGTCGAATTTGGCATTTTGTCAAGCAACTGCCTGAAGGACGGCTTTTTTGAATAAGAAGAGTACGCGCACTTGGTCCGTTACGCCGAGCACGACAACTCGCATTGTCGCAGGTCTCTTTCGAAGCCGAAACTTCGTCTGGGACAGCGACAGCCGAGTGGCCGCGCAATTTGGGGTGTCTTGGACCCAGTTCCTGGTTCTGCGAGCGCTGCGGTTTACAAATGACGATTTCACAATGAGCCCGACAGAACTCTATTCTGCAACACAAGCCAGCTCCAGCGGTATGGCCAAAATGCTCAGAGGGTTGACAGAGAAAGGTCTGGTTGAGCGATTGGCAAATCCCGATGACGCTAGGAGCACCCTTGTCCGTCTTACTTTACACGGAGCTGATTTGGTTGAAGCGATCATTGATCAGTTGGTGGTGACCAACACTAAGCTTTTTGCCGATGTGCTCCCCAACGAAGACAGAGAAAAATTGGCTGAACTGCTGGAGCAGTTGAGCCGTTCGCTTGAGGAGCGAAAGAAACAAAGCTGACATCCATGTAAGCTGCAGCATCGATCAAAAAGGGCTCTCACCGGACCCCTTGGGCTATTCGGGCCGTTGCAACCCTTCGGAGGCGATCCAGCGGTTGACCGTCGCCCGGCTTTTGCCCAACAGGCGCGCGGCTTTGGAGACGTTCCAGTTGGTGCTGTCCAATGCGTCCTTGAGCGAGGCCCGCGTTGGGGCCGGGGCCTTGGTGTTTTCTTCGCGTGGGGTCAGCAGGCGCGCGGGCAAATCGGTGACATTGATGCGCTGTCCATTGCCGCAGATCACCGCCTCGCGCAGAACACTTTGCATTTCACGGCGGTTGCCGGGCCAGGGATACGCGATCAGCACATCCCGTGCGTTGTCGGCAATCTCTACCGGGGTCGCAAAACCCTCTGCGAGAACATTTTCAAGGACGGTCTCAGCGTCCCGTGCCGCAATCGGCGGCAATTCCACAACCGATTGCCCCAACAGGTACAGAAGGCTTTGGGGGATCTTGTTTTCGTTTTCCAGCTCCGCCCAGGTCCTGTCCGCGGTGAAAAGTACCACCGGAGGTTCGGCCTTCGATTGTGCTGCCATCGGGTCCACATCAAGGAACTGTTCCAAGGTGGACTGAGCATGCCCCGACAAGGCCTGCACATTCCGCAGGATCAGAGTCGGAACCACGTTGTCGAGGGGATACTGGCTTAGGAAATCGAGGCTGGTCAAAACCTCTGTCAGGCTGTCTTCCGCTCCGTTTTGCGCCGCATCGAGGGTCAGCCCCATCGGCGACATCAGAGATTGTTCTTCCAGCAGGGCCCTTGCAAACAGCTCTGTTCCCACACCCGGCTGGCCACAGATCAGCAGGGGAATACGGTGGGCGACAAGTTTGCGCGCGCGATCAGCAAGCACCGCAAGACCCCCGCCCTCTGAAATGAAACGCGCCAGTTTGGTCCCTTTTTCAACCCGGGCAGAGATTTGCGGCGTAAGGGATTGCACCACACGGCGTCGCGGCGGCACGGTGGCGGGACCTCGCAACGTGATTTCAAGATCTTTCAGATCCGAGATGTGTTGCCCTGCCAGGTTCTGATGTTCAGGCGGACGGGCGCGATCCCGCCACAGCGGCAGGTGCGAAATCACGGTCCCGTCTTCGTCACAGGCGACCAGTGCTTCAAAGCTCCTGCGTGTCTTGTGATCCCGGGACAACACCCGTCCCGTCAGTTTGTCGGCGTGAAAATTGCGGAAAAGCCGCGTCTGAAACTGTCGCGACGCACGCCGAACCACCTGTTCGCACAGCGCATACTCTTCTTGCCGACGGGATGCGGACCCAACCAGGGTTATGGTGCCAATCAGATTGTTTTCCGCGTCCGTGAGTGGTGCCGAACTGCAGCTGAAACCGTGAAAGCAATTGTAGAAGTGGTCTTCGCCCAGCACCGTCAGCACGCGGCCGCTTTCCAGTGCCATCGAAATGCCGTTTGTTCCAGCGACGCGTTCGTCCCAGATGCCCCCCTGAACAAGTCCGCTTCTTTGAAACTCGGCCTCCAGCCCCTCTGGCGCGTAGGATTCGATCACAATGCCATCAGCGTCCGAAATCAGCAGGCAATACTTGGACCGGCTTGGCAGCAGGGCGGAATTGTCGACCTCGGACACAGCCCCGCCAATTTGATCCAGGAACTTCTCGTTGCGATAGGCGATTTCGTCAGCCTGCAATCGCAGGATAGGGGATTTTGCGTTAGACGACAGGTTATGTTTGGACCGGCTCCGGTCCTTTGAGGATCGGAGCAGATTTTCTACCGACGACTTGTCCATGTACCCTGAAATTGCAGCGTCCTTTCGCTTGTCAGCCATTCACTAAGCTTCGTCTCCGGTGTCGATTGTTATATAAAACGCCTGTTCTGTCCAATTTGGGCAGGCACCTAGGTCAAGTCCTCGAGCGCCTGCAGCGCGCGGCTGCCGTAGACGACAGAGGGACCACCGCCCATTTCAATCGCGACCGAGACCGCCTCGAGCACCTCGTCTCGACTGGCACCGTGGTTCAATGCTGCACGCAAATGGAACACGATGCAGTCCTCGCATCTGATTGCGATCGATATCGAAAACGCCATCAGTTCCTTGGTCTTGCTTGCCAATGCGCCATCAGCAGAGGCCGCTTTGACCAACTGGCTATAAGGCGTCATGACCGACGGAACGGCCTTGAAAAGCGCTCCCACACGTTTGTCGATTGATGCCGCGTGGTCTTTGTAGGTCGCCGACATGTTCCAGGTTCTCCTCACACTCAGAAGACGCACGATGCAACTGATTGCTGCATACGAGTGCGCTCTGCTCCTCTTCCCCTTTGTTGAAACGAGTATTCCCGGGCGCCGAGACGCGCGAAACCTTTGAAGCGCGCCTTGGCCCCGTACGCTGGAAACTGTCTCATTCTGCGAAAAATGAGACAGTTTTGTGTGTCACTCTTTGACGTCGGATGTGCAGGCACCGCCTGAAACCGGATGAAAGCCCGAGATTTGGGAAACAGGACCGCGCCGGATCGGCCATTTCGCAGCGTGTGCAAATGAGACACTCCGACGTATCCGGGCGGTACTGGCCCGGAACGAATGCGGTTGGCCTCTCACAATTTGAGAGCCCTGATAGAGAGTTGTAACGATCGAAAGGGATGCTCCTGCCAGCAGCTGTGTCCCGTGTCACCCCGATCTTTGGACCGTCGTCTTTTAGTGACCCCATCTCAAGGCAATCAGGTCCATGTCCCGTGCCAGCGACAGAAGCCGGTCCCGGGTGCGCGCTGTCATGGGTTTCAAAGGATGCCGCACGTGATCGGATTTGATCACGCCGCCTGCCTGCATGACCGTTTTGCAGGCACGCAGCCCACATTGGCGGTTCTCATGATTGATAAGCGGCAGGCATTGTGTCCATTTCACCAAGGCGGTGTCCTTGTCCCCGCGCAGGTACGCGCGGATGATCTGGCCAATGTGTTCGCACTGCAAACCGCTGGTCATCGTGCCGGTGCAACCTGCATCGAGATCGGCAAGAAGCGTTACCGCCTCTTCGCCGTCAAACGGGCCCTCGATCGCGTCGCCGCCCACCTCGATCAAGGCGGCGAGCTTGTCGGCTGCAAACGGCATCTCCATCTTGAAATACCGCACCTGTTCCAATTCGCTGGCCATCCGCGCGAGCAATGGGACAGACATCTGACAGCCAGAGAGCGGCGCATCCTGCACCATGATGGGAATGTCGATGGCGTTCGACACCGCCTGGAAATGCTCGAAAATTCCGGTCTCGGCGGGCACCAGACCAACCCCGTGGTACGGGGGCATCATCATCACCATGGCAGCGCCCATCGCCTGGGCCGCCTTTGCACGTTCAACCACGATGCCTGTGTAGAAGTGGCTGACGGTCACGACCACGGGCACCCGTCCGGCCACATGTTCCAGACTGGTGCGCATAAGAGCCGCCCGCTCGTCATCCGAGAGGACGAATTGCTCGGAATAGTTGGCGAGGATGCATATCGCGTCCACCCCCTGATCGATGATGCAATCGAGAACCCGTTTCATCCCGTCCAAATCCACGCTGCCATCGTCAAAAAAGGGCGTGGGTGCAACGGGAAGTATGCCCGTGAGTGGGGACTGCATGTGTCGTGTCTCCTATTCGTGGAAAGGGGCAACGGTGGTGCGACGCCCCAAAAGGAAGGCATCCGCCACGTGGCGTAGTGGTTCAAAATCCGCGTCCGACCGGCCATCCGCCACAAGCTGGGCCATACGGGCATAAAGCCGGGGGTATTCGCCGGACAGCGCCCGGGCATCGCCCTTGTGCGGGCAGCCTTCGATGAACATGCGGGCGCCGCCATCTTCCAGCACCAGAGTGCCTTGCGCGGTTTCGACTTGGATCCGCCAGATCTGGTCCCCCTCTTGGCGCCAATCGAACTCCGCCGTCACATCTGCGCCGGTTGGGTGGGCAAAACGCAGCTGCGCGGCAATCGGGCCTTGCCGGTTCTCGGGCACCTCCAGATGTGCCTCGGTCACGTGCAGCCCGTCCGGAACAATCTTGGTCAGGATCGACAGGGCGTTGATGCCCGGATCAAACACGCCAAGCCCGCCGGGGGCCCAGATCCACTCCTGTCCGGGGTGCCAGCGTCGCACATCTTCGCGCCAGGTCACGGTCACGCGGCGCAGGTCCTTGCCAGAAAGCCATTCTTTGGCGGCATCCACCATTGCCGCCTCACGCGAATGCCACGTGGCAAACAGCGTGACCCTCTGGGACCGCGCCATCCCGGCCAGTTTGTAGCATTCGGCCAGGCTGGCACCGGGCGGTTTTTCCAGCATCACGTGACGGCCCGCTGCGATCGCGGCCGCAGCGTATCCAAAACGGGGCAGTGGCGGCATACAAAGCGACACCACGCGGGTTTCAGGGCAGTCGCGCAGAAAGGTGTCGAACTCGGTGAACGTCGTGACGCCCTCAACGGTGCCACTCTGGGAAACGCAGGCCTTCAACTTCCAATCCGGAGACTGCGCAATCGCAGGAATGTGCTGATCCCGTGCGATCTTGCCGATGCCAACAAGAGCGATATCCATCAATGGCTGTCCTTTCCGACGGGGCTTCCACGACAGCCTTTCAGAAAGTCGAGATCAGCGCCTGTGTCCGCGCCTTCAACATGCGCCTGATGCAACCAGGCATACCCGGACGCGGCATGTTCAAATGTCGGTTTCCACTCTGAAAGACGCGCGGCAAGCTCTTCATCCGGGATATCCAGATGCAAACGGCGGGCGGCAACATCCACGTCGATCATGTCGCCGTTTTGCACAATGGCGAGCGGCCCTCCGGCAGCCGCTTCGGGCGAGGTATGCAAGATCACCGTACCGTAGGCGGTACCGGACATGCGCGCATCGGAAATGCGGATCATGTCCTTGATCCCTTTCTTCAGAACCTTCGGCGGCAGGCCCATGTTCCCCACCTCGGCCATGCCCGGATATCCCTTGGGACCGCAGTTCTTCAGGACGAGGATGCAGGTCTCGTCCACGTCAAGATCCGGATCTGCAATGCGCGCCTTGTAGTCGTCGATATCCTCGAACACGACGGCCCGCCCTTTGTGTTGCATCAGATGCGGCGAAGCCGCCGAAGGTTTCAGGATCGCACCCTTGGGGGCCAGGTTGCCCCGCAGCACGGCCATTCCCCCTTGGGCGGTCAAAGCATTCTCGAAGCTGCGGATCACATCGCTGTTGCCGTTGCGTACGGATTTGACCTCGTCCCAGATCGGCCCGCCCGAGACGGTCAGCGCGTCCCTGTGCAACAGTCCGGCCTCGCCCATCTGCCGCAGCACGACCGGCAGCCCCCCGGCATAGAAGAACTCTTCCATAAGATAGTCGCCCGAGGGCTGGAGGTTGACAATCGTCGGCACGTCCCGGCCGCACCGGTCCCAGTCATCAAGGGTAAAGTCCACCTCGATGCGACC
The DNA here is from genome assembly GCA_030424865.1 of Alphaproteobacteria bacterium. Taxonomy (GTDB): domain Bacteria; phylum Pseudomonadota; class Alphaproteobacteria; order Rhodobacterales; family Rhodobacteraceae; genus JAKVCP01. The sequence goes on along the minus strand of JAUHVR010000002.1, from coordinate 101,779 downwards.
GGCAATCGCCAGCAAGTGGACAACCGCATTGGTCGACCCACCGATGGCGCCATTGACGCGCACGGCGTTCTCGAAGGCCTGTTTGGTCAGGATGTCCGAAGGCTTCAGGTCGTCTTTGACCATCTGTACGATGCGGCGGCCGGAAAGCTGCGCCATCACTCGGCGGCGGCTGTCCACGGCGGGGATCGCGGCATTGCCAGACAGCGCCATACCTAGCGCTTCGGTCATCGACGCCATGCTGGAGGCCGTTCCCATCGTGTTGCAGGTTCCCGCAGAACGCGTGACCGCATTCTCGGCCTCCAGAAAAGTCTCTTGATCCATCTCGCCGGCCTTCACGGCCTCGGAAAAGCGCCACAGATGGGTTCCCGTGCCCACGCGTTCGCCCTGGAACCAGCCATTGAGCATCGGACCGCCGGTGACAACGATAGACGGCAGGTCACAGGACGCCGCGGCCATCAAGAGCGAGGGCGTGGTCTTGTCGCAGCCCACCATCAGGACGCAGCCATCCATGGGCTGGCCGCGGATCTGTTCTTCGATCGACATGGCAGCCAGATTGCGGAACATCATGGCGGTGGGACGAAAGGTGTTTTCGCTGGCCGAGAACACCGGGACCTCGACGGGGAAGCCGCCTGCCTCCCAGATCCCGGCTTTCACCTTTTCGGCCAGTTCGCGCAGGTGGCCGTTGCAGGGCGTCAGTTCCGACCAGGTGTTGAGGATGCCGATGATGGGGCGCCCGTCAAACAGATCGTCCGGATAGCCCTGGTTCTTGAGCCAACCACGATGATAGATCGCATCCTTGGTGCTGCCTTCATACCATTCCCGGCTTCGAAGGCGTCGGGGCCACTTGGCGGGCTTGAACGTCATCTCAGGCCTGCTTCGACTTGTTGTAGACATCGAAGATCACCGCAGCCAGCAGGACAAGTCCCTTGATCATCTGCTGATAGTCGATGCCGATGCCGAGGATCGACATGCCGTTGTTCAGGACACCCATGAGGAACGCGCCGACGACGGCCCCCACGATCTTGCCCACGCCGCCCGACATGGACGCCCCGCCAATAAAGACCGCTGCAATCACGTCGAGTTCCAGCGCAAAACCCGCCTTGGGTGTGGCCGAGTTCAGACGGGCGGCAAAAACCATGCCCGCAATCGCCGCCAGCACGCCCATATTGACGAAGGCCAGAAAGGTCAGGCGAGCGGTTTTGACACCCGAAAGCTTGGCCGCCTTGATGTTGCCGCCCAGCGCATAGATGCGACGACCGGTGACGGTGCGCTCGGTGAAAAAGGCATAGAGGATCGTCAGAACGCCCATCGTCAGAAGCACGTTCGGCAGGCCTCGGAAGGTCGACAGTTTGAACAGGATGAAGACCAGCGCAAAAGAGATGATGCCGACACGCGCCCAGAAAAACGCGGGGGGTTCGCTGTCCATGCCGTACGCGCGGTTTTGCGCGCGCTTTTTCAGTTCAAGCCACAGCACAAGGCTGGCGGCCACCACGCCGGTCAGCAAAGCCAGCATGTTCACGCGGCGCTCTCCCAGAAGACTGGCGATGGTTTCGCCAAGTCCCGCCGGAAAGATGTCGGGGACAAACCCGTTCGCGATCATCTGAAATTCGCGCGGGAAAGGGCCCAGCGATTGCCCTTCGAGCAACCACAGGGACGCACCGCGAAAGACAAGCATGCCCGCCAAGGTCACGATGAAAGAGGGAATGCCCCAATAGGCCACCCAATACCCCTGCGCCGCGCCGATCAGGGCACCTGCCGCGATACATATGACAAAGGTGACCCCGGTCGATTGGTCAAATTCGACGATCATCACCGCCGCCAGGGCACCGACAAAGCCCATGACCGACCCGACCGAAAGGTCGATATGCCCCGCCACAATGACAATGAGCATCCCCAGCGCCATGATGACGATGTAGCTGTTCTGCAGAAGCAGGTTCGTGACGTTCACAGGCTTCAAGAGCGTGCCATTCGTCGCGATCTGAAAGAACGCCATAATGGCAATCAGCGCCAGCAAAAGACCGTATTCCCGCAGGTGAGCCAGAAGATAGTTGCCGATGCTACGGTCAACGTCGGTGGCTGTTTGTTCGCTTGTTGTTGTCATTCCCGCCTCTCTCAATCGGTCACGATCAGCGACATGATGGCTTCCTGACTCGCCTCTTCGGCTGTCAACTCGCCCACAAATGCGCCCTCGTTCATCACGTAAATTCTGTCACACATGCCCAGGAGCTCGGGCATCTCGGATGAGATCATCAAGACGCCTTTGCCCTGGGCGCTCAGGTCGTTGATGATCCCGTAAATCTCGAACTTCGCGCCCACGTCGATGCCGCGGGTCGGCTCGTCCAGGATCAAAACGTCCGGCTCGGCAAAGAGCCACTTGGAAAGGACAACTTTTTGCTGGTTGCCGCCCGAAAGGTTTACCACCCGTTGAAACACGCCCGGTGTTCGGATGTTCAAAGCCGCGCGATATTCTTCGGCCACGCGCGTCTCTTCCGCATCCTGAAGGATTTGCCCGCGCGATATGCCTTCGAGGTTGGCAAGGCTGATGTTGCGCTGGATCGGCTCGTCCAGCACAAGGCCCAGCTCTTTGCGGTCCTCGGTGACATATGCCAGGCCAGCAGCGATGGCCGAGGACACGGTCGAAACATTGGCCACGTGCCCATGCAATTCCACCTGGCCCGAGATGCCCTGCCCCCAAGACCGGCCGAACAGGCTCATCGCAAGTTCGGTGCGTCCGGCCCCCATCAGGCCGGCAATGCCCACGACCTCGCCCGCGCGCACCGTCAGATTGACGTCCCGGATCACCTGTCGGTCCGCGTGCACCGGGTGGAACACGTTCCAGTTGCGGACCCGCATGATTTCCGAGCCCGCGCGTCGGTCCCGCGCCGGATAGCGCGCCGCCATGTCACGCCCGACCATGTCACGCACGATGCGGTCCTCGGTGATTTCTTCGGTGACCGCATCCATCGTCGACACCGTCGTCCCATCCCGGATCACCGTGATCTTGTCCGCGACGCGCCGAACCTCGTTCAGTTTGTGGCTGATGATGATTTGAGTGACGCCTTGCGCCTTGAGTTCCAGCATCAGATCCAGCAGCGCCTGACTATCGGATTCCGACAGCGCCGCCGTCGGTTCATCCAGGATCAAAAGGCGCACTTCCTTGCTCAGCGCCTTGGCGATCTCGACCAGTTGCTGCTTGCCCACGCCCAGTTTGTCGATCAGCGTACGGGGGGCTTCGGACAGGCCCACCTTGTCCAGCAGGTCTGCCGTGCGGGCCTCGGTCTCGCGCCAGTTGATGACGCCGCCAGTGGCGCGTTCATTGCCCAGAAAGATGTTTTCGGCGATGGAAAGCAGTGGGACCAGTGCGAGTTCCTGGTGAATGATGATGATGCCGCGTGCTTCGCTGTCGGAGATGCCGGAAAACTGTGCCAGCGCGCCATCGTAGTGTATTTCGCCGTCATAGGTGCCCGCGGGATAGACCCCGGACAGTACCTTCATGAGTGTGGACTTGCCCGCACCGTTCTCACCCACAAGGGCCAGAATGTCACCGCTGTCCACGGACAGATCTACCTGATCCAGGGCTTTGACGCCTGGGAACTCCTTGGTGATCCCGCGCATTTCCAGAAGCGCTGGCATGGTCTGCCTCCTCCCAAATTCAGACCGCCCAAAACGCGCCCGCCTATCGCGACGGACGCGCCTTGGGAGGAACTGGTCTTACTGCAGTTGGTCCTTGGTGTAGTACCCTGACCCGACAAGGATCTCTTCCCAGTTGGACAGGTCAACCGAGACAGGCTCCAGCAGGTAGGACGGCACCACCTTGACGCCATTGTCGTAGGTGCTGGTGTCATTGATCTCGGGCTCACCACCCCCGAGCAGAGCATCCACCATACCGACGGTCACACGGGCAAGTTCGCGTGTGTCCTTGAAAACGGTGGAGTATTGTTCGTCGGCCAGCATGGACTTGACGGACCGAATTTCGGCGTCTTGACCTGTCACGATGGGCATCGCCAGATCGCCGGAGCCATAACCGACACCTTTGAGCGACGAGATGATCCCTATGGACAGACCGTCGTAGGGGGCCAGCACGCCATGCACGGTTGCGTCGGTGTAATGGGCGGACAGCAGGTTATCCATGCGGGCCTGGGCAACAGCACCATCCCAACGCAGTGTGCCAACGGTGTCCATGCCCATCTGGCCGGAAACGATGTTCACAGTGCCCGCATCGATCAGCGGCTGCAGGACGGACATCGCGCCATCATAGAAGAAATAGGCGTTGTTGTCGTCGGGCGACCCGCCGAACAGCTCGACATTGTACGGGCCATCGCCAAAGCGTTCCTTCAGGCCGTCGACAAGCGATGTCGCCTGTTGCACCCCCACCTTGAAGTTATCAAAAGTCGCGTAGTAATCGACATATTCGCTGTCGCGGATCAATCGGTCGTAGGCGATGGTTTTGATACCGGCGAAATGCGCATTCTCCAGCGCGTTGGACAGGGTCGTGCCGTCGATTGCGGCAATCACCAGCACGTCCACGCCATTGGTGATCATGTTCTCGATCTGCGCCAGCTGGTTCGGGATGTCGTCCTCGGCATATTGCAGGATCGTGTCGTATCCGGCGGCCTCAAACTGCTCGACCATCGAGTTGCCGTCCGAAATCCAACGTGACGAAGATTGCGTCGGCATGGCGATGCCGACCGTATCTGCGACAGCAGCAAAGCCCGTGACGGCCAGTGCTGTGCTTGCGAGCAAGAGCTTCAATTTCATTCTATGTCCTCCGGTTTGCGCTCTGTGGAACACGAAGCATTTCAGGCTCCTCCCAAAACCCCGTTCTCACGCATGGCCAAACGTTAGACGTTGGATGACATGACTGTAAAATTGGATTACAGGCTTTCTACATATACTTTTTGTTATGGAACTTTCCCGTGATCGGCCTCAATCGTATCAAACCCAAACACCTAGAGTTGGTCATCAAGATCGCCGAAACCGAACAGCTGCAACTTGCCGCCCAAGGCGTCGGCATCTCACAGCCTGCGGCTTCTCGGATTCTGCATGACCTTGAGAAAGAATTCGCGACACGACTGTTTGATCGCCACCCTGCCGGGATGGAACCCACCGCCGCTGGACAGATCTTCATTCGTCACGCGCGGGGCGCACTGACAGAGCTTTCCACGATGGCAGAGGAACTGGAGTTCATGAACTCGGGGCAGATGGGGGCTGTCAGCGTCGGCGCGGTGACGGGTCCGGCTGTGGGCCACCTCATGCCAGCCGTCCATGCCGTTCAAACCTCTTCTCCGGATGTGCGCATCTCTGTCGACGTCGCCCCGTCCTCGGTCCTGTACCGAGGTTTGGAAGAAGCGCGGTATGACTTTGTTCTTGGGCGTGCGGACCCGACGCGTGACACGAGGGGATTTCACTTTCATCCCGGACGAAAAGAGCGGGTCCTGCTGATGGTGCATGCCAAGCATCCGCTGGCCCACAAGCGCAACGTGAGCCTGTCCGAGTTGACGGACCACACATGGGTCATCCAGCAAGCTGGCAGCCCGATCCGTCTTGCCGTCGAAGAAGCCTTTCACACCGAGGGTCTGGCCGTCCCGTCAAAAGTGCTCAACAGCTCCTCTCTTCTGGTTGCTTTTTCCGGAATCGAAAACGGACACACGATCGCCCCGCAAACCGAAGAGGTGGTGCGCCTGTTCACGTCGGAAAAGATGGGGACGAACGTGACCGTTCTGGACACAACCGCCAAGATCGAGGTCGCCCCATATTTTGTCATTCGGGACAATCGGCGCGAACTGACGCGCGCGGCAGAGACACTTTTGACCGAGGTTCTGGCCCGGTTTTGAACCTCATCCGCGCGCTGGTTCCCGGCGTCACGTGAGGTCGGTGTAACCTGCGGTATGCTCTGCGTCGACAGGTTCGCAGCCGCCTAACCAGAGGACCAGGACACCAATCCATCCAGAAACTCTTGCACGTGCTCTGTCCGGTCTCGACCCTTCAGGACGATGGCTTCATAGGGCTCGCTTTTTGTCCGCAAATGAACGCTCATCGGCACAACAAGGGATGCATTAGCAAAAAATTCGGCAACATCCCCGGACAGGAGCGCGACCGCGTGCGGATCGCCGCGCATCAGGGAAATCGTCGTCAGCGCGGACTGCGTTTCGATCAAGGACGTCGGGAACGGCAGGCCGGCGGTCCGGTATTCCCGTTCCAGCGACAACCGCATGGGCATCCCTTCGGTGTAGACGATCCAGCGCGCCTCGGACAAATCCTCCAACGTAACGCGTGACCTCTGCACCAACGGATTGTCCGGGCTTGTCACAACGCGCAGAACTTCGTCGTGGAATGGAATGGCGACATAGTCGTCCGGGTTTTCCCCGAACAGGTGCCGGCCGACAACGACGTCCAGCGCGCCCAGATCCAACTGGCGCAGCAATGCGGCGCTGGTGTCCTCCTGTATCTCGACGGTCGATTGGGGATAGGTCCGCAAGTATCGTTGAAGCGTCTCGGTCACGTAGGGCACCGCGCCCATGATCGTGCCGACGCGCAGGCGCACCCCTGATCCCGAAGACAAACCACGGAGTTCGCGTTCCATGCTGCGCATTTGCGCAAGGACGTTCTTGGCATGCCGGATCGCGGTATCCCCGGCGACCGTGGGTTTGAGCCCCCGGTTCGACCTGTGGAACAGCATATGCCCGCAAGTCTCTTCGGCCTCCTGCAGCGCCTTGGTCGCGCGGGGCTGGCTCATTCCGATCTTGGTTGAAGCCTGTTTGAGCGAACCCGTATCTTCGATGGCAGAGATCAAAGAGAGATGTCTGAGAGACAGTTGTCGCAGACCTTGGCTGGGCGCTGTCATGTTTCCAATTTCCTTTTTGCTATACCTCTATCCCAACTCATTGGATTTACAAGCGCGAACCGGGCCATATTTTGGCGACCCAGGAAAGAGCGCACCGTGATTCTCGGGAAATCGAGGCCAAACTGGCACATCGGGCATCTCATTTTAGAAATCAGGAGGAGTCCATGGGGCTGATAAACTATGTCACCCGAGTGCAGTTCGGATACGGCGAACTTGCCACGTTGAAAGCAGAGCTGGACCTGGCCGGCATCCGCAGACCTTTTGTGGTCACGGACAAAGGCGTGCGCGCGCTTGGTTTCCTGGACAAGCTGGAAGCGGCCATCGGCGCGACACCCGCTGGCGTTTATGACGAAACGCCGGGCAATCCCAACGAAGCCGCGGTGCGCGTGGCGACCGAGGTGTTCAAAACCTCCGAGGCTGACGGCATCATCGCAATGGGCGGCGGCTCGGCGCTGGATTTGGCAAAGGCGGTGGCGGTACTGGCCTCTCACGGGGGGGAATTGAAGACCTTTGCCCTGATCGAAGGCGGCCTGGATGAAATAACGCCTCTGACCTTCCCGACCATCGCCATTCCGACAACCTCCGGGACGGGCAGCGAGGTGGGCCGCGCGGCCATCGTCATTCTGGACGATGGCCGCAAGGTCGGCCTCTTGTCGCCCTACCTGATCCCCAAAACGGCCATCGTCGATCCCGAGCTGACACTCAGCCTGCCGCCCATGCTGACGGCGGCCACCGGGATGGACGCAATCTCGCATTGTATCGAGACCTATCTTGCCCCGTCCTTCAACCCGCCCGCAGACGGGATCGCGCTGGAAGGGTTGCGCCGCTCTTGGGCGAACATCCGCAAGGCCACGGAAACCCCTGACGACAAGGAGGCGCGCGGCAACATGGCCATCGCGGCAACGATGGGGGCCATGGCGTTCCAAAAGGGTCTTGGATGTGTGCACAGCCTGAGCCACGCGCTTGGCGGGATCAATCCCAAGCTGCATCACGGCACACTCAACGCCGTGTTCATGCCAGCGGTCGTCAAATTCAACCGTGCCGCGCCGACCTCGGTTTCAGAGAACAAATACGCCATCATGGCGAACGCGATGGGCCTGTCCTCGGGTGATGATATCGAGACGGCCATCAAGGACATGACCGCCGCCATTGGCCTGCCGACATCCCTTTCTGAAATGGGCGTGACAAAGGACCTGTTCGACCGGATCATCACCGGCGCGCTGGCGGATCACAGCCACAAGACCAATCCAATTGATGCCAGTGCCGATGACTATCTGGCGATGCTGGAAGACTCCTTTTAGGCCGAAAGAGACTACGAGACATGACCTTCACCCCTCACGGAAAACACCTCATCGCGGGCGCTTGGGTCGCCAGCGATGCCACGTTTGACAGCAGCCCGGCCCACGGCCCCACGCACGCGTTTTCAGCCGGTTCGCCCCAGTTGGTTGACCAAGCCTGTCAAGCGGCTGAGGAGGCGTTCCTCAGCTATGGGTACAGCACGCGCGAGGACCGCGCGGCGTTCCTCGACGCCATTGCGGACGAAATCGACGCACGCGGCGAAGCGATCACCCAGATCGGAACGCAGGAAACCGGCCTGCCCGAAGCGCGCTTGCAGGGCGAACGCGGTCGTACGGTTGGGCAGTTGCGCCTGTTCGCATCGCATATCCGAGATGGAGCCTATCTCGACAAACGCCATGATGGTGCGCTTCCGGATCGTGCGCCCCTGCCCCGTCCGGACCTCAAGATGATCCAGCGCCCGATTGGCCCGGTGGCCGTGTTCGGCGCATCGAACTTCCCGCTGGCCTTCTCGACCGGTGGTGGCGACACCGCTGCCGCGCTGGCCGCAGGCTGCCCCGTTGTGGTCAAAGGGCATTCTGCACATCCCGGCACGGGCGAGATCGTGGCCGAGGCAATCCGCGCCGCGATCCAGAAAACCGGACAGCACCCCGGTGTGTTCAGCCTGATCCAGGGCGGAGATCGCGAAGTCGGCGCAAGCCTCGTGCAACACCCGCTGATCAAGGCCGTCGGTTTCACTGGCTCGCTGGGTGGCGGGCGCGCCCTGTTCGATCTTTGCGCGCAACGGCCCGAGCCGATCCCGTTCTTTGGCGAACTGGGCAGCGTGAACCCGATGTTTGTTTTGCCCGAGGCGACCAAAGCCCGTGGCGAGGCCATCGGCACCGGCTGGGCCGGATCGCTGACCATGGGCGCGGGTCAGTTCTGCACCAATCCCGGCATCGCCGTGATCCAGAAAGGTGCCGAAGGCGACGCGGTTGTCGCAGCGGCCAAAACGGCACTGGAAGCCGTTGCCCCGCAAACCATGCTGACCGACGGCATCGCGCAGGCCTATCAGGACGGCAAATCCCGCTTCGAGGGGCGCAACGCCGTCAAGCCGGTGCTGACTAACGCCGACGAAGGCCGCAACGCCTCGCCGAACCTTTATGAGACCGACGCGGAAACCTACCTGCAAGACCACGCTCTGGGCGAAGAGGTCTTTGGTCCATTGGGCCTTGTTGTGCGGGTTTCCGGTATTGAAGAGATGCAGGATCTGGCAAGAGGTTTCGAAGGCCAGTTGACCATGACTTTGCACATGGATGACGGCGACACCGAGGCCGCCAAGACCCTGGTCCCGCTCATCGAACGCAAAGCCGGGCGCTTGCTGTTGAACGGCTTCCCAACCGGGGTCGAGGTCGCTGACGCCATGGTTCACGGCGGCCCCTATCCGGCGTCAACCAACTTCGGCGCGACCTCGGTTGGCACGCTTGCCATCCGGCGCTTCCTGCGTCCGGTCAGCTATCAGAACTTCCCGGCCGCCCTGTTGCCGGAAGCGTTCTGAAAACAGCCCGCCCGTTGACCAGCGCGCCCCGTCCGACGGATGGGGCGCGACTTACGATTGGCGCGGGGAAATCGGCAGCTTCGTCGACGACTTCATCTCTTTCAGGGACAGGTTGGATCGGATGTTCGTCACCCCGGGAAGCCGCCGCAACGTCCCATCGACGAAGGCACTGTAATCGTCGAGATCCTTGGCGACGACGACCATCAGAAAGTCATCTTCGCCCGTTGTGTTGTGACACGACAGAATATTCGGGGTCACCTCGACGATCCGGCGAAACTCTTCCGTTGCCGCCTTGTCATGCTCGGAACAGCTGATCTGCACAAAGGCCATCACGCCCAACCCCAGTTTGCGGCGATTGAGATTGGCTTGGTAGCCTTCAATGATGCCCGTTTCTTCAAGACGTTTGAGCCGCCGCCAGCTTGGCGTCTCGCTCATGCCAAGATGTTCGGCCAGCCGCGCGTTCGACATACGTCCGTCGTTTTGAAGCAGATCCAGAATCTGCGCGTTGACCGGGTCTATCTTCTCCATGAGTGGAACCTTTTACTGTTGCCGCTGCCGCATAGGTCTTTCTGCCTCAAAATTAACAAATACGAGCAACTTTGGCAAAGCTCTTTCGCGAAGAGTAGAATATCTTTCCCTGAAATGACGCCATAACCGAAAGGCCCTGCCATGAAAGCCGTCCTGTTCGAGAAGTTCCAAGAAGCCCCCAAAGTCGTGAATGTCGCGGACCCAGCGCCCGAGTCGCATGGCGTTGTGCTCAAGGTCGAAGCCACAGGCGTGTGCCGCAGTGACTGGCACGGTTGGATGGGCCACGACAGCGACATCGACCTGCCGCACATCCCCGGCCACGAACTGGCCGGTGTGGTCGAAGCGGTCGGCAAGGACGTGAAGAACTGGAAGGTAGGCGATCGGGTCACCGTGCCGTTCATCTGCGGCTGCGGGTCGTGCAGCGAATGCCATGCGGGTCATCAGCAGGTGTGTTTGCATCAGGAGCAGCCCGGCTTCACCCATTGGGGCAGCTTTGCGGAATATGTGCCGATCCATCAGGCTGACCTGAACGTGGTCGCCCTGCCCGAGGCGATGGATTTCGCCACCGCCGCCAGCCTTGGCTGCCGGTTCGCCACGTCCTTCCGGGCCGTGATCGACCAGGGCAAGGTCAGCGCGGGCCAGTGGGTCGCCGTGCATGGCTGTGGCGGCGTGGGCCTCTCGGCGGTGATGATTGCCAGCGCGGCAGGTGCGAATGTGATCGGTGTGGATCTCGACCCGGCGAAACTGGCTTTGGCCAAAGAGCTTGGCGCGGTCGCGGCCATCGACGGCAAGGGCGACGTGGTCGAGGCGATCAAGGAGATCACCAAAGGCGGCGCACATGTCTCGCTTGATGCGCTGGGTCATCCGGCGACCATGACAAACTCGATCCTCTGCCTGCGGCCACGGGGCAAGCATATCCAGGTGGGTCTGATGCTGGGCGATCACGCGGCCCCTGCGGTGCCCATGCCAAAGATCGTTGGTCAGGAGATCGAATTGCTCGGCTCGCACGGGATGCAGGCGCACCGCTACGGCGCGATGCTGGACATGGTCGAAAGCGGCAAGCTGGACCCGGCCCGGCTGGTTGGCGACAAGATCAACATCGACGCAGCCCCCGAGGCCCTGATGAACATGGACAAGTTCCAGTCCATCGGCGCAACCGTCATCACGAGCTTCTGACCCATGGACACAATTGCATTCATCGGCGGCGGCAACATGGCGGCCGCCATCATTGGGGGCCTTGTGGCCAGCGGGTGGGAGCCGACGCGGATCACGGTTGTCGATCCCAACGCGGACCAGCGTGACCGGCTGGCACGCGAGCACGGCATACACACGGCGAGCGATGTAGCCGACGCGACAACAGCAGATATCATCGTTCTGGCTGTCAAACCTCAGGTCATTGCCGCTGTGGCCAAACAGATGAATGCAGACTTGTCCGGCAAGCTGATCCTCAGCATTGCTGCCGGGGTTACGATTGCAACGCTTGAGACGCTCTTTGGACCGGTGGCCATCGCACGCACCATGCCCAACACGCCAGCCCTGCTTGGCCTGGGGGCAACGGGGCTTTACGTGAACGACCACACGACCGAAGCGCAACGGCTGGCCGCTCAGGCCATCATCGAGGCTTTCGGCATCTGCGTCACCGTCGCGCGCGAAGACCTTTTGGATGCCGTCACAGCCGTGTCCGGCAGCGGCCCGGCCTATTACTTCCTGATGATCGAAGAGATGATCCGGGCCGGGACCGCCCTGGGTCTGCCCCCAGAGGACGCCATGGCGCTGACGCTTCAGACAGCCCTTGGCGCTGCCACCATGGCCGCCCAGGGCGACGCACCAGAAGAGCTCAGGGCCCGTGTCACATCGCCCAATGGGACGACCCACGCGGCTATTGTTGCGATGCAGGAAAACGGCTTTGGTGACGTCGTGGCCAAGGCAATGACCGCCTGCCGCGACCGCGCCGAGGAATTGGGAAGGCTATAGAACGTTTCTTCGCCCCGCAGGATGAAGATACCGAACCCGGCCACCAGCCCCTGACCCGATGGGCCGCGCGCCCTATGGCGCGCCGCCGAACTGTGCGCGCAGGACGTTCTTTTGGACCTTGCCCATCGTATTCCGGGGCAACGCGTCCAGGAACGCGTATTGGCGCGGGTGTTTGAAACGGGCCAGCGCCTGCGCAACCGCGGTTTGCAGCGCTTCCGTTGACACGGCAGAGGGTCCCTCGGAAACGACCGCCGCCACGACACTTTCGCCGAAGTCGGGATTTGGTGTGCCGAAAACCGCTGTTTCAAGAACGCCGGGGACCTGGTTCAACACATCCTCGATCTCTTTGGGATAAATGTTGTATCCGCCCGAAATGATCAGATCCTTGGCCCGGCCAACAATGGTCACACGCCCTTGCCCATCCTGGGTTGCCAGATCACCAGTTATGAAAAATCCGTCATGACGCAGTTCCTCGGCGGTTTTTTCGGGCATCTTCCAGTAGCCGCCAAAGACGTTGTCGCCCCTCACTTCGATCACGCCGATCTCGCCCCGGGGCAGTTCCACCCCGGTTTCGGGATCAGTGATCTTCACTTCGACGCCCGGCAGGGCATACCCAACCGTGCCCGAGATCCGGTCCCCGTCATAGGGGTTCGAGGTGATCATGTTGGTCTCGGTCATTCCATAGCGTTCCAGGATGCGATGACCGGTGCGCGCCTCAAAGGCCTGATGCGTCTCGGCCAGAAGTGGCGCAGAGCCCGAGATGAAGAGCCGCATGTTCGCAACCAGATCCCGCGTGAACCGCGCATCGCCCAGAAGCCGCGTGTAAAAGGTGGGGACCCCCATCATCAGTGTCGACGTGGGCAACTCTTCAAGGATCGTGTCCAGATCAAAACGTGACATCAGGCGGACCGTCGTGCCCGCCAGCAGCGCGGTGTTCAATGCCACGAACAGCCCGTGGGTGTGAAAGACCGGCAAGGCATGGATCAGCCGGTCCTGATCGGTGATGCGCCACAGGTCAACCAGCACCTCGGCGTTGGACAGCAGGTTGCGATGTGACAGCATTGCGCCCTTGGATCGACCTGTTGTGCCCGAGGTGTACAAAAGCGCGGCCAGATCCTCGGGCCCGCGATCAACCGTCTCAAAGTCATCGGGCTGCGCGTCGGCGGCCTGGCTCAGACTGCCCTGCGCGCCCAGGGTAAACAGCGTTGCGCCCATTTGCTGCGCAAGGGGGGCAACGTCCGCCTGAGCCGCGGGATCGCAGACGATCACCTTGGGCGTCGCGTCGCCCACGAAATACTCCAACTCGGCCTGCGTATAGGCTGTGTTCAGCGGCAGATAGACACCTCCGGCCTGCAACGTCCCGGCATACAGCGCGATGGTGTCAGCAGCCTTGGGGGCCTGCACCAGAACCCGATCACCGGGGGAAACACCCGCCTTTGCAAGAACATGCGCCATCTGCGCTGCCCGGCGCAGCGTTTGGGCAAAGCTCAGGACCGATCCGTCGTCACTCTGCAGAAACGGCGCATCGTTGCGGGCGTGCGGGGCAAACAGGGCGTCAAACAGGGTATTGGTCACGGGCAAAGTCCTCGGGCGGGTCCGGATGCATGTTGGGCCCAAGGTTTGCACCGAATTTCGGGTGACAACAATGGTCGGTCCCAGGGTCACATGGCCGCTCTTCAGATCGCAGGCAAAGATCGATTCCGCGCCAGATCCGCGATCAAGGGTTGAAACCGGAGGCCAAAGCGACTGTTCTCGCAGGGCAAGTCCGGGGAGCCTTTCAATGAGCGGAGCACAACCATGATCAAGACCCTCATCACCGGTGGCGGCGGCATGATTGGCCAGAAGATCGCCCAAGAGCTGGAAACCAGGGGGTTGGATGGCCAGCCGTGCCAGATCACCCTCGTCGACATCCAGTTCCCGCCGGTCATAAGCAGTGGGCAAACGGCTGTGACCGCCTCGATGGAGGATGCCGAGGCCGTGACGCGTCTGGCGGCAGATCGGCCTGATGTCATCTTTCATTTGGCCGCGGTGGTTTCGGGCCATGCCGAGAAAGAGTTCGATGTGGGATGGTCCGCGAATGTCGATGCCATGCGGTTCTTCCTTGAAGCCCTGCGTCAGGAACATCTGAAAAGCGGCGGCACCTATCGTCCACGAGTGGTCTTTGCCTCATCGGCGGCGGTGTATGGCGGGCCCCTGCCCGCAGTGATCCCAGATGATTTCCACACGGCCCCGCAAAGTTCCTATGGCGTGCAAAAGGTGATCGGCGAACAGATGGTCACGGATTTCAGCCGCAAGGGGTTCATCGACGGTCTGTCGCTGCGCTTGCCGACGATCTGCGTCCGCCCGGGCAAACCCAACGCGGCAGCCTCCAGCGCGTTTTCGGGCATCATCCGTGAACCGTTGAATGGCGAAACAGCAGTCCTGCCCTTTCCTGAGTCCACACGCCACATGCTGGCCTCGCCACGGTCTGCTGTCGGGTGGTTCACCCATGCTGCGACGCTGGACACCACGCGCCTTGACGGTCTGCGCGCGATCATGATGCCCAGCCTGACCTGTTCGATCGCGGAGCAGATCGAGGCGCTCAGGCAGGTCGCAGGCGACAAGGCAGTCGCCCTGATCAAGCGCCAGGACGACCCGGACGTAGTCAGTATTGTCGGGGGGTGGCCCCAGGAATTTGACACCCCCCGGGCCCATGCCCTGGGCTTTCGGTCGGAAACAAGGTTTTCCGACATCGTAACCGCCTACATCGAAGACGAACTGTCGTAAGCGCGCCGTCGGGCCGTCGATTGCAAATGAAAATGTTGCGGCGGCACGGCGCTTTCCGTTCCGGATCATGCGTAAATGCCTGCTGCGACGCAGGCTTTTTATGCGCGAAAGAAGTCTGCAAAGCTTACACCGCGTCACACGTGACTTAGCGTCAGTTTCTGCGCAGTCTCACCTCAATGGCCCGGCGATGACCGCTTTCTGTTCCAGCCTCATGCTCTGGAAAAACTTCTGAAACAAAGCGCAGTCACAAAGCCGGGAACGACAGAATGAGGAGGTTTTGTTGATGTTCGTGTCATCGATGAGATTTGATTTGGGCGAGGATGTTGGCGCCTTGCGCGAGGTTGTGCATCGCTGGGCGCAGGATCGCGTAAAGCCCTTGGCGGCCGAGGTGGATGCGAAGAACGAATTTCCGGCCGAGTTGTGGGAAGAGATGGGCGCGCTTGGCCTTCTGGGGATCACGGTTCCCGAAGAGGACGGCGGCGCGGGCATGGGGTATCTGGCGCATGTGGTGGCCACCGAAGAGATCGCGCGGGCCTCGGCCAGTGTCTCGCTCAGCTATGGCGCGCATTCGAACCTCTGCGTGAACCAGATCAAGCTGAACGGCAGTGCCAAGCAGAAGGCCAGGTACCTGCCCGACCTGATCTCGGGCAAGAGCGTCGGCGCGCTGGCGATGTCCGAGGCGGGCGCGGGATCGGATGTGGTCAGCATGTCGCTGCGTGCCGACAAGCGGAACGATCGCTTTGTGCTGAACGGCAACAAGTACTGGATCACGAATGGGGGCGAGGCCAACACGCTGGTGGTCTATGCCAAGACCGACCCTGATGCGGGCAGCAAGGGGATCACGGCCTTTCTGATCGAAAAGTCGATGCCCGGCTTCAGCCAGTCCCCGCATTTTGACAAGCTGGGGATGCGCGGCTCGAACACGGTTGAGCTGGTGTTTGAGGACGTCGAGGTGCCCTTCGAGAACATCCTTGGCGAAGAGGGCAAGGGCGTGCGGGTCCTGATGTCGGGGCTCGATTACGAACGGGTGGTCCTGTCGGGCATTGGCCTGGGGATCATGGCGGCCTGCCTTGACGAGGTGATGCCCTACATGGTCGAGCGCAAGCAGTTTGGTCAGCCGATTGGGAATTTCCAGCTGATGCAGGGCAAGATCGCCGACATGTACACCAAGCTGAACTCGGCGCGCGCCTATGTCTACGAGGTCGCCCGTGCCTGTGACCGGGGTGAGGTCACGCGCCAGGATGCAGCAGCCTGTGTGCTTTACGCCAGCGAAGAAGGCATGACCGTGGCGCATCAGGCGGTGCAGGCCATGGGTGGCGCGGGCTTCATGAACGAAACGCCGGTCAGCCGGATCTTCCGCGATGCCAAGCTGATGGAGATCGGCGCGGGCACCTCGGAAATCCGCCGCATGCTGATCGGGCGCGAGTTGATGGGGGCGATGGGGTGATGAGCCTTGGTCGAATGATGATCTGGGCTCCGTTCGGACTGTTGGTTCTGGCCAGTGCCGGGCTGGGTCTGCGTTGGGGCTGGATCGCGCTGAACACCAGCGAGACAGATGTGATCAGCCGCTACGCGGCGCGCTATGTGGCGCAGACCGGTGGACCGATCACGGATTGTCGTGCCTTGCCCGGCGAAGACCAAGGCATCTGGCTGGTGGTGATCTGCGGCCCCACGCCCGTCGATCTGACGCGGCACTACGAATATCACGTGAACCGGCTGGGCGGGCTGGAGTATTCCGGGGGGCCGTTCACCTGGGGCGTGACCCCGGCGCCCCTTGGCCTACCCGCTCTTGGCGAGGACGAAGCCTGATGATTTTGAAATCAAACTATAGCCCGAACTCGGAGCAGGCGCGGGCGAACATCGCGGCGCATACCGAGGCGATGGCCCCCGTGCAGGAGGCAGCGGCGCTGTCTTTGGCGGGGGGCGGGGACGCGGCGCGCGAACGTCATCTGGGACGGGGCAAGATCCTGCCGCGGGACCGTGTTGCGCGGCTGCTGGATCCCGGCTCTCCGTTTCTCGAGGTCGGCATGTTTGCCGCCCATGGACTCTATAGCGGGGCCAGTCCCTCCGCGGGCGTTGTCGCTGGCGTGGGTCGGGTCTCGGGCCGGGACTGCATGATCGTCTGCAACGATGCGACGGTCAAAGGCGGCACCTATTTCCCGATGACTGTCAAGAAACACCTGCGCGCGCAGGAGATTGCCGAGGCGAACCAGCTGCCCTGCATCTATCTGGTCGACAGTGGCGGGGCGAACCTGCCGAACCAGGACGAGGTCTTTCCCGACCGCGATCACTTTGGCCGGATCTTCTTCAACCAGGCGAACATGTCGGCCAAGGGCATTCCGCAGATTGCGGTGGTCATGGGGTCCTGCACGGCGGGTGGGGCCTATGTGCCGGCGATGTCGGATGTGACGATCATCGTGCGGGATCAGGGTACGATCTTTCTGGCCGGCCCGCCGCTGGTCAAGGCGGCGACGGGTGAAGTTGTGAGTGCCGAGGACCTGGGCGGCGGTGATGTGCACACGCGGCTGTCGGGTGTGGCGGACTATCTGGCCGAGGATGACGCCCATGCGCTGGCGCTGGCGCGTCAGGCGGTGGCCTCGCTGGGCGGCGGCGGGGTAAACCCCGCCCTACGGGATGAACCGCCGTTGTATGACCCGGATGAAATCCTGGGTGTGGTGCCCGCAGATCTGCGCACGCCTTATGACATCCGCGAGGTGATCGCCCGCGTGGTCGACGGCTCGCGTTTTGACGAGTTCAAGGCGCGCTATGGCACGACGCTGGTCTGCGGCTTTGCCCATATCATGGGGATGCCGGTGGGGATCATCGGCAACAACGGGGTGCTGTTTTCGGAAAGCGCGCTGAAGGGTGCGCATTTTGTCGAGCTCTGTTCGCAGCGCAAGATCCCGCTGGTCTTCCTGCAGAACATCACCGGCTTCATGGTGGGCCGCACCTATGAAAGTGGCGGGATCGCCAAGGATGGGGCCAAGCTGGTGACAGCGGTGGCCACGACGCAGGTGCCCAAGATCACCCTGCTGGTGGGCGGGTCCTTCGGGGCCGGGAATTACGGCATGTGCGGCCGCGCTTATGCACCGCGGTTCCTGTGGACCTGGCCGAACTCTCGGATCAGCGTGATGGGCGGCGAGCAGGCGGCGGGCGTGTTGGCCACGGTGCGGCGCGACGCGATCGAGCGCAAGGGCGGCACCTGGTCGGCCGAGGAGGAGGCCGCCTTCAAGAAGCCAACGATTGACCAGTTCGAGGAACAGGCGCACCCGCTTTATGCCAGTGCCCGGCTGTGGGACGACGGGATCATCGACCCACGCAAGACCCGCGATGTGCTGGCCCTGTCGCTGCAGGCCGCCCTGAACGCGCCCATAGAAGAGACACGCTTTGGCGTGTTCCGGATGTAAACGGAATTCGGCGCGAATTCCGGGCCAAGTCCGTCGCGGACTTGGGACCCGGAAACCGCGTCGGTTTCCGCCCCAGTTTCCGTGCCGGAAACTGGCTGGGAAGAGGACAAACCCATGTTCACAAAGATCCTGATTGCGAACCGGGGCGAGATTGCCGCCCGTGTGATGACCACAGCGCGCCGCCTGGGCGTCAAGACCGTCGCGGTCTATTCCGACGCCGATGCCGGTGCCAAACACGTTGCGTTGGCGGACGCGGCGGTACACATCGGCCCGCCCGCCGTGGCCGAAAGCTATCTGCGGGCCGACCGGATCATCGCGGCCGCCAAGGCCTCGGGCGCGCAGGCGATCCATCCGGGCTATGGCTTTCTGAGCGAGAACCCCGACTTCGTCGCAGCGGTCGAGGCCGCGGGCCTGACCTTCATCGGCCCGCCGGCCGAGGCGATCAAGGCGATGGGCCTGAAGGACGCCGCCAAGGCGCTGATGGTTCAGGCCGGGGTGCCGGTTGTGCCGGGCTATCACGGCGACAGCCAGGACCCGGTTCTGCTGGCGGCAGAGGCGGACAAGATCGGCTATCCGGTCCTGATCAAGGCCCGTGCGGGCGGCGGCGGCAAGGGCATGCGCCTGGTCGAGGACCCTGCCGATTTCCGCGCCGCGCTGGAGGGCGCTCAGCGCGAAGGGCAGGCCAGTTTTGGCGACCCGCACTGCCTGATCGAGAAATACATCACCCAGCCGCGCCACATCGAGATCCAGGTCTTTGGCGACAGCCATGGCAATGCGGTGCATCTCTTTGAGCGCGACTGTTCCCTGCAGCGCCGCCACCAGAAAGTCATCGAAGAGGCCCCCGCGCCCGACATGCCCGAAGCCGTCCGCGCCGCCATGGGCCGGGCTGCCGTCGATGCCGCCAAGGCCATCGGCTATGCCGGGGCAGGCACGGTCGAGTTCATCGTGGATGGCTCGGGCCCGCTGCGCGAAGACGGCTTCTGGTTCATGGAGATGAACACCCGCCTGCAAGTGGAACATCCGGTGTCAGAGGCGATCACCGGCCTTGATTTTGTCGAGCTGCAGCTGCGTGTCGCCGCGGGCGAACCGCTGCCCGTCAAGCAGGACGACCTCAGGATCAACGGCTGGTCCTTTGAGGCGCGGCTTTACGCCGAGGATGTGCCCAAGGGCTTTCTTCCCGCCACCGGCACGCTCGATCATCTGGCCTTTCCGCAAGGCACCGCGTTCGAACTGGGCGCGGTGCGCATCGACAGTGGCGTGCGCCCGGGGGACGAGATCAGCCCCTGGTATGACCCGATGATCGCCAAGATCATCACCCACGGTCCCACCCGCGAGGCGGCGCTGGCGCGCCTCTCACAAGCCCTGGCCGAGACCGAGATCGCGGGGCTGACCACCAACCATGCCTTCCTGCGGCGGCTGGCCAAATACGAAGGATTTGCCAAGGGGCAGGTCGACACCGGCCTGATTGCCCGCGACGCCGAGGCGCTGACCCCGGCGCCGGTGCCCTGCACTCGCAGCCGGTCTCTGGCCGCCCTTGGGGCGCTGGGACTGGCGGGCGACCTCCCGGTGCTGGCGGGCTATGCCCATTGGGCGCCGGTGGTGCAGCCGGTCCGGCTGGGGTTTGACGGCGAGGACATCCTGGCAGAGGTCTATGTGGACGGCACCAAACGCCATGTCAGCGTCGATGGCGTATCTCATGTGCTGGAACCCGCCGGGGACCGCTGGTGGATCGACGGAACGCTGATCCGTGCCCGGGTCCTGCGCCAGGGCGCGCGCGTCAGCGTCTTCTGGGGCAACGGCTATCACTATGACATCCCTGACCCGCTGGAGGTCAGCGACGACCAGGCGGGCGGCGATGCGGTGATCGCGCCGATGCCGGGGCTGGTCAAACTGGTCCCGGCACAGGCCGGGGCGCAGGTCGCCAAGGGCGATGCGCTGCTGGTGCTGGAGGCCATGAAGATGGAGCACACGCTGGTGGCCCCGCGCGATGGCGTGGTGGGCGAGGTGCTGGCCGCCGTCGGCGATCAGGTCACCGACGGTACGCTGCTTCTGGCGCTGGAGCCCGATCATGACTGAACACGTCACGATCTTTGAAATGGGCCCGCGCGACGGGCTGCAAAACGAAAAGCGCCAGATCGCAACCGCGGACAAGATCCGCCTCGTCGACCTGCTTTCAGCCTGCGGCTTTGCCAAGATCGAGGTCACCAGCTTTGTCAGCCCCAAGTGGGTGCCACAGATGGCCGACGCGGCGCAGGTGCTGGCGGGCATCACCCGCAGGCCCGGCGTCTCTTACGCGGCGCTGACGCCGAACATGCGCGGCTTTGAGGGCGCGCTGGCGGCAAAGGCCGATGAGATCGCGATCTTCGGATCCGCCTCGGAAGGCTTCAGCCAGAAGAACATCAACTGTTCGATCGCTGAAAGTCTGAAGCGTTTCCAACCTGTCGCCGAGGCGGCGACATCCGCCAAGATCCCGGTGCGGGGCTATGTCTCTTGCGTGACCGACTGCCCCTATGACGGACCAACCCCGCCCGAGGCCGTGGCCCGCGTGGCCCGCGCCCTGATCGACATGGGCTGCTACGAGGTCAGCCTCGGCGACACCATCGGCGCGGGCACGCCCGACACCGTGGCGCGGATGCTGGACGCGGTTCTGGCCGTCGTGCCCGCCACGCAGCTGGCCGGGCATTATCATGACACCCACGGCCGGGCGCTCGACAACATCGCCGTCAGCCTCGACCGGGGGCTGCGCACCTTTGACAGCTCGGTCGGGGGGCTGGGCGGTTGCCCCTATGCGCCCGGCGCGGCGGGCAATGTCGCGACCGAGGCCGTGGTCGACCTGCTGAGTGCACGCGGCTTTGGCACCGGCATCGATCTGGATCGCCTGTCCGAGGCTGCAAGTTTTGCCAAGACCCTGAGGAGCGACAGATGAGCTATGACACGCTGGACCTGCGCGTCGATGACCGTGGCGTGGCCTATGTCACGTTGAACACGCCGGAAAAGCGCAACGTGCTGTCGGCCACCATGATCGCCGAGCTGACCGACATGGCGCGGACGCTGGGCGCCGCGCCGGACACCCGCGCGATTGTGCTGGCCGGTGCGGGCAAGGTCTTTTGTGCGGGCGGGGATCTGACCTGGATGAAGGCCCAGATCGAGGCCGACCGCGAAACCCGCATGCGCGAGGCGCGCAAGCTGGCCGAGATGCTGCAGGCACTGAATGAGATGCCGACACCGCTGATCGGCCGCATCCACGGCGGCGCCTTTGGCGGCGGGGTCGGCATGGCCTGCGTCTGCGACGTGGCGATTGCGGCAGACGACACCACCTTCGGCCTGACCGAAACCCGCCTTGGCCTGATCCCGGCCACCATTGGACCTTACGTGCTGGCGCGCATGGGCGAAGGCAAGGCCCGCCGCGTCTTCATGTCTGCCCGCCTTTTCAAGGCGCCCGAGGCTGCCCAGCTTGGGATCATCGCCCGCGCGGTCGACGCCGATGACCTCGACGCCGCCATCGAGGCAGAGGTCACGCCCTATCTCTCGGTCGCCCCCGGCGCTGTCGGCGCCGCCAAGGCCCTGGCCCGATCGCTTGGCCCAAGGATCGACAGCGCCGTCATCGACGACACAATCAAACGGCTCGCCGACACCTGGGAACAGGACGAAGCCATGAAAGGCATCCAGGCGTTCCTGAGCAAAACAAAGCCGCCCTGGTCACAGATGTAACGCCGTCTTCGCCGGACGGGCCCGGACCCAAACTGGCCTGGGCATGCCAATCCCGGTCTCCGACCTGAGAATGCCAGCGAAGTGTCGCCCCCCGGTTTCGCCCTGATGCGAAAAAAGTCCGGTCCTTGGACGCCAAAAGTCCGCCCGAACCGCAGGAATCGTTGAAGTCCGACGGTCTGTCGGGCGAGTGTTGTCCCGTGCCTTGCGAATTTGACCAACAATAGGACAAGCTGATGCCCAAAGCTGCCGACCGCGTCGCCCTCGGAAACACTGGCCTGAACGTCTCTCAACTCGCCCTCGGCACCGCGCCGCTTGGCAACTTGTTGGCCGAGATCCCCGAAGATCAGGCCGAAGCCGCCTTTGCCGCCGCACTGGACGCCGGGATCAACTTCATCGACACCGCGCCTTTCTATGGCTACGGCCTGGCCGAGGAACGGGTGGGTCGCGCCCTGCAGGGACGGGATCGGTCGGACTACGTCATTTCGACCAAGGTCGGCCGCCTGATCCGCCCCGGCGAACGCTCGGGTGCCGAGGTCTATGACGGCGGGAAACCCTTTTACCTGGCCAAGCCCGGGATGATGACCCAGCGGGACTATTCCTATGACGGCGTCATGCGCTCGCTCGAGGAAAGCCTGGACCGGCTGGGCACCGATTACGTCGACATCCTGCACGTCCACGACCCCGACGATCACTTTGACGAAGTTGTCGAACAAACCTATCCGGCACTGGCCAAGCTGCGCGAAGAGGGTGTGATCAAGGGTGTGTCGGCGGGGATGAACCAATGGGAAATGCTGTCGCGTTTCATGGATCACGGGCGCTATGACACCTTCCTGCTGGCCGGGCGCTATACATTGCTGGATCACACCGGCCTGCCCGAGTTTCTGCCCAAATGCCTGGACCACGGCACTGCGATCATCGCAGGCGGCGTTTACAACTCGGGCCTGCTGGCCGATCCCCGGCCCGGTATCACCTTCAACTACGTGCCGGTGGAACAGGATGTTCTGAACCAGGCGCTGGCGATCAAGGCGGTCTGCGACGACAACGGCGTCGACCTCAAGGCCGCCGCGATCCAGTTCCCGCTGGCCCACCCCGCCATTCCAACGGTCCTGACCGGTGTCCGCAGCACAGACGAGTTCGCCCAGAACCTTGCGCTGTTCGAGACGCCAATCCCGGACCAGCTTTGGGCGGACCTGCGCGCGGCGGGCCTGCTGCCCGAGACAGCGCCCACCCCCGAGCCGAACACCTGAACGAGGTCTTCATGCTAATCGACAGTCACCACCATTTCTGGGACCCCACCAAACGCGACTACTATTGGATGCAGGGGGATGCCTTGACAGCCATCCGACGGCCGATCGGACCCGAAGACTTGCGGCCCCTGCTGCAGGACACCGGCATTGACGGCACCATCTTGGTGCAAACCATCCCCTCGGTCGACGAGACGCGCGAATTCATGGCCACCGCGGCCGCAACCGATTTCGTCAAGGGGGTGGTCGGCTGGGTCGATCTGACAGCGCCGGATGTCAGCGCTGTTCTGGCTGACCTTCTGGCCTCGGAAAATGGGTCCTATCTGAAAGCGATCCGCCATCAGGCGCATGACGAGGACGACAAGACCTGGCTGGCGCGCCCGGACGTGATTGCGGGCATCCGTGCCTGCGGCACGGCGGGGCTGGTCTATGACCTTTTGCCGAAAGAGCCTGAACTGCCCTCTTGCATCACCTGCGTCGATGCTCTGCCCGAGGTGCAGTTCGTGCTGGACCATATTGGCAAGCCTCGGATTGCCGAGGGGTCGATGTCGCCCTGGATCGATTTGGTGACTGATCTGGCCAAACGTCCGAATGTGGCCTGCAAGCTGTCGGGCATGATCACCGAGGCCGACTGGACCGGCTGGACCGTCGACGACCTGCGCAGCTATGCCGACACGGTGCTTGATATCTTTGGACCCGACCGCGTGATGTTCGGGTCCGACTGGCCTGTGTGCCTGCTGGCCGGTGAGTACACGCAGGTCGTGGACGCCGCCCGCGCGCTGACCAGCGGATTGTCTGACGAGGACAAGCTCAAGGTCTTTGGCCAGAACGCGGCACGGATCTACAAGCTGGACCTCTAGGCTGGGGCCTTGCCCGTTTGGTGCCCCGACGCGGCAAAAGAAACTGCCCAAAAAAACGGCCCGACGTCGACAGGTGACCGCGGCGGGCCGCCGATTTTCCGAACATTTCCGACCGGGGGTGAACAAAACCAAGGCGGTCTGTCATCATATGCTGTATCCGAAACGCAATTGCTTCGAATCACGTCGAAAGAAAAATGAAGTCTGAAAAGTCTCTTCTTATTGCCGGGCACAGCCATTCTGTTTGCATGATCAGCGCTATTCGCCGGGACCAGATCGAAAACGCCCACGGCGTCAACATTCGCAAAATGGACGGCGCCGAGGGTAAACCGCCCGCAGGTCTGGCCAGGGTTCTCAAGAACACCGTGCCGAACAAGAACCCCGAGGTCGTATGCCTGGTCATTGGCGGCAATGAAAACGCGCACGTCGGCATGTTCGAACATGCCGTCCCCTTTTCCGTCGGAGAAGCCACGATGGGGGCCGCCCCGGCCGATCCGTCACGCCATTTCATACCCTATCAGGTCATGAAATCGCACTTCGAACGGCGCGTTTCCACAAACCTGTTTCGCTCTATCTTCAAGCAGTTCCCGAACAGCGCCAAGGTCATCGCAAACACACCGCCGCCAGTTGGCGAGTGGGAACACATCTCGAACAATCTGGGCGCTTTCAAGGATCGTCTGACCCAGGGTCCGGCACCATTGCCGCTGCGTCTGCAGCTTTATCGCATTCAAAGCCTTGTTCTGAAAGAAGAGGCCGAGCGGCAGGGCGCACAATTCGTGGACGTCCCCGACAATGTCGCGACCGAAGAAGGGTTCCTGAAGCCGGAGTTCTACAACCCGGATCCGACGCACGGTAATCTGGCCTATGGCCGTTTGATGCTTGCCAAGGTCATGAAAGAAATAGGAGCGGCCGCATGAAACATCCGTATTCCGGGCTTCCCGACCGCCAGTTCTGGAAAAAGGAACCAGGCGTAAAAAAACCGTCCGAACTGGACCCCGTCGGGGACGCTCCGTTCGAGATCACGCCGACGGATCGGATCGTGACGGCGGGCAGCTGCTTTGCCCAGCACGTTGCACGCGTGATGACCGAGTCCGGGTTCAACCACCACATCACCGAATTCGCGCACCCGGCCCTGACCGCCGGCATCGGCGAGGCGCACAACTACGGCATGTACTCTGCCCGCTACGGCAACGTTTACACCGCCCGTCAGCTGAAACAGCTGCTGCTGCGCGCAACGGGCGAGTTCACGCCCGTCGTCGAGCCCTGGAAGCTGCGGGATTCGGACAACCTGTGTGACCCGTTCCGCCCGCAGATCCAACCCGGTGGCTATCTGAGCGAGGCCGAACTGGAGGCAGATCGCGCGTTCCACCTGTCCTGCGTCCGCAAGGCCATCGAAGAGATGGATGTCTTTGTCTTCACACTGGGGCTGACCGAAACCTGGCAAGACCCACGCGACGGAGCGGTTTTCCCGATCGCGCCGGGGGTTGCTGGCGGAACTTATAACCGTGAAACCGTCGAATTCGTGAACTTCGACGAAACGGAAACCTACGCCGACCTGCGTGACGCGCTGAACATCGTCCGGTCGATCAACCCCGAGGTCAAAATCATCCTGACGGTTTCGCCCGTGGCTTTGAACGCGACCTACGAAGATCGGCATGTCCTGTTGTCGACGGTCTGGTCCAAGGCGGTTCTGCGCATCTCGGCGGAAAAGGCCACGCGCGAGTTTGACGACTGCATCTATTTCCCGTCGTTCGAAATCATCACCAGCCCCCACGTGCAAGGACGTTACTTTGCAGAGGATCGCCGCGAGGTGACCCCCGCCGGTGTGAAACACGTGATGTCACTGTTCTTCAAACATTACACCTCGGGCCGCCTCGAAGGCGAACCCGACCGGGCCGTGGACAAACCTGCCGCCATGGACACGCAATCCGCGGACGTTCTTGAGGCGCTGGAAGCGTTCTGCGACGAAGCCTCGATCGACAACGACTGACGCTATTGCTTTGCGACGGGCGCAGGCACATCCAGATGTGC
The DNA here is from genome assembly GCA_030424865.1 of Alphaproteobacteria bacterium. Taxonomy (GTDB): domain Bacteria; phylum Pseudomonadota; class Alphaproteobacteria; order Rhodobacterales; family Rhodobacteraceae; genus JAKVCP01. The sequence continues at coordinate 75,584 of JAUHVR010000002.1, read as the reverse complement.
CTGTGCTTCGACTTCTGTCGTCCATCGCCCGGCACGCACGTACTGCTGCGCGGCATCTTCGAACGGTTGGAAATCCCATGTCGGCGGCGACCCGATCTGGTGGGCCTGGTTGATCAGACGCCGGCGGTTCTGATCTGCGATGATCCTTTGCGTCAAATCACCGACATCCCAAAGCGCGCGGGCCTCGGTCTGCAGTGCATCCAGCCTGTCGGCGTAGGCGTCACTTGCGGCCTGATCCTCCCGCTCGTCTGGATCCACGCCAAGATCGAACAGAACCGGCGGATCAACATCGTTCCATAGCAACTTCACCCCGTCTCGCAACAGCATGAAGGCGGGCGAGGTCACACCCTCGGACAGGTATTCGGCGGCGATGCTTCGGTTGGGCAGGGCCCGTCCTTGAAGCGCGGGCACAAGGCTTGTGCCATCGGTGTCCAGCACCTCGGCCCCGGCGAGGTCGGCAAATGTGGGCAGAACATCGACCAGCGACACAGGGTCCGCGACCCGGCCGGGCGCGACCTGTCCGGGCGCCCAGACCACCAGCGGCACCCGCGCGGACCATTCGAAGAAGCACTTCTTGTAGTACATCCCCCGCTCGCCCATCATGTCGCCGTGGTCCGATGCAAAGATTAGCACCGTGTCGCGATCCAGCCCCGTTTCCTCCAACACCTGCACAATCCCGGCCAACAGGCTGTCGACATAGGAAATCGCGGCGTAATAGCCGTGGCGCAGGCGGCGCAGATCGGCTTCGGTCACCTCGACCTCGCCAATGGAGTAGTGGTCGTGCAGCCGGGCACTATGGGCATCCCGCTTGTCCGCCGGGATCGGGGGCACCTTGGGCAGGTCAATCTCGGCGTCGTCGTAAAGATCCCAGAACTCGGGCCGCGCGACGTAAGGATCGTGCGGCGAGGTGAAGGACACGGTCAGCATGAAGGGCTGTTTCTGATCATCCCGCGCCCGGTCGTAAAGCCAGCGCTGCGCCTGGATCGCCGTGTCGTCGTCATAATCCATCTGCATCGACCGCAGGCAGGGGCCCGTTGCCAGCACATTGGTCATGTCCTGAAACCGCACCTTGGCGTCCGGGTCCGACCAGTTCGGCGTCCAGCCGAAGTCCGACGGGTAGACGTCTGTCGTCAACCGCTCGCCATAGCCATGCAGCTGGTCCGGCCCGACAAAATGCATCTTGCCGGACAGGCAGGTCCGATAGCCCGCCGCCCGCAGGTAATGCGCAAAGGTCGGGATTGCGGCGCTCAGCTCTGCCGCGTTGTCATAGCCACCGACCTTGGAAGGCAACCGCCCTGTCATCATCGAGGCGCGCGACGGTCCGCACAGGGGCGAGTTGCAATAGGCGTTCTCGAACACCACCCCTTCGCGCGCAAGCCGCGACAGCACCGGTGTCTGCACCACCGGGTGCCCATAGCAAGACAGCGCCTTGGCCGACATCTGGTCCGCCATGACAAAGACAATGTTCGGCTTCTGCATCGGGGCCTCCACTTCTCCTGCTGTGACCCTGTGTCAGCGCGGACTTGGACGCAAGCCTGTAAGGTCCGGCAAGGGATGTACCCTGCGTTTCGACATCACCCGTAAATGCCACGGCTGCGATTCCACGAGCTTCATGCTATGCTCGCTCTGGTATTGCTGAAACAAATGATTGGATATCGGATGGACTGGGATGACATGGCGCGACCGTGGCTCGAAGCGGCGCCCGATCTGGAAGTGTCGTTTGAAGAGGTCTTAGCAGCGCTCTTTGACGCCGCAAAACTGCAACCTGGCGAAGCCGTGCTGGATGTCGGCTGTGGAACCGGGCCGACGCTGCTGAGGGCGGCAGACGCGGTCGGGAAAGGGGGGCAGATCCTGGGCATCGACGTCGCCCCACCCCTGATCGCCCGGGCAAGAGAGCGGGTGCCGGCGAACGTGGATCTTGTCATCGGGGACGCGGGCACACATCCCTATCCTGCGCAGGCCTTTGACGCCATCATCGCCAACTTTGGCATCATGTTCTTCGAAGACAACGATGCGGCTTTTCGAAACCTCAGATCGGCGGTCAAACCGGGCGGGCGATTGGTGGCGACCTTTTGGTCAACGCCGCCTGAAAACCCCTGGTTCGCAGAACCGCGCAAGATCGTGGATCAGATCGTGCCGAACGTCCCGCGACCGGATCCGGCGGGCCCCGGGCCGATGCGGTTCGGCGATCCCTCAATCCTGTCAGACATTCTGGGCCGCAGCGGCTGGGCCCCAGAGGTCCAGACGCTGGATCTGAGTTTGTCGCCGCCGGGCCCGGCCGATCGCGTCGCTGAGCTGCACATGAAAGTGACGATCGGCATGATGCTCAGGGGCGTTGACGTTGACGACGCCACGCTGGCCAAGATCAGGTCAGCCATCGTAGCTGCCTGCCAGGGCTATCAAAACGGTGACGACATCCGCGTGCCTGCGCGGATACACGTTGTCAACGCCAAGGCGGTTTAGGACGCACCCGAAACCTGCGCCAAAAGCGCCTTGGCCGCCGCCTGTTCGGCCATGCGTTTGGAGCCTGCAACCGCCTGCGCGGTGCTGCCGTTCTGCAGTTTGGCCGCGATGGTGAACTCGGGCGCATGGTCAGGGCCGCTGCGCGACACCTCTTGGTAGACCGGCGGCGGCATGCCGTTGGCCTGCGCCCATTCCTGAAGCGAGGTCTTGGCGTCACGGGCATCCGCCTCGACCTTGTCGATGCGGTCCCCCCAAAGACGCAGGATCAAGTCGCGCGCGGCCTCGAACCCTGCATCGCGGTAGACGGCGGCAATGACCGCCTCCATCGCGTCGCCCAAAAGCGCGGTCTTGCGCCGCCCGCCTGACATCATCTCGGACCGGCCCAGCGTCAGCACATCGCCCAGCCCGATCTGGCGGGCGACGTCGGCACAGGCCTCTTTGCGGACCAGTGCATTGAAACGCGGGGCCAGCTGGCCTTCGGTCGCGTTGCGGTCCTTGGCCAGCAGCGCCTCGGCCATCACCAGACCCAGCACCCGGTCGCCCAGGAATTCAAGCCGCTGGTTGTCTTCGCGCGTCGCTGCGGACACCGAGGAATGGGTGACGGCGCGCACCAGCAGCTCCGGTCGGGAAAACTGAAATCCCAACCGGTCCTGAAAGGCTATGAGCGCGCGCGAGGGCGTCAATCGATTGCCTTGAAGAAACGGTCGCCGCGCCAGGTCCAGAAGAACAGCATCGAGCGGCCCGCAGACGAAAACATGATGCGGTCTGCGCGGCCGACAAGGTTTTCATAAGGCACAAAGCCGACGCCACCCAGCACGTGCGGCACACGGCTGTCCGAGCTGTTGTCGCGGTTGTCGCCCATGAAGAAGTAGTGCTTCTCCGGCACCGTGTAGATCGGCGTGTTGTCGGACCCCTGAACCCCGATGTTCAGGGTGCTGTAGGCGCGGCCTTCGGGGTTGGTTTCGACGAATTTCGACTTCAGGCAGGCGCCGCCTTCGCCGACGGGCCGGTTTTCACAACGCGGCGTCAGGCGCTGCGGGCCCTGGGCGGCCATGACCTCTTCGAAGACGCCGTTTTCTTCGACCTGGACCGGCTTGTCGTTGATGTAAATAAGCCCGTCACGCACCTGCACCTGGTCGCCCGGCAGGCCGATTAGACGCTTGATGAAATCGCGGCCTGTGACCGGGTGGCGGAACACAACAACGTCGCCACGTTCGGGTTCACCGCCCAGGAAGCGGGTGTTGGGGCCATCTAGGAAACCGCAGATGTCGGCGGCGTCGATGTCGATGCCAAAGCGCGGGATATAGATCGACGGGCACGAGGCGTAGGAATAGCCGTAGCTCATCTTGTTCACGAACAGGAAGTCGCCGATCAGCAGCGTGTCCTTCATCGACCCCGAGGGGATCCAGAACGGCTGAAAGAACAGCGACCGGAACACACCTGCGATCAGCAGCGCATAAACAATCGTCTTGATGGTTTCCCAGATCCCGCTGGACTGTTTCGCTTCGGTGGCCATGCCTTGGGTCCCTTTTCATGAACTGCCCAAGGCTACATGAGGGGGTGCCGGTCGGGTGTCAAGCAATGGCCGTGTCCGGACAGCGCAAGTTCCCCGGATTCAAGCGGAAAGGGGCCGTGCCTCGATCACCACAAAGGCCTGCGCCCAGGGATGATCGTCGGTCAGGGTGACATGGATGATCGCCTCGTGCCCCGCAGGCGTCATCTGGTCCAGGCGTTCGGCGGCCCAGCCTGTGACCTTCATCACCGGCTGCCCGGTCCGCAGGTTGCTGACCGCCATGTCCTTCCAGGAGATCCCCATGCGCAATCCGGTGCCCAGCGCCTTGGAGCAGGCCTCTTTCGCGGCCCAGCGCTTGGCATAGGTGCCCGCCACATCGGCGCGGTTCTCGGCCTTGCGCTGCTCGATCTCGGTAAACACGCGGTTGCGGAACCGGTCGCCAAAACGATCCAGGGTGCCCTGGATCCGGTCGATGTTTGCCAGGTCGGTGCCGATGCCCAGGATCATGTCACTCTCATTGCAGCCAGGTGTTGATCTGGCCGGTGGACTGATTGAGCGTGAAGGTCAACCAGTTCCAGACATAGTTCGCAATGACGGCGTCATATCTTTGCACGCGGACATGAAAGGTCAGGCCCACCGACGGGTCATAGCTTGCATCAAGCCTTGGCCAGTCGAACGCGCCGAAACCAACACCGCCATCCAGGCTGATCACCCGGCACTGGCGCTCGCCGATTTCATCGAACGGAGGCGACAGCAACAGCAAGTGATAGGCCCCGGCGGCAGGTTCGATGGTGTCCAGCACCGCCAGCCGCACGTTGCCATTGGCAAAGGTGCGGGTGTTGTCCTCCCACGGCTCGGCGATGTTGCCTGCCATGGCCATCCAGTCACACTCATGCAGATCCTGGGCAAAGGCGCCCGAGGCCATCAGCGACGCCCAAAGGGCCAAGGTAAATCGTAGCATCAGACAATCCTCGCGGTCAGAAGTTTCAGGCTTGCCGCCCCAAAGAGCAACGCAAAAGCGCCGTCGAACCAGCGGCGCAGACGCAGGTAGGCCGCCGAAACACGGGCCGAGGAAAACAGCAGGCCATACCCCCAGAACACCGTCATCGAGGTCATCGACAGCAGCGCGAACAGCGTCCAGACCTGGGCCGGGCCCGCATCAGCCGGCAAGGCGATGGCATAGATCGCCCCCCAGGACAGAATGGCCTTGGGATTGGTGATATGAATCAGAAAACCCTGCAGAAAGACACCTCCATCGCTTGGCGGTGTCCGGGATGCGGGCGCATCCCCCGGCGTGGCAGCGCGGCGCAGGGATTTGGCGGCGAGGTACAAAAGATAGAGCGCCCCCGCGTAGCGCACGACCTCGAATATCCAGGCATTGGCGACCATGATCGCGCTCATGCCCAGACCTGCGGCGATGCCCCAGCTGGCCGACCCGGCGATCACGCCGCTGGCGATCAACACACCCGCGCGGCGTCCCCGCGACATGGCAGTTCCGGAAATGGCCAGGGTGGCGGGCCCGGGGCTGCCACCGGCCAAGGCCCAGCCGACGAGAATCAGAATGGTTGGTGCCAACGTCATCGCGCTAGGATGCCCTTCCAAGGCAGCTCTGTCGATCCTTCCGAGATCAGTCGCGTGCGCTGTCCATCAGGCGGCGCATCTCGCGGATCGCCGGGTCAAGCCCCATGAAGATCGACTCGCCGATCAGGAAATGGCCGATGTTCAGCTCCATCACCTCGGGGAAGGCCGCGACAGGCTGGACCGTGTCATAGGTCAGGCCGTGACCCGCATGCACCTCGAGCCCCAGCGAGTGGGCAAAGGCGGACATCTCGCGCAGCGCCTCAAGCTCGCGGTCGCGGGTGGCAAAATCCCCCTCGGCATGGGCGTCGCAATAGGCACCGGTGTGCAGCTCGATCACCTGGGCGCCGATGCGATGCGCCGCCTCGATCTGGCGCTTATCAGCGGCGATGAAGATCGAGACACGGCAGCCGGCATCACGCAGCGGGGCAATGAAATGCGCAAGGCGGTTTTCTTCGCGTGCAACTTCCAGCCCGCCTTCGGTGGTCTTTTCCTCGCGCTTTTCGGGCACGATGCAGACGGCGTGCGGCTTGTGACGCAGGGCAATCGCCTGCATCTCTTGGGTCGCTGCCATCTCGAAATTCAGCGGCACCGAAAGCACCTCCATCAGACCGTCGATGTCGGCGTCCGAGATATGCCGGCGGTCTTCGCGCAGGTGTGCGGTGATCCCATCCGCACCGGCCTCTTCGGCAATCTTGGCAGCCCGAAGCGGATCTGGATAGGCTCCGCCCCGCGCGTTGCGCACGGTGGCCACATGGTCGATGTTCACGCCCAGGCGCAGGCGTCCCGCAAAATCAGTCATGTCGTAAGTCCCGGATCAGGTTCTGCCGGCACCCTATTCCCCGACAGAGGGGGCGTCAGCCGGTTTCTTGGCCCGCCGCGCAGATTTTTCGGCCAGCAGACGCTTGCGCCGGTTCTGATAAGCCCGGATCAGCGGCACGGACAGGTAATAGGCCACAAGCCCGCAGATGATGCCGGGAATGATCCCGCCGACCATGTAGGGGAAAAAGACCTCGTCGTAGAAGATCCGCAGGTCGTGCCAATCGGCGCGGCGACCGCCAAACAGGGCCCAGAGGTTGTCTTTCAGATCGCGCCCGGCCTCAAGGAACTTGCGCCCGAGTGACCCATGCTCGACCGGGCGCGAGCGCAGGTCCAGCAACCAGTATCCGGTGCGCATCGAGATCATGCCGATCGGCACATAGGTCAGCGGATTGCCGAAAAAGGTGGCCAGCAGCGAGGCCAGGATATTGCCGCGCATGATCGTCGCCAAAATGGCCGCAACAAAGAAGTGCAGCCCGTAGAACGGCGTGAACGTGGTAAAGACCCCGGCGAAAATTCCGCGTGCGATTTTTTCCGGCGAATCCGGCAAGCGGCGCAAACGGTGCTTCACGTATTGCGCGGCGCGCGCCCATCCCCCCCGAGGCCACAGGGCCTCGACCACGATCCTCCAGACCGGTCGCTTGTCTCGGCGCTTGAAGACCAAGAGCGGGGTTCCTTGTTACTCGGCCGCAGCCGCTGTCTTTGCCAGGGTGGGATCCCTGCGCCGCTGCACCATCGCCACATCGCTTTCCGCCTCTAGCGCGGACATGACCGAGTGCAGATGCTGGGCATCCCGAAGTTCCACGTCCAGCGACAGGCGATAGAAGTCCGGCTTCCTGTCGAGGAAATGCAGGTCCGAGATATTGGCCTTGCGCTCGCCAATCAATGTGCAAATCCGTCCCAGCACACCCGCGTCGTTTCCGATGGTCAGCTCGATGCTGGCGGAATAGACCGGCGGGTGCTTGCCATCGACCCAATGCAGGTCGATCCAGATCGACGGCTGCTCTTCGTAGTCGGCCAGGGCCGCGCAGTCGATGGCGTGCACGATCACGCCTTTTCCTCTACGCGCAAGGCCGACAATCCGTTCGCCCGGAAGCGGCTGACAGCAGGCGGCGCGCTCGAACGACTGGCCATGCGCCAGCCCCACGACGCTGCGTTTGGGTTCGACTTCATCGCCGTGATCGCTGGAAAGTTCAGGATAAACAGCCTGAACAACCGAGTTTGCGGTGATTTCGGCACTGCCCAGCCGGGCCAGCAGGGTTTCCTTGTCGTCCAGCCGCAGCGTCCGCGCGGCCTTTTCCAGCACCTTGTCGCTGGCCTTTTTGCCCACGTGGTCAAAGGCGGACCGCGCCAGTTCGCGGCCTAGTTTCACAAAGCGTTCGCGATCCAGCTCGCGTAGGGACCGACGGATCGCCGCCTTGGCCTTGCCCGTGATCGCGATGTCCAACCAGGTGGGCTGCGGCATTTGGCCCTCGGCGATGATCACATCGACCGATTGCCCGTTTTTCAACCTTGTCCACAGCGGAACCCGAATCCCGTCGACCTTGGCGCCCACACATTTCGACCCGATTCGGGTGTGGATCGCATAAGCGAAATCGATCGGCGTCGCCCCGCGCGGCAGCTTGACCACGTCGCCCTTGGGCGTGAAGCAGAATACCTGGTCCGAATACATCTCGAGCTTCACAGCCTCGAGAAATTCGTCGTGGTCCTCTTCGGCGGTGAACTGTTCGGTCAGCGAGGAAATCCACTTGGCCGGGTCCACGGCAAAGGGGTTTTCCGAGCGTTCGCCGTCGCGATAGCTCCAGTGTGCCGCAACGCCGGTTTCGGCAACGTCGTGCATCTGCTGGGTGCGGATCTGCACCTCGACCCGCTTGCCGTCGCGCCCCGAGACCGTGGTGTGGATCGAGCGATAGCCGTTGGTTTTGGGCTGGCTGACATAGTCCTTGAACCGCCCCGGCACGGCGCGCCAGCGCTGGTGGATCGCGCCCAGCGCGCGGTAGCAATCCATCTCGTTCCGGGTGATCACGCGAAAGCCGTAGATGTCGGACAGTCGCGAAAAGCCGATGCCTTTTTCCTGCATCTTGCGCCAAATCGAATAGGGCTTTTTCGCCCGGCCAAAGACCTGTGCATCGATGCCGACATTCTCGATCTCGAAGCGCATGTCGCTGGTGATCTTCTGCACCACGTCGCCGGTTTCTTTCTGCAGCGTGATGAAGCGGCGGATGATGCTGGCGCGGCCCTCGGGATTCAGCACGCGGAACGCCAGATCCTCCAGCTCTTCGCGCATCGACTGCATGCCCATCCGGCCCGCAAGCGGCGCAAAGATATCCATCGTCTCGCGCGCCTTTTGCTGCTGCTTCTCAAGCCGCATCGCCTTGATGGTGCGCATGTTGTGCAGGCGGTCGGCCAGCTTGACCAGGATCACGCGCAGGTCCTTGGACATCGCCATGAACAGCTTGCGGAAGTTTTCGGCCTGCTTGGTTTCCGAGTTCGACAGCTGCAGGTTGGTCAGCTTGGTGACCCCGTCGACCAGCATGGCGATCTCATCGCCGAACTGCTCGGAAATCTCGCGGTAGGTCGATTTGGTGTCTTCGATGGTGTCGTGCAGAAGCGCCGTGATGATCGTGGCGTCATCCAGCTGTTGCTCGGTCAGGATCGCGGCAACGGCGACGGGATGCGAAAAATAGGGCTCGCCCGAGTGCCGGAACTGGCCCTCATGCATCTGGCGGCCATAGTCATAGGCCGCCCGGATCTTGTCCGCATCAGTATTGGGATTGTAATTCTGAACAAGGGCAACGAGGTCGTCTGCCGAAATCATGTGCCCTTGGTCCTTTGTGGCAGAGGCCGGGGATTAGCCCTGGCCCTGTGCCTCCATCAGTGCGCGCAGCAGTTTCTCTTCGGACATGTCGTCCTCGGCCGGTTTGTCGGCTTCGGCACCCATGAGCAGCGCCATCGCGTCTTCTTCCGGCTCGTCCACCTCGATCTGGGTCTGGTTCGATTCGATCAGACGTTCACGCAGTTCGGCGGCGGATTGGGTTTCCTCGGCGATCTCACGCAGCGAGACGACCGGGTTCTTGTCGTTGTCACGGTCCACCGTGATCGGGGCGCCGGTCGAGATTTCACGCGCGCGGTGGGCGGCGAGCATCACAAGTTCAAACCGGTTGGGAACCTTGTCGACGCAGTCTTCTACGGTTACGCGGGCCATGGGCACTCCAGGTATCGGGGCGGGATCAGAAGGTGTGGATATAAACCCGAACTATGACCTTGACAAGGCGATTTCACAGCGGAACCACCCCCGCCAGATCACTTTCGGGAAGGGCCGCGCACATTTCCGCCACCGTGGTCTTCAGGACGGGGTGACGCCAGCCCGGAGCGATGTCGTGCAGGGGCACCAGAACAAAGGCCCGGTCCTGCAGCCGCGGGTGCGGCAATATCAATTGGTCCGGGGCCGCCTTGCGCTGCAGATCGGGGTCCAAAGCATGCCATTTGGCATAAGTCTGGGCATCCGGCAGGACTGTTTCACCCTGTGCAAGCAGATCGAGATCCAGACTGCGCATTCCCCAGCGTTCAATACGTTCCCGGCCAAAGGCGTACTCGACGTCATGCAAATTGACCAAAATCCGGTCAGGTGAATATGACGATCTTATGACAGCAGCTGCGTTCACATAATCGGGACCAGCGCCGACTGGAAAACAGGCAGTGGAAAAGAATCTGCTTACCGCCTTGATGTGCAACCCTTTTTCCGCCATGGCGTTCAGGGCGGCAGTCAATGTCCGGGCCGGATTTCCAGCCTCTGAACCCAGGTTCGATCCCAGGGCAATCAGGAATTCTTGATCCATTTGGATAGGTCCGCTATACTTCAGGTTGTTCCGGTCGACTTGCGCGGCTAACCGAAATCATTATTATTTGATAACCGGTTTCGCCGTATTCTCACTCACTCACGGTTGTTCCGAGGCGAAACTGAATTGTTCGGAAGGAAATTTGATGTTCTACAAAGACGAACGGCTGGCGCTGTTCATAGATGGCTCAAACTTATATGCCGCCGCAAAGGCACTTGGGTTTGACATCGACTACAAGCTCCTAAGACAGGAATTTGTACGCCGAGGCAAGATGCTTCGGGCCTTCTATTACACCGCCTTGCTGGAAAATGACGAGTACTCGCCAATTCGCCCGCTGGTCGATTGGCTGCACTACAACGGCTTCACCATGGTGACGAAGCCCGCCAAGGAATACACCGACAGCCAGGGCCGCCGTAAGGTCAAAGGCAACATGGACATCGAACTTACGGTCGATGCCATGGAGCTTGCACCGCGTGTCGACCACATTGTGCTGTTCTCGGGTGATGGCGATTTCCGCCCCTTGGTCGAAAGCCTGCAGCGTCAGGGTGTTCGCGTCTCGGTTGTATCGACCATTCGCAGTCAACCCCCCATGATCGCAGATGAGCTGCGTCGCCAGGCGGACAACTTTATCGAGTTGGACGAACTGAAAGACGTCATCGGCCGCCCTCCGCGTGAGGCGATGGCCGAACGCAACTTCGAGGTTGCCGCCGGAAAATAACCCGCTCGGACCGGAAGGCGTTGGGGAACGTCCGGTCCAGCGTAACCAGATTGAAACGCCCGGGTCCGAAACAGGACCCGGGCGTTTTCAGTTGCGGCTGGCTTCGAACCGCGCGTTGATGTCGTTGTGGATCTCGATCACCTCGTCGGACCATGTGCTTTTGATGAAAGCCAGCACATCCAGGATCTGGTCCGGCGTCAGGCTGTCTGAAAAGCCCACCATGTTGGATTTGTATGTTCCGCCGACCAAAGCCTCGGTCCCCAGCGCGGTGATCTGGATCAGCATCTGGTCGGGGTGATGCCAGGTGTGTCCTGTTTCATCATGTGGCGGCGCAGGCAGATATCCATCGGCATCGCGGTCGCGCCAGTTTGGCTGCCCTTCCAGATTGTCACCATGGCACGCGGCACAGGCCTCGGCATAGACTGTGGCGCCATTTTCGATGCGCGCGGGGTCGGTAAAAGGCAGGACGCCCTGCGCCCAGGCAGGGCCGCATCCCAGAATGGCAACAACGGTAACGATCCGCACGTGGTTCTCCGATCATCTTCGACGTGGCGACCATCGAGGCTTCCCGCAGGGGAAGGTCAATTCAAATTTCCGTGGCACCGGACATTGGCCGCACGCATGGACGCGGGCCAACTCGGACGCTACATAAGAACCAGCAGGAACCATCCGATCGAGCCGACATGTCCCATCCTTCGCTGACCCTCTATCTGGCCGCCCCGCGCGGCTTTTGCGCCGGTGTTGACCGGGCCATCAAGATCGTCGAGATGGCCCTGCAGAAATGGGGCGCGCCCGTCTATGTGCGGCACGAGATCGTGCACAACAAGTTTGTCGTCGACGGGCTGCGCGACAAAGGCGCGGTCTTTGTCGAGGAACTGTCGGAATGCCCAGACGACCGCCCGGTGATCTTTTCCGCCCATGGCGTTCCGAAATCCGTCCCCGCCGCGGCGCAGGCGCGTGAGATGGTCTTTGTTGACGCCACCTGTCCGCTGGTCAGCAAGGTGCATATCGAGGCGCAGCGCCACGCGGACAATGGCCTGCAGATGATCATGATCGGCCATGCCGGCCACCCGGAGACGGTCGGAACCATGGGCCAACTGCCGGATGGCGAGGTGCTGCTGGTCGAAACCGTCGCCGATGTGGCGACGGTTGCGGTGCGCGATCCCGAACAACTGGCCTATGTTACCCAAACCACCCTGTCGGTCGATGACACGGCGGATATCGTGGCGGCGCTTCAGACGCGTTTCCCGGCCATCGTCGGCCCCCACAAGGAAGACATCTGCTACGCCACCACCAACCGGCAAGAGGCGGTCAAGGCCATGGCGCCCATGGCCGATGCCATGCTGGTCGTCGGCGCGCCGAACTCGTCAAACTCGAAGCGTCTGGTCGAGGTCGGGCGCAAGGCGGGCTGCAGCTATTCACAGCTGGTGCAACGCGCGGAAGACATCGACTGGCGCGCCTTGGAGGGCATCACGTCGATCGGCATCACCGCCGGGGCCTCGGCCCCCGAAGTGCTGATCAACGAGGTCATCGACGCCTTCCGCGCCCGCTACGACGTGACCGTCGAGGTGGTCGAGACCGCGCAGGAAAACGTTGAATTCAAGGTCCCCCGCGTGCTGCGGCAACCGGCGTGACGCGCAGCGCAGCCTTCACCAGTCAGGTCGAGGCCGTCCTGCTTGGCCGCGCCACCCATCACATGATCCGCGTCCCGGATGAAACCGTGCAAAGCCTTGGCGGCGCACAGCGGGTCGAGATGGACCTGAACGGGCACTCGCTGACCCGCTCTCTTCGTCCCGCTCCCGGGTCAAAAGGGTGGTGTATTTGGGTTGGCCGAAGCCTGTTGAACGATCTAGGTTTGTCGGCAGGGGACAGTGTTGAGCCTGTCCTGACCCGCGCAAAGGAGCCCGACACGTGAGCGCTATTCCACGCCCTGCGTTGTACCTTGGTCTAGGTGGCGTTCTGCCGTTTGCGGCGGGTGCCTTGGGGTTGCAGGTTCTGGACGCAGGCCAAGCCAGCGATCTGGTCGGCGCGGTGTTGCGCCTTTATGCCGTTGCGATCCTTGCCTTCATGTCTGGCTGCATCTGGGCCTTTGCCGCCAAACAAGGCGACGTGACCGGATACGCACTCAGCACCTTGCCCGCGCTTTACGGGGTGTTTGTCCCCTTCACCCCCGTCTTTCTCGAATGGCTGACGCCGGACGAAGGGCTGCTGCTGTTGGCCGTCGGTTTCATCCTTCTTTTGTCGCTGGACCGGCGCGCCGCGCAGATGGGGCAAACGCCAGACTGGTGGATGTCCCTGCGCCTTTTATTGACCACGCTTGTGGTGGTCAGTCTGTTCACAGCGGCGGTAGCATGACCCAGGACGACGAAACCATCCGCATCTACGATGCCAAGGCGAGCGATTACGCCAAGATGGTCGCCAAGCCCAAACCCGACCCCGAGGTTCTGGGCTTTCTGACCGACCTTCCCGCGCAGGCGCATATCTTTGACCTCGGCTGCGGCCCCGGCACCTCGGCCCGGCATTTTGCCCAAGCCGGCCACCAGGTCGATGCCATGGACGCCTCGGCGGAAATGGTGGCGCTGGCCAGCCAGCACGCGGGCGTCACCGCCTGGCAGGGCACGTTCGACGAGATGCCAACCGACCGCCGCTATCACGGCGTCTGGGCCAACTTCAGCCTGCTGCACGCCCCGCGCGCCGCGGTCCCCGACTATCTGGCGCAGATCCACGCCATGTTGCACCCGCGCGGCATTTTTCATATCGGGGTGAAACTCGGCGAAGGCGCGCATCGCGACGGCCTTGGCCGCCTTTACACCTATTTCACCGAGGACGAACTTTCCGGCATGCTAGAGACTGCAGGCTTCACCATCACCGCCCGAACCTACGGCAATGAACCCGGCCTCAGCGGCGAATACGCCGACTGGATCTGTCTGCGCGCCCATGCCTGAGCTGACGGCCTATACCGACGGTGCCTGTTCCGGAAATCCCGGCCCCGGCGGCTGGGGGGTGCTGATGCGCGCCACCGAGGGCGAGACCGTGCTGAAAGAGCGCGAGCTTTCCGGCGGCGAGGCGGCGACCACCAACAACCGGATGGAGCTGATGGCGGCGATCATGGCGCTGGAAACGCTGGAGCGCGCGGCCACGATCACCATCGTGACAGACAGCGCCTATGTGAAGAACGGCGTGACCGGCTGGATCTTTGGATGGAAGCGGAACGGGTGGAAGACGGCTTCGAAAAAGCCCGTCAAGAACGTCGAGCTGTGGCAGCGGCTGGATGCGGCGCAGGCCCGGCACGAGGTGACCTGGGAATGGGTCAAGGGCCATGCGGGGCACCCCGAAAATGAACGCGCGGACGAGTTGGCGCGGACGGGAATGAAGCCCTTCAAGGACAGCGCATGACACTTCTGGCCACGCTCGACTATGCGTCGGTCTTTGTCTTTGCACTGACCGGCGCCCTGGTCGCGTCGCGCGCACAGCTGGACATCGTGGGCTTTGCCTTCATCGCCTGCCTGACGGCGGTCGGCGGCGGCACGACGCGCGACCTGCTGCTGGATCGGAACCCGGTGTTCTGGCTGGGCGACCCAACGGTGATTGGCGTCGCCGTTGGCGCGGCAGTGCTGGTCTTTTTCACCGCGCATCTTTTCGAAAGCCGCTACCGCCTGCTGATCTGGCTGGACGCCGTGGCGCTGTCGGTTGCTGTCTCGGCCGGGGTGGCGGTGGCGCAAAGCCTGGGTCAATCCGGCGTGGTCGTGGTGATCATGGGCATGATCACCGGCTGCCTGGGCGGGCTGATGCGCGACGTGGTCTGCAACGAGGTGCCGCTGGTCCTGAAACAGGGCGAACTTTACGTCAGCGCCGCCTTTGGCGGGGCGCTGGCCGCCGTGATCGCGGCGCATCTGGCCATGCCACCGCTGGCCATTTCACTGGCCTGCATCACCACCACCATCGTGCTGCGCGCCGGATCGCTGGCATTTGGCTGGTCGCTGCCCGTCTATCGACCGCGACCGCCCAGGATGTGATCGGCGTATTTCGCGCTGATCCAGCCCTCTTGCGCGTTCGGAAGACGAACGTTGAACCACAGGGCATTGTCAGCGATGCACTGGCGGACCGGATCCTCGACCGCATCGTTGCGCACACCCGGTTGCGCGATGTCGAAGCACGCCTGATCGCAACGCGCCCGCGTGGCCTCGTCCCCCCAAAGCTGCGGCGGTTGCCCGGCATATTCCAGCACCAGGTGTTTGCCCGCCTGCCCGATCTTTTCGGCCTGGAACCCCGGCGCCGACCGCAGGTTCACGAACTCGTTGACATTGATCACCCGCGACACGCCGCCGGGCACCGCGTTGCACCAGGCTTGGGGCGCGCCAACGTCGAGGGCGTCAATCTCTGCTGCCTCGGCGGTGATGATGGCGGACCACCCTGACAACTGGCTGAGCAACAGGTCGGACGGGTAAATCGACAGAGGCGAGACGGCCCGCATCAGGTCGTTGTCCAGCATCCCGCATCGGTTCAGGTTGGGCCCCGCGTCACTGGCGACATTGTTGCCGCCGCAAGCCGAAACTGTAACCGCGCCGTCGAACGCATCCATGCTGACCATGCAACTGCGCTGCGGCTGGGCCAGCAAGCGGTCGTTCACATAGTCGGGACCGGTGTACATGTAATAGCTGACCGTCGGATTGTCGTCATAGGACACTTCGGGATTGTCCACCGTGTGGATCACGCGCTGAAGGTCACGGATGAACCAATCCATATGGGCACGCGGGATGCGGATGGGCTCGGGTGACAGCCGGTAGGTCCAGTTCGACAGGTTGTGGCAGGCGGTCAGCGCCTCGCGCGCGCTGAAGACCGAGGGCTGCTGGTGGCCAAAGACGTAAATGTCCCAACGCCCGACCTGATCAACCGAGGTGATGTAGTAGAAATCCTGCCCCTCGCTGGAAAACATCTGCTCGATCAGGTCCGAGGGCACATAGACCTTGGTTTCGGCCTCCAATCGCCGGTTTGCCAGACGCACAAATTCCAGCGTCGCGATGATCGCGATGTCAAAGGCCTTTTCGACATCCGCCGAGCTATAGTTGCCGCCCTCGGGCAAAGCGAAATCCGGGCGATGGAACCCCAGTGTCGCGTTGACGTGCATCCGCCGGTTGAAGTTGTAGGTGCGGCCCGTCAGGTAGTGGCTGCCAAACATGAACAGCACCGCGCAGGCCGACAGGCAGCTGTCGCCGTCATCGATGACGGTGCCATAGCCCTTGTCCGAGAAGAGCGCGGCCAGCCGCGTCGCCTCCAAGAGGCTTCCGCCGGGGCTGTTCAGGCAGACGCGCAGCCGGTTTGTGCTGCCTTCGGGGTCGTCGGCATCAGGCTGCATCAGCGCGGCAGCGGCATCGCGGATCTGCTCGAAATCGCCGCGCTCGAGCACGCCCTCGAGGCGCGTCACGCAATTAGGGTTGTCGGTGGGGGTCAAGGTGGCCGCCTGCGCCCCTGCGGCACTGGCGAGGAAAAGAAAAGTGGCAAGCCGAAGCATGGTCAATCCGTTGTCGTGCAATCCATTGCACGGCACGCTAACCCCAAGGGGCGCGGCTGTCTATTTCCGGGTGAGCGCCCGCCAGATCCAGATCAGCACCATCGCCCCCAGCACGGCCCCCACAAGGCCCGCCAGAAGCCCGGTGATGGTCAGCAGAAAGCGGATGATCAAACCGCCGATCAGCGCGCCGCCGATGCCGATGGCGACCGTGGTGATCACATCCGTTTCCAGCTTCATGAAGCGGGTGGCCAGAAACCCGGCTGCGGCTCCGACGATGATCAGCATGACAATGGACATGGGGCTCTCCTTACCGTTTGCGGCGCCAGTGGGTGGGCACGATGATCAGCGCACCGACCGAGGCGGCGATGGCATTGACGCCCGGTGACCGAAAGCCGATCCCGAACATGATCCAGATGAAGTAGAACAGGAACGCCCCGCCGATGCAGATGATGATCGAGGGGATCACCCCGTTGCGCGTGAACCCTGTCCGTTCCGAGGCATAGCCGACGATGCCAGCGATCACGACGGTGCCGATCAGGGTTGGAAACATCGCCTACTCTCCCAGGTGCGTGCCCGCCGGAATCGGCTGGCCACGCAGAAACTCACCTGCATCCTGCGCGCCTTTGCCCGATCTTTGCAAGCGGGTCACTTGCAGGGCACCCGTGCCGCAGGCGATGGTCAGCGCATCGTCGAGAGTTTTGCCTGCCGTGCCCGAACCCTCGGCGAGGCGGGACCCCAGCAGCTTGACGCGCTGCCCGTCCAGCAAGGTCCAGGCACCGGGAAAAGGTGACAGCCCGCGGATCTGGCGGTCGATCTGGACCGCGTCGCCGGTCCAGTCCACGGCGGCCTCGGCCTTGTCGATCTTGGCGGCATAGGTGACGCCCTCGTCCGGCTGCACCTCGGGCACCAGATCGGACAGCTGCGCCAGCGCCTCGACGATGCTCGTCGCGCCCAGGGCCGACAAACGGTCGTGCAGCGCACCGGTGGTTTCCTCTGAGCCGATCTCTGTCTCGCGCCGCAGCATAACAGGCCCGGTGTCTAGCCCCGCCTCCATTTGCATGATGCAGATGCCTGTCTTGGCATCTCCGGCCATGATCGCCCGATGGATCGGCGCGGCCCCGCGCCAGCGCGGCAAAAGCGAGGCGTGGATGTTCAGGCAGCCATGCGCAGGCGCGTCCAGAACCGCCTGCGGCAGGATCAGGCCATAGGCCACAACGACCGCGACGTCGGCGTTCAAGGCGGCAAAGGCATCTTGTTCCTCGGCCCCTTTCAAGGACACCGGGTGGCGCACCGTCAGCCCCAGCGCTTCGGCCCGCGCATGCACCGGGGTCGGGCGCAGCTTCTTGCCGCGCCCGGCCGGGCGCGGCGGCTGGCAGTAGACGGCGGCGATCTCGTGCCCGGCATCGACCAATGCGTCCAGCACCGGGACTGAGAAATCGGGCGTTCCCATGAAGATGATGCGCATTGGGGTCTCCTGCTTTTTCGCAGCGGCTATAGCGCGAGACAGGATGCGGGACCAGTCGCTGCGGTCACCTGTTCAGCTTGGCGGCCTTCTTGATCAGCATGTCGCGTTTCACCTTGCTGAGGCGATCGAAATACATGCGACCGTTCAGGTGGTCGATCTGATGCTGCACACTGGTGGCCCAAAGGCCGACCAGATCCTTGCGCACGATCATCCCCGTATGATCCATGTAGCGTACGGTCACGGCCCGGGGCCGCTTGATCCGCGCGGAAACACCCGGCAGGTTCGGGCTTGCCTCGTCATGTTCGCGCAGCTCGATCGAGCTGTGCAGGATCTCGGGGTTGGCCATCCGAATGGCCTGCCCGCGCGTGTCAGAGGCATCGACAACCGCCAGTCGCAGCATCACGCCGATCTGCGGCGCGCCCATGCCGACACCCGGCATCGCCTCCATCGTGTCGATCATGTCGTCCCAGACGGCGCGCACCTCGTCGGTGATCTCCTCGACCGGCGCGGCGGCGGTGCGCAGTCGCTTGTCAGGCCAGGGAAGGCAGCGGCGCACCGTCATGCGCGGGCGCGCTCGCGCTTCAGCTTCTGCATCTTGCGCGTGATCATCTGACGCCGCAGCGGTTTCAGGTAGTCGATGAACAGCTTGCCGTCCAGATGATCGATCTCGTGCTGCACGCAGGTCGCCCAAAGCCCGTCGAACTCTTCTTCCTGCGCGTTGCCGTCGCGGTCCAGCCAGGCCACCTTGACCTGCGCAGGGCGCTCGACATCGGCGTATTGGTCCGGGATCGACAGGCAGCCC
Source organism: Alphaproteobacteria bacterium (assembly GCA_030424865.1). Taxonomy (GTDB): domain Bacteria; phylum Pseudomonadota; class Alphaproteobacteria; order Rhodobacterales; family Rhodobacteraceae; genus JAKVCP01. The sequence continues at coordinate 56,875 of JAUHVR010000002.1, read as the reverse complement.
TCTTCGTAGGTCGACATCTCGTCCGACGACGCCACGATCTGTGGGTTGAACATCACCAGCGGGCGCGGGGCAGCGCCCTCTTCCTTGACGCAGTCCAGCACGATCACCCGTTGCAGCACGCCGATCTGCGGGGCGGCCAGGCCAATGCCCGGCGCGTCATACATGGTTTCCAGCATGTCATCGGCAAGCGTGCGCAACTCGTCCGACAGGTCGTCGACCGGTGTGCAGAGTTTCTTGAGCCGGGGATCGGGGTGAATGAGAATGGGCCGTTTCATGGGTCATGATCTAGGCCAAGCACAAGCTGTGTGCAACACGGGCCGCGGGATGCACCTTGCACCCGCCGCGTGAATGCGTAGCGTGCGGGCACGACCCACAGATCCGAGACCGACCATGACCGACCTCTTCAACACCCCGATTGACCGCCGTGGCACGCACAGCACCAAATGGGACGCCATGAAGCGGCTGTTCGATGTCTCACCCGATGACGGGCTGGCGATGTGGACCGCCGACAGCTGCTATCCCACCGCGCCCTGTGTGATCGAGGCCGTCCGCAAGGCCGCTGACCATGGCATCTTTGGCTATTCCTGGGATCACGAGGACTACAAGGCCGCCGTCCAGTGGTGGATGAAGGCACGGCATGGCTGGCAGATCGAGACCGACTGGGTGCTGACCTCGCAGGGGCTGGGCAATGCCATTGCTCTGTCGCTGGACGTCTGGAGCGAGCCCGGCGATCCGATTGTGATCTTCACGCCGGTCTACCACGAGTTCGCGATCAAGATCGAAAAGGCTGGACGGACGGTTGTCGAATGCCCGCTCAGGCGCGACGGCGACCAGTACGAACTGGATCTGGACGACGCGCAGGCGCGCCTGACCGGCAAGGAAAAGCTGTTGATCTGGTGCAGCCCGCAGAACCCCTCGGGCCGGGTCTGGACGCGGGACGAGCTGCGCGCGGTCGCCGAGTTTGCGGCGCGCAACGATCTGATCCTGGTCTCGGACGAGATCCACCACGACCTGGTGTTCCCCGGCAGCACATTTGTGCCGATCGACGTGGCCGCGCCCGAACATCGCGACCGGATGGTGATCCTGACGGCGGCCTCCAAGACTTTCAACATCGCCGGGCAACGTACCGGCAACATGATCATCCCCGATGACACCCTGCGTGAGGCGATGAAGCACCGCCTTGCCTCGCTTGACTACAAACCCAGCGCGCTTGGGGTGGCGATGATCATGGCGGCCTATACACCCGAGGGCGCTGAGTGGGCGGATGCGCAGGTCGCGCACCTTGCCGCCAATGCCGCGCTGTTCGACGAAGGCATCAACGCCATTCCGGGTGTGCACTCGCTGCCGCTGCAATCCACCTATCTGGCCTGGGTCGATTTCTCGGGCACCGGCATGAGCGCCGAAGAGGTGGCACGACGCATCCGCGACGACGCCAAGATCGCCGTCAGCCCCGGCCCCAGCTTTGGTGCGGGGGGGGAAATGTTCCAGCGCTTCAACCTGGCCGCCCCCCGGTCGACAATCGAAGAAGCGGTGCGGCGCATGCAGGCGGCTTTTGGGGATCTGCAGTAGGGCCTAGTCCCGCGCCTCTTCGTGTTCAAAGCGCAGCTGGGCAATCGCCTCTTTTTCCGAGGCGCGGCGGTTCTGGGCCAGGGCGTTTTCGACATAGTCCAGATGCGCCTCGACCGCCGCGCGCGCGGCCTCGGGATCGCGGGCCTGCAGGGCGGTGTTGATGGCGCGGTGCTGCTCTAGCAGCGTGCCACGGGTTGTGCGCTGCTTGAACATGACCTGACGGTTGTAGAACACGCCCTCACGCAGCAGCTGGTACATCGACCGCATCATGTGCAGCATGATGACGTTGTGGCTGGCCTCGATGATGGCCAGGTGAAACTCGGCATCCAGCCGCGCCTCGTCGGTCGGATTGCGCTTGGGGTGGGCGGCTTCCATCTTTTCAAAGATCTTCTGGATCACCTTCAGATCGGTGGGCGTGCCATGCACGGCCGCCCGTTCGGCGGCCAGCCCCTCCATGTCACGCCGGAAGGACAGGTAGTCAAAGACCGCCTCATCGTGTTTCGCAAAAAGCGTGATCAGCGCGTCGGAAAAGGCCGACCCCAATACGTCTGACACAAAGACCCCCGACCCGGCGCGCGCCGTCAGCAGCCCGCTGTCCTGAAGCTCGGCAATCGCCTCGCGCAGGCTGGGACGTGAAACGCCCAGACGTTCGGAAAGCTCGCGTTCGGACGGCAGCCGTTCACCGGGGCGCAGGATGCCCCGCAGGATCAGAAGCTCGATCTGCCGGGTGACGGCAGAGGACAGTTTTTCGGGCGTGACCTTTTGGAACGGCATCTGGGCAACCTTGGATATTGGTCAGATTTTCTTACTGCTTTGCCGGGGTCCACGCAATGAGGGTGCAAAAGAAAAGCCCCCGGGGGGATATCCGGGGGCTTTCAAAACCAAGTCACTCGCTACATCTCAGACACATAGCCCGAGCCCATCAAACCCTTGCAGATTGGGGAAATCCGCGCAGGAAATGGTGCAGGCCCAAGCGAGTCGCCAAGCCAATTGACACAAATTGTGTCAGCAAAGCAACCCCGGTGAGGGTAATATACAACAACCCGAATTTGTCGATCATCCCGGCACCGACCAATCCCTTGTTGATGAAAAAGTGCAGCATCACCGACAGGGCAACCACCGGACAGACCAGGGCAAAGGACATCGGCGAGGTGCCAGCCCCAAAGACCTGATCCGCCAGATACCCCTGCGCCCGCATCACCAGCATCCCCAGCAGCAGGAACACGATCTGGGCCGCCAGGATCTGCGCCAGAAACAGCGCGGTGTCGATGGCAACGGGGTGTGCCTGAAACGTCGTGTGGGCCCCATGGGATTGCCGCAGGGCGAGGATGCCCATAACGGTCAGGATCGGCACAACGATCATCAGGGTCGGGCTGGCCTCGCGTGAAACGCCGTTTTGCAAAATCGACACAAATCCGGTCAAAACCGCGACGGTCACGATAACAATGGCCATCACGGAGAAGAAACTGGACAAGATCAGGCTTATGGCGACCGTGGCGGGAACGGTGCTCATAGCGGCAGGCGCCGCCAGACCGACCGCGATCATGGCAAGGGCAAAGCCGGGCGTGGCCTGGGCGAACGAGTTGTTGGCCACAAAGTCAAAGCCTCCCGGCGTCGCCAGGATGCGGCGCAGATAGGTGCCGATCTGGACCAAGGCCAAACCGCCAATGGCGGCAAAGACCACCATTGCGACGGGGAACAGATATTCGACGACAGACCAGAGCCCCGGCACAAAGACCAGTCCGACGATGAACATTGCGTTCACCCACATCGCAAGTGCGAGGGGCAATGCCAGCAGCGCGGCCTCGCCATTCCCCTGTTTCAGGGCTTTGAAAGCCGGGGTTGTTTTCCACGCCTGATAGCGGGTCAGGTTCCAGCCAAGCAGGGCCAGGTTGAGAATAGCAAACGCGGCAATTCCCAGGACCGCCACGATGATGGCCACCTGCAACGGGGCAGACCCCGTGGCAAACGCGGCCGAGATGTCTTCGAAAATCGGGACGGGACGGCCCGGGTGGGGCACCCAAAACATCAGGTACATGAAAAAGGTCACGGCAATTCCGCCAGCGCCCAGCGACGCGAGGAAATAGAGGGGGTGATAGGTGTCAGCGGGTCTGCTCAGGGTCGTGTCCATCGGGATCTCCATAATACATTCCAATTTTGGAATTTATATGCATTCGCAATTTTGAATGTAAAGAGGTTAGAAGTTTCTTAACCCTGAAACGGTCAGCTTGTCGCATGACCCGCCTGACATTGCTTTTGCTTTCACTCGCCCTTGCGGCCTGCAACACCGCCAGCCCCGGTTTCCGGGGCATCGAGGCCACCGTGACCGAGGTCGGGGGCAATCGGTTTCAGATCCGTCAGGCAGACACCCTGGCCGAGGTGATCCGCACCAACCCGACCGCCCTGCCAAAGTTCGAAGTCATCAGTGGGCAGGCAAAGACAGCGGTCCTGCGCGTCACTGGGTGTGAGGCGGGCTGGATCACGGGGGACGCCGCATTGATGATCGTGGGCCTGTCCTGCAACGGCGCGCCACCGCCGCCCAAACCCAAGAAACCGGTGTCGACCTTCTGCGATGTGATCGACAGCTATCGCAATCGCGGCGCGGGTCTGCTGGAAATCACCGTTGACTGTTACAGCCTTTAGGTCAGGGGCTTTTCATAGAACAGGCTGGCGGGGTGTGCGACGTAGTCGCCAAACGGGTCACAAACCGTAAACCCGTGCCGCTCGTACAGCCGGTGTGCGGGATGCAGCACATTGCCGGTTTCCAGTTTCATCCAGGGCAGCCCCTGCTCGCGTGCTGTGGTCTCTAACCGGGTCAGAATAGCGGCTGCCGCGCCCGCGCCGCGCGCTTGCGGGTCGGTGAACATCGACTTGACCTCGCCATAGCCATCCTTGACGGCCAGCGCGCCACAGCCGATCGCTGTGCCCGCGCGCTCGGCCACAAAGAAATGCACCGTCGGCACGCAAAGCGCGTCGATTTCCAGGAAATGACACTCATCCTCGGCAAAAAGACTGCGCATCAGCGCGTGGCTGCCTTGCAGCAGCCGGGTGGCCTGAGGTTCGCGTGGATCAGCGGGGCGGATGGTGACGGTCACGTTGGCAAGTCTCCGTTGAACACAGGCACAAAACCCCGGCGCGGCAGTCGGGTCAAGCGCCAAACGCACCCCAATATCTTGGGGATAACCGCCGACCACACCCCAGCCTGTTGTGGTCGCACTTGACTCGTGCCGTGACCTCCACCCACATTGGTTGAAAACCGGAATCAGGACACGAAACGAGCAGTGCGGTTTTCCAAACTCAGACTTACGGGCTTCAAAAGCTTCGTCGACCCCACCGATCTGATCATCGCCGATGGTCTGACTGGTGTTGTCGGCCCCAATGGCTGCGGCAAATCCAACCTGCTGGAGGCGCTGCGCTGGGTCATGGGCGAAAACCGCCCGACCGCCATGCGCGGCGGCGGGATGGAGGACGTGATCTTTGCCGGCGCGGCCACCCGGTCAGCCCGGAACTTCGCTGAGGTCAGCCTGCAGATCGACAACTCGGAACGTCTGGCCCCTGCCGGGTTCAACGACAGCGACGGGTTAGAGATCGTGCGCCGCATCACCCGCGATGTCGGCTCGGCCTACAAGACCAACGGCAAGGACGTGCGGGCGCGCGACGTGCAGATGCTGTTTGCCGATGCCTCGACCGGGGCGCATTCCCCGGCGCTGGTGCGGCAGGGGCAGATTTCCGAGCTGATCAACGCCAAACCCAAGAACCGCCGCCGCATCCTGGAAGAGGCGGCCGGGATCTCGGGCCTCTATCAGCGGCGGCACGAGGCCGAGCTGAAGCTGAAGAACACCGAGGCCAACCTGCTGCGCGTCGATGACGTGATCGAACAGCTGGCCGCGCAGCTGAACCAGTTGGCACGTCAGGCCCGGCAGGCCGCGCGCTACCGCGCGATTGGCGAGGAACTGCGCCGGGCCGAGGGCATGTTGCTGTACCGTCGCTGGAAAGAGGCGGACACCGCGCGGCTGGAGGCCGACGAGGCCCTGCGTGCCCGGACCACCGAAACCTCGCAGGCCGAACGCGCCGCGCGCGAGGCCGCGGCGGCCCGTGAAACCGCCGATGCCGCCCTGCCGCCGCTGCGCGAGGAAGAGGCGATTGCCTCGGCCATCCTGCAGCGCCTGACCGTGCAACGCGACACGCTGGCGGATGAAGAGGCCCGCGCGGCCGAGATGATCACAACGCTCGAACGCCGGATCGATCAGCTGAGCCGCGACATCGACCGCGAAACCGGGCTGAACCGCGACGCGGGTGAGACGATCGAACGCCTCGAATGGGAGGCGCGCGAGCTGGCCAAGGCCGGCGAGGGCCACGAGGACAAGCTGGCCGAGGCCGCAGAGGCCGCGCGCGAAGCGGCCGCCGTGCTGCAGGAACGCGAAAGCGATCTGGCGCAGCAGACCGAAGATGTCGCCCGTCTGGCCGCCCGCCACCAATCGGCGCAACGCCTGCTGTCGGACACGCAAAAGACGCTGGACAAGGCCGAGGCTGACGCCTCCCGCGCCAAGGACGCCGCGGCGCAGGCCCGCGAGACCCTGACCCGCGCCGCCGAGGCGCAGGCCATGGCGACCGCCGCGCAGGGCGAAGCAACGGCCCGGGCCGAAGCCGCCGAAGAGGCGCTGCTGGACGCAGAACAGTTGCGATCAGACGTGCAATCACAGGAAACCGAAGCCCGCGCCGCGCGGTCCGAGGCCGAAGGCGAGGTCAACGCGCTGAGCGCCGAGGTCAAGGCCCTGGCCCGCCTGTTGGACCGCGAAGCCACCGACAGCGGTCAGGTGCTGGACGCGCTCAAGGTGGCCGAGGGCTATGAGAAGGCGCTTGGTGCCGCGTTGGCGGATGACCTGCGCGCGCCCGAGGTGGCTTCGGACGGGCCCTCGGGGTGGACCGTGCTGCCGGACTATGACGCACCGCAAGCCCTGCCGGGCGGCGTTGATGCGCTGACCGATCATGTGCAGTTCCCGCAGGTCATGACCCGCCGCATGGGCCAGATCGGCGTGGTCGACGCGGCGGACGGCCCGCGCCTGCAACCGCTTTTGGCCCCCGGCCAGCGGTTGGTCAGCCGCTCGGGGGATCTGTGGCGTTGGGACGGCTTCCGCGCCAACGCCGAGGATGCCCCAACCGCCGCCGCCCTGCGGCTGGAGCAAAAGAACCGGCTGGCCGCGCTGGAAAGCGATCTGGCCGAGGCCGAGGCCCGTCTGGATGCGGCGCGACAGGCCCATGACTCGCTCTCTTCGGCGCTGGCAGATCGCACCGCCGCCGAGAAATCCGCCCGTCAGGCCCGTCGCGATGCCGACACCGCCGTGAACGAGGCCAGCCGCGCCGCCAACCGCGCCGAATCCGAGCGCAATCTGGCCGACAGCAAGCTGGAAAGCCTGACTTTGGCTGTCGGTCGGCATGACGACGAGGCGACAACCGCACGCCAGCAACTGGCCGAGGCGCAGCGTGGCCTTGCCGGACTTGATGATCTGGACGCCGCGCGCGGGCAGGTCGATGACATCCGCATGACGGTCGAAGCCTCGCGCATGACAATGATGGCCCGCCGGTCCGCCCATGACGAGATCCGCCGCGAAGGCGATGCCCGCAAGGCACGGTCGCAGCAGGTCACCAAAGAACTCAGCGGCTGGCGGCACCGGCTTGAAACCGCGGAAAAGCGCAGCTCGGAACTGGCCGAACGCCGCGCGGCATCGGAGGAGGAACTGGCCGAGGCGCGCACCGCGCCGGACGAGCTGGCGGCCAAGCGCGAAGAGCTGGGGCTGGCCATGGCCGAAGCCGAGGCCCGCCGGGCCGAGGCCGCCGATGCCCTGTCCCATGGCGAAGCGCTGTTGCGCCAGTCTGAACAGGCCGAGCGTGACGCCGAACGCGCCGCATCCGAAGCACGTGAGCTGCGCGCCCGGGCCGAAGCGCGGGCCGAGGCCGCGCGCGAAACCGTGGCCTTTGCCGCCGACCGCATTGCCGAGGATCTGGATACCACGCCGCAGGCCCTGCTGCAGACGCTGGACACCACGCCTGATGAAATGGATCAGGCCGACAAGATCGAGGCCGAGGTCAACCGCCTGAAACGCCAACGCGATTCGCTGGGCGCGGTGAACCTGCGGGCCGAGGAAGACGCCAAGGAGGTCCAGACCGAGCATGACGAGCTGGTCAGCGAAAAGCAGGACCTCGAAGAGGCGATCCGCACGCTGCGGTCCGGCATCTCGAGCCTGAACCGTGAAGGGCGCGAGCGGCTGCTGACCGCCTTCGAGCAGGTGAACAGCAACTTCTCGCTGCTGTTCACGCACCTCTTTGGCGGCGGCGAGGCGAACCTTGTGATGGTCGAAAGCGACGACCCGCTTGAGGCGGGGCTGGAAATCATGTGCCAACCGCCGGGCAAGAAGCTGTCGACGCTCTCGCTGCTGTCGGGCGGCGAACAGACCCTGACGGCGCTGGCGCTGATTTTTGCGGTGTTCCTGGCCAACCCCGCCCCGATCTGCGTGCTGGACGAGGTTGACGCCCCGCTTGACGACGCCAACGTCACCCGGTTCTGCGATCTGCTGGACGAGATGTGCCGCCGCACCGATACGCGGTTCCTGATCATCACCCACCACGCCGTCACGATGAGCCGCATGGACCGGCTGTTTGGCGTGACGATGCAGGAACAGGGCGTCAGCCAGCTGGTCTCGGTCGATCTGAAGCGGGCCGAGACGCTGGTCGCCTGAATGTGAGCCGCCTGTGACCCGAAAGCGGCTAGGGTGTCCGGGACCTTGTTCCGGAGACCGCCTGCATGCGCCTTTTGCCTCTAGTTCTTGCCTGTGTCGCGACCGCTGCGGCTGCACAGGACTTTCAGCTGCGTGACAGCGATACGGCCGTGCCAGTGGAGGCGCTGAAGGCGCGGTTGTCCGGGCAGATCATCTCCTTTTACGATGACGGGAAATCCGAATTCTACGAAGACGGACGCTATACCTACACCTATGGCGGCGAGGGTGGAACGGCCTATGGCTATTGGAAAATCACCGCCGATGGAACGGTATGCATCGACTATGTCAACGGCTGGTCGCGTTGCGATATGTACGTCCAAAGCGGCGACCGTCTGGTGCTGATCACCGATGCCGGAGACCGCTTTCCGATCCGCCCGGACGGGTAGACTGGTTAACGATCGCTTCAGGACATCTCTCTAATTTTATCTTCATCGCGCAACCCGCGCGATGAGAGGAGGTGATGACACTGAACGAATGGAACTATCGAAAATGGATGGTGACACTTGCAGCTTTGATGTTGCTCATTGCAATCATCCGGCTCTTTGCAGGCCTTTGACAGGCTGAAAAAGAGTGGCCCGCCAGAGTAGCAGCTCTGGCGGGCCGTTTCTTCGGTGATGACACTGAAGGAACTATCGATCCTCAGAGTCTATCACAAATCTGAACAACCCGTAAACGGCCCCCTTCAAAGACGGTTAAGCAGCCCGGGCGTTGGCCAGCTGTCCGCCGGTATGCCAAGGCGCATCTGCTCGGCGCGCACAGCCGCGCGGGTCTTGGCGCCCAGAATACCGTCGACCTTGCCCACGTCGTGACCGCGCGCTTTCAGCTTGTTCTGCAACTGCTTCATCTGCTGACCACTCAGCCCGGCCTCGGGCGCGCGCGCGTCAAAGACCGGCGCGCCTTCCAGGCGGGTTCCGAAGTAGGCCGCCGTCAACACGTAGGTGAAGCTTTGGTTCCATTCGAAATAAACGTTGAAGTTCGGATAGGCGAGGAAGGCCGGCCCCTTGCGCCCCTCGGGCAGGATGACCGAGGCCTGCATGCCGCCGGATCCGGTAAAACTGCCGCTTCGGGCCTTGACGCCCAATCGCTGCCATTCGCGGACGGTCTTGGTGCGTTCCAGTCCCGTTGCGGACCAGTCCAGATCCGAGGGCACGACAATCTCTTGCAACCACGGCTCATTTGCGCGCCAGCCCAGCGACCGCAACATATTGGCCCCGGACAGCAGCGCATCCGGCGCCGAGGTCTTCAGACTGACCTGTCCGTCACCATCGCCGTCCACACCGTTTTCAAGGATGTCCTTGGGCAACATCTGCACCATGCCGATCTCACCCGCCCAGGCGCCAGTGGTCTTGGTGGGGCTGAACCCGCCGCGTTCATACAGCTCCAGCGCCGAAAACACCTGGGGACGGAAAATTTCAGGCCGGCGGCAGTCATGTGCCAGGGTCACCAATGCGTTCAGCGTGTTGAAGTTGCCCTGAAACCCACCGTAATCCGTCTCGAACGCCCAAAAGGCCAGAAGCACCCCGCGCGAGACGCCGTAATCGCGCTCCATCCGGTCAAACACGCTGTCCCACTTCTTGGCATTGCGGCGACCGTGGTCAATGCGGTTCTGGCTGATCAGCTTGCGCGAAAACTCGGTGAACCCCGACTGAAAAATCCCCTGCGCCCGATCCGCGCGCAGCACCTTTTGGTCCTGCTGAACCGAGGCAAAGAAATTGTCGACGCTGCTGCGCGAATGGCCCTGGGACCGGGCCTCGGCCTTGAGGTCGTTGACGAAGGACGAAAAACCTCCGCCACAGGGCACGTTGGCCAAGGCCGGGAATGCGGCGCAAACGCCAACCAGAAAAGCATAAAATCGCATTGGATCCTCGGGTATCGAAACTGTCCAAGGCAGTATCATGAACGATCACAAAACAAGCAAGCCCGGTGATCCCAACCCTTGACTCAAGCAACAATCCGCGCCCGGTTCGGGCTGACCGGAATCCGACCTTACCTATTTATTCCTATTGTCGTATGCATGAATGAATCCGGCTTTGCCACTCCTCCCAATCGTTCCCACGGCAGGTCGGCGGTGACACGACATGGATGTACTGATCGTTGAAAGCAATCCCGATCTCGGGGGGCTCTGGCAACGCCACCTACAGCGCCAGGGGGCGCAGGTTGTGGTGTCGGGGGATCAAACGACGGCCATCCAATCCCTGCAAAGCATGGACTTCGACGTCATCGTACTGGACCTGGTTTTGGAAAACGGCAGCCCCTTGGCCATCGCCGACTACGCCAGTTATCGCCGCCCGGACTCAAAGATCGTGTTTGTGACCAACGACAGCTTCTTTTCCGACGGATCGATCTTCCAGCATTGTTCGAACGCCTGTGCCTTTGTCCCGACGGCGACCCAGCCCGAGGACCTGGCCGCCATCGTCGACTATCACGGCCGCACGTCTTAAGCCGCCTGCAACACCTCACGCCCATGCGGTGCCATGAAATCGATCTGCGGGTTGATCGGCACGATCCGGTGCGGATTGATGCTTTCGTGGCTGTAGTGATAGTGCCGCACGATGTGATCCAGGTTCACCGTCTCGGCCACACCCGGCCACTGATACAGTTCACGGGTGTACCCCCAAAGATTCGGCAGATCGATGATGCGTGATCGGTTGCACTTGAAGTGCAGGTGATAGACCTTGTCGAACCGCACCAGCGTCGGGAACAGGCGCCAGTCGGCTTCGGTGATCCGGTCACCCATCAAATACCGGTTGCTACTCAACCGGTCTTCCAGCCAGTCCAGCGTGTCGAACAAGGGATAAACGGCCTCTTCATAGGCCTCTTGTGTCGAGGCAAAGCCGGACTTGTAGACGCCATTGTTCAGCGAGTGATAGATCCGGTCGTTCACAGGCTCGATCGCCTCGCGCAGATCCTCGGGCCAATAGTCCGCCGTGTTGCCGGTGATGCCGTCGAAAGCCGAGTTGAACATGCGGATGATTTCCGAGCTCTCGTTCGAGACGATCTTGTCCTGGGCCTTGTCCCACAGGATCGGCACGGTCGCGCGTCCTGTCATGTCGGGCTGCGCCTTGGAATAGAGGTCGTGGATGTAGGACGCGCCGTTCAGCGGATCGCCCGTGGCACCGGGGTAATCCGTGGCAAAGGTCCAGCCCTGGTCCATCATGTCGGGATGCACCACCGAGACGTCGATGTGATCGGCAAGTCCCTTGAGTTGGCGGAAGATCAGCGTGCGATGCGCCCAGGGACACGCGTACGAAACATAAAGGTGATAGCGCCCGCTTTCAGCGGCAAACCCGCCTTCGCCACTGGGGCCCGGCGCGCCGTCGGGGGTGATCCAGTTACGGAACTTGGCCTCTGTCCGGACAAACTTGCCGCCCTTGATCACGCTGCCCAGGCTTTGAACCTGCCATTCGCCGTCAAAAAGATGTCCCATCGCTGCACTCCCTACTTGCCAACTGCAAGATAGGGCGACGACACCCTTTGCGCCAGTTCACAGAACGCGCAGCGCGTGTCGCATTTTTGCACAGATCCTCAGGCGGCGGCGTAAAGCCCCTGCGCCTTGATCGCCTCTAGCGCCTCGTCCAGCGACTGCCGCGCCCGTTCGATCAGCGTGTCGATCTCGGCCCGCGTGATCACCAGCGGTGGAGAGATGATCATCCGGTCGCCCACATGGCGCATGATCAGGTTGTTGGCAAAGCAGCGCTCGCGGCAGATGTAGCCCACGGTGCCCGCATCGCTGGCAAAGGCCGCGCGGGTGGCCTTGTCGGGTGTCAGCGCAAGCGAGCCCATCAGGCCGACAATTCTCGCTTCACCCACCAACGGGTGGTCCGCCAGTTCGGCCCAGCGCGCATGCAGATAGGGCATGGTTTCATCGTGAACGCGGGTCACGATGCCCTCTTCTTCGAGGATTCGCAGGTTTTCCAGCGCCACGGCACAGGCGACCGGGTGACCGGAATAGGTGTAGCCGTGGTTGAACTCGGTCCCGGCGATGACGCTGGCGACTTCGTCACAGACGATCGAGGCCCCGATCGGCTGATAGCCCGAGCTCAGGCCCTTGGCGATGGTCATGATATGCGGACGGATGCCCATGGTCTGACATCCGAACCAGGTACCGGTACGGCCAAAGCCGGTGATGACCTCGTCGGCGATCAGCAGGATTTCGTACTTGTCGCAGATGCGCTGGATTTCGGGCCAATAGCTGTCCGGCGGGATGATCACGCCACCCGCGCCCTGCACCGGCTCACCGATAAAGGCCGCAACGTTGTCTTCGCCCAGTTCCAGAATGGCAGCTTCCAGTTCCTGCGCACGGGCGCGGCCAAAGTCCTCGGGCGTCATGTCGCCGCCTTCGGCCCACCAGTTCGGCTGGTTGATGTGATGAATGTCGGGGATCGGCATGCCGCCCTGCGCGTGCATGCCCTTCATGCCTCCAAGCGACCCCGAGCCGACCGAGGACCCGTGATAGCCGTTCCACCGTGCGATGATGGTCTTTTTCGTGGGCTTGCCCTTTTCCGCCCAATAGGTGCGGACCATGCGGATGTTGGTGTCGTTGGCCTCGGACCCCGAACCCGCAAAGAAGACGTTGTTCAGGTCACCCGGCGCCAGGCGGGCCAGACGTTCGGCCAGGGCAATGGCCGGCACGTGGGTCGTCTGGAAAAACGTGTTGTAATAGGGCAGTTCGCGCATCTGGCGCGCGGCGGCCTCGGCCAGTTCCTCGCGGCCATAACCGATGTTGACACACCACAGCCCCGCCATGGCGTCCAGAATGCGGTTGCCTTCGCTGTCGGTCAGCCAGACGCCTTCGGCCCGCGTGATCACCCGCGCACCTTTCGAGGCAAGCTCTGCCCCCGTCGTGAAAGGATGCATGTGATGCGCCGCGTCCAGCGCCTGCAGTTCTTCGGTGGGCAGATGGTTGGTGATCACGGTCATGGCGCGTCCTGTCAAAATCTCGCGTCCAGAATATGATCAAATTTCTTGGTGTCAATCGGCAGACAGCGCCTGACGGATGAACATCATGCCCTGTTTGACGTCCCCGACCATTGCAGCGGCGGCGGCGTCGGCATCCTGTGCGATCAGGGCTTGCAACAGCTCCTTGTGGCGATCTGGCAGCGTCTGCGTGCCGAACCGGCCGGTGACGACACGCAGCGACGGACCGAATCGCAGCCACAGGCCTGCGACCAGATCCGACAGGATCGGCGCCTGCGCGATGCTGTTCAGATAGGTGTGGAACCGGTGGTTCTCGACCAGGTACCCCTGCACGTCGCCGCGGGAAATCGCCCGGTCCAGATCATCGTCAATGGCCGCAAGGGCGGCCTGATCCTCGGTCGTGGCGCGGGCACAGGCCCGACGTGCCAGTTCTGGTTCCACAGCCAGACGCACAAGGAACAACTGATCAATGTCTTCGGCTGACAGGCTGGGCACGACAACCCGACGGTTGCCCATGAATTCCAGCGCGCCTTCGGCCATAAGGCGTCGGATTGCCTCGCGCACGGGCGTCATTCCGGCCTGCAACTCCGAGGTCAGCCCCTGGATCGTCACCGCCTGACCGGGGGCCAGCTCGCCAAACAGGATGCGGTCGCGCAACGCGCGATAGACCACTTCGTGCGCAGGCAAACGCGCCGGAGAGCCACCTTGGGTTTTTGCCTGCAAATTCATCACATGATCCCGTTCAAGCGCCTTCAGCGCACATCTTGCACAGAGCAGGCACCCATGAAAACATCCTTTCTGTTGCCACAAGGGCAAACTTTTGATCAAATCGGCACAGACCGGGCATCAGACCCGGCGTCCAACGGGAGTCGAACATGAAAACACATCTGCTGAGTGTCACCGCCACGCTGGCGCTGATCGCCGCGACGGCGCAGGCTGAAGAGGTCCGCGTTTACAACTGGTCCGATTACATCGACGAAGCACTGCTTGAGAAATTCGAGGCCGAAACCGGGCTGGAACTGATCTACGACGTGTTCGACAGCAACGAGGTTCTGGAAACCAAGATGCTTGCCGGTGGCTCGGGCTACGACGTGGTTGTGCCATCGGGCACATTCCTGCAGCGCCAGATCGTTGCGGGCGCGTTTCAGCCGCTGGACATGTCCAAGCTGCCGAATGCCGCGAACCTGTGGGACGTGATCGCCGATCGCACGGCGGCCTATGACCCCGACAACGCCTATTCGATCAACTACATGTGGGGCACCACTGGCCTTGGCGTGAACGAACCCAAGGTCAAAGAGATCCTTGGAGATGACGCTCCGGTCACCAGCTGGAGCCTGATCTTTGACCCGGCCAACGCCGAAAAGCTGGCGGCCTGCGGCATCCACATGCTGGACGCCCCCGCCGAGATGATCCCGGCGGCGCTGAACTACCTGGGTCTGAACCCCGACAGCCATGATCCGGACGACATCGCCCGCGCCGAGGAAGTGCTGCTGCCGATCCGCCCGTACATCCAGAAGTTCCACAGCTCGGAATACATCAACGCCCTGGCAAACGGTGACATCTGTGTCGCTGTTGGGTGGTCCGGCGACGTGCTGCAGGCCCGCGACCGTGCGGCCGAAGCCGACAACGGGGTCGAAGTCAGCTATTACGCGCCGGACGAAGGCGCGCTGATGTGGTTCGACCAGATGGCCATCCCGGTCGACGCGCCGAACCCCGAAGGCGCGCATGTGTTCCTGAACTTCATCATGGACGCGCAGAACATGGCGGACGCGTCGAACTACGTCTACTACGCCAACGGCAACCTGGCCTCGCAGCCGCTGCTCGAGGAAGACGTGATCGGCGATCCGGCGATCTATCCGGACGAGGCGGCCATGGCCAGCACCTACACGACAACGCCTTATCCGGCGCGGGTGCAGCGGACGGTCACGCGTCTGTGGACCAAGATCAAGTCGGGCGTCTGATCGCCTTGGTGGCCCGCGCCTCTGGTGCGGGCCTTTTCATTTTCGGGAAGACTTGATGAACCAGACGGCCTTTGCCCCTTGGGATGACCCCGCCGCCAAGCCCTTGATCCAGTTCCGGGACGTGACCAAGCGCTTTGGCACCTTCACCGCGATCGAGGGCCTGTCGCTGGATATCTTTGAGAAAGAGTTCTTTGCGTTGCTTGGCCCCTCGGGCTGCGGCAAGACGACGATGATGCGGATGCTGGCGGGTTTCGAGGATGTGACCGAAGGCCAGATCCTGCTGAACGGGCAGGACATCGCCCCGGTGCCGCCAAACAAGCGCGCCGTGAACATGATGTTCCAAAGCTATGCGCTGTTCCCGCACCTCAGCATATGGGACAACATCGCCTTTGGCCTGCGCCGCGACCGGATGTCCAAGGACGCCATCGCCGCCCGGGTCGAAGAGATGCTGCGCCTGACCCGGCTCGAGAAATTCGCGCGCCGCAAGCCGCATCAGATCTCGGGTGGGCAACGCCAGCGCGTGGCGCTGGCGCGCAGTTTGGCGAAGGCCCCGAAACTCTTGCTGCTGGATGAACCGCTGGGCGCGCTGGACAAGAAGCTGCGGCAAGACACGCAGTTCGAGCTGATGGACATCCAGGAAACCACCGGCACCACCTTTGTGATCGTGACCCACGATCAGGAAGAGGCGATGACGGTGGCCAGCCGCGTCGCCGTCATGGATGAAGGCAAGCTGATGCAGGTCGCCACGCCGGATCAGATCTACGAGGCGCCAAACTCGGTTTACGTTGCGGATTTCATTGGCGATGTGAACATCATCGAAGGCAAGGCCGCCCAGACCGGTGACAAGGTCACCATCGCCTGGGCCGAAGGCCAGCCTGACATTCAGGGCACAACCGCGACCAGGACGTTCTCGCCCGGTCAGACCTGCCACTTTGCCATCCGGCCCGAAAAAGTGGCCATCAGCGCCGACAAGCCCGACGCGCCGAACGCGCTGCAGGGCAAGGTGCTGGACATCGCCTATCTGGGCAACATCAGCACCTATCACGTCGAACTGCCGACCGGCGCGGTGATCAAGGCGCAAACCGCCAACACGCGCCGGATTGCACGGCGCAGCTTCACTTGGGAAGATCCGGTCTGGATCAGCTTTTCCGACACCGCCGGCGTGTTGCTGGAGCACTGACCCCATGCGCCGCTTTGCCCTGATCGCGATCCCCTACTTCTGGCTGCTGGCGCTGTTCCTGGTGCCCTTCCTGATCGTGCTGAAGATCTCGCTGTCGGATCTGGCGCTGGCGCGCCCGCCCTATCTGCCGCAATGGAACTTTGGCGACGGGTGGGAGGCCCTGCGGGCGTTCTTTGCGGATCTGGACATGGAGAACTTTGTCTTCCTGTCCGAAGATGACCTCTATTGGCGCGCCTACATCAGTTCCCTGCGGATCGCGGTGATCTCGACCGTGATCACCCTGCTGGTCGGATTCCCGATTGCCTATGGGATCGCCCGCAGCCCTGTCGAATGGCGCCCGACGCTGTTGATGCTGATCATCTTGCCGTTCTGGACCAGCTTCCTGATCCGCGTCTACGCCTGGATGGGGATCCTGTCGAAAGAAGGGCTGCTGAACCAGTTCCTGCTCTGGCTCGGGGTGATCGGTGAGCCGCTGACGATCCTGAACACCAATACGGCGGTCTATATCGCCATTGTCTACACCTATCTGCCCTTCATGATCCTGCCGATCTATGCGGCGCTGGACCGGCTGGACGACAGCCTGCTCGAGGCCGCCGAGGACCTGGGCTGTTCACGCATTCAGGCCTTTTGGCTGGTGACCATTCCGCTGGCCCGAAACGGGATCATCGCGGGTTGTTTCCTGGTGTTCATTCCGGCGATTGGCGAGGTCATCATTCCCTCGCTCATGGGCGGATCGGGGACGCTGATGATCGGCAAGGTGCTGTGGGAAGAATTCTTTTCGAACCGTGACTGGCCGGTGGCAAGCGCGGTTGCGATCATCTTGCTGTTGATCCTGATCATCCCGATCATCCTCTTCCAGCGCAACGAACAAAAGCAACGCGAGGCCGAAGGATGAGGCAACCGAAAAATGACGCATTTTTCGGGGTGTTTTCCGACGCGGAAAACAGGGTGCGCCCCGTTGAAACCGGGCGCACCCCGGAAACCGCGCCGGTTTCCGTTCCATTTTTCTCGAAGAAAAATGGCTGCGAAAGGCCCGCCACATGAGACGCTTTTCCTGGTTCAACGCGACCTCGCTGACACTCGGCTTTGCCTTCCTCTATCTGCCGATGATCATCCTGGTGATCTACAGCTTCAACAGCTCGAAACTGGTGACCGTCTGGGCCGGCTTTTCGACCAAGTGGTATGGCGAGCTCTTGCAGAACGAGGACATGCTGAACGCCGCCTGGGTGACGCTCAAGGTGGCGGTCTTCAGCTCGACCCTCGCGACTGTCCTCGGCACCATGGCCGCCTATGTCCTGGTCCGCGCCGGGCGCTTCACCGGCCGCACCCTCTTTTCCGGCATGATCTACGCCCCGCTGGTCATGCCCGAGGTCATCACCGGCCTGTCCCTGCTATTGCTCTTCATCGGCATCGGGCTGGACCGGGGCATCCTGACCATCGTCCTGGCACATACCACCTTTGCGATGTGCTATGTCTCGGTCGTCGTCTCGTCGCGCCTCACGAGCTTTGACCGCTCTCTTGAAGAGGCGGCGCTGGATCTCGGGTGCAGCCCGTTCGAGGCCTTTCGCCTGGTCACCCTGCCCATCATTGCACCTGCCGTGATCTCGGGATGGCTGTTGGCCTTTACGCTGTCGCTTGACGATCTGGTGATCGCCAGCTTCACAACCGGGCCCTCGGCCACGACCCTTCCAATCAAGATCTTCTCTGCTGTGCGTCTGGGCGTCAGCCCGGAAATCAACGCCCTGTCATCGATCATGATCGGGATCGTCACGATCGGTGTGATCACGGCTTCGCTCGTCTCGAAACGCGCAGCCGTCGCCCGCGCCAGGGATGAACAAGCCGCCGCCGGAGCATGAGGCGACTTTACGAAGAACCCGCCTACGCCACGCCCGAGGCCTGTTACTGGACGCAGACGGTGCCCAGCCGGTCCTGGCCGCGCGCCCAAGGCGCGCTGTCATGCGATGTCGCAATCATCGGAGGCGGATTCACCGGACTGACGGCGGCGCTGCGGCTGGCACAGCGCGGGGTCGACGTTGCCCTGTTTGACGCCCAGGCGCCGGGCTGGGGCGCGTCGGGCCGCAATGGCGGGTTCTGCTGCCTGGGCGGTGGCAAGCTGGAACGGACCTGGGCGCTTCGGGCTCACGGCGAGCCGGCCTGGAAAACATGGTGCGACGCGCAGAAGATGGCCGTTGCGCATGTGGATGCAGTGATCGACGAACAGGCTCTGGCGGTCGACCGGCATTCGCAGGGGGAAACCCTGCTGGCGCACAAGCCAAAGGCGATGGTCGCCATGCGCGCCGAGGCCAAGGCCATGGCGCAGGATTACAACACACGACCCATCCTCATCGACAGATCGGAACTGGCGGACCACGGGCTGTCGGGGCCGTTCCATGGCGCGTTGACGGTGCCCATAGGGTTTGCGCTGAACCCCGCCAAGTATCACGCGGGTCTGACCCGGGCCGCCGAAGAGGCCGGTGTTCGGGTGTTCGCGCAATCCCCGGTGACCAGGCTGCATACCCGAAATGGCGGGTTCCTGCTGCAAGGAGCAGATTTCGAATGCGCCGCCCCCAAGACCATCCTGGCGACCAACGGCTATTCTTCCGAGGACCTGCCTGACTGGCTGCGCGCCCGGACCTTGCCGGTGATGTCCTCGATCATCGTGACCCGGCCCCTGACCGATGCCGAGTTGGCAGCGGAGGGTTGGACCTCGGATCAGATGGCCTATGACAGCCGCACGCTTCTGCACTATTTCCGCAAACTTCCCGACAACCGGTTCCTCTTTGGCATGCGAGGCGGGCTTTACGCGACACCGCGCGCCGATGCCGCCATCGCACGGAAGATTCGCAAGGATTTCCACAGCATGTTCCCCGCGTGGGCCGAGGTCCCGATCACCCACGCGTGGTCCGGACTGGCCTGCCTGATGGCCAACCTGACCCCTTTCTGCGGAGAGGTCCCGGGGCATCCGGGCCTTTATGCCGGGCTCGGGTATCACGGCAATGGCGTCGCCATGGGCAGCTACACGGGGCGGTTGCTGGGTGATATCGTGCTGGGGGACAGGCCGGACCTGCCTTACCCCGATTTCATGCGCGCCGAACCTAAGCGCTTTCCGCTTGGACGCTACCGCCGCAGCTTGCTGGCGCCGGTTTACGCCGCCGCGACGCTGTTCGACCGTTAGCCCTGCGGCGTGACCCCAGGGCGCGCCTTGCCGCGCTTGAGACCCAGTTGGCGTTCGCGCCAGATGATCAGCACGCCTGCGGCGATCACGATGGCCGATCCGATCAGGGTTGCCATGGTGGGCACCTCGGAAAACACGAAATAGCCAATCAGGATCGCGAACAGGATCGAGACATAGTCAAAGGGCGCCAACACCGCGGCCCCTGCAAAGCGATACGAGCTTGTCAGAAAGATCTGCGCCACCCCGCCGATGACCCCTGCACCAATCAGCATCGCGGCCTCACCTGCCGTGGGCATGACCCAGCCGAAGGGGATGGTGAACATCGACATCACGGTGGCCGTCAGCGAGAAATAAAAGACCACCGCTGCCGTCTGTTCGGTCTGGACCAGCCGCCGTACGTGCACCTGTGCCAGGGCCCGCAGCGCTGCCGAGATCAGGACCAGGGCGACGCCCAAAGCGGCCAGCTGATCGAGGTCGTCGGCCCCGAACGACAGGCGCGGCCACATCACAATGGTCACGCCCACAAGGCCCAGACCAACCGCAGACAGGCGGAAGATACGCACCCGTTCGCCCAGCAGGATTGCAGCCAGGATCACGGTCATCAGCGGCGCGGCAAAGCCCAGCGCCGTGACCTCAGGCAGCGGCAAAAGCCCGAGCGAGGCGAACCCGCACCCCATGGCCGTGACCCCGATCAGCCCGCGCCAGACGTGGCCCATGGGATTGCGCGTGCGCAGCCCGACGGCCAGTTCGTGTCGCCATGCAAGCCAGACCAGGATGACCGGCATCGCAAACAATGAACGGAAGAACACCGCTTCACCTGCTGGCACGTTTTCTGAACTGGCCTTGATCAGCGAGGCCATGACGGTAAATAGCAGGATCGCGGTCACCTTGAGCGCGACGCCCCTGAAAATGTCCATGAATGCTCCTGCGTGGAATGGCCCTTTAGTGACCCACCACGCCGCAAAGGTCAATTCGCGCGCCCGGGTTCACCCTACTGCGTTTCGACGCAGTGCCGACGGAAGGCGCGCTTGAGCAGATCAAGCTCGGCCCGCAACAGATCCATCTCGGCGCGGATGTCCTGGGTCACGGCATCCCCGCAGATCAGGGTGAAACTGTCCAGCACCCGGTCATCCGACAGATCGCTGACCACAAAGGTCTGCACCCCGTCGGCGATCAATGTCGCAGGCACCGGAACCTGCAAAAGCCATTCGCCGGCGGCCTCGGCCGCCTGCAGGGTCACCCCTTCGAGCGGGGTTTCCAAGTGGGTCACGCCGATCTGGGGCGGCTCATCGCCGGGTGTCTTCATGGCCACGATGGCCTGCCAGGTGCCCTCTTTCAGGCGGGTGTGGGTCAGGGTGTACCGGGCCATGGGCGGTCCTTACATTGCCGCGCGGGGGCGGCGGCTGAAGGTGACGTCACGCAGGATCACCTGGTTCATCTCGGGGCCCTCAAAGATCAGGTCGAGCCAGAGTTTCTGAACACGGCTTTCCTGCATCTTGGTATAGGCCAGGTCGAATTCGACCCGGATGTCCTCTTGATCAAGCGGCAGTTCACGGACCAGCTGTTCGGTGTTCGGGCCGTGCTGAATGTTGAGACGGGCAAAGATTTCCAGCGGTTTTTCCATCTCGAGGATCGTTTCGACGCGGATCAGATGGTTGCGCGTCAAGCCCTGCGCGGCCTCGGGCGGCAGATCGATGGCCAGCGACAGGTACGAGCCATCAAACCGGAACACATCCATCCGAAGGCCAAAGGCGGCCAGGTCCGCCTCGCGCGTGTTGCGCAACTGGCGCAGGGTCAACTCCGAGATCGCACAGTCATGGAACAAGGTCACCTCGTCCCCCAGCTTGCGCTTGCTGTCCACCGCGGCCAGTCCGGGCGTGTCCAGCGGGCCGCACCACAGCTCAGGCCGCCAGAACCAGTCGGCGTCATGCGGTTTGGGAAAGGCCTGATTTCCGATGACCGGCAAGGCCAGGCGGGATTCCGAAACAAACAGCAACCGGTCCAGATGTGCCTTCAACCGCCGCGCCTGCGCCGATTTCTGACGCAGGTCGTCCAGTGCGGCGGTCCCGGCGGATTCCGCCGCCGCCCGCCACTGCCGCAGCGCCTCTGTCTGTCTCAACTTGCCGAACATCGTCAGCCTTGCCTTGCAAATTCCGGGGCAACGGGACCGATCCGAGGATCACCCGTCTTCCTTGACATTCAGCAAACGACGGAAGCCGCCCCCTTGCAAGGGTTCAGCCGCAGCCTTGCCCACACCAGGATCGTTTTTTGGCGTCGCGGCCACGATCTTGTCGTGCAGTTCGGCCAAGAGCGCGGCGCCTGACGACCCTTTCAGGACACTGCCTTGGGGCGCGTATAGCGCAAGTCCCACCGGCCGGTCGTTCAACACGAACGCACCGCGCCAATAGCGAGGTTCGCCGCCATCCAGAACCTCTTGGCCGCCCGATTCCAGCAAGGCCAGCGTCATGTCCCGGTTGCGTCGACTGTCGATCAGATCACTGCCCGCAGCGGCCGCCATGGTCTGGGCATCAGGCACTTGCGCGCCGGCGTCCTTGCGGCCAACGGTCACCGTCATGATCGCAAGCGGCACTTCCGAACCGCCCCGGCCGTCTGTCAGAACCTGGCAGCTGGCCAGCACCGCGAAACTGCGGCCCAGCCCTATGGATTTGGGATCAACGCAATAGCCCGGAGGGCCATCGACAACCACGCCACCGGCCAGCGAGGTCTTGCGCAAGGGCGGTTTGGCGCGCGTCGCGCCCAACCCGGCAAACAGTCCGGGCTGCGCGGCCTTGGGATCCGCAGCAGAGGCTTGCAGGTCCTCGGTCGGGGCGGTTCCGCATCCAAGCAGAACCGCGATCAGCGCAAAAGGTGCCAGGCCGCGCCGCACCACGGATCAGAGATCCGCGTAGACGTGCTTTTCCGCCTTGCCGCCCGGATGGGTGACCGCGCCCTGGTAGGTCGGGCCCACCAGCTTGGCGAACTTCCAGACCGCACCGGTGGCATAGATCGTTTCGCGCGGACCGGCCCAGGCCTCTTTGCGGGCGGCCAACTCTTCGTCCGACAGCGCCACGCTGATCTCGCCCGAGATGGCGTTGATGGTGATCATGTCACCGTTCTGCAGCAGGGCAATCGGGCCGCCATGGGCGGCCTCGGGGCCGACGTGACCCACGCAGAACCCGCGGGTCGCGCCCGAGAAACGGCCGTCGGTGATCAGCGCCACCTTCTTGCCCATGCCCTGACCCGACAGCGCCGCCGTGGTCGCCAGCATCTCGCGCATGCCCGGGCCACCAGCGGGGCCTTCGTTGCGGATGACGATCACTTCGCCCTCTTCATAGGCGCGGTCCTTGACCGCGTCGAAGGCATCTTCTTCGCATTCGAACACGCGCGCCGGGCCGGTAAAGACCTGCTGTTCCTCGGTCATGCCCGCCACTTTCACGATGGCGCCTTCGGGGGCCAGGTTGCCCTTCAGGCCCACAACGCCGCCGGTCTTGGTGATCGGCGCGTCGATGGGGTAGATGACCTTGCCGTCCGCTTCGCGGGCGACCTTGTCCAGCTCTTCGCCCACCGAGTAACCGCTGGCGGTCATGCAATCCTCGTGGATCAGACCAGCCTTGCGCAGTTCCTTCATGACCACTGGCAGACCGCCGGCATCATAGAGGTCCTTGGCCACATGTGTGCCGCCGGGCTTGAGGTCGACGAAATAGGGCGTGTCCTTGAAAATCTCGCAGACGTCGTCGAGGTAGAACTCGATCCCCGCCTCATGCGCAATCGCGGGCAGGTGCAGACCGGCGTTGGTCGAGCCGCCGGTGCAGGCCACAACGCGCGCGGCGTTTTCCAGGCTTTTCAGCGTGACGATGTCGCGCGCGCGGATGTTGTTTTCCACAAGGTCCATGACGGCGCGGCCCGACGCCTCGCCATACTGGTCGCGGCTTTCGTAAGGCGCGGGCGCGCCCGACGAGTTGAACAGCGCAAGGCCGATGGCCTCGGAGACACAGGCCATCGTGTTGGCGGTGAACTGACCGCCGCAAGCGCCAGCCGAGGGGCAGGCCACGCGTTCCAGCATATCCAGCGCGGCATCCGACATCTCGTTGTTCTGGTGACGGCCCACGGCCTCGAACATGTCCTGCACGGTCAGGTCGCGGGTGCGGAAGTCTTCGGGGATCTCGTCGACCTGCGGGGCTTTGCCCGGCAGGATCGAGCCGCCGTAGATGAACACGGACGGCACGTTCAGACGCACCATGGCCATCATCATACCGGGCAGCGACTTATCGCACCCCGCCAGACCCACGATGGCGTCATAGCAATGGCCGCGCATGGTCAGTTCGACCGTGTCGGCAATCGCTTCGCGCGATGCCAGCGATGAACGCATGCCTTCGTGGCCCATGGCGATGCCGTCGGTGACGGTGATGGTGGTGAATTCGCGCGGGGTGCCGAACGCTTGTTTCACACCCATCTTCACCGCCTGCGCCTGACGGTTCAGGGCGATGTTACAGGGCGCGGCTTCGTTCCAACAGGTGGCAACGCCGACCAAGGGCTGATGGATCTCTTCCTCGGTCATGCCCATTGCATAGTAGTACGACCGATGCGGCGCGCGCTCGGGGCCTTCGGTGACGTGGCGGCTGGGCAGTTTCGATTTGTCGAATGGGCGCTTGAGCATGGCGCGGGCCTCCCTGGCATTCAGTTTGGTTTGGAATAGCGAAGCACCCCGGCCCTTACAAGGCGATTGCAGCCTGCGTTGACGGGCGCGGGCGGGTTTTGGCAAACTGAGGGGGATCGGAGGCCGCGATGACACCCGGCAAAGCCTTTCTGACGTCTGACGAGATCCGCCCGCTGGCCCAACGGTCGGACCTGTGGGGCGCGCTGCTGCTGGCCCATTGCTGGGCGGTGATCTTTGGCGCGGCGGCGGTGTTCCACCTCTGGCCCAGTCTTCTGACCTTTGTGCTGGCGGTGATGCTGATCGGGTCCCGACAGCTGGGCCTTGCCATCCTGATGCACGAGGCGGCGCACAACGCACTGTTCAAGACGCGCGCCCTGAACGAGTTTGCCGGCGAGTGGCTGTGCGGCCGCCCGATCCTGGCGGACCTTCCGGAATACCGCCGCTATCACCTGACCCACCACCGATATACCCAGACTGAGGATGACCCGGATCTGCGGTTGTCGAAACCCTTTCCGACCACTCGCGCCTCGCTGCGGCGCAAGCTGATCCGCGACATCACCGGGCAGACTGGGATCAAGCAGCGGGCTGCGCAAATCGCCTATGCCTTCAAGATGGCGGGCGAGGTCGAAGGCCAACCCAGCAGCCAGGACCTGGCCCAGGCCTTTTCCGGCCCCGTCATCGGACGGGCAATTCTGGCCAATATCGTGCTGTTTGCCTTGTTCTGGATGATCGGCGCCTGGTGGAGCTGGCTGGTCCTTTGGGTGCTGCCCTTGCTGACCTGGTTCCAGCTGGTCCTACGCATCCGCAACATCGCCGAACACGGCGCCGTCGAGTTTTCGGACGACCCGCTGTGCAACACTCGCACCACGCTGGCCGGGCCGATCGCCAGGACGCTTCTGGCCCCCTATTGGGTCAATTACCATCTGGAACACCACCTGGTGATGCATATCCCCTGTCGCAATCTGCCAAAAGTGCATCAACTGATGCTGGACAAGGGGCACGGCCCCCGGATGCAGGTCGATCAAACCTACTGGGATGTCCTGAAAACAGCCTCGGCCCGGCCCGCTATGTAAACTGACACGACCCTTGCATTGCAATTTGAGCAAACCCGTCCTAAGTCACCGCGAACCGAACGCTGCGGAGCACCTGCGCAAATGAACTGGATCACCAACTACGTCCGTCCACGGATCAACTCGATCTTCTCGCGTCGCGAGGTGCCCGAGAACCTTTGGACCAAGTGCGGCGGCTGCGGGACGATGCTGTTTCACCGCGAGCTTTCAGAGAACCTGAACGTCTGCACCAACTGCGGCCACCACATGGGCATCTCGCCCCGGGACCGGTTCTACAGCCTCTTCGACGGCGGCATCTTCACCGAGGTTGCCGTGCCAGAGCCCATCGCCGATCCGCTGCAGTTCCGCGACCAGAAGCGCTATCCCGACCGGATGAAGGCGGCGCAGAAGAAAACCGGCGAGGCCGAGGCGATGCTGGTCGCCGAGGGCGAGATCGGGCGCACGCCCATCGTCGCCGCCGCGCAGGACTTTGGCTTCATGGGTGGCTCCATGAGCATGTATGTCGGCAACGCCGTTCTGGCCGGTGCCGAACGCGCGGTCGAGATGGGGCGGCCTTTCGTGCTGTTCTCGGCGGCCGGGGGCGCGCGGATGCAAGAAGGCATCCTGGGCCTGATGCAGATGCCGCGCACGACCATCGCCGTGCAGATGCTGAAAGACGCGGGGCTGCCCTACATCGTGGTGCTGACGCACCCGACAACCGGCGGCGTCACAGCATCCTACGCGATGCTGGGCGACGTGCACATCGCTGAACCCGATGCGCTGATCGGCTTTGCCGGCGCGCGGGTGATCGAACAGACGATCCGCGAAAAACTGCCCGAGGGCTTTCAACGCGCCGAATACCTGCTGGAACACGGGATGCTGGACCGCGTGACCGACCGCCGCGCCATGCGCGAAGAACTGATCACCATCACCCGGATGCTGATGGGCCTGCCCCCGGCAATCAAGGGCGATCTGCCAGCCCCGTCCGAGACCGAGGCGCTGCCCGCGCCCGACAAAGGCTGAAGACAGCACATGGCCCAGACCGGTTCTGACGTCATCCTGGACCGGATGATGGCGCTGCACCCCAAGGTCATCGACCTGACGCTGGACCGGGTCTGGCGGCTGCTGGATGCGCTGGGAAATCCGCAAAACGACCTGCCGCCGGTGATCCATCTGGCGGGCACCAACGGCAAGGGCTCGACCCAGGCGCTGATCCGCGCCGGGCTCGAAGGCATGGGCAAGCGCGTGCATGCCTATACCTCGCCGCATCTGGCGCGGTTCCACGAACGCATCCGCCTGGCCGGAGAACTGATCACCGAGGATGCCCTGACCGCCGCGCTGGACGAATGTTACGCGGCCAATGGCGGCGAGGCGATCACCTATTTCGAGATCACCACCTGCGCCGCCCTTCTGGCCTTTGCGCGCACTCCGGCTGATTACACCCTGCTTGAGGTCGGCCTTGGCGGGCGTTTGGACGCCACCAATGTGATCGACAGGCCTGCGCTGACCGTGATCACCCCTGTATCGCTGGATCACCAACAGTTCCTGGGGGACACGCTGGCGGCCATCGCGGGCGAAAAGGCTGGGATCATCAAGCGCGGCGTGCCCTGCGTCGCCGGCCCGCAAGACGATGAGGGGCTTGATGTCATCGAGGCCCGCGCCGAACGGCTTGGCGCGCCGCTTCTGGCCTATGGCCAGCAGTGGCACGTTGGCGAAGAACGCGGGCGGTTGGTCTTTCAGGACGAAACCGGCCTTCTGGACCTGCCGCTGCCCGCCCTGCCCGGCGCGCACCAGATCCAGAACGCGGGCATGGCGCTGGCTGCCTTGCGCCACCTCGGCGCGGACGAGGCTGCCTGCACCGCTGCCATGGAAAACGTCTTTTGGCCCGCCCGTATGCAACGTCTGCGCAGCGGCCCGGTGATTGATCAGGCACCGAATGCCGAGGTCTGGCTGGACGGCGGCCACAACCCCGCAGCGGGTGAGGCGCTGGCCGCGCATCTGGCGACCCTGCCCAAACGCCCGACCTGGCTGATCTGCGGGATGCTGAACACCAAGGATGTCAGTGGCTACATGCGCCCCTTGGCCGGACAGGTCGACGGGCTGATCGCCCTGCCGATCCCCGGAGAGCAGGCGACACTCGGCGCCGAGGACACCGCGGGCTTTGCCGAAAGCGCCGGTATCGCGGCAGATCGCGCCGAAACGCTGGATCAGGCCGTCGCTCAGGTGGTGTCCAGGGACTCTGCCCCACGTATCCTGATCTGCGGTTCACTCTACCTGGCAGGTCACGTGTTGCGCAGCCACGCCTGACACAATCTCTGGGTTAACAAAAAAACGAATCACCAGATGTTGACCGATTCGCAGTGATTCGCCTATAGTGCCCGATAAGGCATCGGGACAGGCGCAATTCTTATCTCGGTGGCGGCAAAAAGACTACCACGCACTCCAGACGCACAAGACAGCGGCTTTTCAAGGCACGCGCCAGGCTTTGGCTTGGCGATGAATCACAGCCGCACCTCGGAACGGGACAGACAGGCGCAAGACCCAAGACACCCCGAGCAGCAGGGGCCCCTTCGCGGGCCCCTTTTTTCTTGCCAAATTCGGCTTTTGATCAGCCCAGCCCGGTTTCAGCGGCGATCTGCGCGCGGCTCTTGCGGGCGCGTTCGGTCGCGGACTTCAACTGGCCGCAGGCCGCCATGATATCCTCGCCCCGAGGGGTGCGGATGGGCGAGGCATAGCCCGCCTTGTAGATGATGTCGGCAAAGGCCTCGATCCGGCTCCAGTCGCTGCGCTGGTAGGGTGCGCCGGGCCATTCGTTGAACGGGATCAGGTTGATCTTGGCCGGGATGCCCTGGATCAGCTTGACCAGCCGCCGCGCATCGGCATCGCTGTCGTTCACATCCTTCAGCATCACGTATTCAAACGTGATCCGTTCCGAGTTCGACAGCCGCGGATACTCGCGCAGCGCTCCCAGCAGCGTCTCGATGTTCCAGCGTTTGTTGATCGGCACCAGCTTGTCGCGCACTTCGTCCGTGGTGGCGTGGAAACTGACGGCCAAAAGACAGCCGATTTCCTCGGCCGTTTTGGCGATCTCGGGCACCACACCGCTGGTGGACAGCGTGATCCGACGACGCGAGAGCGAAATCCCTTCGGGGTCCATCGCGATTTTCATCGCGTCGCGTACACCTTCGAAGTTGTAAAGCGGCTCGCCCATGCCCATCAGCACGATGTTCGACAAAAGGCGCGTTTCATCCTTGGGCGCGCCCTGTTCGGGCCATTCGCCCAGATCGTCGCGCGCCAGCATGATCTGACCCACGATCTCGCCCGCCGTCAGGTTGCGCACAAGTTTCTGTGTGCCGGTGTGGCAGAAGGAGCAGGTCAGCGTACAGCCGACCTGGCTGGAAATGCACAACGTCCCCCGATCGGTTTCAGGGATATAGACCACCTCGACTTCGTGCCCGCCGGCGATCTTGACCAGATACTTTCGCGTCCCATCCGCCGAGACCTGGCGCGACACGACCTCGGGCACCTCGATCACAAACCGTTCGGCCAGCTGGGCGCGATAGGCCTTGGCCAGGTTCGTCATGCTGTCGAAATCGCGCACGCCCCACTGATAGATCCACTGCCAGATCTGATTGACCCGCATCTTCACCTGCTTTTCCGGTGTCCCCGCCGCCAGCAGCGCCTCGCGCAGTTGCGGGCGGGTCAGGCCGACAAGGTTCACCGGCCCCTCGGGCAGCTTCCGGGGGATGGTCACAAGGTCTTGGGTGATAGGTGCAGTGGCGGTCATGGGCGGAGTCCCTAAAAACAGAGGCGCGGTCTACACGAAGTCGCAGCAAAAGAAAATATCCCGTTCCCGCAACACAACTGACACAGGGTGTCAGTTCGCCCCCTGCATATAGCACGCATCACAACGAACCAAAGGAGTTGACCGATGTCTGTGATCGAAACCGTCCGCTTTAACCTGACCAAAGGCACCAGCGAAGAGACCGCCCTGGCTGCATGGGAGGGCACTTTGGGCTTTGCCAAGGCCCAGCCCGGCTTTCTGTCGCGCCGTTTCGCCATTGGCGAGGATGGCGCCTGCGTCGACGAGGTGAACTGGACCGACATGGCTTCGGCCAAGGCGGCGACAGCCGCTTTTGACCCAGAACAGTACCCGGAACTTGGGGCCTTGATGGCGATTATTGATATGAAGACCATGCAAATGACCCATCACACGGTGAAAGGCACAAGCGACTAAGATGCGCCCAACGGACAGATTCTTTGAGATCATCCAGACCCTCCGCGACGGCAAGCTGCACAAGGCGACCGACCTGGCAGAGCGGCTCGAGGTGTCTGTCCGCACGATCTATCGGGACATCGACAGCCTTGTGGCCTCGGGCATCCCGATCGAAGGCGCGCGCGGGTTGGGCTACATCCTGCGCGCGCCGGTGTTCCTGCCGCCGCTGGCCTTTTCCCAGACCGAGATGGAGGCGCTGCACCTTGGTGCGGCGCTGGTCCAGCAGACCGCCGACCCCGAGTTGCAACAGGCGGCGGCGCGTCTGATCGACAAGGTCGACCAGGTGATGCCACCGGGGCGCGCGCCGGTGGATCGCGACTGGGGCATGGCCGTCTATGGCGCGCCCGAGGTGCAGGCCAGCTTTGCCTTCATGCCCGCAATCCGGCTCGCGGTACGCGAAAAACGGGTGCTGCAGATCAGCTATCGCCGTCAGGACGGCGCGCCCTCGGACCGGCGCATCCGCCCGTTGCAACTGGAATACTGGGGCCGTGTCTGGACCTGCACCGCCTGGTGTGAGCTGCGCGACGGGTTCCGCGTGTTCCGTGTGGACCGGCTGGTCAGTGTCACCGACACGCGTCAAAACTTCGAAGACGCCCCCGGCAAACGCCTGCGCGATTATCTGGAACAAATCGGCTATGGGGAGTAGTCTCGGATCACGCCATCACGGAGGGGACAATGGCAGATCTGGATTTCTGGTTTTCGATTGGCAGCACCTACAGCTACCTGACAGTCTCTCGCCTGGACGATGAACTGGCCAAACACGGTCTGTCCGCGCGCTGGCGTCCGTTCAACGTGCGCCGCATCATGCGGGCGCAGAACAACAACCCCTTTGGCGACAAACCCGCCAAATCCGCCTACATGTGGCGCGACATCGCCCGTCGGGCGAACCGCTTTGACATCCCTGTTCAGGTGCCCGCGCCCTATCCGATCGACGACCTGCCTTTGGCCAATCAGATCGCCGTCCTTGGCATGTCCGAAGGCTGGGGCAAGGCCTATGTGCAAGAGGCTTATCGCCTGTGGTTCCAGCAAGGTCTGTCTGCGGGCGAAGAGCCCAATTTCTCGCGCGCGCTGACCGCAGCCGGACAGGATCCCGAGCCCACGCTGGCCCGAGCGCGCTCGGACACGGCCGTTGGTATGCTAGAGGCGGAAACGGATGCGGCCGAGGCCGCCGGCGTCTTTGGCGCGCCAACGCTCAGCGTGAATGGCGAACTCTTCTGGGGGGACGATCGCATCCCCGACGCCATTGCCTGGTGTCAGGGACATACGATTGCATAGGGCCCGCCCTACTGGCAGCGCGCCTCGGCGTCATCCAGCGCGGCGGTAAAGCCGAACAGGCTGAAGGTGTCCTTGGTCGTGGTGCCCCGCGACGAGCGGGCCGTCAGAATGGCATCCGCGCCACGCTTCATCGCCGTGATGATCTTGGCATCGTCCTGCGCGGTCGCGGGCCAGGCCCATTCGCCTTCGGTGAACAGCTCGAACTCGGCGTCCTTGATCTTGACGTTCACGGTCGACCCCTTTGCAAAGGGATAGCCGCCGGTAAAGGCCAGCTGGCCAGAAACACCCGCCTCGGGGCGGTAAAACACCATCAGCAGGATGTCGCCCCGCGTCACGGCCACAACGCGGCCTTCCTTGGTGTTCACGCTTTCCTTGTAGGTCGTGACCGCCCAGCATTCGCGCGGGCTTTCACCTTCAAAGACCGACCAATCGGTCATGGCCGCAACCCGGTTGCTGCTTTCTTCCTGCGCCAGGGCCAATGATGCCGTGCATGCCAAGGCCAACCCGGTCACGCATCCAAGAACCCGAAATCCCATCTGTCCAGCCTCCAGCTGTCCTTTGCCCCAAATTGCGGTGTGCACCCTACCTGTTCCGGCTTATCAATTGGTGCAACCAATAAATGTCTCGACCTTGCAACAATAGCCTGAAAGATAGGGCCGGCAAAACCCCTGTTGGCATAAATTTGCCGAGATCGGAGCCTGAATGACAACCGCACATCCCCTGGCCGAGGTATGGCGTGGACCAATCCTTGAATCGCAACATCTGGGGCACGCAGTGATCTGCGACGACACCGGCCAGATCGTCCGGGCCTGGGGTGATCCGGACAAGGTGATTTTGCCGCGCAGTTCCGCCAAGATGATCCAGGCCCTGCCGCTGGTCACATCCGGCGCCGCCGATGCATTCGGCCTGACCGAGGCACAACTCGCGCTGGCCTGTGCCTCGCACAGCGGCGAGGCACGCCATGCCTCTGCCGTGACCCGCTGGCTGGCCGATCTGGGCCACGACGACGACACCCTGATGTGCGGGCCCGAGGCCTCGCGCGATCCGGCCCTGCACGACCAGATGATCCGCGACGGACAGGCGCCCTGCCAGGTGCACAACAACTGCTCGGGCAAACACGCGGGATTTCTCACGCTGGCCCGGCACCTCGGCGCACTGCCACAGGACTACGTCGACCCGGCACATCCCGTGCAGAAAGCCGCGCTGACGGCCTTCGAAGAGGCCACGCAGGAAACCAGCCCCGGCTTCGGGATCGACGGCTGTTCCGCACCGAACCACGCCTGCACCCTGCACGGCATGGCCCGCGCCATGGCCTGGTTCGCCTCGGCCGGGGACCGGTCCGACAGTGCGTCGCAGGCCGCCGCGCGGCTCGCCCATGCCATGTACACCTGCCCCGAGATGGTGGCAGGCGAAAACCGCGCCTGCACCGACCTGATGCGTGCCGCCAATGAACCGCTTGCCCTGAAAACCGGCGCCGAGGGCTTTTTTGTCGCCATCCTGCCCAACCGCCGCCTCGGCATCGCGCTCAAGGTCAGCGACGGTGCCACCCGCGCCTCGGAATGCGCCATCGCAGCCATCCTGACCGGACTTGGCGTGCTGAACCCCGAACATCCGCAGGTCAAGGCCCGCCTGACCGCCCCCGTCACCAACCGCCGCAACCTGATCGTGGGCGAGGTGCGACCCGCTGCCACTCTCGCGACTTAAACTTTTCTTCTTGCCAAAAATATCCCGGGGGGTCAGGGGGCAGAGCCCCCAAATGGCGGTCAGGTCCAGTCCAGAACAACCTTGCCGGATGCGCCTGACCGCATCGCGGCAAAGCCCCGGGCGAACTCATCCGCCTTGAACCGGTGGGTGATCACCCGGCGCACGTCCAGACCACCTTCCAGCATGGCGATCATCTTGTACCAGGTCTCGAACATCTCGCGGCCGTAAACACCCTTGATCGTGATCGCCTTGAAAACGATGCGGCTCCAATCGACCGGCGATTTCCCGGGCGGAATGCCCAGCAAGGCAATCCGCCCGCCCATCACCAGCGCCTCGACCATCTGGTCCAGGGCCATCTGGTTGCCCGACATCTCAAGCCCGACGTCAAAGCCCTCTTTCATGCCCAGTTCGTGGATCACATCCGGCAGCGCCTCTCGCGTCACATCCACCGTGCGCACATTGGCCACCGTGTGGGCCAGGGCCAGACGATCCGGGTTCACATCCGTGATCACCACGTTGCGCGCCCCGGCATGGCGCGCCACCGCCGCGGCCATGATCCCGATCGGTCCAGCCCCGGTGATCAACACGTCTTCGCCCAGCAGATCAAAGCTCAGCGCCGTGTGCACCGCGTTCCCAAGCGGATCAAGGATCGCCCCGATTTCGTCATCGATGGCATCCGGCAGGGGCACCACGTTGAAAGCTGGCAGCCGCAGGTATTCGGCAAAGGCGCCCTGCATGTTCACGCCGATCCCGCGTGTGCCGGGATCCAGGTGGAACTTGCCCGACCGGCTCTGACGGCTTTCCAGCCCGATGATATGCCCCTCGCCCGAGCAACGCTGGCCGATCTTCAACCCCTCGACATTGCGCCCGACCTCGACGATCTCTCCGGCGAACTCATGCCCGGTGATCATCGGCACAGGCACCGTGGCGCTGGCCCAGTCGTCCCAGTTCCAGATGTGAATGTCAGTGCCGCAGATGCCGGTCTTGTTGACCTTGATCAGCACGTCATCCGGCCCGATCTCGGGCGCAGGGGCACGGACCATCCACAGACCCTCTTCGGGCCGGGATTTCTCCAACGCGCGCATGGTGTTGGGTTTGCTCATCTCACGCCTCCCACAGGTCGGTGGACAGATATTTCAATCCGCTGTCGCAGATCACGATGGCCACGGTGCCGCCGCGTTCGGGGCCGTTCAGCAGATCGACCGCACCGGCCAGATTGGCCCCTGCCGAAAAGCCGCCAAAGATCCCCTCGGCCCGCGCCAGCAGGCGCGCCATGTCGCGCGCGCGGTCGCCATCGACCGACAGGCAGCCATCCAGCGTGATGCCAGACAGGTGCGTCAGGTCTGGCATGGCATAGCCGCCACCCTGGATCGGGTGGTCGGGCCGGGTGACCGCCTTGCCGGCAATCGCCTCGGCCCCCTGCGGCTCGACCGCGTAACAGCGCACACCTTTTGGCTGAAAAAACGCCGCCGCCCCGGCCAGCGTGCCGCCTGATCCGGCGAAGTCGCAAAACGCCGTAACCGTCCCGCCGGACTGGTCCCAAATCTCGGGCGCGGTGCCGTTGGCATGGGCGTCCGGGTTGCCTGCGTGTTCGAACTGATCGGCCCGAAACGCACCCCGCTCTGCCGTGATCTGCCGCGCAGCCTGCTCGACCAGCGCCAGATCCGCGCCCGAGACCTGCCCGGGCAGGCTGCCCTCGGCCTGGGGCACCAGCACCACCTCGGCCCCTAGCGCGCGCATCATCCGGGCGCGTTCCATCGAGTTGCCCTGGCTCATCACCGCCACAAAAGGGTGCCCCATGACGCCGCAGACAATCGCCAGCCCCGTGCCCATGTTGCCCGAGGTCAGTTCGACCACCACCTGCCCCGGGGTCAGCGTGCCATCCGCCCGCGCCGCCTGGATGATCGACCGCGCCGCGCGGTCTTTCTTGGAAAACCCCGGCAGCAGATAGTCCAGCTTGGCCAATATCTGCCCCTCGAGCCCCAGCCTGGCCGTCACACGAGACAGGTCCACAAGGGGCGACTGCCCCATCGCCTCGACGACCGAGGTCAGCGTCATGTCACGATCCCCAGATCCCGGCCCACGGCCCCAAAGGCCGCAAGCGCGCGGTCCAGATCGTCGCGGCTCAGTGCCGCGTTCATCTGGGTCCGGATCCGCGACTTGCCGCGCGGCACCACCGGAAAGAAAAAGCCCGAGACATAGACGCCCCGCTCAAACAGCCCGCGCGCCATGTCCTGCGCCAACCGTGCCTCACCCAGCATCACGGGAATGATCGGGTGCTCGCCGGGCAAGAGGTCAAAGCCCAGTTCCGTCAGCCCCGCCCGCCAGTAAGCTGCGTTCTCGAATAGCTGCGCGCGCAGCGCGTCGCCCTCTTCGACCATGTCGAGCACTTCTAGCCCCGCGGCCACGACCGAGGGCGGCAGCGCGTTCGAGAACAGATAGGGCCGCGCCCGTTGCCGTAGCAGATCGACCACCGGCTGCGCGGCGGCGATGTAGCCGCCGATCGCCCCGCCCAGCGCCTTGCCCAACGTGCCGGTCAGAACATCAGCCTGCACGCCGAAATGCGCGGGCGTCCCCGCCCCCTTGGGGCCCATGAACCCGGTCGAGTGGCAGTCATCGACCATCAGCAGCGCATCATATTTGTCGGCCAGCGCCCGGATTCGGTCCAGCGGCGCCAGGTAGCCGTCCATGCTGAAAACGCCATCGGTTGCAATCATCACATGCCGCGCACCCTCGTTGCGCGCCGCTTGCAGCTGCGCCTCAAGGTCCGCCATGTCGGCATTGGCGTAGCGATAGCGCCTAGCCTTGCACAGACGAATGCCGTCGATGATCGAGGCATGGTTCAGCGCATCGCTGATCACCGCATCCTCGGGCCCCAGCAGCGGTTCGAACACGGCGCCATTGGCGTCAAAGCAAGCCGCGAACAGAATCGAATCGTCCTGCCCCAGGAAGCGCGCCAGCCGCTGTTCCAGGTTCCGATGCAGGTCTTGCGTCCCGCAAATGAACCGGACCGAGGCCATGCCATAGCCATAGTCGTCCATGGCCCCCTTTGCTGCCGCAATCAGACGCGGGTGATCGGCCAGACCAAGGTAATTGTTGGCGCAAAGGTTCAGCATATCGCGGCCCGAGACATCGATATGCGCGCCCTGCGGTCCGGTCAGCGGGCGTTCGACCTTGGTCAGGCCGTCGGCCTCGATCTGGGTCAGGGTGTCGCAAATGTGGGCGAGGAAAGAATCGCTCATGGGGGTCTCCTTTCAATCTTTTCTAGCATAGCGGAATTTATTCCCAAATAGGGGAATTCCATCATAGTGGAAATTTTTCCGCTACTATAACGCCCGCAATGCCCGCGATGGGACCCGGGCGTTCCAATCGGAAATCCAGGCTGCGCAGGGCACAGGTCGGCACGCCTCGACCCTCAGGGATCGGGGGCTGTCTTTGACCTCGTGGGAATTTTCAGGCGTCTTGCACGACCAGAAAGGCCCGCGCGGCGCCTTCTAGCGCGCGCAGCGTATGCGGCAGATCCGCCGGATACCGCGCGGTGTCGCCGGCGCGCAGGGTCTCGACGCTTTCGCCCGAGGTCACCTCGATCACCCCGTCGATCACCGTCAGATGCTCGCGCGCGCCGCGCTGGTGCGGCTGGCTGTCCAGCACACCCGATGCGCCCAGCAGCACCTCGTAAACCTCGTGCTTGCCCGCCTCTTCGGGCGGCGACAGGATGCGCAGGCGGCAAGCCTCGCCCCGGTTGTCGATGGTGGGCACATCGCGGCCCCGCAGCAGCTCGATCCGCGCATCGTCAGGCGAGGCATCCAGAAGCCCGGCGAAATCCACCTTCAGCGCCTGCGTCAGGTTCCACAGGGTTGCGATGGTGGGCGAGCTTTCGCCGCGCTCGATCTGGCTGACCATCGAGCGCGAAACGCCCGACAGCCGCGCCACCGCGTCCAGCGAAAGCCCCTGCTCACGCCGCACCTCTTTCAGGCGGGCGGGCAGGCGGGCAAGGATGTCATCAGCGTTTTCCGTCATGGCGGAAATGTCCTCCGTTGACCCACGGAATGTCAAGCGGATGGCATTGTTTGCGACAACAGTGACGGGGCGTCGCGGGGGACAAGGGATGCTGCGGGTGCATAATGGCTCCGGACCCGGAGGAGGATCAGAGAATGACGGATGATATTGTAGTTCTGGATGGCGCCCGCACGGCCATCGGCACCTTTGGCGGATCGCTTGCGGGGACACCTCCGATCGACCTGGCCACCGTGGCGACGAAAGCGGCACTGCAGCGGTCGGGGGTCGAGGGCGGACAGATCGGCCACGTGGTCTTTGGCCACGTGATCAACACCGAGCCAAAAGACATGTACCTCAGCCGCGCGGCGGCAATGGCGGCGGGCATTCCCGACACCACACCCGCGATGAACGTGAACCGGCTGTGCGGATCCGGCGCGCAGGCGATCGTGTCGGCGGTGCAATCGCTGATGCTGGGGGACGCGGACTTTGCCCTGGCCGGCGGGGCCGAAAACATGTCGCGTTCGCCCTTCATCATTCCCGATCAGCGCTGGGGCGCCAAGATGGGCGATATCAGGACGCTGGACATGATGGTCGGCGCGCTGAGCTGCCCGTTTGGAACGGGGCATATGGGTGTGACAGCAGAGAACGTGGCGGCCGAGCACGACATCAGCCGCGAGGCGCAGGATTGCTTTGCGCTGGAAAGCCAGACACGGGCGGCGGCGGCGCTCGAAGCGGGGCACTTCGCTTCGCAGATCGCGCCGGTCGAGGTGCGGCGCAAGCGCGAGATGGTGGCGTTCGAGGTGGACGAGCACCCCAAGGCGACAACGCTCGAGGCGCTTGGCGGGCTGCGTCCGGTCTTTCAGAAAGGCGGATCGGTCACGGCGGGCAACGCCAGCGGCATCAACGATGGCGCGGCGGCGGTTGTGCTGGCCCGCGCCTCGGCAGCCGAGGCGGCGGGTCTGCCACCCAAGGCGCGCGTGTTGGGCTATGCCCATGCCGGCGTGCGGCCCGAGGTGATGGGCATCGGCCCGGTGCCCGCGGTCGAGGCGCTTTTGGCACGGACCGGGCTATCGGTCGGGGATTTCGACGTGATCGAAAGCAACGAGGCCTTTGCGGCACAGGCGCTGGCTGTGAACAAGGGGCTTGGTCTGGACGCGGCCAGGGTGAACCCGAATGGCGGCGCGATTGCGCTGGGGCACCCGGTGGGGGCTACGGGCTGCATCATCACGATCAAGGCACTGTATGAACTGGAGCGGACCGGCGGATCGAAGGCGCTGATCACCATGTGTATCGGCGGCGGTCAGGGCATCGCCCTGGCGATCGAACGGCTGTAACCGTGCGCAACCGTTTTCCTTCAAGGAAAACGGACCGGAAACCTTGAAGGTTTCCGGCGCCCGCAAGGGCGCTACCGCAATTCGATAGAGACGCTGTCGGATCTACCGGCGCTGTCGATGACGGCGATGTCGGAAAACCCTGGCTCGGTCAGCGGGATGACAAAGCTTTCGCTGCGCACTCCGCTGGCCAGCACCGCGCCGTTTGCCAGAACCGTGAACGGCGCCGTGCCATGGCGCAGACGCAGCGGGACGCCCGCAGAGTCGGCCAAAAGCTGCGCGCCATCCGGCGGGAATTGCAGCTCAAGGCGTGGGCCCGCGTCACGCAGCTCTCCGGCGCCGCGGAACGCCTGCAACGGCAGAGGCAAGGCGGCATTGGCCACCAAAAGCGCCTCGGGCGGGGGCGGAGGCAGCGGTTCGGCGCGGACCCGCACGCGCTGGAACGCCTCGAACAGCACAGGTGCCGCGAGGCTGCCGCCAAAGGCACCGGGAACGGGTGTTCCGTCAGGACGCCCCATCCAGACGCCCACAACAAAACGACCGTCCCAGCCAATCGCCCAGGCATCGCGGTGCCCATACGAGGTCCCGGTCTTAAAGGCCACACGCCCGCGCGGGCCAGCGGCCGCGGGGGGATGAATGCCAGCCAGGATATGCCCCACATGCCAGGCCGCGCTTTCCCCCATCAGCCTGTGGTGCGACGACGCCGTCCGATCCTGCCGCCACGTCAGCGGTGCAACCTCTCCGCCCCGCGCCAGGATCGCGTAGACGGTGATCAGATCCTCGAGCGTCATGCCGACACCACCAAGCGACACGGCCAACCCGGGCTGACCGCCCGGCAGATCGGGCTTGGCCCCGGCGGCGCGCAGCGCGGCCATCAGGTGCGCCGGACCCATCGCCTCGACCAGCCGCACAACCGGCACGTTCAGCGACAGCTGCAGCGCCTCGGACACCCGAAGCTCTCCTCGGAACCGGCCATCGAAATTCTGTGGCGCATAGCGGCCGAACTGCACCGGCGTGTCGGAAATCAGCGTTTCGGGATGCACGAGGCCCCGGTCAAAGGCCAATCCGTAGACCAAAGGCTTCAGCGTCGACCCCGGCGAGCGCAGCGCCTGGGTCATGTCGACAAACCCGGGGCGGCCCGTATCCGAGCTGTAGCCACCAGACCCGACCGAGGCCAGGACCTCGCCCGTCTGGTGATCGGCGATCATGATCGCAATCGATTCCATCGGGTCGCGCCCCACCAGCGTGCGGGCGGCCAGATCCTCGAGCGCGCGTTGGATGTCGCCGTCAATCGTCAGATCGTGACGGGCCAGCGAGGGGTCCTCGGCGCGTGCACGATCCGCCAGATGCGGGGCCACCTGCGGAAACGGCAGACGTTTGCGCGGCGAGGGATCGCGGAACGCCGCAAGCGCGGTGTCGCGGTCCAGCACGCCCTCGCCGACCATGCGCATCAGCACGCGATCCCGGGCGGCGTGGGCCGCGTCCGGGCGCCGGTCCGGGCGGCGCGTTTCGGGTGCCTGAGGCAGGGCCACCAGCAAGGCCGCCTCTGCCGGGGTCAGACGGCGGGGCTCCTTGCCCAGATAGGCCAGG
This sequence comes from Alphaproteobacteria bacterium, assembly GCA_030424865.1. Taxonomy (GTDB): domain Bacteria; phylum Pseudomonadota; class Alphaproteobacteria; order Rhodobacterales; family Rhodobacteraceae; genus JAKVCP01. The sequence goes on along the minus strand of JAUHVR010000002.1, from coordinate 17,416 downwards.
CTTGCCGCCCGGATGCCCTCGACATTGCCGCCATAAGGCGCAATCCGCAGATAAAGCGACAGGATCCGGTCCTTGCTGACCTCGCGCTCCAGCTTCAGCGCGACACGGATCTGCCGAAGCTTGCCGCGCATCTGTCCGGTGCCGCTGTCCTCCAACAGCCGCGCGACCTGCATCGTCAGCGTCGACCCGCCCGAGACCACCTTGCCATGCCATGCGGCCTGCCCCAGCGCCCGCAACATGGCAACCGGATCAACACCGGCGTGGCGATAGAACCGCTTGTCTTCGTAGGCGATCAGCATCTCAAGGAACTGCGGGTCAACCTGATCCAGCGAGACCGCCAGCCGCCAGCGCCCGTCATCGACCGTATAGGCCCGCAGCAGGTCACCGTCGCGATCGCGCACCTCGGTCGAGACCTCGTGCACCAAAAGCGGCAGCTCGGTGGCCTCGACCCATCGGTCAAAGGCATCGCGCAGGGCCGCCGCGCCGAACATCAGCGCGACGAGCAGGATCAAGGCGATGCGCCTCATGGCTGGACGACGATCAACCGCTTGGTGTCGGTGTAAGCCCGGTACTGCGGACGGTACATGTCTTCGACCAGCGCCGCCGGGTGGTGGAAATCACCGGGGCTGACTGCGCGCACCACATAGGCCAGACGCAGGGAATTCTCGCTGCGCCAGTCCACGGCGGCCAGGAAGCGGTCCGAGCGGAACTCGGTATGCCGCGCCGTATTCGTGTCGAGCCAGTCAAGCGCGCGCACATCCCCCGACCGAAGCAGGTTCGGGTTGTCGATCTCAAGCCCCGCCGGCAGCGGATCGTCGATCATCAGACGCGCCCCGGTCTTTTCGGCCGGACGCACGGTCAGAACGACAACCAGACGGTCACCAATGGTCACGGGACCGGTGATCAGCTGACCTTCCATCGTGTAGTAGCTGCGCTCGATGCTGTAGCCATAGCCGCCCGCCGGTTCCGCCACCTCGGGCACGCCGATGGCGGTCAGCGTGATGTCGGTCGGTAGGTCCGTGGTGTTGGTCAGGCGCATCGGCTGCAGGGCTGCGCCGTCGAGCCGCCGCACAAAGGGCCCTTCGACCGGTTCGTCATCCAGCGCCAGACCCGAGACATTTGGGTCCTTGACCATGGCGTGCGCCGCCAGAAGCGCCCAGCTTTTCTCTTGCGTCGACATCTCGCGGATGGTGCCGCCGATCCGGGCGGTCAGCAGGTCACGGTTGATGGCGTTGCTGCCGCTTTCGACGGCCAGCGCCAACAGCCCCGCCGCGTCCCGCAGATTCGACCCGTAGTCCGCGCGCCAATAGGCGTTTTCGTCCCGCATCTGGCCCGAGATCCGCTGCGCGGCGTGTCCGAACATCTTGTCGGCCCGCAGCTGGTCTCCGTAATAGGCCAGCGCCGCGCCAAGCTGTGCCTGCGCCAGCGCCGTGCCAAAGGCATCGGCCTTTTCATCGGCGTAATAGCGCAGATCACCCACAGCCGCGCGGCCTTCGCGGGCCAGGACCATCAGGGCATAGGCAACCGCTTCGCCGCCCAGATCAAAGTCGGCTGCATACGAGATTTCGTTCCGCAGGTTGTCCAGCGCCATCTGGAACGCCTGTTCGGGCACGTCATAGCCCTGCGCGCGGGCGCGGGACAGGAAGTCGGTGACATAGGCATCCAGCCAGACATCGCCGCTGTCGGGATACCACAGTCCAAAGGCGCCGTTCGAGCTTTGCCGCGTCAGGATGCGCTCAATCGACTGATCGACGCGGTCCTGCAGCTGCGGCAGGTCGCCAAGGCCCATCGCCTCACCCACGCTCGAGAGATACAGCAGGGGCATCGCGCGCGAGGTCACCTGTTCGGTGCAGCCATATGGGTAGCGGTCCAGCGTGGCGATCAGACCGGGCGCGTCAAAGCGGGCCAGCGGGCCAGCCGAGACCAGCGCCTCGGCCGTCGGCATACGCAGCCCGGCAAAGACCTCTTGATCCAGCGTAAAGGTTTCGCCCGGGGCCAGCGACAGGCGGCGCGTGGCCGAAATGGCCGGATCGTTGATCCGAACGCCAAGCGCCAGCTCTTTTTCCAGACGCTGGCCGTCTGGCGTGGTCAGCGCAACGGTGATGCTGTGGTCGCCCACCGAGCGGGCGGTGAAGGGCACCACCAGTTTGGCCGTGGCCTTGGCGCCCAGGGTCACCGTGTCCGGCAGGCCGGTGGTATCCATCGCCAGACCCTCTGCCGCCACCTCCAGCGCCATGTCTCCGGCGGGGCCTTCGGCATGCACGATTTCGAGCAACATGCGCGAGCTGTCGCCCGGCGCCAGGAACCGCGGCAGGCTGGCGGTCACCACCACCGGATCGCGGATCAGTACATCGGCCTCGGCCTGACCCACGGCGGTGGGCGACCAGGCGACAGCCATAAGGCGCACGGTGCCGTTGAATTCGGGGATGTCAAAGCTGACTTGCGCCGCGCCATCCTCTCCGACTACGACGAGGCCCGAGAAATAGGCCACCAGCTCTTCGCTGACCGGCGGATCCCCCAGATTGGTGTTGGCCAGCGCATCACCGCCGGACCGAAGCCGCCCCATCGCGCCCGCCTGTCCATCGATCAGGCGGCCATAGATGTCGCGGATCTCCATCCCCAGGCGTCGTTGTCCAAAGTAGTGATCCGAGGGGTCGGGGCTTTGAAAGCCCGTCAGGTTCAGAATGCCCACGTCCACGGCAGCAACGGTGACAAAGGCAGTTTCGCCTTCGGCAATGCCTTCAACGCGCACGGTCGCAGGCAGAGGTCCACGTGGGTCGCTTTCTGCAGCTGCCTCGACAGTCACGTCAAGCTGACGGACACCCGGATCAACCGGCGCATAGCTCAGCCCCAGCGCACGGGCCGGGTTCTGGCCGCTGGCCACGTCCATCGGGCGGATGACCGAGGCGGTGACATAGGCCCCCGCGCCCCATTCGTCCGTCACGTCCAGCGGGATCGTGTTTTCGCCTTCGCTGACCTCAACCGCTTTCATGGCGATCACGCGGTTCGACATGACGGTGACCAGCGCCGTGCCCGCATAACGCGGGACGATGCGCAGGTTCGCGGTCTCGCCGCTCAGATAACCGGGCTTGTCGAGCGACAGCTCCAGCGTATCGGGCGTTTCGGTCGCGTCGGCTGGCGCGTACCATCCGGCATAGAAGTCCTGCGAGGCGGCGACATAGTCGCCATCGGCGCGTTCCACGACCAGCTCATAGCGGCCCCAATCGACCGGGGCGGCGACCTTCAGCGCGTCCGCACCCAGCGTGGCGGTGCCACTGGCGACCTCGCGCCGGGTTGTGACCGGTTCCCAGTCCCACTGACCGTAAAGCTGATACCACTGGTAGCGCGTGCTGACCCGGTTCAGTGACCAGCGCACCGGCATCTCGATGCGCTTCAGATCGGGGCCCACCGCGATGACTTCGAACCCGGCTTCGGTGCCTTCGGCCACCACGTCTTCGAACAGCGGCTTGATCCCGATCATAGGACCGGCAGGCGCAACGGCGCGGGTGATGCGGCGTTCGACCGGACGGCCCGAGCCTTCGGCCACGCGGACGATCAGCTCGGCCTCGTGCGGGCGGTCGGCCCGTTCGGGCTGCGGCATCGGCAAATCGACCAGCGCCGCGCCCAGCGCGTCGGTGCGCACGTCACCGCCCAGACCGCCGTATTGGGTCGAAGCGCTGACATCGTACTGACCGAATTTGTAGCCGGGGAAGTCCTTCAACGTACGGCGGGCCTTGAGCAGCAGATCACCCTCGATGGGCAGATCAGCCCCCGGTGCGCCGAACAGGTATTCGACATCGACCTTCAGCTGCGGCGGATTGCCGGGCAGGATCGGGCCATCGGGCAGGGTCAGGTCAAAGTCGATGCGTTCGGGAATGAAATCCTCGACCAGCACCTTGGCGCTGGCCAGTGCGGGCGCATCCACGTCGCCCATGATGTCGACCCGCCAGGCCCCACGCGGAACCGAGGGTGACAGCGGCAGGGCAAAGACATGCCCGCCCGCCGATCCGGCAGCCGAGACATGGCGTGAGTACTCAACGCCATCGGGGCGCGTCAGGATTGCCGTGACCGGCAGGTCCGAGACGCCCTGCACCTGACCATCGCGCACCAGCGCCGTGGCGTGGATCGTGTCACCGGCGCGATAGGCGCCGCGGTCGGTGGCCAGGAAAACGTCCAGCGGACCGGCGGGTTCGCGGCCTTCGACGCCACGATCCGACAGGTCGAAGGCAGGATCGGTCAGCGACAGGAACGCAAGGTCCTGATCGCCCATCTCGGCCATGACAAGCGCAGGCGCTGCGCCTGCAGTGCCGCGCACAAGGCCCGGACCAAAGAGAGCATGGCCCTCGGCATCCGTCGTGGCCGTGGCCAGCACCCGGTTGGCGCGGCTCAGCAAAGTCACGGTCAGCCCTTCCTGCGGGGCGGCATCCCCAAGTCCACGGGCAAAGACATGCAGGCCGTCTGCGCCCTTCAGCGTCGTCAGACCGATGTCGGACAGCACAAACCATTGCGTTGCAGGCGCACTGTCATAGGGATCGGCATCCGGCACCTCGGCAGACAGGGCGTAAATGCCTGCGGGCAGATCGCCAATGACCTCGCCCATTGGCAGACGGGTGGTCATGTCGGTGTTGAGCGAGTTCTTCACCTCGCCCACGCCGGACCAGATGTCCTCGGCAATCTCCTGGCTGAACTGGTCCTCCTGGTAGCGCGACAGGGGGCGTCCGAAATAGCTGTCCTGAATGGCGCGCATCAGGTTGCGGTCGCTGACGCGGCGCAGGGTCAGATCAACTGTTTCCAGGTTCACGGTTTCAATCGGCAGACCGGCATTCGCGGTGCGCGGCAGCACGTAGGCCCGTCCCGGGAAGCGGACCGAAGGCGTACGGTCGCGCACATAAAGCGTGATCGGGATGTCCTTGATCAGCTTTTCGCCGCTTTCGGCCGGAAGGCCCGAGCGGAAGGTGATCGTATAGCGTGTCCCGTGCGAAACGCCCTCGACGCAGATCTGGTTGCCTGACGAGGTCACGGCCAGCCGGTCATCCGGCAGGCGGACATAGGGCGCGTAATCCGCCCCGACGCGGATCAGCGGTTCCGAGAAGGTGGCACAGATCGTGGGTTCCGAGGTGTCCGACGTCACCGCGTTATCGGTGATACGGAAGCCATATTTGCCGATGGCGTTGTCCAGCAACTCGGCCACCTCCAGGTCCTCGCCCAGCGATTCCGCCAGACGCAGCGCCGGGATCATGTCGCGACCGCGTTTTTCGGCTTCAAGCGCGCGGGCCATGCGGATCAGCGCCCGCTGGCGCATCCGCTCGCCATCGGCGCGCAGATAGGTGTTGATCGTGGCCAACAACGCCTGTTCGCGATAGCGACGCCGGTCGCGGCTGTCGCCCGCCTTTTCGATCATCTCGTAGGACAGGACGGCATACAGTTCCCAATGCTCGGGCAGGTCACTTTGGGCCGTCGCCGCGCCCGCCCACTGGGCGGCGCTGGCGTGGTTGCCATCTTCTAACCGCACGTCGGCGGTGTTCAGCAGGGTATCGACCGGCCATTTGCCCCCTGCATATTTGAAGCCGATCTTCGCCGCCTGATCCCGCGCGCGCCGCAAGTCATAGGCGCTGAGGAAATCCAGCTCGCTTGCCCGTTTGGCGGCCAATTGCTTGGTCTTGGCGACCGTATCGACCACTTCGGCCGAGATCGCGCCGGCAAAATCCTGTCGGTCGACTACGCTGGTCTTGGGGAAACAGGCGTTTGAGCGAGAGTTGAACGTGAAGGCCTTGCAGTCCGGATTGTTCAGGCACAGCCGCTCGCACGAGGCCTGATCGGTGTCAAACAGCGCCTGGATGTCAGAGCCAAAGAAATCCATATCACGTGAAACGATCACGCGCCGGTCGGGCAGCCAGCTTTCCTGGGCAAGCACCGGAATGGCCGCCAGGCATAGGGCAACCGCTGCACTGAAAATGCGTCGCATGGAATCCTCCCGTCTCAAATACGGGTATGGTGCCACGCGCGGGCCAAAGCTGGCAACGTCAGAGACCGGCCAAGTCAGGTTTTCCCGACGTTTCGACACCTCAGGGCCAAGAGCGTTAAGCCGATTTTCACCTAGAACGGGAAAATTGGCGGCAATTGTCGGAGTACTGCATGTCCATTGCCACGCGACTCGCCCAAGAGCGGCGGGCCAGACTTGCCGCTGAGCGTCTGCTGGAATTGAAGCAGGCGGAATTGATGGCAGCCAATCGCAAGCTGGACGCCCATGCCCGCGCCCTGACGCACCGGGTCGAAGAAACGCAGGCCGAAAACGAACAGGTCAAATCCGATCTGACCGCGGCAAACGAACAGGTGCAGATCGCCGAGCAACGTCTTTGGCTGTCGTTACACACGATCCAGGACGGATTTGCCTTTTTCAATTCAAGCGGTGTGCTGATCTCGGCCAATCCGTCGTACCTGAGCGTCTTTGACGGCATCGAAGACGTAGTGCCGGGGATCAGCTATGACCGCATCCTGCGGCTTTTGACGGACGAAGGCATCATTGACACGCAGGGCGAACCGGCCGCCGAATGGCGCGCACGGATGATGCGGCGCTGGCGGTCCCACACCCCCGCGCCCGAGGTCCTGCGGCTGTGGAACAATCAGTACATCCGCATCGTCGACCGACGCGGCCCGTCCGGTGACATGGTCACCCTTGCCATGAACATCACTGATTCCGTCCGGTCCGAAAAACGCCTGCGCGCCGCCCAACGCCGGGCTGAAGCCGCAAACCGGGCCAAGTCGGCCTTTCTGGCCAACATGAGCCACGAAATCCGCACTCCGATGAATGGCGTGATCGGCATCGCAGACCTGCTGGCCGGAACCGAGATGACCGAAGAGCAAGAGCTTTACGTCGACACGATCCGCAACTCGGGTGAGGCCTTGCTGGTCATCATCAACGATGTCCTCGACTATTCGAAAATCGAAGCGGATCGCCTTGTTCTGCAGATGGCGCCGTTCGATCTGGAACGCGTCATCCACGAGGTGGTCGTGCTGCTGCAACCCACCGCCAGGGAAAAGGGCATCGACCTTCTGGTCGACTGCGACCTGTTCACCCCGTCGTCCTTCCTTGGCGATGCCGGGCGCGTGCGACAGGTGCTGACCAATCTTGTCGGAAACGCCGTGAAATTCACCGAAAAAGGTCAGGTCATGGTCCGGGCCGTCGGCCTGCCGGACGGGGACGACGCCACCGCCGTTCACCTGACGGTCGAGGACACGGGCATCGGCATCCCCAAAGAGCAGCTGACCAACATATTCGGCGAATTCAATCAGGTCGACGGATCCAGAAACCGCAAGTACGAAGGCACGGGTCTTGGTCTGGCAATCTCGAAACGGCTGATCGAAATGATGAATGGCGATGTCTGGGTCGACAGCGAACCGGGCGTCGGCAGCTGTTTCGGCCTGCGCGTGACCCTGCCGCATGTCGCGGGTGAAACCGAGGGCCCGCTGGAAAAACCCGACTGGTTGAATGCGGCCCTGGTCACCGGCCCCCCTTCCGCAGGGCGCGAGGCACTGTGCACCCAGCTGCGGGGTCTGGGCATCCAGACCGCAACCTGTGACACGGCTCATGACACGGTCGAGGCTGCGCACACAGGGTTCGACGTGCTGCTGATCGAAGATCCCCTGCCCGAGATGACCTGTCTGGCCTTGGCCGAAAAGCTGCGTGAGGCGGGAAACAAGGTGCCGATCGTGGTCGTCTCGGACGACCCCAACCGCTTGTCCGCAAACGCCGCGGCCCGCTGGGTTCAATCGGTTCTTCCACGCTCTGCGCCGCAGCGGCTGTTGCTGTCCGAACTGGCCAAATCCGGGGCACAGGCCGCGGTATCCGCGCCGATCATGTTCACGCACAAGGCCGCGCCCGGGCCACGATCATCCTCGGAACACGCCCGTCTGACGGTGCTGGTCGCCGAGGACAACAAGACCAACCAGTTCGTGTTCCAGAAGATGGTCACAGATTGCGACCTGGACCTGACGTTCGCCAACAATGGCGTCGAGGCGGTCGAGGCTTACGAACGGCTTTCGCCGGACATCGTCTTCATGGACATCTCGATGCCCATCATGGACGGCAAAGAGGCCACCGCCCGCATTCGCGGACTGCCCGGCGGCGCGCAGGTTCCGATCATCGCGGTCACAGCCCATGCCATGTCAGGCGACAGAGAGGACATCCTGGCCCAGGGTCTGACCGATTATCTGACCAAGCCTCTGCGCAAGCAGGCCCTGATCGACATGCTTGAACAGCATCACCCCCGTCAGGACTCACGCGGCCCGGACAAAGACCGGCGTGTCGGGCGCTGACAGATCGGGCCTGTAGGCGTAGCCACCGCTGTCGAACTCGAGAATGGCCTTGGGGTCCGTCAACCGGCGCTGCACCACGTAGCGCGCCATCGCGCCCCGCGCCTGCTTTGCAAAGAAGCTGACCATCTTGGGCCCGCCCGGCTTGTCCTCAAGGAACTGCGGCGTCACCACCCGCAGCTTCAGCGCCTTCAGCGGCACCGCGCCGAAATATTCCTGGCTTGCGCAGTTGATCAGCACGTCGGTCCCCAAGGCATCGGCCTGCGCACGCAGCGACTTGGCGATCTGGTCCCGCCAATAGTCATACAGCGACTTGCCCCGCCGCGTCTTCAAACGGCTGCCCATCTCCAACCGGTAGGGCTGGATGGCATCCAGCGGCCGCAAAAGCCCGTAAAGCCCCGACAGGATCCGCAGGTGATCCTGCGCCCAGCGCATCTCTTCGTCGTCAAGCGATCCCGCCTCAAGCCCCTGGTAAGTGTCGCCCGCAAAGGCCAGCGCCGCCGGGCGCACCGCTTCACCATCCGGTGTGTCCGAAAACACACGGAACCGGTCGCGGTTCAGCCGCGCCAGGTCGTCGCTCAGATCCATCAGATCGCGCAGGCCGCCCAGGGTCAGGTTGCGCGCCGTCTTGGCCAGCCGCACCGCGTCCGCACCGAACTCGGGCTCGGTCATCGTGACCGCGCGTTCGCTCCAATCCAGCCGTTTGGCCGGCGAGATCACCACCAGCATGTCTGCCCCCTGTGTGCCGTTGTTCCGCCAGACCTAGCCCGCGTCCTGCAAAACGTCCAGAAAGGCCGCGCCAAAACGTTCCTCGCGCTTGTCGCCCAGGATGCGCTTCAGTCCGACCGTGTCACCCGGCTGCAGCTCGGCCACCTTGGCCAGGATCGAGGCCGAACAGCTCAGCGGTTTCAGCGTGCCGCAGGCACCGCGCGTCAGATCGGCCTGCGTCTGCATCAGCCGGTCATAGACCGAGCCCGCGGCCCGACCCGCCAGCTTGCGTCGCACCGGATGCACCTCGGGCGTCTCGGCGCCGTTGATCACCTGCAGAAAACCCGCGCCATAACGTTCCAGCTTCTTGGCCCCCACGCCGTTGATCCGCGCCATGGCGTCCAGCGTGTCGGGCCGCGTTTCGGCCATCTCGATCAGCGTCCGGTCGGGGAAAATCACATAAGCCGGGACCCGCGCGTCCTCGGCCAGGGCGCGGCGCTTGGCCTTGAGCGCCGACAACAGCGGTGCGTCTTCCTCGCTGACCATGGCCTTGACCGCAGGTGACCGCCGGGCGCTGGCCCTGGCGATGCTGTCGCGCCTCAGCTGAATGCTGTCCTGCCCCCGCAAAAGCGGCAGCGCCGCGTCGGTCATCACCAGCGCGCCATGGCGTTCGGCATCGGGCCGCAGCAGATCGCGCCCCATCATCTGCCGGATCAGCGCAGTCCAGCCGCGTTTGTCAAACTCCTTGCCCACACCAAAGGTCGGCAGGCTGTCATGCCCACGCTGCCGCACCTTGTCGGTCATGGTCCCGGTCAGAATGTCGACCAGATGGCCCGCGCCAAAACTCTCGCCCGTCCGCAAGGCCGCCGAGAGCACCTTTTGCACCGCCTCTGTGCCATCAAAGACCTCTGGCGGGCTGTCACACAGATCGCAATGCCCGCAAGCCTGCGCCTCTTCCCCGAAATAACGCAACAAGACGGCGCGCCGACACTCCAGCGCCTCGGCGAGCCCAAGCAAGGCATTCAGCCGGCCGTGGTCGGCCATCCGCCGTTCCGGAGGGGCCATCCCCTCGTCAATCTGGCTGCGCCTCAGCCGGATGTCATCCGCGCCAAACAGCGTCAGCGTTTCAGCCGGCGCGCCATCCCGGCCAGCGCGGCCAATCTCTTGATAATAGGCCTCGATCGACTTCGGCAGATCGGCATGCGCCACCCAGCGGATATCGGGCTTGTCGACCCCCATGCCAAAGGCCACCGTTGCCACCACGATCAAGCCATCCTCACGCGAAAATCGCGCCTCGACGGTGCGCCGGTCCTCGGCCTCCATACCACCGTGATAGTGGCAGGCCACATGGCCATCCGCGCGCAGCGCCTGCGCCAGCGCCTCGGTCTTGTTGCGCGTCCCGCAATAGACAATCCCCGACTGCCCCCGCCGCGCGGCGGCAAACTCCAGGACCTGCTGGCGCGGCTTGTCCTTGGCGGCAAAGGCCAGGTGGATGTTGGGCCGATCAAACCCGCGCAGAAACACCTGCGGCGGACGGTCGTCAAACAGGCGCGAGATGATCTCGGCCCGCGTTTCCTCGTCCGCCGTCGCGGTAAAGGCCGCAATCGGCACGTCCAGATCGCGCCGTAAGGCCCCGATCCGCAGGTAATCAGGCCGGAAATCGTGCCCCCACTGGCTGACGCAATGGGCCTCGTCGACGGCGATCATCGAAACCCCCGCCTGGCTCAGCATCCGTGCCGTCCCGGCCGAGGCCAGCCGCTCGGGCGCCAGGTACAAAAGCTTCAGCTGCCCCGCCGCCAGTTGCGCCCAGACGGCATCCGTCTCTTCCGGCGTGTTGCCACTGGTCAGCGCCCCTGCGGCAACCCCCGCCTGCTGCAACCCGCGCACCTGGTCCCGCATCAGCGCAATCAGCGGAGAGATCACCAGCGTGACGCCCTCGCGCAACAACGCAGGCAATTGAAAACACAAGGATTTCCCGCCACCTGTGGGCATGATGGCCAGCACGTTTTCACCCGTCGCCACCGCCTCGACAATCTCGCCCTGACCAGGGCGGAAGGCGTCAAAGCCAAAAACCTCGCGCAGCAGCGCGGTGCCAGTGTCGCGGGGCATGAAAGGGCCTGTCGGATTTACGTCAAAGTGCTCTGATCCCAACAATCACACACTAAGAATCCGTGAACAAGAGGGCGCACCCGCCCCCCTTCATCTTTCTTCAAATACTCAAGAAAGCCGCAAAGGCGCGTGGTCAGAAAAAGAACGACGCGTTGTTGGCCAGGATGATCCGCAGGGCATAGACCCCGATCAGCGCCACCAGCGGCGCAAAGTCTATGCCCGACATGGGCGGCAACACCCGTCGGATCGTCCGATACAGCGGTTCAAGGATCCGGTTCAGCCCGTCCCACAGCTGCGCCACCAGGGGCTGACGCAGGTTCAGAACCTGGAAGTTGATCAGCCAGCTCATGATCACATGCGCGATGATGAAGAACCAGACAACGTCCAGCACCAGCATGAGGATCTGAAACAAAGATTGCATCGCGCCAAGGTCCTTTCCGTTGCGTCCTGCCCGACAGGTAAGCCCCCGCAGGGCAAAGAACAAGAGTGCCGCAAGGTCGTGGTTGACGTTCACCACCCCCGGCGGCACCTCTGCCCCGGAAGGAGCCGCCGATGTACCCGTTACTCCGCATGGCCTATCAGGCCTTTCTCAACCGCAAGGCCAAACCTCTGGCCGCTTTCGAAACCCATGTCTCGCATCACATGTGCTGGCCCTGGGACCTCGATCCCTGGTTCGAACTGAACAACGGTCGCACGCTGACCCTGTTTGACCTGGGGCGCATCCCGATGGCGCAACGGTCCGGCCTGGTGAAGGCCACGATGCAGAATGGCTGGGGCCTGACGGTGGCAGGCTCGTCAGTGCGCTATCGCCGTCGCATCCGGGTGTTCGAACGGATCACGATGCGATCCCGTCTGGCGGGCTGGGACGACCGGTTCTTTTACATCGAACAGTCGATGTGGAAACGAAACGGCGAATGCGCGAACCACGTGCTGATCAGAACGGCAGTGGCCGGGCCCAAGGGGCTGGTTGCGCCGGGCGAGGTCGCCAAGGCGCTGGGGTATGATCCGACACCACCCGCCCTGCCCGACTGGATCAACGCCTGGATCGCGGCGGACGCGACACGCCCCTGGCCCCCCATGCAGGATTGACTTGCCAGCCCCTGACGGCTCGGTCATACCGAGGGGGAACGGGGGTCAATATGGCAGAGATATCAACGCGCAAGCGCATCTGGGGCTGGATGTTCTTCGACTGGGCCCAGCAACCCTATGCGACCCTTGGCCTGACCTTCATCTTTGGGCCCTACTTCGGCGCCGTGGCTGCCGATTGGTACATGGCCCAAGGCATCGAGGAAACCGCCGCCAAGGCGCAGGCCCAAAGCCTTTGGGCCGGCGCGCAGACCGCGGCAGGCTGGGTCATCGCCATCACCGCACCGCTGGTGGGCGCCTGGGCCGGGGCCTCGGGCCGGAAACGGCCGTTTTTCATTGTCCTGACGGCCATCGCGATCCTGTGCTCGGCGCTTTTGTGGAACCTGCAGCCTGACGGCACCGGGCTGATGTTTGTGCTGGCCATGTTCTGGATCGGCTTTGTCGCCTCGGAAACCGCGTTCAACCTGAACAACGCCATCCTGCCAACGCTCGGCAGCACCGAAGAGGTCGGGCGCATCAGCGGCGGTGCGGCAGCCTTTGGCTATTGGGGCGGCGTGCTGGCGCTGTTCATCATGCTGCTTTTCTTTGCCGAGAACGACACCGGCAAGACCCTGATCGGCCTGACCCCGGCGCTGGGACTGGACCCCGAGGCACGCGAGGGCACGCGATCCGTCGGCCCCTTCATCGCGATCTGGTTTGCGCTTTTCCTGATCCCCTTTTTCATCTGGACCAAGGACCCGCCCACCGATGGCGACCGACCGCAGTTCGGCGAGGTGCTGTCGCGCCTCTGGGAACGGGTCAAGGATGTCTTTACCCGGCGATCCTATGCCAGCTTCCTGATCGCCTCGATGTTCTATCGTGACGGGCTGGGCGCGCTGTACAGCTTTGGCGGCTTCTACGCGCGGCTGGTGCTGGGCTGGGACATCATCCAGATCGGCATCTTCGGCATCGTCGCCGCCATTGCCGCCGCGGTGCTGACCTGGGCCGGGGGCCTGGCCGACCAGCGGTTCGGCCCAAAACCGGTGATCCGCCTCAGCTGCTGGGTGCTGATCGTCGTAAGCCTGATCATCGTCGGCATGTCACGCGAAAGCCTGTTCGGCATCCCGCTGGCCGAGGGGTCATCCCTGCCCGACATCATCTTCTTCATCTGCGGCGCTATCCTGGGCGGCGCGGGCGGCATAATCTATTCCGCCTCGCGCTCGATGATGGTCCGCCACTGCACCGCCGAAGACGCGACCGAGGCGTTTGGCCTCTTTGCCCTGACCGGCCGCGTGACCTCGTTCCTGGCGCCCGCGCTGATCACGGTCTTCACAATCTGGACCGGCAACAATCAGCTTGGGTTTCTTCCTGTTATCTTCCTTTTCCTTTTGGGTCTGATACTCTTGCTGTGGGTCAACCCAGAGGGAGACCGGGCAGAATGAAAACAACAATTTTGGGGGTGTTCCTCGCCGTTGGTCTGGTCAGCGGTGCCTTTGCGCAGGCGGTTGATCCGCTGACGCTGGGCACCAAAGAGGTTGAGGCGCGGCATCTTTTTGTCGCCAAGACCACCGGGTCACGACAAAAGGCGCAACCGATTGGCGGCTATGCCAAGGGGTGTCTGGCCGGTGGCGTCGAACTGGCCGAAAACGGCCCGACCTGGCAGGCCATGCGGCTGAGCCGCAACCGCAATTGGGGTCACCCCGACCTGATCGATTTCGTCCAGAAACTGTCGGGAACCGCTGCCAAGCAACGGGGCTGGGCCGGGCTTTATGTCGGCGACATGAGCCAGCCGCGTGGTGGCCCCATGGTGACCGGGCACCGCAGCCATCAGATCGGCCTGGACGTCGACATCTGGATGCTGCCGCCCAAGCGCCTGAACCTGACCCGGTCCGAGCGCGAAAACCTTTCGTCGATCTCGACCCGGCGTATGAAGGGCGCCTTCGTCAATGAAAACTGGACGCGCGGGCATCACAACATTCTGAAAGCCGCCGCCAAGGACCCTCGGGTCGCGCGGATCTTTGTCTTTCCCGGCGCCAAGGTGCAGATGTGCAAAGACGCCAAGGGCAACCGCGCCTGGCTGCGCAAGATCCGGCCCTGGCATGGGCATCACTATCATTTTCACGTGCGGCTGAAGTGCCCCAGGGGCGCGAAGAACTGTGTGAACCAGAAGAACCCGCCGCGTGGGGACGGCTGTGCCGATGCACAGAAGTGGGTCGATGACATCCTGAACCCACCCGAGCCAAAACCGAAACCCAAGGTCACGGGCAAACCCAGACCCAAACCCAAACACCCCCGTCAATTTGTCCTTGCGGACCTGCCCAAGCAATGCGCCGACGTTTTGCACTCGCGCTAGGCGTGGTCACCTTGGGCGCACTGACACTGGCCGGAGACGCAGGCCCGGTCAGCAAGGCGCGTTTCGTGGGCGAGTTTGTCTGGCCGCGCAGCAGTCATGACCTGGGCGGGTTTTCCGGGCTGGAACTTGATGCAACCGGCACGCACCTGACCGCCATCAGCGACCGGGGCGGGATCGTTCATGCGACGCTTGTTCGCGAGGACCCAGTGATTGTCGATGTCGAACTGCAGTCGCGCCGACCTTTGACAAACCCCAAGGGGCAGGTGATCCCCCAGCATCACAGCGATGCCGAGGGGCTGGCCATCCGCGCCGACGGGCGCACGTTGATCTCTTTCGAAGGCCAACACCGCGTCTGGGCCTATCTCACCCCCGAGGCTGCGGCCTGGTTGCCCCGGGACGAGGGATTCAAGGGCATGCTTTCGAATTCAGGCTTCGAGGCGCTGGCCGTGGATCACCGGAACTGGCTTTACGCCATCCCCGAACGGTCCGGCAGGCTGACACGTCCTTTCCCCGTGTGGCGCTACAAGGATCGCAGCTGGGACGTGGCCTTTGAAATTCCGCGGCGCGGGGGATTTTTGCCCGTGGGCGCCGATTTTGGCCCCGACGGCGCGCTGTATCTGCTTGAGCGAGAATTCACGGGGTTCGCCTTTAAAAGCCGGGTGCGCCGGTTTTGGGTCGAGGGTCCAAGACAAGGTCAGGAAGACGAACTGCTGAGCACGCGGATCGGGGCGCATGACAACCTCGAAGGCATCGCGGTCTGGCAGGACGACCGGGGCCAGATCCGGCTGACCATGATCTCGGATGACAACTTTCGCAGCTTTCAGCGCACCGAACTTGTGGAATACGCCTTGCCCGCCACCGAGTAGGGCCGCATCAAGGGGCTTGATCTGCCGCTCACAAGGGACTAAAGCCCGCCCGTTCCGACAGGGAACCAAGTCTCCGCTACCTTGCCAAAACGGGTTACAGCATGAATACGAAATACCTTCCCGGCATCCTTGCCATGGCCGCCATCGTCGTGGCCTCGAACATCCTGGTTCAGTTCCTGTTTGGAAACTGGCTGACCTGGGGTGCCTTCACCTATCCGCTCGCCTTTCTGGTCACCGACCTGATGAACCGCATCTACGGCGCGGCCGCCGCGCGACGCGTGGTGTTCACCGGCTTTGTCGTCGGCGTCATCTGCTCGCTGATTGGCACGCAGGTCATGCTGCAGGGCGATGGGTTCACCTATCCCGCCGTGACACTGCGCATCGCCATCGGGTCGGGCCTGGCTTTCCTGACAGCGCAACTGCTGGACGTCGCGATCTTTGACCGCCTGCGCACCGGTGCCTGGTGGCGCGCGCCGCTGGCCTCGACCCTTATCGGGTCCAGCGTCGACACCGCGCTGTTCTTCACCATCGCCTTTTCGGGCAGCCTTGCCTGGATCGAACCCGGCAATGACGTGTCATGGGCCGGCGACGTGCTGCCACTGCTGGGCGCTGGGCCCGAAGCACCGCTTTGGGTCTCGCTGGCGGTTGCGGATTGGCTGGTGAAGCTGTCGCTCGCAATGATCGCGCTGGTGCCCTTCCGCCTGATCGTTTTGCGTGCACTTGGGGCCACACCCGCCACCTGACCACAACATTTTGTTTTGCGATCCCCAAAAGCTGTGCCAAGCTGAAGGTGGTTTCAACAAGCGAAAGGAGGTGATCCAGTGTCTAGAGCGTCATTGGAGAAAGGTGTCGGAACAGTTCGGGAGACCCGCACATAGGGCAATCCCATTGGGGTGAAACCCCCGAATTGGCACTGGTCTAACCGACCCCGCCTCCGATAAGTCTCGTAGGGCCGCCATATCTGGCGGCCCTATCCTGTTACAAGGGTGCCCTATGCTGCACATCAACGAACAGATCTCCATTGCTGACTGGGAATTGACCGAGCAGTTTGTACGCGCCTCGGGTCCAGGCGGGCAAAACGTGAACAAGGTCTCTACAGCAGTGGAACTGCGGTTCGAGGCCGCGCGCTCCCCCCATCTGAGCGATCCCGTCAAGGCGCGGCTGAAACGCCTTGCCGGACGTCGCTGGACGCAGGAGGGCACCCTTGTATTGCAAGTCGATGAGACCCGCAGTCAGGCGCGCAATCGAGAATTGGCGCGCGAGAGGCTGGCCGAGTTGATCCGCAAAGCATTGGTCGCACCCAAGCGACGGGTGCCGACCAAACCAACCTACGGATCCAAGCAACGGCGGTTGAAAGCCAAGAAGGTGCGCAGCGAAGTCAAAGCGCTGCGCGGTAAGGTCCAGGACTAGGAAACCCTCGTCCTATCAGTCGACCCGTTCCCAGTTCTTCTCGTCCCGGGATCCCCAGTTGCCATCCTTCGGCTGCCACTGTGCCTCTTTGGGCTTGGGCTTGGGCTTCGGTTTGGGCTTCGGCTTTGGCTTGGGCTTCGGCTTTGGCTTTGGTTCCGGCTTTTTCTTCTTCTTTTTCCGGCGCTCGAACACATGTGTCTTCTTGGGCTCGACTTCTTCCACATGAACGCCGCGGCATTCGATGTAGCAATAGTCTCCCCGGCAGACCAAGACACGGACAACGCCGCCATTCGTCCCGCTTCCGATAACACAGGTGCCGTAGTGCGGATCGTGCATTTCCATCATTTCGCGCTCACTCCAGGCCAAGGCCTGTTGTGCCGCTGTCATGGCAACCGCGACGGATGCCACTTTCAAGAGTCGAGTAGTTCGTGTCACGTCGGCAATCCTCAAATAGTTAACAAAAGGTTAAGGAAAGTCTGAAAAACCTCGCGTGTTGAGCGGTTTGAGATAGACTGTTGGGGACGACAATGGAGCCTCGCCGATGCCCAAGCAGCCCGCCTTTCCCGGTCTCCGCCAAGCGATGAAGAAGAAG
>JAUHVR010000017.1 GCA_030424865.1 Alphaproteobacteria bacterium | reverse complement strand
CATGTTCGGGCGCCTCAAGGACTGGAGGCGCGTGGCAACCCGCTATGACCGCTGTCCAAAGGTCTTTCTCTCAGCCATCGCTCTCGCGGCAACCGTCATCTACTGGTTATGAATCCTGACCCTAAGCTTCTTGCGCAATTTGCAAATAAATACATCGATGATCTTCAATTCAGGCTCATCCATGCCACCGTAAAGGTGATTTAGAAACATTTCTTTTGTAAGGGTGGTACCCTTGCGCAGAGAGAGCAATTCCAGCATCTGGTATTCCTTGCCCGTCAGATGCACGGATTTACCCCCAACCTCGACAGTCTTGGCATCCAGGTTGACGGAAACACGACCCGTATTTATCACGGATTGCGAATGCCCCTTGGATCGCCGAATGATTGCATGGATCCGGGCGACCAATTCTTCCCTATGGAACGGTTTGGTCAGGTAATCATCCGCGCCGAACCCGAACCCCTTGAGCTTGCTTTCGGTGTCGTCGAACCCTGACAGGATCAGGGTCGGCGTGTCGATCCGGGCCATACGCAACTTGCGCAGAACCTCGTATCCGTTCATGTCCGGAAGGTGGAGATCCAGCAAAATCAGGTCGTAATCGTAAAGCTTTGCCAGGTCTATGCCCTCTTCCCCCATATCAGTCGCATAGACGTTCAGATTTGCATTCGTCAGCATCATCTCGATGCTTTTCGACGTCGTTGGGTCATCCTCGACCAGCAGCACGCGCATAATTCGCCTCCATTTCCAATATGGTTAAGGTAAATACTGCCCTTGCAAATATTAACCTGCAGTTACCATAACCCGTTAATTCAATATTTCAACTCATGGTTGTCTAAATTTTTGTAATGCGGTGACTTTCAGCGCCTGTTCCCCATGATCGGCAAGCGCCTTCATCCATTCTGTCAGTTCTTCATCACTTAGGGAATAAAGTTTTAACGCCGATTCCCGAGTAATCAACCCATAAGCTATCGCACGCACGACTTTCGCTTTACGTGATGCCACCCATCGCCGGGTATCCGCCGGAGGCAAATCGGCCCGTGTCAGAATGGACCCGTCCGGCAGCGTGACAGCCCTTGGTCCGCTAATTTTCCTTAGAAACATGGTTTTCCCCTACTCTCCTGGGCAACAACCTCTACGACCATGCTTAACTGCAGCTAAAACGACCCCTTGAGAGTGTTTAGGATTTTCCTATATTCCGCCGGATTGCAGGAGCTTTCCCATGCCGCTTGACCCACATCCGCTGAATTCTCTTGGCTTTGCCAAGCCGCCCTCGGAAACCCGAGTTGTCGTCGCCATGTCCGGTGGCGTGGACAGTTCTGTCGTTGCGGCACAATTGTCCGAGGAAGGCTACGACGTGGTCGGCGTAACGCTGCAGCTTTACGACCACGGCGCAGCGCTTGCCAAGAAGGGCGCCTGCTGCGCCGGGATCGATATCCACGACGCGCGCCGCGTGGCCGAGGAAATGGGCTTTCCGCATTATGTACTGGACTACGAAAACATCTTTCGCGAGGCGGTGATCGACGAATTCGCCGAAAGCTATCTGGGTGGCGCCACCCCTGTGCCCTGCATCCGCTGCAACGAGCGGGTGAAATTCAAGGATCTTCTGGAAACCGCCAAGGATCTGGAAGCCGACTGCATGGCGACCGGACATTACATCCAGCGCAAGATGGGGGATCACGGCCCCGAGTTGCACTGTGCGACCGACGCCAACCGCGACCAAAGCTATTTCCTGTTCTCGACCACGCCGGAACAACTGTCGTTTCTGCGGTTTCCCCTGGGGCATCTGCCCTCAAAAGATGCAACACGAGAATTGGCGGCGAAATACGGGCTCAGCGTTGCGGACAAGCCCGACAGCCAGGACATCTGCTTTGTCCCGGACGGCAACTATGCCTCGGTGATCGAGAAACTGCGCCCAGGCTCGGCAGAGCCCGGCGAGATCGTGCATGCCGACGGGCGCGTGCTGGGGCGGCACAATGGCGTCATCCACTACACGATTGGCCAGCGTCGTGGTCTGGGGATCGGCGGTTTGGACGAGCCTCTGTACGTGGTCAAGCTGGACGTCGAAACAAAACAGGTTGTTGTCGGCCCGAAATCGATGCTGGCAACGCGCACCGTACCCGTGCGCGAAATCAACTGGCTTGGAGATGCCCCGCTGACCTCGCGCGAGGTCTGGGAGGTCTCGGTCAAGGTCCGCTCGACCCGCCCCCCGCGTGAAGCATTGATAAGGCCGCTTTCGGATACAACGGCAGAGGTCGAATTGTTGACGCCGGAAGAAGGCGTTTCGCCAGGGCAGGCCTGCGTCTTTTACGAGACCGGCAGCAGCCGGGTGCTCGGAGGCGGCTGGATCTGGCGCGGGTGATAAATGTCGGGACCGAGGGGCCAGCCCCTCGGGCTCCCCGGGATATTTGACGCAAGAAGAAACATGGGGCTGCGCGTCCTGGTCTTCTTCTTGCTCCAAATATCCTGGGGGTGAATGGGCCAAAGGCCCAGAGGGGGCAACGCCCCCTGAACCGCTTGTGGGACCGTAGGCCACACAAGCTTGTCATGCGCGACGCCGTAGGCGGCGCACAATTTGGCAGTAGTCAGATCTTGCGCAGGGCCAGAACCGCGTTGAGGCCACCAAATGCAAAGGCGTTGGACAGGGCGACATCAACCTTTGCGTCGCGCGACTCGTTGGGCACAACGTCAAGGGCACACTCGGGGTCCTGTTCCTCGTAGCCGATGGTCGGCGCGATGACGCCGTCCTTCAGGGCCATGATGCAGGCCAGAAGCTCGACGGCGCCCGTGCCGCCGATCAGGTGGCCATGCATCGACTTGGTCGACGAAATCATCAAGTCATCGGCGTGTGGACCAAAGACATCCGCGACGGCGGCGCATTCGGTCTTGTCGTTTGCCGCAGTGCCGGTCCCATGGGCATTCACATAGCCCACGTCCGAGGCTGCAATTCCGGCATCTGCCAGCGCACCCGACATGGCGCGTGCCGCGCCCTGTTTCGAGGGCATCACGATGTCCGAGGCATCCGACGTCATGGCAAAGCCGATCACCTCGCACAGGATCTCGGCGCCGCGGGCTTTGGCGTGTTCGTAGTCCTCGAAGACAAAGATCCCCGCGCCTTCGCCCTGCACCATCCCGTTGCGGTTGGCCGAGAACGGGCGACAGGCGTCGCGGCTCATGACGCGCAGGCCTTCCCAGGCCTTGACCCCACCAAAGCAGAGCATCGATTCCGAACCGCCGGTGATCATCGCCCTGGACATGCCCGACCGCACCATCTGAAAGGCCTGCGCCATGGCGTGGTTCGACGAAGAACAGGCCGTCGAGACCGTGAAGGACGGGCCCTTGAGGTTGTATTGCATCGAGACGTGGCTGGCGGCGGCGTTGTTCATCAGCTTGGGCACCACAAAGGGGTGCACGCGATTCTTGCCGTCTTCGTAGACCGAGCGATAGTTGTCGTCCCAGGTGCTGACCCCGCCCCCGGCGGTGCCCAGCACCACGCCGGCCTTGGCGGCCAGTTCCCCGCTGAATTCGATCCCGGACTGCGCCATCGCCTCGGCCGTTGCCAGAAGCGTGAACTGCGTGAACCGGTCATAGAGCACCATCTGCTGGCGGTTGAAATGGTGCTCGGCGTCAAGCCCCTTGACCTGGCCGCCAATGCGGATCGACAGGCGTTCAACGTCACGGAATTCAAGTTCGCCGATCCCGCAACGCCCCTCGCGCATGGCCTCTAGCGTATCGGGCACATTGTGCCCCAGCGCGTTGACCGTGCCCGCGCCGGTTATGACAACCCGGTTCACGACTTTTGCTCGGCCACCAGTTTCTCGATCCCGGCGATGATCGTCTTGACCGAGGAAATGTCAAAATCGCTGTCGCTTGGGTCGTTGGCGTTGAAGGGGATCGAGATGTCAAAGGCCTCTTCAATGGCAAAGATGCTTTCCACCAGCCCCAGGCTGTCGACGCCCAGATCTTCGAGCGTGCTGTCCAGGGTCACGTCCGAGGGTTCAAGAACCGCCTGTTCGGCAATGATCTCGATGACCTTGTCGCTGACGTTCATCACAAAATCCTTTTGTGCTTGGTCGAATTCGGGCCGGGTTTAGTCGCTTGTGTCTTCGTTGGAAACCGCTTTCTGCAGTTCCGCGACCTGACGTGCCAGTCGCGGCAGGCGGCGCAGGTGCTTGTAGGTGTCCAGATGCTGATCCATTTTCATTGCCGGATATCCCAGCATGACGCGGCCAGCCGGGATCTTGCTGAGTACGATGGTCGCGGCCCCACAGATCACATTGTCGCCGATGGTCGTATTGTCGCTGACCCCGGTCTTGCCGCCCAGAACGACGCTGTTGCCCACCGTGACCGACCCGGCCAGCCCGACATGTCCGCACAGAAGGCAATCGTTGCCGATGATGCAGTTGTGGCCAATCATGACCTGGTTGTCGATCTTGGTGCCATCCCCGATCTGGGTGTCCCGGATCGTGCCACTGTCGATGGTCGAGCAGGACCCGACCTCGACATCGTGACCAAGGCGGACCGCGCCCAGAGTGTGGATACGTGTCCAGCTCTGGCTTTTGACGTCGCCCTGATCGCCCAGCGTTTCACGCGCCTTTTCAACACCCGAGACCTCGGGCGTCACAAAGGCAAAACCGTCGCCGCCGATCACCGCGTTGGGTTGCACGATCAGCCGATCCCCGGCACGGACGCGCGCCATGAGACGTGCGCCGCTGTGGATCATCGCGGCCTCGCCCAGCACCACGTCGGCGCCCACAAAACACTGGGGGCCCAGCACCGAACCTGCACCGATCCTTGCGCGTGGGCCCACCATGGCAAAGGGGCCAACGGTTACGCCTTCGCCCAACTCAGCCGTCGGATCGACATAGGCGCTGGGATGGATGCCCAC
Source organism: Alphaproteobacteria bacterium (assembly GCA_030424865.1). Lineage (GTDB taxonomy): Bacteria > Pseudomonadota > Alphaproteobacteria > Rhodobacterales > Rhodobacteraceae > JAKVCP01. The sequence continues at coordinate 116,136 of JAUHVR010000017.1, read as the reverse complement.
CGGGTAGTGCTGGCCGGGATCGATGATCTGGCTGAGACCCGCCATGGCATAGCGCGACCGGCCCACGAACAGCGCGGCTTCCAGCCCCAGGCCCTGCCAGTCGGCGCCTTCCCACAGCATCGCGACGCGGGCCTGCCCCTTGGCCAGCCCCGCCGCGTATTCCGGCTTCATCGCCAAGGCGATGTCAGTCGCCGAAGCGTCCGCAGGCTCGTTCGCCCCGTCGATCACGATCGACGTGTCCCCGACCGCCTCGAGGCCGAGCGCCGAGGCGATGTCATGGATGGTATGGGGCATGGGTGAAACCTCCGGGCTGGTGCGCCCGACGGGTTTAGCCGCGAACCGAGGTCAGGGCCACCCCTGCATTTGACAGAGCCTTCCAGATCGCAGCGTCCCGCCCATAGATGTCGCGACGGAAATTGATCTTGCCTTTCGCCTGTGTAAACGCGGTGCGGTACATCAGGTGCACGGGCACCTGCTTGACCAGGTCGACCTTGGTTTCCTTGCGGGTGTCCAGGATGCTGTGGAACTGCCCCTTCGGATCGCTGCTTTGAACGGCTAGCAGGGCATAGGCAAAGTCGAACGGATCGTTCAGACGGATGCAGCCATGGCTGTAGGCGCGCACCTCGCGGGCAAACAGGTGCTTCTGCGGCGTGTCATGCAGATAGATGTTGTGCTTGTTGGGGAACATGAACTTCACGAGCCCCAGCGCGTTCCGGCCTCCCGGAGGCTGGCGCATGTTGAAGTTCAAGGTGCTGCCAGTCAGTTCCGAGAAATCCGCCGCGTTGCGGTTCACCACCCGCCCGCTTGCGTCGGTGATTTCAAGATGTCCATGCGCAAGAGGGTTTTCCTTCAGCGCCGGCAGGTATTCCTTGATGATGATCGAACGCGGAACGTGCCAGCTCGGATTGATGATCATGTGTTCCATGATGTCCGAAAACTCGGGTGTCCTGCGATCGTGGACGTTCATCCCGACAACGGCGCGGGTGCGGAACGTCACTTTGTCATCATCAAAGATCCGGGCCGAGAAATCGGTCAGGTTGACCTTGATGTGACGGTCGCCAAGAGGTCGGTTGATCCACCGCTCGCGCTCCATCGCGACGATGACCGATTTCAGACGGTCCTCGACGCTGCGGTTGATTTCCTTGATCGTGGCGGCACCGGCGACCCCGTCATCGGTCAGGCCATGGTCGGTCTGGAACTGCCGAACCGCCTCTTGCAAGGCGTCGTCATAACTGGCCGCGACGGTCCGCGACAGGTAGCCCATGCGGATCAGACGATCCCGCAGCGCCAGAACAGCGTTTCCGCGATCTCCGGGCTCAAGCTTCTTGGCTTGCACCGGCGCGCCCCAACCGCCCGAGCTGGCCAGCACCTCAAGCCGCATCTTTTCCTTCATCAGGCGGGCATATTCATTGGTTTGAGGCGCAAGACCGCGCATGACGTCGCGCGGCTCGCCCTTGGCAAGCTCCATCAAGGTCTCTGCCCCGTCACGCACCGGCACCTTGCGAACCAGTCCCGGATCGATGCTCGAGGGCACCAGCACTCCGGTCTGCAAATCGCGGGCCATCTGCAGGTACAGCTTGCTGAGCGTCACCTCCAGCGCGCCAAGCTCGCGGGTGGTCGAGACATCGGACATCAATGCCCGGAAACGACGTTCGGTGAACTTGTCCGTCGGCAGGCCATGGCGGCCCAGCGTTGCGACCGTTTCAAGCAAGGCCTTGCGCCGCGCCTGATCATCAGCGTCCGCACCTGTCCAGATCGGTTCGTAGTTCATCTGACGATAGAACGCCGCCACCGCATCGTTGTCCGAGGCCTGCTCGGCAATGGTCTGCTTCAGAAGCGTCACGGTCTGCGCTGCGGCCGGTGCCGCCATCGCGATTGCCAGCGCCACCGAGGCAGCAGCGATCCGTAACGTCCCGCCGATGGGTCCTGTCTTGCGTTGCATCACCGTAATCGCCTCCGTGAAAATCAATCCTGCTCGCGCGTGGGAAAGTCTTCCCGGCGCAATGATATGCTGTCTATTCACATTTCCTTCAGGTGCAATGGGTCAGCCCGATTTGATGCATCGTTGCATCGCCCTGCAAGGGTTCGGGCAAAAAACCTGTGGATCACGGGGAAACTGACTTGCACATTCCCGCGGAAAACCGCCGGTTTCCAACGTGATCCAGAATTCATGCTTTATGAATGATTCGCGTTGTGTAATAAAACCGTTGCATCTGGGGATGAGATGGCAGAAGCCGCGCAACGTCGCGGTGGAACACAGGTAAGCGACGGGACAGGCGCTCCATTATGACAAAACCGGGCTCCGGCGGGCTAACCCGCCGCGGACTTATGGGTGCATTTGCGGCCACTTTGGTTACGGCGGCACCAACTTACACCAACGCTGCAGGGTTCCTGCGGGGGGCTGGCGATATTCGTCGCATCCGCATGTACTCGGGCCGTACCGGTGAACGCATCGACATGATCTATTGGCTGGAAGGCGAATACATCGGCGAAGCGGTCAAGGAAATCAACTACTTCATGCGTGACTGGCGCCGGAACGAGGTCAAGAATATCGACCTGCGTACCGTCGATATCATGGCCGCGGCCCACAACCTGATGGACGCGACCGAAGCCTATCACATGGTGTCGGGCTATCGCAGCCCACAAACCAACGCCGAACTGCGGTCCAAGTCGCGCGGCGTTGCCAAGAATTCCCTTCACATGAAAGGCCAGGCGGCAGACCTGCGGCTTTCGACCCGTTCGGTCAGCCAGATGGCGCGCGCAGCCAAGGCGTGCCGCGCCGGTGGCGTTGGCGCTTATTCGGGGTCGAACTTCGTGCACATGGACTGCGGACCGATCCGCAGCTGGGGCCGGTAGACGGTTTCGCACAAGTCAGGAAATCCACCAGGGCGCCCATCGGGCGCCTTTTTTGTTGGATCAACACACAGGGACGGCCAACGCAAAACGGCCACCCCGAAAGGGATGGCCGTTTTGGAAAGTGGCGCGGTTGACGGGGCTCGAACCCGCGACCCCCGGCGTGACAGGCCGGTACTCTAACCAACTGAGCTACAACCGCGTGTGAAGGTCGATTTAGCGAAGCGGCACGAAGGCGTCAATGGCGAAATGCGCTTCTGTGAAAGGAAGATGACATTCCCTGCAACCGGGACCGCGCCAATGTCATTCCGGCAGATCCAGCACAGGGCGCGGGATCGAGCGGCACCAGACAATCCATTGAGGTCAAACGAAAAAAGCCGCCCCGAGGGGCGGCATTTTTTGACCTTGGTGGCGCGGTTGACGGGGCTCGAACCCGCGACCCCCGGCGTGACAGGCCGGTACTCTAACCAACTGAGCTACAACCGCGCATCCAAAGTGTGAGCGGCGTTCTAGGCTCAGCCTCGAACGCCGTCAAGCGGAAAGACAAAAGGTTTGTGCGAAATTTTCCGCAGCCCCGAAGTCCCCGTTTTCCGTATCACTTTGGCGGCAGCGGAATGAACTCCTGATCATCGCCGGGCGGCAGCTGAAAGCGTCCGTTGGCCCAGTCTTCCTTGCGCCAGGCCTCTTTCGCTTCTTCGATGCGCTCCTTGGATGACGCGACGAAGTTCCACCAGATATACCGGGGCCCCTCCAGCGTCTCACCGCCCAATAGCATCAGCCGCGCGCCTTTGGGGCCCGCCTTGAGGCTGATGGCATCACCCGGTCGAAAGGTCATCATCTGACCAATGTCGAAGGTCTGCCCGGCCACTTCGACACTGCCTTCGACCACATAGACGCCACGGTCCTCGTGATTGTCCGGTAAGGGGATCTGCGCGCCGGGTTGCAGAACGGCGTCGGCATAGAACATCTCGGACGGCGTGCTGACCGGGGCACGTTCCCCATAGGCATTGCCCAGGATCAGCCGAACCTCCTTGCCCTCGGCCTCCATGAAGGGCAGCGCCTCTTTCGGGGCGTGCTCAAAGGTGGCCGGATTGTCCTCGTGCCCCTTGGGCAGCGCGACCCAGGTCTGGATGCCGAAGAAAGGCATCGGATCAACCTGCGTTTCGTCATCCGTGCGTTCGGAGTGTGTGATCCCCTGCCCTGCGACCATCCAGTTGACGGCGCCCGGTTCGATCCAGCCGTCCGTGCCCAGGCTGTCCCGGTGGTGCATGCGGCCCCTGTACAGGTAGCTGATCGTCGCCAGACCGATATGGGGGTGTGGTCGCACGTCCATGCCACGGGTCGGCAGGAACTCTGCCGGGCCCATTTGATCAAAGAAAATGAAGGGGCCGACCATCTGCCGCTTGGGCGCGGGCAAAGCGCGGCGCACTTCGAAATTGCCGAGGTCACGCGCCCGCGACACGATCACGGTGTCGATGGCATCGATCTCGTCCCCGGTGGGGCAGTGGGCGTCTAGTGCCGGATTCCAGCTCATGTGTCCTCCTCAGAAAATACTGTTCATGCTGTCAGACCCAATCTATTGTGTCTGGAAATTGTATAAAGGCGAGAGTGCGCGGCAATTGTGTGCGCATACGCACAAACAGAGGGGCAGATGGCCGCTTTTCTGCTTCAAAAGGTCCTTTTCCGGCCACGAGATCATGCGAGTTTTGCGTGTTGACCCGCCTCTTCCATACAAACAGCTTTTAGGACCGAAGTCGCTTTGCACAGTGAAGACCTGAACGATCAAAGCTCTGACGCGGTACGTCTTGTCGACGTACTGGGCCGTCGGCATGATCTGAGATTTGATGAAATTTTCCGGGCCCTGTCACATCGGGTCAGTTTCCTGTTCTACGCGATCACGTTGCTGGCCTTCTTCGTGACCGACCCGCCAGGCCTGCACGACCACTTGCCGGCAGTGCTGGCGGCCCCCTTGTGGCTGCTTGCCTTTGCGATCTACCTGCCTGTCTACATCGGGGCGATCTATCTTTTGGCGCGGCTGCAGCGCGCGGGGCTGCCGCTGCCGATCCCGACGCCGTTGATCGGGGCCATCGCCCTCGCGCCGACCACCGGGTTGATCGAACCCTTTGCCGCCTATCTGTCAGGCGGGACGTACCAGCCCCATGTCCTGCAGAAATTCCTGATCTTCTTTGTCGCCGTGCAAACCTTCGAGGCCGTGTTCTATCGGTTCGTCCTGCCCGCGACACAACGTGCGGACGAGGATGACGGCGCGTCCGGCGACACACGCCATTTGACCGTCGCGGGCAGCAAGGTGCCTGTGAACAAGGTGCGCCACATCGAGGCCCAGCAGCATTTTGTGCGCATTCAACTGTCCGACGGAAGCGTGATGTACCGCGCGCGCCTGTCCGATATCGTGGCCCAGACCGCCCCCGAAGACGGGCTGCAACCGCATCGGTCCTGGTGGGTCTCGCGCGATGCAGCGCCCAGCCTGATGCAAGAGGGGCAAAGATACGTCCTGCGCCTTGACGACCAAACCAAGGTGCCCGTGTCACGGGCGCGTCTGGCCGAGGTGCAAAGCTGGATGCAGAACCAGCCGGACGGATCCGGCGCTGGTCTTCGGCCGGAATAATCCGAGCGTGATGCATCGTCTGGCAGGCGGCCCGGACCGGGCCTTGTCAGCGAAAGGGCCTTTGCAGCGGCACCATCGATCAAGGCGGTCACCGGCGTCATGAGCCAGAACCGCGCGCAAGGCGTGGCAGTCAGGACCGTTCCGCCGCGTCCTCGGGCGCGTCTCCCGATTGACCGTCGTCCACAACCTGAATTCGGATCGCTGCCCTGTCCCAAAGGATAGGATTGACCCCAATTCCCCACTGCGCCCGTTCCTCTGAGATAAAGACGTCGGCACGCGTTCCGGGGCATCTGTTGTGACAGACCGTCACAACGAGTGTTCCGAATGCAAATGTTCCCCATCAAAGGTCAGGTCGTCATCGATCCAACGGCCATTGATGTGTTCGGAAACGCAGCGCAGGTGTCCGTGCTGCACGCCGTTGTGGCGGTCGCGACTTTGTCGTTCGCGACAACGCTTAACCAACGCAAACGGACGTCAGCACCATGCCCCGTGTCTCTGTAATCATTCCTGTGTTCAACGCTGCGCAAAGCCTTCCCGACACATTGCGGTCGCTTCAGGCCCAGACCTGCGATGATTGGGAGGCGATCTGTATTGACGATGGATCGTCGGACGACAGTCTTCAGGTTGTGCGCGGGCTGGCTTCGATGGACCACCGTATACGGGTCACCACACAGCGACGGCGGGGCGCCACAGTGACCTGCAACCGCGGGGCTCTGCATTTTGCGACCGGCGATCTTGTTGCATTCATCGGCGCAAACGACCTCTGGCCTTTGGACTATCTCGACAGGCTGATTGCCGCCTTCGACACCGGCGCAGACGCGGTCATTGGCCCGGTCACGCTGCTGAGCGAGCGCCGCCGGGACACCCGTCCGTCCGCCGTTGAAAGGCAGTTTCTTTCGATCCCTCAACTGCTGGCACAAGACCCGGTTGGGGTCCTGTCGAACCTGAGTGTCCGGCGCGAGGCATTCCATCTGCTGGGCGGTTTTGATGCGACGCTGACGGACTATGCCGGGACAGAGTTTCTGGTCCACCTCGCCGCCGAAGGGCTGCGGATTGCCCATGACCCTGCGCTACAGGTCTATACGCAAGTCCCGGCAACAGAGCTTTCACGCCCCGCCGCCGCGCAAAGCACCGGCCGAGAGGCCGTGCTGACAATTGCGGCGCTGTATGGCGTGCACCCGGACGCGGCGACAGAGGCGGTCCACGCCCGCCAACTGGCACGCAGAGCCCTGCGTCTGGGCATGGGGGGCCGCGTTGCCCTGCACCACGTTCTGCGCGGTGTGCAACACGATGCGCGCGCCTTTCTGTCACCCGCAGACAAGGGCGCCGCGACCGCGCTGGCGGCCTGTCTGGCACCGTTTCTGCCGCGCCGACTGCGCCTTTCCCTTCTTGCCGCCTGAAAGGACCGAACATGCCCCTTGCTTCGATCGTTGTCCCGGCCTTCAACGCTGCCGCGACGCTGTCGCAAACGCTGCAATCCCTGCAGGCGCAAACCCATCCCGATTACGAGATCATTGTTGTCGATGACGGCAGTCAGGACACGACGCCGCTGATTGCGCTTGAAGCAGCGCGAAATGATCCGCGCATCCATGTCATTCGCCAGGCCAACCGGGGTCTGGCTGGCGCACGCAACAGCGGCATCGCCGCGGCCAAGGGCGCATTCATCGGCTTTTGTGACGCAGGGGACATCTGGGCCCCGGAAAAACTTGCCACTCACGTGAGGCACCTTCTGGCCAGCCCCTTTGTCGGGATCAGTTTCTCGGGCAGCGAATTCATCGACAAGCAAGGGACTCCGCTGGGCGCGTCCGAAAAGCCGCGTCTTACGGACATTGATGTGCGCCACGTCTTTCTGCGGAACCCCATCGGCAATGCCTCTGCCGCAGTGGCGCGCCGTGCGGCTTTGCAGGATATCGCGTGGCACCCCAGGTTCGAAACACAACGCGCCTGGGTCTTTGACGAGACATTTACACAGTCCGAGGACATCGAATGCTGGATGCGCTTGATGCTGACGACACACTGGACCATCGAGGGGGTCGCGGGCACGCTTGTGCGTCATCGGGTGCACGAGAATGACCCGCCTGCAGCTGCAGAAAGAAAGCTGGCCTCGTGGGAGCGCATGGTGACCCGGCTTTCACATCACAACCACGCCTTCTTTGCCAAACACACGCCCGCCGCGCGCGCCTTCTGGTACCGAAGCCTCGCGCGCCGCGCGGTCTTGAACCGGGATCCCAAACTGGCGCGAGGGTTGATCGGAAAAAGCCTGCGCGCCTCGCTTGCCCCATTGGTGGCCGAACCTCTTTCGACGATGGCAACCTTGGCTGGTGCTGTGACGATGCCCACCGCAAAGGTCAGGGGAATTCGCACCCCCGAAGGGATGTCGCCGCGCCGTCAGGTCTGATCGGTTCCGGTTGTCCGCTTGGGCCGTCATAGAGCGGCCAAAGCGCAGAACACATAAGACAACAGAACATTGTTTCGTGAAACGACGAAAAGGCCCAATGATCCGCCGCGTCGCCATCGCGTGGATCAAGAGCCGCTGATTTTCATCTGTTTTGGATAATGCATGTGGCGGGCCAAGATCGCTACAACGGCCCTGTCACAAGTGCCTCAGAACAAACCCGCATCCCGCGCCGCCAAAGCCGCCTGCGTGCGGTTCGACACGCCGACCTTTCGGTAGAGCGTCTTCATGTGCAGCTTGATCGTGGGTTCGGTCAGGTCCAGATCCCGGGCAATTTCCTTGTTCGATTTGCCTTCGGTCAAACCATGCAGGACCTGTCGTTCGCGATCCGTCAGTTTGCGCACCATCGGATGCTCAGGCCGTTCCTCTCGCTCTTTCATGAACGCGATCGGAGCGTATTTTTCGCCCATCGCCATGAACTTCACGGCGTTGACGAAAGAGGCCCCTGTCAGCGTCTTGGGCAGAAAACCAGCGGCGCCCATCTCAAGGGCCTCTTCCGCCGTTTCGCGGGTGGCCAGGCCAGAGATCAGCGCCACGGCTCCTTGCTGCGCCTTGTCCAGCGCGCGTTGGACACCCGCCAGACCGTTCATTCCCGGCATGCTGAAATCAAGCAGAACCACGTCGAAAGGCTCTGACCCTTCCATGAGGTTCAGGGCATCTTCGAGATTTGAAGCCGTCTGAGTTTCGAACCCTCCTGCGTTGTCCAGGAACAGAACCAGCGTGTCACGCAACAGATCGTGGTCATCGGCAATCAGAATTCTCATCATGGTCACTCACATTTCAGCTATTGGGCAGGCGTCTGGTCGGTGAACCTGAACCTGCCGGATCAATGACTCGTATGTACGGAATCCCGTCCCGGCAACAAACCGGGCATCCGTATCACCCAATATCCCAACGGATAGCGCGGACCTTCAAAGGTTTAGCCTCGGGTCGCGGACGGTAGGCCGGCTGCGCCTTTTTCACCCCGATTCTCTCCGACCGCCCATTGGCGCGCAAAGCCGCCATCTGAGAGGTTTTCCGAAATGACGATTTTCGGGGGTTTCCGTGCAACACGCTGATCACAATGACTTTCTGAAGGCGCGCCCAATTGGGTGCATGACCCGGGGCTCTGATCTTGGGGGCTTCCACATGTTTGGGATGCGGCTGGTCAACGAGGCCGCAGATCACGTGATTTCCACCCTCACGTCAGGCGGCAAGACACGCATCGCATTCCTCGATGCAGCAGGCGCCGGAGCCATGACACAGGACCGCCGCTATCGCCACGCGCTGGAAACAGCCGATCTCATTTTGCCCTATGGGGCTGGGATCAAGGTGGCCTCGGGGCTGCAAGGCGTTCAGCTGGTCGAAGACATGGCCCCCGACGCCTTCTGTCCGCGATTGCTGAAGTCCTGCGCTCGGCTTGGACTGTCGGTCTTTCTGCTGGGCGGGCGCCCCGGGATGGCCGATACCGCAAGCGCGAGATTGCGGCGTGACATCCCCACCCTGCATGTGGCGGGGACGCGCGACAGGTTTGACGGCACGACGGATACCGCAGCGACCCTTGCGCATATCAATGGCTCTGGCGCTGACGTCTTGTTGGTGTCCCTGGACACCCAGATCCAAGAGATCTGGCTTTCGAGGCATCACGCCGACCTGAAACCGCGCCTTTGCATGGGGGTCGGAGATCTTTTTGACCGCCTGGCCGGCGCGTCGCGTCGGACCGTCAAGGACCGCGCGTTCGACACCGTCAGGCTGCTGGCGCACATGGCGCAGGGCGCCCTGTCCCGCATCAGCGCCAAGCGCCTTTTGGATATGGGCATCGCTGGCGGCGCATTGCTGTCGCTGCTGCCGGTGCTGGCCCTGATTGCCGTGGCGATCAAACTCGACAGCCGCGGTCCCGTGATCTTTACCCAGACGCGGATCGGAAAGGACGGTCGCCCCTTCAGGATGAAAAAGTTCCGGTCGATGTTCACCGACGCCGAGGCGCGACGTGATGAACTGCTGGCCACCTCTGATCGCGAAGGCATCTGTTTCAAGTCCCGCAAGGACCCCCGCATCACGCGGGTCGGGCGTTTCCTGCGGCGCAGTTCGCTGGACGAGTTGCCGCAAATCCTGAACGTGTTGCGCGGCGAGATGTCGATTGTCGGCCCGCGCCCTGCCCTGCCCTGCGAGGTCGACGCCTACCCCACGCGCGCCCTTGGCCGGCTTGCCGTCAAGCCCGGCATCACCGGCATCTGGCAGGTGTCGGGCCGCGCCGAGATCGGGTTCGACCAGATGATCGACATGGATCTGACCTATGCCCGCACCCATTCGCTGATGCTGGACCTGTCGCTGATCGCCCAGACCTTTCGCGCCGTCGTCACTGGCCGCGGCGCGTATTGACTTTCAACACAAAGGACATCTGACATGACCCATATTCGCAAGGCTGTTTTTCCCGTTGCGGGCCTCGGGACCCGGTTTCTTCCTGCCACCAAGTCGGTCCCGAAAGAGATGTTGCCCCTGATTGATCGGCCGCTGATCCAATATGCCGTCGACGAGGCGCGTGCCGCAGGGATCGAGGAATTCATCTTCGTTTCGGCTGCAGGCAAGGGCGCGCTCGAGGACTACTTCTGCAGCGCCCCGGCCCTGCAACAGACCCTTGCGGCGAAAGGCAAGACCCGGTTGCTGAAACGACTGGAGGAAACCCGTATGGACGAAGGGGCAATGACACTCTTGCGTCAGGATCGCCCCCTGGGTCTTGGGCATGCTGTGCGCCTGGCCAAGCGGGCCGTGGGCAATGAACCCTTTGCCGTGCTGCTGCCTGACGACGTGATCAGGTCCCGCGAACCTGCCCTGACTCAGATGATCGAAGCCTATCGAGTTTCGGCAGGTCACATGATGGCCACCATGACCGTGTTGCGCGAACAGACCTCGGATTATGGCGTCCTGGACGTCTGCGGCCAGCTTGGCCGGCTGACCCGGGCTCAGGGGTTGGTGGAAAAACCGCGCCCCGACATCGCGCCATCGTGCGAAGCGATTGTGGGGCGGTATATTCTGAACCCGTCTATCTTTGATCGGCTGGACGAGATCCGACCAGGTGCCGGGGGTGAGTTGCAGCTGACCGACGCAATCAATGCCGACGCGCAGCACCAACCGATCCACGGTTACCGCTTTTCCGGTGAGCGTTACGACTGTGGCACGCCAGCGGGGTACGTTGCGGCGACGCTGGCCTTTGCCCAGGATCGCCCCGAATTGGCCGCGGTTGTTGCGCGCCACCAGCGCCAAGCCGCCTGAGCGCCTGCATATCCAAAGGGATAGGTCCGGCATACCGATGCCAATTAGGTCGGTGTGCCTCGGGATGGTAATCACCCGGTGCACGGGACACTTGGGAAAGCTTCGAATGTTGGAAACGCTTACCTTTGCAGCTCGGCGCGTCAAGGCGCCGACTTTGGCCACCTTGGCCATGGCCGGCCTTGCCGTGCTTGTGATGTTGGCGTTGAAAACAGTCAAAGATCTGGATCTGCTGGGCAGCGCCCAGTCAGACAACGTGCAATGGACGCTGTCCCAGACCGAAGTCGAGTTTCTGGAACTTGAACTGGCGATCGCCCAGGAACGCGCTGCAGCGACGCCGGATCTGGACCGCATCCGCGAAGAGTTCGACATCTATTACAGCCGGGTTGCGACCTTGGCGGAAGGCGAGCTCTACTCGGGCCTTCGCGTGTCACCGCAATATGCCAACGCGCTGCAACAGGTCAGAGACGCGCTGGACGCATCCGTTTCCCTGATCGACAGCGCGGATGCCGTCTTGCTTGCCCGGCTTCCAACATTGGAAAACCAGGTGCAACAGATGCATGATCCGGTCCGCCGGTTGTCGTCGTCGGGGTTGAACAGCTTCGCCGTGCAGGCGGATCAGCAACGTCAGGGTGTCGCCACAACGCTTTGGCAGCTGGGGCTGGCCACCTTGGTGCTCTTTGGTGTTGTACAGGGCACGTCGATGGTTCTCTACTGTCAGTATCGTTCCAGTGAAAGGACGACATCGCGCCTGCAGACAGTTGTCGGCACCTCGCTTGATGCCATCGTCGTGTCGGACCGCGACGGGACAATTGTCGAGTTCAACCCGGCGGCCGAAGAGATCTTTGGTTACAAACGTGCCGATGTTCTGGGCCGCTCGCTGGGCGAAACCATCGTTCCCGAAAAATACCGCGCCATGCACGAGGCAGGCATGGCCCGCTATCGCGAAACGGGCGAACGGCGGGTGATCGGCAAAGGCCGTGTCCAACTGGAAGCGCTGCGCGCGGACGGAACGATCTTTCCTGTCGAACTTTCGATCCAGGCGGATCGCGGCGCTTACGGCGAATTGTTCGTCTCGGTTGTGCGCGACATCACCCAACGCCTGGAGGCCGAGCGCGAACTGGTCGAGGCCCGCGACCGCGCCGTGGCGGGCGACAAGGCAAAGACCGAGTTCCTGGCGGTTATGAGCCACGAGATGCGCACACCGCTGAATGGCCTGCTGGGCACCATGTCCCTTTTGCAGGACACACGGCTGAACAAACGCCAGCGCGGGCTGCTGAACAACATGGAAATGTCGGGCCAGCTGCTTTTGCGGCACACAAACGACGTGCTTGACGTCACCAAGCACGATGCGGGCAAGACGGTCGTGGAAACCACCGATGTCGACCTGGGGGCGCTGGTCCAAAGCGTTGTCGACAATCAAAGGGACCTTGCGGCGACTTCGGGATCCACCCTGTCTTGGACCTGGTGCGGGTCGCCTCTGGACAGCGTCCAGACCGATCCCTTCCGCCTGCGGCAAGTGCTGATCAACCTGGTCAGCAATGCCGTGAAATTCACTCAGGATGGCAAGATTACAGTCGAGATCGAAGCTGAACGCGGCTCTGCCAACGACGCGACCATCGCCTTGCGGGTGATCGACACGGGGATCGGAATCGATCCCTCCGACATCGACAGGTTGTTCCGCGATTTCGAGACCGGCGACGCGTCGTACGGCCGGGCCAATAGCGGCACCGGGCTTGGCCTTGCGATCTGTCGGCGTCTGGTCGAAGCGCTGGGCGGCGAAATCGGCGCCGACAGCGATTTGGGACAGGGCAGCGTGTTCTGGGTCACGCTGCCGGTGAAAACGACGCAATCCGTGCCAGACACCCCTGCGCCCAGAAGCGCCCGCACATACCGGTCAAAAAGCGCGGCAAAATCGGTGCTTGTCATCGAAGACAATGAAATCAACCGGGTGGTGCTGCGCGGTCATCTGGAAGCGGCCGGCCACAGCGTGACAGAGGCTGTCGACGGACGTGAAGGTGTTGCAATGGCTGCTGATACCGAATTCGACATCATCCTGACGGATATATCGATGCCGCATCTCGATGGCATCCAGGCGACGCGCGCCATCCGTGACGGGATGGGCCCAAACACCAACACGCGCATCATTGCGGTGACGGCGCATGCGATGCCCCACCAGATCGAAGAATTCCGCGAGGCCGGAATGAACGGATTTGTCTCCAAGCCGATCGACCGCGATCATCTGCAGGCCATCCTGGCTGGCGAAGCGTCGTTTGGCATCGATGACCCCGCGCCATGTCGCCCTGATCCCTCTCATGTGGCCGAACTGGAAAGCGCGCTGGGCAAAGAGACGCTTTCCAAACTGATGACCCGCTTTCTGTCGGAAGGTGATGACTTTGCCGCCGATCTGAGCGGCCCATCCCTGCCCTGCGCCAAGGTCTTGGCCCAACGCGGTCACCAGTTGGCGGGCTCGGCCTCAATGCTAGGCTTCGACCACTTGCGAGAGGTTCTGAACGACCTTGAACTTCAGGTCCACGAGGGTGCCGCCTCTGACGAGTTGTCGTCCTCGGTCCGGCGCTTTTCCGCAGCCTGGTCGTCAATCGAGCGTCCGCCCAACAGCCTTTTGAACTGATCACTTCGGACCGGCCAGGAAGGTCGCATTGCGCATGTCCGCCTGCGCGAAATCGATCAGATCACGGACCTTGCGCGGCAGAACACGGCCCTCAAGGTACACCGCGGAAACGGGAACCGGGTGGCCGGTATATCCCTCAAGAACAGGCACCAACCGGCCCTCGGCAAGGTCCTGGGCCAGCACGGGGGCCAGGCTGTACACCACACCGTGCCCTGCTAGGCCAAGGGCCCGCGCTGCCGGGGCCGAGTTCACCTTCATCCGCCCTTCGACCTTGACGTGGTAGGCTTCGCCGTTCCTCGAGAACCGCCAGACCAGTTGATCGCGCAGGTTGGTGTCGATGATGCACGGAAGTTTTGCCAGATCTTCGGGGTGTTGTGGCATTCCGTGGCGCGCCAGCAGGTCTGGCGCAGCCGCGGCAACGATCTGCATGGTGCACAACTTGCGGGTCTTAACGGACAGGGTCCGTGTTTCGCCGATGCGAAAGGCCAGATCGATGCCTTCGGCTGCCAGGTCGGCATGTGCATCGCTCAAGCGCATGTCGAGGTTCAGGTTCGGATGCAGCGCAGCAAATCGGCCAAGCATGTCGGCCAGGTAGATCTCTCCGAACGTGACAGGTGCTGAAATCCGAATTGTGCCCACATGGCCCTGCGCGCCTTCGCTGACACAGGTCAGAACGTCGTCAAACTCGTCCAGCAGCGCTGGCACGCGCGCCAAAAGCTCCTCGCCTGCAGGGGTCAGCCCGACCTTGCGCGTCGTGCGCTGAAACAGGCGGGTACCCAGTCGCGCCTCCAACGCCCCCACATATTTCGATGTCAATCGGTTCGAAATGCCCAGTTGATCCGCCGCAGCCGTGAATGATCCCGTTTGTGCGGTTGCAACAAAGGCACGAATGCCGTCCAACGTGTCCATCGCCAACCCTTTCGGAACAATTCGTGGATAGTCATTCCCTTTATTCTTCATTTCAACGAAGAAGTACATGTCCTATCTGGTCGTCACACAATCCGAGTCGCCGTGACTCGCTGCCCCGCACCCAAAGGAACTGACCAATGATCGACCAAAACACCGCACCCTATGCCGCATTCGTCTTACGCGTGACTTCGGGCGTCCTGCTCGTTGCGCATGGACTGCTGAAAGTCTTTGTCTTCACCATCCCTGGCACCGTCGGCTTTTTTGAAAGCGTCGGCTTTCCGGGCATCTTTGCCTACCTCACGATTCTGGCCGAAGTTGTTGGCGGCACCGCGCTGATCCTGGGTGTGGCCACCCGGATCGTTGCACTGGCAACCATACCGGTCATGCTGGGCGCCGTCTCGGTGCACGCAGGCGCCGGCTGGGTCTTTTCGAACCAGGGTGGCGGATGGGAATTCCCGGCATTCTGGGCTGCAGTCCAGCTGACCATCGCCCTGCTTGGCAGCGGCGCGTTCAGCCTTAAGCTGCCGGTCGTGAACAACGCTTTGGGCAAATTCGCCTGACGCCTTTCGCAGGCGGCTTCGGCCGCCTGCCTCCCGGACAGACACAAGGAGCGCGCCATGCTTGTAGACGGAAAATGGACCGAGGACTGGCAACCAGTCCAGAAATCGGACAAGGACGGACGCTTCGTTCGACAGGTCTCGAGCTTTCGGAACTGGATCACCCCCGACGGCGCGCCGGGACCCACCGGCACAGGCGGCTTCAAGGCCGAGGCAGGCCGGTACCGGCTGTATGTCGCCCTGATCTGCCCCTGGGCCTCGCGCGCGCTGATGGCGCGCAAACTCAAAGGACTGGAACAGGTGCTGCCCGTCACGGTCGTGAACCCGCAACTGACCAATCGCGGGTGGCGCTTTGGCGGATACGAAGGTGCCGACGCGGATCCCCTGTTTGGATCCACCTACATGCACGAGCTTTACACCCGCGCCGATCCGCATTTCACCGGGCGTGCCACGGTCCCGGTTCTGTGGGACACCCATCAGAACGTCATGGTCAACAACGAAAGCGCCGACATCCTGCGCATGCTGGACACAGCCTTCGAAGGTCTGGTGCCATCGGACCTCCGGCTTTATCCCGCCGAGCACGCCGACGCGATCGACGCATTGGCACCGGTGATTTACGAACGCCTGAACAACGGCGTTTACCGGGCCGGCTTTGCCACAACACAGGCCGCATATGACGAAGCTGTGGCAGGTGTCTTTGAAACCCTCGACATGCTTGAGGAGCGGCTGACCGGCGACTACCTCTTTGGAGACCACATCACCGAGGCCGACATCCGCACCTTTGTGACGCTGATCCGCTTTGACGCCGCGTATCATGGGATTTTCAAGACCAACTGGCGTCAGATTGCCGACTACCCCCGCCTTTCGGCTTATATGGCGCGGATCTTGCACCTGCCCGGCATGATCGAGACCGTGGACATGGATCACATCACGGCAGGCTACTATTCGATCGAAAAGCTGAACCCGTTGGGGCTGCGTCCGGTGGGACCCGAACACATCACGCGACTGATCGCCTCGGCCCAGGCGGCCTGACCCTTTAGACACGTCTGGTGGCGCCTCGTTTGCGCCGCCGATCGTCCGGTCGAAATTCGCCTTAAGTTTGAATCAGGCGACCAAAGGGCAATTGCGCCGCGCGTTCCGCAAACCATTCGGGCCTATCCCATTGGGCGGCATGCAGCGCCTTTTCCTGATCGCCGTCCATCCAACCGATGTTCAAGCCAATGGCATTTACCAGGCAAACGACACTTCCGAGCGCCTCTTTCGCTTGTGCGGTCACGGCCGGTCAAACCTGGGTATTGGCCAGATCGGCGGGAATAAAAACCGCCGGGCATCCCAAACTGTCGGCAAAGGGGATGTTGCGAACCGCTCGGTGTTACGGGACACGCGTTCTGCCCCTTCAAAACTGGAACCTGCTGGATCCCGACGTGGTGCGCTGGCACGACCCGGAAAGCCCTATGGCGGCGCGGATCTATCGCGAAAGCACTCAGATGCGCCAGATTGTCGAGCCAGAGTCCGCGGCATTGGCCGCGCGTCACGCAAGCGCCGAACAGCGCAAAACCATTCTTCTGGCGGCCGAGCCGATCCGGCGCGAGCCCTTTGGCAAACGGGCGATGATTGCGGCGGACTTCACCTTTCACGCGACGATCCTACAGGCGACGGGCAACATGATGCTGGCGCAGTTGCAGGGGCTGATCATCGCGCTGCTCGAATTCTCGTACCCGGCTGGTGCGAAATTTGTCCCCAAGGGGGAAGTGACGCGCAGTGGCCACATCAATGTGGCCAAGGCGATCATGAAGCGTGACGAAGACGACGCGCGTCGGTTGATGACCGAGATGTTGCAGCGGAACGACGCCATCGCGCAGGCAACAAAAACCGGGCACAGGTGACCATGCCCGGCTGAAGGATCCGTTCAAGGGATCAGGCGATATCGTCCGGCAGGATCGACGCAGGAACGTTCTGATAGCAGACAGGACGCAGGAAGCGGCGGATCGACAAAGTCCCAACCGAGGTGGCCCCAAAGTTGGTCGACGCCGGATATGGTCCGCCGTGCACCATGCTGTCGCTCACCTCGACGCCGGTCGGGAAGCCATTGGCCAGAACCCGGCCCGCCTTGCGTTCCAGCACGGGCAAAAGCTTGCGCGCCTGTTCGGCATCGCTGTCTTCCATGTGCAACGTTGCGGTCAGCTGACCTTGCAGCGATTGTGCAACGGCCAGCATCTCGTCGGCGTTTTTCGTTGTGACGATCATGCCCAGCGGACCAAAGACCTCTTCACCCAGTTCATCGTTGGCCAGCCATTCTTCGGCGGTGGTCGCAAAGAGGTAAGGCGTTGCATTGCGCAGGTCACAGGTGGTGGTCAGCACCTCTTGCACACCCTTGGTGCCCGCAACACGGTCGCGGCCCGCATGATAGGCGCGTGCGATGCCGTCGGTCAGCATGGTCTGCGCGCCGACTTTTTCCAGTGCAGCAGAGGCCGCGGCGGTAAAGGCCTCGGCCCCTTCCCCCGCATCGATGACCGCGATGCCGGGGTTGGTGCAGAACTGGCCCGCGCCCATGGTCAACGATCCGGCCCAGCCTTCGGCCAAGGCCGCACCGCGTGCCGCGACCGCACCTGACAGCAGGAACATCGGATTGACCGAGCCCAGTTCCCCGAAGAACGGGATCGGCTCGGGGCGCGCGGCACAGAGGTCGAACAGCGCACGACCACCGCCCAGCGAGCCGGTGAAGCCAACGGCCTTGATCAGCGGATGCTGCACAACAGCCGTACCGACAGCGCGGTTGCCGCCCTGGATCTGACTGAAAACGCCTGGATGCAGATCGCAGGCCTTGATGGCGGCATCGATGGCCTGGGCCACCAGGTCCGAAACACCGGGGTGCGCCGAATGGCCTTTGACGATTACAGGGCAACCAGCGGCCAGCGCGGCCGCGGTGTCGCCGCCTGCGGTGGAAAAGGCCAACGGAAAGTTCGACGCGCCAAAGACCGCCACGGGGCCGATCGGACGCTGCATCATCCGCAGGTCGGGACGCGGCAGCGGCGCGCGGTCAGGCAACGCCTCGTCATGGCGGCGATCCAGATAGTCGCCCTTTTCGATGTGGTCGGCAAACAGCTTCAGCTGGCCCGTTGTCCGCCCCCGCTCGCCGATCAGGCGCGCCTCGGGCAGGCCGGTTTCCTTGACGCCCTGCGCTGTGATCGCGTCCCCCAGCGCGTCGATCTCGTCGGCGATCTTGCGCAGAAAGACGGCGCGTTCCGCGCGGGTGCTGTAGCCGTAGGACCAGAACGCCTCTTCCGCCGCTTGCGCGGCGGCATTGACCATCTCGACGGTGCCGACTGCAAAGAGATCGGCCTCGCCCGAGACAGGTTCGTTGGCAAAGGTGGCATCCCCGCCGACCCATTGGCCCGCGATCAGGTGCTTTCCTGTCAGTGTCATGTGAGTGTCCTTGGACTTATCAGTTGGTGAACGACCCGTCTTCGCGATACAGAATGCGCAGGTGTTCGTGTTGGAATGGATATTTGTCCAACAATCCTACGTCCATTTCCACACCCAGTCCAGCCGTGCGCTTGATGTCCCACAGCGCGATGTCGATCGCCGCGATGGCAGGTCTTGATACCGGTAATCTTTACATTTCTGGCTCCGCCGGGGAGCCGTCTTCGTTCAGCCCAAGGACGTCCTGCCATTGATACTCAGGTTCCCAGCCCAGAAGGATCCTGGCCTTGTTGCAATCAAGCATGCCTGTCCGGCCTGTCATCACCGCATGCACCTTGGTGGTGCCGGGGAAGCAGGTTTCAATCAATTCCCGACTGCTTTGGATCATGATTGTGTCGCTGGCCGCAATCGCAAAGTTGTGTGAGCCTTCAAGTTCCGCTTCCAGACCAAGGCGCACGGCCTTGGCGGTGTCGCGGCTGTCGATATAGCCCCAAAGGTTGAGCTTGCGGTGCGACGGGTCCGCCCAGTAGCCCGGGATTTTCTGAAAGCTCGGAACGGCCTCGACATCATCGTAAAGTACGTTTGACAGGCGCAGGCCGATGAAAGTCATGCCGTAGAGTTTGGCCATGTGCTTGGCGATGTCCTCGGACACCGCCTTGGAGATCGCATAGCCGTTCTGCGGCGCCGGCTCGGCGGTTTCGTCAAGCGGCACATGCGGCGGCGCGTTCTTTTCAAAGGGAAAGCCAAAGATGGTTTCTGATGAGGCCCAGACCACCCGCTTGATACCATGGGCGGCGGCGGCGTTGAACGCGTTGAACAGTGACACGGTGTTGTTCCGGAACCGGTCCGCGGCGCCCCAATGGTCGTCATCGGGATGCGGGTTGCCGGCCATATGGACCAGCATGTGGCAGCCTTCCATCGCCTCGTAAACCGCGCGGTAGTCGCACATGTCGGTTTCGATGAACGGGCAGTGCTGCTCTTTCGGAGGTTTGACGTCCAGGTTCACGCAGTCATAGCCATTAGCCAGAAGATCGACGATTGTCGCATTCCCTGCCCCGCCGGATCCCCCGGTGACACACACTTTTGTCATTGTCTTAAGCCCTTTCAACCTGGCCGTCGGCCCGGAACAGATGGATGTTACCCGCGCGAGGCGTCACAAAGATAGCTTAACCGGCGTCGATGGCCACTTCGCCGGGCAGCCGCACGGTCAGGGGACCGGTGCCTTCGCCGTTGACATCTGTCACGGTGTCCGAGCCAAGGTGTTCGACATAGCGCAGGCGGCCCTTCCACTCTCCGACGTCAGGCGAGACATCAATATGGTCCGGGCGGACCCCCACAACACTCGTGACGCGCCCGGATCCCACCCGGATCGATAGCGTTCATGCAGATGATTTCAGGGCTGTTGTGGCAAGTCGACCGACAGACGCGCCGCAGCGCCACGAATGTGCGCGTCCATGGCCTGCCGGGCCGCTTGGGCATCCTGGGCGCGAACGGCCTCCAGGATGCGCTGGTGTTCCTGGATGGTCACTTGCAACAGGTCCGTTTCGACATACACCTCGTCTGTCGCGCGGGTCGTGTCTTTCAGCCGTGAAGAAAGGTAGGAAATGATGGTGGCGAGGTATTCATTGCCCGTCGCCGTGCCAAGGACACGGTGGAACTGGGCATCCGCTTCGAGCCGTTTTTCGTCAAACCCGTCAGAGCCGTTCATCTGGTCAAGCGATGCCGTCAAGGCCGCGACGTCATCATCGGTGCGGCGCAGGGCGGCCAGACCGGCGGCATCGATTTCCAGCAGCCCTCGCAGTTCGAACAAGGCAGACAGGTTCTTGGTATGATCCAGCGCCCCCATATCCACACGAAAGGTGTTGCGTTCGGACACCGGGCGGACGATCGCGCCCCTGCCTTGCTTGGTCTCGATGACGCCATCGGACCGCAACCGCGCTGTCGCCTCTCGTACGACGTTTCGTGAAACGCCAAACATCTCGGCCAGCGCGACCTCGGTCGGCAGGCTGTCACCGGGCATCAACGCGCCCGAGGAAATCTGATCCATCACTTCACTTGCGATGATGTCAGGCAAATAGCCCGAACGTCTGATTTCCTTGAATTGCGCCATCTACGTCGTCCCTGCAGCTGTCCTGCTGAGCAGACTATCCCCAAACACGTCATTGGAAAATGGACCATGCACCTTTTGGGAACACCGTTGGGTCAAAATGGGCACGCACCGGGCGGAGGCCCGCCACGCGCTGTCCCAGGGGCCGGGCACCTGGCAAATGAGGTTGTGGATATCTTTCTGTGGCGACCGCAGTCTCGCCACGTGCGGGTTTCCACGGCACAAAGACGTCCGGATTGCATTGTACACAGCGTGCCACGCCACTTTTCCGCTGTTTTCCAACAGTCTCTTGGCGATCAAATCCCCCAAAACTGCAAGCCGGAGTTTGAATTCTATCACAAGCGCTTGCGCCTGTTTTTTCATGGTCTTTCAGGACAGCAGATCGGCCCTGCGGAAGCCGTCATGGCAAGCAACTTGAAAGGTTTCCTGCACAGACATATCCGGAAGGTGTTCTGGGACTTTTCGCGCTTGGGGGGGCATCCGGAATGGCTCACATGCGCGGCCCGCTTCTGGCCCAACTATATCTGAAGCAAGCCCAGTATTTTGGGATATCAATTCTAAGTAATCTTAATGTTTTCAACGACCTTCATTGCGAAGCTGATGTTTCGAGATTGAGCTAAGTCCATCCCGGGGCTGGCAGACGACTGCTATTCGGTCGATTTTATCAATAAAATGTTGAAAAGAGCCTTTTTGCAGCGCCAAAATCACCTGTTAGCTTGCTCGACGACAACCTTGATCCCGGCGCGCGTTGTGACCAATTCCAGCCCTTCCCTGAACGCGTCCAGAGGCACCGAATGGGTGACAATCTTCAGCGGATCGACCTGCCCGCTTTCGATCAGCCGGATAGTGTCAGGCCAGATGTTCGGGCTGCCGACGGCGCCGCGCACGGTCAAGTCGCTGATCACGATCTGATCCAGGTCGAAACCGTTCAACAGCCGCCCGGCAAAGAGCCCCAGCAAAACGACGCGCCCGCCGGGTCGTGTTGACTGCATCGCCGCCGCGGCCGCCTGTGGAATGCCAGTGGCCTCGATCGACACGTCGGGCGGGCCTTCTTCCGTCAACCGTGCCGCAACATCTTCGCGGTTGGCATCGATCACCGCATCCGCACCCAGTTCCCGCGCCAGCGCCAATCGGTCGGGCGTCGCCCCGACAACGGCAATCTTGGCCGCGCCATAGACCCGCGCGACCATCAGGATCAACAGGCCAATCGGACCGTCGCCATGGATCGCCAGAAAATCGGTCGGCGTCACCTTGGCGGTCATCACACCGTTCAGGGCAACGGCCGTCGGTTCGACCAAAGCAGCCGCACGAACGTCTACCTCGGGGGACAGCTTGTGCAGAAAGAGCGCCGGGAACACCAGGTATTCGGCAAATCCACCGTCGCGGTTCAGGATGCCCGTCTCGGTACGATCTGGGCAGCGATGATAGGCACCAGATTTGCAAATCTCGCAAGACATGCATCCGACCGAGCATTCGCCCACCACCCGGTCACCCGCGTCAAAGCCAGACACACCTTGACCCAGCGACACCACGTCGCCAACCCATTCGTGCCCCGGCGTGATCGGGTATGAGGCCATGCCTCGCGTGAAATAGGCCATGGTGCCGTCATGGATCTCGACGTCCGTGCCGCAGATGCCAGTGGCGCGCACGCGGATCAGGACCTCGCCCGCGCCGGGCACTGGCTGGGCAATTTGGTCGGTGCGCAGATCTCTGGCACCATGAATCCGGACTGCTTTCACCCTGTCCCTCTCTTTTGCCGCTGCGGCCCTCTTGCCGACTCGCGTCCTGAGAAGAGCTTACCATCTTGTAGGATTGTTGGACAAATTTTTTGTACCGCATTAGGATGTTCATGCTACAGGGAGGAGAGATTCGTCATGACCCGGGTTTTGTCCGCTGTCCCGCACCTGGAGGCGATGCGGGACATAGTAGGGGCGCAATACGTCCTGGAAGAACGTGACCCGACCTCTCCTTATCTGAAGGACTGGACTGGCGAATACGTTTCCACGCCCCTGTGTGTTGTGCTGCCCGGATCAACGCGGGACGTGTCACAGATCATGTCTTACTGTCACGCGCAGGGGTTGGCCGTGGTGCCACAAGGGGGACACACGGGTTTGGTGGGGGGTAGTCATACGGCAGACGCCTCTCGGGGTGTGCTGCTCAGCCTCAAGCGCATGAATGCGGTGCGCGAGCTTGATGCGGCGAATGACACCGCCGAAGTGGAAGCCGGGTGCATCGTTCAGGATGTGCAGGACCTCGCAGCCGAGGCCGGCCGCAGCTTTCCATTGGCCTTTGGCGCGCAGGGATCCGCGCAGATTGGTGGTGCTGTCTCGACCAATGCCGGGGGGCTGAACGTGCTGCGCTACGGCATGACCCGCGATCTGGTTCTGGGGCTCGAGGTGGTTCTGGCCGACGGAACCGTGGTCGATACACTCAGCAAGTTGCGCAAGGACAACCGCGGGCTGGATCTGAAACAGCTTTTCATCGGCACCGAGGGCACGCTGGGCGTGATCACCGCCGTTTCGGTCAAGCTGTTCCCCGGTGTGCAATCACGCGAAACGGCGCTATTGGCGCTCGAGGATCTGCAAGGAGTTGTGGCGCTTTACAACATGGCGCGCAGCTATTGCGCCGATCTGCTGACGGCGTTCGAACTGATCCCGCGCGCCTGCATTGAACTTGCGCTCGAGCACCAATCCGCGCTGCGCGACCCACTTGAAGTCCCGCACGAAATCTATGTGCTTCTGGAGCTCACCTGTTCGGGCCCGCTGGATCTGCGCGCCTTGACCGAGGGCTTTCTTGACGCCGCCATGAGCGAGGGGTTGGTCGTCGATGGAACAATGGCCGAAAGCCTGACCCAGAGTAAGGACCTCTGGGCCATTCGCGAAGCCATGGTCGAGGCACAGCCCACCTATGGCCGCCATTTGCGCACCGACATCTCTGTGCCGATCACCAGCCTGCCCGATTTCATCCTCGAGGCACAGGCCACGCTGTCCAAATTGCACCCAAGCTGGTCAGTTATGTCCTACGGCCATATCGGTGACGGCAACATTCACCTCAATGCCCTGCCGCCCAAAGGCTTGGACGACGCTGTTGTCCGGGGGGCCATTTCTGAAATGCTGGGCGCGCTTTACCCGATTGTCGACACGTATGACGGCAGCATCAGCGCCGAACATGGCATCGGCCGCAGTCGCCGGGCGGCCTATGAGGCCCGGCTCGCCCCCGCCGAGCGCGATATCGCACAGGCGATCAAGCACGTTCTTGACCCCCACTCCCTGCTGAACCCCGGTTGCCTGCTGACAGAGACCCGGACAGGGGCCACCTCGAAATGACCTCGATGTCCGCGACCCTTCCGGTCTCCGGACTGCCCCATAGCACTTACGACGCGTGAAAGGGATACTGAAATGAGCTTTCTGACCGAAGCTGAACTGGCCGGCACCTGGTTGGGCCGGATCTGGCGCCCTGATGTGCAGGGGCCTTCGGTGGTCACCTTGCGGGACGGACATGTGATCGACATCACCAGCACCAGGGCCCCGCTGGTGCGGGATATCTGCGAAATGGACGATCCCCTGGCCTATGTGCAGGCCGCAGAAGGCGAGCGTGTCGGCACCCTGGACGAAATCGCCTCCAACCCTGTTGGCGGCGCCCAGCCCTATTTCCTGGCGCCCTGTGATCTGCAGGCGGTCAAGGCGTGCGGCGTGACCTTTGCCAGCTCTATGGTCGAACGCGTGATCGAAGAGCGCGCCGCAGGCGACCCGCAACTGGCCGAACAGATCCGCGCCCGGGTCGGCGAGGCGATCGGCGACAGCCTGCGCAACATCCGGGCCGGGTCTGAAGAGGCCGCCAAGGTCAAAGAGGCCCTGATCAAAGAGGACCTGTGGTCGCAATACCTCGAGGTGGGCATCGGCCCGGATGCCGAGGTCTTTTCGAAAGCGCAGGTCCTGTCCGCGATGGGGCCCGGTGCCAAGGTCGGGCTGCACCCGATATCGACATGGAACAACCCCGAACCCGAAGTGGTTCTGGCCGTCACCTCGACGGGCCGTATCGTCGGCGCGTGCCTGGGCAACGACGTGAACCTGCGCGACGTCGAGGGCCGCTCGGCGCTCTTGCTGTCGAAAGCCAAGGACAACAACGCCTCGGCCGCTATCGGCCCGATGATCCGGCTGTTCGACGATGGCTTTTCGCTGGACGATGTGCGCAAGGCGGAACTGACCATGACCGTGTCCGGAACCGACGGCTACCTGCTGAATGGGCAAAGCTCGATGTCCGAGATCAGCCGCGACCCCGAGGATCTGGTGCGCCAAACGATAGGTCGCCACCACCAGTACCCGGACGGCATCATGCTGTATCTCGGGACACTCTTTGCACCAACCGAGGACCGCGATGTGCCCGGCGAAGGCTTCACCCACAAGCTGGGTGACGTGGTCTCGATTCGCTCCGAAGGCCTGGGATCGCTGACCAACGAGGTCCAGCTGTCCACCGAATGCCCCGAGTGGACCTTTGGCATCAGCCATCTGATGCGGAACCTCGCAGCCCGCGACCTGCTGTAAACGGCATATGGCGCAAGGGCCCCCGCCCCTGCGCCACACAAGAAACACGATCTGCGCGGCCCTGACGTTTCCATCTGGACGGGCCGCGCCAGCTTGGCTAGAACCGGCATTCAGAACACGATTGGTCCTGCGGATCAGGCCGGATTTCCGACCACGAATCGCGCAGACAGCGGACCAATTTGCAGGTGTGGCGGAACGGTAGACGCGGCGGATTCAAAATCCGCTTCCCGAAAGGGAGTGTGGGTTCGATTCCCACCACCTGTACCACTTTCTTCAAGTTAGCGTGACGCGGTTGCCTTTGCCGTGCGAAGCCGTCATGACGTCCGCAGCAAGAACTGTGGTGCGTGGCGGATGCTGAAATCTCTTTATGACTGGACAATGTCGCTGGCCGACCATCCCCGCGCCCTTTGGGTGCTGGCGGTTGTGGCCTTTGTGGAAAGCTCGGTCTTCCCGATCCCGCCGGACGTGCTGATGATCCCGATGATCCTTGCCCGTCCCTCGCGCGCCTGGCTGATCGCGCTTGTGGCCATGGTGTCCTCGGTTCTGGGCGGCCTCGCGGGCTACGGCATCGGGTATTTCTTTTACGAAGGCATCGGCCAGCCAATCCTTGCTGCCCTCGGCAAGGCCGACTCGATGGCCGAATTCAACACGCGGTTCAACGATTTCGGCTTCTGGGCGGTGCTGACGGCGGGCATCACGCCCTTCCCCTACAAAGTGATCACCATCATGTCGGGCTGGACAGCGATGCCACTGGGGACTTTCATCGCCACATCGATCCTGGCGCGGGGCCTGCGCTTTTTCATCGTTGCCGGGCTGTTGCGCGCCTTCGGAGAGCCCGTCCGGGACTTCATCGAACGCCGTCTGGGGCTTGTCTTTTCCGCCTTTGTCGTGCTTCTGATCGGAGGCTTTTTCCTCGTGAGGTACCTGTGATGCTGAAACGGAACACGCTGATATTACTGGCCGCCGGTGGCTCCCTGGCCCTGATGCTGGGCGCCCTGGCATTTCAGTACATCGGACAGTTGCCGCCCTGCAAACTCTGCATCTGGCAGCGCTACCCGCATGTCGCGGCGATCCTCATCGGAGCAGTGGCACTGGTGCTGCCCGGTTCGCTCTTGCCCATCCTGGGGCTGGTCGCGGCGCTGGCAACGGCGGGCGTGGCACTGTTCCACACCGGTGTCGAGCGGAAATGGTGGGAGGGGCTGCAAAGCTGCTCGGCTCCCGACATATCTAATCTTTCTCCGCAGGAACTGCTCGAGGCGATCAACAATGCACCGCTCGTTCAATGTGACCAGATCCCCTGGGACATGTTCGGCCTGTCCATGGCCAACTGGAACATGTTGATTTCACTGGGCCTTGCCGTCCTGTGGGCCATGGCCGCCCGCGCCAGGGCCTGAGATCTGCAGGTCCCGATCGGAGGCGCGCACCATGGCAAATTCCATCACCCTGATCGGTGCGCCGGTCGACAGCGGCAAGCGGCGCGCCGGGTGCCTGATGGGGCCAGATGCCTATCGCACTGCGGGTCTGGACAAAGCGCTGCGTGATCTTGGACATGAGGTCACAACAGGCGCGAACCTCACACCCGAGGCGGTCGCGCTTGATGCCGCGCCCCACCTGTTCGGGCTTGCCGAAACCGTAGGATGGACCCGGTCACTGAGCGCGGCAGCATTCGCTGCCCTGCAAGCGGCGTCGGTACCAGTGTTCCTGGGCGGCGACCACAGCCTGTCGCTTGGATCCGTCCACGGCGCCGCGCGTCATGCGGCGCAAAGCGGGCAACCACTTTTTGTGCTGTGGCTCGACGCGCACAGCGATTTCCACACGCCGCAAACGACCTCATCGGGAAATCTGCACGGCACACCCATGGCGTATCTGACGGGCCAACCCGGGTTCGACGCCTTTCCCGCGTTCGAACATCCCGTTCCCGAGGCAAACACCTGCATCATCGGGTTGCGTTCGGTGGATGGGCCGGAACATGACATGCTGACGGCAAGCGGGATCACGTATCACGACATGCGCGATATCGACGAAAACGGAATTGCGCGGCCGTTGTCAGCCTTTCTTGACAAGGTTGCACAAGCCAACGGCGCTTTGCATGTGTCACTGGATGTCGATTTTCTGGACCCTTCCGTTGCGCCCGCGGTTGGGACAACTGTCCCCGGCGGTGCAACCGTGCGCGAGGCGCATCTGGTCATGGAGATGGTACATGACAGTGGTCTGATGACCTCATTGGACCTTGTTGAACTGAACCCCATGCTGGACGAGCGCGGACGGACGGCGCAATTGATGGTCGACCTTGCGGCCTCGGCCTTTGGGCGGCGCGTTTTCGACAGGCCGACACGCAGTTTTCTGTAAGCGCGGCGCCTGATCCCGACTGTCGACTGGTCGCGCCTGCGGCGCGGCAGGATGTTCAGGCGGACAAGCCGCCTGCGAAAAAGGGGGCGCTGCCCCCTTTGGGGCCCATGGGCCCCTGATCCCCCGGGATATTTGACGCAAGAAGAAACAGCCCATCCCCAGGGACAGGCTGTTCCGAAGCATGGCTTCTCCTTGCGCGGTCATCGGCGTCCCCGCCTGTACCGCACATCCAGATCACCAGTATTTTCCTAAGATTGCGTTTCTTCTTGCTGATAAATATTCCCGGGGGTCCGGGGGCAGAGCCCCCGGTCCGAGAGACGCCACAAGCGCTTACAGATAGTCTGCGCGCTGCAATCCGTATTTCGCCATCTTTTCGTTCAACGTCCGGCGCGGCAGGCAGAGTTCTTCCATCACAGATGCGATAGAGCCACGATGACGCCGCATCGTATTATCGATCAACATGCGCTCAAAGGCCTCGACATATTCCTTCAATGGCTTGCCTTCGGTGGTCATCACCGGCTGCATCTCGTCGTGGTCGTTCATCAGAAGCGACGCGATGGTCCCCGACCCGCGCCGTGACTGCAGCACCGCGCGTTCCGACAGGTTGACCAGCTGCCGCACATTCCCCGGCCAGGGCGCCTGCAGCAGCTGCGCCGCCTCCTGGGCCGAGACCTTGGGCGCGTCGCAGCCATACTCCTCGGCAAATTTTTCCGACGTGCGTGTGAAAAGCGTCAGGATGTCTTCACCACGGCTGCGCAGTGGCGGCACCGTGATACGCAGGGCGGCAAGACGGTAGAAAAGGTCCGAGCGCAGGGCGTCTTCGCAGGTACGGCCCTCGTCCTGCATGTTGCAGATCGCCACGATGCGCGTCTCGGGCGGGTTGCCCTGATCGTTGATCGCGCTCAGCAGACGTGCCTGAACGCCGTCCGACATGGCCTCTATGTCCTCCAGCACCAATGTGCCGCCGCGGGCCTCTTCGACGGCCGGAAGACGGTTGTCCTCGGGTTGCACAGGACCGAACAGGCGGCGCACCAGCGCGTCTTCGTCAAAGGCCGCGCAGCTGAGCAGGACAAAGGGTTTGCCCGCCCGGGACCCCACCGCGTGAAGCGCGTGGGCGACCAGCGTCTTGCCGGTGCCCGTTTCTCCATCGATCAGGACATGACCGTCGGCCTGACCAAGGTCCAGGATATCTTCGCGCAGCCGCTCCATGATCGGCGAAGCGCCGATCAGTTTTGACATCAGCTGCGTGCCATCCGACAGCTCGCGCCGCAGGGCACGGTTGTCGAGGATCAGCCGGCGCTTGTTGGTGGCCTTCTTGGCCAGTTCGGTCATCCGGTCAGGGTTGAACGGCTTTTCAAGGAAATCGAAAGCCCCGATCCGCATCGCCTCGACCGCCATGGGCACGTCACCGTGGCCGGTGACCATGATCACCGGCAACGCGCTGTCGTGGCCCATCAGCTTGCGCAACAGCTGGATGCCGTCCATGCCCGGCATCTTGATGTCCGAGATCACGATACCCGGATAATCCGGGCCGACAGCACTCAGCGCCTCTTCGCCGCTGGCAAAAGTCTCGGTGTCATACCCTGACAGCGCCAACCACTGGCTGATCGATTGGCGCATGTCCTGCTCGTCATCGACAATCGCGATTTTCATCTGTTTTGACATCTGCTTACTCCGCAGCTTCTGTTGTTTCGTTCAGCACTGGCAGTTGCATCTCGAAGACCGCGCCGCCGGCCTCGGCGTTGCGGGCGGTCAGGCGGCCCCCCAGGTCCGAGACGATCCCCGAGGAAATCGCCAGCCCCAGGCCAACCCCGTCGCCGGGCTGCTTGGTGGTGTAGAAGGGTTCAAACAGTGCATCCAGATCCTCGATCCCATGCCCGTTGTCACGCACAGACAGGGTGGCGGTTTCGCCCGAGGCCAGAATGATCTCGATCTCGGGGTGGGTCGATCCCTTTGTGGCGTCCAGAGCGTTGCGCAGCAGGTTGATCATGACCTGCTCGATCCGCATACGGTCTCCCATGACCCGCAGCGGGTCTTCGGGCACAACTTTCGAGATGCGCACCTGCCGTTCCCGCAGTTGCGGCTCCATCATCGACAACGAAGAGGTCAGCGCCTCTTTCATGTCGACCGGGCTGAATTCGCCCTGCCCTTTGCGCGCGTAGGATTTTAGTTGCCGGGTGATCGCCCCCATGCGCTCGATCAGATCATCGATCCGGTGGAACGCGCTAAGCGCCTCGTCCGGGCGGTTGCGCCGCAACAACAGACGGGCGCCTGCCAGATAGGTCTTCATTGCCGCCAGGGGTTGGTTCAACTCGTGGCTGACCGCAGCAGACATTTCGCCCAGGGCCGCAAGTTTCGAACTTTGCGCCAGGGTCTGTTCCGCCACGGCCAGGTTTTTCTGAACGGTTTCGCGCGCCGCAATCTCGCGCTGCAGGCGGGCGTTCAGAACCCGCAGCTCTGCCGATTCCCGTTGAAACAGCGCCATGCGCAGGGCCGTTTTGCGGCTGAGGAAGTAAAACGCCAGTGCCGCCAAAAGGGCAAAGCCCATGATTTCGATCGCCAGGACGCCATTCACACGTTCGCGCACGCTGGCATAGGTCGTAAAGCTTGCCATGCGCCAGCCCCGGAACGGAATGCGGCCTTCCATGCGCATCACGGCTTCGCCGCGCAGATAGGCGTCAGCAGGCAGGGCCGTCCAATCGGCGGTCGCCTGGATGGCACGTTCGATGGCCCCCACGGCCGGTTGGCGCTGCAATGCCTCGGTTTCGGTCAACCCGCGCCAGCGAGGCTCGGTGGACAGGATGATCTCGCCTTCAGAGTTCGTCACCAGAACAGCGTCTGAAATTCCGGCCCAAGCGCGTTCGAATTTGTGCAGGTCCACCTCGACCACGATCACACCAAGCGCCTGATTCTGGTTTTCGATGCGGCGCGAGTAGGTGAAGCTGTAGGCCCCGGTGTCCAGACGCTTGGCCGTGAAAACCGTCGCGTTCGACCGCTGCGCATCGACGAAATAGGGCTGTTGGCGATGCTGTTCGCCAAGGCGCGACCGGTCGGTGGCCGCGACGGTACGCCCGTCCCGGTCCAGAAGCATCAGCGAGGCCGCGCCAATTTCATCGACATAGGAAATCAGACGTGCCGAGCTTTGAGAAAAATCGTTTGAATTCAATGCTCCAATCAGCGCGGGGTCCCGCGACAGCAGTTGCGGGACAATCGAATTCCGGCGCAATTCGGACAGTAGGTTGCCGCTGTACAGCGCCATCCGCAGCTCTGCGCGGTTGCGGGTCGTCTCGGTAAATCGCTCGGTGAGCAGCCAGTTCGTGAACCAGACGGTGACGATCGCCAGCACCATAAGCACGCCAAGTGCGACGCGCACCCGCCAGCTGAGCGGGCCATTGCGCCGGGCGCGCCGGCGTCTGATCTCTTGCGAACTCATGAGCCCAAGGTAAGCCCCTCGCGGGGCTCACTCAAGTCACGCGCTGGCCAGGGCCTCGGTCAGATGGGCGAAAAGGCGCGCACCATCAGTTCCGCCGTGGCCGACATCCGCCGCCCGTTCGGGGTGGGGCATCATGCCAAGAACCCGGCGATTGGCGCTGAGAATGCCGGCGATGTTGTCCATCGACCCGTTCGGATTATCGGCATAGTGAAAGGCGACGCGGTCTTCGTCCCTGAGCTGCGCCAGCACCTCGGGGGTGGCGATATAGTTGCCATCATGGTGCGCGACGGGGATCAGGATGTCGTCCCCGGCGTTATAGCCGCGAGTGTACAGGCTGTCAGAGGTCGCCACGGTCAGGCGCTCGTTCCGGCAAACGAATTTCAGTCCTGCGTTGCGCAACAGCGCCCCCGGCAGCAGGCCGGTCTCGGTCAGCACCTGAAAACCGTTGCAGATGCCCAGCACGTAGCCGCCCGCCTCGCCATGGGCCTTGACGGCCTGGCAGATCGGCGAATTCGCGGCAATCGCGCCGCAGCGCAGGTAATCGCCGAACGAAAAGCCACCCGGGATGCCGATGATGTCGACGCCCTGCGGCAAGGTGGTGTCCTTGTGCCAGACCATCTCGACCTGGGCGCCGGCGGCCTTGAAGGCCTCGGCCAGGTCACGATCACAGTTGGATCCGGGAAAGACGATGACAGCGGCTTTCATTGCACAGCCCTTTCAGCGTTGGAAATATCAGCGATGACCGCGCGCCCAGGGCGCGCAGCAGCATCCAAGAGTGCCTGGTCCAGAGGTCTCGACGAAAGTCCGCGCCGCGCCACGGACGGTTTCCCGTCAGCGTGCCGCCCCGGGATCAGGGCAGCCTGCATCAGATGACCTCGATCGAGTAGCTTTCGATGACAGTGTTGGCCAACAGCTTTTCGCACATCTCGCCAATGGTCGCCTCGTCAGTGCCATCGGCCAGATCCAATTCGATGACCTTGCCCTGACGTACGCCTTCAACGCCGTCAAACCCCATGCCGCTCAGCGCATGGCGCACGGCCTCACCTTGCGGATCCAGAACACCGGTCTTCAGCATCACGTGTACCCGAGCCTTCATCGCGCCCCTGCCCTCTTCATCTTTCCAAAAATACTCAAAAATCCGACGCTCAGTTGATGAGAGTCGGCTTGCTGATCGGAGCGCTGCCCTTGGGCATCACACCCAGGCGCTGCGCCACTTCGGTATAGGCATCCGTCAGGCTACCCAGATCCCGGCGGAACACATCCTTGTCCAGCTTCTGTCCGGTCTCGATGTCCCACAGGCGGCAACTGTCGGGGCTGATCTCGTCGGCCACGATCAGGCGCTGGAAATCACCGTCATAGACGCGCCCGATCTCGATCTTGAAATCGACCAGTCGAATGCCGACGCCATACATCAGGCCCGACATGAAGTCGTTCACACGCAGCGCCAGGCTCAGAATGTCGTCCATGTCCTGCTGGCTGGCCCAGCCAAAGGCAGCGATATGCTCTTCGGTGACCAGCGGATCGCCCAGCTTGTCGTCCTTGTAGCAGTATTCCACGATGGGGCGCGGCATCGGCGTGCCTTCGTCGATGCCAAGGCGCTTGGACAGCGAGCCTGCCGCAAAGTTGCGGACAATGACTTCCAATGGAATGATCTCGCAGCTGCGCACCAGCTGTTCCCGCATGTTCAGACGCTTCAGAAAATGGGTCGGCACGCCGACACTGTTCAGGCCGGTCATGAAGAACTCGCTCAGGCGGTTGTTCAAAACGCCTTTGCCGTCAATGACGTCTTTCTTTTCGGCATTGAAGGCGGTGGCGTCGTCCTTGAAGTACTGGACGATTGTGCCCGGTTCTGGGCCTTCGTAAAGAATCTTTGCCTTGCCTTCGTAGATTTTCTTGCGACGTGCCATGGGATCACTTTCCTGCGGGGGCAAAGTGCGGATGACTCGCCCGTGCGCGCCTCTTACGCCATGGGCGGCATTGTCGCAAGCAATGGGCAGGCTCTTGCACCTTTGGCGTGGGGATTGCATATCTTGGTGCAACATTCATGCGCAGACGGAGCCGCATCATGACCACGTTCGACGACCGCGAAAACGCCTTTGAGAACAAGTTCGCCCATGACGAAGAAATGAAGTTCAAGGCCGAGGCACGCCGCAACAAGCTGCTGGGCCTCTGGGCGGCAGAGCTGATGGGCAAGTCCGGCGACGAGGCCGAGGCCTATGCCAAGGAAGTTGTGGTTGCCGACTTCGAGGAAGCAGGCCACGAAGACGTTGTGCGCAAGGTCGCCGGCGATCTGGGTGACAAGGCAACGGCGGATGAGATCCGTGCCAAGATGGACGCGTTGCTGGTGGTCGCCAAGGGCCAGCTGATGGACGAAGCCTGACGTCCGGGTCGCCGTTTTCCGTCACGGAAAACGGTCCTGAAAACACATGTTTTCAGTTCCGGAATTCTTGCAGAATTCCGGTTGCGAGGCGCCAGATGCAGGCGCCTCATGATCTTCTTGAAGATTATGAATTTGCCGTTGCCCCCTGCCTGTGTCACGGGCGGGGCAGACATGTTTTCCCGGGGGGCCCGATGTCCGATCTTCTTTCCAAACTCCTGACTGAACGCGACTGGCTTTTGGCCGATGGCGCAACGGGGACCAACCTGTTCAACATGGGCCTGACGTCCGGAGACGCGCCCGAGCTTTGGAACGAACAGGAACCCGACAAGATCCGCGCACTCTATCGTGGCGCTGTGGACGCGGGGTCCGACATTTTCCTGACCAACTCGTTCGGCGCCAACGCCGCCCGTCTCAAGCTTCACGACGCCGGGCATCGTGCCCGCGAACTCTCGCGTATTTCGGCGGAACTCGGACGCGAGGTGGCCGATGCGGCCGATCGACCGATCGTTGTCGCAGGCTCTGTCGGCCCCACCGGCGAGATCATGGAACCCGTCGGAAGCCTGTCGCACAGCGATGCCGTCGAGATGTTCCACGAGACCGCCGAGGGTCTGAAGGAAGGCGGCGCCGATGTTCTTTGGGTCGAGACCATCTCGGCCCCCGAGGAATTTCGCGCGGCGGCCGAGGCCTTTGCACTGGCCGGGATGCCGTGGTGCGGGACCATGAGTTTCGACACCGCGGGGCGCACCATGATGGGCGTGACCTCGGACGCGCTGGCAGAGTTGGCGCAAGGCTTTGAAAACAAGCCCGTGGCTTTCGGCGCCAACTGCGGCACAGGCGCGCCGGACCTGCTGCGGACCGTCCTGGGCTTTTCGTCCACGGCCCCGGACCTGCCGCTGATCGCCAAGGGCAACGCGGGCATCCCCAAGTATGTCGATGGTCACATCCACTACGATGGCACACCCGAACTGATGGCGGACTATGCCGTGCTGGCCCGGGACGCGGGCGCGACCATCATCGGGGGCTGCTGCGGAACAATGCCGAACCACCTGCGCGCCATGCGAGAAGCCCTGGAAACCCGCCCACGCGGCGACCGCCCGACGCTCGACCAGATCGCATCGGCCATCGGCGCGTTTTCATCCGACAGCGACGGCACCGGTGAAGATGCCGCCCCGAAACGGACACGCCGGGGCCGCCGTCGGGCCTAGGGTCAGAACAATCCCAACTGAGCCCCCTGCGCAAAGGGGGGCTCGAACAGATCACAGCGCAAGGCATGGGTGTCGCGCTTGAGCCCCAACTGCGCCATGGCGCGGCGGAACCTCTGGGCAATGAGTTCGGCATAGACGCCCTCGCCCCGCATCCGGTGTCCCCAGCGCGCGTCGTACTCCTTGCCGCCGTGCATCTCGCGCAGTTTCGACATGATACGCTCGGCGCGGTCCGGGTAATGCTCTGCCAGCCAGTCCTTCCACAGATCAGAAACCTCACGCGGCAGACGCAGCATGATCCAGCTTGCGGCATCCGCGCCGGCCTCAACCCCGGCTGTCAGGATGTTTTCGATCTCGGGGTCCGTCAAACCCGGCACCACGGGGGACACCATCAGCCGGACGGGAATGCCGTTTTGCGTGAGACGTTCGATCGTCTTCAGCCGACGTTTCGGGCCGGGCACCCGGGGTTCCATCCGCCGCGACAGATCAGCATCCAGCGTGGTGACCGAGATCCCGACACGCACCAGCCCCTGCGCGGCCATGGGTGCAAGAATGTCGATGTCCCGCTCGATCAGGGCCCCCTTGGTCACGATGGCCACCGGATGCTTGAAGGCCTGCAGAACCTTCAGGATCTCGCGCATAATTTCGCGGTCGCGTTCAATGGGCTGATAGGCGTCGGTGTTGGTGCCGATCGAGATCGGGGCCACCTTGTAACCGGGTGCGCGCAACTCGCGGTCCAGCACCTGCGCCGCCCCCGGACGCGCGATCAAACGTGTCTCGAAATCCAATCCCGGGGACAGTCCCAGATAGGCATGCGACGGTCGGGCAAAGCAGTAGATGCAGCCGTGTTCGCAGCCGCGATAGGGATTGATCGACCGGTCGAAGGGCAGATCGGGTGACCGCACGTAATTGACCACCGAGCGTGGTTGTTCGTCGCTGACGTCCGTGCGCACCTGGGTGATTTCTTCGGGCAGGTCCCAGCCATCCGGCTGCGCCTCGCGCTCAAAACGCTCGAAACGCCCTGTATCGGCGCGCGTCGCTCCGCGCCCCTTGCGGGCCTCTGGCGGCACATATCCCATCGCGGATTTCATAATCTTGATGAATAGAACGAAATGGGAACATGGGCAAGTTTTCATGGAATGACAGAGGGTTTTGTGCGACAGAAATCTTAACAGCGTCGGTTGCAGTCTGGTGGGTGTCGCAAACCAACATCCCAAATCGCGCAAAAAAATCGAAGACTGGCCCAAGCAATCTGGTGCCACCCCGTTTCAGAGGAAGACCCATGTCGGAAGAAGAAGACGATATCATCCTGTCGGAACTCGACGATGAAGAACTCGTCCAACAGATGTTCGACGACCTGTACGACGGTCTGAAAGAAGAGATCGAAGAAGGCGTGAACATCCTGCTGGAGCGCGATTGGGCGCCCTACAAGATCCTGACCGAGGCGCTGGTCGGCGGCATGACCATCGTGGGCAAGGACTTCCGCGACGGCATCCTGTTTGTGCCAGAAGTTCTGCTGGCCGCAAACGCGATGAAGGGCGGCATGGCCATCCTGAAGCCGCTGCTGGCAGAAACCGGCGCACCGCGCGTCGGCAAGATGGTGATCGGCACCGTCAAGGGCGACATCCACGACATCGGCAAGAACCTTGTCTCGATGATGATGGAAGGTGCGGGCTTCGAAGTTGTGGACCTGGGCATCAACAACCCGGTCGAAAACTATCTGGAAGCGCTGGAAACCGAACAGCCTGACATTCTGGGCATGTCGGCCCTGCTGACAACCACCATGCCCTACATGAAGGTTGTGATCGACACGATGGTCGAGAACGGCGTGCGTGACGACTACATCGTGCTGGTCGGCGGCGCGCCGCTGAACGAAGAGTTCGGCAAGGCCATCGGCGCAGATGCCTATTGCCGTGACGCGGCGGTGGCGGTTGAGACAGCCAAAGAGTTCGTGTCGCGCAAGCACAACCAGCTGGCGGGCTAAGCCGCATGAAGGCGTAAATGAAATGGCCCCGCACCCCGGTGTGGGGCTTTTCTTTTGCCGCCAACCCGCCCAAGTAAGCAGTATGATACATCTGCGTTTCGCCCTTTTGCTTGCACTTGTGATCGCATGTGCCGGCCTGACGATCTGGATCCTGTCCCTCGCCGTGTCGGCGGGGCGGCTTGACCAACAAGTGCTCTTCATGCTGGCGCCGCTTGCCATGCTGGGCTCCATCGCCTGGAGGGCCCTGCGCAAGGACCGCGACAAATGACCGATGTCTCTGACGCCGATCTGACCGAGGGTGGCCTGACCGATCTGGGCACTGGCCGCATTCTATTGATCGCCTGCGGGGCGCTGGCGCGCGAGATCCTGGCGCTGCGCGACACCAATGGTTGGGATCACATGGACCTGACCTGCCTGCCCGCCAAGTACCATCTCTTTCCCGACAAGATCACGGAAGCGGTGGAAGAGGCGGTGACCAAGCACAGGACAGACTATCAGCAGATCTTCGTGGTCTATGCCGATTGCGGCACCGGTGGGCTGTTACAGGCCAAATGCGACGAGTTGGGTGTCGAGATGATCGCCGGGCCCCATTGCTACTCCTTCTTCGAAGGCAACGACGGCTTCGCCGCGCGCGGCGACGACGATCTGACGGCCTTTTTCTTGACCGACTTTCTGGTCAAGCAGTTTGACGCTTTTGTCTGGAAACCCATGGGGTTGGACCGGCATCCTCAGCTGCGCGACATGCTGTTCGGCAATTACACCAAGCTTGTCTACCAGGCACAGACCAAAGACCCCGCGCTTGAGGCCAAGGCGCGCGACTGTGCCGACCGGCTGGGTCTGGCCTATGAATACCGGTTTACCGGCTACGGCGATCTTGAGGCCTCGATGCGCAGCTGGGCGGGCCGATAAGCCCCCTTGGCGCTGCCGCAAAAAGCCCCATATTAGGCGCATGTTGAAGTTCATGCCCATCTTCCTGGCCCTGATCTACGGGTTGGTGATGTACCGCTTTTCCGCCTGGCGCACGGCGCGCGAGCTGGATGAGAAATCGACCGAGCTTGCGGACCCCTCGCTGAAAAAGCTGACGGACCGGATGGCGGCCGCTTTGGATCTGCCCCGCATCCGCGTGCACATCTATGAGATCGAGCCGGTCAACGGTCTGGCCGCGCCCGACGGGCGGATTTTCATCACGCGCGGGTTTTACAACAAGTACAAGGCGGGCGAGGTTTCAGCCGAAGAGATGTCGTCGGTGATCGCACACGAACTTGGGCATGTCGCGCTGGGGCACAGCCGTCGCCGGATGATTGATTTTTCCGGCCAGAATGCCCTGCGCACGGCGCTTGCCATGATCCTCAGCCGCTTCTTGCCCGGCATCGGCGTCTATATCGCCAACGCGCTGACCACCCTGCTGGCGGCGCGTCTGTCGCGCAGCGACGAGTATGAGGCCGATGCCTATGCCGCCGCGCTGCTGCACAAAGCAGGCATTGGCGTCGAGCCGCAAAAGACGCTGTTCACCAAGCTGGAGGCGCTGACGCAGTCGCGTGCGGGGGCCGTACCGGCCTGGCTGATGAGCCACCCAAAGACGAACGAGCGCATCGCGGCGCTTGAAAAGCTCGAGGCGCGCTGGGACGCGGCGGGCGGCTAGGCCGAAACGGCCTTTGCCAGCCTCGGCAGGCGCGCTTTCTTCAGAAGCGCGCGCATTTGCCAGTCCTCGCCCGACAAGACGCGCGCCTTGGCCAGAACGCCGTCGCAGACGGCTTGGACCC
Source organism: Alphaproteobacteria bacterium (assembly GCA_030424865.1). Classification (GTDB taxonomy): domain Bacteria; phylum Pseudomonadota; class Alphaproteobacteria; order Rhodobacterales; family Rhodobacteraceae; genus JAKVCP01. Next base: position 77,670 of record JAUHVR010000017.1, on the reverse strand, counting down.
CTTCAGGATTGGCCTGCCAAAACCCCAGCAGAAAAGCATCGGGGTCAACCCGGCTGAGCCCCTCTTCGGCCAGCACCTGACGCGGGAAGTCCTTGGCGTTGACCGTTACGATTACATCTGCCGATCCCGCCACAGCACCGGCCAAAACATGGATGTCATTGGCATCAGGCAGCCAGAGCCGATCCTCAAGCGAAGGTTTCCAGGTGACTGAGGCGGCGGGAAAGGCGGCTTGGACCTGCGCCACCTCACCCCGGGCCAGGGCCTCTCCGTCCGGGCCCAGCTTTCGGGCGGCACGGGCCCATTCCTCAAGTATGCGCTCGGACCATAGCGGCGTGTAGGCGCCGGTTGCGGCGACGCCCAACAGAACCTCGCGCATCACCGTCGGGTAGATCACACAGGTGTCGAGCAGTGCCTTCACAGCCGGAAGAACAGCGCTTTGAGGTAACCCGACTCGGCCAGTTGCGGCAGCAGCGGGTGGTCCGGCCCGGCAAAACCGGTGTGGATCAACTGCGCCCGCCGCCCTGCCCGACCGATGCCGCGCAGACAGGCGCCGGTGAAAGTGCCCAGGTCGGCGGCGTGCGAGCACGAACAGAGCACCAAATAGCCCCCCTCTTCCACCAGCGGAGCGGCCAGCCGCGCCACACGTTCGTAGGCGCGCAACCCCTTGTCCAACGCCGGCTTGGATGGCGCAAAGGCGGGCGGATCGCAGATGACCACGTCAAAGCGCGCCTGTTCGTCCTGCAGCGCGGTCAGCACGTCAAAGGCATCGCCTTTGCGGGTGGCAAAGCGGTCGGCGCCGCGGGTCAGTTCCGCACCGCCCTGGGCCAGTTCCAGCGCGGCGGCAGAGCCGTCGACGCAGGTCACATGCTCGGCCCCGGCGGCCAATGCGGCCAGGCCAAAACCTCCGACATGGGAAAAGACGTCAAGCACCCGTGCGCCGGGTGCCAGCCGCGCGGCAAATCCGTGGTTTGGCCGTTGGTCGTAAAAGAGCCCCGTCTTCTGCCCGCCGGTCACGTCGGCCAGATAGCTCGCACCATTCATCTGGACAGGCAGCGGCGCGTCGGGGGCAGCGCCACGCAGCACCATGTCAACGTCGTCCAACCCCTCTAGCGCGCGGCCCCGCCCCCCTGCGTTCTTGAGCACGTTTGTGACCCCGGTGACCTGAACCAGCGCCTCGGCCAGTGTCTCGATCCGCAGATCGGCCCAGGCGGCATTCGGTTGCACCACGCAGGTGTCGCCAAACCTGTCGATGATCACGCCGGGCAGGCCGTCAGCCTCGGCATGAATCAGCCGGTAGTACGGGGCATCAAACAGCCGCTCGCGCAGCGCCAGAGCGCGGGACAGGCGGGTCACAAACCAGCCGTGATCCGGCGCGGCTTCCTCGGGGCCGCCCAACACGCGGCCGATGATTCGGCTTTCCGGCGTCACCGCGACCAGCGCAACCGGCGTGCGGTCGGCATCTTCCAGCCGTGCCACGGTGCCCGGGGTCAGCGCCTTGGTGCGACGGTCGACCACCAGTTCATTGGCATAAACCCAAGGATAGCCACGCCGAATGGCGCGGGCATTGGTTTTAGGACGCAGGCGAACGACGGGAAAAGAGCTTTCAGACATGCCCCTGCTTATCCGCGCACCACTGCGAAGAAAACCCACCCCTGGTACCAAAACGTCGCGCTTTGACCGGTTTACTGTTAGCGCTAACCTTGTTATGGAGCAGGCGCACACCAATGGTCAGGGAACCATCATGTCTTTGAACGCCACCATCGCCCGCGTCACCGATCGGATCGAGGAACGGTCCGAGGACACCCGCAACCGCTATCTGGAGCGCATGCGCGCCGCCGCCTCGGAAGGGCCGCGCCGCGCCCATCTGACCTGCGGGAACCAGGCCCATGCCTATGCGGCGATGGGCCAGGACAAGGACGCTCTGGTCGACACGCGCGCGGGCAACATCGGCATCGTGACGGCGTACAACGACATGCTGTCGGCCCACCAGCCGTTCGAGACCTATCCCGACATCATCCGCGCAACCGCGCGTGCCAACGGCGGCACCGCTCAGGTCGCTGGCGGCGTGCCCGCAATGTGTGACGGCGTGACTCAGGGTCAGGTCGGCATGGAGCTGTCGCTTTTTTCGCGCGATGTGATTGCTCTGGCGACCGGCGTGGCGCTCAGCCACAACACATATGACAGCGCGGTCTACCTAGGGGTCTGTGACAAGATCGTGCCGGGCCTGATCATGGCGGCGGCAACCTTTGGCTATATCCCGGGGCTTTTCATCCCGGCGGGGCCGATGGTTTCGGGTCTCCCCAATGACGAAAAAGCCAAGGTTCGCCAACAGTTTGCCACCGGAGAGGTCGGCCGCGACGCGCTGATGAAGGCCGAGATGGCCAGCTATCACGGACCGGGCACCTGCACTTTCTACGGCACCGCGAACACAAATCAGATGCTGATGGAGTTCATGGGGCTTCACATGCCGGGCACCTCGTTTGTGAACCCGGGCACCCCGCTGCGCGAAGCCCTGACCGTGGCCGCCGCCAAGCGCGCGCTGGAGATCACGCAGCTGGGCAACGACTATCGCCCGGTGTGCGACGTGCTGGACGCGCGTGCCTTTGTGAACGGCATCGTCGGGTTGATGGCTACGGGCGGGTCGACCAACCTGGTTCTGCACCTGCCCGCCATGGCCCGCGCGGCTGGTGTGCTGCTGGAGCTCGAAGATTTTGACGAGATCTCGTCCGTCACACCGCTGATGGCCAAGGTCTATCCCAACGGTCTGGCCGACGTGAACCACTTCCACGCTGCCGGTGGCCTGGGCTTCATGATCGGTGAGCTGTTGAATGCGGGTCTTTTGCACGAAGACGTCAAGACCGTCGCGGGCGACGGGCTGTCGCTGTACACGCAGGAACCCACCTTGAAGGACGGCGAGCTGGTCTATGGCCCCGGCGCGGGCAAGACGCAGAACGACAAGATCCTGCGCCCGGCCTCGGACGGATTCCAGCCGACCGGTGGCCTGAAACAACTGCACGGCAACCTGGGTCACGGGATGATGAAGGTCTCGGCGGTCGCTCCCGAGCGCCATGTGATCGAAGCCCCGGCCCGCGTGTTCCAGACGCAAGAGGCCGTCAAGGACGCCTTCAAGGCGGGTGAATTCACCGGCGACACGGTCATCGTCGTGCGCTTTCAGGGCCCGCGCTCGAACGGGATGCCGGAACTGCACGGGCTGACGCCGACGCTGGCGGTGCTGCAGGACCGTGGCCTGAAGGTGGCGCTGGTCACCGATGGCCGCATGTCAGGCGCCAGCGGCAAGGTGCCCGCTGCGATCCACGTCTGCCCCGAGGCCGCCGACGGCGGACCGCTTGCCAAACTGCAGGATGGCGATCTGGTGCGCGTCGACGCGGTGAGCGGCGAAATCACTTGCCTGACCGAAGGGTTTGCCGACCGCACGCCGGTCACGGCGGACCTGTCTGGCAATGGCCACGGCGTCGGGCGCGAGCTGTTTGACGTCTTCCGCCGGAATGTCGGTCTTGCCTCGCAGGGCGCAGGCGTGGTCGTTTAAGCCAACATCAATACTTCAGACCAAACGAAAGAGAGATCCCCGATGATCACCCCTCAGGACGCCTGTGTTCAGACCGAAGCGGTTTGCAAACTTGCCCCCATCGTGCCGGTTCTGGTGATCGATGACGTCACCAAGGCCCGCCCCCTGGCCGAGGCGCTGGTCGCGGGGGGCCTGCCCGCGCTGGAGGTCACCCTTCGGACGCCCGTCGCACTGGAAGCCATCACCGAGATGGCCAAGGTCGAAGGCGGGCGCGTCGGTGCAGGCACCCTGTTGACGCCGGCCGACGTTGCTGCGGCCAAGGCGGCTGGCGCAACCTTTGGTGTGTCGCCGGGCGCGACCGACGCGCTGCTCACCGCCTGCGAAGCGCATGACCTGCCGACGCTGCCCGGCGCTGCCACGGCAACCGAGGCAATGAAACTGCTGGAACGCGGCTACCGCGTGCAGAAATTCTTTCCGGCCGAGGCCTCGGGCGGTGCACCCGCACTGAAAGCCATTGGCGCGCCGATCCCGCAGGTCTCGTTCTGCCCGACGGGCGGAGTGTCGCCGAAGAATGCGATGGATTACCTGAGCCTGTCGAACGTGCTTTGCGCCGGTGGCAGCTGGGTGGCCCCCAAGGATCTGGTCGCCGCGGGCGACTGGAAGGCGATCGAAGAGCTGGCGCGCGAAGCCGCAGCCCTGACCGCCTGATCCAAACTAGTGCCGTGGGCGGGACCGCCACCCGCCGCGGCGACGCGGTGCGCCAACCGTGGTCAGACCTTCGGTCATGACCTGCGTCATCGGATGGTCCTTGGCGTCGGCATATTGCTCAAGCAGCGCCTTCAAGGCTTTGGTCGTATCGCTATCGGTGGGCATCGACAGGGCCCAATCCAGAAAAATGCTGCGGCATTCTTCAAGCGAGATGCCCTCGATCCTGAAGGACTCGTGGATCAGGCCCTTGGGATCCCATGCGCTGCGCTCTTTCATTCTTCGGCCTCCATGTCCGGCAATGCTGCCGCGATGATCGCCGCACAGGCATCCGCCCGCGCGGCCATTTCCGTCTGGAGATGTGCCAAATCCGTCGTGCCGGTCAAGCGAGACAGGAAATCCGCGCCGCCATCGCCCAGCTCTTCGGCGACCAAGGCCCCATCACGGATCAGGCGTGCGCCAACCTGCACGGTCTGGAACAAGAGGTAGGCCCCAGCGACCTGCTCGGCCGCCTGTTCCGAAATCCACCCCAGCGTGGCGGCAGACTGCAGCCCGACCGAGGTGGCCCGCTTGGTCGCACCCGACACCAGCAAACCGGCCTGGGCAAAAAGTTCGATGTCCTGCATCCGCCCCCGCCCCAGTTTTGGCTCCAAGGGCGCGGCGGCGCCTTTGGCCGCCTCGATGCGCGCGCGCATCTTTGCGACCTCGGTCAGTACCTGGCCGGCGTCGCGCGGGTCGGCCAACAGGCCCTGCCGAAAAGCCTCGACATCTTCGGCCAGATCCTGCGACCCCGCCACGATGCGCGCGCGGGTTTGGGCCAGGTGCTCCCACGTCCAGGCGGACTCGCGCTGGTAGGTGCGGAACGCCTCGAAACTGGTGGCGACAGGACCCTGATTGCCCGAGGGCCGCAGGCGCATGTCGATCTCGAACAGCCGCCCTTCGGCGGTCTGCGTGCTGACCGCTGTGATCAGCGCCTGGGTCAGGCGGGCATAATACATCCGCGCTGGCAAGGGTTTCCGACCTTCGGACATCTCGACCCCATCGGGATCGTAGATCACGATCACATCCAGGTCCGACCGCCCGTGCAACCGCCGGGCCCCGAGGGACCCCATGCCCAGGACCACCGCGCCGCGCCCCGGCAGGGCCCCGTGCTTTTGCGTGAACTCGGCGACGACGACGGGCCAGAGTTCGGCCATGACGGCCTCGGCGATGTCGGCGTATTGCCATCCGGCCTGATCCGCGTCGATCAACCCGCGCAACAGGTGCACGCCGGTGCGGAAGTTCCACTCACGGGTCCAGCGACGCACGGCATCCAATTTGCGCTCATAATCGCCCGCCCGCGCGAACTGGTCCGCAAGGTCCTGTTTCAACGCATCGACCCCCGGCCATGCATCAAAGAAAGCCCCGCCAATCACCGCGTCAAAGACCGAGGCATTGCGCGACAAATAGCGCGCCAGATCGGGTGAGACACTGACCACATCGATCAAGAGATCGACCAGATGCGGGTTGGCTTCGAACAAAGAAAAGACCTGAACCCCGGCCGGAAGACCCGACAGGAAGCCGTCAAAGGCCACCAGCGCCTCTTCGGGACGGTCGGCTTGCGCCAGACGCGCCAGGATGTCGGGTTTGAGCCGCTCAAAGATTTCAACGGCACGGGACGAGCGCAGTGCCGGATACCGCCGCCAGCGGGCGGAATAGCCCTTGGTGTCCAGCGTGGTCTCTTCGGGCTTTTTTGCCCTGGCGCGGGCGTCAGGGGCAAAGAACCCTTCGGTCAGATCATGCACCTCGGTCAGGCGCTGCAGCAACCGCGCCTCAAGCTCTGCGCGGCTGGTCCCGGTGAAAGCGGCCAGCCGATCGAACCCCTCGCTGCCGCCCGGCAACGCGTGGGTCTGAACATCGCCGACCATCTGGATGCGGTGCTCGATCTCTCGATGGGCGCGATAGTGGTCGGTCAGGGTCTCGGCCGCCTCGGTCGGCACCCAGCCCTTGCGCGCCAAGGTCGCCAGCGACTCGACGGTCCCGCGTTGACGCAAGGCCGGGTCACGCCCCCCGGCGATCAGTTGGCGGGTCTGGGTGAAGAACTCGATCTCTCGGATGCCGCCGCGCCCAAGCTTCATGTTGTGCTTGAGCAGAGTGATCGGTCCGCCCTGCCCCTTGTGCTCGCGGTAGCGCAAGCGCATGTCGTGGGCGTCCTGGATGGCGGCGAAGTCCAGATGCTTGCGCCACACGAAAGGCTGCAGTGTCTGCAGGAACCGTTCCCCGGCCGCAATGTCACCGGCACAGGGTCGGGCCTTGATATACGCCGCCCGTTCCCAGGTGCGGCCCAGGCTTTCGTAGTAGCGTTCCGCGGCTTCCATGGACAGGCACACTGGCGTCACGGCGGGATCGGGACGCAGGCGCAGGTCCGTGCGAAAGACATAGCCGTCCCCGGTGATCTCGCTAAGTGTCGAGGCCATTTTGCGCGTCGCCCTGACAAGGCTTGCGCGGGCCTCTTGGTAGTCAGAGGGGTCATATCGGGTTTCGTCAAACAGGCAGATCAGATCGATGTCAGAGCTGTAGTTCAGCTCGTATGCCCCCATCTTGCCCATCGCCAGCACCACCAGCCCCGCCGCTGTGTCCAGCGACTCTTCGGTCGCGCCGGGCAGCTTGCCCCGGCGGATTTCGACCTCGAGCGCGGCGCGCAGGGCGGTTTCGACTGCCGTCTCGGCAAAGCGCGTCAAGGCAACGGTGACCTGTTCCAACGACCAGACGCCACCCAGATCAGCCAGCGCCGTCAACAAGGCCACGCGCCGTTTCGCCTGTCGCAAGCCGTTTGGCACGTCGGTGGCGGCAAGATCCCGGCTGTTTGCGGCCAAGGTGTCAAGCGCGCGTTCCGGCGCCTCCAAGGCCGCTTCCAGCCAATCACCTTCTTTCTGGATCAAGCTCTTGAGAAAGGGACTGCAGCCCCCGGTGCCACGGATCAATTGTGCGACATCCCCGCTGGCCCAGGGCACCGCGGCAAGCGCTTCGTCGCCACGATCGGGTTCATAGGGTCTGGGCAGTCGGGTCAGGGCATTGGCAAAGGTCATGGTCCAGATTGGACATGTCGTCACGCAACTTGCAATGGCACAAAAAGCGCGGATAGTCCGGCGTTCAGGATCAGGAGGCGGGAATGAGTAAAAGTTTGAAACGGGTGCGTGCCGCAATTGAGGCCGCGGGGCTTCCAGATGGCATTATGGAGGTGGGTCAGGCGCGCACGGCGCAAGAGGCGGCAACGTCTGTGGGGTGCGAGGTCGATCAAATCGCCAAGTCCATCATCTTTCGCGGCGAAAATTCGGGTGAGGCGCTGTTGTTCCTGACGGCCGGCGGCAACAAGGTCGACGGAGAAAAGGCATCGGCCCTGGCGGGCGAGGCTTTGGGCAAGGCGGATGCCGCGCTGATCCGCGCACAGACCGGCTTTGCCATTGGGGGTGTCGCGCCCATCGGGCACCTGAACCCGATCCGCGCCTGGCTGGATCCCCGTCTGCTGGACTTTGACGAAGTCTGGGCCGCGGCTGGCACGCCGCGACATGTCTTTCCGCTGAATCCGAGGGTTCTGCCGGGCCTTACGGGGGCAATTTCGGCGGATTTCATCATCTGATCTGAAAAAATGTTTGCGATAAAATTATTCTAAATCAATGCGTTGCACGAAAATGTAAAAAACATTCACATAAACCCTTGAAGAAGGTCATCCGGGTTCCGATCTACTGTCATGTGAAAAGCATTCACATTAACCTTCAACCACGGAGACACAAATGAACACCGCCGCCGCTCAGACTACCACGCTTCCGGAAACCACCGGTTGGTTTTCCCGCAGCGAAGCCTGGCTGGACAGCAAAGGCAAGGGTGCCTGGATCGCTGCCATGGTCCTTGGCTTCATCTTCTTCTGGCCCGTTGGTCTGGCCCTTCTCTTTTACATGATCTGGAGCAAACGCATGTTCTCGAAATCCCGCTGCGGCAGCAGCCGCCGTCACTTTGCCTACTCGGCCCTGAAACCCAGCGGCAACGCGGCCTTTGATGCCTACAAGGAAGAAACCCTGCGCCGTCTGACCGACGAACAGGAAAACTTCGAAGCCTTCCTGCGCCGCCTGCGCGAAGCAAAGGACAAAGCGGAATTCGACCAGTTCATGGAAGAGCGCGCACGTGAAGCCGCTGCCCCCCGCGACGAGGTTTCGCCGCTGGACCAGCAGTCGCCGCGCCCGCAGCAATAATCTGCACTGCCAATCCCGGCAGGGCCCCGATTGGGGCCTTGCCTTGTTCCCAAACCTCTTTTTTTCAGACCGGTAAAATGATCTCGTCCCCCCACACCCATGTCCATCTGCCCGATCCCGTGATGCAGCCCGAGTTCTATGCGGACGTCACCGTCAAGCGTGGCCTGGCTTGGGTGATCGACACCATCGTGATTTCGATCCTGATCCTGCCGATCATTCTGATGACGGCCTTTATCGGCCTCTTCTTCCTGCCGTTCCTCTATCTGGTTGTGGGCTTTGCCTACCGCTGGATCAGCCTGTCAGGCACCTCTGCGACCTTTGGCATGCGCCTGATGTCGATCGAGTTCCGCGACAGCGAAGGGCGCCGCTTTGACGGTGGCACTGCCTTCATGCACACGCTGGGGTACACCTTGTCGATGGCCTTCCCCCTGGTTCAACTGGCCTCGATTGCGCTGATGTTCATCAACGAGCGCGGTCAGGGTGTGACGGACCACGTGCTGGGCACGGTGGCGATCAACCGCCGAGGTCGCTGAAAGTTTACGCGCAATCAATGGGAAACGCCCCGCAATTAAGCTTGGCGGGGCGAAACCTAGTTGCTACGCTTCCCGCAAGAAATGCTTGAACGGGACATAGATGCGCCATTCACTTCCGCTTGCCCCGCAGTTTTACGTAACTGCGCCCCAGCCGTGCCCCTATCTTGAGGGAAGGATGGAGCGGAAGCTGTTCACGGCCCTGCAGGGCGAAACCGCCGGCCAGTTGAACGACAGCCTGTCGAAGCAAGGGTTTCGCCGGTCTCAGAACGTGCTGTATCGCCCCTCTTGTTCGGACTGCGCCGCCTGCCTTTCGGCACGCATTGATGTCTCGCGCTTTGTCGCCTCGCGCAGCCAGCGCAAGACGATCAACCGCAACGCCCATCTGCGCCGCCGGGCGACCTCTCCCTGGGCGACCGAAGACCAGTACGAGCTGTTTCGCCGCTATCTCGACAGCCGCCATGCCGACGGTGGCATGGCCGACATGGATGTCTTCGAGTTTGCCGCGATGATCGAGGAAACGCCGATCCGGTCGCGGGTGATCGAATACAGCGACCGACAGACGCGCGATCTGACCGCCGTGTGCTTGACCGATGTGCTGGATGACGGGCTGAGCATGGTCTACTCGTTCTACGAACCCGACCTGCCGAAACAAAGCCTGGGCACCTACATGGTGCTGGACCACGTGAAGATCGCGCAAGAGGCGGGTCTGCCCTACGTCTACCTGGGCTATTGGGTCCCCGGCAGTCCCAAAATGGGGTACAAGGCCGGTTTCACGGGATTGCAGGTCTACCGGCAGGGTGGATGGCAGGACATGGGCGAGCCCGAGGACTACAAATCAGACATACATCCGCTATCGACGGATCCGATTGCCGAGCAAGTGGCCAATATCTCGTTGCCGGACACCCGGTCACGCTAGGCGGGTCAGCCCGCCGTCAAGGCCTTGATCTCTTGAAGAACCTGTTCGGGCACGGCGACACCCTGATTTCGGGCTGCTTCGCGCGCCGCCAGACGTCGCGTGCCCGGCAACCGCGCACCCTGCCCCGTGATCTCGGCCAGCAGCGCCTCGAGTCGCGTGGCGAACCCCTGTCCGGCACCCTGCCCCAGATCAAACGCGATCAGCAACTGGCCCACGCCGGGTGGAGGGCCATCGGCGTCGAAGAACGAACTGGCCTCGTACGAGGCATTGGCCCCGGTCAGCGACGCCGCCAGAACCTCGACCATCAAGGCAAGTGCCGCGCCCTTGGCGTCGCCCATGGGCAGCATCGTGCCCTGCAGCGCGGCCTTCGGGTTCGTGGTCGGCTTGCCGTCCGCGTCAAGTGCCCATCCCTCGGGAATGGGTTCGCCCGCGCGGGCGGCGGCCATGACCTTGCCACGTGCGATCTTGGATAGCGACAGGTCGATGACCAGCGGCGCGCCAGCCCGTGGCGCGGCAAAGGCGATGGGGTTGGTGCCAAAAAGCGCCTGCCCGCCGCCCCAGGGTGCCATGGCCTTGGGCGTATTGGCCACCATCAGGGCGGCAAGGCCCTGCTTGGCCAGACGTTCCACATGCGCCGCCAGTTGTCCGCAATGATGCGACCGCGTGACCGAGGCCGCCGCGATCCCCGTTTCCGGCGCAATTTCAACGAGTTCAGCAATTGCCAGATCGAGTGCGGGATAGGCAAACCCGTGGCCTGCGTCGATCTCGACCCAGGCAGGACGGCGGGTGACCACGCGCGGAACGGCCTGCCCCGCAACCTTGCCCAAGCGTGCCTGCGCCGCATAAGAGGCCACGCGCGAAAACCCGTGGCCCTTTTGTCCGTCGATCTCGGCAGTGACCAGGGCCCGCGCGGTACTGCGGGCACTGGTTTCCGACACGCCGCAGGCCTGAAATGCCTCGGCAATCAGGGCCTCGGCCTCGTCCTGGCGCATCAGCGTGTCGGTCATCGCGGTCTCCTCTGCCGCAGCTTACGCGCTGCGGTAAAGTTTTGTCATCGAGAACTCGCGGTGGCCAAGTGCCTCTGCTGCAGTTGCCCGACCGTTGGCCGTGCGGCGGATCATCTCGATCAGCTCGTCACCCGCTTCGTCGATGGTCATCTCGCGGCGCAGGATGCCCGAAACGTCGACGTCCACGTGTTCGCTCATGGTCCGAACGGTGCGCGGGTTCGCCGTGATCTTGATCACCGGAACAATCGGGTTGCCGACCACATTACCCTGACCCGTCGGGAAGGTGTGGATCACCGCGCCACCCGCGGCCATCAGCGTCACACATTCCGCCGCCGCCGAGGACGAGTCCATGAAATACAGGCCCTTGCCGGATTTCGGCATCTCGGCCGGTTCGAGGATGTCGATGTACTGCGACGTGCGGCCGATCTTTTCCAGGTTCCCCAACGCCTTTTCCTCGATGGTGGTCAGGCCACCTTCGATATTGCCCTTGGTGGGCTGGCTGTCTGAGAGGTCATCGGTCTGGTGCGCAAAGATCACGTCGTCCTGATAGGCCTTCCACATCTTGTACCAGCGCTCGCCAACCTCTTCGTTGATCGCGCGTTTCTGGCAGATGTGTTCGGCACCGGTGATTTCCGAGGTTTCACCAAAGAAGCCGGTGATGCCTTCTGGCAGCAGCTTGTCGTACATGTTGCCAACGGTCGGGCAGCTGCCCAGACCGGTGGTCGTGTCGCTTTCACCGCATTTGGTGCTGATCCACAGTTCGTTGATGCTGCACTCTTCACGCTGGTATTCGCTGGTCTGGTGGACAAAGGCCTTGGCGGCCCAGCTTGCGGCACGGATGGTTTCGAAATCGCCGTTCTGTTCGATCGAGAACTCGGCCACCGGCTTGCCGGTTTCGCGGATGCCGTCGGCGATGCGCTTGGTCCAGCCGGGTTCGATGCCGATCACGACGACCGCAGCGACGTTCGGGTTGGCACCGGTGCCAATCATCGTCCGAAAATGCAACTCGAGGTCTTCGCCAAACTGCAGACGGCCATAGGCATGTGGCAGCGCCATCGTGCCCTTGACGTTGTTGGCCACAGCCTCACACGCGGCGTTCGAAATATCGTCGACGGGCAGAATGATGACGTGGTTGCGCACACCGACCCGGCCGTTTTCGCGGCGGTAGCCCATGACGGTCATGTTCGAAAGTTGTGTCATGATATCAGCTCCTTACCAGCGCTTGGTTTTGCAGTTGTGGGTGTGAACATGGCCACCTTTCGGGATGTCCGCGATGATCTTGCCGATGTCTTCGCCATATTTCATCGCGGTGTCGCCGGTCGCCAGATCCTTGAGCGCGATCTTGTGCCCGATCGGCACGTCGGCCCCGGCGGTCAGCCGGAAGGTCGAGTTGTCATGCGTCACGCAGCACAACATATCTGTCCCCGCGGTAAGTCCTTCGACCACGACAACGCCAACGTTGTCGGCATGCTCATGCACAAGCAAATGCGGAATCTCTGACATCTTTTCCTCCCAAATATCAGCCGTCGCCGCTGCGACTCATCTCCTGTGCCGCAGTATGTCTTATACAAGACTACTTGTACATGACTATTGCACTGATTTCTGACTCTGCTAGAGTGCGCGCATGAATGCGCCCCTGTACCAAACCGTGATCGACACGATCCTTGACCGCATCGCCTCGGGCGAACTGCCCCCCGGCGCCATGCTTCCCAGCGAGATGCAACTGGCCAAGGACCTGGGCGTCGCACAGGGCACGGCGCGCAAGGCGGTTATGGCGCTAGAGGCGCGCGGGATCGTCACCCGCACACAGGGACGCGGCAGTTTCGTGACCCTGCGCACGCCCGAAGATGCCCTGTTCAGCTTCTTCCGGCTGCGGCGCGAAGATGGCACGCTGGAGCCGCCAGAACTGGTGTCAGAAACAGTGACCCGGCGACCTGCGCAGGACAGCGAACGCGCGGCCCTGCACGGCGGGCCCGAGGATGTGCTCGAGATCCGGCGCATCCGTCAATTGGGCAAGGATACACGCGTTGTCGAACAGTCCCGCCTGTCCGCCGATCTGTTTCCCGGGCTCGAGGCGCGCACCCCGCTGCCCAACACGCTGTATGTGCTTTACCAGCAGGCCTATTCCATCATCGTTCTGAACGTGAACGACCGCCTCGGGGCCGAAGCGGCCTCGGACGAGATCGCGCCATCGCTAGGCGTTCCGGAAGGATCACCTGTGCTGCACATCGAACGCCAGACATTTGATGCCCTGGACCGGCAGGTCGAACTACGGGACGTCTGGTGCGCAACGGACCGGCATCGCTACTTCGCCTACCAGCCCTAGTACCGGTACTTGTCAGGCCCCGAACCCTCCCGAGGCGATGGCCTCGTTCAGCGCGCGACGGAACTGGCGTCCGACCAGGGGCACATCCCAATCCTCTCGGGTCATGACGCCAATGGCGCCCCGGGTGCTGTCACTTGAGATGGGCAGCCGCGCCAAGACACCGCGTTCGACCTCGTTTTCGACAACACCTTCGGAAATCACCCAGACAGCATCGCTGTTCTGCACAAACACACGGCCAAACGCGCCCGAGACGGTCTCGATCCGCCGGGGCAATGTTCCGATTCCCTGTTCGACAAAGAACCGATCGGCGGCGGGGCGGATCGCGGCCCCCTCGACCGGGTAGAGGATCGGCCAATCAACGATCCGCGACAGAACCGGGTCGTCCAACAAGGGATGCCCGGCCCGCACCACAAGCGCGATGCTTTCCTGATAAAGCGGCGTGAAACTGACGCCTTTCATCTGTTCATGCGCGCCCATGCGTCCGATCACCAGATCCAGCGCCCCAAGCTTCAGCCGGTCGATCAGATAGGCATAGGGCCCGTCCGTGACGCGCAGCACGGCATCCGGCATCAGTGCCCCGAACCTGTGGGCCACATCGGGCACCAACCGCGCGGCGACCGAGGGCAGAACGCCCACGGACAGGGTCTGGCGAAACCCGTCGTGATCCTGCGCCATCCCGTCGATGCCCTGTTGCAGCGCCGCAATCGACATCTGGGCAAAGCGCAGAAATACGGCGCCATCCTCGGTGACCTGCACGCCGCCCCGATCCCGGATCAGAAGCTGGTGGCCCAAAAGCTCTTCCAGCTCCTTCATCGTCTTGGAAATCGCCGGCTGTGTCAGGAACAGCTTTTGCGAGGCAAGTTTGAAACTGCCTTCGCGGCAGATTTCCACAAAGCACTGAATATGGCGAAACTTGATGCGACGGTCGATCATTTGTTGCCATTTCTGGAAAGAAAGATGCACATAAGCTCACTTTACATATGATTTTGAGAAAGCCAATATCCCGGCAAGTCAAAGAGGAGGAACCGGATGTCAGACCGCTATGACCAAGGCATGACCGTGCGTCGGTCGGTGCTGGGAGATGCCCATGTTGATCGGGCCGAGGCCGCAAAAACCGCGCTGGACACGCCCTTCCAAACCATGATCACCGAAGGTGCCTGGGGCACTGTCTGGGCCTCGGACGGGATCAGCAAACGCGAACGTTCGATGCTGACGCTGGCGCTGCTGGCGGCCACCGGGAATTTCGAAGAGATCCCGATGCACATCCGTGCCACGGCCCGCACCGGGGCCAGCAAGACCGACGTACTTGAGGCCTTTCAACACGTTGCCATTTACGCGGGCGTTCCCCGCGCCAATCATGCGCTGAAACTGGCGCGCCAAACCTATGCCGAGATGGAGGCCGAGACATGAGACCCCCTGCAGAGTTTTACCAACGGGATCGCGAATGGCATCCGCCGGCGCTGACGCCGGACTACAAGACCTCGGTTGCGCGGTCTCCGCAGTATTCGCTGATCAGCCTGGAAAACACCGTGTCCGAGATCACCGGGCCGGTCTTTGGGCACAACGACATCGATCCCATCGACAACGATCTGTTATCGAACTACGCCAAACCCGGCGAAGGCCCGATTGGCGAGCGGATCATTCTGCACGGGCGGGTACTGGACGAAAACGCGCGCCCCGTGCCCAATACGCTGGTCGAGGCCTGGCAGGCCAATGCTGGCGGGCGCTATCGCCACAAGAAGGATACCTATTTCGCCCCCATCGACCCCAATTTCGGCGGCTGTGGGCGTACCGTGACGGATGAAAACGGCTACTACGTCTTTCGCACTGTCAAACCGGGGGCTTATCCCTGGCGGAACTGGGTGAACAGCTGGCGACCTGCGCATATTCACCTGTCGATCTTTGGCTCTGGCTTTGTCCAACGCCTGATCACGCAATGTTACTTCGAGGGCGACCCGCTCTTGCCGCATTGTCCCATCGTCAAATCGATCCCCTCGCAAGAGGCGCGGGATGCGCTGGTCGCGGCGCTTGATTTGAACGCGACCATCCCGCTTGATACCATTGCCTACAAGTTCGACATCGTGTTGCGCGGGCGGCGGTCGACCCTGTTCGAAAACCGGTTGGAGGGGAACTGAACCATGGTGCAGTCATTGGACTATCTCAAGGAAACCCCGTCACAGACCGCGGGTCCCTATGTGCATATCGGCTTGGCCCCCGGCGCCGCCGGGTTCGACATCTACCGCGAGGAATTGGGCCGCGACATCGCAGGCCCCAACGCCAAGGGCACGCGTATTCACGTCGAGGGCTGTGTCTATGATGGCATGGGCGCGCCGATCAAAGATGTGCTGATCGAGGTCTGGCAGGCCAACTCCGAGGGCCATTATGCCCACCCCGAAGACGGCGGCGGGGTCGAAGAGGGCTTTCGCGGCTGGGGCCGCGTGATCTCGGATTTCGACACCGGCCTTTGGGGGTTCGACACCGTGAAACCCGGGCCGCTTGCGGGACGGAACGGCGGGCAGCAGGCCCCGCATCTGAATTTCTGGATCGTTGCGCGCGGCATCAACGTCGGGCTGAACACCCGGATGTATTTCGAGGATGAGGCCGAGGCCAATGCCAAAGATCAGGTTCTGAACCTGATCGAATGGGAACACCGACGCGCCACCCTGGTTGCCTCGAAATCCGAGCGGGACGGGCAACCGGTCTATCGGTTCGACATCCGCCTGCAAGGCGACGCGGAAACCGTGTTCTTTGATGTTTGACCGGCGCATGCAAAGAAAGACCCAGACATGACCAAACCCTGTATCATCTGCGTGGCAATCACCGGCTCGGTGCCGACCAAGGCGAACAACCCGGCTGTTCCGATCACCATCTCCGAGCAGGTCGAAAGCACGCACGAGGCCTTTGAGGCGGGGGCCAGCATCGCCCATTGTCATGTGCGCAACGATGACGAAACCCCCAGTTCGGACCCCGAGAAATTTGCCCGGCTCAAGGAAGGGCTGGAAAAGCACTGCCCGGGCATGATCATCCAGCTGTCGACCGGCGGACGCTCGGGCGCGGGCAAGACGCGGGGCGGGATGCTGTCGCTGCGACCGGACATGGCCTCGCTGTCGGTGGGCTCGAACAACTTCCCGACACGGGTCTACGAAAATCCGCCAGATCTGGTGGATTGGCTGGCCAGCGAAATGCAGACCTATGAGGTCACGCCCGAGATCGAGGCCTTTGACCTGAGCCACATCCATCAGGCCGTTGCGCGACACAGGGCGGGCGGGCTTTATGGCAAGCTTTACATCCAGTTCGTCATGGGTGTGAAAAACGCAATGCCCGCCGACCGCGAAACCTTTGATTTCTATATCAAAACGGTCGAACGCCTGGCGCCCGAGGCCGAATGGTGCGCCGCAGGGATCGGGCGGCACCAGATCGAGGTCAACGAATGGTGCATCGCCGCGGGGGGTCACACCCGAACCGGGCTGGAGGACAACATGCGCCTGTCGAAAGATGCCTTGGCGCCGTCGAATGCCGCGCTGGTCGCCCGCGCAGCCGAGCTGTGTGACAAATACGAACGTCCCGTCGCCACCTGGCAGCAGGCGCGCGACATCCTCGATCTGCCATTGCGGGCGTGACGCGGGAATGGCGGTGACGTTCTCTGAAAGCCCCCTTTACGGCGCACTTTTCGGCGATCCAGAGCTTGCCGCTTTGGTCGGAGACACGGCCGCCATCGCAGGAATGGTCCGGTTCGAAGCCGCTTTGGCACGGGTACAAGGCGGGCTTGACGTGATCCCCGAGGCCTCGGGCCGCGCGATCGAGGCGGGGCTGGATGGGCTGACCATCCCGCCAGAGACGCTGGCATCGGGCGTCGCCTCGACGGGGGTTGCCGTCCCTGCCCTAGTGGCGGAACTGCGCAAGCATCTGCCGCCGGAGCACGGACAGTTCCTGCATTGGGGCGCGACCAGTCAGGATGTCATCGACACCGCGCATGTGCTGTGCTGGCGCGCGGCACTCGACGTGCTGGAGCGCCGGTTGGGGGGCCTGATCGATGCGTTTGAAGAGCAAAGCCGGGCGCATGCGTCGGTTCTGATGGCCGGGCGCACCCGCTCGCAGATCGCGACGCCCATCACTTTTGGCCTGCGAATTGCCCAATGGGCCGCCCCGCTGATCGAGGCTGAAACCGCCCTGGCACCACTGCGCGACAAGGTGCTGAAGATACAGTTCGGCGGGGCGTCCGGGGCCAACACCGCAATCGCACCTAACGGGCCCGCCATTGCCATGGGTCTGGCCCAGGCACTGGATCTGCGCTTTGCCCCGCCCTGGCACAGCGATCGCACCGGTCCCCGGACGCTGGCCCATTGGCTGGGTGATCTGGCCGTGGCGCTGGACAAGATTGCGGGCGACATGATGCTGATGTCCCGATCCGAGATCGGAGAGGCCCGCGCAGGCGCCGGCGGCGGATCCTCGACCATGCCGCAAAAGGCCAACCCTGTCGGGGCCGAGGCCGTGCGCGTGCTGTCGCATTTGGCCCGGACGGCGCAGATGGGGCTGACGCTGTCCGGGGGCCACGCCGAAGAGCGCGATGGCGTGAACTGGACGCTGGAATGGACCCTTGTGCCGCAGATGTTGATGGCAATTGGCGCGGCGATGACCCACGCAACTGCTTTGGCCAAGTCGCTGAAGGGTGACGCCGACCGTATGGCGCACCATCTGTCCGCCAACAGCGGCGTCATGGCCGAAGCTGCGAGTTTCGCCTTGGCCCAGACCATGCCGCGTGCCGAAGCTCAGGCGCGGGTCAAACAGGCGGCGGCAACGGGCAAACCCCTGATCGACGCCCTGACCGAGTTGGAACCGGGGATCGACTGGGCCACGCGCCTGCAACCGGACGCGGCCATTGCCCCGTGCAAGCAGATTGCTGAACAGATCCTGTCTGCCCGCAAGCGATAAACGCTCAGCCGGGCGTGTTTTCCTTGATGTAGATGTCGATCCGGATCCGCTCTTGCGCGGCGTTGAACGGCACGTTGTCGGCGGTCGCGCGCAGAAGCCGCGCGCAGGACCGAACCAGGTGGCCCGCATCCTGATTGATGACCGCATCGAAATAGCCGTCTTTCAGCGCGGCCCTGCTCAGCGGCGTCAACTCATGTGCGATGACCACTATGTCACGCAGTCCGGGTTGACCGCGCATGAAGCGAACCAGACCTTCGTTCCCGGCGGCGCTGGAGTAGATGCCGACGATGTTGGGATGGTTTTCGAACACCTCGGGCAGCATTGAATAGACCAGTTCGGGGTCATCGCGGCCCTCGACCGAGGCGGCCACCTCAAGCTCGGGGAAGTCCTGACGCATGACATCGTCAAACCCAAGTCGCCGCTCCAGGTGATCGCGGGCAAAGCGGGACCCGGTGATAAACAGAACCTTGCCGGGAGTCCTCACAAAGCGGCCCATCAGCTGTGCCGCCGTGCGCCCGGCCGAGATGTTGTCGATGCCGACAAAATGGTCTCGCTGCGACGTCGGCAAATCCGCAACCAGTGTCACAACGGCAATGCCCTTGTCATGCGCCCGCTTGATGGCGTCGCGGACCGAAGGTGTTTCTGGACTGAAGACCGCAACACCGTCGGTCTTCGCCGGGTCGAGCCCGTCCAGAAGCGATACAATGCCCTGTGTGTCGAAAGGGGCTGCCAGCGCGACCGAAAGCTCGGTCCGGTCGTTGGCCAGTTTTTCACCCTGCTCTCCGATCTGCTGGCGCAGGGCGTGGATGAACTCGTTGTCGGTGTCCGGCAGCACAAACAAGAGGTTGTAGACCCGACGGCGCGCCAGGTTGGCCGCCGCCGTGTCGCGCACATAGCCCAACTGATCGATCGCCGCCTGCACGCGTTTGATCGTGATCTTCCGGACACCCGGGCGTTCATTCAACACGCGATCCACGGTTGCGAGGCTGACCCCCGCAACCCGCGCGATGTCGTTCACCGTGGGTTTGCCGACGATTTTCAGGTCAGGCTTGCTCAGCTTAGCTCTCCATTTCCTTCGCGAGCGCGTCAAACAGCAAAGCCACGGCCTCGGCGCCCGGATCGTTGTGGCCTTTCAGGTTCTCCTCGGGCACATACGCGGCCCGGCCGGCCTTTGCACGGTGAATCGACGCTGTGCTGTCTGCGCCAATCCGCGCAGCCTGCGCCGCTGCAGCGATACCGTCGGGCAAAGCCTCTAGCGCCGGGGCCAATGCATCAACCATAGTGCGGTCGCCGACCCCTGCCCCGCCGACCTGGCTGACACGGTTCAGACCGGCAACCAGCGCCTTGTGGACCGAGGCCCCATTGGCGCAGGCGTCCCCTGCCGCGTTGAAGTAGATCGCCAGGATCACGCCGGACGAGCCGCCCATGGTCTGGCTCAGGGCGTCACCCAAGGCCGGGAACAGTTGCGTCAGATCAGCAAGTGGCATCTTGTCCAGATTGCCCTTGAGCGCCCGTGCGGCGGTGGCCAGCGTGCTGCCGGTATCGCCATCGCCCGACTTGGCATCAAGCTCGTTCAACGAACCCTCGGCCGAGATCAGCAGGTCCGCGACATTCTCGATGATCGCGCGGGTGCGGTCGTTCTGCGAAGGGATCGGCTCGATCGGGGTCAACCCGTCGGGCAGACCGACAACCGGTGGCTCCACCACCTGCATCAACCCCGGCCAGGCGGGCATGGCGACCGGCGCGGCAAGGGCGGCATATTCCTCGGCCGTAGCCTCCATCACCGAAACCGAAAAGCCATGCATGTCGAGCGAGGTCATCATCGGCGCAGGCCCCACCAGATGCTGCACCATGCCCGAGGCGGTCAGTCCGTGGGTCAGCACCGACATTTCCAGCGGCGTGGTCGAGCCAAGGTTGTTCACAATCGCAACCGTGTTGCCGCCCACATGATCGCGCAGCTTGTCGACCACGGTCGTCATTGCCCCCATGGCGGTCGAGAAATCGACCTGCTCCACCCCCGGTTCACCGTGGATGCCGAGGCCGAGTTCCGCTTTTCCCGCGCCGATGCGTTCCTCTTTCTTCGAACCCGGAATGGTGCAGGTATCCAGACTCATCCCGATCGAGGCGACCTTGCCGATGACCGAGCGCGCCGCCTCGGTGACCCTCTGCAGATCTGCACCCTCTTCGGCCAGGGCGCCTGCGATCTTGTGCACGAACAGAGTGCCCGCAACACCGCGGGGCTGCGGCAGATGCGGCAGCGCCACGTCGTCGTCAACGACCACCATCTCGACCTTGCGGCCAAGCGCACGGGCGCGTTCAGCGGCCAGACCAAAGTTCAGACGGTCGCCCGTGTAGTTCTTGACGATCAAGAGGCACCCGGCCTCGCCTGTCACGGCCAGGATCCCGGCCAGCACCGCCTCGACCGAGGGTGAGGCAAAGACCTCGCCGCAGACCGCAGCCGTCAGCATGCCCTTGCCGACAAAACCCGCATGCGCCGGTTCATGCCCCGAGCCGCCGCCGGACACCAGGGCGACCCTGGACTTGTCCCATTCCGTTCGGAAGACGACCTTGATATGTGGATAGCCATCAAGTCGCGATAGCGCGCCGCCCGAGGCGGCGAGCACGCCGTCGATGGCCTCGGTCACCAGATCCTCTTTGGCGTTGATGAATTGTGCCATGGTGGTCCTCCCTTAAACGACCCGCGCGCCTGAGGCGTCGAAATACAGTGGATTTTGCGGGCTTATCTTGATGGTCGCGTCGCTGCCGACGTCTTGGTGTGGATCGGTCAGTGTGGTAACCGGATGGCCCTGCACCTCAAGATGCAGGCGGGTCTGGTCCCCCAGATGTTCCGAGCGCAGCACCCGCGCCTCGATCCCGTCGCCCTGCTGGATGTTCTCGGGCCGCAGCCCGATCTGCGGGCCTTTGTGTGTGCCGGGGAACAGGTTCGACGGCAGGATGTTGATGCGCGGCTGCCCCAGACGGCTGGCGACATAGACGCTGACCGGGTTTTCATAGACCTCTTTCGGGGTGCCGTATTGCACCAGCTGTCCCTCTTCGAGCACGCCGATATGTGTGGCCATTGTCATGGCCTCGATCTGGTCGTGGGTCACGTAAAGCAGCGTCGATCCCAGATCGGCCTGAATGCGCTTGAGCTCGACCCGCAGGTCGGCGCGCAGCTTGGCATCCAGCGAGCTGAGCGGTTCGTCCATCAGGTAGATCGACGGGTTGCGTACCAGTGCCCGCCCGATGGACACGCGCTGCATCTCGCCGCCCGACAGGGCCGTGGCCTTGTTGTCCAGCTTGTGCGGAATCTGCAGGATCTCGGCGATTTCCTGCACCTTGCGGGTGATCTCATCCTCGGGCGTTTTCAGGATTGGCGAGCGCAGTGGAAAGGCCAGGTTGTCGCGCACGGTCAGGTGCGGATAGAGCGAGTATTGCTGGAACACCATCGCCACATCGCGCTGCGCGGGTGTGTCGTGGACCACGTCCCGCCCGCCAATGAAGACCGAGCCACTGTCGAGTTTTTCAAGGCCCGAGATCAGGCGCAGCGTCGTTGTCTTGCCCGCCCCGGTTGGCCCCAACAGGACGACAAAATCGCCGTCGCCGATGGTCATCGTGATGTCCTTGACCGCCTGCGTCTTGCCAAAGGCCTTGGAGATGCCGTTGAGTTGAACCTCAGCCATGAAGCACCCCCTCGTTCAGTTCGGATTTCAGGGCGCGGCCCGATTGGCGATCAAAGAGCGTCACGGTCGCGGCGTTGAAGTTCAGCCCCACCGTCTCGCCGGTCTTGGCCACCTGATGTGAAGGGACGCGCGCCTTGACGTCGCCGCCCGCGGTTTTCAGGGTCACGATCTGGGTGGTGCCCAGGTATTCGGTGGCCAGAACCTCGCCGCGAAAGGCCGCGTCGTCGGCCAGTTGGATATGTTCCGGGCGGACGCCAAAGGCCATGTCGCCTTCAAAGGGTTCGCGCGCCGTGGGCACCGCACATTGGATGTTGTGCATGGCGACGTCCGAGGCCCCGCCATCCAGTTTTCCGTGGAATTTCAGGAAGTTCATCGACGGTGATCCGATGAAGTCGGCCACAAACATCGTTGCGGGCTTGTCATAGATTTCCTGCGGGGTGCCGAACTGTTCGACCACCGCGTTGTTCATCACGACAATCTTGTCGCCCATCTGCATGGCCTCGAGCTGGTCATGCGTGACATAGACGGTGGTCGCCCCCATCCGATCATGCAGCGCGCGCAGCTCTTCGGCCATGTGTTCGCGGAACTCGGCGTCCAATGCGCCCAGCGGTTCATCCATCATAAAGGCCTTGGGCTCGCGCACGATGGCCCGCCCCAGCGCCACCCGCTGGCGGTCGCCGCCCGACAGGCCGCCGACCGGACGATCAAGGATGTCCTCGATCCCGAGGATGCCCGCGACCTCGGCCACCTTGGCCTTGACCGCCGGTTTGGGCATGCCCTGGCTGACCAGCGGATAGCTGATGTTCTTGCGGACGTTCATATGCGGGTAAAGCGCAAACATCTGAAAGACAAAGGCAATATCGCGTTGCGAGGGCGGACGTTGCGAAATCTCTTCGCCGTCCAGATAGATCTCTCCGCTGGTGGGCAACTCCAGCCCTGCAATCATCCGCAGGGTCGTGGTCTTGCCGCAGCCCGAGGGGCCCAGCAGCATGAAGAACTCTCCGTCCTCGATGGTGAAAGAGCTTTCGCGGACGGCAGTGAAGTCCCCGAACTGCTTCTTGAGGTTTTTGATGACGATCTGCGCCATGCTTACTCCGGGAAGTGGCTGACGATGATGAACATCACCGTGCCGGTCAGTGTGACAATGAAGGAATATGTGAAGGCCCAGATCACGAAGGGCTGCATCAGCATAAAGACCCCGATGGCGATGATGATGGTGGCCAGCATCTCCCACGGTCCGCGCCGTAGCCGCATCAGGCCATTGATAAAGCTCATCATTTGCGAACCGCTCCGAATGTGATCCCGCGCAGCAGGTGTTTGCGCAACAGGATGGTGAAGATCATGACCGGCAGCAGGAAGAGCGTGACGCCGGCGGCAATTGCGGGCCAGTCGAGGCCACCGATGCCGATGATCGTTGGGATGAACGGCGGGGCCGTCTGGGCGTTGGCCGTGGTCAGAAGAACCGCAAAGGCATATTCGTTCCAGGCAAAGATCAGACAGAAGATCGCGGTCGAGGCGATGCCCGTGGCCGCCTGCGGCAGCACCACCTTGTAAAAGGCCTGAAACCGCGTGTAGCCGTCGATCAGGGCTGCCTCTTCATACTCGGTCGGGATGCCGTCGATGAAGCTTTTCAGCAGCCAGACCGCGAGCGAGATGTTCACCGCCGTGTAAAGCAGGATCATGCCAAGGTGCGTGTCGGAAAGCCCGAGGTTCCGGAACATCAGGAAGATCGGGATCGCAACAGCGATGGGTGGCATCATCCGGGTCGACAGGATGAAGAACAGCAGATCATCGGCCAGCGGGATCTTGAACCGGCTGAAGGCATAGGCCGCCAGCGTGCCAAGGAAAACCGACAGGAAGGTCGAGCCGAAGCCGATGATCACCGAGTTCAGGAAGCGTTCACCAAACTTCGACGGGCCCACGATGACCATGTCGTACTTGCGCACGATCTCGTCCGCCCAGTTTTCCGGCGGGTTCGCGTCCAGAAACTCCTGCGTTTGGCGTGTGCGGGTGGTGAACAGGTTCACATACCCTTCGAGCGTGGGTTGAAACCCGGCCTCGCTGTCGCTGCCGATGATGTACTTCGGCGGATAGCTGATGGCGTCGGCGGGGCTTTTGAACCCGGTGAGGGCAATCCAGACCAGCGGGATCATGGTGATGATCGCGTAGAGGATGACCAGGCTGCCCGCGAACCATTTGGTCCGGTTCGAGGGTTCGTTGACGGAGAAACTGCTCATCTCTCTTTCACCTTGTTCAGGGCTTTGACGTAGATGCTGGCCAGGCCAAACACCGTGACAAACAGGATGATCGCGTAGGCCGAGGCGTAGCCGGTGCGCCATTTCTCGAACGCCTCGCGCTTGAGGTTGATCGAGGTCAGCTCGGTTGTGGACCCAGGTCCCCCGCCGGTCAGCTGCACCACCAGGTCGAACATCTTGAAGTTCTCGATCCCGCGGAACAGCACCGCCAGCATCAGGAAGGGCAGCACCATGGGAATGGTGATCGTGAAGAACTGGCGCAGCTTGCTGGCCCGGTCGATTTCCGCCGCCTCGTAGATGTAGTCGGGGATCGACCTCAGGCCCGCGAGGCAGATCAGCATCACGAAGGGCGTCCACATCCAGGTGTCGACGATCACGATGGACCAGGGCGCCAGATTCACCTGCCCCAGCATTTCAAAGCTCGATGGTTCCTTGCCGGTGAAAAACGCGATGATGTAGTTGAAGAGGCCAATTTGAGGTTGATAGAGGAACTTCCAAAAGTTCCCGACAACGGCGGGTGACAGCATCATCGGAAGCACGATGATCGTGGTCCAAAGGTCGTTGCCCTTGAATTTCTTGTTGATCAGCCAGGCCAGCGTGAACCCGATCAGGACCTGAAAGAAGATCGTCCAGATCAGGAAATGCGCGGTGGCCTGCATATTCAGCCAGATGTCGCTGTCGGTCAGGATGCGCTCGTAGTTGCGAAAGCCGATTTCCTTGACTTCGCGGCCAATGCGGTTGGCCTTGTAGTTCGTGAAACTCAGCCGGATGGTCCAGATCAACGGGAAGATGTTGATCGCCAGCAGCAGGAAAATCGTCGGGGCGACAAAGATCCAGGCAATGGCCCGATCCGATAACCCTCTGATTTTGCGCGCAACTGGGGGGGGCGTTGCCGAGGCAACGCGATCTATTGTCCTGTCAGACATGATCTCGCCTGTTTTAGAGAAGGTGCGCCAGCAGTTTGGCGCTTGGGGGTTCGGTGCGCGGGTGGAGGTCCCGCGCACCTGGCAAGGGGTTTACAGCTTGCCTTCGTCTTCAAAGACCTCGGTCCAGTCTTCGATCAGCTTGTCCAGCGCTTCCTGAGCGGTGCCCTGGTCGGCCACGACGTAGTCGTGAACGCGCTTTTGCATGGCCAGCAGCAGTTCGGCGTAGGCCGGCTCTTGCCAGAAGTCCTGAACGCCATCCATGGCTTCCAGGAAGTCGCCTGCAAAAGGCTGGCTGGCAACAAAGCCCGGGTCCTGCAGGACCGAGTTATGCGCCGAATAGCCGCCCAGTTCCCACCACTTGGCCTGAACGTCGGGCTGCGCGAACCACTTGATGTACTCAAGCGCCGCATCCTGCTTGTCCGAGTAGCTGACAACCGAGATGCCCTGACCGCCCAGCGTGGACGCCGCGATGTTCTGCGGTGGGTTCACGAAGAAATCGATCTTGTCGCCGCCCGTGGCCGGGTCAGCATAAAGACCGGGGAAGAAGGCAAACCAGTTCATTGCCATGGCCACCTGGCCCGACTTGAAGGCATCAAGGCTCTCGCCCATGTACGAGTTGGTGTATCCCGGAGGCGTCGCCGTCTGGTAGAGTTCCTTGTAGAACTCCAGCGCCTCGACCGCTTCGGCCGAGTTCACAGCGCCTTCCATGTCATAGGACCCGGGCTCGTTCTCGTATTTGAAGCCCCAGGCATACAGCGCGCCGGTCGCGCCCATCGTGATGCCTTCGGACCCACGCTCGGTGAAGATTGCCGCGCCGTAGACGGTCTTGCCGTCGATTTCGCGCTCCTGGAAGAATTGCGCGATCTGCAACAGCTCTTTCTGCGACTGAGGTTCACGCAGATCCTGGCCTGTGGCTTCCTTGTAAGCGGCCTGGATGTCTTCGCGACCGAACCAGTCCTTGCGATAGAACCACCCGTTGGCGTCACCCATCGCGGGCAGCGCATAGTAGTTCGGTGTGCCTTTCGGCCAGGTCGAATAGGCATAGACGGTCGCAGGCGCAAAGTCGTCCATGCTGATGCCTTCATTGTCGAAGAAGTCGTTCAGCTTGACGTAGTGGCCGTTCTCGGCCCCACCGCCGATCCACTGGCTGTCGCCGATCAGCAGGTCGCAAAGTTTGCCGCCCGAGTTCAGCTCGTTCAGCATGCGGTCCGCAAAGTTCGGCCAGGGTACAAATTCGAAGTTCATGTTGTGGCCCGACTGGGCCTCAAAATCTTTGGACAGTTCGACCAGCGCATTCGCTGGATCCCATGCCGCCCAGCACAGCGTCAGGTCCTCGGCCTGCGCGGTGGATGCGACACCGGTGGCGGCCAATGCAATCGCGCTGACGGTGGCCAGTTTCGAATATGACATACAATCCTCCCAGATGTTGGCCGCTTCAGAAATCCGAATCGCGGCATGCACTCAGGCTACGTGAGGTACGCACCTCAAGTCCATCAATTTTTGAGGTGCGTAACTCAGAAATAGAATTACACGTTTATTATCAGCTATTTAGCTGAGTTGATTTTTTCTGGGATGCGGGCATCGGAACGATCCAAGTGATTCGAATCATCTTCAAAAAGTTCGGATTTCGCCCGGATTTCGGGTTGGGATCAGATTGACCCCGCCTCGACCATGAAGTTGTTCGCGGTGCACATCGCAGCATCGTCCGAGGCCAGATACAGCACCATCCGGGCGACATAGATCGGGTCAATCGGGTCCGGCAGACACTGCCGGTCCACCTGTTTGGCCAGCGCCTCTGGCGTGACCCAAAGCTCTTTCTGGCGGTCGGTCATGATCCACCCGGGCACCACGGTGTTCACCCGGATCCGATGCGGCCCGAGGTCCCGCGCCATGGTCCGGGTCAACCCGTGCACCGCCGCCTTCGAGGTCGCATAGGCGGGAAAGCCGCCGCCCGCCTCCCACCAGGAGTTTGAGCCGATGTTCACGATCGACCCGCCCCCGGCCTCGATCATGCCCGGTGCGACGGATTGGATGGCAAAGAACATGTGGCGCAGATTGGTGGCCTGGCGTTCGTCCCAGTACTCGGGCGTCACCTCGCGCCAATCGTGACGATCATCGCGCGCGGCATTGTTCACCAGCACATGCGCCGGACCGACTTCGGCCACCAGGTCCTCGAAAGCCCCGCGCAGGCCCTCGATGTCGCGCAAATCGCAAACCGCCAGCGCGTGCTGCCCGTCAAGCTCGGACAACAGGCGCTCACCCGCGTCGCGATCCAGATCGACAAAGCCGACACGCGCGCCCTGCCCTGCAAAGGCGCGCACGGTCTCTGCCCCGATACCGGATGCCCCTCCTGTCACAAAAACGGTTTTGTCTTTCAGCGAGGGGTAACGGGCAAAGTCAGGCATCGCGGTCCATGATCCATTCAACTTGTGGCGCTGGCACAAAGCGCCATTTGCGCAAGGGCCCCGCCATGACGTTCAGATAGTACATCTCGAACCCATAAGGCGCGCCACAGGGGTGATGCCCGCGCGGCACACAGACCACATCGCCGTCAGCCACGGCCATCGTCTCGTTCAGCTGCAGATCGTCGGTGTACACCCGTTGAATGCCAAAGCCATCGGCCGGATTCAAGCGATGATAATAGGTCTCTTCCAGATAGGTGATGCGCGGATAGTCATCCTCGTCATGCCGGTGACTGGGATAGGACGACCAGTGACCGGCAGGCGTAAAGACCTCGGTCACCAGCAGGCTGTCGCAAAAGTCTTCGTTCTCCATCGCGATATTGTTGATGTGACGCGTGTTGGTGCCCTTGCCGCGTTCGGTCAGGGTGATGCCATCCGGCCCGATCCGGCGGGCCTCGTGCCCGCCTTTTCCAGGCGCGCTGCAGACGGCGATGGTGCAATCGGTTTCCGCCACCGCGCGCCAGTCCGTGCCGTTCGGCAGATAGAGGCAATGCGGCGGGCTTTTTTCAAAGACCGACATGCGGTCGCCCAGCACCCCCCAATCCTGTCCCGCGCCCGTGATCTGCGCCTTGCCCTCGACCATCACCAGGATGACCTCGTTTGCGCCTGTCGCCTCTTCCGCGCTTTCCCCTGCCCGCAACTGGTAGAGTGAGAACCCGACGTAGCGCCATCCGGCGCTTTGAGGCGTGATCTCGTGCACCTTGCCGTGGGTTCCAAAGGGTTTGTGCAGAAGGTGGCTCATTTGGTGTCCTTGTAGTTTTCGGGATCGAAGCGGAGGAAAAATTCGATCGCGCAGTAAAGGGCGATGACGCCGAAGACGGCCGCCCAAAGTGGGTTGCCGAGGGACAGTTCCATCAGCGCCCAGCCGGCGCTGATGCCTGTTAGGGCAATGCGGCGCCACAGGGGGCGCATAAAGGGATGGCGCAATGAAAACATGGGCTTATCCGTCTATCTTCAGGCCAGACTGGCCGCAGATATGGACAATGTGATCGTAGCCCAGCTTGGAATAATCATAGGGATTGGCCTTGGCCGGGTCTTGTTCCGCTTCGACCACGATCCAGCCGTGGTAGTCCATCTTGTTCAACGCATCCGTCACGGCCTGAAAATCGATGCAGCCCTGCGGATCACCCGGCACGGTAAAGGCGCCGGCAATCACCCCGTCCAGGAAGCTGCGGTTTTCCGCGCGGATCCGACGGGTGACATCCTCGCGCACGTCCTTGAAATGCACATGTTTGACCCGATGCCCCCAACGGTCAAGCACGCCCAGCACGTCAGCGCCGCCAAAGTGCAGATGTCCGGTGTCGAACAGCAGCGTGACCTCGTCCGAGCTGCCCTCCATGAGCCAGTTGATGTCGTCTTCGTCTTCGATCATTGAGCCCATGTGGTGGTGATAGGACAGCACAAGCCCCTGATCCGCCATCCATTTCGCCACTTCGGACAGCTTGGCGGCATAGGCGGTCACCTCGTCCCGCGAAAGCTTGGGGCGGTTGTTCACCGGCGTGTCGATCTGCCCCTGAACGGTGTTCGAACATTCGGCATAGACCAGGCAGGGCGATTGCAGCGCCACGAACTGTTCGACCTGTCCGCGGATCGCCTGAACCTCGGTCGCAACGTCGTCGACCATCAGGTTGCCCGAACACCACCCGCCGCACAGCGCCAGCTGGTTCTCGGCCAGGTAGTGGCGCAGGCCCTCGGTGTCCTGCGGCATCCGGCGCCCGCGCTCGACGCCGGTATAGCCGATCTGGCGCGACTCCTGCAGCGCCTGTTCCATTGTGAACTCTGCCGTCAGGTCCGGCAGGTCGTCGTTTTGCCAAGCGATCGGGGAGATGCCGATTTTCACGCTCATGTCCGGGGTCTTTCTGTTTCTTGCACTCTTGGCGCCCTTGAATAGGTACGGCGGGCCTTGACTGGCCCGCCTTTTGGTATCGCTGCTCTGTCGCGCCCGTATGAACGGGTGCCCTGCCTAGACTGTCCCGCCGAGCGACCCCTCCAGCTGCGCCATCTCCTGGCCGCCGGCCATCAGGTCCTGCAGCTCATCGGGCGTGATTTCTCCGCGTTTGGCGGTGCCCAGCGTCTTGCCCCGGTTCAGCACGGTGAACTGATCACCCACCGCCAGCGCGTGGCGCACGTTGTGGGTGATGAAGACAACCGCGATGCCCTGCTTTCGGACCTTGTCGATGGTCGCCAGAACGTTGGCCGTCTGGCGCACACCAAGAGCCGAGGTCGGTTCATCCAGGATCAGCACCTTGGCACCGAAGTGCACCGCGCGGGCAATGGCCACGGTCTGGCGTTCCCCGCCCGACAAGGTGCCCACCGCCTGATCCGGTCCGCGCAGGTTGATGCCCATCTTGCGCATCTCTTCCATGGTCACACGGTTGGCGTAGTCATGGTCAAAGAAGTTCATCGGCCCGATTTTCTTGATGGGCTCATTGCCCATGAAGAAATTCCGGCTGACCGACATCAGCGGGATCATCGCCAGATGTTGGTGCACGGTTGCGATCCCGGCCGAGATCGCGTCGCGCGGATCGGCGAAGTGCAAGGGCTTGCCTTCAAAGTAGATCTCTCCATGGGTGGGCTGATGCACACCGGACATGGTCTTGATGAAGGTCGATTTGCCCGCACCGTTGTCGCCCAAAAGGCAGTGGCATTCGCCGGGATAGACATCCACCGAGACACCGGCCAGCGCGATCACGCTGCCAAAGTGCTTTTCGATGTTCTTCATCTGAATGATCGGTTCAGTCATGATCAACGCTCCCCCGTGATGATGCGGCGGATGTAGGTGTTCAGGATCACGGCCCCCAGCAGGATCAGTCCAAGAAACACCCGGAAAAGCGAACTTTCGACGCCTGCAAAGAACAGTCCCTGCTGCACCACGCCAAAGATCAGCGCGCCAAGCGCTGCCCCGATGACCGAGCCATATCCACCCGTCAAGAGTGCGCCGCCGATGACCACGGCAATGATGGCCTCAAATTCCTTCAGCAATCCGCGGTCGGCCCCTGCCGATCCGAATTCCATCACCTGACACACCGCAAACACCGTGGCGCAGAACGCGGTGAACATGAACATCGAGATCTTGACCTTGTTGACCGGAACACCCGAGTTGCGTGCCGCCTCGGCGTCACCGCCACTTGCGAAGATCCAGTTGCCAAAACGCGTGCGTGTCAACAACAGGTGGCCGACGATGATCAGCAACAGGGCCCAGACGACCAGCATCGGAATGCCTTCGATCACCGGCTGTCCGGCGCGTGTCCCGCGCTGGAAGGTTTCGATGACGCCGATGTCACCCAGCCACTGAAAGATCGGTTGGCCGATCTTTGCGCCAAAGAAAGGCGCCAACCAATCGCCCTCGGCCGCGTCCCGAATGCCGCCGATGATCGTCTTCCGCTCGATGGTTTGCGGAATGTAGATGGTGAAACCGCGCAGAATGAACAAAAATGCCAGTGTCACGATAAAGCTGGGCAGCCCGGTCTTGATCACAATCCAGCCGTTGAGTGCCCCCAACGCCAAGCACAAGGCAAAGGTGATCAAAATGGCGATCCACATCGGCCAGGCCAAGACGACGCCAAAGACCGCAATCATCATGCCCGCAAAGCCGATCATGGATCCAACCGACAGGTCAAATTCACCGGCGATCATCAACAGGCACGCACCCACCGCGATGATCATGAATTGCGCCGAGACGATCGACCAGTTCATGATGCCTTGCGCCGCAAACATACCACTGTCACTGGCGAAAAGCAGAAAAAGAAGAAAGACAATGATGGTACCACAGATCCCGCCCAATTCGGGTCGGATCAGGGCTCGGCGCAGACGAGACTGTTGTTTGATACGCTCATCAACGCCCGAAGTCGTCGCATCGGACATGGCTGGCTCCACGATGTGATAATTGGGGTGCGCGTTCAGGGTAAGGCGGCGCGACGCGCCGCCTTACAAACGGGCCGCGTTAGCGATATTCGCCCGCGTATTGCTCGATCAGACCCAGGCCGTCTGCGGTCACGAAACCGGGGCCAGAGTTGATGTTGTTGCCTGGCAGAACGCCATAGCGATGGTAGTTTGTCATGACCACAACCGGCAGGTAGGCCTGCAGGAACGGCTGCTGGTCGATGCCCCAGTTGATCACGCCACCTTTGATGGCCTTGACGATCTCTTCGCCCAGGTCAAACGTGCCAAAGTGGATCGCACCGGACATACCGTTTTCTTCCAGCGCCGCGATGGTCGGATCAGCCGAGACCGGACCCAGTGTCAGGATGCCGTCGACATCAGGGTTGGCCGACAAGTAAGCCAGAACCTTGTTCTTGATTTCCGACGGGTCAACGCCCGAATCCATCATCGCATCCCCCAGGTCGACACCCAGGCCATCGGCATATCCACGGCAGCGTTCGCCCACTGTAGGCTGCTGAATGGCATGGTTGACGCACAGGAACTTGGTCACACCTTCGCTCTTGGCGCGCAGACCCGCGGCATAACCCGCATCATACTCAGGCTGGCCCACATACATCAGCGCGCCGACTTCACGCGCCTGATCCGGGGTGCCGGTGTTCATGATGATGACGTCGATGCCTTGATCAACGGCGTTCATGATCGGGCCCTTAAGCACGTCAAAGTCGGCCAGTGTCGTGATGATGCCGTTCGGACCGCTTGCGGCTGCCTGCTCGATGATCCGCGCCATATCGGCAATGTCACCGGTCGGCGGGTTGCGGTACTCGACGTCCACACCCATCTGTTCGCCCGCCAGAGCGATGCCGTTCTTGATCGTGTTCCACCAGCTGTCACTGTCAGGTGCGTGGCTGACCAGAACGTACTTCTCGCCCTCGGCCGCAACGGTCCCTGCCGCCAGCAACGGCGTAAGGGCGACTGTTGCAGCCAGCGCCATCTTTTTCATCAGTGAAGTCATTCCATTCCTCCCATTGGTTTGATTTTCACCGGGACCTTGCGGCCCCAAAGTTTTCGGTTGGTTAAGACCGAATGTGTTGCACTGCCTGCGTTTCTCCGCGCAGACCGCGCGTTCCGCCCCGCACTACGCTGCGCGGGGATAAACCTCCTTCAGATGTACAGGCCGACCTTCGGCTTTCGACAGGGTTGCGGCTTCGGCCATTGCCAATGCCGCGACACCGTCATCCAGCGTCACGGGCACCGCGCCCTTCGAGACCACAGCCTCGACAAATTCCGCCCACTCGGCCTCGTAGGCCGACATGTAGCGCTCCAGGAAAAAGTATGTCGGCTTGGCGCCTGTGACACCCTGCGCCGTCGATTTGACCACCGTGTTCTCAAGCACGTTCTGAGCCTGCAGCATGCCCTCGGACCCCAAAAGCTCGACCCGCTGGTCATAGCCAAAGGCCGCCCGGCGCGAGTTCTTGATCACCGCCAGCCGCCCATCCGCATAGGTCAGCGTCACAACGGCCGTGTCCACATCGCCTGCCGCGCCGATCTCGGGGTCAACCACCGACGAGCCTGCCGCCATCACTGTTTCGGGCAAACCGCCCAGCAGATACTGCGCCATGTCGAAATCGTGAATCATCATGTCCCGGAACAGCCCGCCCGAAACCTTGACGTAGTCGACCGGCGGCGGTGCCGGGTCGAACGAGGTGATCGACAGCAGTTCGGCCTTGCCGACCTCACCGCCCTCAAGCGCGGCTTTGATGGCGCGAAAGTTCCGGTCGAAGCGACGGTTAAAGCCGATCATAACCGGCTGTTCCGTGGCATTGGCGACCGCCTGGCAGGCCATCGCGCGCTCAAGGCTCAGATCGACCGGCTTTTCGCAAAGCACGGCTTTGCCTGCAGCCGTTGCGGCCTCGATGAAATCAGAGTGCGTATTGGTCGAGGTCGCGATCAGCACCGCATCAATCGAGGGATCCGCAATGATCTGATCCGCCGAGCGCGCCTCGGCGCCGAACTCGGCAGCCAGTTTTTCAGCGTTTTCGGCAAAGACATCTGCAACCGCGCTCAAACGGCTGCCCGCGTGCGCGTTGATGGCCTTGGCATGGACAGCGCCAATTCGTCCAGCGCCCAGTAGTCCTACGCGGAGCATACGCCCCTCCTCGATTCTTCCTTGTCCTTAACAATGGGATTTTTTGCACCCGCGTGCAACGCTTTTTTGCACGCGGGTGCAAAACTTGATGCCGGTGGCCTGCCCACCCTGCGAAGGATCAGTCGCCGTCGTAGGTCCAGCGATATTTGGGCGGGGTCGGCCCCTTGTTGCGCCCGCCCTGCTGCATTTGCTCCCAGGCATGGGCCAGGATCCCGACAGATCGGGACAGGCAAAAAAGCCCGCGCGCCAGCGGCGGTGCAAAGCCAAGTTCAGCATAGATGACCGCCGTCGCCCCGTCGATGTTCATCGGGATCGGACGCGATTTGCGTCTGGCCAGGTCTTCTTCGATCTGCAAAGCGATCGCGCGATAGGTGCCGCTGCAGGCCCCTGCCGCGACCGCTTCTTCGACCAGCGCCATCAGGCGTGGGGCTCGGGGGTCGACCGGTTGATGAAATCGGTGACCAAATCCCGGGATGATCTTGCCCCGCTCTGCGATCCACTGATCCAGGGCAGCCGAAACATCACCCGGCGTCCTGGCAACCAGATGATACAGCTCGACAGCCTGTTCGCCTGCCCCGCCGTGCACATCACCCAGCATGTTCACGGCGCTGGCCATGGCGTTATTCAGATCCAGCCCACAGGTCACCGCCATCCGCGCCGCCGCGATCGAAGGCGCCTGCGGCCCGTGATCCACGGCCGAAACCAACGCAGCCTCGAAGAGCCGCGCCTGGGCGGCGGTGGGTCGGTCCCTACGCACCATCAGCCAGATCATCTCGGCAAAGGACAGCGCACCGATCAGCTCTTGTATCGGTGTCCCACGAAGCGCGATACGTCCGGGCTCCATGTCGATGATCGAGGTCCGCCACCAGTCCGAGACATCGCTCATATCACACCCTCGCTGCGCAATTCGGCAATCTCGGAGGCACTCAGCCCCAGGCCGCTCCAGATCGCATCATTGTCCTGTCCCAGTTCCGGCGGCGGGCTTTGCGGCAGCGGTCTCTGGCCGTTCACCACCGCCGGAGACCCCGCCAGTTTCAAGACCTCGCCCCCACAGGGCACGTCGGCAATCAGCCCGCGCCCCGCGACCTGATCGGTATACAAAACGTCCTCAACCGACAGAACCGGCCCGGTTGGCACCCCAAGCGCGTTGAGCTCGGCCACCCAATCCGCAGAGCCCCGCGTTTTCAGCGTCTTCTCCAGCTCACCCCGCAGCGCGTGCCGGTTGGTTTTGCGATCCTCGCGCGTCAGATACATCGGTTCCGTCAGCAAGTCCTCACGTCCCAGGTGCCGCGCCAAGGCTTCCCACTGCGTGTCGCGGTTCGCCGCGATGTTGATCGGCCTGTCGGCGGTCGCAAAGGTCCCGGACGGCGCCGAGGTCATGTTCTCGTTGCCCCGCGCCTCGGGCTGCACGCCTCCGACCATCAGGTTCGACACAACCCATCCCATGGTCGAGATCACCGCCTCGGTCATCGAGATGTCCAGCACCGCGCCCCGGGGCGTCGCCGCCAGGGCCGAAGCAATCGCAAAGGCCGCCGTCATCCCACCGACAGTGTCGGCCAGCGGATAGCCCACGCGCAGGGGCGCGCTGTCCGCATCGCCGGTGATCGACATCACGCCGCTCACGCCCTGCACGATCTGGTCATAGGCCGGCTGATCCCGCCAGGGCCCCGTCTGGCCAAAACCGCTGATCGCGCAGTAGATCAGCGCAGGGTTTTCGGCCCGCAGAACCTCGGGTCCAAGATCAAGCCGGTCCATGACGCCGGGGCGAAAGTTCTCGACCACCACATCCGCATCGCGCACCAAGGCCTTCAGCAAGTCCTTGCCGCGTGGCGACTTCATATCCAGCGTCACGGATTTCTTGCCCGCGTTCTGCGCCAGGAAAGAAATGCCCATCCCCGCCCGGTTGCGCGCGGGATCCGCGCCCAGTTCGCGCGCAAGGTCACCTCCGCCGGGCCGTTCGACCTTGATGACTTCGGCCCCCATGAGCGCCAGTTGATAACAGCAGTAGGGCCCTGCCAGAACGTTGGTCAAATCCAGAACACGGACCCCGGCCAGGGGCGTAGGGCGGGGTTCCACCCCGCCGCCCCCCGCGCCGTCAATCGCCATCGGCCACGCCTTCTTTGCGGGCCCGCGCACGCCGCGCCCGGTAGCTCGGGATCACCACCAGCAGCACGGCGATCACCAAAAGCCCCAGCGTCATCGGACGGTCGATGATGAACCCGACCCCGTCATAAAGCTGCATGGACCGCGAGAAGTTGTCTTCCAGCATCCGGCCCAGGATAAAGCCGATCAGCAGCGGTGCCAGCGGGTAATCCGCAAACCGAAGCACCGTCGCCGCGACGCCCATGCCCACAAGGATCAAAAGCTCGGTCGCGTTGTTCTGCCCGATGTAGCTGCCCATCAGTGTAAAGAACAAGATGAACGGGATCAGATAGTTGCGTGGGATCGCCAGCACCTTGGCAATGTAGGGGATCAGCGGCAGGTTCAGGATCAGCAGCACCAGATTGCCAATGTACATCGAGATGATCACCGCCCAGAAGATCTGCGGTTCGTCCAGCATCAGCCGCGGCCCCGGCGTCACGTTCAGCGCGATCAGCGCGCCCAGCAGGATCGCCGTGGTCCCCGACCCAGGAATGCCCAGAGTGAGCAGCGGCACAAAGGACCCGGTACAGGCGGCGTTGTTCGCCGTTTCCGGCGCAGCCAAACCCTTGACCGAGCCATTGCCAAACTCTTCCTGCTCTTCCTTCGACGCGATGTTGCGTTCCACCGCATAACCCAGAAACGAGGCAATCGTCGCGCCCGCCCCCGGCAACACGCCGATAAAGAAGCCCTGGATCGACTGCCGCCCGATGACAGGGGCGATCTTGCGCCCCTCTTCGCGCGTGATCCGCAGGTTCTCGATCTTGCCACTGTTGCCCTGCGCCGAGCGTGCCGGGTTCAGCACCAGGAAAATCGCCTCGGGCAGCGCAAACATCGCCATGGCCAGCGTGATGAAGCTGAAGCCCGACTGCAGGTCCATAAGCCCCATCGTGAAGCGCGGCATGTTGAACAGGGCGCCCTCGCCCACCGTCGCCATGATCAGGCCCAAAAGCGTCATCAAGACTGCCTTGGCCACATTGCCCGTACCCGCAAAGGCCGCAATGGCCGACAGGCCCACCACCATAAGCGCGAAGTACTCGGCCGAATGGAACAGCAGCGCCACGGTCGACAGCATCGGCGCAAAGACCATCAAGAGGATCGCTCCGATCGTGCCGCCGCAGAACGAGGCGATCGCCGCCACCGTCAGCGCCTTGCCGGCCTGGCCCTTCCGGGCCATCGGATAGCCGTCAAAGCTGGTCGCAACCGTGCCCGCCACACCCGGCGCATTCAAAAGGATCGACGAGGTCGACCCGCCAAAGATCGCGCCATAGTAGACGCCAGCCAGAAGGATCAGCGCTGCCGAGGGGTCGCCGATGGTGATCGCCACCGGGATCATGATGGCGATGATCGACATCGGGCCAAGACCCGGCAGCATGCCGATGAATGTACCGATCAGGCACCCAGCAATCACCATCGCCAGGTTGGTGATGGAAAAGGCCGCGCCAAGGCCGATAAGAAGTCCTTCGATCATGTCAGCCTCCGGTGATCAGATGAAAAACGGCCAGGGCCGCAGGAAGATGCCCAGCACCTGTTCAACCAGGTACCAGACAACAAAGGTTGCGGCGGCGGTAACAGGGATCAGCACAACGAACCGCCGTTCGCCCAGCACAACCGCGCCGACGGTCAGAAACCCGATGGTCGAGCCGATGAACCCCAAGGGGCGCAGCAGCAGCGCATAGGCGACCATCAACAGCAGCAGGAAAATCGCCTGGCCCAGGTTGTAATCGCCAAGCCGCGTGTAATCGATGTCGGGCTTTTTTGTCGGCCCTTCGGACTTTTCCAGTCCCAGGACAATGACCAGCGATGTCAGGATGGCCAGAACGGCCAGAACTTTCGGGAATGTGCTGGGCCAGATCGGGTTGCGGCGCATGAATGGCGGCAGACTGCCGTCCATCGTGAAAAAGGCCGCATAGCCATAGGCCAGCGTGATGCCCAGAATGACCAGGGCAATCCAGCGGTCAAGTGCCATCGCTTGTCTCCTTGGGAAAGGTGTGCACCGGCCCCCCTCCCCGAAAGGGCCGGTGCGTCAGAAACTCAAAGGCCTAGAGGAAGCCGAGTTTCTTCATCAGGTCGCCGATGACCTTTTCCTGGTCTTCCAGGAAGGCGCGGAAGTCATCGCCGGAGTTGTGGATGTTGACCCAGCCGTTGCGGGCGCGCACGGCTTCCCACTCGGGGGTGTCATACATCTTCATGATGGCGTCCTGGTACATCGCCAGCTTGTCTTCGGGCAGGCCGGGTGCCGCAAAGAACCCACGCCAGTTCACAAAGGTCGTGTCGATGCCCTGCTCCATCATCGTCGGCGCGTCGCCATAGGCGTCCACACGCGCGTCCGCCGTGACACCCAGGATCTTGACTTCACCAGCCTGTGCCAGCGCAACCGCTTCCGAGAAGCCGGTCGACAGGGCCTTGATCTCACCCGACAGCAGCGCGGCCATGGCCTTGCCGCCCGCGTCGTACGGAATGTACTTGACGTTCAGCGCGTCCTTGCCTGCCGCTTCCATCACCATGGCCGCCACAAGGTGGTCCATGCCGCCCGGAACCGAGCCGCCGCCAATCGCCGTTCCATTCGGATCGGCATCATAGGCCGCCAGCAGGTCAGCCATGCTGTTCAGCGCGCTGTCCTTGCCAACCACGATGGCCGCGTAGTCCCCGATGGTGCCGGACACCAGCGTCAGATCGCGGAAGTTGTGCGGGAAGACACCCGTCAGCGAGCGGATCACGATGGGCGTCGAGTTGACCATCAGCGTGCCGTGGTTGCTGTCAGCGTTCTCGATCAGGTAACCGATGGCCTTGCCACCGCCGCCGCCCGACATGTTTTCATAAGACGCGCTGCCGACCAGCCCCGCGCCGGTCAGGGCCTCGCCCGTGCCACGCGCCGTGCCGTCCCAGCCACCGCCTGCGCCGCCCGGGATCAGGAAGTGGATCTTGTCAACGACCTGATGCCCACCGGCCAGAACCGGCGAGCCAAGCGCCATAGCAGCGGCTGCAGCCGCAATCACCGCGCGGCGGCCAAATGCGAAAGTTTTCATTCTCTCCTCCATGTTGACAGCGGCTCTCCTGACCGCTCATCAATTGGGATCAAAGCTGACAAAGCTGACACGGACCTGACATCACGCAACTGGGGAGGAGCGGCGCGGGTGAGGTATCTTCTGATCGAAGACAACGAGAACCTGGCACGGGCCGCGCTGGACCGGTTGTCGCTGGACGGTCACGTCGTGGACCATGCAGACAGCCTTGGCGCTGCCGCTGATTTCACAGCAACGACCGATTACGACTTGATTTTGCTGGATATTATGCTGCCGGACGGCGACGGTCGCAGCTTTCTGGAACGGCATCGAACCCGCGCCGATGCAACGCCCGTGATCGTGCTGACCGCGCGGTCCGAGGTCTCGGACCGGGTCGGTGTTCTGGACCTTGGGGCGGATGATTACATCACCAAACCCTTTGATTTCGCCGAGCTTGAGGCGCGCTGCCGGGCCGTCCTGCGGCGCCGGGGCGGCGCGGCGCAGAACCTCAAGACGCTGGGATTGGCGCAGTTTGATTCGCTGGCCGGCACGCTCAGGGTCGGTGACACAACGGTCAGCCTGCGCAACCGCGAGCTGCGCCTGCTCGAGGTCTTTGCCAACGCGCCGGGCCAGATCTTTCCCAAGGCGAAACTGCTGGACCGGCTGTTTTCCTATGACGAAGAGGTCAGCGAAAACGCGATCGAGGTCTATGTCGCCCGCCTGCGCCGCCATCTGCGCGGCTCGAACGTCATGATCGAGACGGTCCGGGGTCTGGGCTATCGGCTGACCCTGCCATGACCACGGTCAACGCCCGGGGATCGATCCAGCGCCGCCTTATGATCTCGCTGCTGGCGGGCGCGGCACTTTTGGCCGTGGCGCTTTTCTTCATCGTACAAAGCCTGGCGCGCCAACTGGCCGAGGAAAGCCAGGACAACATCCTTTTGGCCTCGGCCACCTCGATCCTGGACGCCAGCGCGGTGCGTCAGGGCGAACTGGTGCTGGACCTGCCCTATTCCGCCTTTTCGATGCTGGGCAACCTGTCCGATGATCGGGTGTTCTACGCGGTGCGGTTCGGAGGTGATTTTATAACCGGTTACAGTGACTTGGAGGACGTTCCCGGAATCGGAGATGCGCGATTTGCGACCCGCGATTTTCTGGGCGAACCAGTCCGCGTCGTGGCGCTCAGCCGTTTGTTATCGATCTCGGGCCGCCCCGCCACGCTGACGGTGATCATCGCCCAAACCCGCAACGGGCAACGCGAAACCCTGGAACGAATTTCCTCGATCGCCGCCGCCATCGGTCTGGGCTTTTTCCTCGCCGCAGCTGGGCTGGCCGCGCTGGCCGCCCGGTCCGCAATCCGTCCGCTTGAACGGCTTGCGGTGTCAGTCGGACGACGCGGCCCACAGGACCTGCGCCCGGTTGCCGCCCCCGTCCCTAGCGAGATGGTGACGCTGGTCGCAGCCCTTAACCGCTTCATGGAACGGCTCAAGGTCTCGCTCGCCCGGTCCGAGGACTTCATCGCCGAAGCCGCCCACCGTGTGCGCACGCCTTTGGCCACGGTCCGCACGCAGGCCGATGTGACCCTGCGCCGGGTCGACAAAGAGGAAAACCGCGCCGCCCTGCGCGAGATGATCCGCGCCATCGACGAAAGCAGCCGCGCCGCCGGGCAGCTTTTGGACCATGCCATGGTGACCTTTCGGTCAGACAACCTGGAACACAGCGCGCTGGACGTGGGCCACCTGGCAGCCGAAATGGTCGACCGCCTGCAACCGCTGGCGGAATTGCGCGACATCGAGTTGCACCTGACCGCCGATGACGGCGCGATGATCAGTGGTGACACGATCCTGATCCAGAACGCCCTGCGCAACCTTCTGGACAACGCGATCAAGTTTTCCCCCGCCGAAGACACGGTTTCGGTGACAGTCACCGCGCAGAACGGCGAGGTCCACCTGACGGTCCGCGACAACGGCAAGGGCTTTCCGCCCGAGGGCCGCGACCGCCTGACCCGCCGCTTTGCCCGCGGCAGCAATGCCGAGGGCATCGTCGGCTCGGGCCTTGGACTGACCATTGCCCATGAAGTCG
This sequence comes from Alphaproteobacteria bacterium, assembly GCA_030424865.1. Classification (GTDB taxonomy): domain Bacteria; phylum Pseudomonadota; class Alphaproteobacteria; order Rhodobacterales; family Rhodobacteraceae; genus JAKVCP01. The sequence goes on along the minus strand of JAUHVR010000017.1, from coordinate 36,916 downwards.
CCTTGGCACATGGGGGCCGTGTCGATATTGCCAACAACAGCAAAGGACCGGGCGCATGCGTCACGCTCTCATTTCCCTCTGCCTGATGGCCTCGCCCACGCTGGCGTTCGAGATCGAGGAACAGGTGCTCTTTGGCCCCCAGGACTCAGAGACCGTATTGCGCGTGATCTCGACCGCCGATATCGACCTCTTTGCACCGGTGATCCTGGGCTATCTGGACCAGACCCCCGGCGCGGCGGTCGATTACGTTGCCGTCAGCTCGGGCGAGTTGATGAAGGCGATCCGGGACGAAGGCGCAGGCTTTGACGTGGCCATCTCCAGCGCCATGGACCTGCAGACCAAACTGGCCAATGACGGGTTCGCCGTGGCCCACAGCTCGGCTGCGACCGACGATCTGCCCGATTGGGCGCGGTGGCGCGATCACGTCTTTGCCTTTACGCAGGAACCTGCCTCGATTGTACTGTCGCGCGCCGCCTTTGATGGGTTGAAGATGCCCCAGACCCGGCAGGATCTGATCACCCTGATGCGCCAGCATCCAGATCGTTTTGCCAACCGGGTCGCCACCTATGACCTGCGCCTGTCCGGGCTAGGCTATCTGTTCGCCACGCAGGACGCGCGCACCTCGGAAACCTATTGGCGGTTGACCGAGGTCATGGGCAGCCTGAACGCCCGCCTGTTCTGCTGTTCCTCCGACATGATCGACGGCGTCGCCAGCGGTGACCTTGCGGTGGCCTACAACGTCCTTGGCAGCTACGCCCGCTCACGCCCCGATGCGGACCAGTTCGAGATCCTGTTGCCCACCGATTTCACCACGGTGATGATGCGCTCGGTCCTGATCCCGCGGACCACGCGCGATGCCGATCTGGCCGGAGAGTTCGTGGACCATGTCCTGCAATCGGCCTGGGCGGACAGCCCGCCAGAGGACGCGACATTCACGATTGCCGGCGAAGTGCGCAACGCTGAGGCGGAAAGCCTGCGCCGCATCCGGCTTGGGCCCGGCCTGTTGGTTTTTCTTGATGCTTTCAAGAAACGTCAGTTCCTGCAGGCCTGGGAAGACGCGATCCTCCAGAAACCATAGAAAAACCCGGCCCGGCGAAACTGCCGGACCGGGTCAAGTGCCTTGATATCACGGACTATGCGAGGCTTGGCAGCCAGAGCACAATCGCCGGAAAGGCCACCAGCAGCGCGATGGTGATCGCGTCCGCGATGAAGAAGGGCGTCACCCCGCGGAACACGTCCTGCACACTGATGTCATCGCGCACGCCGGCAACCACAAAGCAGTTCAGGCCGATGGGTGGGGTGATCAGGCAGAACTCGGCCATTTTCACCACCAAGATGCCGAACCAGATCGCGCACATCGGCCCACTCATGCCGAAGGTGCTGTCGGCGGCCGAGACGAACTCGCCCCCGTTCAGCGCCATGACCGCCGGGTAGACCACCGGCAGTGTCAGAAGCAGCATGCCGATCGCGTCCATGAACATGCCCAGCACGGCATAGGCCAGCAGGATACAGATCAGGATCAGCATGGGTGACACGGTCAGCGAAGTGATCCAGTCCGAAAACGCCCCCGGCAGATCGGCGAAGCCCAGGAAGCGGACATAGATCAGCACACCCCAGATGATCGTGAAGATCATCGCGCTCAGTTTTGCCGTCTCGATCAGGGCATCCCGCAACTCGGTCCAGCGCATGCCGCGATAGACGGCCATGCAGAAGACGATGAAGGCCCCGATGGCCCCGCCCTCGGTCGGGGTGCCCCAGGCGTCTCCGCCGAAGGGGTTGTAGACGAACATGATGATGATCACGACGACGGCCACGATGGGCAGCGCGGGTGGAAGCGAAACCAGGCGCTCTTTCCAGGTGAAGCCTTTGACGGGCGGCCCAAAGTTCGGGATCACCAATGCCAGACCGACGATCAGCAAGCCATAGATCACCGCCGAGAACGCACCGGGGATAAAGCCCGCCAGCAACAGTTTGCCCACGTCCTGTTCCACGATGATGGCATAGATCACCAGTATCGCCGAGGGCGGGATCAGGCTGGCCAAGGTGCCGCCTGCCGCCACGACACCCGCCGCAAAGCGCTTGTCATAGCCGATCTTCAACATTTCAGGGATAGCGATCCGCGCGAAGACCGCCGCCGTGGCGACCGAAGCACCCGAGACCGCCGCAAAACCCGCCGTCGCAAAGACGGTCGACACCGCCAGCCCCCCGGGCACCCATGCGATCCAGCGCTTGGCGGCCTCGAACAGCGCCCGCGTCAGCCCCGCGTAATAGGCCAGATAGCCGATCAGGATGAAGGTCGGGATCAGGCTCAGCGCCTGGCTGGCCACCTTGGAATGCGGCACCTGTCCCGCCGTCTTGACGGCCACGGTCAGTGCCCAGCCGAAATCCTCGGGGTCCATGCCCTTTTTCGACCAGAAGATCCAGATCAGGCCGATCATTCCGGCAAGACCGGCGGCAAAGGCCACACGCATGCCGAAGATCACAAAGACCAGCATGCCTCCCGTGACCCAAAGGCCGATTTCAATCGAGGTCATTGGCCCGCATCCTTCTTTTCCTGACCGGTCAGCTGGTCAGCTTCCATGGCCGCTTGGGTTGCGGCGTCGGCGATCATTGGGACTGCCACCGCGGGCACCGTCGGATGCGCAATCGCACGGACATAGCCCCAGGCCTGCAACCCAAGCCGCAGGCTGAGCACGGCAAAGGCCACCGGCACGATCAGCTTGGCAGGCCAGATCGGCAGCGCGATGTCCATCGTGCTGTCGCGGCTCCACAGCGGGGCGGCGAAATCAAAGCTGCGCAGGAAATGCGCCCAGGTGCCCCAGACCAGCAGGACCATCAACACCAGGATCAGCAGGGTTGTGATCAGCTCGACAATGTGCAGCGCCCGTCCCCGCAACTGGCCAACCAGGATGTCCATCCGGATGTGCCCGCCGTCGCGCTGGGTATAGGCCACGCCCATAAAGGCGATCAGCGGCATGATCTGCTCGATCCAGTCCACATAGCCCGGCAAGGGGGAGGCAAAGAAATTCCGTCCACTGACCGAGACAACGGCCAGGATCATCAGGCTGAACACGGCCAGGCCGCTGATCAGCGCAAGGTACCCTTCCAATCGATAAAGCGTGCGGTCCACGCGTGACAACAGGCTGTCGTCCGACAGCACAAGGGATGCACCGGCCACGATGTCCCTCCTTTCAAGTGTTTGAAAGTCAACAGAGGTTCCCGCGCGGCGGGGTGCTGCCGCGCGGGAGGGCCTGTCTTACATGCCTTTGGCGATCATGCCGGTCACAAGATCATACAGCTCTTGTGCAGGCAGGCCGCGGGCATTGTTCGCCTCGATCCAGGCCGCCGCTGCCGGGGCCGCTGCAGCTTCTTTGAAGGCTGCAATTTCTGCGTCCGAGAAGGTCACACTGGCGATGCCGCGTGTTTCCAGCTCGGGTCCCCATTTGGTCATGGTGTTGTTGTTGTAGTTGTCGACGTAATGCGCCAGCGCCTCGTCAACCGAGTCCAGCAGGGCCGCACGATGTGCGTCCGACAGATCCGCCAGCGCGTCGCTGTTCACAACGACCGGGCAGTTAACGGTGCCGGGGTTCAGGTTGGTGGTCCACCATGTGCCGTTCTCGATGGTGCCGAACGACATATGCGCGTGCGGAGCAAAGCTGACGGCTTTGACAACGCCGCTGTCCATCGCCTGACGCACCTCGGTCGCCGACATCGAGGTCGGAACCGCGCCGATCGACTTCATCGCAGCGCCGATCCCGCCGGTGGCCCGGACCGAAAGTCCTTCGAAGTCCGCAAGGGTCGTGGGCGCATCACCGATGCCGACGATGTTGTACTGCGGCAGCGGCGACGGCATCAGCAGCGTCGCGTTCCAGCGGCCCAGATCCTTCATCGTCGCGGGGTGCTGGTAGACCGCCATCGACAGCTCGATCTCTTGCTCAAGCGAGCTCACGCCCAGGAACGGCAGTTCCAGAACGGTGATCGAAGGGTTCTTGTCCGCGTGATAGCCTGCGCAGAACTGCGCCATCTCGAACGCGCCGATCGAGATCCCGTCCAGGTTCTCGCGGTTCTTCGACAGGCCGCCATAAGACAGGTTCAAGGTGAACTCACCGCCGGTCTTTTCGCTGACAAGTTCCGCCAGTTTTTCGACGTGTTCGGTAAAGGCGCGGCGTTTGCCCCACAACGAGACGTTCCATTCGGTCGCCAGCGCTTCGGTCGCAAAGCACGCGGCCAGGCCCACCGCGATTGTGCGGCTCATCAGTTTTTGCATGTGTTTCCTCCCTAGGTCATGCAAGATCCATGTCCGCAGCATCCTCAATTGCGCGGTGTTTGAATATGAAGAAAACCGCGCGCCTGGGTTTTTCCGTCCTGCGGACATCCGCAGACTCTTGGTCCCGGGGCGCGTGGTCCAGCAATTGCCGTGTCGAAGGGCCCCACGAAGATCGCCCAGCGACACCGGGCCAAACGTAACAAGAGACCATGCCGATCCGGCACAGCGGCAGTCCAGGAACAGCCGGGACCTAAAGCAGGGCCTCTTTGTCGAGACCCAGCTTGACGATCTTTTCATTTAACGTACGCCGCCCGATCCCCAGCGCCTCGGCCACCGCATCCATACGGCCTTGGTGGGCACGGATCGCCTTGCCGATCAACTCGCGTTCAAAGGCCGCCACGGCCTCGCGCAGGGTGTCGGGCACGTCTTCGGTGCCTTGGTCGGGATGCAGCGCTGCGGCAATCGATCCGGTGCCGCGCCGGGCGGACAGGATCCGCCGTTCGGCGACGGATCGCAACTCTCGCACGTTTCCGGGCCAGTCATGGGCCATCAGGGCGGACAGGTCCTCGGGCGACAGGTCCGGCGGCTCGATTTCGTAGACCCGCGCCTGATCCTGCAGGAAATGGGTCAGCAGCAAGGTCAGATCATCCCGCCGTTGCCGCAGTGGCGGGATTGCCAAAACCATCGTGTTCAGGCGGAACAGCAAATCGGCGCGGAAACGTCCTTCGGCAACGGCCTTGTCCGGGTCCTCGTTGGTGGCCGCAATGACGCGCAGGTTCACCGGCACAGGCGCGGCGGCTCCAACGGGCCAGACCTGCCCGTCTTCGATCACCCGCAAGAGTTTCGCCTGCACCTCAAGCGGGCTGGCGCAGACCTCGTCCAGAAACAGCGTGCCGCCATGGGCGGCGGCCAGAGTGCCCTGCCCGCCCTCGACACTGCCAAACATCTGACGCTCGAACCCCTCGGCGGGCAAGGCCGCGCAGTTCAGCGCCAGGAACGGCGCATCGGTCCGGGGGCCCAGATCGTGCAGCGCGCGCGCCACCAGCTCTTTGCCGGTGCCCGTTTCCCCCTGGATCAGCACAGAGGTTTCGGTCTGCGCCAGATCGACCACGTCGCGCCGCAGCGCCTTGATGTCCTCGGATTGCCCCAACAGGACCCGGTCCAGCCCCGACAGCTTCAACAGCCGCTGCCGCAAGACCGCATTGTCACGCCGCATCCGGTTCTGTTCCGCGGCATGCTGCAGGATCGTCAGCAGGCGGCGCGGTTCATAGGGCTTTTCGACAAAGCTGTAAGCCCCATCCCGAATGGCCTGCACCGCAATCGGAATGTCGCCATGGGCCGAGATCAGCACCAGCGGCGGTGCCGCCTGCCCCTTGAGCGAGGCCAACAGCTCCAGCCCCGACATGCCCGGCATCCGCACATCCGACAGGATCACGTCGGGCGTGTTCTCGGCCACGCGCGCGGCCACGTGATCGGCGCGCGGCACAGCCTCGGTCTGCCAGCCCGCGGCCTCAAGCAGCGAGACCAGGGACTGGCGCATCGCCTTGTCGTCATCCGCAATCAAGACGCGAAACGGTTGGTCACTCACGGGTCAGGCCTCCTCCTCCAGATCCGCGCGGGGGAAGCGCACCAGAAAGACCGCCCCGCCATGGTCGGCATTGCGCGCCTCCATCGTGCCCGAGTGGTCGTGAATGATCCCGGCCGAGATCGCAAGCCCCAAGCCCATCCCCCGCCCGCTTTCGCGGGTGGTCATAAAGGGTTCCTGCAGGTCGGCGAGCGTCGCAGCCCCCAGCCCGTGCCCCGTGTCGCGCACCTCCAGCCAGACCGCGTGATCGGTTTGCCCGGCGCGCACCTGAACCTGTGGGTCGGGCACCTCTTCGACGGCGTCCAATGCATTGCGCAGAAGGTTGGTGATCACCTGTTCAACCCGCAGTTGGCTGCCGCGCAGCTCCAGCGGATGGTCTGGCAGGTTGCGATCAATCTCGATCCCCAGGGCCTCGGCGTTGGTGTCGACCAGGGCGCAGGCCGCCTCGACCGCGGCGCACAGGTCCACGGTCTGAAAATCCTCGGCACCCGAGCGCGCAAAGAACTTCAACTGGTGCGTGATGCCTTCCATGCGCTCGACCAGGGATGTGATCTGACCCGGTAGGGCGGGGCTTGCCCCGCCGCTGATCTCGGCCGCCGCCAGATGGTTGCGCATCGCCGCAATCGGCTGACCCAACTCATGAGTGACCGAGGCCGCCAACCGCCCCAATGCCGCCAATCGGCTGGTGCGCTCCAATTCGCCCTGCGTCCGCTTCAGGCGCCGTTCCGCCGTGCGCCGTTCCTCGATCTCGAACGCCAGCCGGTCGTTGGCCACACGCAGCTCGGCCTCTTCCTGTTCCGACCGTCGCAGCGCCGCCCCGATCCGCCGGGTGCGCTGGATCTGGAAAAAGATCACCAAGAGCCCCGCCAGCAGAACCGCCGAGCCGGTCACAAGCCAGCTGCGCGTCACGGCCCGGTCGTCGCTGGCAAAGTAATGCAGCGCCCAGTCATGCGGCAGATCACTGGCCGTCACATGCAGCCAGCGCGTGCCGTTGATCTCGGCCCGTCCCAGGTTTGGCGTCTTCCAGTCCAGCGGGGCCAGATCCTGCCCCGGAAACTGCCGCGCGGCGTGAATGTCATCGCGTTGCCCGTCCGTCAGCGGGAAAAGCGACCGATACCGCCAGTCCGGGTCCGAGGCCAACAGCACAATCCCGTCGCTGTTGGCCAGAACCACCGCCTCGCCCGACTGCTGCCAGCTTTGTTCCAGTTTCGACAGGTCGATCTTGATCGCGACAACCCCCAGCACATCGCCCGCGGCGTTGCGCACGGCGTCCGAGATGAAATAGCCCGGCAGGCCTGTCGTGGCCCCGATCCCGTAGAACCGCCCCTGCGTCCCCTCCAGCGCCTGTTGGAAGTAAGGCCGGAACCCATAGTTCTGTCCCAGGAAGGTGGCCGGCGTCCCCGCGTTCGAGGCCGAGATCGTCAGACCATCAGGCCGCATCAGATAGATCGCATCCAGTTCCGCCTCGGCCGCAAAGGCCGCCAGACGGGTGTTCAACCCATCGCTGGCCTCTGCATCAAAACCGCTGATCACAAAGGGATCACGGGCCAGAACATAGGTCAGATGCGAAAAGCGTTCGAGCTCGGCCGTCACGGTCGAGCGGTACAGAGACAAACGCCCCGCTGCCTTGGACATTTCCTCGGATTGGAAATAGCTGAGCGACAACAGGAAGATACCTGTCGTTGCTGCCAATGCCGCCAGCGCGGCCAGTCCAAGATAGACACGTCGCATCCCTTTCAAATCGCCGATCATCACGCGAATGAAAAGAATTTTCGTGCCATGCGTTTGCGATCCCCGGTGATGGCGCTATCGTGCCCCGGGGATGGACACAGGGCGGATATAGGACATGGGACTTCGGTTTTTCTCGGACAGGAAACGCCCCGTGCACATGGGCCCTTACCCGCTTGAACGCCTGGCGCGCCTGCCCGAAGGTTCGGATCTTGGAGCCGTGCCCGCCATGCAGCCCCTGTCCTTTCGCCGCCCAGAGGCGCCCGACAGCATCGTCAATGCCATGGGCGAATACCAGGCGATGATGGACGCCCTGCGTGACGGGCTGATCAACAAGGTCAAGGCGGGCATCCCCGAGGACCCGGTCGAGCGCGCCAACCACTTGAAAGCGTTCGGCTATTTCAACGATGCCTCGATGGTCGGCATCTGCCGCCTGCCCGACGGCGCGCACCTGCAAGACCCGATCACCAACCCCGACATCGACCGGCTGGCCGACGATCTGAAAACCCGGCAGACCAAGACCCTGGCCTCTGGCATCGACGTCATCATGGCCGAGCTCAAGGAAAGCATGGAGGCACCGCCCTCCACAATCCAGGGCCACAGCCATGCCATTGTTTTCCTTCATGAAAACCCACGTGACATCCGCCCGGACGAGCCCGGCACCGACTGGCTGACCGATGCGCTGGCGCACCGCGCCTGCCTGCGGGCCACGGAAACGGCCTGCGTGATTGCAAACTACATCCGCCTGCTGGGGTATGACGCAAAATCTCACGCGCCCACCGCCTCGGACGTGGATCTGAACCTGCTGACCGTCGCCTCGGGTCTTGCCACGGTCGAGGACGGCACCGTCACCGTGCCCTATCTGGGCACCTCTTTTGGTGTCGCCGCCGTGACCTGCACGCTTGATATCGCACCCGACGCGCCGCTTGCGCCCGCCTCGCAGCAACCCTGGTTCCGCACCCAAGGCCCCGCCTGGTGGCTGGGGGCCGGTTTTGCCAAGAACGCGCTCAACCGCGACGCCTATGGAAACCGCCGCTTCGTGGATGGCGCGCACCCCTTCGAGAAACTCAAGAGGGTTGAGACGCCAACAACCTACATCGACGAACCGCGTGTGGCCCGTGTGCCCAAGCGCACCGACATGTTCGCCCGTGCGCAGTTCGGCGACATGGGCAAAGCCCTGCAGGACAACGCCAAGGGTGGCTACTACGCCCGCAAATCCGCGCCGTCTTATGCCCAACGCCGCGCACTTGGGGCCTTTGTCCTGATCCAGAACGGCGCGCCGGATCCCGACGGATCCCGCCCTACAGACGCGCAGCGCAACGCGGAAAACATCAAGGCTGCCAGTTACTTCCTAGGTGTCGATGCCGTCGGCATCTCGCGCTGTCCCGACTGGACCTGGTACAGCCACGACGCCACCGGGGCCCCCATCGAACCCACACATGATCAGGCGATTTCGATGATCATCGATCAGGGGTTCGAGACCATGGAGGGCGCCAGTGGCGACGACTGGATCAGCGTCGCCCAATCAATGCGCGCCTACCTGCGGTTCTCGCTTCTGGGTGGCGTCATCGCCAAGCAGATCCGCAACCTGGGCTATTCCGCCAAGTCGCACACGGTGATGGACGGCGAGGTTCTGCAACCGCCCCTGCTGCTGCTCAGCGGTTTGGGCGAGGTCAGCCGGATCGGCGAGGTGATCCTGAATCCCTACCTGGGCCCCCGGCTCAAGTCCGGCGTGGTGACCACCGATATGCCGATGGCGCATGACAAGCCCATCGATTTCGGCCTGCAGAATTTCTGCGAAAACTGCAACAAATGCGCGCGCGAATGCCCCTCGGGCGCAATCACTGCCGGGCCGAAGCTGATGTTCAACGGCTACGAGATCTGGAAGAGCGACAGCCAGAAATGCGCGACCTACCGCATCACGACCGAAGGCGGTGCCATGTGCGGGCGGTGCATGAAGACCTGTCCCTGGAACCTCGAAGGGCTGTTTGCAGAGGCCCCGTTCCGCTGGGCGGCCTCGAACATTCCCGCAGCGGCGCCCGCCTTGGCGCGGCTTGATGACATGGCGGGGCGTGGGGGGTTGAACGACACCAAGAAATGGTGGTGGGATATCGAGCTTTACGAAGACGGTGGCTATAAACCCGCCAGAAAACCGTTGAACTGCAGAGGCTTGCAACGCGATCTTGACCTGCGTTACGAGGATCAGACGCTTGCTGTCTACCCGGCCCACCTGGCACCGCACCCCTGGCCCTATCCCTTTCCGATGGACCGCGAAGCGGGGATCGAGGCCTATCAGGCCATGATCACCGCCGATGCCTACAAGCTGAAACTCGAGCGCGGCGAAGACGATCACCTGCATGTCTACACGCCACCGGGGCAGGACGCGCCTGTGCTGCCGCTGATCGTCAGCAAGGTCGAGCCGATGACCGATGCCGTCACCAAATACGAATTCCGCGCGCCGGATGGGTCCGACCTGCCCGCATGGACTGCCGGCGCGCATCTCGACATCGTCGTGGTGCCCGAATTCCTGCGCCAGTATTCGATGTCCGGCGATCCGGCGGATCGGTCGGTCTATCAGATCGGCGTGCTGCGCGAGGATGAGGGCCGGGGCGGATCGAAGATGCTGCACCGGATCTTTGCCGAGGGGCGGCGGGTCTTTGTCTCGCGACCGATCAACCACTTCGAACTGGTCGAGGACGCCACCATGACCTACCTGATGGGCGGCGGCATCGGCATCACGCCGATGATCGCCTTTGCCCATCGGCTGCACGCCCTCGGACGTCCCTTCGCGCTGCATTTTTCAGCAACGCGACGCGACGCAGCGCCCTATCTGACCGACCTGACCCAGGTTGCGTGGTCAGAGAATGTGCACATCCACATCTCGGACGAAGACACCCGCGCTGACCTTTCAGTCATCCTTGCGGACTATCAGGACGGGCAGCACGTCTACACCTGCGGACCCGACCGTTACATGGCTTCGGTGCTGGAGGCGGCCGAGGCCAACGGCTTTCCGGAAGAGGCGCGGCACCTGGAGTATTTCTCGGTGCCAGAGGTGCCGGAATACGAGAACCACCCGTTTTTCATAAGGTTGAAAGATGGTCGAGAACTTGTTGTTCCAGAAGACAAAACCGCGACCGATGTGCTGGCCGAAAACGGCATTCATGTCGATGTGAAATGCTCGGACGGGATCTGTGGGGTCTGCAAATGCGGGGTGATTTCGGGCGAGGTTGAGCACCGGGATTTTGTGCTGTCCAAGGCGCAGCGCGAGGGGCAGATGATCCTGTGTCAGTCCCGGGCCGCGCAACCCGGCGGGGTGATCGAAATCGACCTTTGAGGCCGGACCGCAAGATTCCGTTCGGCCCAAAGGTTCAGCACAAATTCATCATTCCTTGGCATTTTTGTGCAGCCCCGAAAAACGCGGTCTTTTTTGCACTGCAGCATTGACAGTTTAGCGCGCAGCGGACTGAAGTAAACCTGTCTCGGGGCAACGTCGTTCCGGGCGACGGACGGCCCCGCCTCCATTCACTTGGGCAATGACGCTCTTTTGCACCTGCGCACGATGCGCTGCACATTCGTCATGGCCCGAGGAACATGCTGAACACCCGTCCTGCCCCCTCTCCCCCTCCTGCGACCCACGATGCCCCAGTCGTTGTCATTGGCGGCGGCCCGGTTGGCGTTCGCGCCGCGCAGCGGCTGGCAGCCCAAGGCCACCGCGTCACGGTTCTGAGCGCCGAGCCATATGAACCCTACAACCGCGTCCGTCTGACCCCTCTGCTGAGTGGCGAGGCGCAATTTGGCGAGATCGCTCTGCCGGACCTAAAAGAAGCTGGCGATGGCGTAACACTGTACGAAGGCCAGCGCGTTGTGAAGATCGACCGGGCCGAACGTCATGTGATCACAGCGGATGGCGCTGTCTGGCCCTATACGACACTTGTGATGGCCACCGGCTCTCGCGCCGCCGTGCCCGGCAATCCGGGCACCGATTTGCCCGGCGTCTACACCTTTCGCACGGCCGAGGATGCCTCGGCCCTGGTTGCGCGCTCGTTCTCGGCACGAAGAGTTGTGGTCATAGGCGGCGGGCTTCTGGGGCTTGAGGCCGCCAAGGGGATGCGCCGCCGCCAGTGCAGCGTCACGGTGATCGAACATGAAAGCCGCCTGATGCCTCGACAGCTGGACGATGCGGCGGGCGCGCGTCTGGCCGACAACATCCGCGAACTGGACGTCGAGGTTCTGACCGACACGGCGGTCAAGCAGATCTCGGGCATCGACCGTGTGACGGGCATCGAACTTTCTGACAAGCGCACTCTGGCCTGCGACACGGTCATCATCTGCACCGGGGTGCGCGCCAATATCGATCTGGCGCGCGACAGCCGCCTGTCGATCGGGCGCGGCATTGTGGTGAATGACCAGATGCAGACCAGTGACCCGGCGATCTACGCCGTGGGGGAATGCTGCGAACACAAGGGCCGGATGTACGGTCTGGTCGGCCCCGGCTATGCGCAAGCCGAGGTGGCCGCGCTGTCGATCTCGGGCCAGCATCAGGATTTTGACGGGTCGGTCCCGGCCTCGAAGCTCAAGGTGATCGGGGCCGATGTCTTTTCGGTGGGCGAGGTTGAACAGCTTGAGGTGCGCGCAAACGTGCGCAGCCACGTCTGGCAGGACGACCAGGGCTATCGCCGGATCTTTGTCGAACGCGGCAAGCTGGTGGGTGCGCTGGGGGTCGGGCCCTGGCCGCAGTCGAGCCTGGTTCAGGATGCGGTTCAACAGGGCCTTCAGATCTATCCATGGATGCTGTTCCGATTCCGCGCCAACGGGCTGTTGTGGTCCGAACGCGATGACGACCCGACGGCGATGCCCGACAGCGCAACCCTGTGCAATTGCACCGGCGTCAGCTGCGGTCAGGTGCGCGGCGCGATGGCGGGAGGTGCGGCGAGTGTCGAGGCTGTGGGCCTGCAGACGGGGGCCGGCACCGTTTGCGGCACCTGCCGGCCACTCCTGGCCGAGATGATCGACGCGGGCGCCAAGCCCGAACCCATGCCGCTGTGGAAACCGGTGCTGGCACTGTCAGGCGTGGCGGCATTGGCGGCGCTTTACCCGTTGGTGGCGGGCAATGTCCCCCTGCCCTCCAGCTTTGACGCCGACAGCCTGCGCACATGGCTGTGGCGCGACAACATCGTCAAGCAATACAGCTGCTTTGTCCTCTTGGGCCTCACCCTGGCCGCCATGGTCATCGGCCTGCGCAAGCGGTTCCGGTTCATGGACCGGCTTGGCAGCTTTGACGGATGGCGGCTGGCGCATATCGTGATCGGCCTGATCGCCGGTGCTGGCTTTGTCGCCCACACCGGGTTCCGGCTGGGGGACAACCTGAACCTCTGGCTGGGCGCAAGTTTCATTGCCACCGTGGGCGTCGGGGCCATCGCTGGTCTGGCGACCGGCGGCGACCACGAGTTGCGCGCGCGCAGGATCGGCAGCGCCCGCAAGCCCCCGCGCAAGCTGCCGATCTGGGTGCACATCCTGGCCGTCTGGCCCCTGCCCGTCCTGATCCTGGCCCACGTGCTGGCCTCTTACGCGTTCTGAGGAAAGACTGATGCGGAACCGAATTCTCTGGGCCCTTTGGATTGGACTGACGCTGACCTTTGCCGGCGTCGCGGTGGCCCGGATCTACGTGACCGGCGACCGCACGGCTCTGCTGCCCGGTCAGACCGACGGTGTGCACCACCAGATCGAAATGGCCTGCGAGACCTGCCACACCTCGAAACCCTTTGCCAGCCAGGCCAAGATCCGCAAGGACATCAACAAGACCTGCGTGACCTGCCACAAGGACGAGCTGAAGGCCGCCAATGACAGCCATCCGATCAAGAAGTTCAAGAACCCCCGCATGGCCGCCTATTGGGACAAGGTCGACGCACGGTTCTGCACCACCTGCCATTCCGAACACCAGCCCGAGATCACCACGGCGGGTCTGCTGACCCTGCCGGGGGATTACTGCGTGGCCTGCCATTCCGAAGGGGACCAGGACGTTCGCGTGAACAGGCCCTCGCACGAGGGGCTGGGGTTCGAAACCTGTGCCTCGTCAGGTTGCCACAACTATCACGACAACAAGGCGCTTTACGAAGACTTCCTGGTAAAACACGCCGACCAGCCCTGGCTGAAAGACACGCCCGTGCATGCACATACGGCGATGGCGCGGCAGCGGGTGCGGCCTGCGGAACAGGAAATCTCGGTCTACCTGGCATCTGTCGTGCGCCCGGACGTGGCCGCCGATGACATTCTGGAGCGCCATTGGGCCGCCTCGGCCCATGCCAGCGCCGAGGTGACCTGCGCCAGCTGCCATGCCCCCGATATGGAAACCGAGGAAGAGATTGCCGCTAACTGGATTGCAGCGCCCGGCGAAGAGGTCTGCGCCGATTGCCACAAGGGTCAGGCCAAGACCTTTGCCCTTGGGCGTCACGGCATGCGGCGTCACCCCGAGCTTGCCAAGCCGCGCCGCGCCAAGACGATGCTGAAACGTCTGGGTCTGAAAGATCCTCCCGAACTGATGATCTCGACCATCGAGGATTACCTGGCCGATCCCGCCCCGGCTGCCGTGATGTCGACCGACGAGGCGCTGGTGTCCCTGTCAGAGGACGCACACGGCCAGGACCTGACCTGCAACACCTGCCACAATCCGCATGAACAGGACCTGATCTTTGCCGCTGTCGGCGCCTGCCTGACCTGCCACAACGACGACCACAGCCTGGCATACGAATCCAGTCCGCACTTTCAGCTGTGGCAGTACGAACTGACGGGCAAGGCCGCGCCGGGCACCGGCGTGACCTGCGCCACCTGTCACATGCCCAAAAGCGAAAAGCGGGACGTGGTCACCACGAACCACAACCAGAACGACACTCTTTTCCCGAACGAGAAAATGCTGCGCCCGGTCTGCATGGACTGCCATGGCCTCAGCTTTGCCATCGATGCGCTGGCCGATCCCGCGCTGGTGCTGAACAATTTCTCGGGACAACCAGATCGCCATATCGAGGGTATCGATTGGGCGGTACGCCGCGTGAGCCAGCCGGACGAAGGCGCCAACCAATGACCGGCTGACCACGCTCCCTGCAACCCAAATTGGCACAGGAGTTTCTAACATGGGTGCAAAATTCACAAAAATCAAAGCCGCAATTCTTTGCGGGGCGATGGCAATGGGCGCAGCCCCGGTCGCGAACGCAGATGGCATGGACTATGAAACCGTGACCGACCTGCTGCACCTGGTCATGAGCTCGGACCGCACGGTCTATACCAGGATGATCGTCAACCGCCTGGCGGTGGAAGAAGGCGTGATCAAGGCCTCGGAACACTTCGAAGATGACAAGGCGCTGGTTCTGCCCGCCCAGATGTTCCGCTTTGGCGCGGAACTGGTGGCGGAAGAAACCGACGAATTCTCGTACTCGCTGCTGTCGCTCTGGCCGATCAACAAGCAGAACGCCCCGACCACCGATCTGGAAATCGAAGGTCTGGAATACATCGCCGAAAACCCCGGCGAGAACTTCTATGGCGAAGAAGAGCTGGGTGGCGTGACCTACTTCACGGCAGTCTACCCCGACATCGCCGTGGCCAAGGCCTGCTGGTCCTGCCACAACAACCACAAGGACACGCCCAAGACAGACTTCGAAGCCGGCGACGTCATGGGCGGCGTTGTGATCCGTATCCCGATGGACGGCTAAGCCGCCGCGCTTTGCCATGACATTCGGACCTCGCCCTTTTGGGGCGGGGTCCAACCGCTTCAAGACAACACCAAATACCCCGAGGGACAAACATGGAAGACACACAGATCACGCTGATCCAGGACAGCTTTGCCAAGGTTGTGCCGATCGCCGACACCGCCGCCGAGATCTTTTACGCCGATCTCTTCGAGACGGCCCCCGAAGTGAAACCCTACTTCGATGGCACCGACATGAAGGATCAGGGCACCAAGCTGATGACCACACTGGGGGTCGTCGTGAACGGGTTGCGCGACCTGGACAAAATTGTGCCGGTTGCGCAGCAATTGGCGGTCAAGCACGTCGACTACGGCGTCAAGGCCGAAGACTATGCCAAGGTCGGTGCCTCGCTGCTGCGGACCCTGGAAAAGGGTCTGGGCGACGGCTTTACCCCGGACGTCAAGGATGCCTGGACCGTCGCCTATACCACGCTGGCCGGTGTCATGACCGAGGCCGCCTACGGCTGATCGCCCGCCACCGGGGCGCGCTGCGCCCTGGTCCGGCATGCGTTTGACAGCGCCAAAGGTCTCGCGCTCTATCGACAAATCCGGCGCGCCGTGGAAAAGCGGGCGTCGACAGGTTTGACACAGGGTCGGCAAAGTGGCGGACATCGCGGTGCAGTCAGGGGCCTTGGCCCCGGTATCCGGCCATTTCGGAGAATGGCTGCAGGGACGGCTTGGCCCCAAGGGGCCTTTGGTTCTGATCACCTTGTGCTGTCCTGCGCTGACAGTGCGCGTTGCGCCCGGCACCGAAGGGGACGTTCCGGCCTTTACCGAAGCGCAACTGTCCGAGTTTCGCGCCGTTCTGGGCCTGCCGCCCGGGGACTGGCCTGCGCTTTTGCGGGACATGCCGCTTGGGGCCGGTGCCGGGGGATCGACGGCAACGCTGGTTGCGCTGGCGCGCGGGGCCGGTTTTTCCGGCACACCCCAAGCCCTGGCCACGGCCTGTCTGCACGTCGAAGGCGCGACCGATCCCCTGATGTTTCCCCATCCCGACCGGCTGCTCTGGGCCTCGCGCAGGGCGACTGCATTGGAAGACATGCCGCCCCCGCCCGACTGTGACATCTTGGGCGGCTATTGGGGGGCCACGCAGGCGACAACCCCGGAAGACGAGGATTTTCCGGATGTTGCGGACCTGGTGACGGACTGGCGCGACGCCGCACAGGCAAGCGATCTGGGCCGGACAGCGGCACTTGCATCAGAATCGGCACAGCGCACAACGGCGCTGAGGGGGCCTTTGGACCCCATGCCCGAGCTCGCCCTAACGCTGGGCGCGCTGGGACACATCCGTGCCCACACCGGATCCGCCCGAGGGCTGGTCTTTGCCCCGGGAACCGTGCCCACGTCCGCAGGCGCGGCGCTGACCGAGGCGGGTCTGGACGGGGTTTTTCAGTTTCGGACCGGCGGGACGTGATGTTTGCGGGAATGATCCTTGGCGCGGTGCTGATCGATTGCCTGATCGGCTGGCCAAACGCGCTTTTCGCCCGCATCGGCCACCCCGTCACATGGCTGGGCGCCCTTATTTCTTATCTGGATCGCGCATTGAACCAAGGCGCAAGGTCCCGACGCCTGTGGACCGGGGCCCTGACGACATGCCTTGTCGTTCTGGCGGCGCTTCTGCCCGCCCTGGTGATCCAGACCCTGTTGCCGGATGGACTGTTCGGCATCGCCCTTGGCGCTGTCCTGGCCTGGCCCCTGATCGCGGTTCGCTCGATGCACGATCACGTGCAGGCCGTGGCGCGCCCCCTGGTGCAGGGGGACCTTGCCGGGGCGCGGCAAGCCGTTTCGATGATCGTGGGGCGGGACCCGGCCCAGCTTGACGCAGCCGGTGTCGCCCGCGCCGCAACCGAAAGCCTGGCCGAGAACACCTCGGACGGGATCGTTGCGCCGGTTTTCTGGGGCGTTGTGGCCGGCCTGCCGGGCATCGCCGTCTACAAGGCGATCAACACGCTGGATTCGATGATCGGCCACCGCAACGAGCGGTTCGAGGCCTTTGGTAAGGCATCGGCCCGGCTCGACGATCTGGTCAACCTGCTGCCCGCACGCCTTTGTGGCGGCCTGTTTGCGCTGGCGTCGGGGCGGCGCGCGGCCCGGGCCTTTGCCGTCATGCGTCGCGACGCGGGTCATCACCGGTCCCCCAATGCGGGATGGCCCGAAGGCGCCATGGCCGGCGCGCTTGGCGTCCGGCTCAGCGGGCCGCGTGTCTACGGCGATCACGTCTCGCCCGAACCCTGGCTGAACGAAGGCGCGCCCGACCCGGCGCCCGCAGATCTGGACCGCGCACTGTCGCTCTATCGACGTGGCATGGCGCTCATGGCGCTTGTTCTTCTGGGGCTTGCCGTTATGTAGCGACCCCATGACACCCCGATTGACCCCGACCCGCGACCACGGCGGAAACCTCGACAGCGCGATGGCCCGATTTGGCGGCAGTCGAGACGCCTGGCTGGACCTGTCGACGGGCATCAATCCGGTCCCCTACCCGGTGCCCGCCATCCCGGACGAGGCCTGGGCCGTTCTGCCCCGCCGCCCGGAGATGGAGGCCCTGCGCGAGGCCGCCCGGATGGCCTATGGCACATCGGCATCGGTCGTCCCCTTTGCCGGCGCACAGGCGGCCATCCAGGTCCTGCCCTGGATTGCAAAACCGGCAGACGCCAGGGTACTGGCCCCGACCTACAACGAACACGCCGCCGCCTTTCGCATGGGCGGCTGGCGCGTTGAAGAGGTTGCCTCGCTCGACCAGCTTTCAGGCGCAGATTGCGCCGTCGTCGTGAACCCGAACAATCCTGACGGACAGGTCCACCGGCCGGACGCGCTGATCGCCCTGGCGGGCAAGGTCGGCCATCTGATCGTCGACGAAAGCTTTGCCGACCCGATGCCTGAAAATTCCTTGGCCCCGGGTCTGGAGCAGGCGCCCGACAACCTTGTTGTCCTGCGCTCGTTCGGAAAATTCTATGGCCTCGCCGGACTGCGCTTGGGGTTCGCCCTTGCCAAGGGCCCCACAGCGGCCCGCCTGGCCGAGCTGGCCGGCCCCTGGCCGGTGTCAGGACCGGCGATCAGCATCGCCACCAGGGCCTTGGCGGACCAAGACTGGCAGGCCCGGACGGTCCAGCGGCTGGAGCGCGATGCGGCGCAGCTCGACGGTCTGGCTGCCAGCGCAGGCTGGTCCTGCGTCGGCGGAACGCCGCTTTTTCGCACCTATCACGCGCCCGACGCGACACAGGCGCAGGCGGGACTGGCCCGACATCACATCTGGACCCGCATCTTCCCCTATTCGGGCCACTGGATCCGACTGGGATTGCCCCCCGAGGACCGCTGGGATCAGTTAAGGCAGGCCTTTGCAGGGCTGAGCTGAGTCAGCCCGCCACGCCCAGAATGCCGTCGACGTCCAGCGACGCCTCAAGGTGATCAGCCAGCGCGTCCAACGTTGCGTCCACCGCATCGCCATAGCTTGCTCCCGAAGGCGTCGCCCCCATGTCGGACAGCCAGGCGGCGCGAAACCCATCGTCGGCGAACATGCCGTGCAGATAGCTGCCTGCAACGCGACCATCGGCCGAGATGGCCCCATCCGCCACACCTGACACCTGCGCAAAGGGTCGTGCACAGTCCGGACCGGTGGTACGGCCGATGTGGATCTCGTACCCGTCAAACCCGAGGCCAGAGGGGACATGCGTTGCGCGCACCTGGGTCAACCGCTTATCGCCGGTCATCACGGTTGTCACATCCAGCAACCCCAATCCGGGCGTGTCCCCGGCCGGACCCTCGATGCCCTCCGGATCGCTGACACTGTGGCCCAGCATCTGGTAGCCGCCGCAGATACCCAGGATCCGCCCGCCGCGCCGATGATGAGCCAAAAGGTCGATATCCCATCCTTGCGCCCGCAAGAACGCCAGGTCGCCGCGCGTCGACTTGGACCCCGGAATGATCACCAGGTCGGCATCGGCTGGCAGCGCCTCACCGGCGTTCAGCATGGTGACACGCAGACCGGGTTCCTGCGACAGTGGGTCTAAATCGTCGAAGTTTGCAATGCGCGACAGACGCAGGCAGACCACGTGGAAGCTGCCGGTCGAGGGTCCGTGACCGATGTCCAATGCGTCTTCCGCCGGCAGCTTCCAGGCGTCGGGAAACCACGGGGCGACGCCGAACCCTGGCCATCCGGTGTGCTGCTCGATCAAAGCATAGCCTTCGTCAAAAAGCGACGGGTCGCCGCGAAACTTGTTGATCAGAAACCCTTTGACGCGCTTTGCGTCCTTTGGGCAGATCACCGCCTGGGTGCCCACGACCTGGGCAATCACGCCACCACGGTCGATGTCCCCGCACAAGACAACCGGGACGTCCGCAGCCTCGGCAAAGCCCATGTTCGCGATGTCCCCGGCCCTCAGGTTGACCTCGGCCGGACTGCCGGCACCTTCGACGATCACCAGATCGTGTCTGGCCTTCAACCGTTCAAAGCTGTCCAGAACCGCGCCCATCAATGCGGGTTTCAGCCGCGCATAGTCCCGCGCCTTGGCCGTGGTCAGACGCTTGCCCTGCACCACCACCTGCGCGCCGACATCCGTTTCGGGCTTCAACAGCACCGGGTTCATATCCGTATGCGGCGCCAGCCCACAGGCCCGCGCCTGCAAGGCCTGGGCGCGGCCGATTTCGCCGCCATCTTCGGTCACGGCGGCATTGTTCGACATGTTCTGGGGCTTGAACGGGGCCACGCTCAACCCGCGCCGCCGGGCCGCGCGGCAGAGACCGGCGACAAGCATCGACTTGCCCACGTTCGAGCCCGTGCCCTGCAACATTACCGCGCGCGACATGGCACCCCCGGACCCGAAGTCCGACACGGACTTCGGACCGAAAACGAAAAACGTTTTCGACCCGGAAACCGTGTCGGTTTCCGCCCCAAATTCCTTGCAGGAATTTGGCCCCCGTTCAAAATTCGACCCCTTTCTGCGCTTTCACACCTTCCCGGAAAGGATGCTTGAGCAAGGTCATCTCGGTGACCAGATCAGCCGCCTCGATCAACTCGGGCTTGGCGTTGCGCCCCGTCAGGCAGACATGTGTCATCGCGGGCTTTTGCGTCAGCAGGAAATCGACCACCTCGTCGATGTCCAGGTAATCATACCGCAGCGCGATATTGATCTCGTCCAGCAACACGAACTGCACCTCGGGGTCCAGGATCTGTGCCTTGGCGATCTCCCACCCGTTCCGCGCCGCCGCGATGTCACGCTCGCGATCCTGCGTTTCCCAGGTAAATCCCTCACCCGACACAAAAAACCGGCACTCGTCCGAGAATTTCCCGCGCAGCAGTTCCGCCTCACCGGTGATCCAGGTTCCCTTGATGAACTGCACCACAGCGCAGGGCATTCCATGTGCGATGCACCGCATGATCATCCCGAACCCGCTCGAGGATTTGCCCTTGCCGGCCCCGGTGTGGACGATGATCAGACCCTTCTCTTCGGTCTTTGTTTCCATCATCTTGTCCCGCGCCGCCTTGATCTTTTTCATCTTCTCGGCGTGGCGGGTGTTCTGATCGTCGGTCATGGCCGTCCTCGTGCTTGACATTGCGCGGTGCGTGGCGCATCTGCGGATGAGTTGGTGCCTGTGTCAACAGGTGAAAAGGGAATGTGCAGCCGGGTCCGCCCACAAGGCGAACCGGTCAGGCACAGCCGCCCCCGCGACCGTGACGCAGAGAGGGTGCCCAGATGCCACTGGCCGAAACCTAGGCCGGGAAGGCGGGACATCCAGTGGCCGGACAGGGCCGAAATCTGCGAAGCCGGGAGACCTGCCAACCCGAGATGACACGAAACCGGACGGGGTGTTCCGGGGTCGGGCCACAAAAGGGCGCTGCGCCCGGGCCCCGCCTTTGCCCCGTCCCAGCCAGAGGCTGACCGATGAGCGACCTGCCCCCGACCGAAGTCTTGGTCTGCGTCAAATGCCGCCGCGGGCAAGAAATGCCCGACGACGCCCGCCGGCCCGGCGAACAACTGTTCGACGCGCTGAATGCCGCCGACCTTCCCGGCGGCGTCACCCTGACCGCCGTCGAATGCCTGCAGAACTGCGACCACGGCTGCACCTTTGCTTTGCGCGGGGGGCCTGACCGCTGGACCTATGTCTACGGGAACGTCCATGAAGTGTCGCATCCGGACGTGATCACTGACGGCATCGCGCGCTATCACGCCACCAGCGACGGGGTGATCCCCTGGCGCGAACGCCCCGAACACTTCAAACGCAATTGCGTCGCCCGTATCCCACCTCAAACTCCCGCCAAAGAGGCCGCCGAATGACCGATCTTGCCAAACTGCCCGTCACCGTGATCACCGGCTTTCTGGGCTCGGGAAAGACCACGCTGATCAGCCACCTGATGCAGAACCCGGGTGGCAAGCGCCTTGCCGTCGTGGTGAACGAATTCGGCGACGTGGGCGTCGACGGAGACATCCTGAAAAGCTGCGCGATCCCGGATTGTCCGGCGGAAAACATCATGGAACTGGCCAATGGCTGCATCTGCTGCACCGTGGCCGATGATTTCATCCCAACCATCGAGGCGCTCATGGCGCTCGACCCGCGCCCCGAACATATCCTGATCGAGACCAGCGGTCTGGCCCTACCCAAACCTCTGCTCAAGGCCTTTGACTGGCCCGATATCCGCTCCAGGATCACCGTGGACGGCGTGATTGCGCTGGCGGATGCCGAAGCCGTCGCCGCCGGCCGCTTTGCCCCGGACGTGGCCGCCGTCGATGCTCAGCGCGAGGCCGACGACTCGCTCGATCACGAAACGCCACTGTCCGAGGTTTTCGAAGACCAGATTTCCTGCGCCGACATCATTCTGCTGACCAAGCCTGACCTGGCGGGGGCCGAAGGCGTTGCCAAGGCAAAGGCAATCATCGCCGCCGAAGCCCCGCGTCCCCTGCCCGTGGTCGAGGTCGCCGAAGGCATCGTCGACCCGCGCGTCATCCTCGGGCTCGAGGCGGCCGCCGAAGACGACATGGACGCGCGTCCCAGCCACCACGACCATCCGCATGATCACGACCACGAGGATTTCGACAGCATCGTCGTCGACATCCCCGAAATTGCCGATCCCGCGCAACTGGTCACCGCCATCGAAACGCTGGCAAACCAGAACAACATCCTGCGGGTCAAGGGCTATGCCAGTGTCGCGGGCAAGCCCATGCGCCTGCTGGTGCAGGCCGTGGGCGCCCGCGTCCGTCATCAGTTCGACCGGCCCTGGAGCGCCGAAGAACCCCGCCAGGGCCGCCTCGTGGTCATCGCGGAACACGACGACATCAAACCCGCCGACATCCGCGCCGTTCTGGGCGCCGAGCCCATCGCTGCAGAGTAACACGTAGGGCGGGGTTTACCCCGCCGCACGACAGACCGCCATGCATGTCATCTTCCGCGAAAGCCACGGGCTCGACGAGACAGAGACCCCGACCGACCTGGGCCAAAGCCCTGCGGATCTGGTGGTGCTGTCATTCTCCGACAGTGACCTCGGCGCCTTTGCCGAGGGCTGGCGGCGCGGCGGCGGCGCCGAGGGCATGCCCTCCCTGCGGCTCGCAAATCTGACGGCGTTGAAACATCCGCTTTCGGTCGACACCTACGTCGAACAGACATTGGCCGGGGCCAAAGGCATCCTGATCCGCCTGATCGGCGGGGTGCCTTATTGGTCCTACGGTCTGCAACAGGTGCTGGCCCTCGCTCAGTCCAAGGGCATCGCCCTGGCCGTCTTGCCCGCCGACGGGCGCGAAGACACCCGTCTTGACGCCTGTTCCACCCTGCCCGTCTCGACCCTGCGCCGGCTTGCCCATCTCTGCGACACCGGCGGCGCGGTTGCGGCGCAGGCCGCGCTGGCCCAGATGGCCCTGGCCGCCGGGCTTTATGCGGGCCCCGTCCGAGGCGCGAAATCCCTGCCTACGGTGGGCGCCTGGCACCCCGACCACGGGGTCTGCTGCCCCCTGCTGGACCTGGCCGAAACCCGGCCACGCCTGCTGATCACCTTCTACCGCTCTTACCTGGTCGCGGCAGACCTGGCCCCCGTCGAGGCGCTCTATCGCAGCTTCGAGGCCCGGGGCTATGCGGTCACCGCCCTCTTTGCGCCAACCCTCAAGGCCCCCGAGGTTGCGGGCTGGCTGCGCCGCCAAACCAAGCATCTCGCCCCAAGGGCGATCATCAACGCCACCGCCTTCAGCGGCAAGGGCGCAACCGGTACGTCGCCGCTCGACGCAGGTCAGGTTCCGGTCTTTCAGGTCGCGCTGGCAACTTCGACACACCAGGCCTGGGAAGAGTCCGACAGGGGTCTCTCGCCCGCCGATCTGGCCATGCATGTGGTCCTGCCCGAGGTGGACGGCCGCCTGATGGGTGGCGTCGCCTCGTTCAAGGAGCCCCAACCCCGCGACCCGCACCTGCAATTCGCACGCTTTGCACATCGCGCTTTGCCTGACCGGATCGAGGCCATTGCCGACCGCGTCCACGGTTGGCTCACCCTCGCCCAAACCCCGGCACAGACCCGTCGCCCCGCGCTGGTCCTGTCGACCTATCCAGGCAAGGACTGGAACATGGGCCATGCGGTGGGACTGGATGCCCCGGCCTCGGCCCGCGCGATTCTGGGCGATCTGCGTGACGCGGGCTATGACATCCCGCAGGACCTGCCCGCGCTGGAACCCGCCCTGCTGGCCCGCAGCACCGCCTGGCCGATCTCGGCCTACAAGGCTGCGCTGTCGCAGCTGCCCCAAAGCCTGCAGGACGACCTGCACACCGCCTGGGGCGCCCCCGAGGATGACCCCGAGGCGCAGGACGGCGCCTTCCATTTCGCGGCCGTCCCTCTGGGCAAGGCCACACTGGCCCTGCAACCAGAGCGCGGCCAAATGCAAGCCCGTGACGATGACTATCACGACCTCAGCCGCACCCCGCGCCACGCCTACGTGGCCTTCTACCTCTGGCTGCAAAGCCAGTCTGATGCGCTGATCCACATCGGGGCACATGGCACGCTGGAATGGTTGCCGGGCAAATCCGTCGCCCTGTCGCGCGCCTGCTGGCCCGAGGTTCTGACCGGCAGCCTGCCGGTGATCTACCCGTTCATCGTGAACGACCCGGGCGAGGCCGCACAAGCCAAGCGCCGCATCGGGGCCGTCACGCTGGGCCACATCCCGCCGCCGCTGCGCGAGACCGGCACGCCCGACCGGCTGTCGCGTCTCGAAGCACTGTTGGATGAGTTCTCCAACGCCGACGGGCTGGACCCGCGCCGCCGCGACCGGCTGCAAGGCGACATCCGGTCGGAGGCGCAATCGCTGGGGGTCGAGGACGACCTGGGCCTGAACCGCGCCACCAGCACCGCCGAGGCGATCACCCGCATCGACCGCTTTGTCTGCGACATCAAGGAAAGCCAGTTCGGCGAGGGGCTGCATGTCTGGGGCCGCGACGCCGCCCCCTCGGGCTTTGACACCGCCGCCAGCACATCCCGCGAACGGCAATCGCTGCTGGACGCGCTCGATGGCAAACGGATCGAGGCCGGACCCTCAGGCTCGCCCTACCGGGGGCGTACCGATGTGCTGCCCACCGGCCGCAACATCTTCACCACCGATCCCCGCTCTGTGCCCACCCGCGCTGCTTACGCCCAAGGCGTGAAACTGGCCGAAGAACTGGTCCGCCGTCACCTGCAGGACGAAGGTGACTGGCCAAAGGGACTGATCGTCGACCTTTGGGGCTCGGCCACCATGCGAACGGCGGGCGAGGAATTTGCCATGGCCCTGCATCTGCTTGGGGTCCGTCCGATCTGGGACAAGGGGTCTGAACGCGTGTCAGGCATCGAGGTTCTGCCCGTGGCCGAGCTTGACCGCCCGCGCATTGACGTGACGCTTCGGGTCTCGGGCCTTTTCCGCGATGTTTTTCCAACCTTGTCAGCACTTTACGCCCAGGCGATCCGGGCCCTCGCGGCACGGGACGAAGCGCCGGACTGGAACCCCTATGCCGGTCGCGTCGTGACCGCGCGCGTCTACGGCCCGGCACCGGGCAGCTTTGGTCTGGGCATGGGGCACGCGGCCGAAGATTATAGCGAGGGCCGCGCGCAGGCCGGGCAGGCCTGGCTGAATGCTTCGTCCTGGGCGCTGGACGGCGATCACGCCACGCGTGACGCCGCGGGCATCCGTGACCGCGTCGCGCAGGCCGACAGCTTTGTGCACCTGCAGGACCTGCCGGAAACCGACCTCTTGCTGGCCGCCGACTATGCCGCCCATGAGGCCGGCTTTGCAGCCGCACAATCGATCACCGGTGGCCGCGCCGCGCTGTATCACCTCGACAGCACCAACCCTTCGCAGCCCCGCGCCCGCGCTCTGAACGAAGAGATTGCCCGCGTCGTTCAGGCCCGCGCCGCCAACCCGGCGTGGATTGCGGGGATGCAGGCACATGGCTTCCGGGGTGCCGCCGAGATTGCCGCCACGCTGGAACACATGGCCGCCTTTGCCAATCTGGCAGGGGCCGTCGCGCCGCATCTCTTTGACCTCTACCACGAAGCCACCTTGGGTGACCCAGAGGTCGAGGCCTTTATGCAAGACGCCAACCCCGAGGCGCTGGCCGCCATGCGCGACCGCTTTGCCGCGCTGCTGGAGGCGGGCCTCTGGCGGACCCGCCGCAATTCGATCCGCGCCGCGTTTGAGGCACAGGCATGACCGCGCCACAGGGGATAGCGCCCGAGGTCAAGGGCTGGTGCCCCGGCGCGCATCGCCCGATGATGTCGGGCGACGGGCTGGTGGTGCGCGTGCGGCCCTTCAAGGCCGAACTCCACGCTGACCAGGTACTGGCGCTTTGTGATCTGGCGGATCGCTACGGCAGCGGGATGCTCGATCTGACCTCGCGCGCGAACCTGCAGATCCGGGGCGTGACCGAGGCGGACCACCCGGCGTTGCTGGCCGCGCTCGACAGGCTGGGCGTGATCGACGCCGACCCCGCCGTCGAAGGCCACCGCAACATCCTGATGCCCGCTGACTGGCAGGCGCATGACCTGACAGACCGGCTTTATGAGCGCCTGCTCACAACCCTGCCCCTTTTGCCGGACCTGCCCGAGAAAATGGGATTTGCAATGGACACCAGTGCCACCGCGCAGCTGCGCGATGGCTCTGCCGATTTCCGGTTCGAACTGGACACAACCGGCGGCTTGATCCTGCGGGCGGATGGCGCGCATCAGGGTGTCCCAGTCACCGAAGAGACCGCGATGGCGCGTTTGTCCGAGCTCGCCACGTGGTTCGTCACTTCCGGCGGTCGGCAGGCGGGCCGCATGGCGCGCCACTTGAAAAACGTGCCGCTGCCAACCGATTGGCAATCCGCCGCACCTCGCCCCGGCGGCGCGGGCGTTGTGCCCGGTCCTGCGGCGGGCGGGGCTGTGCTTGGCGTTCCGTTTGGACGCATGCAAACAGCGGACCTGCGCGCCTTGGTGGCAGAAAGCGCGGTCCAAAGCCTGCGCCTTTTGACCGGTCGCCGATTGAAAGCTTTTGCCGACAAGCCGTTCACGTCAAAGGCTTTTGTCACCGCGCCCGGCGACCCGCGCATGCGCGCGCAGGCCTGCCCCGGCGCGCCATTCTGCCCACAGGCGCAGGCCGAAACCCAGGCCCTGGCGGCGCGCCTGGCGCGCTCTTTGCCCGACGGCACCGCGCTGCACGTCTCGGGCTGTGCCAAAGGCTGCGCCCTGCCGCGCGCGGCGGACCTGACGCTGGTCGGCCGTTATGGCCGCTTTGACCTTGTCCGCAACGGCGCGCCATGGGATGAGCCCCAAACGCGCGGCCTGAGACCCGAAACCCTGACCACGATCAAAGACCTGACCTGATGCCCTACGAATACGAAAAAGACGGCGCGGCGATCTATGCCGAAAGCTTTGCCACCATCCGGGCCGAGGCCGATCTGGCGCGGTTTGACAAGGACGAAGAGCAGATTGCCGTCCGCATGATCCACGCCGCCGGCATGGTCGGGCTGGAAGAGTTCGTGCGCTTTTCGCCCGGCTTTGCGCAGGCCGCCCGTGCAGCGCTCGAAGGCGGCGCGCCGATCCTCTGTGACGCACGCATGGTCAGCGAAGGTGTGACCCGCCCGCGCCTGCCTGCCGACAATCAGGTGGTCTGTACCCTGCACAATGACGGAGTCCGCGAATTGGCCGCCGAGATGGGCAACACGCGGTCTGCCGCCGCGCTGGAACTGTGGCGGCCGCAGCTTGAAGGTGCCCTGGTCGCCATCGGCAACGCGCCAACGGCGCTCTTTCACCTGCTGAACATGCTCGAAGACCCCGACTGCCCACGCCCCGCCGCGATCATCGGTTGCCCCGTGGGCTTTGTCGGCGCGCGCGAAAGCAAGGATGCGCTTTGGGCGGATCAACCGGTGCCCTGCTGCATCGTCGAGGGCCGTCTTGGCGGCAGCGCGATCACCGTCGCGGCCATCAACGCCATCGCGAGCCGCGCGGAATGAGCGGCGCGGGAACAATCCACGGCGTTGGCCTCGGCCCCGGCGATCAGGACCTAATGAGCGTCCGCGCCGACCGTCTGGTGCGCAACGCCAAGCATATCGCATTCTTCCGCAAGGCCGGCCGCAAGGGGCAAGCCCGGACACTGGTTGACGGGATGCTGCACCCTGAGGCCATTGAATTTGCAATGGAATATCCGGTCACCACGGAAATTCCGCTGTCCGACCCGCGCTACAACGAAATCCTCTCGGCCTTTTACGCCGACTGCGTGGCGCATCTGCGCAAGCTGGCCGAGGCAGGCGAAGACGTCGTGGTGCTTTGTGAAGGCGATCCCTTCTTCTATGGCTCGTTCATGCATCTTTACACACGGCTCAAGGACGACGTGCCGGTGCAGGTGGTGCCAGCGACAACCGGCATGTCCGCCGCCTGGACCGCAACCGGCCAGCCGATCACCTGGGGTGACGACATCCTGACCGTGCTGATGGGCACCCTGTCCGAGGAGGATCTGGCGCAGAACATGGCACGCAGCGATGCCATCGTGGTGATGAAGATCGGGCGCAACATCGACAAGGTCCGTCGTGCGCTGCGTACCGCCGGAAAATATGACGCGGCCTGGCTGGTCGAGTTCGCCTCGATGCCCAAGCAGACAGTGCAGAAACTGTCCGAGGCCGAGGACAAGGTAACACCCTACTTCTCGATCATCGTCGTGCACGGCAACGGGCGGCGACCATGAGCGGATGGGTCAAGATCGCGGGACTTGGACCCGGCGCTGACGATCTGGTCACGCCAGAGGTTCAGGTGGCGTTGGCAGACGCGACCGACGTGGTCGGCTACATCCCTTATGTCGCCCGCGTGGCGGAACGGCCCGGCCTGACACTTCATCCCAGCGACAACCGGGTCGAGATCGACCGCTCGCGCCACGCGCTTGAGATGGCCGCCGAGGGACGGCGGGTTGTCGTGGTCTCGTCCGGTGATCCCGGCGTCTTTGCCATGGCCGCCGCGGTGTTCGAGGCCGTCGAGGCCGGGCCCGTGGACTGGCGGAACCTGCAGATCGAGGTTTTGCCGGGCATCACCGCCATGCTGGCCGCCGCTGCCCGGGCGGGCGCGCCGCTGGGGCATGATTTTTGCGCCATCAACCTGAGTGACAACCTCAAACCCTGGGCGCTGATCGAAAAGCGCCTGCGGCTGGCTGCAGAGGCAGACTTTGCCATGGCCTTCTACAACCCGCGCTCCAAGTCGCGGCCAGAGGGCTTTGTCCGCACGCTTGAAATCCTGAACGAGGCCTGCGGCGACAGCCGCCCGGTGATCTTTGCCCGCGCCGTGTCGACGCCTCAGGAAGAGATCCGGGTTGTCCCCCTGCCCGATTGCACCCCCGAGATGGCCGACATGCGCACCATGGTGCTGGTCGGCTCTTCAACCACCCGGATCATCGAGCGGGACGGCGCACCGATTGTCTACACGCCAAGGTCTGCCCCGTGACGGGACAGCCAGACCAATACCGCGCGCGGTCCATGCACCTCGGCGCGTTTGGGCACCTGCGGACGGTCGACCATCAGCACGCGCAAGCCAAGCTGGCGCGCGGCGTCGATCTTGGCCACGGCCCCCGTGCCGCCCGAGTTCTTGGAGACAACAAGGTCGATCAGGTGGGTCCTGAGCAGCCGCCGATCCGAAACCTCGTCGAAGGGACCGCGGTCCACGATGACTTCGTGGTTCGGAAAGGGCAAATCCGTCGCGGGCGGATCAACCAGGCGTATGACGTAGTGGTGCTGGGGCTGCGCAGCAAAGGCGTCCATCTGCGTGCGTCCGACCGCCAGGAACACCCGCATCGGAGCGCCGGACAACCGGTCCACCGCGGCCTGCATGTCATGCACATGGATCCAACGATCGCCGGGCTGCTCTTTCCAGGGCGCGCGGGTCAGCGCGACCAGAGGCACGCCAACCGCGCCACAGGCGTCGATCGCGTGCCTGCTCATCTGCGACGCAAAGGGATGCGTCGCGTCAATCACATGGGTCACCCTGTGATCGCGCAGATAGGTGATCAGCCCGTCGACGCCCCCGAACCCGCCAATGCGCACCGGCAGGTCCAGCGCCCTGGGGTTTGCAACGCGGCCCGCAAGGGACACCGTGGCATTGACACCCAGGGGCGCAAGCTCGCGGCACATGGCCGTTGCTTCGGTGGTGCCCCCCAGCACCAGCAGGTTGGGTTCCATGTCTGAGGCTCCGTGGCTCACAATCGTCGGGTTCGGCGAAGATGGCCCGGCAGGGCTATCCGCTGCAAGCCTTGCCGCGCTGGAAGCGGCCGAAATCATCATGGCCCCCCAGCGCCATTTGTCGCTTTTGCCGGATTTGACGGCAGATCGCGTGGAATGGCCCGTGCCCTTTGTCGACGGTCTGGACGTTCTGCGCGGCTTTCGCGGTCGGCGCGTGGTGGTGCTGGCCTCGGGCGATCCTTTCTGGTTCGGCGCGGGCAGCAGCATCGCCCGAACCCTCGATCCCTCCGAATGGCGTGCCCTGCCCGGCGTGTCCACCTTTGCCTATGCCGCCAACCACATGGGCTGGGCTCTGCAGGACACTGGCTGTTTCGGGCTGCACGCCGCGCCGCTGACGCGGTTACGCCCGGTCCTGGCCGAGGGGCAGCGCTTGATCGTTCTGCTGCGCGATGGCGCAGCGGTGCAGGCTCTGGCGGCCTATCTGCGTGAAACCGGGTTTGGCGACAGCGCCTTGACTGTTCTCGAGGCGCTTGGCGGTCCTCGTGAGCGCATCACGCACACGACTGCGCAGGCCCTGTCCGGGGACACCGAGTTTTCGCATCCGGTGTGCGCCGCAATTGCGGTTCAGGGGATGGGGGACGCCCTGCCCCTGACCTCGGGCCGGTCCAACGACTGGTTTGAAAACGACGGGCAGATCACCAAGCCGCCTGTTCGGGCACTGACCCTGTCGGCACTTGCGCCGCGTCCGTTCGAGCACCTTTGGGACATCGGCGGCGGGTCAGGCTCGATTGCCATCGAATGGCTGCTTGCCCATCCGACGCTGCGCGCCACATCCGTCGAGCCCCGCGCCGACCGGGCCGATCGTGTTCGCAAGAATGCAGAGACCCTGGGCGTGGACCGTTTGACCGTTGTCACAGGCCCAGCACCCGATGCGCTGGACGGGCAGCCCAAACCGGATGTGGTCTTTGTCGGCGGCGGATTGGGGTCCGACTTGCTGGACTGGCTGGCCACCAACCTGCCCAAGGGCACCCGGTTGGTGGCCAATGCCGTCACGCTGGAAACCGAGGCGCTGCTGGCCCTTGCACAGGCCCAGCACGGCGGCGAATTGATGCGCATCGAGATCGCCCATGCCGCGCCGCTGGGACCCAAACGCGGCTGGAAGGCCGCCTATCCGATTGTGCAATGGAGCGTCACGCTATGATCGTCGCCGGCTTTGGATTTCGGCAGGCCGCAACGCTTGCCAGCCTGCATGACGCGCTGGCGCAGTGGGGACAACAGGTCGATCTGGTGGCCTCTGTCACACCCAAGGCACAGGCGCCTGTGCTTGGTGAACTGGCGGCCGAATTGTCTGTGCCGATCCGGTCCATCGACCAAGGTTCTCTGACGCAACAGGCACCACAAACGCAGTCCGAGGCCGCGCAAAGGGCCTTTGGCACAGGATCCGTCGCCGAGGCCTCGGCGCTGGCCGCCGCCGGTCCCGGCGCGCGGCTATTGGGCCCCCGCAAGATTTCCACCGACGGCATGGCGACCTGCGCGCTGGCCACAGGAGACCCCCAATGACCGTTCACTTCATCGGCGCAGGCCCCGGCGCGCCCGACCTGCTGACCCTGCGGGGCCGAGACATCATCGCGGCTTGCCCGGTCTGCCTTTACGCCGGTTCGCTGGTGCCCAAGGCCATCCTGAGTCATTGTCCACCCGGCGCCAAGATCATCAACACCGCGCCCATGGACCTCGATGCGATCATGGCCGAGATCAAGGCCGCACATGCCGCCGGTCAGGACGTGGCCCGCCTGCACTCGGGCGACCTGTCGGTCTGGTCGGCCATGGGCGAACAACTGCGCCGCCTGCGGGCCGAGGGCATCCCGGTCAGCGTCACCCCGGGCGTGCCAAGCTTTGCCGCTGCCGCCGCCTCGCTGGGGGCCGAGCTGACCCTGCCGGGACTGGCGCAATCGGTGGTGCTGACCCGCACGCCGGGCCGCGCCTCGTCAATGCCCGAAGGTGAGAGCCTGACAAACTTCGCGGCCACCGGCGCGACTTTGGCTATCCACCTGTCGATCCAGAACATCGACAGGGTCGTCGCCGACCTGACCCCGGCCTATGGCGCTGACTGCCCCGTTGCCGTGGTCTATCGCGCCAGCTGGCCGGACGAGCAGATCATTCGCGGCACCCTTGCCGATATCGCAAGCAAGCTGGGCGAAGGCATCACCCGGACCGCGCTGATCCTCGTGGGCCCTGCTCTGGCAGGCGAAGGCTTTGCCGAAAGCTGTCTCTACGCAGCCGACTATGACCGGCGCTATCGCCCGCAAAGCGCGGAAAGCCCCTGGTCGGAATGGAGGGAAGGAGATGACTGATCTGCCTGGCCTGATGATCTCGGCCCCGTCCTCGGGGACGGGCAAGACCACGGTGATGCTGGGCCTCTTGCGGGCCCTGAAAGAGGATGGGCTGACCGTGCAGCCTTTCAAGTCCGGCCCCGATTACATCGACCCCGCCTTTCACCGGGCGGCCTGTGGTCGCGCCTCGTTCAACCTGGACACCTGGGCGATGGACCAAAGGTTGCTGAGCGCGGTCACGCGACAGGCGGGCGGCGCGGACATCGTGGTCGCCGAAGGCTCGATGGGGCTTTATGACGGTGTCGCCACGCAAGGACGCACCGGGTTTGGCAGCAGTGCCGAGACTGCGAAATGGCTGGGCCTGCCTGTGGTTCTGGTGGTCGATGTGGGCGGCCAGGCGCAATCGGCGGCTGCAACGGCGCTGGGGTTCCGCGCCTATGACCCCGATCTTCCCTTTGCCGGTGTCATCCTGAACCGCGTCGCCAGCCCCCGGCACGAGCGTCTGACCCGCCTGGGCATGGAGCGCGCGGGCATCCCCGTGCTGGGATCGCTGCCACGGCGCGGCGACCTGACCTTGCCGGAACGCCACCTCGGCCTGATCCAGGCCGTCGAGCATCCAGACCTCGAGGCCGCCATCGCAGGCTATGCCACCTTCCTGCGCGACAACGTGGATCTTGAGGCGATCAAGGCCGCGGCCAAAGGCCATGCTGCAAACCTGAGTTCGGGCACATTGCCCAGCCTCCCGGCACAACGGATCGCACTGGCGCAGGACGCGGCGTTCTCTTTCACCTATCCGCATCTCTTGCAGGGCTGGCGCGATGCCGGTGCAGAGGTTCTGCCCTTTTCGCCGCTGGCCGATCAAGCGCCTGCCCCCGATGCCGACCTGGTCTGGCTGCCCGGCGGCTATCCCGAATTGCACGCGGGCACATTGGCCGCGGCCAGCACGTTTCGGGCCGGCATGCTGAAACACGCGGAAACCCGGCCCATCCACGGCGAATGCGGTGGCTACATGGCCCTCGGAGAGGCCCTGATCGACAAGCAGGGCACGCGACACCAGATGCTGGGCCTTCTGGGGCTTGTGACCTCGTATGAAAAGCGCAAGTTCCACCTGGGCTACCGCCAGGCAGCGCTAGAGGCCCCCTTGCCCGGGTTCGCCCCGGGCACGCGGCTGCGCGGGCACGAGTTCCACTACTCGACCATTCTGGATCAGCCCGACGCGCCCCTTGCACAGGTCGCGGACGCCGATGGAAACCCGGTCCCCGAGACCGGGTCGCACCGGGGCCATGTGTCGGGAACGTTCTTTCACCTGATTTCTGAGGAAACCAAATGACCGGTTTTGTCAGCTTCGTCGGCTCTGGTCCCGGCGATCCCGAACTTCTGACCCTCAAGGCCGTCGACCGGCTGAAACGCGCGGATGCGGTGCTGTTCGACGATCTGTCCTCGGGTCCGATCCTGGGACACGCCCGCAATGGCGCGGACCTGGTGGGCGTCGGCAAACGCGCCGGGCGCCCCTCGCCCAAGCAGCACCATGTCAGCCGTTTGCTGGTGGACTACGCCAAGCTGGACCAGCGCGTGGTCCGTCTGAAATCCGGTGACGGCGGCATGTTCGGGCGCCTGGAAGAGGAACTGGTCGCCCTGAAAGAGGCCGGCATTCCGTACGAGATCATCCCCGGCATCCCCTCGGCCTGCGCGGCTGCGGCGGCGGCGGGCATCCCGTTGACCCGGCGCCTTACTGCCAGACGTGTGCAGTTTGTCACCGGGCATGACGTGACGGGCGCCCTGCCCGAGGACATGAACCTTGCAGCGCTTGCCGATCCCGGTGCCACAACGGTGGTTTTCATGGGCAAACGCACCTTCCCGCAGTTCCTGGACCTGCTCAAGGCCAACGGACTGCCGGGCACAACGCCCGCGATCCTGGCCGAGGATGTCAGCGGCCCCGGCCAGACGGTCCAGCGCGCGACCGTCGACGTGCTTGCGGCGCAGCTGGCGCGCGATGTCGGCAACAAACCGGCGCTAATTCTCTATGGGCCGCTGGCGGACACCTAAGTGTCGCTCTGGCGCTTGGCGTCCTGTCAGGGCGCGCCGATAGTCCTCTCATGAACGGTGCCGCTCTGGCGGCTGAAAAGGGAACCGGGTGAAACGCCCGGACTGCCCCCGCAACTGTAAGCGGCGAGCGCAAGGGAAATGCCACTGGCCATGGGCCGGGAAGGTCCCAAGCGCCCCGACCCGCAAGTCAGGAGACCTGCCGTTCACCAAGACCAATGGGCCCTGGCCCGCACCACAGCGTCGCCGGAGGGGCGACAGAACGAAAAGGGACACACCAATGCACATCGAACCCGGCATCGTCGACGGCGCCAAAATGGCCTTTGCTTATGCCACAGCCACCGGAGCGGCGGCCTGGACGGCCAAACTGGCCCTTACCGACCTGCGCCGTAACAGCCCACTGTCGTTCGTGCTGCGCAGCGCCATGGCCGCCGTCGGCACGTTTGTCTTTTTCGAAGTGCTCCCGCATTTCCCTGTCGGAGTGTCCGAGGTGCATTTCATCCTGGGCACCACCTTGTTCCTGCTTTTGGGCGCGGCACCTGCGGCCGCGGGCCTGGCGCTCGGGCTTCTGGTGCAGGGCACATTTTTTGCGCCCAGTGATCTGCCGATGTTCTTTGTGAACGTGACCACCCTGCTGCTGCCGCTTTTTGCGATCTCGGCGCTGGCAGAGCGACTTCTGCCGCGGGATCGGGCCTATGTGGATCTGGACTACGCCCACGTGCTGAAGCTTTCAGGCTTGTATCAGGGCGGCGTGGTGGCCTGGGTCGCCTTCTGGGCCTTCTACGGCCAGGGCGTCACCGCTGAAACCTTCCAGTCGGTCTGGACCTTTGGCGCGGCCTACATGCTGGTCGTGCTGATCGAACCTCTTGCCGATCTGGCTGTGCTGGCCGCCGCAAAATCGCTGCGCGGGGCAAAGACAACTAGGCTTTTTGCCCGGCGTCTCTATAGCGCTGCCTGAGCCAACAGGTTAGGACAGGCCCGGGCGTCACAGCGACGCTCGGGCCTTTTTTGCGGACAGACGACATGATCCAGGACCTCTGGCTGGTGGGCATCGGCACCGGCAGCGAAGCGCATCTGACCCTCGAAGGCCGTCAGGCCCTGCAAGATGCCCGCGTGATCCTTGTTCCACACAAGGGCGCGGGCAAGGATGACCTGGCCGAGCTGCGCTATCGCATCATTCAGGCGACCGGAACGCAGGCCCGGATCGTGACCTTCGACTACCCGGTGCGGGACCCTGCCCTGCCCTACCTCGCCCGCGTCGAGGCCTGGCACGACGAGATCGCCCGCAGATGGGTCACGGCCCTTGCAGGGGCCGAGGGCCCTGTCGCCCTGCTGGTCTGGGGAGATCCATCGCTTTACGACAGCACGTTGCGCATCGCCCGACGCCTGGACCCGGTTCCGCGCCTGCGGGTTGTTCCCGGGATCACCGCGATCCAGGCCCTGACCGCGGCGCATGCCATCCCGCTCAACACCGTGAACGGGCCCATCAAGATCACCACGGGACGACAGCTGCGCGACCACGGCTGGCCAGAGGGGTCCGAAACCCTCGTGGTGATGCTGGACGGCGAAGCCAGCTTTCAGCAGCTTGACCCCAAGGGTCTGCACATCTGGTGGGGGGCCTATCTGGGCGCGCCGGAGCAGATCCTGATCGAAGGCCCCCTGTCGCAGGTCACCCAAAAGATCATCGAGACCCGCGCCGCAGCCCGCGAAACACAAGGCTGGATCATGGACACCTATCTGCTGCGCTCAACAGACTGATCGGGGTGCGGCATCCCCGGTCCGCAGTCTGCCCTGCACGGCAATCTGATATCCACGAAACTGCAGCATTGGTCGGCTTGTGATCCAAACCATCCCAGTGGTTTCCAAGACACAAATTTCGTAGGCCCCGACCGACTTTGGCCGCCTTTTTGACGCGCCCGCGCCATGAAGCGTCGACGCAGCGCAACAATCAAAGAGCTTCGCGGAATTTGCACGCAATGAGGAATAACACAATTCCCGTGCGCGGC
This sequence comes from Alphaproteobacteria bacterium, assembly GCA_030424865.1. GTDB lineage: Bacteria > Pseudomonadota > Alphaproteobacteria > Rhodobacterales > Rhodobacteraceae > JAKVCP01. The sequence continues at coordinate 588 of JAUHVR010000017.1, read as the reverse complement.
GACACAGCTCGGCTGAACCTTGCCATACGGTTGCCGCAATCTGCGCAAGGTTCCGCTAACAAAATTCGATACGAATTGCGCAGATTTTCATTTTTACAGAATATTATCAGAGCACTATAGGATATTCAGCCAGATCCCGCCCACCCGCTTGACAGCGAATCTTGCAAGCGCGCGGTCGAAATTTTTCCACAGTTGCCTGATACAACCCCCGAGTGAACAGGACGGAAGGATATCCGATGGGCACGCAGACAGAATTGAACACCCTGTTTCAAGATCGAGTCTGGAATCGCGACACCACGCAAACTTATACCGGCGAAGACGGCAGCTATCTGGAGATCGGAAATCCAGCCCGCCTGTCGCTTCCGAATGCGACGATATCGCTGAGCTTCCGCATGGACACGCTCTGGGGCAACCAGGCGCTGATTTCCAAGGACAACAGCGGCAGCGCCGAGGGGGATTTCACCGTGCGGGTCGAGAACGGCACGCTGGTCGTCACCCTCGCCGATGGCGCCAAGACCCACCATCTGCGGGTGCCCGACCTGATCCTCGATGATGGCCAGACCTATCACCTCGCCGTCTCGATGGGCG
>JAUHVR010000016.1 GCA_030424865.1 Alphaproteobacteria bacterium | reverse complement strand
CGACGCGCTGACCTTGCTCGGCCCAGAACCCGACCGGGTCGGACACGGACTGCGCATACATCTCGTCATACCGCGCCGCATCAACATGCGCCGCCGCAGAAAACTCCGCCGAAGGCGGGTAAGTTTTTGACATGGGGATCCTCCTGATACTCGCGCAGATTGAAAGCGACCCGGCTCGATTTAATCAAGGAACAATTTGTCCCATTCGAGCCGGGGCGCGTAATTAAATTGCGAGGTACTCGGCGCGCAGGCTTTCGTTTTCCAGAACCTCGGCAGCGGTCCCGTCGAACACGACCGATCCGGTGTCCAGGATGACGGCGCGGTCGGCCAGTTGCAGCGCGCGGACGGCGTTCTGCTCCACGATGACCGTTGTCATGCCCTGTTCCTTGACGTGGCGCAGCGTCTTTTCGATTTCGTCCACGATCACCGGGGCCAGCCCCTCGTACGGCTCATCCAGCAACAGCACCTTGATGTCACGCGCCAAAGCGCGGGCAATGGCCAACATCTGCTGTTCGCCGCCGGAAAGGGTCACGCCCTCTTGCTTGCGACGCTCGCCCAGGCGGGGGAAGAGGTCATAAAGACGGTCCAGAGACCAGCCGATCGGCGGTGCGATCTGCGCCAGTTGCAGATTTTCCTCAACGGTCAGGCCGGGAATGATGCGGCGATCTTCGGGTACCAGACCCAGACCGGCCTGACTTGCCTCGTGCGAGGACATCTTGTGCAGCGGCTGGTGATCCAACCAGATCTCACCATGCTGGACCTGCGGGCTGTCCATCCGGGCAATCGACCGTAGCGTCGTGGTCTTGCCCGCGCCGTTGCGGCCCAGAAGCGCCAGGATCTCGCCTTCGTGGACGTTGAAGTTGATGCCCTGCACGATATAGCTTTCGCCATAGTAGGCGTGCATGTCCCAGATCGAGAGGAATGCGGGCGCCGTTTCGGCCTTGTTGCCGTGCTTGGAAAAGTCGGGTCTTACATTCATGGCACCGCTCCCTTAATGCGCCTCGCCGAGGTACGCTTCGCGTACCTTGGGATGACCTTTGATGTTGTCCGGCGTGTCTTCGACCAGCGGAGTGCCCTGGGCCAGAACGGTGATCCGGTCGGCAAGGCTGAACACCACGTGCATGTCGTGTTCGATGATGGCAATGGTGATGTCGCGCGTTTCCTTGATCTCTTTCAGCAGATCGATGGTGTTGTTGGTGTCGGCCCGCGCCATGCCGGCCGTCGGTTCGTCCAGCAGCAGCAGCTTGGGGTTCTGGACGAGGCACATGGCCATTTCCAGGCGTCGCTTGTCACCGCGGGACATCGAGGCCGCGTGCATGTCGCGCTTGTCGAGCATGTTGACCTCGTCCAGCATGGCCTCGGCCTGATCCCGCAACTCCTTTTCACCGGCGACCGAGCGAATGCCCTGCAGGCGAAACGCGCCGTCGCGTTTGGCAAAGCAGGGGATCATCATGTTTTCCATCACCGTGAGATCGCCAAAGATCTCGGGCGTCTGGAACACGCGGGAAATGCCCAACTGGTTGATCTCGTAGGGCGTCCGGCCCAGGACCGATTGCCCGTCGAACATCACCGAACCCGTGTCTGGGATCAGCTTGCCGACAAAGCAGTTCAGCAGGGTGGATTTCCCGGCCCCGTTGGGGCCGATGATCGCGTGGCAGGTGCGTTCGTTCACGCTCAGGTTCACGTCACCCAGGGCCTGCAGGCCGCCGAACCGTTTCCCGACGTCTTTGACTTCAAGAATTCCCATCTCTCAGGTCTCCTTATTCTGCGGGATTGGTTTTGCCATCGGCGGCGGTCGCTTCCTTCGGACGCCGGATCGCCCGGCTGATCCGCTTGCCGCCTTCAACAAGGCCGCCCGGCAGGAAGATGATCACAGCCATGAACATCAGACCCAGGGTCAGGTGCCAGCCCTTGCCGATGAACGGGTAGATGATGGTCACAAGGAAGTCCTCAAGCCCATCGGGCAGGAAGGCGAACCATTCATGCAGCAGGTTGCTGTTGATCTTGGAGAAGATGTTTTCGAAGTACTTGATCAGGCCTGCGCCCAGAACCGGGCCGATCAGGGTGCCGACGCCGCCGAGGATGGTCATCAGAACAACCTCACCCGAGGCCGTCCACTGCATCCGTTCGGCCCCGACCTGCGGGTCCATCGCGGCCATCAGGCCACCGGCCAGACCGGCGTACATGCCCGAGATCACGAAGCAGGCCAGCATGTAGGGCCGTGCGTTCAGGCCCGTGTAGTTCATGCGCTGCTGGTTCGACTTCACCGCCTTCAGCATCAGGCCAAAGGGCGACCGGAAGATGCGGATGGCCATGTAGAAGGCCAGGATCATCACGACGCCGCAGATGTAGTACCCCCAGTTGAAGGTCCATTCCCAACCGCCGATGGGCAGCTGATAGCTGGCGGTCATCTCGATCCCAAAGAGCGAAGGTTTGGGGATGTTGCCGTCGATGCTGGATCCGCCGCCCAGGAACTCGGGGAAGATGCGCGGGTCGTTCAGGTTGGTCTGCAGCCCGGTCTCACCGCCTGTGATAGGGGTCAGAACCGAGGCGGCCAGCGAAAAGGCCATCTGGGCAAAGGCCAGCGTCAGGATCGAGAAGTAGATGCCCGAGCGGCGCAGCGAGATGAAGCCGATCAGGACCGAGATCACACCCGCGATCAGGGTCGAGAAGATGATCGCCGGGATCACGTTGATCGACAGCAGTTTCATCATCCACATGCCCGCATAGGATCCGGCGCCCAGGAACGCGGCGTGGCCGAAGGACAGGTAACCGGTCAGGCCAAACAGGATGTTGAAGCCGATGGCGAAGATCCCGAAGATCACAAAGCGCTGCATCAGGTCGGGATAGCCCGCGTTGAATTGCGCCAGGCCAGAGCCTTCGGGGAAGGGGTTCAGGATGATCGGGGCCGCGGCAACAAGCGCAACAACGATCAGCAGAAGGCGGGTGTCGGATTTGTTAAGACCAAGCATGGATTAGTCCTCCATCACGCCCTTGCGGCCCATCAGGCCCCGTGGACGGGTCAGCAGAATGACGATGGCGGCAAGGTAGATCACCACCTGGTTGATGCCGGGCAGGAACTCGATCACCTGGCGCATGGAGGCAAAGCTTTCCAGGATACCCAGGACAAAGCCCGCCAGAACGGCGCCGGGCAAAGAGCCCATGCCGCCCACAACAACCACAACGAAAGAGATCACCAGGAAATCCATGCCCATGTGGTAGTTGGGCGAGTTGATCGGCGTGTACATCACACCGGCAAGACCCGCGACGGCGGCTGCAATGCCGAACATCAGGGTAAAGCGGCGGTCGATGTTGATGCCCAGCAGCTGCACGGTTTCCCGGTCGGCCATGCCCGCACGAACAACCATCCCGAAGGTGGTGAATTGCAGGAAGGCAAACACGGCCCCGATCAGGATCATCGCGAAGCAGAAGTAGACGATGCGCCAGTAGGGATAGATGATCGCGCCTGCATCAAATCCGATCAAAGCACCGAAGTCGAACGAGCCGATAAAGGCCTCGGGGGCGGGTGCAGGGATCTGGTTGGCGCCGAAGTAGTACTTGATGATCTCTTGCAGAACGATGGCCAGGCCAAAGGTCACAAGGATCTGGTCCGCGTGCGGACGCTTGTAGAAGTGCTTGACCAGCCCGCGCTCCATTGCGACGCCGATCGCGATCATCACGGGGATCGCAAAGATGATCGACAGCGGGACGGCCCAGTCAATGATCGCGGCACCTGTGCTTTCCCCGAACCAGTCATAGACGTATGGCACGTCGACCTTTAACGGATTGCCCAGAAAGTCCTTTCGGCTTTCGTCGATCACAGTGTGGCTCAGCGTCAGGATGCGGCTGAGCGTGACCGTGCAGAAGGCACCCAGCATGAACAGCGCCCCGTGGGCAAAGTTCACGACACCGAGTGTGCCGAAGATAAGGGTCAGGCCCAAGGCGATCAGCGCATAGGCACTGCCTTTGTCCAACCCGTTCAGGATTTGCAGGATAATCTGGTCCATAAGGGCCCCCGCGATCAGAAGGTGTTAGGCGGTCGTCCGCCCGGAAAGGGGAGAAGCGCGCTCTGCCACGCGGGCAGAGCGCAAAGGGCGGTTTAGGCGCCTGGGTTGCAGGAACCCAGCTCGCCGCCAAAGATCGCGGCGTCGTAGGTCACCTGTTCAACCGGCGTGACGTCAACGATTTCCAGAAGGTCGAAGTCGTTGTCGGGGTTCTCTTTACCCTTCACAACCAGAACGTCCTTGAAGCACTGGTGGTCTTCGGCACGATACAGGGTCGGGCCGTTGCCCAGTCCGTCGAACTCGAAGCCTTCGAGCGCTTCGGCAACCGCGCAGGGGTTGAACGACCCGGCACGCTGCACGGCGTCTGCATAAAGCAGCGTCTGGCAGTAGACGGTGTGTGCGGCCTGCGACGGCGGGAAGCCGTACTTCTGACCGAACGACTGGACGAAGGCGTTGGTGCCGGCGTACTTGGCGCCTGCCACGTTTTCCAGCGACCAGTGCCAGTTGGTCGAACCGAAGATGCCCGCAACGTTCTTGCCCGCACCACGTGCCATCAGGCGCGAGTACAGCGGAACGACGATTTCAAAGTTCTTGCCATTGGCTTCTGCGGCACGCAGGCCGAACTGAACGGCCGAGGTCAGCGAGTTGACCATGTTGGCGCCGTAGTGGTTCAGAACCAGAACGTCGGCACCCGAGTTCAGAACCGGTGCGACATAGGACGAGAAGTCGGTCTGCGCCAGCGGGGTTTTCACCGCGGCGACAGTTTCCCAACCCATGGCTTCGGTCGAGTTCCGCACCGCTTCTTCGGTGGTGTACCCCCAGTTGTAGTCAGCGGTCAGGTGATAGGCCTTGCGGTCCTTGCCGTAGTTGCTGGCCAGGATCGGCGCGAGTGCTGCGCCCGACATGTAGGAGTTGAAGAAGTGACGGAAGCCGTTCGCCTTCTTGTCCTTGCCGGTGGTGTCGTTCGAGTGGGTCAGACCCGCCATGAAGATGATGCCGGCCTCTTGGCAGAGCGCCTGCACGGCAACCGCCACACCCGAGGACGAGCCGCCGGTGATCATGATGGCGCCGTCTTTTTCGATCATCGAGCGGGCCGAGGCGCGTGCCGCGTCCGGCTTGGTCTGGGTGTCGCCGGTAACGTACTCGACCTTGCGGCCCAGGATACCGGTTCCGTCCAGCGCTTTCGACGAGAAGGTCGACAGCATGCCGCCGTCGCCGCCGCCGTTCAGGTGCTCAACCGCCAGTTCGTAGGCGCGCAGTTCGTCCGCACCCTCGTCGGCGTAGGCGCCGGTCTGCGGAACGTTGAAGCCCAGGGTGACCGAGCTGTCGCCCGGTGCGTTGGTAAAGCCTGCGTGGCTACCTGCCGACAGATACGTCGGAACAGCCAGACCAGCACCGGCAACCGCACCGGTTTTGAGCACGCCACGGCGTGTCAGGTTCGATTTGGACATATAATCCTCCCGTTACATAAGATGTGACGCGGGGCTCCTCTTCCCCGGGGTGTCACGGGCACTATTGTGCAAAATCAGTATCCGTCAGAGAAAGAAAACATCGCAACAACTACCTTTTAATTAACAATTTTTTTGTCAAGAAATGCACAGTATGTTATGGTTGCTTGTAAATTAATTTTTCGGCGCTGCAGAAAGGCGTTGAAAAAAGCAGAGAAATTCCCATGGCCCGCGACACTTTGACAGGCAGCCGTATCCGAGAGCGTCGGATCATGTCAGGCATCCGACAGGCAGAGCTTGCCAGACACGTCGACATTTCCGCGTCTTATTTGAATCTGATCGAACACAACAAGCGCAGAATCGGCGGCAAACTGCTTTTGGACATCGCCGCGGTTCTTGGCGTCGAACCGTCCCTGCTGACGGAAGGGGCCGAGGCGACGTTGATCGCGACCCTGCGTGAGGCCGCCTCGGATCAGCGCGACGGAGAGGCCGAGGTCGAAAAAGTCGACGAATTTGCCGGCCGTTTTCCGGGATGGGCCGGGCTGCTGGCCGAAAACCGGCGGCGGGTGGGCACGTTGGAACACGCAGTGCAGACGCTGAGCGACCGGATGACACACGACCCCCAGCTTGCGGCGTCACTGCACGAGATGCTGACCTCGGTCACCTCGATCCGGTCGACGGCGGCCATTCTGGCGGACGGGGGCGAGATCGAGCCGGAGTGGCAGGACCGCTTTCACCGCAATATCAATGAAGACAGCGCCAGGCTTGCCGAGATCAGCCGGGCGCTGGTGCAGTATCTGGACAAGGTTGACGATGCCTCGGCCAATATCGGGGCTCCGCAGGATGAACTCGACAGCTTTCTGTCTCAACACGGATACTGCTTTCCCGAACTGGAAACGGCTCCGGAGATCGAGCAATTTGCCCAGACCAACGGTCAGGGCCTGTCGGCGGTCGCGGGCAAGATGCTTGGTCGTCTTGCCGAACGGTATGCCAGCGATGCTGCGGAACTGCCAAAGGATCGTCTGGCCGAGGCGGTCGAGGTGCATGGTCTGAACCCTTGGGCGATTGCGCAAACGCTGCGGGCTGATCCGGACCTTGTGCTGCGCCGCCTTGCGGTCTGGGGCGAGGCGCTGGGGCTGGGACCGCTGGGGCTGGCCGTCTGCGATGCTTCGGGCACGTTGCTGTTGCGCAAGACCATCGACGATTTTCCCTTTCCACGGTTCGGTTCGGCCTGTCCGCTGCTGCCGCTGTTCGAGGCGCTGTCGCGCCCCGGCCAGCCGATCGAGCGGGTTGTCTCGATGCCGGGCCAAGACGAAAAGCCGTTTCGTGCCTTTGCGCTATGCCGCGTTCTGATGACCGAAGACCCGCGCATGGCGTCCCTGTCCGAGACCGTGATGCTGATCGCGCCTCTGGATCGTGCCGCACCCGAAGGGACCCAGCCGGTCGGCGTCAGTTGCCAGATCTGCCCCCGCGAACGGTGCCGTGCCCGTCGCGAACCCTCAATCCTTGGCGCAGAGGCGTAAGAGGTTTTGACACGGCCTTGGACATTGACGATAAATTCAAGTGCGCGAACGTGACGAGATCAAAATGACAATGCTCGGTCGCCGACTTGGAGGGAACTTATTTGGGTAAACGTGTCCTGCTGATCGAGGATGAGCCGAACATCATCGAGGCGATCAGCTTTATTCTGTCAAGAGACGGCTGGACTGTGGAAACGCACGCCAACGGTCACGATGCCGTCGATGTCGTGCAGGGCAACCTGCCCGATGTCCTTATCCTTGACGTGATGCTGCCGGGCAAAAGCGGCTATGACATCCTGCGAGAACTGCGCGAAAGTCATGGCCGTTCCGAATTGCCCGTGCTGATGTTGACCGCGCGGGGGCAGTCCAAGGATCGGGATCTGGCCGAACGCGCCGGGGTCAACCGCTTCATGACGAAACCGTTTTCGAACGCGGAAATGCTGGATGCCGTGCGTGATCTGAGCGAGGCATGACCGACACAACCGAGACCGCACGCGCCACCGTATTCCTTGAACGTCAGACATACCGTCGGCGCAGATTGGTGGATGCGGCGCGCTTGGTGCCGATCCTGGGTCTTCTGTTGTGGCTTGTGCCACTGTTGTGGCCGACCGAGGGCGACAGCCGGACGTCGATGTCGACGGCAATCATTTATCTCTTTGGTGTCTGGATCGCGCTGGTGATCCTGAAGTTCTTCATTGCCTTGCCCTTGCGCAATGCCTCGTCCGAGGCGCGGGACGGTCAGGAATGATCGCGCTCAATGCCCTGGTCGCCATCTGCCTGTGCTACGTCACCTTTTTGTTTGCCGTGGCATTCGTTGCCGAGCGGGCCGCGCGGCGGGGGCAGGTGGGCTGGCTCCGCTCGCCACTGGTCTACACGTTATCGCTGTCGATCTATTGCACGGGCTGGACGTTTTACGGGGCCGTCGGCTATGCCGCGCGGTCGGGCCTGGAATACATCACCATCTATCTTGGGCCCTCGCTGGTCATGTTGGGCTGGTGGTGGGTGGTGCGCAAGATGGTGCGGATCGGGCGCACGCAGCGCCTGACGTCGATCGCGGACCTGATCTCGTCCCGGTTTGGCAAGTCGAACCTGCTGGCCATCGGCGTGACGATCCTGGCCGTGATCGGAACGACGCCCTATATCGCCCTGCAATTGCAGTCGGTCACACTCAGTTTCGACGTGTTCGCCCGGGCCAGCGGAGAGGCCGAGCAACTGCCAAGTGCCATCTGGGTGGCCATTGGTCTGGCGCTTTTCACAGTGATCTTCGGCACCCGCAATCTGGATGTGAACGAACGCCATCACGGCGTGGTCATGGCCATTGCGGTCGAGGCCGTCGTCAAGCTTTTTGCCCTGGTGGCTGTCGGCCTCTTTGTCGTCTGGGGGATCGGCGGCGGGCTGGGGGCAACGCTGGACAAGATCGACCAATCCGAGATCGGCGCCTGGCAGGTCGAAGGCGGGCGCTGGGCGGGTCTGATGCTGTTGTCGGCGGCGGCGTTCCTGTGTCTGCCCCGCATGTTCCAGGTGATGGTGGTCGAGAATGACGACGAATCCCACCTCCGCACCGCCAGCTGGGCCTTTCCGACCTACCTGATCTGCATGAGCCTTTTCGTGGTGCCGATTGCGGTTGTGGGTCTGGATCTGATGCCTGCGGGCTCGAACCCCGATCTTTTTGTCCTGACGGTGCCATTGAGCCAGGGGCGCGAGGGGTTGGCGATCCTGTCTTTCCTCGGCGGGTTTTCTTCGGCGACATCCATGGTGATCGTTGCAGCGATTGCGCTGTCCACGATGGTGTCGAACCATATCGTCATGCCGATCTGGTTGCGGTTCACCAATGACGGGGCCACGGTATCCGGTGACGTGCGCAACGTGGTACTGCTGGCACGGCGGCTGTCCATCGTCGGTGTCGTGATGCTGGGGTATCTGTATTACCGTCTGTCTGGCGGCGGCAACGCGCTTGCGGCCATTGGCCTGGTGTCGTTTACCGGTGTTGCCCAGGTTCTGCCGGTGGTGCTGGGCGGATTGTTCTGGCGCGGTGCAACGCGGGTGGGCGCTTTTGCTGGCCTGACCATCGGCTTCTGTATCTGGCTGTTCACACTGTTCCTGCCCAGTGTGGGCCCGGGTGTCCTGATCTCGACCACCGTCATGGACCAAGGCTTTTTCGGCCTGTCCTGGCTGCGCCCGCAGGCGTTGTTCGGGATCGAGGGGCTGGACCCGCTGATGCACACTCTGCTGTGGAGCCTGTCGCTGAACACGGTCGCGTTCTTTGCCTTTTCGCTGATCAGTTTCCCAACACCGCTGGAGCGTTTGCAGGGCGCGCAGTTCGTCAACATCTTTCAGCATTCCAGCGGCGTGCGCAGCTGGTCGGCAGGCGTGGCGCAAAGCGAAGACTTGATGATCATGGCGCAACGCATCCTTGGTGCGCGGGAAGCGCAGGCGCTGTTCTCACGCGCCGCGCAAAAGCAGGGCGTGTCAGGCAACCTGCCAGAACCGACGCCGGGATTCCTTGAATTGCTGGAGCGCGAGCTTTCGGGCTCCGTGGGCGCGGCGACGGCCCATGCGATGATCGGGCAAATCGTCGGGGGCATGTCGGTCTCGGTCCAGGACCTGATGGCGGTGGCCGACGAATCAGCCCAGCTGATGGAGTATTCGGCCCGCCTGAAGGAACAGTCGGACGAGCTGAGCCGCGCCGCCCGCCAGCTGCGTGAGGCCAACCAGAAACTGACCCGGATCTCGGTGCAGAAAGATGCGTTCCTTAGCCAGATCAGCCACGAGCTGCGCACGCCGATGACCTCGATCCGGGCGTTTTCCGAGATTTTGCGGGACGGCGGGCAGCTGACCGAGGCGGAACAAACCAAATATGCCTCGATCATTCATGACGAGGCAATCCGGCTGACCCGGTTGCTGGATGATCTGCTGGATCTGAGCGTACTTGAAAACGGTCAGGTCAGCCTGAACCTGCGTCATGATTCGCTGCGGGATCTGCTGGACCGGGCCGTGTCATCCGCGCTGGCCGACGAAGAGGGGGCAGGGCTGCGTATCCGTCGTGACGCCGGTCACGAGGACGTTCCGATCTACACCGATCCCGACCGGTTGACGCAGGTCTTCATCAACCTGATCGCCAACGCCAAGAAATATTGCGAAGCGGCGCATCCCGAACTCGAGATCCGCGTGGGTCGACGCGGGGATTGGGTGTTTGTGGATTTCGTCGACAACGGTCTGGGCATCTCGCCCGAGGCACAGGATGTGATCTTTGAGAAATTTGCCCGCGTCAGTGACCAAAAGGCCGGTGGCGCGGGGCTGGGACTGGCGATCTGTCGCCAGATCATGACGCGTCTGGGCGGCGGGATCACCTATCTCAAGGGTGAGCGCGGCGCGGCGTTCCGCATCGAATTGCCGACACATCTTTCGATGGCAGCGCAATAATCGCGGCGCGTTAAGCGCTTTGGTAACCCTTTTCTTGCCAAATAGCACAAAACCTTGCGCAGAATGGTGGCGGGCGACGTGGGCGCTGTCTTGGATCAACATGTGATTGGCCGCAAAGCGGCAGCGGCGCGCCGCGCGCTAGAGGCGCGGTCGATGTCGCCCGCCCGTGCCCTGCGACGCGCTCTGGCATGGGTCGCTGATGAACTTTGGGGGCTGGCACTGGTCTGCCAGGGCATCCAGAGCGAGGTTGTGGACCAGGATGGTGCGCCGGAAACCCTGAACCCACGGGAAGTTCTGATCGTGCTGGATGGCCCGGACGGCGCGGTCGGGATGGCCTCGATCGAACCGGCGCTTCTGGCGGGGCTGGTGGAACGGCAAACGCTTGGCACTGTTCTGCCGACCCCGGTGGCCGACCGGCGCTTTACACCCACGGATGCCGCGATGGCGGCCCCCCTGATCGATGTGGCGATGCAAAGGTTTTCCAGCAATCTGGATGGCCATCCCTTGGTGGACCAGCTGTCTGGCTTTCGCTTCGGTGCAATGATCGAGGACCCCCGCGCGGCCAGCCTTGTGCTGGATGCCGCCGAATATCGCGTTTTCCGGGTGACCATCGACCTGGCACATGGTGCCAAACGGGGCGAGCTGCAGTTCATGCTGCCGATCCGCGACGTTTCGCATGTGGCAGAGGTGGTGGATGACGACACACCCGGCCCCCACGAACAGACGTTTCGTTTGGTTCCGGCACAGATCAACGCAATTCTCGCCCGCGTTCAGATGCCGTTGGCACGCGCCAGCGCGCTCAAACCCGGCGATCTGATCCCCTTGTCCGCGGACGCAGCGGGTCGTGTTCAGATCATGGTCGGACAGAACGAAATGCTGGCGCGCGCCTCGTTGGGGCAGATGAACGGGTTTCGGGCCGTGCGGCTGGACCTGCCCGATCGACCGGGCCGGGTTTTGATCGATGCCAGCCCATCGCCGCAGGCTCAGGTCCCCGCGATGGCCTCTATCGTGCAGGCCGATCCGGTCGAAAACACGTCATTGCCGGCGTCGACTGTTGACCTCGATCCGCCAATCGAAGCGGAGGCCGAGTTTGATGCAGGTTCGGTTGACCTGCCAGACCTCGAAATGGGGGAATTCGCCCCGGCCGAACTACCCGACATCCCCGATTGGGATATCGAAACCTGATCGGCTGTTGTCCGGGTCAATAAAAGCGCCGAAATCCAAGATTTCGGCGCCCCCATGTTTTTCGGTCCAGCTCAGAAAACCGCGTCAGCCCGCCTGCGCGGCCAAGGCCTCCAAGGTCGGTCGCAAACCGCCAAGATCATACCCGCCCTGGGCCGCCGTCGCCAGAATCTCGTCCGTCGACAATTTGCCCACCTGTCCCAACGCCCAGACGACCGTGCACCGCGTGCCCGAAGCGCAGTAGGCCAGAACCTTGCCGTCCGCGCCGTTTGCCAGCTCCATCTGGAGCGCAACGTTTTGAGGCGTCATGGTCTGATGGGTCAGCTCCAGCACCTCGAACCCCATGCCCGCCTCTGTCACGGCCGCGCCAATGGCATCAGCCTGATGCGAAGGCGGCACTTCGACATCCGGTCGATTGCAGATGACGGTGGCAAAGCCCGCCGCCTTGATGGCCGGGATGTCCTCGACCTCGATCTGCGGCGTGACGTGGTATTGCGGGGTGATCTGACGAATATCCATGGCGATATCGCTATCCTGCTGTTGCAGTTCTGTCCAGACGTGCGCGCACCATCGGTGCCGCGCCCATTCCGATCAACATCGCGGCCATGAAGACAAGCCCGCCAACGCCACCGTAGCTGAGCGAGGCAACAGAGGGTCCGGGGCACAGCCCGGCCAGGCCCCAACCCATGCCAAAGAGCACCGATCCGACGACCAGGTTGCGCCCCAACTTGGGCTCGGGCGGTGGTGGGAAGCTGCCTCCGACCAGCGGTGTGCGCCGCACACGGGTGACCTGCCAGGCAATGGCCATCGGAATGATCGCGCCGCCCATCACAAAGGCCAGCGTCGGATCCCAGTTGCCAAACACGTCCAGCCACCCCTGCACCTTGGTGGTGTCGGTCATGCCCGAGATGAACAGTCCGGCACCAAAGAGGGCGCCTGCGATCAAGGCATACAGATTGCGCATCAGATCACTCCCAGCAGGTGACGGAAGAAGACGACGGTCAGACCGCCGGCAAGGATGTAAAAGACCGTGGCGACCATGCCGCGCAGCGACAGCCGCGAGATGCCACAGACGCCGTGGCCCGAGGTGCAGCCATTTGCAATGCGCGTGCCGACGCCGACCAGAAGGCCCGCAATGGCGACGACCATCAGGTTGTCCGTCAGGTGGGTGATTGCGGGTTGCCACAGCCAGGTCAGAACGATGGGCATCGCAAAGACGCCCAGCAAGAAGGCCAGCCTTTCCCAGCGGGTGCTGTGGCCCGATCCATCCACCAAGCCGCCGATGATGCCGCTGGCGCCCATGATCCGGCCATTGGCCAGCAGGTAGACGGCCCCGCCGGCACCAATCAACAGCCCTCCGGCAAGGCCGAAGATCCAATCTTGTTCCATGTGTCGCGTTTCCTTTTAAGTCTGCGTTCGCGCAGTGCAGGTCAAAGCTTGTTGACCGGCACCTTCAGAAAGACATCGCCGGCGTCATCTGGTTCCGGCATCTGGCCTGCGCGCATGTTCACCTGCAGCGAGGGAATGATCAGCTTGGGCATCGAGAGCGTCGCATCGCGCGCATCACGCATCTTGATGAAGTCTTCGGCCGATTTGCCTTCGCCGACATGCACGTTCAGCGCCTTTTGCTCGCCCACCGTTGTTTCCCAGGCATAGTCCTCGCGGCCCGGTGCCTTGTAGTCGTGGCCGACAAAGATCCGGGTCTCGTCGGGCAGGGCCAGGATTTTCTGGATCGAGTCGAACAGATCCGCCGAAGAGCCTCCGGGAAAATCACAGCGGGCCGTACCGAAATCCGGCATGAACAGTGTGTCACCGACAAAGGCTGCGTCGCCGATGACATAGGTCAGACAGGCCGGTGTGTGGCCCGGCGTGTGCATCACGTCGCCCCGCATCTGGCCGATCATGAAGCTGTCGCCCTCGGTAAACAACGCGTCGAACTGCGAACCGTCACGCTGGAACTCGGTCCCTTCGTTGAACACCTTGCCAAAGGTATCCTGCACGACGGTGATCTGATCGCCAATGCCGATCTGGCCGCCCAGCTTCTCTTGCAGGTACGGCGCTGCCGACAAGTGGTCTGCGTGCACATGGCTTTCCAGAAGCCATTGCACGTCCAATTTGTTTTTCTGGACGTAATCGATGATCGCATCGGCCGACCGTGTGTCGGTGCGGCCCGAGGAATAGTCAAAGTCCAGAACGCTGTCGACAATTGCGCAGGCGCTGCCCTGGGGGTCCTTGACCACGTAGGAGATTGTGTTTGTGGCTTCGTCAAAGAAGCCGGTGACCTCTGGTGACATAATGCGTCCCTCCGTTTGCCTGGATCATATATTAATTCGTGAATGTGTTGCAAGCCCCTGTCTCGATTGATTTGCGTCAAGGTGGGTGACAGTTGCGTGAGGCAGACTGCTTGCGGCACAAAACAAGGGTACATCACATCATGGCCTCGCATCACGCAGAAAAACTCGCGTTGCTGAAGCGGCTCAGGGACCTCGGCGTTCGGCTTGAGGCCATTGAGCATCATCTTGACGCACCGCACTCGAAAGACTGGGCAGAACTGGCCACCGAACGAGAGGATGACGAGGTGATGGAACGCCTTGGTCAGAGCGGACAGGCCGAGATCGATCGGATCATGCATGCGCTGGATCGAATGGCCGAGGGGACCTATGGGATCTGCGTATCCTGTGGCGAAACGATTTCCGACGCACGGCTGGCGGTTCTGCCAGAAACGCCTCTGTGCCGCACCTGCGCAAACCGGCAATGACCGAATGAACTCAAAGGATCACGACATGACAGACACGCGATTGAAAACATTGGACGCGCTGGAAGCGCAGATCGCTGCAAGCGACGAAACTGCACGGGCGGCGCTGATGCCGCGCCTGCGCGCGCTGGTCACGGAGCTGGAGGCAGAGGGCCTGTTGCCCCCCGGCAGTGCCCGTGCGCATCTGACGGATGCGGTGGATGACGCCCTGGACGATCAGTTCGACAACATGCCGATCTGAGGCGACCTCAGCCCAGGAAAATTCCGACGATCACGATCATCAACCCGATGACCGACAGGAACAGCGCGCCCATGTTCAAAGGCACGGTCTTGCGCACCACCTCGCGCAGGTCCTCGTCGCTGAGGTCTGCCTTGCGGGCGCGCATCACCCGCAGGATGCACCAGACCAGCCCGGCCAGCCCGGCGAGGGAAATTGCGGCTCCGCCCCAAATCAGCGCGTCCATGTGGATCTCCGGTCAATTTCGACAGGCGTCGCGGTAATTCATCGGTGAGGTCTCTGCAACCCCTTGAAGGGGGCCGGTGCCCCTTGTACCTAGGGACACGAGTGCAGGAGACAGACATATGGACGACACCGGTCCCGAGGCCAGCTATCGCGTCACGGCGGACGAATTGCGGCAGTTTATCGAGCGTTTTGAACGGCTTGAGCAAGAAAAGAAGGACATCGCCGACCAGCAGAAAGAGGTCATGGCTGAAGCCAAGGCGCGCGGATACGACACCAAGGTCATGCGCAAGGTGATCGCGCTGCGCAAGCGAGAGCCGGATGACATCGCCGAGGAAGAAGCTGTGCTGGAGATGTACAAAGAGGCTCTGGGTATGCACTAGCCCAACCTTCGGGACCGGAAAAATCCAATTTTTCCGGTCAAAATTCCTTGAAGGAATTTTGGTGCACTGGATTTCGAGGACCCGATTATGCGGAAAGTTTTTGTCACCGGCACGGCCGGTTTTATCGGATATCACCTGGCACAGCTCTTGCTGGACGAAGGATTTGTCGTCCAGGGCTTTGACGGGATGACCGATTACTACGATGTCGCCTTGAAGCGCCGGCGGCACGCCATGCTTTTGCAAAACGGCAATTTCACGGCCGTCGAGGGCATGTTGGAAGACACGGACCTGGTCGACCGCACGATTGATGCCTTTGCGCCGGATGTCATCGTGCATCTGGCAGGGCAGGCCGGTGTTCGCTACAGCCTTGAACAGCCGCGCTCGTATATCGATGCCAATGTCGTTGGCAGCTTCAACATCATGGAAGCGGCCCGGCGCAACGAGGTGCAGCACCTGATGATGGCCTCGACCAGCTCGGTCTATGGCGCCAACACCGAGATGCCCTATGCCGAGACCGCCAAGGCCGACACCCAACTGACCATCTATGCCGCCACCAAGAAGGCCAGCGAGGCGATGGGTCATTCCTATGCCCATCTGTGGAACCTGCCGGTGACGATGTTCCGTTTCTTTACGGTCTATGGCCCCTGGGGCCGCCCCGACATGGCGCTGTTCAAGTTTGTCTCGGCCATCCTCGAAGGACGCCCGATCGACATCTACAACCACGGTGAGATGTTCCGCGATTTCACCTATGTCACCGACCTGGTGCGGGGCATTCGCTTGCTGATCGACACACCTCCGGTACGCCCCGAAGATCCGGGCGAGATCGCCGAAGGCGACAGCCTTTCGCCCGTTGCCCCCTGGCGCATCGTGAACATCGGAAATTCGAATTCGGTGCGACTGCTGGACTTTGTCGATGCCATCGAAGAGGCGCTGGGCCAGAAGGCGATCCGCAACTACATGCCCATCCAGAAGGGGGATGTCCCCGCAACCTGGGCGAGTGCAGATCTTTTGCATGGCCTGACGGGGTATCGTCCGCAAACGGATGTGCGCGATGGCGTTCAGGCTTTTGTTGATTGGTATCGGGACTACTACCAGACATGACGACATTGCAGCGGTGATTGTGCCGTCCATCCCGGGGGACTTGATCCCGGCGGCCGGGTCTGATGACGACGGCGAAACAGATTATTTCTATCTGTGGTAGAGTGAATGCTTGCGAATCAATGCATTGTCGAGCTTACTTAACGTAATAGTTGTAGCCGTATTCCTGGGGGGTGTGCGATTGCGACGGTGACAGTATGGATATCAGCGCTCTGCCGCGCTGACCCTCTTGTGCACGTCGACCTGTTTTAAGTCACCCCGGAGGCTGCCAGATCGCACATTCTTGCGCGCGCTTCGCGCGTCCACCGGGGACAAATTTTATGGCGACCACCTATGTGACGGTGCCTCTTGGCACAACCTCCGCGCAACTGCAGGCGATGATTGATGCCGCCGCGCCCGACACCGTGTTCCAGCTGGAGGCCGGGGACTACACCTTTGACAGCACCGTGGTGATCAGCCAAAGCCACATCTCTATCGTGGGTGCAGGCGTCGGGCAAACCACCATTCATGCGTCGACCGCGCTTGGCGCCGATCCGGTCATTCGGGTCGGGCACGAATTGCACAGGCCCGAGATCGAGGCGACCTATCAGATTGCCCAGCCCGCCTCGGTCGGAGACACATCGATCGAGATGCAGAGCGGTCATGGCGTTCAGGTTGGGGACTTTATCTATATCACCCAGCAAAACACGTCCGAGTTTTTCGACGAAATCGGTGACACCTCCTGGCGCAAGGACAAGGACCTGCGTACCATTTTGGTCGAGGTCACAGCTGTGGACGGCGACACCGTGACCTTCGACAGTCCCTTGACCTTTGACTATGATCCGGCGATCAGCGATGTGCAGGTGCGCACCATCCTCGAAGGCAACGAACTGTCGGGCTTTACGATGGAAGGCGCCTATGGCGCGGCGGATCCGAACCGCTACTACAATGACGAAGGAGCCGTGCAGGGCGCGACCTTCATCATGGTTGGCGGCACCTCGGACATGGTGATCACCGACATCCACCTGCAGGACGCCGCCAGCCACGGCATCACCTTTGCAGGCTCGACCGGGGTGACGGTCGACAACGTCTCGGCCAACGGCGCGCACAACAAGGGCGGCGGCGGGAACGGCTATTCGATCTGGATCCGCGACACTTATGATTCGAGCTTCACCAACCTCGACATCACCGACGTGCGCCACGCGGTGCTTTTTGCCAGCTACACCTCGGCCAGCGGCAACTACGTTCACGTCAGCTTCACCAACCGTGACATCAATTTTCATGGCGGGCGGGATCAGAACAACACGGTTGTGGTGGATCAGATGTACCGCGACGAGGTCGAGCAGCACCACATGTCGACGGCCACCTACTACAATCCTCCGGGCGGCGAGCGTTGGGGCGCGCCGACCGATCCTTCCACCAATCCGATCTACATCCGCGAGGTGCAGGCCTCGAACAAGGACGATCTGATCGCCAGCCACTGGGAAGGCTCGATCGTTTACACCTATGAGGCGAACGACACGATCATCACCAACGACGGCAATGATTTTGTGGATGCAGGGACCAGTGGCGACACGGTGTTCGCCTCTGACGGGCTCGACACCATTGTTGGCGGGTCAGGCACCGACAGCTTGGCGTTGGCGGGCAACCATGCGGACTACACGATCACCCGGTTTGGTGCATGGCTGTACCTGACGCACGCCGGTGGCGTGACGCTTGTGACCGAGGTCGAGAATTTTGACTTTGCCGACGGCAGCTACAGCGAAGATGTGCTGTTCAATCAGGCTGCTCTTGAGGCGAACCCGGTCGCCGATCCTTACGCCGACGGCGTCATCATCGAAGGCGTCCTGTCCACCGGGGAAGGTGGGCCAGACACCGTGCCGGGTGACGGCGGCGATACCTCCGGCGGAGGCGGCACAGACACCACGGATGGTGGTGGTACCGACACAACCGGAGGTGGCGGTACAGACACCACGGACGGCGGCGGCACTGATACGACCGGGGGTGGCGGCACAGATACCACGGACGGCGGCGGGACCGATACGACCGACGGTGGTGGCACTGATACCACAGATGGTGGCGGGACTGACACCACCGACGGGGGCGGCGCGGATACGGTGCCGGGGTCAGACGTCGATTGGGGAGACATCGACACAACTGGCTGGCTGGTCGTGAACGGCGAAAGCTGGTGGGACCGCCAAAGCGCGGGCGTCGACTTTGTCCTGGGGGCAAACGTCGATGGCAGTGAGTTCACAAACGAGGGCGACCTGTCCGCGGTGGGCAACGCGCTGGACAACAACATGCTGGGCAACTCCGGCGCCAACCGGTTGGAGGGACATGGCGGCGACGATCGCATTTTTGCCCGTGATGGCGACGACACCCTGCTGGGCGGCGACGGAAACGACCTGCTGGAAGGGGCCGGGGGCAACGACGCCCTGTTTGGTGGCGCCGGGAATGACACCGTCGAGGGTGGCGCCGACGATGACACGATGTTGGCCAGCGCCGGGATGGACACTCTGAACGGCGAAAGCGGAACGGATACAGCGATCTTCACGGGTGTTCTTGGCAGTTACACGATATCCGAAAGCTCCGGAGCCTTCACGATCACCAGCGGGGCAGACCAGGCCTATGTGATCAACACCGAGTTCTTTGTCTTCGACGGTCAAAACTATGCGGCGGCAGATGTGATGGCCGCGTGGACTGCAGCAGGTGGCGGCACCGATACGACCGACGGCGGCGGCACCGACACGACCGACGGCGGCGGCACAGACACGACCGACGGCGGCGGCACCGACACGACCGACGGCGGCGGCACCGACACGACCGACGGCGGCGGCACGGACACGACTGACGGCGGCGGCACGGACACGACCGACGGCGGCGGCACGGATACGACCGACGGCGGCGGCACGGATACGACCGACGGCGGCGGCACGGATACGACCGACGGTGGCGGCACCGACACGACTGACGGCGGTGGCACCGACACGACTGACGGGGGCGGTACCGACACCACCGACGGCGGCGGAACAGATACGACCGACGGGGGCTTGCCCGCATTGCTGCCAAGCGAATTGCAGCCCATCGACACCTCGGGACTGCCGATCTTTGATGGTGTGCCGGGCGACGACACCTTGCGGGTCGAGGAAAGCTTTATCATGGGGGCCGAACTTGACGCGGGCCGGGTCGAGGAAGAAGCCGGACAGTCGACGCTGATCGGCAATGAGCTGGACAACTACCTGCGCGGCAACGATTTTGCCAACCGCCTGGAAGGGCTGGAAGGTGACGACAGTGTCCGGGCCGAGGATGGAAACGACACGGTCCTTGGCGGCGCCGGCAATGACACTTTGAAAGGCGGCAGTGACGATGACCTGATCTGGGGGGGCACCGGTCTGGACACACTGGATGGCGGCAACGGAAGCGACCGGTTCGTCTTCCTGACCGGCGACCAGCGCGCCTATATCGCCGATGCCGATCTGGACGAAAACGATCGTATCCTGCTGGGCGTCGATGGCATCACAACCGTGGCCGAGGCGATGAGCTTTGCGCAGGAAGCTGGCAGTGACGTGAAGTTCAGCTTCGCCAACGGGGATGAATTGGTGGTCAACAACATGGAATTGGCCGAGGTCGAACAGGCACTTGTGATCCTCGTCTGAGCAGGGGGCGCAAGACCACAAAAAAGAGGCGGAGCCGGGGCTCCGCCTTCAGAGTGCCTGACGGCACCAACGCATTCTGGGCCGTCTGACAGGGAGAAAGTGCGGCCTTCTTCAGGCCACGTTTTCCAGTTTCACCTGTGGTGTCACGCCCAAGGCATGGCACACGTCGCGCGTCAGTTCCGGGCGGTTCAGCGTGTAGAAATGCAGGCTGTCGACGCCTTCGTCGATCAGATCGGAACACAGTTCCGTGCAGATCGCAGTGGCCAGCAGGTCCGTGCGCCCGTCGCGTTCCGCCTTGGCAAAGGCATCTTCCAGCCAGGCCGGGATCGTGGTGCCGCAGCGCTGGGCAAAACCGCGCACGCCTTTCCAGTTCTCGATCGGCAGGATGCCCGGAACAATCGGTTTGTCGATGCCCGCCTTGGCGCAGGCATCGCGGAAGCGCAGGAAGCTGTCGGCCTCAAAGAAGAACTGGGTCAGCGCCTCGTCCGCGCCTGCCTCGAACTTGCGCTTCAGCCAGTCGACGTCTGCAGCAGCATCCGCCGCCTCGGGGTGTTTTTCCGGATAGGCGCCGACGCGGATGGTGAAATCGCCGGTTTCTTTCAACGCGCTGATCAGCTCGCAGGAATTGGCAAACCCCTCTGGGTGGGCGGTGAAGCCCTCTGATCCCTTGGGCGGGTCGCCGCGCAGGGCAACGATGTCGTTGACGCCCGCCTTCTTGAAGTCCTGGGCGATGGCCAGCGTCTCGGCGCGGGTCGCGTCGACGCAGGTCAGATGCGCCGCCGTGCGCAGGCCCGAATGCTTGTGAATGGTGTTCACCGCCTCGCGCGTCAGGTCGCGCGTGGTGCCGCCCGCGCCGTAAGTGACTGAGACAAAACGCGGATCCAGCGGGGCCAGCATCTGCACCGTGTCCCACAAACGGAACGACGCATCCAGCGTCTGGGGTGGGAAGAACTCAAAAGAAACAGCAGGTGTGGTCATCATCGCCTCGCAGATATGTTGCGGTTTTCTCTCACGCTGAGTAAATTGAGGCAAACTCATAATTCTCAAGAACAACATGAGCGGAACTTGGGTATGCACATCGAATTTCGGCATCTGCGCACGATCAAGGCCATCCACGAAGCGGGCGGTTTGGCCAAGGCAGCGGACACGCTGCACATCACGCAATCGGCGCTGAGCCACCAGATCAAGGGGCTGGAGGATCAGGCCGGGGTCGAGCTGTTTGTGCGACGCTCGAAACCGATGAAGCTGTCTGCGGCGGGGATGCGGCTTTTGCGGCTGGCCGAACAGATCCTGCCGCAGGTCGAGGCGTTGCAGTCCGAGTTTGTCGCCCTGCGCGAAGGGTCCGGCGGGCGGATGCATATTGCTATCGAGTGCCACGCTTGCTTTGAGTGGCTCTTTCCGGTGCTCGAGGGGTTCCGCAAGGAATTCCCGGACGTGGATGTCGACATCAAACCGGGGCTGGCCTTTGACGCGCTTCCGGCGCTTTTGAAGGAAGAGGTGGATCTGGTGGTGTCGTCAGACCCCGAGGACATCCCGGGCGTCACCTTCACCGAACTCTTTGATTACGCACCGGTTTTTGTGGCGGCGTCTTCGCATCCCCTGGCGGCGAAACCCTTTGTCGAGGCGGCGGATTTCCGCGGCCAGACGCTGATCACCTATCCGGTGGAACGCTCGCGGCTGGATGTCTTCAGCCAGCTCTTGATGCCCGAACGGGTCGAGCCTGCAGGCGTGCGCCAGGTCGAGTTGACGGCGGTGATCCTGCTGCTGGTGGCCTCGAACCGAGGGGTCGCGGTGCTGCCCGATTGGGTGGTGCGCGAGGTGAAGTACAACTCGGACTACGTCACCCGGCCTTTGACGGAACAGGGCATCACCCGGCGGCTTTATGCGGCGACGCGGACGGATGATGTGGAAAAGCCCTTTGTGCAGGAACTGATCAAGCTGGCCAAGATTGAGGCGGAACGGTTGCAGGCGCAATAAAGCGCTGAATTTTCGCCTTTTTCGTACCTTGGAAACTTAGATTCCAAGGTCGGCTTGGAGCCCATCGTAAAAACAACTTGTTCGCAAAAATTTTTGGAAATCGGTAGATATGGCAACTACGAGTACCGAACTTTGCTTCAACGCATGTGCAAGGCCGCTAAAGGAAAACCAGCGATGAATGGCATAAGCCGGGAACGCACGGTAATTCGACGATCCGTTTCGAAGCTCTTGGGATTGGCCTTCATTCTTGCGGTCTTTGTGGCCATCGGCGTGTGGTTGATTCAAGGCGGCGCAGTGGAGACTCGTGGTGAGATTTCCGTGCTCATTGGCTGGTTGATTACCGTTTTCTCTGCTCTAGGCTGGATCGTTTTGATCCAGCGCTTGATTTTTGGACACTACGAGCCGGTTGAGCTATCGACGCACGGCTTTTGGGACAAACGCGCTCTTAGGCACGAAGTGCCATGGAGTGCGGTTTCGCGCCTTTCGACTTGGTCACATAGAGGAACATCTATGCTTCGTGTTCAGTTAAAAAACGACGCCATGGAGCAAATCACTCTTACACCGACGGGTCAGATAACAAGGCGGTTGAATAAACCATTCGGTCTCGATGGGATTTACGTTGGTTGTGAGGACTTAGACATTTCCTATCAGGAGCTCCGTCTGCTGTTTCAAAGATACCTTTCAGAGCACAGTCCGGCGGCTACGGACGATTCAAAATAACAAACCGTAAGAACGCAGCCCGTTTTCGAGAATAGCGGACGGCAGCTTTGCCCCGTACAACAGACGCCAATCAAGGGCTGCCCGGACAGCATCCGCGCAGCCCTATGCTCTTAACTGGCCGCCGTCAGCGCGCGGTCCAGATCGGCGATCAGGTCGTCGGCGTCCTCGATCCCGATGGACAGGCGCACAACGTTCGGTGCGGCTCCGGCGGCGGCTTGCTGCTCCGGCGTCAGCTGGCGGTGCGTGGTCGAGGCCGAGTGAATCACCAGGCTGCGCGTGTCGCCAAGGTTCGCGACGTGGCTGAAGATCTCCAGCGTGTCGACGAACTTGATGCAGGCGTCATAGCCGCCTTTCAGCGCGACGGTGAACAGCGCGCCCGCGCCCTTGGGGCAGACCTTGGCGACACGGTCGTAGTAGGGGGAGGATTCCAGTCCCGCATAGGTCACCGCCTCAACCGCATCATGGCCTTCCAGCCAGCTTGCGATCTTTTGGGCGTTTTCGACGTGCCGCTCCATCCGCAGGCTCAGCGTCTCGATCCCGCACAGGGTGTAATGCGCCGCCTGCGGGTTCAGCGTCATGCCCAGGTCGCGCAGACCGATGGCGATGCCGTGGAAGGTGAAGGCCAGCGGGCCAAAGGTCTCGTGGAACTTCAGGCCGTGATAGGCGGGCTCGGGGGCTGAAAGCGAGGGGAACTTGTCGCTGGCCGACCAGTCAAATTTCCCGCTGTCAACCACCACGCCGCCGGTCACGGTGCCGTTGCCGGTCAGGTATTTGGTCAGCGAGTGCACGACCAGCGTGGCGCCATGTTCGATGGGCCGGCACAGGTAGGGCGTGGCCGAGGTGTTGTCGACGACCAGCGGCAGGCCCGCCGCATCCGCCACGTCTGCAACCGCGCGCAGGTCGGTGATGTAGCCGCCGGGGTTGGCGATGGATTCGCAGAAAATCGCACGGGTGTTGTCGTCGATGGCGGCCTTGACGGCGTCCAGATCGTCGAAGTCCACAAAGGTGGCCTCCCATCCGAACCGCTTGATGGTCTGGCTGAACTGGGTGACCGTGCCGCCATAGAGACGGGTCGAGACAACGACGTTGCAGCCCGGCTGCATCAGCGGGAAGAGCGCCATGATCTGTGCCGCGTGGCCCGACGAACAGCAGACCGCGCCAACGCCGCCTTCCAGCACGGCGACACGTTCCTGCAGGGCCGCAACCGTCGGGTTGGTCAGGCGCGAGTAGATGTAGCCGACCTCTTGCAGGTTGAACAGTGCCGCGGCGTGTTCGGCATCGCGAAAGACATAGGCCGTGGTCTGGTAGATCGGCGTCTGCCGCGCACCCGTCGCCGGGTCAGGGCGGGCGCCTGCGTGAATCTGAAGGGTGTCAAAGCCGTATGTGGGGCCGTCGGTCATGGAAATCTCCTCCCGTGAAGTGCTTTGTCCAAATGAGTAGGCCATCCCGTCAAGGGCGACAACGGCGAAGTTGGCGCGCGGCCTACCGCATCCAGAACCCCTCGCGTCGGATCTTGTTGCGGATCGCCTGTTCCCTGCGGGGCAGGTTCGCGCGATCAAAGAGCGCCCGCACCTTCTGGCCGCGTCCGTGGTAGATCATGAAGCGAAAGGCCTCGTACTGCTTGAGCACGGATTTGACCTCTTGCGTGCCGGCGACCCTCTCGAGCGTTTCGACCACCTGATCGGCTTCGCGGGCATAGAGCAGCGGCAGCATCCGGTAGTGGCAACTGACCGAGCCATCCAGATACCCCGGCGCAAGCGCGTCGCGCCCGCCCCCCAGGCTGTGGATGACCAGGGGCAGGGCGATCTGGTCCAGCCAGGGGTCCAGCGCTTGCAGCACCAACTCTGGCGGCGGGTCGTCGCGGATCGACAGGGCGTAGGTGCGGAAGGTTTCGCCAAAGACCCAGGGACAGCGGTAATAAAAGAAGCCCGCGTTGAAATAGAGATACCGCCGCCAGAATTCGTCAGGCTGGGTCAGGTCCAGCGAGCTTTCGAAATCGAGGCCAAAGCGGTCGTAAAGCGACTTCCAGATCTGCGTGTAGCCGGGCCCGTAAAGTTCAAGCTTCGGCCAGGTGTCCTCGCGCCGAAGCGAGGCGCTGGGCCGGTCGAAGTCAAACGGCACCTTGGTCAGATCATCCAGCAGCAGGGTGTCGGTGTCGAAAAACACGAAAGGCTCGCCCTTGGGCAGGGCGGCCAGCGCCTCGATCTTGTTGCCGTTGGGATAGGCATGGCCGAAGGCGGTGTTTTCAAACGGCAGGATCGTTGCGCCCAGGCTTTCCAGCAGCTCCCGCACATCGGGGTTTTTCATCCGCGGATTGTTGGGCCAGAGCGGTCCGGGCTGGGGTTCCCCGACAAAGAGGCGCACGCCCTTGGTGAAATGCTGCAACGAGGCCGCGAAGAGCACGGCCTCGTATTCCAGGCGACCCGATTGGCCGATGATCAGAACGTTCAGGGGCGCTTTCGCGGGGGGCACCATGGACGGGTCCTTGAGGTCAGAGCGTGATGGCCTTCATAACCTCTGGTTCGATCACATCAACACCCGGCAGCCCGTCAATCAGCACCTGCGCCGATTGTTCCAACAGCGGGAAGGTCTTGTAGTGTCCGGGGATCACGGTCTTGAAATTGAAGTATTTCTTGGCGGCAAAGGCCGTGCCTTTCATGTCCATGGTGAAATGGCCCCCCGCACTCAGGATGCCGATGTCGGGGGCGTAGTATTCGCCCATCCAGCCCATGTCGGCCATGATGTCGGTGTCGCCCGAGGCATAGACCGTCTTGCCTTCGGAGGAAATCATGAAGCCGATCTCGTTACCGACCACCAGCGGACCATCCGTCGTTGTCATCGTCGAGCTGTGTGAGGCAGGCACCATCGAGACACGCACGCCGCCCAGATCCACCGTGCCGCCCTTGTTGAAGCCAACGGTCTGGATGCCCTCGCTTTCCTCCCAGAACCCCATCAGGTCGTATTGGCCGACGACCGGAATGTTCAGCTTGCGCGCCAGCGGCAGGATGTCGGCGACGTGGTCGAAATGGGTGTGGGTCAGCAGCAGGTGTGTCGCGCCTGCGACGGCCGCGTCGTGCTGGCTGTCGTCCAGCATCGGATTGCCGGTCAACCAAGGGTCGATCAACAGCACCTGCCCCCCGGTTTCGATGCGCCAGCTTCCGTGTCCCAGCCAGATGATGTCCATGCGCCGTCCTCCCGATATTTGCGTTGGGTCAGCCTAGCATGCAAATCCCAACGTGCTAGATAGCAATGACGGGTTCACAAGGCGGAAATAGCGCGATGTTCGAGACGCTGGATGGCTATTGCGAGAGGCTGGACGCCTCGTTCTGGTCAGAGCCGGTGAATGCCGTGACGAACCTGGCCTTTCTGATTGCGGCCTACCTCATGTGGCGGCGCACGCGCGGCGACACGCTGGCCGGGGCGCTGTGCCTGATCCTGGCGATGATTGGCCTTGGCAGCTTTGCCTTTCACACCTTTGCGCAGGTCTGGGCCGCAATTGCCGATGTCGCGCCGATCCTGGCCTATATCCTGCTCTATTTCTATGCCGCGAACCGCCATTACCTTGGCTTCCGCCTCTGGCCCGCCATCGGGATCACGGCGCTGTTCATCCCCTATGCCGCGCTGACCGTACCGCTTTTTTCACAGCTCACCTGGCTCAGCGACTCGGCGGGCTATGTGCCCGTGCCAATCCTGATCGCCGCCTATGCGGTGATCCTGCGGAACAAGGCGCCCGAGACGGCGCGTGGTCTGGCCATTGGCGCTGCCATTCTGGTGCTTTCAATCACCCTGCGCACCATTGATGAACCCTTGTGCGGACAGCTGCCCCTGGGCACACATTTCCTGTGGCACATCCTGAATGGCGTCATGCTGGGCTGGATGATCGAAGTTTACCACCGTCACCGGCTTGCGGGCACGCGCGCGCGGGGGTAAACGCCAAGTTTGAACCGGAACCGGAACGAGGCCCTCATGTCCATCGACACTGACACCGCCGCCCGCGTGGCCAAGCTGGCCCGCATCAAGGTCGAAGACGACGCGCTGCCTGCGCTGGCGCAGGAATTCAACAACATCCTGGGCTTTATCGAACAGCTCAACGAGGTGGATGTTGACGGGGTCGAGCCCATGGTCTCGGTCACGCCGATGCGCCTGAAGCGCCGCAAGGATGGCGTGACGGATGGCGACCAGCAGGACAAGGTTCTGGCCAACGCGCCCGACAGCCGCGAAGGGTTCTTTGCCGTGCCCAAAGTGGTCGAATAAGACGCATCCGAGATCAAGAAAGCCGTAGCGATGACCGAGTTGAACACCCTCAAGATCTCTGAAGCCCGCGACGCCCTGCGCAAGGGTGATGTGACCAGCGTTGAACTGACCCAGGCCTGCCTGACCGCCATCGAAGGTGCCGACGCGCTGGGCGCTTTTGTGCACAAGACGCCCGAGATCGCGATGGAACAGGCGCAGGCCGCAGACGCCCGGATCAAGGCGGGTGACGCGCCGGACATGTGTGGCATCCCGATGGGGATCAAGGATCTCTTCTGCACCAAGGGTGTGCCCAGCCAGGCGGCCAGCGGCATCCTGAACGGGTTCAAGCCCGAGTACGAATCCACCATCACCAGCCAGCTGTTTGACGCGGGCACCGTGATGCTGGGCAAGCTGAACATGGACGAATTCGCTATGGGCTCGTCCAACGAAACCTCTGTCTACGGCAACGCGGTGAACCCCTGGCGCGCGGGCAATTCCGATGCCGCGCTGACGCCGGGCGGCAGCTCGGGTGGCTCGGCCTCGGCGGTGTCCTCGGACTTGTGCCTTGCAGCCACCGGCACCGACACCGGCGGGTCAATCCGCCAGCCTGCGGCCTTTACCGGCATCACCGGCATCAAGCCGACCTACGGGCGCTGCTCGCGCTGGGGGATTGTGGCCTTTGCCTCCAGCCTCGATCAGGCCGGGCCGATGACCAAGGATGTGCGCGATGCGGCAATCCTGCTGGAAGCCATGTGCGGCCACGATCCCAAGGATTCGACCAGCGCCGATCTGGCGGTGCCGAACTTCGAGGCGATGCTGACCGGCGACATCCGCGGCAAGACCATAGGCATTCCCAAGGAATACCGCATGGACGGCATGCCGGACGAGATCGAGGCGCTTTGGGCCGAGGGCCGCGCCATGCTGGAAGACGCGGGCGCCAAGATCGTCGACATCAGCCTGCCGCACACCAAATACGCGCTGCCTGCGTACTACGTGATTGCCCCGGCCGAGGCCTCGTCAAACCTCGCACGCTATGACGGTGTCCGCTACGGCCACCGCGCGACGCTGGCGCAGGGCGACGGCATCACCGAGATGTATGAAAAGACCCGCGCCGAAGGCTTTGGCGCCGAGGTGCAGCGCCGCGTCATGGTGGGCACCTATGTGCTGTCGGCGGGGTTCTACGACGCCTATTACAACCGCGCGCGCAAGGTCCGCACCCTGATCAAGAAAGACTTCGAAGATGTCTTTGCCGAGGGCGTCGACGCGATCCTGACCCCGGCCACGCCTTCGGCGGCGTTTGAGCTGGGCAAAGAGGTCTCGGACCCGGTCGAGATGTATCTCAACGACGTCTTTACCGTGACCGTGAACCTGGCGGGCCTGCCGGGCATCGCGGTGCCCACGGGTCTCGACAAGCAGGGCCTGCCGCTGGGGCTGCAGCTGATCGGACGTCCCTGGGAAGAGGGCGATTTGCTCAATACCGCCTACGCGCTGGAAAACGCGGCTGGATTTGTGGCCAAACCGGCGAAATGGTGGTAAATCCGGCCTGAGGCAATTGAACAAACGGCAGGGCAGATGATGCGGCTATTGATGTGCAGCGTTGGGCTGATTGCATTGGCGGCCTGTGCGCCGTCGGTGCCCGACAGCGCCGCTGGCGTGGGCTTTGGCGACTACGACGAGTATCTGGAACGTCAGGAAGCGCGCGATAACGCGCTGGAAACCGGCGCGGATCCGGTGACGGGCAACTATTCGCTGGATCCCGAAGATCAGGCGCAGATTGCGGCGCGTGACGCAAACTCGGGTGAGCAGCCGCTGGAGGCCGACCCCAACAATCCCGCGCCCGAGGTTGTGAATGCCGTCGGCATTTCCGGAGAGAACGACTTTGACGCGGTTTCGGCCGAACGCAGCATCGAAAGCGATGCGGCGCGGATTGCCCAGAACCGCGAGCAGTACAAGGTGATCGAGCCCAAGGCCCTGCCTGTGCGGCCGGGCACTGATCAGCCGAACATCGTCGAATACGCCCTGCAGACCACCAACCCGGTGGGCGCGTCGCTGTATCGCCGGTCGACCTTTGCCTCAGAGGCGCGGCATCAGCGCAATTGCGCGGTCTATCGCAACGCAGACGACGCGCAAGAGGCCTTCCTGTCGCTTGGCGGCCCCGAGAAAGACCGCAAGACGCTGGACCCTGATGGCGATGGTTTTGCCTGCGACTGGGATCCGACGCTGTTCCGTCTGGCGCGCAAGAACTGACCCCGATCTGGCATCCCTCGCCGAATTTCGGCGACCGGCGTGACGGGGCGCGGCCCTCGTTGGTTGTGCTGCACTATACCGCCATGGACAGCGCCGAGGGCGCGCGCGACTGGCTGTGTACCCCCGAAGCGCAGGTCTCGGCCCACTATGTGATCAGCCCGCAGGGCACGATCTGGCAGCTGGTGGACGAGGCGAACCGTGCCTGGCATGCAGGCGTCGGGCAGTGGGGAGACGTGGCGGACGTGAATTCGCACTCCATCGGGATCGAGCTCAGCAACACCGGATCGCAGCCCTTTGCCGAGCCGCTGATGGCGGCGCTGGAGGGGCTGTTGCCGGGCATCCTGTCCCGCTGGGGCATCCCGCCAGAGCGTGTGATCGGCCATTCCGATATGGCGCCGGGGCGCAAGATCGACCCGGGGCGGAGGTTTGACTGGCGACGATTGGCCATGCAGGGGCTGGCAGTCTGGCCGGATGAAACCTTTGGCGAAGGCAGCACGCCGTGGCGCGATCATGCACACAGCTTCGGCTATTGCCTTGACGCCCTGACGGATCATGACGATCCCGAAGCCGTGGTGCTTGACGCCTTCCGCGCCCGTTTTCGTCCTTGGGCCACCGGGCCGCTGGACGATGAGGACCGGCGCATCGCCCGGAATTTGTCTGAACGCTTTCCCGTTGACGCAACGCCCCCTTCGGCGTAACCCACGACCTCGCGCGGAGGGCCGGATGGCCGCGTGGTCCGCAAGGGCCGCGAGGAAAGTCCGGACTCCCAGAAGCAACGGTGCCGGGTAACGCCCGGGCAGGGCAACCTGACGGAAAGCGCCACAGAAAACAGACCGCCGCCGGTTTCGGCGGTAAGGGTGAAACGGTGGGGTAAGAGCCCACCGGGGGGCTGGCAACAGTCCCCGCATGGCAAGCCCCACCGGGAGCAATGCCGAATAGGAACCTCGCGCGGCGCATCCGCAGGGCGGCTTCTGTCCAGAGGTTCGGGTTGGCAGCTAGAGCCAGGGGGCAATCCCTGGCCCAGAGGAATGGTCATCGCCTCGTCAGAGGCACAGAATCCGGCTTACAGGCCCTCCGCGCGCATTCTGTCGATCTACTTGAAAATCTCCGCGTATCGCGGGGCAAAGAACTTGAAGAACGCCCGCACCTCGGGACGACGCCAGGCATCGGGTGAGGCGAGCATCATGTGAGGACAGTCCAGTTCCTCGGGCGGCTCAAAGCACCGCACGATCTTGCCCGCCTTTTCAAGGGGTTCGATCAGACGCAGGTTCATGACGGCCAGACCCTGACCCGCGACGACAGCCGCATCCAGCAGCCGCACCTCGGCAAACCGTCGGTGGACGTCCGTCTCGGGCACGTATTTCAGCATCCAGTCGTAGAAAAAGGCGGGCGCGTCGTCGCGGCGATAGGCCAGCAGCTTGTGCCCGACCATGTCGTTCGGGGATGCGGGCAGACCGTGCGCCCTGGCATATTCCGGTGATCCGTAAAGCGTGAACTGCGCCGTGCTGATCAGGCGGCGGATCAGGTTCGGGTCCTGCGGCGTCCGGGACAGCCGGATTGCGATGTCGGCCTCGTTTGCGGCAATATCCAGAATTCCGGCGCTGCGGATGAAGTCGAACTCGACGCCCGGGTTCTTGGTCAAAAATTCGCTGATGATCTCCAGGGTGCGATCCGACAGGTTCTCGGAAAAGGCCGTCAGCCGGATTGGGCGCGGCTGTGACAAGTCCCGGACTTCCTCGGAAAAGGCCGATGCGGCGGTCTCGATGGCCTCGGCGGCAGGGCAAAGCGCCTGGGCGATTTCGGTGGGGTGAAACCCACGTGTGTCGCGTTCGAAAAGCGCCACGCCAAGCTCATGTTCCAGCGCATCAATCCGCCGGGCGACCGTGGGCTGGGCCATACCCAGTGCGCGCGAGGCCGCAAGCGTCGATCCCTCGCGCAGGACCGCAAGGAAGACACGCACGTCCGACCAGCTTCTGAACTCGCTCTTCATTTTTGTAGAACAACACAACGACGCGACGGATACCAGCATTCTGTGCCGCTGCGTAACCTTGGGACATCACCGGATAGAGGAGGCTTTCACAATGGCCGTCACCAGCACAAACATTCCCGCCTTGATCACCGCCGATGCCCCGCGCCGCCTGTGGCGTGCCCTGACTGCGCGCCTGTCTGCGCGCGCCGTCGAAGATCCGGAAGAGGCCCGGAACCGCCGGGCCTGGATCCAGGATCTGGTCGCAAGCAACCCCGACATGATGCTGAATGAACAGGATCTGCACTGCATCCTGCACATGTATCCGGGGCGCTACTGACCCTTACGTGTGGTGCGTGACTTGAAACGCCACCGGGCGCAGGCTGTCGCCTGCCAGCTCTTTCAGATTGGCCGAGAACGTCTTGAAGTAGTCCCGGCTTTGCAACAGAGCGACCGTTTCAGGGGTGTCCCACCGGCCGACATGAATGCGGGCCGATCCTTCACGCGCTTTCTGGATGGTGTAGGAAAACCGGCCGGCCAGGTCCTGATCGGCCTGAATTGACGAGACAAAGCCCGACACCACGGACTCCCATTTTGCCTCGTCGCCGACGTAGTCATAGCTCACGCAGATGCCCAGCGGATCGGTCATGCGCCCATCCCCCGGAAAATGCCCTGCGAGATGATCATGACGATCAGGGCGATGATCCAGTACCCGGCATTGATCCAGGCCGCGGCGCTGGAGTTTCGGGCAAAAAGGCTGCCTGAAGCCGCAAGAACGGCAAAGGCCACGGTGCCGAGGATCACGGTCAACAGCGCCTCGGTCTTGGCGGTGACGCCGACGAACCAGCTCATCAGCAAAAGGCCCAGCAATTGCATGCCCATGGCGCCAAAGGGCATCTTGTCGGCGGTGTTCATCTCGACCCCAACGCCATCCGCCCATTTCTGGCCAAACAGCAGCGGCGAGTACCACAGCCAGCCGACCAGGAACGAGACCACGGCGCCGACGACGACGGCGGTCCAACTGACATCAGCAAAGATTTCCTGCATCAAAAACACTCCTGAACATGAGGGAGGCCCGGCGGATATACCCCGCCGGGCTAGGGGTCACATGTCGATGGCTTCGGCCACTTCGACGCTGCCGTCTGCCAGAATTGGACAGGTCTTGGCGATTTCGATGGCCGCGTCCATGTCCGCCGCGTTGATCAGTGTGTAGCCCGACAGCGGGTTGCTGCCGCCGTTGTCCTCGACCCCGTTGGCGGTCACTGTCTTGGACAGGCCCACGGGGTTGCCGCCGTCCACAAGGTCAGCGCCGATCTGTTCGAACCAGGCACCCCAGGCCGCCATGACCTGTTCGCCCTCTTCCTGGGTCTCGGGCTTTTTGCCGCCGTGATAGGCAAATACATACTTGGGCATTTCTCTCGTCTCCTTGTTGGGTAGGGGATCAGGAAAGGGCCGCTTCGAGGTTGCGCAGGAACGAGGTCCAGCCCATCCGGTGATTGTCGCGGCTTTGGTCGTCAGGAAGGTCGCGGTGGCTGAGCACAAGCTTGGTCTTGCCGTCGCCCAGGTCCGAAAGCTCGATCATCACGTGGCTTTCGCGGCCCCGATCATCGGTTTCGTCGTGCCAGCCCCAGGTAAAGGCCACAAGGTTCGGCGCTGCCACCTTGGTCACCTGGCCCGAAACCTTGTAGGTCTTGCCCTCGGGGCTTTTCATCACCGAAAACCAGGCTCCGGTGCGTGAAAAGTCCAGCATTTCCTCTGGCAGGGTCATGCCTTCGTGGCCCCACCAGCGGGTCAGATTCTCGCGTTTGGTGACAAAGTCGAACACCAGCTCCAGCGGTGCTGTGAACACCCGCTCCAATGTCAGAGTATCGGTCATTTCTTTTTCATCTCCTGCATCAGGGCCTCTTCGAGACGGGCAAGGCTCGCCTCCCAGAATTCACGGTGGTTGAGCGTCCAGTCGTTGATCGTCTGGATCGCCTCGGGACGGACGGCGTAAAGGCGCTGCTGGGCCTTTGCGCGGCGCGACACGATGCCGGCCTCGCTCAGCACATTCAGATGCCGGGACATGGCGGGCGCCGAGATCGTGCTGCCCTGACGGATATCGGCCACCGGCAATTCACCTTCGGTCATCAGGCGCTCGACAATGGCAAAGCGCGTGGGATCGCTGAGGGCGGAAAACAGTTTGGGCAGATCAGTCACGGGTCATGTATCCTTTCGACTCACTGTTTAACATAAATGCTAATTAACGAAAATAGAAAATAAAGACAGGCGCCGCGTCGCATCGGAATCCGCGATTATTTTGCCAATAAGACCGGCCCAGCGGTTGACTCGCGCGCAAAGGCCAGTAGAAGCCGAGGTTCAAGTTTGATCAGCGAGGGGCCATCGGGTTCCACGCGCAGGAGACCGACCATGGCGAAGCCGACCACTATCAAGATCCGCCTGAACTCGACCGCAGGCACCGGCCACTTCTACGTGACCAAGAAAAACGCCCGCACCATGACCGAGAAGATGACGGTCCGGAAATACGATCCGGTGGTGCGCAAGCATGTCGAATACAAGGAAGGCAAGATCAAGTAATCTTGCCTTTTTGGGACTTTGCAAAACGCCGTGCGGGCCTGGGCCGCGCGGCGTTTTTGCGTGTCTGGACCTTGGATGTTCCCGCACTAGCTGGACATTCATGTCACAGTCCTCTTCGCATACGATCACGGTGCGCCGCAGCACGATGGCCGATCTGGAGGCCGTCGACACCCTGCTGGCCCGCAGCTATCCGGCACAGCTGAAAAAGGATTATCCGCCGTCGGTCCTTGTGACGGCTGTGCCCATCATCGCGCGTGCGCAACCTGCCTTGCTGGGCTCTGGGCGGTACTTTGTCGCGCAGACCGACGAAGGTGCAATCGTCGCGGCAGGCGGCTGGTCGACGCGCGCGCCGCAGGCGCCGAGTGAGGGTGGGCGGATCGGCCATGTCCGGCATGTGGTCACAGACCACAGGATGACCCGCCGCGGGATCGGTCGTGCCTTGATGACAGACGTCATGGACGACGCCAGTCGGCAGGGCGTGCGGCAAATGCTGTGCCAAAGCACGTTTACCGCCGAGGCCTTCTATGGAGCGCTGGGTTTTCGCCGCCAGTCCCTGATCGAGATCGAGCTGCGCGCCGGGATCGTGTTCCCGGCGGTGATGATGATGGCGGATCTCTGACCGCGTCCTAGACGGCTGCTGACGGTTCAGAGCCTTGCAGCAACCACTGGCGGGCGGCCTCGTCCGGAAGCAACTCCCGCAGCCTGTCTTCGAACCGCGCGAGGTCTTGGTCCGGGATCTCGTTGCGCCAGTTGTTCGTACCTCCGGTCGAGAAAAAAGCCGCATCGTCCTTGAAGAACCCCGTGCCGCCGGCCGGCGCAAAGCTTGCGGCGCTGGCGCGCATGCTGCCCAATGTCGTCGCATCCGCGATTTCGTCGATCAGAGCCGCGTCAGCGGGCGCGTCGATGGCCTTGGCCAAAGCCTGCAGCGTGTCACGTGGGGCGCGCGTCATGTCGGCATAGTGCAGTAGCACCAGCCCGGGAACGCGCCCCGTCAACGCTGTCTCTCGATAGTGGTGAACCACGTTTTCCAGAGTGTCGACGTCAAAATTCGCGCGGTCCATCGAACCGGTGGTAAAGTGGGTCAGTGCCTCGGGCATGGGGGCACGCAAAGGGTGATCCTTGCCGGTATTTCGGTTCAGCACCTGGCGCCGCAGTGACAGGAACACATCAAGCGGATGGCGGTAGACGGCCACGACTGTGACGCCGTCGTAGATGGGCAGACCATCTGCGGGGGTATGCGTCTTGATCACCCGGCGAGCAGGCTGCGCGTCCAGGACCGCTATCACCTCGTCAATGGTCTGGCCAAAGTCGGCATCGATCCAGGGCGAGATCTGTCCCAACGGGCCGGGCAGGGTGGTGCCTTGGTTCAAGAGCATGGAGATCATGGTCTGGGTCCATGTCGTCCCGCTTTTAGGTGGCGTGCATACCAGCACGTCCCCGTCGCGAGGGACCCAGTGGTCCCATCGGTCGGGGGTGGTCAACTCTCCGGCGTAGGTGGCCGAGGCGGGCGCGATCAGCTTGGGCATGTGTCACATCCTTGTTCTGCGGACCAACTAGGGCATGATCCCCGGGCGCATGCAACGCCTTGATGCTTGGTCCGGGGCAGTGTCCTGGTGGGTGTCCGAAGTTTTTTCGCTTGGTCACCCGTCAGGGTGACAGGCCGGGTCCGCGGCATGGGCTAGGTCTGGGTCACAACCAGCAAAAAGGAAAATCAGATCATGAGCACCTGGGACAGCATCCGCCGGACCGAACAGCGCACCGGAACCTTTCTGGGCCGGACACAAGATGAACAGGACAGCTTTTACCGGTTCTTTGCCGACGACAGACCTCGGCTCTTGCACAGGCTGACGCAGGGTGCCCCAAAGCGCAATAATGGCTAGGATGACAAGGCGGATGTCGGGTCCGCAAAAGATATTCGGAAAGTGGTTCAGCATGATGTGTGCAAAACGATGACCGTCCCCCAGCAAGAGTTTTCGGAGGACCAGTTGGCCATCCTCAAGGTCATCACTGCCGACTTCGACAGTTACCTTGCGCGGGACAAAGAGACATGGATTCAGCAATGGGTGCCGGATCACCGGTTTCACAGCATCATGGAATGTGGCCCGCTTCAGATCGCCGAGGGCTTTGAGTCCTTCAGGGACAATATCTTTGAAGCGATGGAGGCCGAACCCACCCCCTTTGACGTCCCATACACGCGCGAGAATGTAAAAATCATCGTGAAGGGGGATGTGGCCTGGGCGATCTTTGATGAAATGGTGGGCGAGACGGGGAACCCCTTTGCACCGCCGATCCTGACGCACAATGTGCGGGTCCTGATCCGGGAAGACGGGCGTTGGCGGATCGCGTTCCACGGATGCTGGAGCGTGCGACAACGCGATGTCCAAACTCCGACGATCGAAGTTGACGCGGCCTGCAAGGTCGTCTGGATGAACGGGGCTGCGCAAAAGGCACTGCAGGGCTTTGGCGGCCTGTCGGTTTCCAACGGGCAGCTCAGATCAGCGAAGCCGGCGTTCAATGGGGATCTGCACGACAAGATCGCCCGGGCGCACAAGCTGACCGGTTTCGCCGCCTATAACCTGGCCGCTGCGCAAGGTGGTGGCACGGTGAATTTGCATGTGGATCTGGGCGAGGACCCCGAAGGCCAGCCGCTGCTGTGCTGGGTCAAGGTCTCGGACGGGCGGGTGTTTGTGCTGTTTGATGCGGCACCGGACCTCGGGAACCAGATCGCCGTCGCACAGATCATCTTTGGGCTGTCTGACGCCCAGGCGCAGGCGGTTGCCGGAATTGCAGCGGGTCTCGACATTCCGAAGATCGCCCAAGGCATGGGGGTGTCGGCCAACACGGTCAAGACACATATCAAGCGCGCTTATGAAAAGCTGGATGTGGGCAGCCAGGTGGATCTGCTTCGCAAGCTGGTCGGTCTGGGGGTGTGATCCCCGGCGCCTCTGGGCATGGGGTCGATTTGCAAACAGGGGCGCAATAAAAAAGGGCCGGTCAGTTGACCGGCCCTTTGAACGATTGGCGACAGGTGTCGCTTACTCTTGCTGTCCCATGAACATCAGCAGGAACTGGAACATGTTCAGGAAGCTGATGTAGAGGCTCAGCGCGCCGTCAAAGGCGGCTTTGTCCAGCCACTCCTGATCGCCGTGCGAGGCATGGGCGACGTAGGTCGACTTGATGTCCTGGGTGTAAAAGGCCGTCAGACCGGCAAAGATCAGAACACCGATGGCCGAGATCGCCATCATCATGACACCCGATTGCAGGAACAGGTTGATGATCATCGCCACGATAAGGCCGATGACACCCATCATCAGGAAGGTGCCCATACCGCTCAGGTCACGCTTGGTGGTGTAGCCGTAAAGCGACAGACCCGCGAATGCGATCGCGGTCACCAGGAAGGTCTGGACGATCGAGAACGAGGTGAAGACCAGGAAGATCGAGCTCATCGACACGCCCATGACGGCGGCGAAGATGAAGAAGCCCAGCTGCACGGCAGCGGCCGAACCGCGGCTCATCAGGGCGCCCCAGCCGAAAAACAGGAAGGCGAGGGGGGCGAACATGATCACCCAGCGCAGCGGGGTGTTGTACAGCAGTTCACCCAGTCCGGTCAGGTACTGACCGTCGCGCAGCGCATAGGTTGCGCCTGCCGGGTCGGATGTCACGGCAAGACCGGCGATGGCCCAGGCGGCCAGTGCCGTAATGACCATGCCGATCGACATGGTGCCGTAAACTTTGTTCATGTGGGCGCGCAGACCCGCATCAATCTCGGCGGCGCGGGCGCCTGCCGCGGTCGTCCGGATTGTGTTGTACTCAGCCATCTAAGCCTCCGAAAATGAAAATCAGCGCCGGTCAGGGCCGGCGTATGGCCCAAATATTGGCGTTCCGACACTGATTTTCAAGTCATTCCGGTGCTCATAAGGTTAGTTTTCAATGCTTATTTGGCCCAGTGCTGCGGCGCGTCCCAAACCGGGCGGCGGGCTTCGGTCTGGGCGTCTTCGCGGGTCAGGCCGATGTCGTGCAGCGCGGCGTCATCCAGCATGGCCAGATGGGTGCGCTGGCGGCGCAGAGCGTCGAATTTCTGCAGGGTGGCCCAAAAACCTTTGGCGGCAGGGCGGGCGGCGTGTCCGGACAGGGAAACAGCACGGCTCATGATATGTTCCTTTCCATTTTGTGATGTGTTTGCGTTTCATCATCTTGATGCTTGATGTATATGGGCGAATGTGGTTCATTTGAAAAACGAATGTTATTGAAGTTTTTCATCACGGAGGTTGATGTATGCGAAATCTCGATCTGACGACCCTGCGGTCCTTTGTTGCCGTGGCGGATTCGGGCGGCGTGACGCGGGCCGCCGGGTTCCTGAACCTGACGCAATCGGCGGTTTCGATGCAGCTCAAACGTCTTGAAGAGCTTTTGGGGCTGGAACTGTTGGAACGCTCGGGCCGGGGGGTGGCGCTGACCGCCTCGGGGCAGCAATTGCTGAGCTATGCGCGGCGGATGGTGGACCTGAATGACGAGATCTATGCCAAGCTGACCCGGCAAGAGTGGGAAGGCGAGGTTGTCCTGGGCGTGCCCCACGACATCGTCTACCCGGTGATCCCGCGTGTGATGAAGCGGATGCAGCGGGATTATCCCCGCGTGAAGGTGCAGCTGATCAGCTCTTATACCCGTGAACTGAAGGAACAGTTCCGCAAGGGCGAGGTCGACGTGATCCTGACAACCGAAGCCGCAGCCACCGAAGGCGGCGAAGTGCTGATCGACGTGCCCCTGCGCTGGTACGGGGCCAAGGATGCGCAGGTCTGGAAATCCAAGCCCTTGCGCGTGGCCTTTTGCACCAGCTGCGCTTTCAGTCCGATTGCGCTGAATTGCCTGAACGAGGCGGGCTATGAGTGGAGCACGGCAGTCTCTGCCGAAAGCGACCGCGCGATCGAGGTCTCGGTCAGCGCCGATCTGGCCGTGACAGCGGTGCTGGAAGGCCACGAGCCACCGCAATACGAAATGGTGCCGCTGAATTCAGGCCTGCCGGATCTGGGGACGCAGCAGATCGTCATGTATCAGGGCAAGGGCCAGCCACAGATCACGGAACCGCTGGCCCAATTCATTCAAAACGAGTTCAGCGCGCTCAGGAACGGCCGGATCGAAATCGCCGCGGCCTGAACCAACGGCGTCGCCCTTATTGGGCGACCTTGATCACCACCTTGCCCGTGGATTTGCGGGTGCGCATCAGGTCCATGCCCTCGGCCGCCTGATCCAGGGGCAGGACATGGCTGACATGCGGCTTCAGCCGGCCTTCGAGATACCAGCCGATCAGCGTGTTCAAGCTGTCGGTGATGACCTCGGGGCGGAACTTCAGGTAGCCGCCCCAGTAGACACCCAGAACTGTCAGGTTCTTGACCAGCAGGTGGTTCGACT
This sequence comes from Alphaproteobacteria bacterium, assembly GCA_030424865.1. Classification (GTDB taxonomy): domain Bacteria; phylum Pseudomonadota; class Alphaproteobacteria; order Rhodobacterales; family Rhodobacteraceae; genus JAKVCP01. The sequence continues at coordinate 88,816 of JAUHVR010000016.1, read as the reverse complement.
TGATCTGCGGAACGTCGCCGCTGGCAAAGCCGATGGGCAAAAGCCGCGCTTCGGGTTTGCAGGACCGGAAGGCGGCGGTGAACTGGTCGCCGCCCACAGGATCATAGACCACATCGGCGCCGCCCAGCGATTTCATGACCTCGCGGATGTCATCAGAGGTGGCGTCGATCAGGTGATCGGCCCCGGCGGCTTTGGCCGCGGCCAGCTTGTCGACGCCGCGCGCGCAGGCGACCACCGTGGCCCCCATGAGTTTGCCGATCTCGACCGCAGTCAGGCCAACACCGCCCGCCGCGCCCAGCACCAGCAAGGTTTCGCCCGGCCGCATCTGCGCGCGATGCTCCAGCGCGACGTGACTCGTCCCATAGGCGATCTGAAAGGCCGCGGCGTCGGTCATGCTCATTGCGTCAGGCAGCACAACCGCCCGCTCTGCCGGGAAACAACCGTACTCGGCCAGGCCTCCCTGACCGCCAAAGACCGCAACCCGCTGTCCCACTTGCAGATTTGTGACGTCATCGCCCAGGGCCTCGACCGTGCCGGCCACTTCCATGCCCAGGATGAACGGAGGCTCGGGCGTATCCTGGTAGGTGCCCTTGGCCATCAGGAGATCAGCAAAGTTCAACCCGCAAGAATCGATTTTTACTAGAATTTCTCCGGTTTTGGGGCTTGGCACATCGCAGCTCACCAGCGAAGGTGGCGTGTCGAATGCGGTCATTTGATAGGCAAGCATGGCGGTCTCCGACTGGTCTGAGCCGAGATAAATGGAAAAAGCGCAATTTGGTCAAGATGTTAACAATGACCACCCCCTGAGGCAAACTGTTGCGGTTCTGGCAACTTCTCGCGTCGGGATTGCAGGGCATTTACCCTGTTCATCCAATTTGATGCAAATTTCTTGCCTCATATCGCCCTTTCGATATACTCGCATGAGTAGGTGTTGGGGTGCGCATTTGCTACAGTGGGACCGGGTCAAAAACGGCATCTTTGTGTGGTGTCCGGTCTTGAGACGACAACTTGTAGACGAAGGAACATCAGTTCATGACGCACCCTGTTGATGTGCATGTGGGCAAGCGTATCCGCCACCGTAGGTGGTTGGTTGGCATGACCCAGCAACAGCTTGCAGAGCGTGTTGGTATCAAATTCCAGCAGATCCAGAAATACGAAACCGGTGCAAACCGCGTCAGCGCCTCGCGCTTGTGGGACATCGCCGATGCCCTGGACGTGCCGGTCAGTTTCTTCTTTGAGGGACTTGAAACCAATCAATCTGCGGATGGCGGCTCAGAGGCTGTGCCCGCGGATCTGATGGGCGACAAGGAAGCCCTGGATCTGGTCCGGTCGTACTATGCGATCCCGGAAAACCAGCGCAAGCGCCTGTTCGAACTGGCCCGTGTCCTGTCCGACGTGGCTTGAGGCCAAACCCGGTCTGCGGTAGCCCTGCGCAGAACGCGCAGTATTCGCAGGAGGGGTCATGCAGCACGACGAATTTCAGACGCAAGCCACGCTGAAACGCGTGGCTTTTGCTTTGGCAGATGCAGCAGGCGCGGCGATCCTGCCGCATTTCCGGGCGACCGATCTGCAGGCCGAGAACAAGCTTGATGGCGGGTTTGACCCGGTGACCGTCGCAGACCGCGCTGGCGAAGAGGCGATGCGCGCCATATTGGCCACAGAGCGCCCCGACGACGGCATCCTGGGCGAAGAATTTGAAAACAAACCCAGTGCCTCGGGCCTGACCTGGGTGCTCGATCCCATTGATGGGACGCGTGGTTTCATCTCTGGCACGCCCACATGGGGCGTCCTGATCGCCGTGGGGGACGAGACGGGCCCGAAATTCGGGGTTATCGACCAGCCCTACACGCGAGAGCGGTTCTGGGGTGGCTTTGGCGCGGCGCGCTGGACCGGTCCCGGCAAGGATGCGGCAGCCGTAACCCGACAGACGGACAGTCTGGACGAGGCGGTGATCTTCACGACGTTCCCCGAGGTTGGCACATCAGAGGATCGCGCGGGTTTCGAACGCGTGGCTGCCCAGTGCAAACTGACGCGCTATGGCATGGACTGCTACGCCTATGCCCTGCTGGCCGCAGGGCAGATCGATCTGGTGATCGAGGCGGGGCTGAACGCCTATGACATTCAGGCGCCGATTGCGGTGATCGAGGCCGCAGGCGGCATCGTGACCGACTGGCAGGGCAATCCGGCGCACAATGGCGGAACGGCGCTTGCCGCGGCAAACCCGCGGATCCACGCTTTGGCGCTTGAATTGCTGAACCAAAGCTAGGGTTTGGCGCGCAGGTCCCGGCGTGCTATGGAATTCAGCACGACGCGAGTCCTTTGCGCCTTTTCTGTCGCGTCGTCCTTGGCATTGCACCGAAAAGCGCCTGACATGACCCATGTGGAGGCGCCATCGTGACTGAAATCCTGATCAAGAACGCCCGGGCCATCGTGACGATGGACGACAGTCGACGCGAACTGTCCGGGGCCGACGTGTTGCTGCGCGACGGTGTCATTGCCCGGATTGGCGAGGGGCTTGCCACATCGGGTGACGTGGTTCTGGCCGACCATTGTCTTGTGACGCCGGGCTTGGTGAACACGCATCATCACCTTTATCAGACGCTGACCCGCGCCGTGCCCGGCGCGCAGGATGCCTTGCTCTTTGGATGGTTGCAGACCCTGTATCCGATCTGGTCGCGCTTTGGTCCGGACGAGATGCAGACCTCGGCCCTGGTCGGCCTTGCTGAGCTGGCGCTGTCCGGCTGCACGCTGACTTCGGACCATCTGTATCTCTATCCAAACGGCGCGCGACTTGAGGACACGATCGAAGCCGCAAACCGGATCGGGCTGCGCTTTCACCCCACACGCGGCGCGATGAGCATCGGAGAAAGCGACGGCGGTTTGCCGCCCGACAGCCTGGTCGAGGATGAAGCCGCGATCCTGAACGACTGCATCCGCGTGATCGACGCCTTCCATGACCCCAATCCCGGCGCCATGGTACGTGTCGGTGTGGCCCCCTGTTCGCCTTTCTCGGTCAGCCGGGGCCTGATGCGCGATGCCGCGCTTTTGGCGCGTGACAAGGGAGTGATGCTGCACACCCATCTGGCCGAGAATGACGAGGATGTGGCCTATAGCCTTGAACAGTTCGGCTGCCGTCCGGGGCAGTATGCCGAGGATCTGGGCTGGACCGGTGACGATGTCTGGCACGCGCATTGTGTGAAACTGGATGGGCAGGAAATCGATCTCTTTGCCCGCACCCAGACCGGGGTTGCGCATTGCCCCTGCTCGAACTGCCGGTTGGGCAGCGGGATTGCTCCGGTTCGCAAGATGCGGGATGCAGGGGTGCCGGTGGGGCTGGGGGTCGACGGCTCGGCCAGCAATGACGTCGGAAATCTGGTGGCCGAGGCCCGTCAGGCAATGCTTTTGCAACGTGTGACGCGCGGGGCCGACGCCATGAGCGCGCGCGAGGCGCTTGAAGTTGCGACGCGCGGCGGGGCGCAGGTGCTGGGCCGCGACGACTGTGGTCAGATCGCGGTCGGCAAACGCGCCGATCTGGCACTGTGGGACATGCGCGGGATCGAGGCGGCGGGCAGTTGGGATCCGGTGGCGCTGTTGCTAGCGGGGCCGATGCAGGTTCGGCATCTGTTTGTCGAGGGCCGTGAGGTTGTGCGCGACGGCCAGATCACCGGCGTCGATCTGCCGAAAGTGATCGAACGCCAGAACCAGCTTGCGAGGGCGCTTGCGGGTCTCTAGGCAGGCACCATGACCCGCCTGATAGCCCTTGTTTTTCTGGCCCTTCTGGCCGCCTGTTCGGAGCGTACCGTGATCAATCAACCTGTTTCCACCCAAGGCACAGGCGACGTGAGCTTGGCCGCCCTCGGTCCGGTAAACCGCTACCGCGCCGAGGCAGGGCTGGGTGCCGTTACCGCCGATCTGGCGCTGGCACGCGCGGCCCGGGACCATGCCGAGGACATGATTGCCAACCGCTTCTTTGGCCACGGTGGAACCGGCGGTACCTCGGTCGGGGACCGTGCCACACGGCAGGGCTATGGCTGGTGTTTCATCGCCGAAAACATCGCGCAGGGTCACCCCGGGCTGATCGAGGTGATCGACAGTTGGATGACGTCCCCCGGGCACCGCGCAAACATTCTGGCCGGGCAGGCGACCCAGATGGGCGTCTACCATGGCGATGGCAACCATTGGGTGATGGTGCTGGGGCAGGACGGCTGCTAGGGCCCGCCGGGCCTAGCCCGTCGCAAGCGCCCCGTTGACCCAGACCGCATGCACGGACCGGTCGTCACCCATCATGATCGTTGGAAAGACGGCCTCCCACAGGTCCGAGGCGCGCTCGGCCCGTTGTGCAATTGCGGGAGTGGCGTGCAGATCAAGCACCACGATGTCGGCCTCCATGCCCGGGGCCAGGTTGCCGATCTTGTCGTCCATCCGCAGGCTCTGCGCAGACCCTACCGTTGCCAGCCACAAAAGCTGTGCGGCGTGCAGCGGAGTGCCCTTCAGCTGTCCGATCTCATAAGCCGCCGCCATGGTCCGGAGCATCGAAAACGACGACCCGCCGCCGGTGTCGGTGGCCAGCCCAATGCGCTGTCCTTCGGCCATCAGTCCGGCCATGTCAAAAAGCCCCGAGCCGATGAAGGTGTTCGAGGTGGGACAATGCACAAGGCTGGCGTCGACCTCTTTCAACCGATCCCTCTCACGCGGTTCCAGATAGATCGCGTGCCCATACACCGCGCCGGGTCCCAAGAGGCCATAGGCCTCGTAGGTGTCCAAGTAATCGCGCGCCTCGGGGAAAAGCGATTTGACCCAGGCGACCTCATCCGTTTGTTCGCTCAGATGTGTCTGCATCAGGCAGGTCGGGTTTGCGGCCCACAGCGCGCCCAGCATCTCTAGCTGTTCGGGCGTCGAGGTCGGGGAAAACCGCGGCGTGATCGCGTAGGACAGCCGGTCGACCCCGTGCCAGCGGTCAATCAGCGCCTGATTGTCCGCCTGGGCCGAGGCCACGGTGTCACACAGCCCCTCGGGCGCATTGCGGTTCATCGTCGATTTTCCCGCCACTGCCCGCATCCCGCGCCCCTGCGCTGCGCTCATGAAGGCGTCCACGCTTTGGGCATGCACCGTGCAGTAGGAACAGACCGAGGTGGTGCCGTTGGCCAACACCAGATCGAGGTAGCGCTCGGCAATCATCCCGGCATAGTCAGGGTCGCCGAACTTCATCTCTTCGGGGAAGGTGTAGCTGTTCAACCAGTCCAGCAGCCGTTTGCCCCAGCTCGCGATGATCGCTGTCTGCGGGTAGTGAACATGGGCGTCGACAAAGCCCGCCATGATCAGCCGGTTGCCATAATCGGTGACCTGCGCATCCGGCGCGAGCTCTAGCATTTGCGCGCGCGTCCCGACACCAGTGATCTTGCCGCCGTCCAGCGCCACGGCCTCGTGCAGACGCGCGGCCTCGGTCGGGTCCCCGTCAAAGGGGGATCCCTCAAAGGCCAGGACCTGGCCGCACAGAACTTGCGTCATTGCTGTCTCCTTCATCGTGACCCAAGCCTAGCGCCGCGCCGCAGAAAGGTAAATTGTCCCGCCCCCTGTCGCTGGCTGCGACAATCCCATATGGTCGCGGAAAAAGCAGTCGCGGGGCAGGGCCATGGTTGATGAACCTCAGACACATGTCGATGATCCGGAAGCGCTGGAAGAGGACGACGCCTATGCGTTGGACCGCAAGGCCATCGCGCAGATGCTTTATGCGGTCGATGTCGACGATCGCGATCAACTGATCGCCCTCATGGAGCCGCTGCACGCGGCGGACATCGCCGACGTTCTGGAACAGATCAACGCCTTTGACCGAATGCGTCTGATCAGGCTCTATGGCCAGGAATTCGATGGCGAGATCCTGTCGGAACTGGAAGAGGGCATTCGCGAAGAGGTCATCGGCCTTTTGCGTCCCGACGTTCTGGCCGAAGCGGTCCGCGAGCTGGACAGCGACGATGTTGTCGACCTTGTCGAGGATCTGGAGGAAGAGCAGCAAGAGGCGATTCTCGACGCGCTCGAAGACAGCGACAGGGTCGCCGTCCAGCAGTCGCTGACCTATCCTGAATACTCCGCCGGTCGCCTGATGCAACGCGAAGTTGTGATGGCGCCCGAGCACTGGAATGTGGGTGAGGCGATTGATTATCTGCGCGACCGGGATGACCTGCCCAAGCAGTTCTATCACATCGTTCTGGTCGACCCGCGCCTGCGCCCGATCGGCAACGTCACGCTGGGTCGTCTGATGGGATCGCGCCGCGAGGTCTTGCTGAAATCGCTGGTCGAGGACGTCTTTGAGGTGATCCCCGTGAACCGCGAAGAGGGCGATGTCGCCTATGCCTTTAACCAGTATCACCTGATCTCGGCCCCCGTGGTGGATGAAAACGAGCGTCTGATCGGGGTGATCACCATCGACGACGCCATGGCCGTTCTGGACGAAGAACACGAAGAAGACATCCTTCGTCTGGCCGGTGTGGGCGAGGAAAGCTCGCTGTCGGACACGGTCTTGGAGACGACAAAACAGCGCTTTCCCTGGCTGGCGGTGAACCTTGTGACCTCGATCCTCGCCTCGCTGGTGATCGCCCAGTTTGACGAGGCGATTGCGGCTGTGGTGGCTTTGGCGGTGCTGATGCCCATCGTGGCCTCGATGGGGGGCAATGCGGGGACGCAGTCGCTGACGGTGGCGGTGCGTGCGCTGGCGACCAAGGACCTGACCGGCGCCAACGTCTGGCGCGTGATCCGGCGCGAGGTGCTGGTGGGGCTGATCAACGGGCTGGCCTTCGCTGTGATCATGGGGATCGTCGGTTTTGTCTGGTTCGGCAATTTCGACCTTGGCTATGTGATCGCTGCGGCCATGGTGGTGAACCTTGTTGTCGCGGGGCTGGCGGGCACGGTGATCCCGGTTCTGTTGGAAAAGACCGGTGTGGACCCGGCGCTGGCCTCGGGGGCCTTTGTGACCACTGTCACGGATGTTGTTGGTTTCTTTGCCTTTCTGGGGCTTGCGGTGTTGGTGCTGCTATGACGTTGGACGAGATGAAAGCGGCGGCGCGCAAGGCCGCCTTTGCCCGGCGCAAAGCCGCCCATGCCGCTGACCCCGGCACCGGCGCGGGCATCCTGTCCGAGGTGCTGGCCGGCCATCGCGGCGTGCCCCTGTCCGCCTACATGCCGATCCGGACCGAGATCGACCCGCTGCCCGCCATGGCCGAGGCCTCGGCCTATGGTCCGGTGGGGGTTCCGGTGATTCAGGCGGCGGGCCAACCGCTGCGGTTCAGCCGGTGGGAACCCGATTGCCAGATGGTCGAAGGCCCGTTCGGTGCGCAGGTGCCCGCCACCCAGGACTATTTCGACCCCGAAATCGTGATCGTGCCCCTTGTCGCCTTTTCCCGCGCGGGCGGGCGTCTTGGCTACGGCGGCGGGTTTTATGACCGGACGCTCGAACTTTTGCGCGCCAAACGTCCGACACTGGCCATCGGTTTTGCCTATGCCGCGCAAGAGGCTCAGGACCTGCCGCTGGAGCCAACCGATCAGCCACTGGATATGATCGTGACCGAGGCAGGGGTGATCACGCCCGCGTGATCCCTGCGAAAAACGGGCAAACCTCCATCCTTGGATGGATTGTTCGGGGATCACCGCAATTGTAGATTGACCCTAGCGCCGCGCCGCTGCGATCAGGGCTGTCCGCGAAGGCAGGTTCAGCCGGTCCAGCACCGCGTGCACATGGTCCTTGACCGTGCCGAGCGAGATGCCCAGCCGGTCTGCAATGTCTCGATTGGAGAGCCCCTCGATGATCAGTTCGGCCACCTGTCTCTGGCGCTTGGTGAGCGGTTTCAGCAGATCGGCAGGCTGCCCCCGATCCATGACCGTGACCAGCGGTGCGCCGATGGTGGCGCTGGCATCCAGATCCAGATGGAGATGCAGGCCGGGCCGCGCGACCCCGATCAGCGGCTCCAGCAGGGTCACCGGCACCGGACGCGGCGCATCCCGGTCAATCGCCGTCACGGCCTCTTTCAACGCCCCAAGAACCGTTTCATCAATTGCCATCGGAAGGTCCGTTCCATGAACACAATGCCCTTAGAGATCACCAATTTTTTCCTCGCAATGCAAGCCGGGCCCCATGGGCTGGACAAGCTGGCCACGATGTTTGCCCAAGACGCCACCTATGATGAGCCGTTTTCAGGGCAGGATGCGCCCCACAAGGGCCGCGAGGCGATCATCGCTGCCTTTGACGGCAGCCGGACCGAGGCCTTTGATGACTCGGTCATCAACCTGGGTGCGGTCGAGGTCTCGGGCGAAACAGTCACCGTGCGCTGGACCTGCTATTCGCAGGCCATTCCCGGCGGCTCGGGCAGCGGGTCGAATGTGTTCCACCTGAAGGATGGGTTGATCACCTCGCTGGTCACGACGTTGGACATGCCATGAGTGCCGCAGAGGTCGACGCCTGGATGGCAGGCTATGACAATCCGATGAAACCGGTGGTTCAGGCCATGCGGCAGGTCATCCTGCAGGCCGATCCGCGGATTGGCGAGACCATCAAGTGGCAGGCCCCGACGTTCACCTACAAGGGCAACATCGCCAGCTTCTTTCCAAAGGCCAAGAAGCACGCCTCGCTGATGTTTCACAAGGGCGCGCTGATCCCCGGCGATTTCCCCTCCCTTGACGGGGACGGCAAAGAGGCGCGCAGTTTCAAGGTCACCGATCTTGAGGACCTGTCGCAGAAATCAGCCGAATTGCAGGCGATCTGCGTGGCCTGGTGCGATCTGCAGGACCAAGGCTGATTGACCTTGCCGGGTTCCGGCCCTAACCGTGGTGCCCATGAAACTACTTTTCCTGGGCGATGTGGTGGGCCGGGCCGGACGGCAGGCCATCGCGGACCGACTTCCTGATTTGCGGGCTGACTGGAAGCTCGATTTTGTCATTGTGAATGGCGAGAACGCCTCGAACGGTATGGGGCTGACGGGCGGGCACGCCAAGCTGATCTTCGAGGCCGGGGCTGATTGCATCACGCTGGGTGACCATGCCTTTGATCAAAAGGACATGCTGAGCTTTATCGAAGACGACAGCCGCATCCTGCGTCCGATCAACTTTGCAAAGGTCGCGCCTGGGCGGGGGTATCGCCTGTTCTCGGACGCGCGCGGGCGCAAGGTTCTGGTGGCGCAGGTGCTGGGCCAGGTCTTTATGAAGCGCGCCTTTGACGATCCGTTCTCGGCCATCGACGCCGTGCTGCGCAAGCATCCCCTCGGTGGTCAGGCGCAGGCCATTGTGGTCGACGTGCATTGCGAGGCGACGTCCGAGAAGATGGGAATGGGCCATTTCTGCGATGGCCGCGCCAGCCTTGTGGTCGGCACGCACACGCACGTGCCCACGGGCGACGCGCAGATCCTGCCCAAGGGCACCGCCTATCTGAGTGATGCGGGCATGTGCGGCGACTACAACTCTGTCATCGGCATGGACAAGGCCGAACCGATGCGCCGCTTTGTGACCGGCATGCCCAAAGGCCGGTTCGACCCGGCGCTGGGCGAGGCCACGCTGGCCGGTGTCTATGTCGAGACCGATGACCGCACTGGCAAGGCCACCCGGATCGAGATGGTGCGTCAGGGTGGACGGCTGGAGCAATCGGGGCCGTGACCCGGTCGCTTGGGCCCATCGCGACGCTTCTGATCATGGGGGCGGCCTGGGGCGGGACCATGCCGCTGGCCAAGGTTGCCGTGTCGCAGGGCTATCAACACTTTGGCTTGATCTTCTGGCAGCTGGTGATCAGCGGGACAATTCTGGGCGCGATCTGTCTGCTGCGCGGCAAAGGGCTGAAACTGGGGCTGCCCTATCTGCAGCTTTACCTTGTGATCGCCCTTGTTGGGACGGTCCTGCCGAACTCGACCTCGTATCAGGCGGCCGAGCATCTGCCGGCCGGCGTTGTTTCGATCCTGATCAGCCTGGTGCCGATGTTTGCCTTCCCGATCGCCCTGGCGATGGGCAACGACAGCTTTCGCCTCTTGCGCTTGCTTGGGTTGGTCCTGGGATTGATCGGCGTGGCGCTGCTGGTCCTGCCGGGAACGGCGCTGCCCGATCCAAGCGTGGTGCCTTGGATCTTTGTCGGCATGATCGCGCCGCTGTTTTACGGGTTCGAGGGGAACTATGTGGCGCGGTGGGGCACGCTGGACCTTGACCCGATCCAGACCCTGTTTGGCGCCTCGGTGGTGGGCGTTGTGATCGCCCTGCCGCTGGCCATCGGATCAGGCCATTGGATCGACCCGCGCGGGCCCTGGGCAGCGCCCGATTTCGCGCTGTTGGGATCGTCTCTGCTGCACGTCTTTGCCTACAGCACCTATGTCTGGCTGGTCGGGCGCGCCGGGTCGGTCTTTGCCGCACAGGGCGCCTATTTCGTGACGCTTTTCGGGATCGTCTGGTCGATGCTCTTTCTGGGCGAGGTCTATACCCGTTTTGTCTGGATGGCACTGCTGTTTATGTTGGCAGGTCTTTTCTTTGTGCAGCCGCGACCCACGACCACAGTTGTGGACAGGGACGGGCTGGGGCAGAGTGCTGCTGATTGAATAGCGGGTTGCCGAACACCTATGGACTTTTTTGAGTTTTCACAGACCACGCAGGCTGTGATCGCGTTGGCCACCGTCGCAGTGATGTTCGCGCTTTTTGTGCGCGAGACCTATCCGACCGAGGTTGTGGCCATTTCCGGCGCGGCGTTCCTGCTGGCCTCGGGCGTGCTGCCCTATCAGGACGCGCTGGCGGTGCTGTCGAACCCCGCGCCCTGGACCATTGCCGCGATGTTCGTTGTCATGGGGGCCCTGGTGCGGACCGGGGCACTGGATGCCTTTACCTCGCTGGCCGACCGGCAGGCGCGGGTGTCCCCCAAGATCGCCATCGGGATGCTGCTGGGTTTTGTGATCTTCGCCTCGGCGGTTGTGTCGAACACGCCGGTGGTGGTCGTGATGATCCCGGTCTTTGTGCAATTGGCACGAACCTTGGATGTTTCGGCCTCCAAGCTGCTGATCCCGCTGAGCTATGCGGCGATCCTGGGCGGGACGCTGACATTGATCGGGACCTCGACCAACCTTCTGGTTGACGGTGTGGCCCGCGCGCAGGGCCTTGAGCCCTTTTCGATCTTCGAGGTCACGCCGCTGGCCGTGGTGCTGGTGATCTGGGGCATGGGGTACCTGTATTTTGTCGGGCCCCTGTTGTTGCCGGAACGGACCAGCATGGCAACCATGCTGGGGTCGGACCGCAGCCGGATGAAGTTCTTTACCGAGGCGGTGATCCCGCCCGAGTCGAACCTGATCGGACGCGAGGCACTGGACGTGCAGCTGTTCAAGCGCGACGGCGTGCGCCTGATCGACGTGATCCGGGGGGACCTGTCGCTGCGCCGCAACCTGAAAGACGTTGTGCTGCAGGTGGGCGACCGGGTTGTTCTGCGGACCCAGATGACCGAGCTTTTGAGCCTGCAGCGCGACAAGTCGCTGAAACGGGTGGACCAGGTCTCGGCGGTTGAGACCACGACGGTCGAGGCGCTGATCACACCCGGCTGCAAGATGGTGGGCCGCAGCCTTGGCGACCTGCGTTTGCGGCGGCGCTATGGTGTCTATCCGCTGGCGGTCCATCGCCGGAACCAGAACATCGGGCGGCAGTTGGACGATCTGATTGTGCGGATCGGCGACACGCTGCTGCTTGAGGGATCGCCGGACGACATCCAGCGTTTGGCGGCGGATATGGACATGGTCGATGTCACCAAACCCTCGGCCCGGGGATACCGTCGCAGTCACGCGCCGATTGCCCTGATCGCGCTGGCGGGCATCGTCCTGCTGGCGGCCCTCGGCGTTGCGCCGATCTTTGCACTGACGGTGACGGCGGTGGCCGTGGTTCTGCTGACCCGCTGCATCGACGCGGACGAAGCGTTTTCCTTTGTCGACGGGCGGCTTTTGTCGCTGATCTTTTCGATGCTGGCCATCGGGGCCGCGCTTGATGCCTCGGGTGCCGTGGCCTTGATCGTGGGCGCGGTGGCACCCTGGATGGGGATGCTTCCGGGGGCGCTGATCGTCTGGGCGATCTACCTGTTGACCTCGGTGCTGACCGAGCTGGTCAGCAACAACGCGGTGGCCGTGGTGGTGACGCCGATTGCCATCGGATTGGCGGCTGCCCTGGGCATCGACGCCCGGCCCCTGGTGATCGCGGTGATGGTGGCGGCCTCGGCGAGTTTTGCCACGCCCATCGGATACCAGACGAACATGCTGGTCTATGGTCCCGGCGGCTACAAGTTCACCGATTTCATGCGGGTGGGCATCCCGCTGAACCTGAGCATCGGGCTTTTGGCCTCGCTGCTGATCCCGCTGATCTGGCCGCTTCAGCCGTAGCGTTCGACAAAACGGCGCAGGATCTGTTCGGGCCAGCGCACGTCCGAGGTGCGGCACATGGCGATCAGCGCCTCGGCGTCCTCGGGCGGGAAATAGCCGCGGTGCTTGTAGATGTTGATCCGGGTTTCAAAGCCCGCGGCATCGGCCTCGGGGTGGAACTGGGTGGCATAGACGTTGTCGCCGTAGCGGATCATCTGGAAAGGGCAGCTGTCCGAGGCCAGCAGGTGGGTGCAGCCGTCGGGCAGGTTTTGGACCGCCTCTTTGTGCCCGACAAAGGCGTCGAAGGTTTTGGGCAGATCTTGCAACAGCGGGTCCTTGTCACCGGCTTCGGTGGTGGTGCAGGTCACCGCGCCCACCGGTTCGCCGTACTGACGTTTGCTGACCTCGGCGCCGAGGTGATGGCCGAGGATCCCGATGCCGTAACAGCAACCCATGAAGGGCAGGTCCTGATCGGTGATGGCGGGCATGAGCGAGAGGATCTGCGCTTCGATCCGCGCCTCGGTCGGGTCCTTGGTGGCGGGGTCGTCACTGACGCAGCCGGGGCCGCCACCGACGATCACGCCTGCGTAGTCGGCGGGGTCGAGGGTGTCGGGCAGGGTTTCCTGATCGAGGCGAATGCGATGGGTCTGGTCGGGTGACAGACCGCCTTTGGCGAGGAAGGCCGCAAATTCGTCGTCGGCGGCCTCGGTTTCCGGTCGGAGTTGCAGGATCAGGAATTTTTTCATGGGGGTGGGATATCGCGACGGGCCGTGGCGCGCCAGTGGGTTGTTGAAGTGTCTGCGCCCCGGCGGGCGCAGGCTTGGGGAGCCCGTGCCTACGGCACGGGCGGGGTCAGGGGGCGTTGCCCCCTCTGGGCCATTGGCCCATTCACCCCCAAGTATTTGTCGGAAAGATGAAAGGGATCAGAGCGGCCAGAAGATCAGGATCGCCGGGATGGCGGTGGCGGTGACGATGATTTCCAGCGGCAGGCCCATGCGCCAGTAGTCGCCGAAATGGTAACCGCCCGGGCCCAGCACCAGCGTGTTGTTCTTGTGGCCAATGGGGGTGAGGAAGGCCGCGGAGGCTGCGACGGCCACGGCCATGAGGAACGGGTCGGGTGAGGCATCGAGGGCGCGGGCCATCTCGATCCCTACGGGGGCGGCGACGATGGCAGTCGCGGCGTTGTTGAGCACATCGGAGAGGGTCATGGTGACGATCATCAGCACGGTGAGGACGGCCCAGGCGGGCAGGCCCTGGGTCAGGGTCACGAGGCTGTTGGCGATGAGCGCCGTGCCACCGGCCTGATCCAGCGCGGCGCCGAGGGGGATCATGCTGCCCAGGAGCACGACGACGGGCCATTCGATGTGGTCATAGATCTCGGTCACCGGCAGGATGCCGGTCAGCACGTAGCCGATGGCGACAAGGCCCAGGGCAACGGGCAGGTAGATCAGGCCGAAGCTGGCGGCGAGGACCGCACCTGCAAAGAGCGCGATGGCGAGCCAGGTCTTACTGTCCTGGGTGGGGGCGAGGCCGCGGTCTGCCAGCGGCAGGCAGCCGAGCCATGTGACCACGTCCTGCGCCGTGTCGCGGGGGCAGAGCAGCAGCAGGATGTCGCCGGGCTCGATCGGGGTGCGCCGCATCTGGCGGGTGATGCGGGTGCCCTTGCGCGAGATGCCCATCAGCACTGAACGGTGCCGCCAGGGCAGACCGATGGCATTGGTGGTGCGGCCTGCAATGCGGGCGGTTTCGGGGACGACGACCTCGACCAGAACCTGGTCCTCGCTGGCGATTTTCAGGTGTTCCTCGCGTTTGGCGTCGGTCACGGCCAGCTTGGTTGCCGTGCGGAACTCGTCAAGCGCCTCGGGGGTGGCCTCGATCATCAGAACGTCATTGGCGGCAAGGCGGGTGGACATGGCGCGCCCCCTGCGGCGTTTGCCGTCACGGATCAGGCCGAGGAGGGCGATGTCGGCGGCCTCGGCGGCGTCCTGCAGGGTTTCGAGACGGGCGTCGATGTGGGGGCTGCCCTCGGGGACAGTCAGTTCGGCGATATAGGCCTGCAGCGCCTCGGGCCCGGTAGCGTCTTCGCGCGCCGGGATCAGGCGCCAGCCGATCAGGGCGACGAAGGCGAGGCCCGTTGTGGCGGCGGCGAGGCCCACGGGGGCGAAATCGAACATGGCAAAGGGGGCGCCCAGGGTTTCTTCGCGGATCGAGGCGATGATGATGTTGGGGGGCGTGCCGATCAGGGTGACCATGCCGCCGAGGATGGTGGCAAAGCTGAGCGGCATCAGTGACAGGCCGGGGCTGCGGCCCGCCTTGCGGGCGGTCTGGATGTCGACGGGCATCAGAAGCGCCAGCGCCGCGACGTTGTTCATGAAGGCCGAAAGCACGCCGCCGACCGCGCCCATGAGCGCGATATGGCTGCCCAGACTGCGGGCGCTGTCGACCAGAGTGCGGGTGATCAGAAAGACGGCGCCCGAACGGACAAGGCCCGCCGAGACGACAAGGACCAGCGCGACGATCACTGTGGCTGGGTGGCCGAAGCCTGCGAAGGCGGCCGAGGTGGGGACAACGCCCAACAGGACACCCGCCAGAAGGGCGGCGAAGGCGACGAGGTCATAGCGGAAGCGGCCCCAGAGCAGCAGGGCAAAGACGGTGCCGAAAAGTGCAAAGAGAATGATTTGGTCCGTGGTCATGGGGGCAGTCTAGGGACTGCCCCGACGCAGGACCAGTGTTTAGGAGGCCAATGAGAGCTTGCGCTCGGTGGGTGCGGTCCAGTCGATCTGTGGACCGGCGGGCACGATGCCCAGCGGGTTGCGCAACTCGGAGGGCGAGAAATAGCCCGCCTTGTAGATCGCCGGTTTGACCGTCTCTGCGAGGCCGGGCAGGGCATAGAGCGCGCGGGTGTAATCCCAGAGATTGGGGTAATCCATCAGCCGACGGATGTTGCACTTGAACGCGTAGTGATAGGCGACATCGAAACGCGCGAGCGTCGGGAAAAGGCGCAGGTCGGCCTCGGTCACCACGTCGCCAACGAGGGTCGTGTTGCTGCTCAGATGCGCCTCGAGCTTGTCGAGGGTGGCAAAGACCTCAGTCACGGCGGTGTCATAGGCCTCTTGCGTGCGGGCAAAACCGGCGCGGTACACGCCGTTGTTGAGCGTCGGATAGATCAGCGCGTTCCAGTCGTCGATCTGCGGCAGCATGGGCGCGGGGCAGAGACGCGCGTCTGGATCAAAGGCCTGACCCAGCATGCGGACGATGTCGGCGCTTTCGTTCGACACGATCTGGCCGGTTGCCTTGTCCCAGAGCACCGGCACCGTGATGCGCCCGGTGTAAGGCGTGGGATGGGCGGCATAGACCTGATGCAGGGCATGCACGCCCATCAGCGGGTCGGCGAACTCGCCTGTTTGGTCAAAGACCCAACCATCGGGGGTGCGGCGGGGCAGGGCGTAGCTTACCGAGATCGCCTCTTGCAGGCCCAGCACGGCCCGGGTGGCCAGCGCCCGGTGCGCCCAGGGGCAGTTCCAGGCGGCATAAAGGTGATAGCGCCCGGGATCCGGCGCAAAGCCAGTGGACCCATCAGCGGTGATCCAGCTGCGGATAGTGCTGGCGGCGCGTTTGAATTCGCCGCCCTGCATGGTGTCGGGGCCCGGGTCCTCGGTGTGGTATGTGCCGTTGATCATCACGCCCATGACGCTGCCCTGCCTGTTTCCTGCCACCCGAACCTTAGCGCAATGGGCCACTTGCGCCATACCTGCGGGGGCAGAGAGGCTGTGCGCACGCGCACTCCCTTGCCCTTGGCCCTTGGGCTGGCCTATAGAGACGGCCAAATCCAAAGTCTTTTGCGAACGAGGGCACCATGGCTGGCCATAGTAAGTGGGCAAATATTCAGCACCGTAAGGGGCGCCAGGACGCGGCGCGCTCAAAGCTGTTTTCGAAGCTGTCGAAGGAAATCACCGTCGCGGCAAAAATGGGCGATCCGGACCCTGAAAAGAACCCGCGTCTGCGTCTGGCCGTGAAAGAAGCCAAGTCGCAGTCCGTGCCCAAGGACGTGATCGAACGCGCGATCAAGAAATCGGCAGCGGGCGAAGGCGATGATTACGAAGAAATCCGGTACGAGGGCTATGGCCCCGCAGGTGTGGCCGTGATCGTCGAAGCGATGACGGACAACCGCAACCGCACCGCCTCGACCGTGCGGTCGACCTTTTCGAAGAACGGCGGCAACCTGGGCGAGACGGGCTCGGTCGGTTTCATGTTCGAGCGCAAGGGTGAGATCACCTATCCGGCCGAGGCAGGCGATGCCGACACCATCATGATGGCGGCGATCGAAGCCGGGGCCGAAGATGTCGAAAGCAGCGAAGACGGTCACATCATCTGGTGTGAGGACACGGATCTGAACGAGGTGTCGAATGCGCTTGAGGCGGAATTGGGCGAGTCGGATTCGACCAAGCTGACCTGGAAGCCCACGACCACCACCGAGCTGGACCTGGACGGCATGCAAAAGCTGATGAAGCTGGTCGATGCGTTGGAAGACGATGACGACGTGCAGCGCGTGACCACGAATTTCGAAGCCTCGGACGAGGTTATGGCGCAGCTCTGACGCGCCGCTTCAGCTTTGACGGTTTTCAAACACCCGCCGGAATCCGGCGGGTGTTTTTCATTTGTAGGTGGCCGCAGTGATGAACTCGCTGAAGCTTTCGCACCAGATCAGCACCGAGTCGTAGTCGGCGATGTCCACACCCTCGGGCACGCTGAGGATAAATCCGGAAAAGGATTTTACGTCACCCAGTTGAACGGCCTTGCTGCGGTCGAAAGTGTCCTCGTGATCTACAAGGCCCTTGGTCAGATACAGCTTGTAGTCGGGGCCGGGGGCCAGTTTGCCCTGATGGGTGATCTCGGATGTCGACAGGCTGATGGTGCCTTCCCCCCAGTGCAGGAAGTCGCTGCCGCGCAGATCGCGGGTGAAGGTGCCCGAGAACTCGGCCGAGGCGGCCATCTCCTGCAGTTTGGCACTGTCAGGGGCGGGGGCCGCCGTCAGGATTGGCAGGAAATACACGCCAAGGCCAAAGCCCAATACCAGCGCGATGCCATGTGTGATCAGCCAACGAAGCAGTTTGCCCATGGTATTTCTCCCCTTTGGTTTTCCAACGCTAACAGATCGGAATGAACGATCAATGTTGATCCGGTTGCACCAAGGCGGCGCGGGCCCTTCGTCTGACCGAGGCGGTCAGCGGGCGCAGCGGCTCTGAAACATGGCGGGCGACCTGCCAGAAAAGCGGCGTATCCAGCTTTGCGCCGTCGATCAGCGGCACCAAATCGCCGTTTTGCAGATGCGCCTCGACCAGCACTTGCGGGTTCATGCCCCAGCCAAGCCCAGCCAGGGCGGCGTCGACAAATGCCTGGGTCGAAGGCAGCACATGGGTCGGCGGACGCAGGGCATGGCCGGTGGTCTGGCGGATCCACGAGACCTGCAGCTGGTCTTTTGCGTTGAAGGTCAGAACGGGCGCACGAGACAGCGTTTCCCGGGTGACGCCTGCAGAAAACCACCGCGCCATGAAGGCGGGGCTGGCAGTTGGGATGTAGCGCAGCGCACCCAACGCATGGCAGGCACAGCCGCGCACGGGCGTTTCGCGCGCGGTCACGGCCGCGGCGACCGCCCCTTGGTGCAGCCAGTCGGCGGAATGGTCCTGATCGTCGACCTCCAGCTCGAACAACAGTTCGCTACCGGCAAGCGACGGAATGAACCACGTGGCCAGGCTGTCGGCGTTGATGGCGACGCGCACCCGCGCCGGGGCGCTGGTCATGCCCAGGTCCTTGGCCACCTGTGCTTCGAGCAGCGACAGATCCTGCGCGTGCCGCGCCAGGCGTTGACCTGCAGGGGTCGGCCTGCAGGGCGTGTCGCGGATCACCAGTGGCGTGCCCATCCGGTTTTCCAGGGCTTTGAGGCGTTGCGACACGGCCGAGGGGGTCACGTTCAGGTCCCGCGCCGCGGCCTCGAAACTGCCGTGTCGCAGGATTGCCGACAGGGCGGCCAGTTGGGATGGATCGAAATGCATTAGAAAAACTTACTCAGGATGATTTTGTTTAACTAGCCTTCATCCCCGGCAAAGGCTAGTCCAGAGGTCGAAGACCACCGGAGACCCCACGATGTTTGCCCCCCTGTCCGACGCCCTGGCCGGCTATGTCCTTGGCCTGTCCCTGATCGTCGCGATCGGGGCACAGAACGCCTTTGTGCTGCGGCAGGGGTTGATGGGGCAACACGTCTTTGCCGTGGCGGCGACCTGTGCGATCTCGGATGCCGTGCTGATCCTGGCGGGGGTCTCGGGTATGGGCGTCCTGATCCAGGCGGTGCCCGGTCTGGACCTTGGGATGCGGATCTTTGGCGCCGCCTTTCTGGTCTGGTACGGCGCGCGGGCCTTTTTGTCGGCCTGGCGGGGTGGGCAAAGCCTGCAGGCCAGTGCCCCGGCCCCAAGCCTGAGGGCGGCCTTGATGACCTGCCTCGCGCTGACCTGGTTGAACCCGCATGTCTATCTGGACACGCTTGTGTTGCTGGGCTCGATCTCGTCCCAATATGCCCATACCGCGGCATTTGGCATCGGGGCCGCCGTGGCCAGCCTGACCTTTTTCTTTGCGCTGGGCTTTGGCGCGCGCCTGCTGACACCGATCTTTGCGCGGCCCTCGTCATGGCGGGTGCTGGAACTGGTGATCGGCCTGACCATGTGGGCAATTGCGGCCAGCCTGCTGATCTGAGCCGCACGAATGGCCCTTGTGATCGCGAGATGATCATGATCAGAGGGAGTATGGCCTCTGAAAATCATCAGCCCCTGCTTGGCCTTTTCTGGATGGTTGTCACCGGCCTGTGCTTTGTCGGTGTGACGGCCCTTGTCAAGGTGCTGGACGGACAAATCCCGGCGGCCGAGGCAGCGTTTTTGCGCTACCTTTTCGGGCTGGTCTTTTTGATCCCGATGATACCGACAATGCTACGGACCCGACTGGCGCCCCGGCAATGGTGGTTGTCGGCGGTGCGTGGGTTTGTGCAATCCTTCGGCGTCATCCTGTGGTTCTTTGCGATGTCGCGCATCCCGCTCGCCGAAGTCACGGCGATGAACTATCTGACGCCGATCTATGTCTCTGTTCTGGCGGTGCTGGTCCTGGGCGAGCGCATGGCTTACCGCAGGATGCTGGCAGTGGCCACGGCCTTTGGCGGAGCCCTGTTGATCTTGCGCCCGGGGTTTCGGGAACTGGACGCGGGCCACATCGCCATGCTGGGAACATCGCTCAGCTTTTCGGTGTCCTACCTGATTGCAAAGATCCAGACGGAAGAGATGTCGCCTGCCCTGGTCGTCGCCCTTTTGTCCATCTCGGTGACCATCGGGTTGGCACCCTTCGCCGCGCTGGATTGGGTCTGGCCGAGTCCCGGGCAAACGCTGATTCTGCTGGGCGTGGCCTGTTTCGCGACGGCGGGGCATTACACGATGACTCTGGCCTTCTCGATGGCGCCGGTGACCGTGACGCAACCGATCACGTTCCTGCAACTGGTCTGGTCGATTCTGCTTGGCGCGATTTTCTTTGCCGAACCACTCGACCCTTGGGTCGCTCTTGGCGGCTCGGTGATCGTCGGCGCGCTGAGTTTCATCACCTGGAGAGAAGCCGTGCTGAAGCGCAGGGTGACGCCGTCGGTGAATGCCACCAAAGGCTGAAATCCGCGGCATTGCCTAAATTTCGTGCCCCAAAATTGCCCTTGATCGGAACCAATTCCGCCTTTGGCACTGGTCAGTCTCACCTTCGTGAACAGTTCAGGAAGGAGGCCCGAGATGTTTGCAGAAGACACAGTGACCCTGGATCTGGACGCGATCCGATCATTTCTGAAGGCCGAACGCGCCAAGACCCTGTCCGAAGCCGAATGGCGGTTCCGGATGCGCGGCTATGGCTACCATCTGCGCCGTGTTGACGAGGGGATCGAGGTGGCAAGATTGCCGAAAAAGACCTTTGTCGGCACTTTTGCCATGTGACCTGACGTCCATGTGACGCCGGACCTGAAACGCGGGATGCGTTTCTTGATTGACTGGCCAGTCAATAAACGGCAGGCTGCATCTCCGACAAGGAGATGTGTGATGCCGAAAGTTGGAATGGAGCCGTTGCGCCGCGCGGCCTTGGTCGATGCCACCATTGGCATGATCGGAGAGACCGGATCACTGGACGTGACCGTCAGCCAGATTGCAAAGCGCGCCGGCATGTCGAGCGCGTTGGCCCATCACTATTTCGGCGGCAAGGATCAGATCTTTCTGGCCGCCATGCGGCATATTCTGACCGAATACAGCGCCGAGGTGCGATCGGCCCTGAAGGCCGCGAAGACCCCCGAAGATCGGTTGGCGGCTCTGATCGACGCCAACTTTGCCGAAACCTGTTTCGAGCCGGCCGCCGTCAGCGCCTGGCTCAATTTCTATGTGCAGGCGCAGTCGTCCGAGGCCGCTGCCCGCCTGTTGCGCGTCTATCAGAAGCGATTGGACAGCAATCTGCGCCACGCCCTGCGGGTGCATGTTGCAGACCCGGCGCCAATTGCCCGGGCCTTGGCGGCGATGATCGATGGCGTCTATCTGCGCGCGGCCCTGTCCGGGCGGGGTCTGGGCAAAGATGCCGCGCAGCAAGTCATTGCAGTGGCCGGCGCGCTGATCGCGGAGCGGGCGCAATGACGCGCGCAGCCCGTCGCCCGGCCGTCACGCCCACCCACCCACCCCGCGCCGCCCGACCGACGGGCTGCGCGCGTCCCTGGTGATTTTCCCCTTTTTTGCTGATCTGAGAGGATCTGATGCCTTACGACACCCAACCCCGGGCCAGCCATTTTGTCGATGGTGAGTATGTGGACGACACCTCTGGTGCCGAAATCGAGGTGGTCTATCCGGCCACCGGGGACGTTATTGCGCGCCTGCACGCGGCGACACCCGCGATTGTCGAGCGCGCCATCGAGAGCGGGACGCGCGCCCAGAAGATCTGGGCTGCGATGACCGGAACCGAACGGGGCCGCGTGCTGCGCCGGGCCGCAGATCTTTTGCGCGAACGAAACCATGATCTGTCGGTTCTGGAGACTTACGATACCGGCAAGCCCTACCAGGAGACCTCGGTGGCGGATGCCACCAGCGGGGCGGATGCGCTGGAGTATTTTGGCGGGCTGGCCGGGTCACTGACGGGGGAGCATATCCAGTTGGGCGAGGATTGGGTCTATACCCGACGCGAACCCCTGGGGTTGTGCGTCGGCATCGGGGCCTGGAACTATCCCACGCAGATCGCCTGCTGGAAGGGCGCGCCAGCGCTGGCCTGCGGCAATGCGATGATCTTCAAACCTTCGGAAACGACACCGCTTTGCGCGCTGAAAGTGGCCGAGATCCTGCACGAAGCCGGCGCTCCGGCGGGGCTTTACAACGTTGTGCAGGGCTTTGGAGATGTCGGGGCGTCGCTGGTCACCGATCCGCGCGTCGACAAGGTGTCGTTGACCGGGTCGGTGCCGACGGGCAAGCGGGTCTATGCGGCGGCGGCCGAGGGCGTGAAGCATGTCACGATGGAACTGGGCGGCAAGTCGCCGCTGATCGTCTTTGAGGATGCAGATCTGGAAGACGCCGTGGGCGGCGCAATCCTGGGAAACTTCTATTCCTCGGGTCAGGTCTGTTCGAACGGGACTCGGGTTTTTGTGCAGGAGGGCCTGCGCGAGGCCTTTGTGGCGCGGCTGAAAGAACGCTTGGCGGATGCGGTTCTGGGGGACCCGCTGGACCCGGCGACGAATTTCGGCCCTTTGGTTTCGGCCCGGCAGATGGAGATCGTGCAGGGCTATGTCGCCAAGGGCGTCAAAGAGGGCGCGCGGCTGGTTTGCGGCGGAGAGAGGCTGGAGCGTGACGGGTTCTGGCTGACGCCAGCCGTCTTTGACGGTGTGACGGATGAGATGACCATCGCCCGGGAAGAGATCTTTGGCCCGGTGATGTCGGTGCTGTCGTTTGCGGATGAGGACGAGGTCATCGCCCGCGCGAATGCGAGTGAGTTCGGGTTGTCTGCAGGTGTGTTCACCCGCGATCTGACGCGGGCACATCGCGTGATCGGGCAGATGCAGGCGGGCAGCTGCTTCATCAACTCGTACAACGATGCGCCGGTCGAGGCGCCCTTTGGCGGGGTCAAGATGTCGGGTGTCGGGCGCGAGAACTCGAAAGAGGCGATCGCGCATTATTCGCAAGTGAAGTCGGTCTATGTGCGGATGGGGCCTGTGGAGGCCCCGTTCTGAAGAATGGTTCTGGCGCGCGTGTCTGGCGCTCCCACCCGCCCACCCCGCGCCAGACACGCGCGGGCGGGCGTTTCGCTTGAAGGTGCAAGATGAAAGCGGATTATGTAGTTGTCGGGGCCGGTTCGGGCGGCTGTGCGGTGGCCTATCGGTTGGCCGAGGCCGGAAAATCGGTGATCGTGGTCGAGTTCGGCGGAAGTGACGCCGGACCCTTTATCCAGATGCCGGGTGCGCTGAGCTATCCGATGAACATGTCGCGGTACGACTGGGGCTTTGCCACCGAGCCGGAGCCGCACATGGGCGGGCGGCGGATGGCAACGCCGCGGGGCAAGGTCATTGGCGGGTCATCCTCGATCAACGGGATGATCTACGTGCGCGGCCATGCCCGCGACTTTGACACCTGGCGCGATATGGGCGCCGATGGCTGGGGCTATGCCGACGTTCTGCCCTATTACAAGCGGATGGAGACCTGGCACGACGGAGGTCACGGCGGGGATGCCAGCTGGCGCGGCACCGATGGGCCGCTGCATGTCAGCCGGGGGCGGCGCGACAACCCCCTGGTGCAGGCCTTTGTCGAGGCCGGGCGCCAGGCGGGTTATCCGGTTACCGGCGACTACAACGGGCATCAGCAAGAGGGGTTCGGCCCCTTTGACATGACCGTCTGGAAAGGCGCGCGGTTTTCTGCCGCCAAGGCCTATCTGAACCCGGCGCTGCAAAGTTCGCGGGTGCGGCTGGTGCGTGGACTGGCGCATCGGGTGATTATGCAGGACGGGCGCGCAACGGGGGTCGATCTGGGGGACCAGGTGGTCACGGCGCGGCACGAGGTGATCCTTGCGGCCTCGTCCATCAACTCTCCGAAACTGCTGATGTTGTCGGGGATCGGTCCCGCGGCGCACTTGGCGGAACACGGCATCGAGGTGATCGCCGACCGTCCGGGCGTGGGGCAGAACCTGCAGGACCACCTGGAGCTTTACGTTCAGATGGCCGCCAGCCAGCCGGTGTCGCTGTACAAATACTGGAACCTTTTGGGCAAGGCCTATGTGGGCGCGCGCTGGCTTTTGACGCGGACCGGGCCTGGCGCCTCGAACCAGTTTGAAAGTGCGGGGTTCATTCGCTCGGCGGCGGGCGTCGATTATCCGGACCTGCAGTATCATTTTCTGCCAATCGCTGTGCGTTACGACGGGCAGGCCGCGCCCGAGGGGCACGGGTTTCAGGCCCATGTGGGGCCGATGCGCTCGCCCTCGCGCGGGGCGGTCACCCTGCGGTCGGCCAATCCGTTGGAGCCGCCCAGGATCCTGTTCAACTACATGTCGACCGAGAAGGACTGGCAGGATTTCCGCACCGGCATCCGGCTGACGCGGGAAATCTTTGCGCAGGACGCCTTCAAGCCCTATGTGAGCCACGAGATCCAGCCGGGCGCGGATGTGCAAAGTGATGACGAGCTGGATGCGGTGATCCGCGAACATGCCGAAAGCGCCTATCACCCCTGTGGCACCTGCCGGATGGGACGGGCCGATGATCCGATGGCAGTTGTCGACCCCGAGGGTCGCGTGATCGGCGTCGAGGGGCTGCGCGTGGCCGACAGCTCGGTCTTTCCGCAGATCACAAATGGCAACCTGAACGCGCCGTCGATCATGACCGGGGAAAAGATCTCGGACCATATCCTGGGGCGGCGGTTGCCGCCGGCCAATGACGTGCCCTGGATGCATCCGAATTGGCAGACCGAGCAGCGCTAGACCGGGTGCTTTTTTGCAGAACAGCCGTGGGCGGTTGATCGGGATCAAAGAGACTGGCCGCCCCCGCCCTTAACGTGTTCTGGCAAAGACACGGAAGGAGACGTAGGGATGAGCCACACCCCACATGAGCTGCACGAAGAGTTCCCGGAATTGGGTGACAAGATCACCGAACTCAAGGGCGCGGATGCGCATTTTCACAAGCTGTTCGAAGAGTATCACGAGGTGAACCGCGCCGTGCACCGGGCCGAGACCAACGTGGAACCGATGGAACAACTGGCCGAAGACCAACTTCGCAAGCAGCGGGCGCATCTGAAGGATGAATTGTACCGGATGCTGATTGCGGCTTGATTTACTTGCGACGGCTCACGCCGTAGCGGTCAATGAAGCGCCACAGGCGGGGCACTGTGTCCGAACGCCAGAGGTCGGTGTGACCGGCGCCTTGCACGGATAGAAAATCCTTGTCCTGGGTGGGGGCGGCAGCGAAAATCTGCCGCCCCTGCGCAATGGGGATGACGTCGTCTTGGGTCCCGTGCAGGATCAAAAGCGGGTCGCGCAGGCCCCCGGCCAATGTCAGGCTGGGCCAAAGGTCGGGCAATTGATCCATCGCCGTGGCAAGTTGTGGATAGCTGTTCAGCGCCACGTCCTTGAGTGACGTGAAGGGCGCTTCGAGGATCACGGCGTCGGGTGGGCCAAAGCCGTCGTCGGCGTTGGTGACTGGGCTCGCCAACAGGGCAATCGCAACTGCGGTTCCAAGGCTTTCTCCGTACAGGATGACCTTTGGGGCAGGGGTGTCTGCCGAAAGAGATCTGTTCGTCACGGGCAAGAGCTTGGCCTGTGCCAGCCAGACCGAACGGATGCTCTGTTTGATCGATTCCTCTGACGGTGTCCCTTCGCTGCCGGAACTGCCGGGATAGGCGGGCGCGATCAGGCCATAGCCGCGATCCAGAAACCGGCGAAATCGACCCGCGCGGGCCGCCAGGTTCCCTGCGTTGCCGTGCAGGTAAAAGATCACCGGTTTGCCCGGATCGGGATCGGCGACCCAGACCACCAGCGCGCCGTCCCCCACGTCGTGAAGGACCTCTTGCACCTCGGGCAAGCCGGCATCCGTGGGGGGCTGGCGTGTTCCGTCAAAGGGATAGATCGCCAGGCGCAGCAGGTATTCCGCCGAGGCCCATCCGGTCAGCAGGATCACTGACAGGACGGCAAGGATGCGGATCACCCGTCGACCTCATACGGCAGCACGCCGCGCCGGTTGGGCGCGATGGTCAGGCGGCGCTCCAGCGGTGGGACCGAACGTTGGTGGCACTTGGACCGCTCGCAAATGCGGCAGCTGATGCCGATGGGCTCAAAGGCGTCGTCGCGGCTCAGGTCCATCCCGTCGGCATAGACAATCGCGCCCGCGTGGCGCACGTCGCACCCCAGCGCGATGGCAAAGCGCCGGACCGGCGCGCCGTAGTGGCCGCCATGTTTGCTGACGTCCCGCGCGATCGAGATGTAACGCACCCCGTCAGGGGTCTCGGCCAGCTGGCGCAGGAACTGGCCGGGCGTTTCAAACGCGCGGTGCACGTTCCACAGAGGGCAGGCACCGCCGAAGCGCGCAAACTGAAGGCGTGTCGCCGAATGGCGCTTGGTGATCGTGCCCGCCTGATCGACGCGGACAAAGAAGAACGGCAATCCCTTGGCGCCCGGGCGTTGCAGGGTCGAAAGCCGATGCGCCACCTGCTCGACCGAGGCGCCGAACTGTGCGGCCAGCAGTTCCAGATCGTGCCTTGTGTCCTGCGCGGCCTGCAGGAACGCTCCATAGGGCATGAGCGCGGCACCGGCGAAATAGTTCGCAAGGCCGATCTTGGCGATGTTGCGTGCCGCCTCGGACTGAAAGCGCGCAAGGTCCAGAGTCGCCTCCAGCAGTTTGTCCTGATGCAGCAGCGCGACCTGCAGAAGCAGCTGAAAGGTCTGAGTTTCGGGCGGGGCCAACGAGGACAGTGTCAGCGTGCCCGTGGCGTGGTCGTAGTGGCGCATCGTGTCGGTCTGGGTCAGCCGGACCGAGATGCCGGATTTGGTCAGCCGGGCGCGGGCGGCGGCGCGGATGTCGGGCTCATCCGCCGTCAGTTGGGCAAAGCGCTCGGCGGCGCGGTCGACGGCGTCGATGTAATTGTCGCAATAGTGAAAGAAGTCGCGGACCTCTTCCCAGGGGCTGGCCTGCTGCTGTGCGCCTTCGCGTCCCAAAGCCTCGTCCAGTGAGGCAAGGCGTTCATGGGTCTGTCGGTAGGACTGATGCAGCGCCAGAAAGGCGCGGGCCAGAGCGGGCGCGTTCGAGGCGGTCAGCCGCAGGTCGGCAATCGGCGGCATGGTGTCGGCAAAGACCGGATCGGTCAGCGCTTCGCGCATGTCGGTGACCAGACGTTCGCTGTCGCCCTGGCCCAGCTCGGTCACGTCGAGGCCGAACTCGGACGCCAGTGCCAGCACCACGGTCGTGCTGACGGGGCGATTGTTTCGCTCCATTTGATTTAAGTAAGGCAAGGAAACGCCCAGCTTTGCGGCGAATTCCTTTTGCGTCAGGCTGAGCCGCGTGCGGATGTCGCGCAGCTTGGCACCGGCATAGAGTTTCTGGGCTGGCATGGCGTGTCACTTTGCAGGTTTGCGTTTGCACAACAGTAGCTTTGCAAATCCGCCGGGTGCAAGCCGTCAGTTCACCGACATCCCCTGAAGACGCCGTTCCCGTCGGACGACCAACCCGATCGCGATTTGGCCCAGGACACAGGTGCTGAACATCAGCGCCAACAGGGGCCAGGCGCCGGACTCGGGTGTCAAAAGCGCGCCGGCCCAGGCGCTCAGGCCAGCACCGCCGCCCAGCATCATCGCACCAGACAGCCCGCTGGCCGTGCCCGCCAGGTGTGGCCGTACCGAAAGGGCGCCTGCGGTGGCATTGGGAATGACCAGTCCGTTGCCAAGGCCCACAAATGTCATCAGGCCAAAGAAGGTCCATTTGTTTTCCATCCCGCCAAGCGACAGCACAAGCGAAAGGAAGACGCCAAAGGCACAGACAACTGTGCCATAGGTGATCATCTTGTTGATACCGGCCCTGCGCGAGAACCGTCCGGACAGGAAGTTTCCGGCAAAGTAACCGACGGCGGGCGCGCCAAAAAAGATGCCCATCTCCGCCGACTCCATGCCGAATACCACGGTCCCGACAAACGGCGCGCCGCCGAGATAGGCAAAGAAGGCCCCTGAGGACAGCGCAGAAGAGGCCGAATATCCCCAGAAGCGCGGGCTTGTCAAAAGCTCGGGGTATTCTCTGATCTGCTGCCCCAGGCTCAACTCGCTGGACGCGCCCGTCTCTCCCATGTCAGCCCAGACCAGGGCGTAAAGCACGGCGCCCGAGATCAGCAACATCACGAAAACCGCATGCCAGCCAAAGGTTTGGTCCAGGACCCCCCCGATGGCCGGGCCAAACATGGGGACAACGGCGGTGCCCATGGTGACATAGCCGATCATCGAAGCAGCCTCGTCCTGTGGATACATGTCCCGCACCACGGCGCGGCCCAGGACCATGCCGACCACGACCACGGCCTGGGTCATTCGGAAGAACAGGAAGATATAGACGTTTTGCGCCAGCAGGCAGCCCAGGGTCGCCAGTATGAAAAGCGCGATGCCCCACAGAATCACCGGTCTGCGCCCCAGCTTGTCCGAGACCGGACCGATAAAGACCTGCAAAAATGCGTTTACGCCCAGGTAAACCGCGACAGACAGCTGCATCAGCCGATAGTCCGTCTCGAAATAGGCGGTCATTTTCGGCAGCGAGGGCAGGAACACGGTCAACGTCAGGGCAGAGAGCCCTGTCAGTAGAATGAGTGTCGAAATATGCGGGGGCGTTGATCGATCTAAATATCGAATAACGTGGGGATTGGTCATGATGGGTTTGTAGGACTGCCAGACAGGACTGTCCAACTAAACCAATCGTTTCAGTCGCGGCTATTCAGTTTTGCAATTTTCACCCGTCGATCTCTGCGGGGTTTGCAAATTTGCCGAATTTTGCTTGAGGCGCATGTGTCGGGCTGTATGTTCGCCCCAAAGCGGAAGGAGCCCCGATGACCGATATTCTTGCCGAACTTGAAACCCGCCGCGACGCAGCGCGGCTAGGTGGCGGTCAGCGCCGGATCGACAGCCAGCACGCCAAGGGCAAGCTGACAGCGCGCGAACGCATCGACCTGCTGCTCGACGAAGGCAGCTTCGAAGAGTACGACATGTTCGTCACCCATCGCTGCACCGACTTCGGTATGGAAAACCAGAAGCCGGCAGGCGACGGCGTTGTGACGGGCTGGGGCACGGTCAATGGCCGGATGGTCTATGTCTTCAGCCAGGATTTCACCGTCTTTGGCGGTTCGCTGTCCGAAACCCACGCGCAGAAAATCTGCAAGATCATGGACATGGCGATGCAAAACGGCGCGCCGGTCATTGGCCTGAACGATTCAGGCGGGGCACGGATCCAGGAGGGTGTTGCCTCGCTGGCCGGATACGCCGAGGTGTTCCAGCGCAACATCATGGCCTCTGGCGTGGTGCCACAGATCAGCGTGATCATGGGCCCCTGTGCCGGCGGCGCGGTCTATTCGCCCGCGATGACCGACTTCATCTTCATGGTCAAAGACAGCTCGTACATGTTTGTGACTGGCCCGGACGTGGTGAAAACCGTGACCAACGAACAGGTCACCGCCGAGGAGCTGGGCGGGGCGTCGACCCACACCAAGAAATCCTCGGTTGCGGATGGCGCCTTTGAAAATGACGTCGAAGCACTGGCCGAGGTGCGCCGCCTGGTCGACTTCCTGCCGCTGAACAACCGCGAAAAGCCGCCTGTGCGCCCGTTCTTTGACGAACCGGGTCGGGTGGAAAACAGCCTGGATACGCTGGTCCCGGAAAACGCCAACACGCCTTATGACATGAAGGAACTCATCATCAAGGTGGCGGATGAGGGCGATTTCTACGAAATCCAGGAAGATTACGCCAAGAACATCATCACTGGTTTTATCCGACTCGAAGGCCAGACTGTCGGTGTTGTCGCCAACCAGCCGATGGTGCTGGCGGGGTGCCTGGACATCGACAGCAGCCGGAAAGCCGCCCGTTTCGTGCGATTCTGCGATGCCTTCGAAATTCCGATCCTGACCTATGTCGACGTTCCCGGCTTCTTGCCCGGCACCTCACAGGAATACGGCGGGGTCATCAAGCACGGCGCCAAGCTGCTCTTCGCCTATGGCGAGGCGACGGTGCCGAAAGTGACCGTGATCACCCGCAAGGCCTATGGTGGGGCCTATGACGTGATGGCGTCCAAACACCTGCGCGGCGACGTGAACTATGCCTGGCCCACCGCCGAGATCGCGGTCATGGGCGCCAAGGGCGCGACCGAGATCATCCACCGTGCCGACCTGGGCGATGCTGACAAGATCGCGCAGCACACCAAGGATTATGAAGACCGCTTTGCGAACCCCTTTGTGGCGGCCGAACGTGGCTTCATCGATGAGGTGATCATGCCGCATTCGACCCGCCGCAGGGTGGCCCGCGCCTTTGCTGCGCTTCGCAACAAGAAGCTTAGCAACCCATGGAAAAAGCACGACAATATCCCGCTTTGACCGGCGGGACGGCCCGGGGGTAGCACAATGTCAGAGCCGACGTTTCACATGATCCAGGGCGGGCCGCGCCCGGTTGCTCCATTCAGCCACGCCGTGGAAACGGACGGCTGGGTGATCCTGACCGGGCAGATGCCGACGGACCCTCAGGCGCCCGATGCGGCCTTGCCCGAAGGGATCGAGGCGCAGACGCGCAGGGTCATGCAAAACCTCGAAATCGTGCTGAAAGGTGTGGGCCTTGATCTGAGCCACGTCGTACAGTGTCGCTGCTACCTGACGGAGTTCGAGCGGGACTATGCGGCGTTCAACGAAACCTACCAGAGCTTCTTCCCGCAGGATCGCCGTCCGGCGCGCACAACGGTGGGCGTGACGGCCCTGGCCGTCGGCGCTTTGGTGGAAATTGACTGCCTGGCACGGCGTCCCTGATGGCCAAGGGTTGGCATATCCAAAAGGGCGCGGGCACGTTTTTACTTGCACGTCAGTGGCCACCGCGCTTTGATGTCGCAGGGGAAGCCGTTTTTCCAGCGATGCGCGCAGAGCGACTTGCGCAGCAGATACGCCAGGACATGTGGCGATCCCTTCGGCATCTGCGGGGGTTTTCCCCCGTAGTTGAAATCCGCACTTGTGCGGAAGGGCTTCGCGTTCGCGCGGGAGGACGGGCCGCCATAGGTGGAACGGCGCTCGAGCGCGAAGCCCTGACAATCACCGAGCTTCTGCACGATCCATCTCACCGACAGCGCTGGGCGCGCTGGGCACGGATTTGATCCGCGCCGCTCTCATATTGCTTGCGCTGGCCGGGCCCGTGGCGGCACTCGAGGTGCCCTCGGGCCAGCCTGTGGAGTTCCACGAGATGATCTGGGACCAACCTGGTGCCGGTCTGACTTACCGCTTTCGCTTCATCGCGCCCGAGCTGGGCCAGCCCGGTCGCGGCTTTGACGATGTCGCCGCGGATTTCGAACATCTGTGCAATACCTATGCCCTGCCGCGGCTGTCGACAGTCGGGCCGAAACCCGCCGATATCATCATCTCGCTGTCGTCCGAAGCGACCGACTTTGGCGAACCATCCCCAGACGTGACCCAGTTTTTCGAGGCTTTCAGCCTGAAAGACGGCCTCTGCATTTGGGAGTATTTCTGATGCTTCCACAACATCTTGCGCATCGTTCTTCAACCAGTGGGCGGAATGCGGCTTTCGCATCACAGGTCCATGACAGCTGGCCTTGTGGATATCTTTTCGACCTGTCATTCGGTATTTTGGTCCTTGGTTGCACCCAAGCGACCTTTACCTCGAGGCAGGGGCAGGCCGGGCAACAAAAGCCGGGCTGTCCCGAATTTTGTGACAGGAGAAACAGATGTCCAAGAGCATCAAGATCCTCGCGCTCTTCGGTCTGGTCGCGGCAGTTGCTGCATGCGCCCAACCGACAGAAGAAGAGTACGTGGTTGTCGAGCCGGAACCCATTTCGGTCGAGCCCGTTTACACCGGTAAATACAAGTAACCGGCACCTGGGGCAGGCGGGTCTGCCTGCCCCACATTCCGGAACCGCATTTGCCCTTCAGACAGGAGGGCACCCATGCTGAAGCATCGCGGTTTCCCAGGCCGGTTGACCGGCACCGATTATCAATTCACCATCCGTCGTGCCAATCCGCGAGGCGTCACACCGCTGACGCGGCGCGAACGCTTTGCCGACCGCAAGCCCGCCGACCGTCGGGCCGACACGGGCTTCATGAAGGCGCTGTGGGACCATTTCGGCGATCAGCCCTTTGAACGCGGCAATCTGGATGCCGGTCGTCTGAGCTGGCTTTTCGGCCGCGAAGTGCTGCCCGTCGATGACCCGTTTGATCCGGAAAGCTATGACGCGCTGTTGGTGATCGACGAAACCGCGGCCCGCGCGGCCTTTCCCGATGCGTTCAAGGACGAGGATTGGGCATGATCTTGCCGTCGGGTCATCCATTTGGGCGGGAAGAGGCCGAATTCTGCCGCGCAGGCCAATACGGCTTGGCGCAGGGCGTTCGCTTTGGCAGCGTCTCCCTATTGCGAGTATTCGGGTGTTTATTCTCGGCACCGGAATTACACCGTTACCCTTCCCCCTGCGGGCCCGTTGATCTGTCCCCTGATCAACGGCCCGCCTTTTTTGCGCGCAGATCCCTGAGCGGCGGAAAAACGCTTATTCGGCAAAGGCTTGCCGGTTCTGCTGGCGTGAATTGGCGGGGTCATTCGTTATCTCTTAACAGTGGGGGTACACCCCCATCTGCCAAGGAGATCCCCTCATGCGCACTTTCAAGCTTCCGCTTGCCTTTGCCGCGCTCGCCGCGCTTGCGGCCTGTGGCGACACGCTGGGCGACCAGGCCATTCTGGGCGCGTCGGCAGGCACGGCCGGCGCCGTCATCACCAACGGCAACCCGGTGCGCGGCGCCGTCATCGGCGCCTCGGCCAACGTGCTATTCTGCCAAGCCTTCCCGGAAAGCTGCTGACGCAGTGACCAGCGCCCTCGGGCGCGCCGGACCCATTGTCATGCCATCCGAGCCCCTGCGCTCGGGTGGCTTTTTTGTTGCCATCGCAGCCGGGCGCAGGGGCGCCCCACGCCAAGACAGAAGGGACATCTGATGTTCGAAAAGATCCTGATCGCCAACCGAGGCGAGATCGCCTGCCGTGTCATCAAGACCGCGCGCAAGATGGGCATCAAGACCGTTGCGGTCTATTCGGACGCCGACAAGCAGGCACTGCACGTGCAGATGGCGGACGAGGCGATCCACATCGGCCCGCCGCCTGCCAACCAGTCCTACATCGTGATCGACAAGATCATGGAGGCCATCAAGACCTCGGGCGCGCAGGCCGTGCACCCCGGTTACGGCTTCCTGTCGGAGAACGCAAAGTTCGCCGAGGCGCTAGAGGCCGCTGGCGTCGCCTTTATCGGGCCACCCAAAGGTGCGATCGAGGCGATGGGTGACAAGATCACCAGCAAAAAGATCGCGCAGGATGCCAAGGTCTCGACCGTTCCGGGCTATATGGGCCTGATCGAGGACGCGGATGAGGCCGTGAAGATCTCGAACGAGATCGGCTATCCGGTGATGATCAAGGCCAGCGCCGGTGGCGGCGGCAAGGGCATGCGGATCGCCTGGAACGACGAAGAAGCGCGCGAAGGCTTTCAGTCGTCCAAGAACGAGGCCGCGAACAGCTTTGGCGACGACCGGATCTTTATCGAAAAGTTCGTGACCCAGCCCCGCCACATTGAAATCCAGGTGCTGTGTGACGCGCATGGCAACGGTATCTACCTGGGCGAGCGTGAATGCTCGATCCAGCGCCGGAACCAGAAGGTGGTCGAAGAGGCGCCATCGCCTTTCCTGGACCCAGAAACCCGCAAGGCGATGGGCGAACAGTCGGTCGCCTTGGCCAAGGCCGTGGGCTATGCCAGCGCTGGCACCGTGGAATTCATCGTCGATGGCGACAAGAACTTCTACTTCCTCGAAATGAACACCCGCCTGCAGGTGGAACACCCGGTGACCGAACTGATCACCGGCGTCGACCTGGTCGAACAGATGATCCGCGTTGCCAATGGCGAGCCGCTGACCATCACGCAGGACGATGTGACCCTGACCGGCTGGGCGATTGAAAACCGCCTGTATGCCGAGGATCCGTACCGCAACTTCCTGCCCTCGATCGGGCGTCTGACCCGCTACCGCCCCCCGGCGGAAACCGCAGCTTATGCCCCCGGCGTGGCGGCGGGCGCAGCAGGTGACACGGTCGTGCGGAACGACACCGGCGTCTACGAAGGCGGCGAGATCAGCATGTACTACGACCCGATGATCGCCAAGCTCTGCACCTGGGGCCCGACCCGCGAGGCGGCGATCGAGGCGATGCGCGTGGCGCTGGACAGCTTTGAAGTCGAAGGCATCGGCCACAACCTGCCCTTCGTCTCGGCGGTGATGGATCACCCCAAGTTCATCTCGGGCGACATGACCACGGCCTTTATCGCCGAGGAATATCCCGAAGGATTTGAGGGCGTTACGCTGGGTGCAGACGACCTGCACCGCGTCGCCGCGGCCTGTGCAGCCATGCACCGCGTGGCCGAGATCCGGCGCACCCGTGTCTCGGGCACCATGGACAACCATGAACGGCGCGTGGGCACCGATTGGAACGTCGCGATCCAGGGCGAAAGCTTTGACGTGGTGATTGACGCCGACCACGAAGGCTCGACCGTAAGCTTTGCCGACGGCAGCAGCCTGCGGGTGGCGGGCGATTGGACGCCGGGCGATCAGCTGGCCGAAATGACGGTCGATGGCAGCCCATTGGTGCTGAAGGTCGGCAAGATCTCGGGCGGGTTCCGCATCCGCACCCGGGGCGCGGACCTGAAGGTGCATGTGCGCTCACCCCGCCAGGCGGAACTTGCTCGTCTGATGCCTGAGAAACTGCCGCCTGATACCTCGAAGATGCTGCTCTGCCCGATGCCCGGCCTGATCGTGAAGGTCAACGTCGAGGTCGGCGACGAGGTGCAGGAAGGTCAGGCGCTGTGCACGGTCGAGGCGATGAAGATGGAAAACATCCTGCGCGCCGAGAAAAAGGGCGTCGTGTCCAAGATCAATGCGGCGGCGGGCGACAGTCTGGCTGTGGACGACGTGATCCTGGAATTCGAGTGATCCATGCCCTGTGGCACGCCCGATATCGCGATCAGCGCGCCAACGCGCGCTGACATGACGGCTGACCTGTCGGGTCAGCTGCCGCCACGGGCGTCGCGGATTTCCTGCTGGCGCATCGGCATCTTGTCGATGCTGCGCGACAGCTCGCGCACGGTCCAGGGCGCGGGTTTGCGCAGCTTCACGCCGCCATCCTTGCCGATCAGCACCAGCATGAAGCCGCGCGGGCGCAGCGCTTCGCGCAGGGGGCTGAGTGTGCCCGGGTCGGTGTCGACCAGCACCACCACGTCCCGTTCGCGCAGGGCGTCGACGTCATTCTCGATGTTCTGCAGCTGCTGGACGTACCGCGGATCGGCCGGGCTGTCGGCAAAGACCACAACGGGCCGCGCGGTCCACAGGAAATCCTCAAGCCGCTGGTCTTCGGCTTCAACAATGATCGGTGCGTCTTCGGCCTCTTCCGCGGCAGTCGCGGTCAGGGGCAGGGCGGCGGTCAACGCCGCGACGAACAGGGGCAACAAGGGTCTCATACCCAAAGATATAGTTGCGGCTTTTGCGATTGCGAAGGGCCGCGACGGTGCGAAACGCAAATTTGAGAAACGGGGGCCGGGCACCGATGCCTTGCCGGACGTGAAAGGATTAGGACGATGACGAGCAAGACAGAACTCTGGAAGAGTCTCGCGGAAAAAGAGTTGCGGGGCAAGCCGTTGGACGGGTTGACCTGGAACACGCTGGAAGGGCTCGACGTCAAGCCGGTCTATACCGCCGAGGATCTTGAGGGGCTGGAGCACCTTGAAACGATCCCTGGCGAGGGGCCGTTCCTGCGCGGTGTGAAGGCCACCATGTACGCAGGCCGTCCCTGGACGATCCGTCAGTACGCGGGCTTTTCAACAGCCGAGGAATCGAACGCCTTTTACCGCAAGAACCTGGCCGCCGGTCAGCAGGGCGTCTCGGTCGCCTTCGACCTGGCGACGCACCGCGGCTATGACAGCGATCACCCGCGCGTCGAGGGGGACGTCGGCAAGGCAGGTGTGGCCATCGACAGTGTCGAGGACATGAAGATCCTCTTTGACGGTATCCCGCTCGACAAGGTCTCGGTCTCGATGACCATGAACGGGGCGGTGATCCCGATCCTGGCCAGCTTCATCGTTGCGGGCGAAGAGCAGGGGCATGACAAGGCGCTGCTGGCGGGCACCATTCAGAACGACATTCTGAAAGAGTTCATGGTCCGCAACACCTATGTCTATCCGCCCGAACCCTCGATGCGGATCATTGCGGATATCATCGAGTACACCTCGAACGAGATGCCGAAATTCAACTCGATCTCGATCTCGGGCTATCACATGCAAGAGGCCGGCGCGAACCTTGTGCAAGAGCTGGCCTACACGCTGGCGGACGGCAAGGAATATGTGCGCACCGCGATGGAACGCGGCATGGACGTCGACAAGTTTGCCGGTCGTCTGTCGTTCTTCTTTGCCATCGGCATGAACTTCTTCATGGAGGCCGCCAAGCTGCGCGCCGCGCGGATGCTGTGGCATCGGATCATGACCGATCTGGGCGCCAAGAACGACCGGTCCAAAATGCTGCGGACGCACTGTCAGACCTCGGGTGTGTCGCTGCAGGAACAGGACCCCTACAACAACGTCATCCGCACCGCCTACGAGGCGATGAGCGCGGTTCTGGGCGGCACTCAGTCGCTGCACACCAATGCCTTGGATGAGGCGATTGCCCTGCCGACCGAATTCAGCGCCCGCATCGCGCGGAACACCCAGCTGATCCTGCAGGAAGAAACCGGCGTGACCAATGTAGTCGACCCGCTGGCAGGGTCCTACTACGTCGAAAAGCTGACCGCCGAT
This sequence comes from Alphaproteobacteria bacterium, assembly GCA_030424865.1. Lineage (GTDB taxonomy): Bacteria > Pseudomonadota > Alphaproteobacteria > Rhodobacterales > Rhodobacteraceae > JAKVCP01. The sequence continues at coordinate 52,372 of JAUHVR010000016.1, read as the reverse complement.
CTGGCCGAGGCGGCCTGGAAATTGATCGAAGAGGTCGACGAGATGGGCGGCATGACCAAGGCCGTCGCCTCGGGCATGCCCAAGCTGCGGATCGAGGAAAGTGCCGCGACCCGTCAGGCCAAGATCGACCGGGGCGAAGACGTGGTTGTGGGTGTGAACAAATACCGGCTCGACGAAGAGGCCGAACTGGACATCCTGGATGTCGACAACGTCGCCGTGCGCGAAGCGCAGGTGGCCCGGTTGACCAAGATCCGCGCCGAGCGGGACGAGGCCGCGTATGAGGCGGCGATGACCGAACTGACAAGACGAGCCGAAGAAGGCGGCAACCTTCTGGAAGCCGCGGTCGAGGCCGCGCGCGCCCGTGCCAGCGTAGGAGAGATCAGCATGGCCATGGAAAAAGTGTTCGGCCGCCACCGTGCGGAAGTGAAGACCCTGGCGGGCGTCTACGGCGCGGCCTACGAAGGGGACGAGGGCTTTGCCGCGATCCAGTCGGCGGTTGAGCAGTTTGCCGAGGATGAAGGCCGCCGCCCGCGCATGCTGGTGGTCAAGATGGGGCAGGACGGCCACGACCGGGGGGCCAAGGTCATCGCCACGGCCTTTGCCGACATCGGCTTTGACGTAGACGTGGGCCCTCTGTTCCAGACCCCGGCCGAGGCCGCACAGGATGCAGTCGACAACGATGTGCATGTCATCGGGATCTCGTCGCAGGCGGCGGGTCACAAGACCCTTGCGCCGCAGCTGGTCGAGGCGCTGAAAGAGGCGGGAGCCGAGGATATCCTGGTGATCTGCGGTGGCGTGATCCCGCAGCAGGATTATCAGTTCCTCTATGACGCGGGCGTCAAGGCGATCTTTGGTCCGGGCACCAACATCCCAGAGGCCGCGCAGGACATCCTGAAACTGATCCGCGAAGCGCGCGGCTAGGGAATTCCGCAAATCGCCCTTGGCAGGCCCCGGAAACAGGCGTAACGCTTTGGCGTTTGCCGATTTCGGAGCCTGCCCATGTTGAGCATCGACCACCTTGTGATTGTCGCTGAGACCCTTGATGCGGGCCGCGACCATGTCGAAAACGCGCTGAACGTCACGATGCAACCGGGCGGGCAGCACGCGCATTTTGGCACCCACAACCTGCTCTTGGGGCTTGAGGACGGGTTGTACCTCGAGGTGATCAGCATCGACCCTGCGGCCCAGCCCCCGGCCTGGCCGCGCTGGTTTGGGCTGGACAGCTTCACCGGCGCGCCGCGGCTGGCGCATTGGGTGGCGCGCAGCACCGTGCTGGAGCGTGACCTGGCACAGGCCTACGGCGGGCAGGTGCACCCCCTGCCATTGCAGCGCGGCGACCTGAGCTGGCGCATGGGCATTCCGCAAGACGGTAACCTGCCTCTGGGCGGCCTCTTTCCCGGCATGATCGATTGGGGTGACACCGAACCGCCTGCGGGGCGTCTGACCCCAACCGGATGCAAACTGAGCCAGCTGGTGCTGGGGCACCCCGATCCCGCCGGAATGACCAGGACCTTTGCGCCGTTCCTTGCCGATGACCGCGTGGTTCTTGACCAGTCCCCCGACCCCGTTCTTCGCGCTGTCATCTCGACACCACAGGGCGAGGTCACCCTGTGGTGAACATACGTCCCGCCATCCCCGCTGACGCCACTGCGATTGCCGGGATCTGGAACTCGGTGATCCGCGATACAACGATCACCTTCACCACGACCTACAAGACCGAGGACGGTCTGGTGCAGGATATCAAGACCCGCGAGGGTGCCTTCTTCGTGGCCGAAAACGAAGGGCAATTGGTTGGATTTGCGACTTATTTTCCGTTTCGCGGCGGCATCGGCTATGCCCGCACCAAAGAGCATTCGATCATGCTGGACCCGGCCGCGCGGGGCCTTGGGGCGGGGCGCGCTTTGATGCGCGCGATCGAAGAGCATGCGCGCGGGGCCGGTGTGCATTCGCTTTGGGCGGGCGTCAGCGGCGAAAACCCCGAGGCCGTGACATTCCACGCCAAGCTGGGCTTCACCGAGATCGCGACCCTGCCAGAGGTGGGCTTCAAGTTCGACCGTTGGATCGACCTTGTGCTGATGCAGAAAATTCTCTGAATGCCGCACTGACATCCCGGTGCGAGGCGACTAAGCTGGGCCCATGTCACTTTGGACGCGAATAACCGAGGCCATTTCGGCCCTTGCTTCGGGCGAACCGCTATCGGTGGTCTTTGATCGCCTGCGCACGCCTCCGGAACGCTCGATTGCCTTCACCATCGCCGTCATCGCGCTGAGCGCCAAGATGGCCAAGGCCGACGGCCTGGTCACCCGCGACGAGGTCACTGCCTTTCGCGAGGTTTTTCACATCGCGAAAGAGGACGAAACAGGGGCCGCTCGGGTCTTTAACCTGGCGCGGCAGGATGTGGCTGGATTCGAGGATTACGCCAAGCGGATCAGCGCGATGTTCCGCTCTGATCGCGCGGCCCTGGACAACCTTCTTGAGGGGCTGTTCCACATCGCCATTGCGGATGGCAGGTATCATCCGAACGAAGACGTCTTTCTGGAGCGTGTGGCCGAGATATTCGAGATCGAAGACCGCTGCTTTCGCGCCATGCGCGCACGGTTTGTCCCGGATGCGACGCCCGATCCCTACACCGTGTTGAGGGTTGATCCGGAAACGCCACTGGACGAAATCCGTCGTGCCTGGCGTGGGCTTGTGCGGGAAAGCCACCCGGACAGACTGATCGCGGCGGGCGTGCCCGAAGAGGCAATCAAGATCGCCGAGAAACGTCTGATCGACATCAACAACGCCTGGGAAGAAATCTCTGCCGCGCGGGCCGGGGCCTGACGGACGATGCGCATCGCCACCTATAACGTCGAGTGGTTTGATGCCTTGTTTGCCGACGACGGAAGCTTGCAGGACGACGATGGCTGGTCCGCCCGCCACGACGTGACCCGTGCTGACCAGATTGCGGCGCTGGGCATCGTCTTTACCGCGCTGGACGCAGATGCCGTCATGGTGATCGAGGCCCCCGACAGCCATTCCCGGCGCAACGGGGTGACGGCGCTGGAAAACTTCGCCGCGGCCTTTGGGCTGCGCGCGCGCAAGGCCGTGATCGGTTTTGTCAACGACACCCAGCAGGAGATTGCACTGCTTTATGATCCGGACGTGCTGCAGGCCAGTCATGACCCGTTGGGCGAGGAAACGGGCATCAAGGGGCGGCATGGTGCGCCCCGTTTTGACGGGGCCTTTCGCATCGATCTGGACGTGGACGCGCGCGAAGACAAGGTGCGGTTCTCGAAACCGCCGCTTGAGATTTCGGCTCGCGCAGCCTCGGGGCGGGCGTTTCGACTGATCGGCGCGCATCTCAAGTCCAAGGCCCCCCACGGGGCCGAGACGCGGGACGAGGTCATGCGCATCTCGATCGCCAACCGTCGCAAACAACTGGCCCAGGCGATCTGGCTCAGGGCGCGGATCGATCAGCATCTGGAACAAGGTGACCCCTTGATCGTTCTGGGGGATCTGAATGACGGACCGGGGTTGGACGAATACGAGGATCTTTTTGGCCGCTCGTCGGTCGAAATCGTCCTGGGCGTGGGCAACGGCCCCCGCCTGTTTGACCCCCATGCCGCGCAGGCGCTGACCCAGCGCTTTGGCGCGCGCCCCACGACGGCCCGGTTCTTCCTGAGCAAGGACAACCGGTTCCTGCAGGCCCTGCTGGATTACGTGATGATTTCGGCGGATCTGATGGACCTGACCCCTCGTTGGCGCATCTGGCACCCGTTTGATGATCCGGGCTGTTGGCGCACGCCTGAACTGCGCCAGGCGCTTTTGACCGCGTCAGATCATTTCCCGGTCACGCTGGACATCGACCTGTGACCTTTCAATTGCCAAGGGGACTGCCCATATGACTGACATGAGACATCTTGCTTCCGCCTTCGTGATCACCGCAGCCCTGTCGACGCCACTGGTGGCGCAGGCCAGCGACGAAGATGGTTTCAGCCTGATGGAAGAGGGCGCCCGGCTTTTCATGCAGGGCATCCTGCGCGAGATCGAACCGGCCCTGGACGAGATGGAAGAGTTCGCCCGCGAATTGGAACCGGGATTGCGCGACTTCGCTGAAACCATGGGGCCGGCATTGAAAGACATGCTGGACAAGGTCGACGACTGGACGATGTATCATCCGCCCGAAGTGCTTGAGAATGGCGATATCATCATTCGACGAAAGACCCCCTCGGACGAAGAGACGGCGCCAGAGAATGAAATCGAGCTATAGCGCGGTTCAGGCGACCACGATCTCGGTTTCGGCGCCAAGAGAGTTGGCCAGCGCATTGAACCGCGCCTGTGCCACCTCGCCAAACAGGGGCGCCGTGGCTTCGGTCAGGTTCAGCCGCAAGAGTTTCTTCTTGGGGTGCCAGCGAAGTCCGACGCCGCTGTCACCGGCTTCGTCCGGCCAAAGCATCGCGCCAAAGCGCATGGCCTTGCCCAGAACCTCGGCTGCGTGCTTGGCGTCCTCTCCGATCAGGTCCGACAATTCGTCAAACCGTGTGCCTTCGCGCTTGTTGCGATAGCGGTGCAGCAAGGCCAGCCCCAGAAAAACGCGCTCGCCATGTTTCATGCCGCCCATGTTGGCCCGGGTTGCCGTGTCAAAGCAGGTTTCGGCGCGGAAATCGGGATGCGCGCGCCAGTTGACATCGTGCAGCAGGCAAGCGGCCTTGATCAGCCGGACCTGCGCCGGGCTGGACTTGGCAAACAGGGGCATGACAAATTCGAACAACGCTCGGCCAAAGCCCGGAATGCGCGCATCCTTGTTTTCGGCAAAGCGGCAGTATTCGATCAGCGGATCGCGGTCGCGCAGTTCCTGCGGCATCTGTTCGTACAACAGACCCTCGCGGATGCCATAGCTGGACACGGCAATGTCCTTGGGCTTGAACTGCCGGACCAGTTCGGTCAGCACCTCGGCCGCATAGGGCACCAGCGACATCCGGTTTGACGAGATGCCGCAGGCACCGCGCAATTCTTCCAGATCGGCCGCGGCGATGTAGTCAGCGGTGTCGGACACAAAATCGGCCGTCATGCGGTATTCGTGCTGCACGTGCAGGGGATATCCACGGCGGTGCATGTCGACCCGCGCAATCGCGCGCCAGGAGCCGCCCACCAGGAACAAACGGTCCCGTTGATCGCCCATGCGACGCGCCAGATCGGCCATCGTCGACTTGATCACCTGCGCGCGGCCCTTGCGGCCACCGGGCAGATCCCGCAGCTTGAGCGGACCCAGGGACGACGTGACCCGCTTGCCGACCTCGCCGCCCGAGATTTCGGCCAGTTCCATCGAGGACCCGCCAATGTCGCAGACAAGGCCATAGGACCCGGGCCAGCCCAGAAGTACTCCCTGTGCAGACAGGCGCGCCTCTTCTTCGCCGTCAATCACCCAGATGTCGAGACCGGTGTCATGCAGCACTTCCTTGCGAAACTCGTCCCCGTCCGTGGCGTCACGCACGGCGGCGGTGGCCACGGCGGTCAAGGTGCGCACGGTCATCTGATCTGCCAGCAGCTTGAAGCGCTTCAGCGCTTCGTAGGCCCGTTTGCGCCCCGAGGGGTTCAGATGCCCGGTCTCGGCCATTCCGGCGCCCAGACCACACATGACCTTTTCGTTGAAGAAATACGCGGGCGAGCGTGCGGCCCCGTCAAAAACAACCATCCGAACAGAGTTCGACCCGATGTCGATCACACCCACCCGTTTCAGGGCCAGCGATTGCGGATCATCGAAAAGCGGTCGGCCAAAGGGCCCCCACTGAGACGACGTCTCGGCTGTGTTTCCGTCCATGATCTTTCCCGGCAGCAGTGGGTCAAGGGTGCCTTGCCAAGCCTTCGCTCGTCAAGATGTTCGGGGTGCGACGGTTAAGCCGCCGCCCGGCGGCGGCCAAAGGGCCACAGCAGGACCTTGAGCGCGGCCCAGATCGTCAGGATCCCCGCCAGAAACCCTGTTCCGCCAAAGACTGCACCTTCGAAGGTGGCGGGCACGGCGGGTTTGTATTCCGCGAACGCACGGCGCGCGACGTCGCTGTCGCTGAGATGGGACAGCATGCTTGCACGGCTGAAGGGGCCCGCTTGCTTGAGCGCGTCCAGGTCAGCACTCAGGCGCGCGTGACGGGCAATCATCGCAGCCATGCTGTCGCTGCGTTCCGCCCCGAAATCGCTGCCTTGGGACAGCTGCGCAAGCGCTTCGTCGCGGGTCAGACCCACCTTGCTGGCATCCTTGTCAAAATGATCCACCGCGCGGGCCAGTTCGTCGACCGCGCCGCCCAGGCGTTGGATATACTGCTGGGAAAACTCGGGAAATTGCGACATCCCGGCGGCACCGGCAAGGCCCCCGGCCACTGTCAACGCGCGAACGATCATCCCCTTGTCCCCTTCAGGTCATCTCGCGCGGACCCTATCAGGTTTCAAACGGTTGGGGAAAGGGGAGAAACCACCGGCTTTCCCCAGGTCAGTCCAATGTCACTGTGGAACGCAGGAATAGTGATCGTAGGGGCTGCCGACATAGTCGGTCTTCAAGGCCACGTCATTCATGTTGACCGGCTGAAGGAAGCATTTCTTGTTTCCGCGTTCGTAGTCGACGCTCTTGCACCAGTCGCGGTCACGACAGGCCGCGCGGCATTCCTGTGCCGTCACGCCGCCAAAAACCTCTTGATTGTGTCCGGGAATACCGGCGTTGCGGACGCGCACGAACTTGCAGGTCTGCGCTGTCTCTTGTGCGGGACGCGACGCCCTGGTGCGGGTTTCGCAGCTGAAGTGATCGTAGGGATCACCCGAATAGTTGTGATCCAGAGCGGCCTCGTGCCGGTCGACCGGCTGCAGGTAGCACGTCCCGGTTGCACGTTCGTAGTCTACGCTTTTGCACCAGCGCCGGGCCGAGCAGGCGTCCATGCAGGCCGCCGCCGAGCTTTCGCGCGTGACCTCTTCGTTATAGCCGGGAATGCCCGCATTTTCGGTGACGGAAAACAGGCAGCTTTCCAGCCCGATATCGCTGGCTGAGGCCGCAAACGCGGCGCATGTGAACGCAATGACTAGACCAAGACTACGCATAGGAAACGCTCCTCTCCTCCTCAAAGGGGCCAGGTTCGCGCGTTACATTCAAGAAAGCATATCAGTGCCGACGCGGCAAGTCCCGCGTCAGAGCAGTGCCTTGATCGGCGCGATCAGCGCCTGGCCCAAGGCGCGGGTGTTTTCGGCGTCCAGGTGAAACCCGTCCAATGGCGAAACCTGTGCGACACTGCCGGCGTCGAAGAACGCTACACCCTGTAGCTCTGCCTCGGCCGCCAATTGTCCGGCCAGCGCGTTGCTTTGGCGGGCAATCTCGGGCGTCAGTTCCGGGTTCTCGGCGGTTTCCATCGGAGGCGGCGGCGAGACGACCAAAACCTGGGGCACATGCGGCTGGGGCAGCCGCATGGGGTGGTGGCGGATGACCTCGATCAGCCGGGACATGCCCCGCCGCGCCTCGGCGGCGCTTCGGCCCCAGACCACGTCATTGGTGCCCAACATGATCACCACAAGGTCGATCGGTGCATGGGTCGACAGGACCGTCGGCAAAACCCCGGCCCCGTTGCAGTCGGCGACCGAGGTCTGCATGTCATAGGCGGTGTGCCGCCCGCGCAGCCCGTCGGTGATCACCTCGACATCCGGCCCAAGCGCTGCCGCGACAACATTTGGCCAACGCACCTCGTGGGCATGCCGACCGCCCGCCCCGGGAATTGCGCCCCAGGTCAGGCTGTCACCAAAGGCCAGAACGGTCTTCATCGCGCTCAGATCCCTTCGTAGATCTTGGCGATCTTGGCCAGCGCCTGTTCGGGCGGCAGCTCTTCGCTTTCGCCAGTCCGGCGCGAGGTCAGTTCGACCACGCCATTCTTCAGCCCGCGCGGGCCCACGGTGATGCGCCAGGGCAGGCCGATCAGGTCCATCGTGGCAAACTTGCCGCCCGCGCGTTCCTTTCGGTCGTCATACAGCGGTTCCAGCCCCATGGCCGTCATCGACTTGTAGAGCGCGTCACAGGCCGCGTCGGCCTCTTCATCGCCTTGCTTCAGGTTCACGATACCGCAGTGGAACGGCGTCACGCCCTCGGGCCAGATGATGCCGTTGTCGTCGTGGCTGGCCTCGATGATCGCGCCCAGCAGGCGGCTGACCCCGATGCCGTGGCTGCCCATGTGCACGGGAACCGGCTTGCCGTCGGGGCCTTGCACGGTCGCGCCCATGGCCTCCGAATACTTGGTGCCGAAATAGAAGATCTGGCCCACCTCGATACCTCGCGCCACGCGGCGGCGCTCTTCGGGGATCGCGTTGAACAGGGCCTCGTCATGGGTTTCGTCCGTGCGGGCGTATTTCGAGGTGAACTCTTCCAGGATCGCCTGACACTGCTCGTGGCTGTCATAGTCGATCTCGCGGTCGCCAAAGGTCAGGTCGGTGACGGCGCTGTCGTAGAACACCTCGCTCTCGCCGGTTTCGGCCAGCACCAGGAACTCATGCGTGTCATCGCCGCCGATGGGCCCCGAGTCGGCCCGCATCGGAATCGCCTGCAGGCCCATGCGTTCATAGGTGCGCAGATAGCTGACCAGGTGGCGGTTGTAGGCGTGCAGCGCATCCTCTTTGGTCAGGTCGAAGTTGTAGCCGTCTTTCATGTAGAATTCGCGGCCCCGCATCACGCCAAAACGCGGGCGGATCTCGTCGCGGAACTTCCACTGGATCTGGTACATGGTCAGCGGCAGGTCCTTGTAGCTGCTGACATGGGCGCGGAAGATGTCGGTGATCAGCTCTTCGGCGGTCGGCGTGAACAGCATCTCGCGGTCGTGGCGGTCGGTGATGCGCAGCATCTCGGCGCCATAGGCGTCATAGCGTCCACTTTCGCGCCACAGGTCCGCCGACTGGATCGTCGGCATCTGCATCGCCAGGTGCCCGGCGCGCGCCTGTTCCTGATGCACGATATCCTCGATCTTGCGCAGGACCTTGAAGCCCAGCGGCAGCCAGGAATAGATCCCGGCGCTGGCTTGCTTGATCATGCCGGCGCGCAGCATCAGCCGGTGGCTGACGATCTGCGCCTCGGCGGGGTTTTCCTTGAGAACGGGCAGAAAATAGCGGGAGAGGCGCATCGCGGGTCCTTTGGGGGTCAAAACTGTCCCGATGGGTTTTGGGCCATGCGGGCCTGCTTGGCAAGGGATCACGCGCGCTGACGTTTCCGTGAGCCGAGTCATCGCTATCGGCCGTGCCACCGTATTCCGGACACTACTCATTTGGGAGATCATAAAATGTTCAACGTCAAAAACGTCGCTGCGGCGGCGACCGCTCTTGTCATGTCTGTTGGTGCCGCATCGGCCAACACTATCGTCGATATCGCCGCAGGCGACGAGCGCTTTTCGACTCTCGTGGCAGCTGTTCAGGCGGCGGGTCTGGCCGAGACGCTGTCGGGCCCCGGTCCCTTTACCGTCTACGCGCCCGTGAACGAGGCTTTCGCCGCCTTGCCCGAAGGCACCGTCGACACGCTGCTGATGCCGGAAAACAAGGACCAGCTGACCAATGTGCTGCTGTACCACGTCGACGACCGCAAGCTGACGGCCGGTGACTTCCCGGCGGGGTCGAACTACTTCAAGCCGATCCTGGCGTCCGAGCGTCTGTGCATCACGGCTGGCGACGGCGTGACCATCGCGGACGGCACCGGCGAGATGGCAAACGTCGTGATTGCAGACATCGTGGCCGACAATGGCGTGATCCATGTGATCGACAAGGTGCTGCTGCCGGGCCAGCGCCCGAACTGCCACTAATGCTGGCGTCGGGCCGCTCAAACGCGGTTTCAGCGGCCCGGCACCCATCTACGACACCAGAACGCGCAAGGGTTTCTTTTGAAAGGATGTTTACGCGTTCACCTGCAGACAATCATGGTCGGCAGACCCGCGCCCAGGGGCCGTTTCCCAAGAACGGGCGCAACTCTTCTTGAAACCACCGCGCCCATGGGCAATGTAAAGACAAACCGAAAGGAGTGTCATGGCGTTGCCGGTCCGCGATCAGATGAAGTATTGGGGCATCGCCGCTGTGGTGCTCGCGTTGGTTCTTTGGTCGCTCGGGAACGTGCTTTTGCCCTTTGTCCTGGGCGCGGCGATCGCCTATTGCCTCGACCCCGTGGCCGACCGGTTGGAAGACTGGGGCTTTTCGCGCGGGGCTGCGACGGCCATCATCACCGTGGCCTTCACCATCGTCTTTGTCGCCTTGGCGCTTGTCGTCATCCCGAACCTGGTGAGGCAGACAATTTCTCTTTTTGACATCGCCCCCAGCCTGTTCCAGGACCTGCGCGCCTTTCTGACTGAACGGTTCCCGTCGATCGTTGACGAGAATTCCACCCTGCATCAGTCGCTGGCCTCGATTGGACAGACGATCCAGGAACGCGGCGGGCAGCTGTTGAACCAGATCCTGGGCTCGGTCGGGTCGCTGGTGAACGTGGTGGTGCTGTTTGTGATCGTGCCGGTTGTCACGGTCTACCTTCTGGTCGACTGGGACCGGATGGTGGCGCAGATCGACGGGCTGTTGCCGCGCGACCATGCGCCGGTGATCCGGCATCTGGCGTCCGAGATCGACAAGGTTCTGGCAAGCTTCATTCGCGGCATGGGCACGGTCTGCCTGATCCTGGGCACATATTACGCGGTTGCGCTGATGCTGGTCGGCCTGCAGTTCGGCCTTGTGGTCGGTGTTGTTGCGGGGCTTTTGACCTTTATCCCCTATGTCGGCGCGATTGTCGGCGGAGGCCTGGCGATTGGTCTGGCCATGTTCCAGTTCTGGGGCGAATGGGGCTGGATCGCGGCCGTGGCCGTGATCTTTTTCATCGGGCAGATCGCCGAGGGCAATGTGCTGACACCCAAGCTGGTGGGCTCGTCGGTTGGCTTGCATCCCGTCTGGCTGTTGCTGGCATTGTCGGTCTTTGGCACGCTTTTCGGTTTTGTCGGCATGCTGGTAGCCGTTCCCCTGGCGGCGGCGCTGGGTGTGCTGGCACGGTTCGCCACGGGGCAATACCTGGGCAGCCGGCTCTACAAGGGCATCACGGGCCGGGACGGAGCCTGAGACCATGGCCGAACAGACCCGACTTGATCTGGCCACCCGCCCAGCGGTGGGCCGAGAAGATTTCATCGTCACCGAAAGCAACGCCTTGGCCGTCGCCATCGTCGATGGCTGGCGCAACTGGGGTGGGCGCAAACTGATCCTGACCGGGGCCGAGGGTTCGGGCAAGTCGCACCTGGCGCAGGCCTGGGCCACCGACAGCGGGGCGACGGTTGTGGCGGCGGCCACCCTGGCGCAGGCGGATATTCCGGCGCTGGCCAGCGGGTGCGTCGTGGTCGAGGATGTCGAGGTCATCGAGGGCGACCGCCCGACCGAAGAGGCGCTGTTTCACCTGCACAACCTGGTGCTGGCGGAAGGGCACGCGCTGATGCTGACGGCGCAGCGGCCGCCGAACCTCTGGCGGCTCGGCCTGCCCGATCTGCAAAGCCGGATGCAGGGCACGCAGGTCGTCGAGCTGGGTGCGCCGGATGACGTGTTGCTGAGCGCCGTGCTCGAGCGTTTGCTGAAGGCGCGCCTGATTGTGCCGAAGCCGGATGTGCTGCCGTATCTGGTGGCTCACATGGACCGGTCCTTTGCGATGGCCAACCTACTGGCCGAGGCGCTGGATGTCGAGGCGATGGACAAGGGCCGCGAGGTCACGCGCGCCTTTGCGCGTGACGTGCTCTTGCGTTTGCAGGGCACAGATTAACCCTGCGCGGCGCGATCCGCGATCTTCAGGCACAGCTGCGTCGCCAGCGCCATATCCTGGACCGAGACCCATTCCAACGGTCCGTGCACGTTCTGCATTCCGGTGAACAGGTTGGGGCAGGGGACGCCAAATTCAGTCAGACGCGACCCGTCGGTGCCGCCCCGGATCGGAACCGAGCGTTCCTGCAGCCCCAGATCGGCCAGTGCTGCGCGGGCCAGGTCGACCGGGGTCATGTCCTTTTCCAGCCAGTAGCGCATGTTTCGGTACTGCGGCGTGATTGTGCAGGTGATTTCGGCGCGGGGCTCGGTGGCGGCGACGGCCTCGCAGACCTGCCGCAGCAGGGTGCCCTTGGCCTCGAGCCCCTCCATCTCGAAATCCCGCAGGATCAGGCGCAGCTCCATCTGGTAGGCATCGCCCTTCATCTCGATCAGGTGGATGAAACCCTCGGTGCCCTCGGTCGTTTCGGGCGTCATGGTCGCTTGCGGCAGGGTACCGACGATCTTGGAGGCCAGGTGAATGGCATTCACCAGCTTGTCCTTTGCATCGCCCGGATGGATCGAGACACCTTTGACGGTGACAACGCCAAAATCGGCCGAGAATGTCTCGTAGATGATCTCGCCCTCTTCCGCACCGTCGAGCGTATAGGCGAAGTCGACGCCCAGATCCTTGGGCAGCTGTTCCAGAACGCCGCGCCCGATCTCTTCGTCGGCAGTGAAGGCCACACGGATCGTGGGGCGGGGGACGTCGGGTGTGTTCAGGATGTGCCTGGCCATCGTCATGACAATCGCCACACCGGCCTTGTCGTCGGCCCCCAGCAGCGTCAGCCCCGAGGCGGTGACGATGTCATCGCCGGTCTTGGTGGCCAGATAGGGATAATCCTCGGGCGACAGCACCAGATCAGGGTCGTCCGGAAATGTGATCGGCGCGCCGTCATAGCCCGAAATCACGCGCGGCTTCACGCCCGTGGCGTTGAACTGGGGGGCCGTGTCCACATGGGCCAGAAAGCCGATGACCGGCCCCGCGACCGAGCCGGGAAGGGTGGCGATCACCGTGCCATAAGGCGTTTTGGTGACCTCGCTGGCCCCGATGCCGGTCAGTTCCTCGACCAGCAGGTCAAGCATGTCATGCTGACACTCGGTTGACGGCGAGGTGGGGCTGTCGGGATCCGACTGGCTGTCAATCGCGCAATAACGCACCAGCCGGTCCTGCAGTTCAGCAGTGAACTCAGTCATGGATCAGTCCCAGCAGCTGACCAGCGCGGTCATGCGACCGGCCAGTTTGCTCAGATCCTCGGGCGCCATCGAGGCGGCGGCCGCGCTGCTTTGCACCGGTACGCCAGCCTGCGAGAGCAGGTCCTGAATGGCCGAGGCCTTGGCGGCAAAGTTCACATCCTCGGGCAGCTGACGGTTGCCGCTGCCACGGGGCAGCAACATGCCAACGACCGATCCGGCCATGTCAAAGACAGGACCGCCCGCATCGCCGGGCAGAACCGCCATGGCCAGACGCTTGACGTTGTCTTCGCCGCGCAAACCGCGCAGGTCAGCCAGCGTGCCAAAGGTCAGCAGAGGCGAGCCGATTGCGCCTTCATAGGAATACCCGGCCACGGCTACATCCGATTTCAGGCGCGGGTCGACCGGGCTGAACTGGGCAAAGCTTTGCGGGGCAATGGCCTCGGAGGGGCGCAGCACGGCGATGCCTAGCTCTGCGTCCTGCGCCACGACGGTGGCCTTGTAGTCCGTCTCCAGTGTCACGCGCTCGCAGCCCTGCACGGCCTCGAGCGTGGTCACGACGGTGCCCGAACGGTCGATGTAGAAACCCGAGCGCGAGAAGCGCGGTTTGCGCACTTCTAGCCCCGAGATCAGGTCGACCGACTGCGGCGCGTCCCCGGCAAACGCCGGGTCCAGAACGGCACTGGTGGTTTCAAAACTCTTGATCATCTCGTCCAGCACACGGGTGCGGCGTTCCTCGTCGCCGGCAGGCCAGATCAGGGTAAAGCCCTTGATCGCGCCATCCGAAACGCTTGCCTGGGTGTAGGACACGATCTTGGAGTTCTCGCCCACAAGCGTGAACGAGTTCCGCCCCTTTTCACGCGGACCGTCCAGCGGGACGATCTCAAGCGTCTGCATGATGTCATACAGGCCAAACAGCGTCGTCGCGCTGCCCGGTTGGCTGATCAGCAGAACCTTGACGCCTAGGTCGCCCGAGGCATCGTAATGCGCAAAGGGGCTTTCGTAGCGGTCAAATTTCACCACGCCGGTTGGCAGTTTCATGGTGATGCCGGCGCGGGTGTCGTTGACAGTGCGCAGGCCCATGCCTTCGAGCACGGCATTGTATTGTTGCAGCAGCAGGGCGCGTTGATAGGTGGTCATCACGCCCGTGGGTTCAAACCCGTTCTCTTCCTGCCACAGCGACATCGAGCGGCGGGTGCCACGGCCGTAGGCACCGTCAATCGCCGCGGTGTAGAAACCGGCCCACTTCAGGGCGACCTGCAGGTCCTTCTTCTCGTCGCGGGTCATGCGTGCCTCGCTGGCGCGGGCTTCACGCGGGGTTTCGTCGTCCACGACGGGCAGCGGCTCGGGCTCTGCCTCGATGATGACCGGCTCTTGCGCGGGTTCATCGACCGGCTGCTGGACCTGCACCTCGGGCTGGATCGGATCCACCGGCTGCAGGGCGCGCGGGTTCAGCTGAGCGCCGACCGGCCAGAACTGGCTGAGGAATTCGTTGGGCTGCGCCAGGTAACTGTCACGCGGAATGCGCCCTTCGGCCCGCAGGCGCTGCAACATGGCCTGCGCCTCGGAGGGGGCGTAAGGCCCTAGCGCCACGCCGTACCAACCGGCGCCCAGCGAAAAGCCGTTCACATCCGCAAGGTCGGCGGAATAAAAGCGCGCGCGGTCCTCGGCGCGGGCCAGACTGGGTTGAGCCTCGACCTGAATATAGATCACGTCCTGTGCGAAAGCCGCGCGAAGACTGAAAAGCAAAGCGGCGAGGATGAAAAAGAAACGTTTGGTCATAGTGTCGCTGTATCTGCCCGCGTTCTGGGTGTCCTTCCGGACTCTTAACAAATTCGGCGCAGCCTGCATCATAAATTATGCGCGACGGCGGAATTGACCCCACCGGCCCGCGGGACTAGGAAAGCGGCGATCCAACGACAGGGCGCCCTTGATGCAGACCGTGACCGACAAACCGCGCAGTTTCCAGGAAATCATCCTGCGGCTTCAGACCTACTGGGCCGCGCGCGGCTGCGCCGTGCTGCAGCCCTATGACATGGAAGTCGGTGCGGGTACCTTTCACCCGGCCACCACGCTGCGCTCGCTGGGTTCGACGCCCTGGGCCGCGGCCTACGTGCAGCCCTCGCGCCGCCCGACCGATGGGCGGTATGGGGAAAACCCGAACCGTCTGCAGCATTACTACCAGTTCCAGGTGCTGATCAAACCCAGCCCGCCGAACCTGCAAGAGCTGTACCTCGGCTCGCTCGAAGCGATCGGCATCGACATGTCCCTGCATGACGTGCGCTTTGTCGAGGACGACTGGGAAAGCCCCACGCTTGGTGCCTGGGGCCTGGGATGGGAGGTCTGGTGCGACGGGATGGAGGTCAGCCAGTTCACCTATTTCCAACAGGTCGGCGGGCACGACTGCCACCCGGTCTCGGGCGAGCTGACCTATGGGCTTGAGCGTCTTGCGATGTACGTGCTGGGCATCGACCACGTGATGGACATGCCGTTCAACGACCCACAGGCGCCGATTGCGCTGAGCTATGGCGATGTCTTCAAACAGACCGAGGCAGAATATTCACGCTGGAACTTCGATGTCGCCGACACCGAAGTGCTGCTGCGCCACTTCGAAGAGGCCGAGGCCGAATGCGCGCGCATTCTGGATCAGGCGGCAGACGATCCCAAGACCGGCAAACGCATCATCATGGCCCACCCGGCTTATGATCAGTGCATCAAGGCCAGCCACATCTTCAACCTGCTGGACGCGCGCGGGGTGATCTCGGTCACCGAACGCCAAAGCTATATCGGTCGCGTCCGTGCCTTGGCCAAGCTCTGTGCCGATGCATTTGTGCAGACCGAAGCGGGCGGTGTTGCGTTAGAGATGGCGGAGTAATCATCAATGTCGCTGTTGGATCTGCCCTGGTACGAACGTGTTCACAGACGGTTGCACAATGCCGGCGCGTCGCTTGGCGCCCCCGGATGGTTTCCGGTGGCAATGGTGCGAGAAGGGGATCACCTTCGGATTGACACCGACAAGCGGCCCATTCGCGTGCCCGCCGCAGATCGTTGGCTGCACTATCGCTGGGGTTGGGACAAGCGCGTCGCGCGGCTTCAGCGACATTTTTCGGTGGACGATCTGATCAAGGTCGCACCGGGCGACCAGGTGATAGACATCGGCGCCAACGTCGGAGAGTTTTCCCTGGGCATGGCGGACCGCGGCGCACGGGTTCTGGCGCTTGAGGGCGATCCCACTGTTTTCGGGTGCCTGAGCAAGAATGTCGAAGGCACGCAGATCGAGGCGAAACAGGCCTTGGTCTGGAAAGCCGAAGAAGAACTGACCTTCTACAGCGCGCCCGCCAAGGCTGACAGTTCGATCTTTCGGCCCCCGTCCAATCAGCAGATCACCGAGATCCGCCTGCCCGCGCAGCCACTGGACGCATTGGCCGCACATCTGGACGGGATCGACCTGATCAAATGCGATGCCGAAGGGGCAGAGCCGGAAGTCTTGGAAGGCGGAAAAGACGTGCTTGCGCGGACGCGCCAGATCGCTCTGGATACGGGTCCGGAACGAGAGGGTGCCGAAACCGGCGAAGAGTGCGAGCGCATCCTGAAGGGCATGGGGTTTGATGTGGTCCATTCGCAAAAGGGCCGCAAGATCACCTTTGGAATTCGGCCGTCATGAACGGGAAAATCTTGGGAGGCGGGGTTGTGAGTATTGCGCTGATTGCAGGCGTCGCGATGTACTACCTGCAGATCTATGCCTTCTATGACGAGGTTCCCGCGACGGGCACTCGGGACGTGGAACTGACCCTACTGGCCACCGGTGAACCCGAGCCGATTCTGTACGACAGTTTCAGGGCCATCGATTCCGAAAGCTCGCCCATCCGCTATCGCGCCTGTTTCACGACCTCGGTCAGCCAGGCCTTTTTGTCCGAGACCTTTGAATTCTACGACGGCGCACAGCCGCGCGTGGCCCCGGGCTGGTTCGATTGCTTTGACGCCGAAGCGATTGGCGCGCAGATCGCTGATGGCAGCGCTTTGGTGTTCACCGGGCAGCGCAACATCGAATACGGCATTGACCGCGTGGTCGCCATCACGGCGGACGGGCGCGGCTATGTCTGGCACGAGATCAACGAATGTGGCGACAAGGCCTATGACGGCTCGCCCCTGGGCAAGGATTGCCCTGAACGAGACGCGGGAAGCAACTGATATGCCTGATCTTTTGATCGAACTCTTTTCCGAGGAAATCCCGGCGCGCATGCAGGCGCGCGCGGCCGAGGATCTGAAGAAACGCATGACCGACGGTCTGGTCGAGGCCGGTCTGACCTATGCAGGTGCAGCCGCCTTTTCGACGCCTCGGCGTTTGACCCTGACCGTGCAGGGCCTGCTGGCACGCAGCCCGGATCTGACCGAGGAACGCAAAGGCCCGCGGGTCGATGCGCCGGAAAAGGCCATCGAAGGGTTCCTGCGCGGCGCCGGTGTCTCGCGCGATCAACTGATTGAACGCGAAGAGAAAAAAGGCACTTTCTACTACGCGAAGATCGAAAAGCCGGGCCGTGCGGCGAACGAAATCGTTGCCGAGGTCCTGGAAGGCGTCATCCGCAACTTCCCCTGGCCCAAGTCGATGCGCTGGGGCAGCGGGTCGTTGCGCTGGGTGCGCCCCCTGCAGCGCATCCTGTGCCTGTTGACCGACGAGGCGGGCGACCATCCGGTCGAGCTGGAGATCGACGGCATCAAGGCCGGGCAGATCACCGAGGGCCACCGCTTCATGGCGTCTGAGCCTTTCGCCGTAACCTCTTTCGAAGATTACGAAACCCGCCTGAAACGCGCCCATGTGATCCTGAGCGCCGAAGAACGGGCCGAGGCGATCTGGCAGGACGCCACCAACCAGGCGTTCGCGCTTGGGCTTGAGGTGGTCGAAGACCGTGGCCTTTTGGCCGAGGTCGCGGGGCTGGTCGAATGGCCGGTGGTTCTGATGGGCTTGATCGATGACGATTTCCTGGGTCTGCCGCCCGAGGTGCTGCAGACCTCGATGAAGGAACACCAAAAGTTCTTTTCGGTGCGCAACCCCAAGACCGGGCGGATCGAGAAGTTCGTGACTGTCGCCAATGTCGAAACCGCGGACAACGGTGCGACGATTCTGGCAGGAAATCAAAAGGTTCTGGCCGCGCGTTTGAGCGATGCCAAGTTCTTTTGGGAAAACGATCTGCGCGTCGCCAAGGGCGAGGGGCTGACCGCCTGGACCGACCGTCTGTCGAACGTGACCTTCCACAACAAGCTGGGCAGCCAGAAGGATCGGATCGACCGCATCGCCGCGCTGGCCCGTGATCTGACGGGGGTGACCGGGGCGGACGCAGATGAGGCCGTGCTGGCCGCGCAGGTGGCCAAGGCCGATCTGAGCTCGGAAATGGTCTATGAATTCCCGGAACTTCAGGGGCTTATGGGGCGCTATTACAGCGAGGCCGCAGGTCTGTCTGACGCCGTTGCCGCGGCCTGTGAAGAGCACTATTCGCCGCTGGGACCGTCGGATGCGGTTCCGAACGCCCCGGTGTCGATCAGCGTGGCGATGGCCGACAAGCTGGACACGCTGACCGGCTTTTGGGCCATCGATGAAAAACCCACGGGGTCAAAAGACCCCTTTGCGCTGCGCCGCGCCGCCCTGGGCGTGATCCGTCTGGTGCTGGAAAATGACCTGCGCCTGTCGTTGGACACCTTCATCGACAGCCAGCTGGTGCGCCACAAGATCGAGCTGAACCGGGCGGATGCCTCGGACGGCGAGCTTGAGGCCTTGGACGACCTGGTCCACGAAATTGCCGATCACGGCGTCTTTGGCGCGGCCTTCCGCACCGTGGTCGACAAGATCAAGAGCGACGGCAAAGACGTTGATCTGGATGGCGAAGACAAGCTTCTCCCCACTGTGGGCAACGTGGTGCCCGACCTGTCGACCGACCTGCTGGGCTTTTTCCATGACCGGCTCAAGGTCTTCATGCGGGATCAGGGCATCCGGCACGATGTGATCGATGCCTGCCTGGCGATGCCCGGATCTGATGACTTCACGCTTTTGGTCAATCGGGCCAAGGCCTTGACCGCCTTCCTTGGATCGGACGACGGGGAAAACCTGCTACAGGGCTTCAAGCGCGCCAACAACATCCTGACCCAGGCCGAAGAGGCCGACGGGGTGGAATACAGCTATGGCGCGGACGTCAAGTTTGCCGAGGACGAGGCCGAAAAACAGCTCTTTGCAGCGCTGGATACAGCCGAGGCTGCCATTGCCCCGGCCATGACGGACGAGGATTTTGCCGCGGCGATGGGGGCCATGGCGGGCCTGCGTCCGGCGGTTGACGCGTTTTTTGAAGCCGTCCAGGTCAACGCTGAGAACCAGGTTCTGCGCCGCAACCGGTTGAATTTGCTCAGCCGCATCCGGACAACCTGTCTGCAAGTGGCCGATTTGCGTCGCATCGAAGGATGATCTGACCTCACCCGCCTTGTTTTGCTGCGGCTGCTGCGTATGCTGCAGCACAGCAACAAGGACGCCCGATGCTCGAGATCCCTTCCGGTGACGCTCAGGTCACCCTGATCACCCCCGAAGCGCCCGTCGCGACCCCCACCCACGGGGGCCGCGCCAAATGTCTTCAGCGGTTGGTCCGGTTGGATCTGCCGGTACCGCGCACCGTGGCGCTGAGTTTTGATACGGTGCATGCCATTGCCTCGGGCACGTTGCCGGATATTGACGCGATCCTCTCTGCCTTTCCCGACGATGCATTGCTGTGCGTGCGCCCCTCGTCCGAGGACCCCGATTGGGGCGGGCCGGGCGCGATTCTGAACATCGGCATGAACGACGCGCGGCTGGAAGAACTGGCCGACAAGATCGGGCGTGACGGCGCGACCGACGTCTATACCCGCTTTGTGCAGGCCTATGCCATCCACGTGGCCCGACTGGACCCGGATGTGTTCGACGACATCGAAGAGGATGGCGACGAGGGGCTGGCGGATGCCCTTCGCTACTACGAGGAAGAGGCAGAAGAGCCGTTCCCCTCGGACCCCGCCCAGCAGCTTTCCGAGGTTCTGCGCTCGATGGCGCGGGCGTGGGAAGGCACCACAGCGCGGCTTTTGCGACAGGCCAAGGGGGCGCCAATGGACGCCGGGCTTGGGCTGGTGGTGCAGGAAATGGCGCTGGGTCTGGGCCACGGCGAAAGCGGGTCCGGGGTGCTGCAACTGGTGAACTCGGTCAGCGGTGCCAAGCAGTTGACCGGCCGGTATCTGAGCCAAAGCCAGGGACGCGAGGCGCTGGACGGCTCTTCCGGATCCCTGTTCCTGGAACGTGACCCGCGCGGCACCGCCTTGGAAGACGTGGCGCCGCAAGCTTTTGCCCAACTCAAGGCCCATGCGGCGCTGATGCGTGAAAAGCTGCGCGAAGAGATGCAGATCGAGTTCACAATCGAGAACGGCGCGCTGCACATTCTTGACGGCGTCCGCGTGGCGCGCTCGCCGCGCGCGGCGCTTCGGATTGCCGTGTCGTTGGCCGAAGACGGGATCATCACGCCGCAAGAGGCGGTGATGCGGATCGAGCCGCGGGCGCTTTCGGAATTGCTGCACCGACAGGTGGACCCCGAGGAACGTCGAGATCTGCTCGGGACCGGCGTTGCGGCCAGCCCGGGGGCGGCGACGGGCCGGATCGTGTTCTCGTCCGAAGAGGCGCAGGCCAGCGCGGCCCGCAACGAAGCCTGCGTGCTGGTGCGGCGCGAAACCAGCCCCGAGGATGTGCGCGGCATGCATGCGGCCAGCGCGGTGCTGACCGAACGGGGCGGGATGACCAGCCACGCGGCGGTGATCGGACGTGGACTTGGACTGCCTTGTGTGGTTGGCGCTGCGCGGATGCGGTTTCATCCCAAGCGCAAACAGATCATGGCCGAGGACGGCCGTGTCTTTCGCGCCGGTGACGTGATTACCATCGACGGGACCTCGGGTCAGGTGTTGGCCGGTGCGCCCAAGATGGTCGAAGCGGCCCTGGACGATGCCTTTCAGACCTTGCTGACCTGGGCGGATCAGGAACGTGACATCGGCATCCGTGCCAACGCGGACACGCCGGCGGATGCCAAGACGGCGCGCAACTTCATGGCGCAGGGGATTGGCCTGTGCCGGACCGAGCACATGTTCTTTGAAGAAGAACGCCTGACCCCCATGCGCGAGATGATCTTTGCCGACAGCGCCGAGGATCGCCGCGCCGCGCTTGACGTGCTGTTGCCGATGCAACGCGCTGACTTCAAAGAGCTTTTCCGGATCATGCAGGGGCAGCCGGTGTGCATTCGCCTGTTCGACCCGCCACTGCACGAATTCCTGCCCACGGACCGGACCGGTCTGCGCGACCTGGCCGAGGCGCTGGATCTGCCGGTCAGCGATGTGACCCGTCGGGTCGAAGCTCTGGGCGAATACAACCCCATGCTTGGCATGCGCGGCGTGCGTCTGGGCGTTGTCATGCCTGAAATCTATGACATGCAGGCCCGCGCCATTTTCGAGGCCACGATCGAGGCCAGCCTTGAAGGGGCCTCGATCGAGCCCGAGATCATGATCCCTCTGGTCTCGGCCCGACGCGAGGTGGAACTGGTGCGGAACCGCATCGATGCCGTGGCAACGGCGGCCCGCTATGAACATCGCGCGGACTTCAGCTATCGGCTGGGCGTCATGGTGGAAACCCCGCGCGCCTGCCTGCGGTCGGACGAGATCGCGCTGCACGCGCATTTCCTGAGCTTCGGCACAAACGACCTCACGCAGATGACCTATGGCTTGTCACGCGACGACGCGGGGCGCTTCATGTCGGATTACGTGAACCAGGGGGTCTATCCCGAAGACCCGTTCCATGTGCTTGACGTGGATGGCGTCGGGGAACTATTGCAATTGGGCATTGCACGCGGCAGGCGATCGCGGCAAAAGGTTGTTGTCTCGGTTTGTGGCGAACACGGGGGCAATCCCGAATCAATCGACTTCTGCCGCAAGCTCGGTGTCGACTACGTCAGTTGCTCGCCATTTCGCGTTCCGGTTGCGCGACTCGCTGCCGCACAATTTGCGATACGCGACAAGGTCGGGTAAAACCTCAGCGAAAACAAGGTGCTTTGGAATTAAGTCACAGTGGGTGGCGGGGTTGCGCGTAGTGCATGCCCAAATTCTAGACGGTTTGACAAGATTTTTGTACAAAACCCAAATGCGATTTTGCGGCGGGCTACTGCGGCGCGCCGTGCCACACGAGAGACGGTTCTTACGGGGGTCTTCCATGTTGCGACGGATTCTTGCCGCTTTGGCGGTATGCAGTGCTGCGGTCCCGGCTTTGGCGGAAGTTGACAATGCCGGTGCGCGCTCCTTGCTCAAGATCGAAGAGCGTGGGCTCAAGGCGTTGACAGGCAAGCGGCTTGCCAAGCTCGTGACACCTGTCGTTGCCTCGATGGGGCGGTATCAGTCCGAGTGGCTGGCGGCCCAGCCCGAACCCAAGGGCGGCAAAGAATGGCAATGCCTGACCGAGGCGCTGTATTTCGAGGCGCGTGGCGAAAGCCTGAAGGGTCAGTTCGCAGTGGCCGAGGTGATCCTGAACCGCGTCGACAGCGCGCGCTATCCCAACACAGTCTGCGGCGTGGTCAATCAGGGCACGGGCCGCAAATATGCTTGCCAGTTCACGTACACCTGTGATGGCCACCCCGAGACGATTTCGGAACCGCGCGCCTATACACGCGTCGGCAAGGTCGCGCGCGCGATGCTGGACGGGGCCTCTCGGTCGCTGACCAAGGGCGCCACGCATTATCATACGACGGCTGTCAATCCAAAGTGGTCGCGGACCTTCCCGCGTACGGCCACAATCGGGGTGCATCACTTCTATCGGCAGCCCACCCGGCTTAGCCAAAACTGATCTGTCGCGTTCTGAAACCACCGCGCCGTAAATCGGAAGGCCTGTGGCCTTTCGGGCTGTTAGGCTCTATGCGACACCCAGAGCCGAGGACAGCCCTGTGACCAATGAAATCCATCTCGCCTTCGCCCATCCATCGGAACGGGCGGCCGCAACCTCGGACGGGGTGCCGCATGACCGGATTTCCCTGCGCGATCATATCGTTGAGGTCGAGATTGGTGCCTTTCAGGCGGAACGCGGCACAACCCAGCGTGTCTGCTTCAACGTGGTGGTTGAAGTGCGCTCGCACCGTGAACCGGTCGAGGACGATGTCGACCGGATCCTTAGCTACGATCGGGTGACCGAGGCCATTGCCTTTGAACTGGCCGCCGAGCGTCTGAACCTGCTGGAAACGCTGGCCGAGCGTGTGGCTGAACGGATTTTGCTTGAGCCGCAGGCGCGGCGCGTTTTTGTCCGGATCGAAAAGCTGGATCGCGGTCCCGGGGCGCTGGGGGTCGAGATCGTCCGCCAAAGGGACGAAAGTACGCCGCTGCTGACCGAGGTTTCGGAGGCTCCGCATCCCGCCATCTATTTCCTGGACAACGCGGCCATCACGGCCGAGGGGCTGACGCCCTGGCTTGACCGTGTCGAAGCGCAAGAGGCGCCGGTTGTCCTGTGTGTCGGTCTGCCCGAGGCATCGTCGCCGCGTGCCGCCCATGTCATGGCACAGCGTCGGATCGACCTGCTGGCCATCGAACAGAACGCCTGGGTTCTGGCGGGACGTGACGCCCGTTGCGTGGTGGTCAGCACCCGGACCGAGCTCGACTGGGCAATGAAACAGGGCCAGATCAGTGTCTGGGCCCCGTCGAAACTGGTGCTTGATGCCGTGCAGGGCCCCGAGGTCGAAGGCCGCGATGCGCTTGGCCTGTCGGCCTGGTTCGCCGAAGAGGTCTCGGCCCAGGCGTTGTTGCACGTCGATGGCACTTTTGCCGAGACGCCGCAGGACCTGACCATCCTCTGAACTTGCCCTGAGCCGGGGACTGTGTCCCTATGCCCGCCATGCGTGACTATTTTCGCCCGATCCCCGAAACCGACCCCGGCAGACCGCCCTGGGCACGCCCCCTGGCGGGGGGCTGGTGCCATTTCAGCAAGGTCGAGGTGCTGAGCCGCACCTCGGCCCCGCGCGTTATTGATGTGCGGGATGTGCCGCACGAGGTCTTGCACCGGCTGACCGCCCCACGCGCTGCACTTGCCGGGCTGACGATGGATGCACCGCGGATCATGGGCATTTTGAACGTCACGCCAGACAGTTTCTCGGACGGCGGCCAGCACGCGGGCGAGGCCGCGGT
Organism: Alphaproteobacteria bacterium; assembly: GCA_030424865.1. GTDB lineage: Bacteria > Pseudomonadota > Alphaproteobacteria > Rhodobacterales > Rhodobacteraceae > JAKVCP01. Next base: position 28,180 of record JAUHVR010000016.1, on the reverse strand, counting down.
GGCGCACGCGCAGGCAATGGCGCAGGCGGGCGCGCAGATCTTGGACATCGGCGGCGAATCCACGCGGCCGGGGGCCGAAACCGTCGAGATCGAGACCGAAATTGCCCGCACCGCGCCGATCATTCAGGGCATCCGGTCACAGGTCGACACGCTTGTGTCGATCGACACCCGCAAGGCCCCCGTCGCGCAGGCCGCGCTGCAGGCCGGTGCGGGGCTGGTCAACGATGTTGCGGGCTTCACCTATGACCCCGATCTGGCGGGCGTCGCGGCCTCGGCCGGGGTGCCGGTCTGCGTGATGCATGCGCAGGGTGATCCGGCCACCATGCAGGATGCCCCGCTCTACGATGACGTCCTGCTGGACGTCTATGATTTCCTCGAGGCGCGCGTGGCCGCGCTGGTCTCGGCGGGGATTGCGGCGGATCAGATCATCGTCGATCCGGGCATCGGGTTCGGCAAGACACTGGATCACAACCTGGCGCTCTTGCGCCGAATCTCGCTGTTTCACGCGCTGGGATGCCCGGTGCTGCTGGGGGCCTCGCGCAAGCGATTCATCGGGACACTGACCGGGGTCGAGACGGCAGGCGCGAGGGTCATCGGCTCGGTCGCCGTGGCGCAGGCGGCCTGGGGGCAGGGCGTTCAAATTGTGCGCGTGCATGATGTGAACGAGACACAACAGGCGCTGACCATGTGGAAATCTTCGACGGGTTCAGTCTAGGCCAATGCTGGGGCGCGGGGACTTGTCCGCGCATACGCCGTCTGGCTAAGCCCTTCGAAAAACATGGCCTTTGCGCATATCTTCAACGGCATACCAGCGTATGCAATTGAAAAATAAGGATTTTCCTGCGTCAACTCACCGCGTTCCGCCGGCGACTTCCCCTGCGTTACCTCTGCCGATGTCGCTTTCTGCGGCGCAGCACGGGCAAGAGGAAAACCACCATGACGCAGCGTATCGTGATTTTGGGCGGCGGATTCGCCGGGATGTTCACGGCGCGCGAGTTGCGCCGCAGGTTGGGCAAGACGGTCGAGATCGAGGTGATCAACGACAAGAACTACTTTGTCTTTCAGCCGCTGCTGCCCGAGGTCGCCGCCGGGGCCATTGGCGCGATCAACGCCGTGACGCCTTTGCGCTTCCTTCTGCGCGGGATCTTCGTGCGCAAGGCAAAGGTCGACAGCGTCGACTTCGACGCCAAGACCGTCACCGTCTTTCAGGGCGTCCAGCGCCGCCCGACCGTGGTGCCCTATGATCATCTGGTGATCGCGCTGGGGCAGGGCAGTGACCTGAGCCGCACGCCGGGTCTGGCGGACCACGCGCTGACGATGAAGACGCTTGAAGACGCACGCCGTTTGCGCGGCCATGTGATCGAGCGGCTGGAACATGCCGAGATCACCGAACTGCCCGAGGTCAAACGCGGCGCGCTGACCTTTTGCGTGATCGGCGCCGGGTTCTCGGGGATCGAAACCGTGGGCGAGATGAAAGAGCTGATCGACCGTTCGCTGAAGTACTATCCAAACATCAAACCCTCGGAGGTGCGCGTGGTGGTACTCGAATTTGCCGAGCGGATCCTGGGCGAGATGCCGGACCGGCTGGCGACCTATGCGGCGGACAAGCTGGCCTCGCGTGGGGTCGAGGTGATGCTGGGCACCGGCGTGTCCTCGGCCACCGGGACGCAGCTGGTGACCACCACCGGAGAGGTGATCGACACGCGCACGATCGTGGCGACCATCGGCAACGCGCCATCGCCGGTCGTTCTGACCATGGACGTGCCGCTGGAACACGGCAAGGTCGTTGTCGCACGCGATTTCCAGGTGCAGGGCCGCGAGGCGGTCTGGAGCCTGGGCGACTGTGCGCTGATCCCGATGAAGGACGGTGCCAGCGAGCGGCACGATTTCGCCCCACCCACTGCGCAGTTCGCCGTGCGCGAGGCGCGGCAGCTGGCCGCCAACATCGAGGCACAGATCAAGGGCCGCCCGACCAAACCCTTTGCCTACAAAAGTCAGGGGGCGCTGGCCTCGCTGGGCGCGGGTCGCGGCATTGCCGAGGTCTGGGGCATGACATTCACCGGGCTCTTTGCCTGGCTGGTCTGGCGCGCCTATTACCTGATGTTCCTGCCCGGGGTCTGGACCCGCGTGGCGGTTTTGTTCAACTGGACCAAGGATTTGCTGAGCGCGCGCAGCGTCGTGCAGATCGACACGGCCCCCCGTACCGGCGCGCGGCATCTGCACTACCGGGCAGGCGACCGGATCTATGAGAGCGGAAACCGGGCCGACGGGTTCTATACGATCCTGTCCGGCAAGGTCGAGATCACACGGACCGACGCAGGAACCGGCAAGGGTTATACCCGCGTGATCGGCGCTGGCGCGCATTTTGGAGAACGGCTGCTCTTGGGGGAAACCAAACGCGCCGCGACAGTGCGAGCGGTCGAGGACACGCAGGTACTGGTGCTGGACCGCGAAGAGTTCGAAAAGCTGAGCGACGGGTTTGGCGCCTTCCGCCAATACTTCGATGACTACATCGAAGACACCTTTGGCAATGGCACGCCGCATGCCGCCGAATGAAAAAGGCCGCCCAATAGGGCGGCCTTTGACGCTTCGCTTGCGCGAGACTTAGTTCTTCGACTTGTCGACCATCTTGCCGGCCGAAATCCAGGGCATCATCGCCCGCAGCTTTTCGCCGGTTTCTTCGATCTGGTGCTCGTCGTTGATGCGGCGGGTGCCTTTGAAGAAGGGCTGACCCACGGCGTTTTCCTGCATGAAGTCACGCACGAACTTGCCGGTCTGGATGTCGGTCAGGATGGCCTTCATCTCTTTCTTGGTCTGCTCGTAGGGCAGAACGCGCGGGCCCGAGACATACTCGCCGTATTCGGCGGTGTTCGAGATCGAGTAGTTCATGTTCGCGATGCCGCCTTCGTAGATCAGGTCGACGATCAGCTTCACCTCGTGCAGACACTCGAAATAAGCCATTTCCGGCGCGTAGCCGGCTTCGACCAGGGTTTCAAAGCCCATGCGGATCAGTTCAACCAGGCCACCGCAGAGAACGGCCTGTTCGCCGAAGAGGTCGGTTTCACATTCTTCGCGGAAGTTGGTTTCGATGATGCCCGAGCGGCCGCCACCGATCGCCGAGCAGTAGCTCAGGCCGATCTCCAGCGCCTTGCCCGAGGCGTCGTTGTGAACTGCGACCAGGCAGGGCACGCCGCCGCCTTTGGTGTATTCGCCGCGCACGGTGTGGCCGGGGCCTTTGGGGGCCATCATGACAACGTCAATGTTGTCGGGGGCTTCGATCAGGCCGAAGTGCACGTTCAGACCGTGGGCAAAGGCAATCGCCGCGCCGGGGCGGATGTGGTCCTTGACGTATTTCTTCCAGGTTTCGGCCTGCAGTTCGTCGGGCATGGTGAACATGATCAGGTCGGCCCAGGCGGCCGCTTCCGAGATGCCCATGACCTGAAGGCCTTCGCCTTCGGCTTTGGCGGCCGAGGGGGATCCGTCGCGCAGGGCAACAGCAATGTTCTTGGCACCCGAGTCGCGCAGGTTCAGCGCGTGGGCGTGGCCTTGCGAACCGTAGCCCAGGATGGCAACGTTCATGTCCTTGATCAGGTTGATGTCGCAATCGCGATCGTAATAGACGCGCATCGTTGGCGCTCCTTCCGTCTGGTTTTCATTGAGGCGCATCATAGGCAAGCCGGGGTGATGGCGTTTGCGTTTTTCTTGAGTATTTGCCAGAAAGATGAAGAGCTATTCTTTGAATTTGGGATTTCCGGAGAATTCATGCTTGATGACACGGATCGGCGCATTCTGCGTCAATACCAGGCGGCGCCCGATCAATCGGCGCAGGAGCTGGCCGAGCGGGCCGGTGTGACGCCCAGCACGCTGGGACGGCGGCTGGAGGTGCTGCGCGCCAGCGGAGTGCTGCGCGGGGTGCGCGGGGTGATCGACTGGGCGGCACTGGGGTATGCGGTCGAGGTGTCCCTGCGCGTGACGCTGGACAAGACAGAGCCGCGCGCCTTTGACGAGTTCATCGCGGCGGCGCGTGCCGTGCCCGAGGTGCTGGAGATCCAGACCTTCCTGGGGCAGGTCGATGTGCGCCTGTCGATCGTGGCTCGGGACATGGGGCATTACCAGGTGATCTATCGCGAAAAGGTTCTGACCCTGCCGCATATCACCGACATCGAGGCACTGATGCATGTGGCGCGTCTGAAAAGCGCCGAGGCGTTGCCGCTGTGACGGGCCCGGGCTTTCAGACGGTATGGGAGGCTGCATTTGGCGCGGTCCTGCCGATTGGACCCGCGCTGCGGGTAGCAGTGCCGGACCGGTGGGTCCGGTTCCATGCCCTGCCTCGGGCGAAGCGATATGCAGAGGGGCCGGCCGAACAGGCGGAAATCCTGAAGCGGGCCAATGACCTGGCGGCGTGGTGCTTTGACGAGGGTCGGCAGATCTGGCTGGCCGCTGCCGTGCCGTCCTCGTCGCTGCGGTTCTACGTGCGTTCGGGCACGGCCATCGTCGTGGGGGACGTGGCGTTGCCGGAAAGTCATCAGGTCGCTGACACTGCCGCGGATTTCGAGGACGAGGAGGATTTTGTCTTTGCGCGGCGCATGGCCTGGAGCAGGGGCGCATTTGACAGGTTGTTCACCGAGATCGCCGACGACAGGACGCGCGCGGTCATGTTCGACGCAGGCTCCAGCCGCGTTTTGGCGCCCTACGATGGCGGGTTTGATGTCATTCTGGAAACGGCCGCGGTGCGCCAGACCCTGCGCGGTGCGTTTTCGGACTGGGCGTCACCCAGGGGGGACGGGTTGTGATCGATCTTGACGAAACCGACCGCGCCCTGATCCGGGCGCTGGCGCTGGACGCGACGCAAAGCGCGGGTGCGCTGGGGCGCCAATTGGGGCTGTCGCAACCTGCGGCCTGGCGGCGGATCAAGCGGTTGCGCGAGGCGGGCGTCTTTCGCGGCGCGCGGCTCGATCTGGATCGCGAGGCGCTGGGCTTTGGCGTGACGGTCTTTCTGGGCATCCGGCTGGCCACCAAGGGGGCGGTGAACCTGGAGGATTTCGAACGGGCGGTCACGGCCATTCCCGAGGTGCAGACGGTTGAACACGTTCTGGGCGTCTATGACTATCGCTTGCGGGTTGTGGCCCGCGACATCAGCGATTTCGAGCGGGTTCTGCGGCGTCGGATCATGATGTTGCCGGGCGTCGGCAACGTGGACGCCAACGTGCTGCTGAGCGAAGAGCGTAGGCCGGGGCCGGTATGATGGCGGATGTGCAGAGTGAACTGCAGGACTGCGTCGACGGGGTGTATGGCCTGTTTCGTCAGGCGCGTCCGCGGGATCTGGCGGCCTGCACCGCCTGCTGCATGCCGATCGAGCTGCAGCGCGCCATGGTGCGGATGTCGCCGAGGGACTGGACCGAGGCGCAGCTGCAGGATTGGATGGCGGCCGCGGTCGCGGACCCTTTGCCCGAGGATGTGTCGCAACTGGTGCTGCCCCGGGTGCTGGACGGGCTTTTGCGGGGGGAAGCGGTCTCGCCCCACGGGGTCGAGATTGCGCTGAAGCGCTTTGATGCGGGCAATCCGGCACGGTGGGGCGATGCGGCGCGCCCCTTGCTGGATCGGTTTCAACGGCACTTTCTGGTGAACGCGCCCGAGTTCGGTGTCACTCGCCTGGACAGCGCGCTGTGCCTGTTTGCACAGGGTGGTTGGAACATCGACGCGCTTTTTCGGCAGGTTCTCGATATGCCGGATTGGGGTTTGATCGGCTGGTTGCACCAGAATTGGGTGCAAGACCAGGACTTTGATATTTCGGCGTTCTGGCCTGATCCGTCGGTTCCCCGAGCGTTCTATAGGGGGGCCGCGCTGGACACGCGTCTGGTGCAGGCACTGGAGCGGCTGGACGGTGCGGATTTTGATCGGGCGCTCGAGGTCCATGACGCCCGCGCACCGATGTGATTTGTCTGGACGGGACCGGCATGGCACGGCACCTTGGTGGCATTCAGGAGGCACGCGATGCAGTTTTATCGACTTTATGCAACTGAAGATGGAGAAAGCCACTGGCAGGACGTTGCCGTGTCGTTGGAAGAGCGGACGTTTGCTCCGCCCGCCAAGGCCATCGAAGTTTCTGAGGGTGAGGCGGCGACGCAGTTTCTGTTCTTGCGCCTGCGGGCGGGATGGGATGAACCTGTGCACCCGACACCCGTCCGACAAAAACTTGTCTGTCTGGCAGGCAAGGTGCTTGTGACCGCCAGCGACGGTGACACACGCACAGTGGGCAAGGGCGATGTCTGGCATATGGAGGATTGCCATGGCAAAGGGCACCATACGTGCGTCATCAGTGACGAAGATTTTGAAGCGGTGATCGTGCAGTTTCCCTGACCCGCTTTGCAATGAAGGAGATGCCGAGATGGCCTTGTTAAAGACCGTGGACCCCGAGGGGCTGGACGAATTCTCGGTGGTTTTCACCGACCGGTCGCTGAACCATATGAGCGGCGCGTTTCAGGGCGTGATGCGCGAGATCTCGGAGACGATGAAAGAGGTCTATGGTGCGGATGCCGTCGCGCTGGTGCCGGGCGGCGGGACCTATGCGATGGAGGCCGTCGCGCGGCAGTTCGCGCGGGATGCCAACGTTCTGGTGGTGCGCAACGGCTGGTTTTCCTTCCGCTGGAGCCAGATCATCGATGCCGGAGAGATCGCGGCAGAGACCACGGTGATGAAGGCGCGGCGCGCCGGCAATGATCTGCAGTCGCCCTTTGCACCTGCGCCGATTGACGAGGTTGTGGCCAAGATCCGGGAACTGAAGCCGGATGTGGTCTTTGCCCCGCATGTCGAGACATCCTCGGGCATCATTCTGTCGGATGACTACGTGACCGCGCTGGCCGAGGCCGCGCACGACGTGGGCGCATTGATGGTGCTGGATTGCATCGCCTCGGGCTGCATCTGGGTCGACATGGCAGCGACCGGGGTGGATGTGCTGATCTCGGCCCCGCAAAAGGGCTGGTCCTCGACGCCTTGCGCCGGGCTGGTGATGCTGTCGGCGCGGGCCGAGGCGCGGATGGAGGACACGGCCTCGGACAGCTTTGCGGTTGATCTGAAGAAGTGGCGGTCGATCATGGCGGCCTACGAAGGCGGCGGACACGCCTATCACGCGACCCTGCCGACCGATGGCATTCGCGCCTTCCGCGATGCCATGGCAGAGACACGCGCGTTTGGATTTGCCAAGGCGAAAGAGGCGCAATGGGCGCTTGGCAACGCTGTCCGGGCGGAACTGGCCGGGCGCGGCATCACCTCGGTCGCGGCCGAGGGCGTCGGCGCGCCGGGCGTTGTGGTCAGCTATACTTCGGACCCCGAGGTGCAATCCGGCCGGGCCTTTGCCGCGCAGGGCACGCAGATCGCGGCGGGGGTGCCGCTGCAATGTGACGAGCCCGAGGGCTTCAGCACCTTCCGGCTGGGGCTTTTTGGTCTGGACAAGCTTTATGACGTCGATGCGACCGTTGCACGGTTGCGCGTCGCACTGGACGCCGCGCTTTAGGCGCGGGCGCCCAGACCCAGCTGCATCAGCCCCTTGCGGACCGCGGGGGCGGTGTAGAACAGGTTCAACCCGGCGGCGCGCAGATCGCGCAGCGCCGGGGCCGAGGCCATCGAGGCGCGGTTCAGCGCCGTGATGCCCGCCACGCGCATGCGGATGTCATTGATCCGGCTGCGGTGGTAGCGGTCCAGCATATCAGCCGTGCCGAGGGTGTCGCGGTGGTCTTTGGCCAGCGACACCAGGCTGGCGATGTCAAAAAGGCTCATGTTCAGCCCTTGTGCGCCGATGGGCGGCACCACGTGCGCCGCCTCGGCCACCAGCGCGATGCGCTGGGCGCTCAGACGTTCAGCCTCTTGCGCGATGATCGGCCAGACGGTCCGGCGCGAGGCGAGCTTCAGCGGACCGAACAGACCTGCTGACCGGGCGGTCATCTCGGCCTCAAAGGCCTCGTCGGGCAGATCGAGCAGCCGTGTGACCTTGGGCCCTTCGTCCATCCAGACGATGGCGGAACAGGGCATGCCCTGATGATCGGGCAGGGGAACCAGCGTGAAAGGGCCGCCGGTGCGGTGTACCTCGGTCGAGACGTTCATGTGCGGCAGCGGGTGCGTGACAGCAAAGGCCAGCGCCTTTTGACCGAACCGGGTGGTTTTGACTTCGATCCCTGCGGCCTGACGCACCTTGGAGTTCCGCCCATCCGCGCCGACAACCAGATGCGCCCGCACCCGGTCGCCGTTTGACAGTGTCACGCGGGCCTCGGTCAGGCGGGTGAAGACGCGGGTCACGCCGACGCCACTGAGGAAGGTGACATTGGGCAGCGTCGCGAGGTGCGCCAGCAACTCGCGACGCAGCAGCCAGTTGGGCAGGTTCCAGCCAAAGGGCCGGTCCGAGATATCGGAGGCGTCGAACTCGTGCGCGACCCGGGGCTCCGGCAGCGCGCCGCCCGCATCGACGATGCGCATGACCTGCAGGGCGCTGGCGTGATCGATGAAGCGGGGCCAGACGCCGATCTCGTCCATGAAATCCCGCGCGGGCTGCAGGAACGCCGTGGTGCGCAGGTCTGCGCCCTCGGCGTCCCGGTCGGTCACGGGCGGCATCGGGTCGGCGCAGATCACCTCGAACCCGGCGGCGCCAAAAGCCGCCGCGGCGCTCAGCCCGGCGATGCCGCCGCCCGCGATGAAAACCTGCGTTGTCTGCATGTCTGTTGTCATGCCCCTAAGCTAGGGCATGACCCGCGCCGCTGCCATGCGACATCAGGTGAGGCGTGCAAGAAAAGCCGACAGATCGTCGGTATGGTGGTGGATGTGATCGGCCTCATGCGGATCCGGGGCCACATGGACCGTGCGCATGCCCATCTGGTGCGGCGCCTCAAGGTTGCGGTGGTCATCTTCGAACATGGCGGCCTGTTCGGGCAAGATCCCATCCTGGGCAAAGACCTTTTCAAAGGCGCGCCGTTCCGGTTTGGGATGGAAGTCGGCGTGTTCGACGCCATAGATGGCATCAAAGGCGGCCTCTAACCCGCGGGCCTTCAACACATTTGCGGCATAGGGTGCACAGCCATTGGTGTAGACGATCTTGCGGCCTGGCAATTGCCGGATCAGGTCGGCCAGATAGGGGTCGGGGTCGAGCCCGCCAAAGTCGATGTCATGCACCTCGTGCAGATAGGGTGCGGGATCCACGTCATGTTCGCGCATCAGCCCCGCCAGCGTGGTGCCATAAGTCGCCCAGTAATGTTTGCGCAGGTGATCGGCCTGATCACGGGCGACGTTCAGGCTGTCCATGACGTATTGCGTCATCCGCACCTCAATCTGGTCAAACAGACGGGCAGAGGGCGGATAGAGCGTGTTGTCCAGGTCAAAGACCCATTGGGTCACGTGGGAAAAGCGGTCCTTTGGCATGGCGCGACGCTACTCTTGCGCGGGGGCAAGCGCAATAAGTGGCCTTGATCCCAAGGGGCCTGCATGGGTATCGTCCGGAAACCTGACAAAGGACCACCGATGCAGCAGACGCGCGCAGGACAGAAAGACGCTTACACACTCATTCTCGAGGCGATTGACGTCGGCGTGTTCAAACCCGGCGACCGGCTCGTCGAAAGCGATCTGGCCGATCGGTTCGGAGTTTCGCGCACGCCAATCCGCGAGGCCCTCCAGCGGCTTGAGACGCAATCCCTTCTGACCCGCGACGGGCGCTCGCTGATCGTCGCCTCGCTGGACCACAACCAGATGGCCGAGCTATATGCCGTGCGTTCTGAACTCGAGGGGCTGGCCGCGCGTCTGGCAGCGCGTCACGCGACCGCGGAAGAGATCGAGGTTCTCAAGGATCAGGTCGAAGAAGACCGCGCGCTGCTGGATGACCCTTCGGCGCTATCTCGGGCGAACCGTCGGTTTCACAAGCAGATCCACCTGGCCTCGCACAACCGATACCTTGTTCAGCAACTTGATCTGGTCCACCGCTCGATGGCGCTGATGGCGACCACCTCGCTGGCGGCCGAGGGGCGCGGAGAGGTGGCGCTGGAAGAGCATACTGCCATCGTCGATGCCATTGCGCGGCGTGACGAAGACGCGGCTTTCAAGGCGTTGCGCGACCATATCTCGGTTGCTTTCGTGACCCGTCTGAAACTGGACGCAGCTGCTCAGGACTAAGGCTTGGCGGGCAGGTCGGGCTGTGAATGTCCGTGACTGGTCTTGTCCCAATAGAACGGCTTGGCGATCAGCTCGAAGAGGCCCTTGTAGACAGCAAGGACCCCCAGCGGGAAGTAGAACATCATTGTCGGAATCCAGGGAAACAGCCGCTCGTGCGGGCTGCGGGCCACCGCAAGTGCGCAGGTGCCCAGCGACACGGCCTCGGACGCGACAAAAATCGTGATCAGGGCCAGGGTGCCGCCTTGGCCGATGTGTTCGGCCACAGGGTGCGGAACGCCGGCCAGCACCAGCCAGAACGACCACAGCAGCGGGGCCAGGGCAAATTGCAGGATCGCCGCCAGAAACAGCACCTGGAAACCGGCAAATTTCCAGGGACCCAGGTCTTTCAACAGTTGTAACGGGCGTCGCATGTGGACCAGGTAGGTCACCATATAGCCCTTGAGCCAGCGCGAGCGTTGTTTCACCCAGGGCCACAGGCGGTTGTTGGCCTCTTCCTGTGTCACCGTTGCCAATGGCACCGTGCGGTACCCGTAGCGCGCCAGGCGGATGCCCAGATCGGCGTCTTCGGTCACGTTGTGCGCGTCCCAGCCGTGCACCTCTTCCAACACCTCTCGACGAATGAACAGCGTTGTGCCGCCCAGCGGGATGGCCAGGTTCAGACGGGCGAGACCCGGCAGGATGACCCGGAACCAGGTCACGTATTCGATGGCAAAGCAGCGCGCCAGCCAGTTCGACTTGGGATTGTAGAAATCAAGGATGCCCTGCACGCAGGCGACATCCGGAGGGGCCGACCGAAAGAAATCGGCGACACGGTTGATCTGATCAGGGGCTGGGGCATCTTCGGCGTCATAGATCCCGATGATCTCGCCACGACAAAAGTTCAGTGCATAATTCAAGGCGCGGGGCTTGGTCAAAACTTCGCCCTTGGGCACTTCGATCACCCGCATCCAGGGGGGCAACTCGGTCCGGGACAGCGTGTCCTGTGTCAGCCCGTCTTCGGCCTCTAGCACCAGAACGACGTCCAGTCGGGATTTGGGATAACGCAAGGCTCTCAGACGTTTGACCAGCATGTCCGCGATGTTTTCCTCGCGGAACAGGGGGACCAGCACGGTGACCAGAGGCATCGGGCCAGCGTCGCTTTCGGACCGAGGCATCTTTCGCGGCATCAGTGTGGCCACTGCCGAGGCGACTTTGAGTGCCTGGTTCAGAACCAAGGACAGGACGGCCAGGCCAAGGACGACGGCAAAGAACGCCTGCGGCGACTGCGCCAGCAACCAGATCGCCGGCAGAACAAGCGCGACGGCAAAGAAGGCGCGTTTGCCGGTCACCTCGTTGATATCGCGGCAGCTTTCCTCGAGGGGGACCTTGTGTTCGGCGGCTTCGACCAAGGTCTGTGCGTGCTGGGCCGCAATCGCGTCATGGATGTCACGCTCGGGCGCGACGGCAAACATTGCCGCGCCAAGCTGACGCTCGATCAGTGGCGCAAGCGTGTCAAAGCTTTCGGGGTCGGCCCCGGCGACCACCGTGGTCCGTCCGATCCGCATCCAGGGAAAGACCGTGTGTTTCAGGCAGAAATCCAGCGGCAGCAAGGTGCCAAGATCATCATCCGGAGGTGTATCGGCACGGGTCAGGCTCATGACCCTGTGCTTGTGCGACAGGGCGCGCAACAACCGTTCGCCAGCGGCGGCGCCATGGGCCGTCAGGGCTTGAGGCAGCGGTGCACCGGACTGTCTGGCCTCTGTCAGGGCGTCCAGAACAGAGATCAGGTCAGTGCCGTCATCCCGCGCAAGAATACCCGCGAGGTCACGGCCCGCGTCATCGTCAGGCTGAAACTCGGTAAAGGCCTTTGCGTCGCGCTGGGCTCTGCTCATAATCACACCTTGCCAATTGCTGCACCAGCAAACGGCAAGGTGGTTAAAGCTGCGTTAATCAGCCTGAAGAAATCGCTAATTTATGCGGCATCCATGGACGCGGCAAAGCGTTCGAACAGGTAGTAGCTGTCTTGGGGGCCCGGGCTGGCTTCGGGGTGGTGCTGGACGCTGAACACCGGGCGGTCGGCGATGCGGATGCCGCAGTTCGAGCCGTCGAAGAGCGAGACATGGGTCTCGACCACGCCGTCGGGCAGGCTTTGGCTGTCCACGGCAAACCCGTGGTTCATCGAGGTGATCTCGACCTTGCCGGTCTCGATCTCCTTGACCGGGTGGTTCGCGCCGTGATGGCCGTGGTTCATCTTGATGGTCCGGGCACCCAGCGCAAGGCCCAGCATCTGGTGGCCGAGGCAGATGCCGAAGATGGGCAACTGCGTGTTGTTCAACAAGCCCTGGATCATCGGCACGGCGTATTCGCCGGTGGCCGCAGGGTCGCCGGGACCGTTGGACAGGAAGACCCCATCGGGTGAATGCGCCATGATCTCGTCGTATGTGGCGGTCGCGGGCAGAACGGTCACGTCACAGCCCGCCGAGGCCAGGCAGCGCAGAATGTTGCGTTTGGCGCCGAAATCGACAGCGACGACCTTGTGCTTGGGCGCGGTCTGCTTGGCATAGCCTTCGGGCCAGGCCCAGCGCATCTCGTCCCAGCGATAGGACTGCGCGCAGGTCACGTCCTTGGCCAGGTCCAGCCCTTCGAGGCCGGGGAAGGCGCGCGCCTTGGTCACCAGCGCCTGAATATCGAAGTTGCCCTCGGGGTCATGGGCCAGTGCCACGTGCGGCGCGCCCTGCTGCCGGATGGCGCGGGTCAGGCGGCGGGTGTCGATGCCGCCGATGGCGATCCGGCCACGTGCTTCCAGCCAGTCGCCCAATTCCTGCGCGGCGCGCCAGTTCGAGCTTTGGGTCGGCATCCACTTGACGACCATGCCTTCGGCGACCGGGTCACCGGTTTCGTCATCTTCGGGGTTCACACCCACGTTGCCGATATGCGGGAAGGTGAAGGTCACGATCTGACCCGCATAAGAGGGGTCGGTCATGATTTCCTGATAGCCGGACATGGCGGTGTTGAAACACAGCTCGGCGGTCTTTTCGCCTGTGGCGCCAAAGCCTTGGCCGTAGAACACGGTGCCATCGGCAAGGGCAAGGCATGCGGTTGGCTTGGCTGAAGCGGACTGCGCCATGTCGCGACTCTTTCGTTGGGCTAAATTGGCGGGAACCTAAGCGTCAGGCCGGTTGGGGTCAAGGGGAGATCGAAAATACCTATGTCAACGTTTTCAATGGCTTAGCGCGATTGATCATTGGTTGCGCCGGGCGCGCGCTTTCTGTAGTGTCAGTCGTTACGACAACCATGGGGATGGGCGTTATGGGACTGCGAGCAAAGATTACGGCAGAGATGAAACAAGCGATGCGCGACAAGGCTGCGGCCCGTCTGTCGACGCTGCGGCTGATCAATGCCGCCATCAAGGACCGCGACATCGCGGCCCGTGCCGACGGCAACGATGATGGCGTTGGCGAGGCGGAAATCCTTGCGATCCTTGGCAAAATGACCAAGCAACGTCAGGAAAGCGCCAAGACCTATGAAGAGGGCGGACGTCTGGACCTGGCCGAGCGCGAACTGGGCGAGATCGAGGTCATCGCCGAATTCCTGCCCCGCAAGCTGAACGATGCCGAGATCGCCAAGGCGGTCGATGCCGCTCTGGGCGAAGTGGGCGCCGACTCGATCCGCGATATGGGCCGGGTGATGGGTGCGCTCAAGGCAAAATACACCGGACAGATGGACTTTGGTGCCGTTGGCCCCATGGTCAAGGACCGCCTCAGCTAGGGTCGCCCCTGGCTTAGGGGGCCCAGACGCCGCAGAAGGCGTGTCAAATCGTCGAAAAGCCCCTTGCGTTCCTCTTCGGACAGAAAGGCGCCGATCTCGACTTCGCGCCCGCTGCCTTTCAGCGTGACATAGTTGGGGATCGGACCGCCGGTTTCGTGCAGATGAACTTGCGCCCAATAGGGGTTGCAGGACCATTCCTGAAGACCCTGTCGCGGAGCCGTTCGGCTCAGATGCAATTCGTTTGCTGTAACGGTCAGCACTTCTTCGATCTGCCGGTCTTTTTCGTTGCGTTGCAAGGCATAGTAGATGCCTGCCACCGCCATCATCAGGAACGGCAAGAGCCCCCACAGCAACTTGGTCCCGAGCATCGTGAAAAGCGGGATCAGGATCATCAGGAAGGTCGCCATGATGAATGCCGCAAATCCGGCCTTGGGCAACGAGTTGTGCGGCCAGAGGCGCATCTGCGCCTCTCCGCTCTCGGCCAGGGGTTTGGTCCACTCATAGGGCATGGGGGAATCTTAGGACGGTTCACCGGTGCGGGCACGGGGGCGGGCACCGGCAAATTGCCGCATCAGGCGGCGCAGGCGGCTCCGAAGTGCTCGACAAACAGCAGATCCCAACTGCCGCCGTAGCCCTGGATCATCATCTCGGCCATGTCGCCGTAGCCTTCCCAGTTGAAATGGGTCAGCTCGACCTGCGTTGAGTTGGCCGTCAGCGGGGTGAACTTGATGGCCACCTGTCCGGTCTGATCCGCCGGAAGACCCATGTGGAAATCCATCTCGATATGCGTGTGCGGTTCAAGCGTGTTGAACTTGCCCCAGAGGATCTCACTGTCATCGGCGGCCACCTCGTGGATCTGGCCGCCGACCGTGGCGTCCACCACAAGCCGCTTGGCCGGGCTGCCCACACGCATGATCGACATCGAGCGTTTGTCCAGGGGCCACCAGCTGCCCATGTCGAGAAAGACCTCGTAGGCGGTTTTCTGAGGGCAGGGGACCTCGATGGTCTTGACGATTGGGTCGAGCATTTTGGGGATCCTTCAGGTTTGGGTGCGACGGGCGACCTCGGCGGCATAGGCCCCCAAGGCATCCGTCCAGAATTGGTCGAGATACGTGCGCAGAGCCTCAAGCCCCCGTCGATCCAGTTCATAGATCCGGCGGGTGCCCTGGGCATGGGCCTTTACCAGATCGGCATTCTGCAGAACTTTCAGATGTTGTGACACGGCAGGCCGGCTGATCGGCAAATTCGCCGCCAGCTCTTTGACGCTTGCCGGTCGTGCGGCAATCGCTTCGAAGAGCGATCGGCGCGTCGGGTCGGCAAGGGCAACAAGAGAATCTACGTAAGCCATGACTTACCGTAAGTCGTGACTTACGGTTCTGTCAACGACATTGATGCGCCCTACCGTTCCTGGGCGCCCTTGCCCGCGATGATCCTGTCTCGGAACTTGTGGATGCGCCTTGTCCGCGTGGCTGCCTGTTTTGCGCCGTTCAAGTTGATGACATAGCTCTTTTGTCGTCCTGGCGTCAGCGCGGAAAACGCGGCAGACAGTTCGGGGTCCGCATCCAGCGCCTCGGACAGTTCGGCAGGCAGGGGCAGGACGCTGTCCTCTTTCGGTGGGCGCAGGCCGGCCGCGGCATAGCCCATGGCTTCGCGCAGATAGGCCAAGATGGTGTCAGCGTGTCGGGCGACCTGCGCCGTTTCGGTGAACCGGATCATGTCCGGGTGCCGGGTGTTGGGTCCTTGTCTTGTCAGCACGCCCTCGGGATCGGTCATCAGGGCCGCATTGAAGAAACTCATCCGGAAATCGGCCCGAAAGGCCCCCAGGACCACGATGTTGCGATCCGCGTGCGTGTAGCAGGGGTGGCCCCATTTCACGGTCTCTTCCAGCCCGGCATCCAGGCACACCCTGCGAAGTCCAAGCAACCCGTCGTGCCACCGGCGCGCCGAACACGCGGCCGTATCGAACCTGTCACACCGCCCGCAGCCCTTGGCAAAAAAGTCTTCGATTTCGGTTATCATCTTGTGCCCGCCACCACGCTGCCGCCCATTGCCCGCATGGGCAGGCTAACCATCAAACGCACGCGACCCAAAGGAAAAAGCCCCACCAAGCGGCGGGGCTTTTCAGGAGTCATGGTGTCGAATGGCGCCGGACCGGCGTCACATCTTGGACCTTTCGTCCTTCAACGCGACGTAGACGCACCAGCACATTGTCAGCACCACCAGCGTGAACGGAATGCCGGTCGAGACTGCAGCCCCCTGCAGCGCGTTCAGGCCGCCGCCCAGCAAAAGCGCAATGGCGACCAGCCCTTCAAGCGTGCACCAGAACACCCGCTGCACCACCGGGGCGTCCATCTTGCCACCCGCGGTGATCGTGTCGATGACCAGCGATCCGCTATCGGACGAGGTCACAAAGAAGATCACGATCAGCACCAGCGAGATCGGCGCAACCACGCTGTAAAGCGGCAGTTCCTTCAGGAAGCCGAACAGCGCGCCTTCGGGGGCGTAGCTGTCGATCACCGTGGCCTTGACGCCTTCGGCGCCACCTGCGTTCAGCATGTCGATGGCAGCGCCGCCAAAGGTCGACATCCACAGCGCGCAGACCGCGGTCGGTGCAACCAGGGCGCAAAGCACGAACTCGCGCACCGTGCGGCCTTTGGAAATGCGGGCGATGAACATGCCGACAAAGGGCGACCACGCGATCCACCAGGCCCAGTAGAAGGTTGTCCAGCCGTGGAAGAAGCTGGTGTCTTCGCGTCCGAATGGATTTGACAAGGCTGGCAACATCACGATGTAGTCGACCATCACGTCCGCATAGCGGGCGATGGCGGTGCCCACGCCGGTGACCAGCAGGACAAAGATGAAAAGCAGCACGGCCATGACCATGTTGATCTCGGACAGACGCTTCACACCTGCATCCATGCCCATCAGGACCGAGCCCAATGCGATCAGCGTGATCCCGATGATCAGCAACACGGTCACGGTGGGCGAGGGGGCGATGCCAAAGACCTCGTTCAGACCTGCGGCGACCTGCTGCGCGCCCAGTCCCAACGAAGTGGTCAGGCCAAAGAGCGTCGCAAAGACCGCCAGCGTGTCGATCAGGTGACCCCACCAACCCCAGATCCGTTCTCCCAGGATCGGGTAGAAGGCCGAGCGCAGGGTCATGGGCAGGCCCTTGTTGTAGGCAAAAATCGCCAGCGTCAGGCCGACGACGGCGTAGACACACCAGCCGCCAAGGCCCCAGTGGTGGATCGTGCCGACGATGCCGACGTATTCATTGCCGGGTTGCGTGGCGTCGATGTTCAGGGGCCGCGCGTTTCCGCCTTCCGAGAAGGTGTAGTACACCGGTTCAAGAACGCCAAAGAACAGCAGGCCGATGCCGATGCCCGCGGCAAACATCATCGCGATCCAACCGGAATAGCTGTAGTCGGGCACCGCGTCCTTGCCGCCGATGCGGACAGAGCCGATGGGCAGAAAGATCAGCACCAGGCAGAACACCAGGATGATGTTGACCGAGATGACGAGGAACCAGTCAAAGTTGCTGGTCAGCCAGGGCCTGAGCCATCCAAAGAAACTTGCCGCGGCTTCCTGATTGGCCAGAGACAGCAGCACAAATGCCATAATCAGAATGCTTGAAATCAGAAAAACTGGGTTGTGAATGTCCAACCCGAAGGGGCGGATGTTGTCCTGTCCGAGTTCGTACTCCGTTTTGAAGTCCCAGACGCGTGGATCGGGATCCAGCATCTTTTTTGTATTTGATTGTTGATCTGTCATTGGGTCCTCCCTGTGTCCCGGCCGCGCCGAACGAAAGGGAGAGACGCAGGCGCGTACCGAGGTCGTCGTGCCAGCATATCAGTTTACCGAGAGGGCTTACCGTGGGCTGCACTCTGGAACTGTATGACCAGGGCGCTGCTCGCCTTGGTCGTAAGCGGCTCAAACACCGGAAAATGCGACACACCTCAAGGTTAAGTGCGACATTATGTCAAAAGCAACAAAAAAGCCCCGCTGCGGACAGCGGGGCTTTTTCTTCAGATTGCGGGTCGCGCTAGTGGTGCGCCGGACCTTTGTCCCAGTCTTCCTGCTTGGGCAGGATTTCGAACGTGTGCTCGGGCGGCGGGCTGGGCAGGGTCCATTCCAGCGTATCCGCGTACTCGTTCCAGGGGTTGTTCTCGGTCACCTTGGCACCGGCGCGGACCGCGTAGATCACGATGCCGAAGAACAGGATGAACGAGGCAAACGACAGGAAGGCACCCCAGCTCGACCACAGGTTCCAGTAGGCGAATGCCTCGGGGTAGTCGATATAGCGGCGCGGCATGCCCTGACGGCCCAGGAAGTGCTGCGGGAAGAAGGTCAGGTTTGCGCCGATGAAGAAGGCCCAGAAGTGGATCTTGCCCCAGAATTCCGAGTACATCCGTCCGGTCATCTTCGGCAGGTAGAAGTAGATCCCCGCAAAGATGGCAAACACGGCCCCCAGCGACATCACGTAGTGGAAGTGCGCAACCACATAGTAGGTGTCGTGATAGGCCCGGTCGACGCCGGCCTGGCTCAGCACGATGCCGGTAACGCCGCCCACGGTGAACAGGAACAGGAAGCCGATGGCGAACAGCATCGGGGTCTTGAACTCGATCGAGCCGCCCCACATGGTCGCGATCCACGAGAAGATCTTGACCCCGGTCGGCACCGCGATGACCATCGTGGCCAGCATGAAGTAGCTCTGCTGGGTCAGCGACATGCCAACGGTGTACATGTGGTGTGCCCACACAACAAAGCCCAGTGCGCCGATCGCGATGATCGCCCAGACCATCGGCAGGTAGCCGAAGACAGGCTTGCGCGAGAAGGTGGCGATCACGTGGCTGATGATGCCGAAACCGGGCAGGATCACGATGTACACTTCCGGGTGGCCAAAGAACCACAGGATGTGTTGATAGAGGATCGGGTCCCCGCCGCCTGCCGGATCAAAGAAGGTCGTGCCGAAGTTCCGGTCGGTCAGCAGCATGGTGATGGCGCCTGCCAGAACCGGCAGCGACAGCAGAATCAGCCAGGAGGTCACGAAGATCGACCAGCTGAACAGCGGCACCTTGAACAGGGTCATGCCCGGGGCACGCATGTTCAGGAAGGTGGTGATCATGTTGATCGCGCCCAGGATCGACGAGGCACCCGAGACGTGTACCGCAAAGATCGCCAGGTCCATCGACAGGCCGCCTTCGTTTGTCGACAGCGGCGGGTAGAGAACCCAGCCCACACCCGAGCCGGCCTGGTCATTGCCGCCCGGCGCCAGGACCGAACAAACGGCCAGCGAGGTGCCCGCAACGTACAGCCAGAACGACAGGTTGTTCATCCGCGGGAACGCCATGTCCGGCGCGCCGATCTGCAACGGCATGAAATAGTTGCCAAATCCGCCAAAGAGCGCGGGAATGACGACGAAGAACATCATCAGGATACCGTGGCCGGTGATCAGCACGTTCCAAAGGTGTCCGTTCGGCGTACAAACGGCGTCAGATGCGAACATCCGTGCGCCTTCGAGGCACATGAACTGCACACCGGGCTCCATGAGCTCCATGCGCATGTAGACGGTGAAGGCCACCGAGATGAACCCTGCGAGCGCCGAAACGATCAGATAAAGGATCCCGATGTCTTTGTGGTTGGTCGACATGAACCAGCGCGTAAAGAAGCTACGCTGGTCTTCATGTTCGTGGCCATGGATGGCGGCGTCGGCCATTTCTGCCTCCTGCTGGTGAAGTGAAGGGCGCAGTCGGGAATCCCGCCACGCCCTTGAAGGTCCTGAACGGGTTTTAGTTTGTGACCCCTCTGGCGGCAATGTCCGTCTTTGACGCAGATCAACATTTTTTGTCGCAGGGCGCGCCATTCGTGAACACTTTGTTAACGACGGGCAGGTCAGGATTTCCTGACTGAGGTTTTCCAGACTGTGTGCCGCCGCAAGATCGCCGTATTTTTTGGTCAACCTCAGGATGCGCCCTTTTGGGGAAGGGCCGGCCGAAAACATAGGAGATACCAATGGCTTTCTTCGATGCTGCCACGTCGCGAAGCTTTGAAATTCAACCTCTTGTCAGCCGGATCACGGCGCTTTGGTCACAGGCCACCACCACGCCGTTCGAACGCCGTGGTCAGGCGATGGCGGATCGCGTTGCATTCCTGCGCGGTCTGTCGGACGCCGAACTGACCGCGCGTGGTCTGCGCCGGGATGATATCCTGCGTCACGTTTTCTCGCAAAAGTGGCGCTAGACGGCGACTTTTGACCTGTTCCGGGCAAGGAGCCGGACAATCAGACAGACGACCATTGCGCTTACGGCGCATGTGGTCGCGATGGACTTGGTCACCGAGGCCGCCGAGGTCGCAACCACCAGACTTGTGCCCGGATCGGGCCACGTCACCAGCATCGTGACGATGCCCATGTTTTCAAGATAGTCCGCAGCCCCTGCAACGATCGCGCACAGGCTGCCCAGCGTGACCAGCCGGGGCCAGGGAAAGTGGGACCGTGTCCAGGCCAGGGTCTGGGTCAATGTCAGCACCAGTAGGGCGGGATAGATCAGGTCCAGCGGAATTTGGCGCCAGAGATAGAGACTGCGCCCCTGCGCCCCCAGGTTTTCCAGAAACAGGCGCGCCTCTGCCACCGTGTACCCCATCGGACGCATGTCCAGGGGCGGCGCCCCCGCGATCTCGGTCAGGCGGGCGAGTGGGCCAAATATCATTGCGACATATACAATCGTTGCCGCTGCGCCGAAGGCCAGCGCTTGTTTGCCGTGTGTCATGTTCAAAACCTCTGTCGTGCAGACTCTGTGATCTTCCGTCAGCGTGCTACTAGACCTTCAGCGCGAAACGCGTGTTATCAATTGTTAAGGGCCTCGCGAAAAATGGACCTGGCGACCTATTTGACCGACCAAGAACCACAGATGGCGCCGCAAGACGCACGGCGGTTTTCCCGGCTGTGGCGCACGCGCCTGGCGGCCAAGGGGCAGGATCTTGTGGTTCAGGGGGCGGCCTCGACCGCAGAATACATTCTGCTAACAGGCTGTGCGGCTTCGGTGATCACAGATGTTCAGGGGCGGGCCGCCTGCATCGGCCTGCACCGCGCGCCCTGCGTCCTGCCCCCTCAACTGTCCAGAACCCGAGAGGGGCTGTCCTTTGTGACCATCGAGATCCTGGACGAAGCGCTGGTCGCTGAAATGTCCGCGCAGGTTCTGAGCGACGCAATCCTCGAGGACCTGGCCGTCCGCGAATGGGCCAATACGGTCCTGCGCCAGGAACTGGCGCGGAAAGCCGACCGTGAATGGTGCCTCTCGGCCTTGGGCGGTGCCGAACGGCTGACCTGGTTTCGGGATCGCTATCCCGGTGCCGAAGAGACGATGCCGCACACGCGCATCGCCGCCTTTTTGGGAATGACGCCGGTGTCCTTCAGTCGGCTCCGTAAGGCAGCGCCCGCCGAATAACGACCGCTGTCAAAAGGAGGCGGCCGTCCGGCCTATGTCTCGATGTCGCCAAAGGTCTGGTCAAAGGTCCTGCGCAACGCGACGTCCAGATCGTCCATCGAAACGGGCAATCCCAGATCGACCAGGCTGGTCACACCGTGTTCGGTGATCCCGCAGGGTACGATGCCGCCAAAATGGTCAAGATCGGGTTCCACGTTGATCGAGATACCGTGGAAGCTGACCCACTTGCGCAGACGTATGCCGATGGCGGCAACCTTGTCCTCGGGTTTTGCGCCTGTCGCTGTCAGGGGTTTGTCGTCCCGCACGACCCAGACGCCAACGCGACCCGGACGAATTTCGCCCCGCACGTTGAACTCGGCCAGGGTTTCGATCACCCAGGCCTCTAACTGACGGACAAAACACCGCACGTCCCGACCCCGCTTGTTGAGATCAAGCATGACATAGACCACGCGTTGCCCCGGTCCGTGATAGGTATATTGGCCACCCCGCTTGGTATCGAAGACAGGAAAGCGGTCTGGATCGACCAGATCCGCAGAGTTGGCCGAGGTGCCAGCGGTATAGAGCGGTGGATGCTCGACCAGCCAGACCAGTTCATCGGCCTGCCCGGCGGCAATATCGGCGGCGCGTTGCTCCATCAGCGCGACGGCCTCGGGATAGGGGGTCAGCCCTTCGGATACGGTCCAGTCTACCATGGTCTAGCGGGGCAGAAGCCCGGCCTCCTTGATCTTGTTCACATTGGCGCGGCTCACGGGCACGTCGAGGCCAGTCGACATCGTCAGCACAGCCCGGTCCCCGGTGCGCCGGGCCGACAGGACGTGGTCGAACGCTGCCCAGTGGGAACGGTGCACCTGCGCGCCCGAAACGCCCTCGGTTTCCCGAATGGCATCTGAAAGCCGCATGAGCAACAGGTCTTCGCCCTTTGTTGTAAAGACGCGGGTGTAGTGATCTTCGACCGAAAGCGCAACGAGCGCGCCGCGCTTTTCGATTGGCAGCCGGCTCAGGATCGGGGCCGGGGCACGCGCCTCTGTCGCGTCCTGTGGCGGTGGCGTCAGCACCAGCGTGAGGACGACATTCACGACAAGCGCGATGGCCATGACAGTGGCAACCAGTTGGGGAAGGTCCTGCATGTCGGGCACGTAGGCGAAGGTGGCGTAGTTCACCGTGACAACCACTGCCGAGATCGCAACGCCCATACCCAGACCACCCAGCAGCACAGTCGGCCATTGGCCCAGGCGCTTCAGCGGCGCGTCCAGCAGCGCACCGACCACGTACCCGGTGACATAGGTCGCCAGAACCATCACGACCCAATACAGAACCCGAGGCAGCAGACGCAGGTAGTCGTCCGTGTCGAACGGCCCCACAAGACCAAGCACAACACCCACACCCGCCACAACGATCAACGTCTGAGGGTGCGCGAGGTGCCGTCGCCATTCACGAAGCGCGAGTTGCGTTGGGCTGTCAGTCACGAATGTCCGGGCCTTTCCATGCATGTTGCGTTGAGCGGGACCACCATGCCGCCCATCCATAAGCCAATGGAAATCGACCTGCAAAGACTGGACATGCTTATGACCCTCGACCCGATCTATACAGCTTCGCTTGCAATTCAACTCCACGTCGCGGCCGCCCTGCCGGCGCTGGTGATCGGCCCCGTTGTCGTGTTCCGACCGAACCGGGACCGGATCCACAAGATCCTGGGCTACGTCTGGATTGCCGCAATGCTTGGGCTGGCGGTGTCCGGCCTGTTCATCGAAAGCGATATCGCGCTGGTTGGCCACTTTGGCCCAATCCATTTGCTGAGCCTCTTCACGCTTTGGGGCGTGGTTGAAGGACTTGGACACGCGATCCGCCGGAATATCCCGGCGCATCGCGCAACCATGCAGAACCTCTGGTTCGGGGCCATGGGGCTGGCAGGATTGATGACGCTTTTGCCCGGGCGGCGCATGAACGAGGTCCTGTTTTCCGGCGACGAGCACCTTGGCTGGATCGCCATTGCGGTGGGCCTCATGGGCCTGATATTGCTGTGGCGCCGAACGCCGCGTTTGCAGATGCGCCGATCGTGAAACTTTGGGCTTGAGGTAGGCGGGCACTTGGTCTAATCCCCGCCTACCAAGTCAGGATGTGCGGTCGTGGCGGAATTGGTAGACGCGCAGCGTTGAGGTCGCTGTGGGGTAACTCCCGTGGAGGTTCGAGTCCTCTCGACCGCACCATTAACATCCATTTGAAATCACGATGCTTTGTGAAAACAGGGGTTTGGCCCTTGAAAAACGTCACACGTAACGTCACACAAAGATGTGTGACGTTTCTACAAAAGGTCGATGATGGCGCTCCCAAAAGTACCCGATACTATTCAGCGTCATGGCAAGTACCATGCCAAGATCCGCGTGCCCAAACCGATTCAGAAGCATTGGGGCGGGAAGGCAGTCTATCAGCAAAGCCTCAAGACTTCGGACCCAAAAACAGCAGAGAAAGAGGTGCGGAGGATCCGGGCGATAATGGATGCCGAATTGGATCAGGCGAAGGCAGAGGAAAGCCGGAAGGCTCTTTCGCGCAACTTGCCCCCTGACCAAAGAGCGCTGTTGGACGACGCAGGGGGCCTGTCAGGGCTCATCGAAGAGTTTTACAGTGGTAAGCGTGCTTTGGCCTTTTTGCGCGCTAGTGAGCCGCCTGCGGCGGTCTCTGTCGATTTCGACGAGGGGCCAATCGGTCAGCCCGTGCCTGTCATCGTGGACCAAGCAATAAACGCTGAACTCTTACAGGCAGAGCGGGCAGCCCACGACGCCTTTGTGTCAATAGTTCGGACGCAAAACAACGCGAGGGGGCGGGTGCTTCGCAAGTTCGGAAAAGACGTCGAACTGGACGGCGATGTTTTTAGCCTACGCGATGTTTTGGAGGAATGGGCCACGACCGTTGATGCTCAGACTGCTGATGCGGCTAAACACTACGTGAGGCGATTCACAGAACTGCACGGCGAAATTCCAGTGACCGAGTTGACCAAGGCGCATCTGAGGGATTTCGCGAAAGCCATTCAGGGTTTGCCTGCGATCACCTCAGCCAAATTGTCTGACGATTGTTACGTACGCGACCTGCCATTTCAGGAAGCTGTGGACTGGGCGCAGTCACAATCAAAAGATACGCTATCAGACAAAACACGCGACAAATACGTTGCTATACTGAAGGGATTGCTTGGGTTCGCTGCTAGCCAGGACTATCGCTCTGGTAACCCGTGGGCGGACTACAAGATGCCGCGTGCCAAAAGAAAGCACAGCGAGAAAACGACCCAAAAGCGCCGCCCTTTCACACCGGAAGAGGTGCGCCGTATACTTGACCACGTCGCATCGACCAATGAGCCGAAATTCGGCGTAACAACCATAGACCACTGGGGGCCGTGGATTTCGGCGCATCACGGGACACGTTTGCAGGAAACGTGTCAGTTGCGTCTTTGCGACTTCGAAGAACAGAACGGAGTCTGGTCTATGCGTATTACAGATGAGGGGGAGGGGATGCGAGCCAAGAGCGATGCTACTGTGCGTTGGGTACCCGTTCACCCAAGGCTGATCGAGAAAGGGCTGAAAGCGCATATCGAAGAGCGTCGCCAGTCGCGCCCTCCCGAAGCATTGGCGTTCAACCAGTGGGCGCGCAATCGTGAACAACTCGAAGAGTTGAAGCCTGATAGCCGCGGCCGCGTGAGCGGCGCTTATGGTAAGCGGTTCACCCAGCTTCGAGAAAAGAAGTTGAAAATCACCGGCGGCAAGGTTTCGTTCCACAGTTTCCGTCACCGCCTTCAAGATGCTGCGGACGAAGCTGGGATTCCCGACGCACACCGCCGCTATCTTACGGGAAGGGCGAACAAAGACGCAGTCGAAGGCGGATATGGTCAGGGTGCGGCTATGCCATACTTGCTAAAAAGCCTGCAACTTGTGGACCCGATGAAAGAGCCAAACCATTAGTGAATGGAAGGCTGATAGATGCAAAAGGATTGGAGCCTTTTTGGCAGATCGATCCCGGCTCATAGGCGCGGCATTCTCATGTTTTTCTTGTTTCTATTGAGAGATTAGGCTCGAAATTGTGATTTGAGCGGACAGTTTCCCCCCGCCCCCCACCCCCCGGTTGGCACGTTCACCTTCATAACGGCTGTATTGTAGTAAAAAAGCAACACCAAGCATGATGACAGTGAAACTCATTGAACGTCTCTCGCCGTTCCAAAACCAGTTAAGCCATGTTTAGAGATGGTCGAGTCTTTGATGGCCTGACGATACCTTCATCGATACTTGTAACCTCTTTTTCCTGATGCTTTATGTGGCTCAATGTCTTCCCAAGGATAGATAAAAATGAAGATCACGGCGAAGGTCTCACGCGGGCCCCAGAAGGGCGAGATCGTTAGACCGCAACGACATGAAGACGCGATGTATGTTGTGTCTCCCACGCGGTTCGAGAAGGACTATATCCGTGTTGCCACCTTGGAAGAATTTGCTCGCCAAGTTCGAAAAGGTTTGAAAGGCCGCATGTCTTCACCTTCGGTGAAAGGGCCGCGCCTTTTCAGCTCGAAGTCAATAACCATCGAGAGCTGAAGGCCTTAACTGCGTTCTGTGAGGTTTCGTATCGCTGCGGCGCAGCTTTCGGACAGCGGAACTCGAGGTTTTAGCGAATGTCATCTGTTTTTGGTTTGAGGATCCGTCCGGAAGGTGTATCGATGATGTCTTTGGCGGGAAGCGCAAAAGATGGTTGATCGGATCGAAAAGATCAAAGATGGCAAGGTAACGAACACTGCAAGGAAATACCCCCGAGACGGAGGACATTACTTTGAATGTTTCCAGCCTGGTCAGACAATGAACCCGATTTGGCTGAACACGCTAGATGAAGTGGCCGAATTCCTTCGAGAAGCGCCAAATCGGCGCGTACGTATGGAACCAGGATCTGCAATGATCTCTAGATTCATTCACATCGACGGCGAACCTCTCTGAAGTTTCGGCCCTAACCCAAATCGAGATACGAATGAGGCGGGCCTCGGCCCGCCTCAACGTCGTGGATATTTCACCTTATCGCGGGAAAGACCACGAGGCTTCTTCTGCTAGAAGATAATTAGATCGTGGGCTACTCTTTTGAGGACGTCAAGAGATGAAGGTATTTTTTCATGCCCGTTCGTTTTGCTTTTGATTTAGGAACGACATCAATAGGGTGGGCAGTCTATGACCTCGACGCTGCGCTCTGGGAAACGCAACGCAAAGGCAAACCTGTAGGCCTGCACAATTTAGGGGTACGTTTATTCGACGATGGTAAAACATCTGACGGAAAGCAGTCGAAAGCGGCAGCGCGGCGGGATCCTAGGTTGGATCGTCGACAAAATGACCGAAGAATTTCGCGCCGCAGGCGATTAGAAAACGATCTGGTTGAAACCGGTATCCTGCCCCCGGCTGGTCCGGCTCTAGATTCTTTGTTTACCTGCTCACACTCAAAACAGTCTTGTTCAAACGCAAGCGATGATGATTGCCGTAACCCTTACCGCCTGAGGGCGCGCGCGGTTTCTGGCAAGATATCACTTTACGAACTGGGCCGTGTCTTGTGGCACATCTCAAAACACCGTGGATTTGCAAGTAATCGCAAGACTGACCCAAGCGATGACGATACAGGGCTCATTAAATCTGGCGCGAAATCGCTTGAGACAAAGCTGCAAAAAGGAGGGCACAGGACCTATGGGGCCTACCTATGGTCGCGCCAGAAGGCGGGCGAAGGCGTGCGTGTCCGTCCACAGGGCGACGGCGCGGAAAAACACTATGATTTCTACCCAACCCGCGACCTCCTGTTGGAGGAATTTGATGCGATTTGGGCAGAGCAGGCAAAGCATCATCCGGAATTGAATGACGCCTTCCGTGACCGCTTGCGCAAGACCATATTCTATCAACGACCGCTGAAACCGGTTGCACCTGGTCGATGTACGTTTTTTCCGGCCGAGCCGCGGCTGGCGCGATGGCATCCAGCCGCACAGGCATTTCTGATCCTCCAGCAGCTCGGCAATCTGCGGATCATCCGCGACGGGATTGAGGAGAGGCTCGACGGCGACAAGCACCGTGTCCTGTTCAACACCCTCAATGGAGGGCAGAAGCTAACCTGGGCCGGGGTACGCAAAACGCTTGGCCTATCGTCAAGCAAGGGGCCGGACAAGTTGAACCTTGAAACGGGTGGCCTCAAACATCTTCACTTCAATCAGGTTGCCGCCGCTTTGCTGGGGACTCAACGAAAGCCCGGCCCGTTGGCGGATTTCTGGCCTGACTATGACGCCATCACCCGCGAGAGCGTTCTGCAGAAGTTGGCCGATGCCGAGAATCCCGAAGCGTTGATCGATTGGCTCACCGGCACGCTTGGCCTTGACCCCGAAACCGCGTCTTCGGTTGAAAAGGTGCGCTTGCCGGATGGTCACTTGCGTTTTTGCCACAAGGCGACAGAAGCGATGGTGGCCGAGATGCGCGACGACGTCATCACCTACAACGAAGCTGTTGAGCGGGCACCGCTGCTATCCGGTATCGACTTCACTGACAGCCGACCAGAAAAGGGCCTCAACCGCCTGCCCTACTATAACGAGTTGCCCCATCTACAGCGCCTCCTAGGGAATGGAACAGACAACCCGGATGACCCGCACGACATCCGGTTCGGAAAAATCACCAACCCCACCGTGCATATCGCCCTGAACCAGTTTCGCAGGGTCATCAATATGTTGATTGAGGTGCCCCTAGATTTGTTGACGCTTTGCTTGGTAATTTTGGAAGCAAAGGACGATGCAAATGTCAGGGCAAATTCGTTACTCAGATGAGTTCAAGATCGACGCGGTGGCGCAGGTCACGGAG
>JAUHVR010000015.1 GCA_030424865.1 Alphaproteobacteria bacterium | reverse complement strand
GAAGAAAGGGGAAAGCTTGGCCATCTGCTCGTCAGTCAGCCAGAAAAGGTCGCTCATGTCACCGCTCCGTTTTCCGGGCCGTGAATCACGTAGCGCTCCGGAAATCAATGCATCCTGACCCTAGGCAGGATGGTCGAGACAACATCGCCCGGCGCAACCCCAAGGGCCGCAAGTCCCGAGGCCAGCCGCGTGCAGCGCTCGTGATACTCGGCATAGCTGCGCCGCGCGCCGCCATAGACCGTCGCCGTCACATCCGGAAAGACCTGGGCTGCGCGCCGCAAATGAGAAAGCGGGCTCAGCGGCACAAAGTTCGCGCCGCAGCGCTCCAGCCCCGTTTCGTCAGCCATCCAACCCATGGCGTATCCTCCCTGTCATGCGTTCGGCCCTTGTGGCGCGCCGATTATCAACGCAGAACTATGGTAGGCTTTTGCAGACAGGGAAAGCGCTTTTGAGACCACAGAGGCTGCGAAACCGCCAAAAAATGACGAAAACCGGGACGGCCCACAGGTGATCATCTCGCGCGGGCACGCCTACGTCTTTGTGCATATCCCCAAAACCGGCGGCACCTCGATGGCGCTGGCGCTTGAGGCGCGTGCGATGGCGGACGACATCCTGATCGGAGACACCCCCAAGGCACAGCGCCGCAAGGGGCGGCTCAAGACGTTACGCCCGCGGGGCCGCCTGTGGAAACACTCCACCCTGGCGGACATCGACGGCATCCTGTCACCGCAAAGCCTCGAGCAGATGTTCGTCTTCACCCTGGTCCGCAACCCCTGGGACCGGATGGTCAGCTATTACCACTGGCTGCAGGATCAAAGCTTTGACCACCCCGCCGTGACCCTCGCGCATGACCTGCCGTTTGACGCTTTCCTCGCCCATCCAGTGACCGGCGCCAGCTTTCGAAACGCCCCCTACGTCAGCTATGTCACGGACGTCACGGGAACCGAGCGCTGCGCGCTTTACCTGCGCCTGGAACACCTCGACCAGGACCTCGCCCCCTTGGCCAGCCACCTTGGCTTCACGCCCGCGCTTCCACATGTCAATCAATCCAATCGCGGCAGCTACCGCGACCACTACACGCAAGAAACGAAAGAGCTGGTCGCCCAATTCTGCGCAGCCGACATCACGCGCTTCGGCTACACATTTTGACAGGCCCCGTGTTTCTTCTTGCCAAAAACATCCCCGCCGGAGGCACGCGAGAGCGCAGCTCTCGCCAAACAAAAAAGCGCGGGCCCCGAAGGGCCCGCACAATTTCACAAACGCTGAAGATCACGCCGCCTGTGCTGCCCCGCCAAAGCGCCGGTAAAAGCTCTGGTTCTTCTCGGCCATCTCGCGCAGCAGTGGCGGGCAGGCAAAGCGTGAACCGTAAGCCGCCTCCAGCTGATCGCAGCGTTCAGCTGCATAAGGCGCGCCGATCATGTCCAGCCAGCTCAGTGGCCCGCCCGACCAGGGCGCAAAACCCCAGCCCAGGATCGCGCCGACGTCGCCTTCGCGGATGTCCATCAGAACACCCTCTTCCAGCGCCCGCACGGCCTCCAGTACCTGGGCAAACATCATGCGATGCTGCACTTCCATCAACGTGGGTTGTTCCTCGGCTGGCGCGTATTGCTCTTTCACGGCCAGGCTCAGCCCCTGACGCTTGCCCGTGTCATCATAGTCGTAAAAGCCCGCACCGGCCTTGCGGCCCAACCGGCCCTGACCTTCCATCCAGAAGATCACCTCGTCGACGGCCTCGTCGCCATAGGCATCGCCCATCGCCGCCTTGGTCGCCCGCGCGATCTTGGCCCCCAGCTCGATCGAGGTCTCATCGACCAGCTGCAGCGGCCCCAGCGGCATGCCCAGTTGCAGCGCCGCGTTCTCGACCAGCGCGGGTGAAACACCCTCGGCCACCATGCGCATCCCCTCGTTCAGATAGGGGATGATGCAGCGGTTGGCGTAGAAGAACCGCGCATCGTTCACGACGATCGGCGTCTTGCGGATCTGGCGCACGTAGTCCAGCGCCTTGGCCACCGCGCGGTCGCCGGTTTGCTTGCCCTTGATGATCTCGACCAACAACATCTTCTCGACCGGCGAGAAGAAATGGATGCCGATGAACTGCTCGGGACGAGTCGACGCCTTTGCCAACCCCGTGATCGGCAGGGTCGAGGTGTTGGTGGCAAAGATACAATCCTCGCCAATCACCGCTTCGACTTGCGCGGTCACCTCGGCCTTGATCTTGGGGTCTTCAAAGACCGCCTCGATGATCAGATCACAATCGGCCAGTGCGGCGTAATCGGTCGTGGCCTCGATCCGCGCCAGCAGGGCCTCTTTCTTCTCGGGCGTCGCTTTCTTGCGTTTGATGCCCTTGTCCATGTAGGCGGCGCTATAGGCCTTGCCCTTGTCGGCTGCCGCCTGATCCCGGTCCAGAAGCACGACATCCATGCCCGCCTGGGCAGACACCAGCGCGATCCCCGCGCCCATCATGCCCGCACCCAGCACGCCGACCTTTTTCACCGACTGATCCGCCACATCCGCGGGCCGGACGGCGCCTTTCTCCAGCGCTTCCTTGTTGATGAAGAGCGACCGGATCATCGCTTCGGACGAGGGGTTCAGCAGCACGTTGGTGAACCAGCGCGCCTCGATTTTCAAAGCCGTGTCAAAGGGCACCAACGCGCCTTCATAAACCGCCGACAACAGCGCCTTGGCGGCGGGGTAAACCCCCTTGGTCTGGCCGTTGACCATGGCCGAGGCCCCCACAAAGGTCATGAAGCCCGCCGGATGATAGGGCGCACCGCCGGGCATCTTGTAGCCCTTGGCGTCCCAAGGTTTGACCAGATCGGCATCCTTTGCGCTCAGCACCCAGGCGTGGGCATCGGCCATCGGATCGGCGCTGACCTCGTCGATCAAGCCACCGCGCTTGGCCTTCTGCGGGTCCACGGTCTTGCCTTCCAGCAGAAAGGGCGAGGCCGCCATGGCGCCCATTTTGCGCACCAGCCGCGTGGTGCCGCCCATGCCGGGGAAGATGCCGACCATGATTTCGGGCAGGCCGATCTTGGCCTTGGGATTGTCGGCAGCAAAGATCCGGTGGCAGGCCAGCGGGATCTCAAGCCCGATGCCAAGCGCCGTGCCGGGCAGGACTGCCGCAATCGGCTTGCCGCCCTTCAGGGTCTTGGCGTCCATCCCCGCACGCTCGATCTTGCGCAGGATGCCGTGTTTTTCCATCAGCCCGTCCATCAGGCCCTGCGCCGGGTTTTCCCCGGCCGAGGCTTTCATCCTGGCGATGATGTTCAGGTCCATCCCGGCGGCAAATGTGTCCTTGCCCGAGGTGATGATGATGCCCTTCACGGCCTCATCCGCAAGCGCCTGTGTGAGCAGGGTGTCCAACTCGTCCCAGCCTTCCAGGCTGAGCACGTTCATGGACTTGCCAGCTACGTCCCAGGTGATGGTTGCGACGCCCTCGGCGTCAGTGGTCATGCTGAAATCTGTCATGTCTCAGTCCTCTTCGACGGGCGAGCCGTCACGTCGGGTGAAGTCAAAGCTGCCCTTGTCGAAGCGGACCATCATGTCCACGTCCGAGTAATAGCCGACCTCTGTTTCTGTTCGGGTGCCCACGACGACAAAGGCGCCGGGGGCGTCGGATGTGTTCACAACGTGGTGGCCGTTTTCGACCCCCGCCGGAAAAGCGGCGCAATCGCCGGGCACCAGCGTGGTTTCGCCGCCCTCCTCGACCAGCGTCAGCGTGCCCTCGGTCACCACCAGGAATTCATCCTGTTGAACATGCCAATGCCGCAAAGAGGACATGCCTCCGGGCGAAAGCCGCACGAGGTTCACGCCGAACTGCGTCAGCCCCATCGGATCGCCAAGCGCCACTTGGCTGCGCTTTTCAAAGCCGTCGGCCAGCTTGCCCGGATACCCCGACCCGGTGCGCGCAGGCAGGTTTGCAATGTCGATCTTGGGCATCACACACGCTCGATGATTGTGGCCGCACCCATGCCGGAGGCGATGCAGAGCGTCGCAAGCCCCGTGCCCTTGCCGGTGCGTTCCAGCTCATCCAGCAAGGTGCCGATGATGATCGCGCCGGTCGCGCCCAACGGGTGGCCCATGGCAATTGAGCCACCGTTGACGTTGACCTTGTCATGGTCAACGTCAAAGGCCTGCATGAAACGCAGGACAACGCTGGCAAAGGCTTCGTTCACTTCGAACAGGTCGATGTCGCTGATCGACATGCCGCTGTCGGCCAGGATCTTTTCGGTCACCGGCACGGGACCGGTCAGCATGATCGTCGGATCGGTGCCGATCTTGGCCGTCGCGCGAATGCGCGCGCGCGGTGTCAGCCCGTGCTTTTCGCCAAACTCCTTGTTGCCGATCAGCACGGCCGCGGCCCCATCCACGATGCCCGAGCTGTTGCCCGCGTGGTGGATGTGGTTGATCCGCTCCAGGTGCGGATACTTCAGCAGGGCCACCTTGTCGAAGCCCGGCATCACCTCCCCCATGTCCTTGAAAGAGGCCTTGAGCGAGCCCAGCCCCTGCATGTCAGTGCCCGGACGCATGTATTCATCGTGGTCCAGAATGGTCAGGCCGTTCTGGTCGGTCACCGGCACAACCGACTTGGCAAAGCGCTTGTCCGCCCAGGCCTCTGCCGCACGTTTCTGGCTTTCAACGGCCAGCGCATCGGCATCATCCCGGCTGAAGCCATATTCGGTCGCGATGATGTCGGCGCT
Organism: Alphaproteobacteria bacterium; assembly: GCA_030424865.1. Lineage (GTDB taxonomy): Bacteria > Pseudomonadota > Alphaproteobacteria > Rhodobacterales > Rhodobacteraceae > JAKVCP01. The sequence continues at coordinate 124,499 of JAUHVR010000015.1, read as the reverse complement.
GATACCCTGCGGCACAAAGTAGGTCTCCATGGCAAGGCTCGGGTCCACGGCAATCGCCGCGCCGTCGCTGCCCATGGCCACGCGGCCCATCATCTCGACCCCGCCGGCGATATAGGCCTCACCCGCGCCGCCACGCACCTGGTTGGCGGCCAGATTGACGGCCTCCATGCCCGAGGCGCAGAAGCGGTTGATCGCCAGGCCCGGGATGCGCTCATCCAGATCCGAGGCCAGCACGGCAGAGCGCGCCAGACAGCCGCCCTGTTCCATCACCTGGGTGACATTGCCCCAGATCACGTCTTCGACGGCGTGACCCTCAAGGTTGTTGCGCGCCTTGACGGCGTTCAAGGTCTGCGCGCTCAGGCGCAGGCTGGTCACCTCGTGCAGGCTGCCGTCCTTGCGGCCCTTGCCGCGCGGGGTGCGCAGAGCATCATAGATATAGGCTTCGGTCATGGGTCTCTCCTTCAGGCGCCGGCCGCAAAGCCGCGCTGCATCAAGTCGTAGGGGTGTTTCCAGCCGGGCAGGGCCTGGATGTTTGAAAGCCAGCGGTCGATGTTCGGCCAGGCGGCGCGGTCGAAGCCAAAGTCCTCGGGGTAGAACAGGTAGCTGCAGCAGGTCAGGTCCGCGTTGGTCACGCGGTCAGCCACAATCCAGTCGCGCCCTTCAAGGTGCTTGTCGAGGATGGCATAAGCGCCCTGCAGGCGACCCTTGTAGAAGCCGATCACCTCGGCGGGCCGTTTGTCTTCGGGCAGATAGTTCATCAGGAACCGGCAGATCCCGTTGAAGGACGAGAACTTGTGGTTGTCCCAAAGCTGCCAACGCAGGATCTCGCGCTCTTCGTCCTTGGTCTGGCCGCCGAAGTGGCCGTAGGTCTCGCTCAGATATTGCTGGATGACGGTGGACTGTGACAGCCGCAGGTCGCCATCGACCATGACGGGACATTCGCCCATCTCGTTGACCTCTGCGCGATAGGTCTCGCTGCGCGCCTCGCCGTTGAAGAAATCCACAAAGACCGGCTCCCAGCTGATGCCGGCCAGCTCAAGCGCCAAAGCGGCCTTGTAGGAATGGCCGGATTCGCCAAAGCAATAGAGTTTGATCGTCACGTATCGGGCCCTCCCCAGGCGCGTGTTTCGTCTGTTGGACGTGGGGGTTTTGCACCCCCACACCCCCGCAGCGTATTTGTGGAAAGATGAAAGAAGGGGCGGGACCTGGTCTTTCATCTTTCAAAAAATACGCACCGCCGGAGGCCCCGGCCTGATGCGCGCGGGCCGCTGGCCGGGCCTAACGCTTGCGGGCGTCAAGCTCGGCATTGAAAAGGCGCAGGCGGTGGCCCAGCGCCTCGGAATCCGTGATGCTGTCCCAATGTTCGAAGACAAAGCTCAGTGCCTCTCCTTCATCGAGCCCCGCCTCTGCCGCAAATCGCTTGAGCCTGCGATACCCGTCCTCGGTCATGGCGACGGGCAGGCGGCGGGTCAGACGGAAACGTTTGGGCATTGGGCAAAAACCTTTGTCACTGGGGTGTAGGGTGGGGTTTACCCCACCGCACTTTCCCTTCAGAACATCGCCGCGTCCAGCGCCATCACGGTGTCGGCACCGGTTTCGACGCGCGCCAGATGCGTTGCGGTCATCGGCAATTGCCGGGCCATGTAGTACCGCGCCGTCGCCAGCTTGGTTTCATAGAACCCCGTGTCCGAGGCGCCCTCGGCCAGCGCGCTCAGTGCGGCTTTCGCCATGCGCGCCCACATCAGGCCCAGGCAGACATGCCCGAAGAGGTGCATGAAGTCATAGGATCCCGCCAGCGCGTGGTTGGGGTTCTTCATGCCGTTCTGCATGAAGAACATCCCCGCCGCCTGCAGATCCTTGGACGCGGCTTTTAGCGGCGTGACAAACTCTGCCATGTCCTCGTCGCCGTTTTCCTTGCAGAAGGATTTGACCATCTCGAAGAAGGCCATCACATGCTTGCCGCCGTCCTGCGCCAGCTTTCGGCCAACCAGGTCCAGAGCCTGCACACCGTTCGCACCTTCGTAGATCATCGCGATCCGGGCGTCGCGTGCGAACTGCGACATGCCCCATTCCTCGATGTAGCCGTGGCCGCCATAGACCTGCTGGGCGGCGGTCGCCATTTCAAAGCCCTTGTCGGTCAGGAAGCCCTTGATGACCGGGGTCAGCAGCGAAATCAGGCCGTCCGCGTCCTTGTCTTCGGCCCGGTGCGCCTGGTCGATCATGGTCGCGCCCCAGAAGGTGAAGGCGCGGGCGCCTTCGACAAAGCTTTTCTGGTCCATCAGGTTGCGGCGGATGTCAGGGTGCACGATCAGAGGGTCGGCCGGGCCATCGGGATTCTTGTCACCCGTGACATCGCGGCCTTGCAGACGGTCCTTGGCGTATTCCAGCGCGTTCTGATAGGCGACCTCGGCCTGGGCATAGCCCTGCAGGCCAACCCCCAGACGCGCCTCGTTCATCATGGTGAACATGGCGCGCATGCCCTTGTGTTCCTCACCCAGCAGATAGCCCGTCGCCTCGTCATAGTTCATGACGCAGGTCGAGTTGCCGTGGATGCCCATCTTTTCTTCGATCTTGCCGACCGAAACCCCGTTGCGCGCGCCGGGGGTGCCATCTTCGTTTACGATGAACTTGGGCACGATGAACAGCGAGACACCCTTGATGCCCTCTGGCCCACCGGGGATCTTGGCCAGCACCAGGTGGATGATGTTCTCGGACATGTTGTGCTCACCGGCCGAGATAAAGATCTTCTGGCCCGAGACCTTGTAGGTGCCATCGTCCTGCGGAACCGCCTTGGTGCGCATCAGGCCCAGATCGGTACCGCAGTGCGGTTCGGTCAGGTTCATGGTGCCAGTCCATTCGCAGCTGACCATTTTGGGCAGATAGGTCGCTTTCTGGTCGTCCGAACCATGGGCGTGGATCGCCGAATAGGCACCGTGGGTCAGGCCGGGGTACATATTGAAAGCCATGTTGGCGGCCGAGAATTGCTCGCCCACCGCGGTGGCAAGCACATAGGGCATGCCCTGACCGCCATATTCCGGGTCACAGTCAAGCGCCGTCCAGCCGCCGTCGCGCAGCTGGTCAAAGGCCTCTTTGAAGCCCTCGGGCGGGCGCACAACGCCGTTTTCGAGCACACAGCCCTGCTGGTCACCCACCGCGTTCAGCGGCTGCAGCACTTCCGAGGCGATCTTGCCGGCCTCGTCCAGGACAGCGCCGGTGAATTCGGCATCAAGCTCGTCGTAGCCCGGCGTGGCGGACTGGCTGACCTTCAGCACCTCGTGCAGAACAAACTGCATGTCTTTGGTGGGGGCGGTGTAGCTGGGCATCTGAGTACTCCCAAATCAGATGGTTATTCGGCGGCCTTCTTTGGGGTGGTCATCGATGTCAGCATCTTTTCCCCCCATTTCAGCTGTTCTTTCAGGTCTTCGATCGCGCTGTTCAGCTCGTCCCGCTGGGCGATCATGTCATTCAGGCGCTGCTGGGCGATGTCATAGGTCGCCTTGAGCTGGGTCTGCTGCTGGTCACCCATATCGTAGAGGTCGAGCAGCTGGCGGATTTCCTCGAGGCTGAAGCCAAAGCGCTTGCCGCGCAGGATCAGCTTGAGCCGCGCGCGGTCGCGCTTGGTGAACAGGCGCTTCTGGCCTTCGCGGATCGGGAACAGCAGTTCCTTGGCTTCGTAGAACCGCAAGGTGCGTGGCGTGACCTCAAAGGCCTCGCACATCTCGCGGATGGTCATTGTCTGGTCGTCACTCATGCGACACTCCTGGCTTGATCAACGATCAGCCGAAAATGGGCGGTTGAGGATTTCTTACAATGGGAAAATTAGTTGACGTAAGTCATACGCTACGTCACTTTTTCGTTGACGTAAGATCAAGCAACGTAAACCGGGATGAACCGAAAGATTCTGTCCGGTGTGATCGGGCTGTCCAGCGCGTCAGCGGCCTGCCAGCGACTCGGCCACTTCGTCACGCAGGGCCTGAAGTTCGGCCATTGCGTCGTCCAACTGTTGGCGCTGTTCCCGCAATTCGCCCATCTGACGATCCGCCATGCCGATCCAGGCCTGCATCTGCGCCTCGGTGCCTTCGTGTTCATAGATCAGCAGCCATTGGCGGATTTCTTCCAGCTGGAAGCCGAACTTGCGCCCGCGCAGAATCAGGGTCATCCGCGCGCATTCCTTGGCACCGTAAAAGCGCGACCGCCCCTCGCGTTCGGGTTGCAGCAATTCGATGTATTCGTAATAGCGCAACGTGCGTGGCGTCACGTCGAACTTGGCGCACATTTCCTTGAAGCTGAGGCGGGTGTCAGACATGGCATTCTCTCCTGCCGCACAACCTAGGGCGCATTCATGGATTGAGCAACCGGACGACTTGCGGTTGGCGGTGAATGAGGGCCATAAACCTTCACAGACCATCGGGGGATACCATGACGGCAGACAAGGCCAAGATTGCACGGCAATTCATCGAGGCGATTCCCCATTCGCGGGCCCTGTCGATGGAGCTGACCTCGATAGGCGACGGCGTGGCCGAAATTCGGATGCCCTATGACGCGCGCTTTGTTGGCGACCCGGAAACCGGAGTGATTCACGGCGGGGCGGTGTCGGCCTTGATGGACACCTGTGGCGGGGCAGCGGTGATGTGCCATCCGGCAGCGCCCGGCGGCACGGCGACCATCGACCTGCGCATCGACTACATGCGCGCCGCCACACCGGGCGAGGCGATTGTGGCGCGTGCGACCTGCTATCACGTGACCCGCTCAGTCGCCTTTGTGCGGGCCACGGCCTGTGACGCCGATACCGAGCGTCCGGTGGCAACAGCCTCGGGCGCCTTCACGGTCGAGGGGCGTCGCGATGGCAGCTAAACGTCCCGAGCCCATGCAGGTGGTGAAGCAGCGCCGTGATGCGGCGTTGAAGGCGCTGGCGGGTGGTGTGCCCTATATCCAGTTCCTGGCGATTTCCTTTGACCGGCGGGGCGACGAACTGACCGCGGTGCTGAACTTCGATGCCGAAAAACACATCGGCAACCCGCTGTTGCCCGCGATCCACGGAGGGGTCACGGCGGCCTTTCTCGAGGTGACGGCGATTATCTCGCTCAGCTGGTCGTACCTGTGGCAGGACATCGAAAGCGGGGTGATCACCGCCGATGATTTCGAGGCGGGACGTTTGCCGCGCCTGCCCAAGACCATTGACTTCACCGTCGATTATCTGCGGTCCGGTCTGCCGCGCGACGCCTATGCGCGGGCGCGGATCACGCGATCGGGGCGGCGCTATGCCTCGGTCCAGGCAGAGGCCTGGCAAGATAATCGCGACCGCCCCTTTGCCCAGGCGACCGGCCATTTCGTGATGCCGCGCAAGGATGACTGACACTCCGCTGACGCATCGCCGCATTCTGCGCACGGCCGTGCCGATTGTGCTGGCCAATGCCACCGTCCCGATCCTGGGCGCGGTGGATACCGGCGTGGTCGGTCAACTTGGTGAGGCGGCGCCCATCGGCGCGGTCGGCATCGGGGCCATCATCCTGACGGCGATGTACTGGGTCTTTGGTTTCTTGCGCATGGGCACGGTCGGCCTGACCAGCCAGGCGGTTGGCGCGGGCGACCGGGCCGAGGTCTCGGCGCTGCTGACCCGCGTCCTGATGATCGGGCTGGCAGGCGGGTTGGCGGTGATCGCCCTGCAGGGACCGCTGTTCTGGGGGGCGTTCCGGGTGTCTCCGGCCTCGGACGAAGTCGAGGGGCTGGCGCGCAGCTACATGCAGATCCGCATCTGGTCGGCCCCTGCGGCGATTGCCATTTTCGGGCTGACCGGCTGGCTGATCGCGCAGGAACGGACCCGGGCGGTCATGGTTCTACAGCTCTGGATGAACGGGCTGAACATCGTGTTGGACCTGTGGTTTGTGCTTGGGCTTGGCTGGGGTGTCGAGGGCGTGGCCTGGGCGACCTTTCTGGCCGAGGTCAGCGGCTTTGCCTTGGGGCTCTGGCTGTGCCGGGCCGCGTTCCGGGTGCCTGATTGGCGCGACTGGGCGCGGGTTTTCGAGCGGGCCAAGCTGGTCACGATGATGCAGGTGAACCGGGACATCCTGATCCGGTCGCTGCTTCTGGAGGCGATCTTTGTCTCTTTCCTGTTCCTCGGCTCTGATTTCGGCGATGTGACCCTGGCGGCCAACCAGGTCTTGCTGCAGTTCCTGCACATCACGGCCTATGCGATGGACGGCTTTGCCTTTACCGCCGAGGCGCTGGTCGGGCAGGCCTATGGGGCGCGTGCGGTCAAGCGGCTGCGGCGGGCGGCGCTGTTGACCTCGGCCTGGGGGTTGGGGATCAATGTTGTTCTGGCGCTGTTCTTTGCGGCGTTTGGCGGGATGATCGTCGACCTGATGGCGGATGTGCCCGAGGTACAGGCCGAGGCGCGGGTCTTTCTGCCCTACATGGTGGTGATGCCCGTGGCTGGCGTGGCGGCCTGGATGCTGGACGGGATCTTTATCGGCGCCACGCGGGGCGCGGACATGCGCAACATGATGGCGGTGAGTTTCGTGGCCTATGTTCTGGCGGCTTTGGCACTGGTGCCCGCCTTTGAGAACCACGGCCTGTGGTTGGCGCTGCTGGTCAGCTTCGTGGCGCGGGGGGTGACGCTGGGGCTGCGCTATCCGGCGCTGGAGCGGGCGGCGGCGGCTTGAAAATTGTGCGCCCTGCGGGCGCGCAGGATATCTCGCTGCGCTCGGCTGTGCCTCCGGCGGGAGTATTTGCCTGAAAGATGAAAGGCGCAGTCAGAGGATGGTCAGGACGTTTTCCGGGGGGCGGCCGATGGCGGCTTTGCCGTTGGCGAAAAGGATCGGGCGTTCGATGAGCTTGGGGTGGGCGGCCATGGCCTCGATCAGGGTGGTGTCGTCGCTGTCCCTGGTCAGGCCGAGGTCACGGAAAAGCGCCTCTTTGGGGCGCATCATTTCGATGGGTTTGAGGGCCAGCAGGGCCAGGGCATTTTCGATCTCGGCACGGCTGGGGGCGTCGTCGAGGTAGCGGCGCTCGGTCACGTCGTGGCCGGCCTCTTGCAGCAGGGCCAGGGTCTGGCGGGATTTCGAGCAGCGGGGGTTGTGCCAGAGGGTGATCATGTCCAGTCCTTGATGCCGGTGCCCGTGGCCTCGGCCACGGATGAAAAGCCGTCGCGCACCAGAAGCGTGTCGAGGCCTTCGGCGATGTTTTTGACCAATGAGAGGCCGGAATAGACCATCGCGGTGTAGAGCTGCACGGCGCTGGCACCGGCGCGGATCTTTTCATAGGCCTGTGCGGCATTGCCGATGCCGCCGACGCCGATCAGGGGGATCTCGCCTTGGGTGAGCTGCGCCAGGTGCGCCAGTACGCGGGTCGATTTGTCGAAGAGCGGTTGGCCGGAGAGGCCGCCTTTTTCGCCCGCATAGCGCGAGCGCAGACCGTCGCGGTCAAGCGTGGTGTTGGTGGCGATGATGCCCGAGACGCCGCTGGCGCGGGCGACCTCGGCCACATCCTTCAGGCCGTCGGCGTCCAGATCGGGGGCAATCTTGAGAAAGACCGGGATCTGGGTGGGCAGGCCGCTGCGGGCCTCCATCACGCCTGCCAGAAGGGCGGCGAGGGCATCCTTGCCCTGCAGGTCGCGCAGGCGTTCGGTGTTGGGGGAACTGACGTTCACGGTGGCAAAGCTGATGTGGCGGCCGCAGTGGGTCAGGACCTGGGCAAAGTCGGCTGCGCGGTCGGTGCTGTCCTTGTTGGCGCCCAGGTTCAGGCCGGTGACCATCTGGCTTGGACGGGTGCGCAGGCGCTGGGCCATGGCCTCCATCCCGTCGTTGTTGAAGCCAAAGCGGTTGATCGCCGCCTGGTCCTCGGTCAGGCGGAAGAGCCGCGGCCTGGGGTTGCCGGGCTGAGGGCGGGGCGTGGTGGCGCCGACCTCGACAAAGCCGAAGCCCGCGCGTTCGAGCCCGTGCAGGGCGATGGCGTTCTTGTCGAAACCCGCGGCGAGGCCCACGGGGTTGGCGAGGCCCAGGCCCGCGACGGAGGTGCGCAGACGTTCAGACGTGACAAGGCCGGGGGAGGCGGCAAGGCCGAGGCGCAGGGCGTTGAGTGCCATGCCGTGGGCGCGTTCGGGGTCGAAATTGCGCAAAAGGCCAAGGCCGGCGGATTCAAGGAGGCTCATCCGAAAGTGTCTCTGGTTTCTGAGGGTGCGGTGCGGATCAGGCGGGAGGTTTTGACCGCTGCTTGCCGGTGGGCCACGGCGATGCGGTAATCAGGGTCCGTGACCATCTGCAGGAAGGCATGGGCCGAGGGGTAGCGGGCGATAAAGGCATGGTCCCAACGCTCGTCCTTTGGGCCGATCAGCGTAGTGCGGAAGGTGCCGCGCCAGAGGATGCTGCCGCCAACTTTCTTGAGGATCGGGCCGGTGTCGGCGCCGTAGTTGGCATAGGCCTGCGCGCCGGTCAGGCCTTGGTCCGCCAGCGGGTGATCGGCGGGGTAGACCGCCTGATCGCGCAGGGCCACCAGGTTCAGCATCTCGAGGGGTTCGTCGCGGTCGAGCGCCTTGAAAGCCTCGAACTGGGCGCGGGTCGGGTCGATGTGGCCGGTGACGTCTTCGGGGAAAAGATGTGTGTCATCGACCCAGGGCAGCGGCGCCAGTGCGATCACGTCGGCCAGACGCAGGGGCGCGTAGAAATGCGGGAAAAGCGCGCCGCCGCGCGAGGGTTCCCATTTCAGGGCAGGGCCAAGCGTGTCTGCATCCAGCGTCAGCAGCATCAACCCCTCTTCGCCGGCAAAGTGCTTGGCGGCGGTTTCTGCGGCCTGAACACCGGTCGAGAAGTGTACAAAGCCATCGGCCACATCGATGGGTGCGCCGGGGGTTTCGCCCCGGGTCACCAGGTCCGCCCATTCGGCGCTGCGAAGGATCTTGTAAATCAGCATGGGGCACCTGATGCCCGCCGCATCTTTCGGCGTCAAGTCGCCAAACCCGTCACGTGGCTGTCACGTCAAGCGCGATAAAGATTGTCCCGTGAATGACCTTGATTTAGCCTCAGACCACCAACAAGGGGTAAGACAATGAAAAAACACTTTCTCGCAGGCGCCGCTGCCGTGGCGCTGAGTGCGGGTGTGGCCCAGGCGGATTATTCGCTGACCATCCTGCACACCAATGACTTTCACGCCCGTTTTGAGCCGATCAGCAAATACGACAGCGGTTGTTCTGCCGAGGACAACACCGAAGGCAAGTGCTTTGGTGGCTCGGCCCGCCTGATGACGGCGATCAACGACGCCAAGGCGCGCTCGGACAACTGGGTGCTGCTGGACGGCGGTGACCAGTTCCAGGGCACGCTGTTCTTCTCGTACTACAAGGGCAAGCTGGCCGCCGAGATGATGAACCAGATGGGCTACACGGCGATGACCGTGGGCAACCACGAGTTCAATCACGGCCCCGAAGTGCTGCGCGGGTTCATCGACGCGGTGGAATTCCCGGTTCTGATGTCGAACGCCGATTACACCGGCGAGCCGATGCTGGCCGAGGCCCTGGTCAAGTCGACCGTGATCGAGCAGATGGGTGAAAAGATCGGCCTGATCGGTCTGACGCCGCAAAGCACCTCGGAACTGTCTTCGCCCGGTCCGAACGTGATCTTCAGCGACCCGGCACCTGCGGCGCAGGAACAGGTGGACAAGCTGCTGGCCGAGGGTGTGAACAAGATCATCCTGCTGTCGCACTCGGGTTATGAGATCGACAAGTATATTGCCGATGCGACCACGGGTATCGATGTCATCGTGGGCGGCCACTCGAACACCTATCTCAACAGCAATGACGAAAAGGCGGCGGGCCCCTATCCGACGGTTCAGAACGGGGTGCCGATTGTCCAGGCCTATGCCTATGGCAAGTACTTGGGTGAACTGAACGTGACCTTCGACGATGCGGGCAACGTGCTGGAAGCCTCGGGTGGTCCGATCCTGATGGACGCTTCGGTCATCGAGAACGAGGCAGTGAAGGCGCGGATCGCCGAAGCTGCGAAACCGCTGGACGAGATCCGCAATACCGTGGTGGCCGAGGCTGCCGAGGCAATCGAGGGCAACCGCAGCTTCTGCCGCGCGGTGGAATGCCAGATGGGCAACCTGATCACCGACGCCATGCTGGACCGCGTCAAGGACCAGGGCATCGACATCGCCATTCAGAACGGCGGCGGCATCCGCGCCTCGATCGATGCGGGTGAGGTGACCATGGGTGAGGTTCTGACGGTTCTGCCGTTCCAGAACACGCTGTCGACCTTTCAGGTGACCGGCGCCACGATGCTGGAGGCGCTTGAGAACGGTGTGAGCCAGATGGAAGAGGGCGCAGGCCGATTCCCGCAGGTGGCGGGCATGACCTTCACCGTTGACACTTCGGCCGAGCCGGGCAGCCGGATTTCCGAGGTCATGGTTGGCGGCGCGCCCATTGAGATGGACAAGGTCTATGGCGTTGTGTCGAACAACTATGTGCGCAACGGTGGCGACGGCTACAAGATGTTCCGCGATGCCATGAATGCCTATGACTACGGTCCGGACCTGGCGGATGTGACGGCTGAGTTCCTGGCGAAGATGGGGCCCTATACGCCCTATCTGGAAGGCCGGATCACCGTGAAATAAGCGTTCGGGGGTCCCCGGAGGTTCAAGGCGCGCCCTGTTTGGGCGCGCCTTTTTCATATTGTGCGCCCCGTTGGGGCGCGCTTGATGTCTCGTCCCCTGCGGGTCCTCGGGTGGCGAGGGGCCAGCCCCTCGCGCTCCCCGGGATATTTTGGGCAAGAAGAAAGGCGTGGGTGGCTTGGCATGGCCGGTGCGGCGTGCCAGTTTGCGCGAAAGGACGAAGGGGGCATTGCGTGGTTGGGGTTCAGGAGCAGTATGAGGTCTTTCCCTATCCCGAGCGGGATCCGGAGGACGAGGCCAAGCGCCTGATCACCGGGTCGCCGTCACATCCGGTCGAAATGGACCATTTCCTGTGGAGTGGACAGCGGGACTGGTCGGTGCCGCTGCGCGTCCTGGTCGCCGGGGGGGGCACCGGGGATGGGCTGGTGCAGCTGGCCCAGTCCTTGGCCAGTGCCGGGCGGCCTCATGAAATCACCTATGTGGATCTGTCGACAGCCTCGCGCGAGATTGCCGAGGCGCGGATTGCGAAACGCGGTTTGACGGGGGTGCGCTTTGTCACCGGCAGCCTGCTGGAGGCGCCGGACTTGGGCGAATTCGACTACATTGATTGCTGTGGCGTGCTGCACCATTTGCCCGAGCCTGACGAAGGGTTTGCCGCCCTGCGGGCCGCTGTTGCCCCGGGCGGTGGCATGGGGATGATGGTCTATGCGCCTTATGGGCGGTCGGGGGTCTATCCGCTGCAGGAGGCCTTTGGCGCGGTGCTGGAGGGGCTGGGGCCGAAAGAGCGTCTGGCGGCGGCGAAGAAGATCGTGGCGGGCCTTCCGAAGGGTCACCCCTTTGCGGCGAATGTGAACCTGGGGGATCATCATCAGAGTGATGCCGGGTTCTATGACTTGCTGCTGCATTCGCAGGATCGGGCCTATGGGGTGAATGACCTGTGCGGGGCGCTGGACCGGACAGGGTGGGCGCTGGCTTCGTTCACCACGCCCGCGCTATATGATCTGGCGCGGATTGCGCCTGTGCCCGAAGGGATGTCGGCGCGGGATCAGATGGCCAATGCCGAGAAACTGCGCGGGACCATGAAGATGCACACCGCCTATGTTGTGCCCGAGGGGCAGGTGGTGAAACCGGCGCGGGGGACCAACCGTCAGTTGGTGCCGCATTTGCGCGGGGCGCAGGCCAGGTCCTTGGCGCGGGCCGTGGCGCAGAGGAAAGAGATCCCGGTGTCCCATGGGTCGGTCCAGGCCTCTGTTCGCCTGCCGAAAGAGGCGGCGGGGGTCATTGCGGGCATTGACGGGCGGCGCAGCATCGCCGAGATCCTGGCAGGCACGCGGCTGGATCCTCTCAGTGGTGGGGCGCTTTGGATGAAGGTCGAAGCGGCCTTGGAACCCTGGGGGTTGATGCTCTATTCCGGGCTCTTGCGGAGGTGACATGTGCGGTCGCTTTGCCATAACCATGCCGAGTGACGCCATGGCGCAGCTTTTTGATGCCGCGCCCGCAAACGACCTGCCGGATGTGCCGAACTTCAATGTCTGCCCGACCACGCAGGTGCACGTGGTGCATACCGAGGGCGAACAGCGGCGGTTGGTGGCCATGCGTTGGGGGTTTCTGCCCAAGTGGTACAAGGCCCCCAACGGCGGGCCGCTTTTGATCAACGCGCGGGCCGAGACGATTGCCGAGAAGCCGGCCTTCAAGGCGGCCTGTCGCGCGCGGCGCTGCCTGATCCCGGCCACGGGGTTCTATGAATGGACCAAGGATGAGGCGGGCAACCGCCTGCCCTGGTACATCGCGCGTGCCGATGGTGCGCCGCTTATCTTTGCCGCGGTCTGGCAGGATTGGGCGGCCGGAGATCTGGCGTTTCGGACCTGCGCGATGGTCACCACCGGGGCCAATGGACCGATGTCGCAGATCCATCATCGGATGCCGGTGATCCTGGACCCTGCCGACGTGCCGCTGTGGCTGGGAGAGGCCGGGCATGGGGCCGCAACCCTGATGCGGGCTGCGCCCGAGGATGCCCTGGTCTTTCACCGGGTTGATCCGGCGGTGAATTCGAACCGCGCCTCTGGGCCGGAGTTGATCGAGCCGATCTAGGGCGACACGGCCTGCGCCACCACCTGCGACAGGGCCTGCATCTGATCGGCCAGCGGGCTGGTCTTGCGCCAGACCATGCCGACTGTGCGGCTGGGCTCGGGCGCGGCAAAGCGGGCGACCGAGACATGGGCCGAGGCGGTTTCCACCGGCACCGCCATTTCGGGGATCAGCGTCACGCCGACGCCAGAGCCGACCATCTGCACCAGGGTCGACAGCGAGCTGGCGTCCAGCATCTCACGCGGGATGGCGGTTTGCAGGTTGCAGAAGGCCAGCGCCTGATCGCGAAAGCAATGGCCCTCTTCCAGCAGCAAGAGGCGCATCTCTTTCAGGCTTTCCGCATCGGGCACCGGCAGGCCCCGGGCATCGCCAGGGCGAACCAGCACAAAACGTTCCGAGAAAAGCGGAACCTCGGTCAGCCAGGGTTCGCTGACGGGCAGGGCGACGATGGCAGTGTCCAGGCGACCCTCGGCCAGTTCATCGATCAGGCGGGGGGTGATCGTTTCGCGGACATGCAGGTCCAACTCGGGGCTGGTTTCGGCCAGGGTCCGGATCACCGGCGGCAGCAGATAGGGCGCGATGGTCGGGATCACACCGATCCGCAGGCGACCAACCAGCCGGTCCTGTGCGGCGCGGGCCAGGTCGCCAAGCTCGTCCACCGACTGCAGGATGGCCTGAACGCGGGTCAGGAAGTCTTCGCCAAAGCTGGTCAGGCGGACCTGTCGGGCGCTGCGTTCGACCAGCTGGATGCCAAGCGTCTCTTCAAGCTCGCGGATCTGAACCGAAAGCGCGGGTTGAGAGATGGCAGAGGCATCGGCGGCCCGACCAAAGTGGCGATGTTCGGCCAGGGCCGCGAAATAACGCAGCTGTTTCAGGGTCAGATTTATCATAACTTCAAGTTATCGGAACAATGAGAAATTGCAACTTTGACCAATCGGGTTTTCACACTAAACTAGAATCATTCTAGGAGGAGAATCCGTTTCAGCACCAACCACTCCCGGGCCTGTTGCCCGGCCCTTGATGCTGGATTGGCCCTATCCTTCGCCCCTTTCAGGACCCCTCGGAGACCCAAAAAATGGACGGAAACAACGTTGGCGGCAAATGCCCCGTGATGCATGGCTCGGTCGGTGCGCGCTCGAACCGCGACTGGTGGCCAAATCAGCTGAACCTCAAGCTTCTGCACCAGAACTCGGCCAAGTCTGATCCGATGGGCGAAGGTTTCAGCTATGCGGAAGAGTTCAAGAAACTGGACCTTCAGGCGCTGAAGGCGGACCTGACGGCCCTGATGACCGACAGTCAGGACTGGTGGCCGGCGGACTATGGCCACTATGGCCCGCTGTTCATCCGCATGGCCTGGCACAGCGCGGGCACCTATCGGACCGGTGACGGCCGTGGCGGTGCGGGCGCGGGGCAGCAGCGATTTGCGCCGCTGAACTCGTGGCCTGACAACGGCAACCTGGACAAGGCGCGCCGTCTGCTCTGGCCGATCAAGCAGAAATACGGCAACCAGATTTCCTGGGCCGACCTGATGATCCTGGCGGGCAACGTCGCCATCGAAAGCATGGGCGGCACAACCTTTGGCTTTGCCGGTGGACGCCCCGATGTCTGGGAGCCCGAGGAAGACGTCTATTGGGGCGGCGAGACCGAGTGGCTGGCGACCAGCGACAAGGAAAACAGCCGCTATTCCGGCGAGCGTGATCTGGACAATCCGCTGGCGGCTGTGCAGATGGGTCTGATCTATGTGAACCCCGAAGGTCCGGACGGAAACCCCGATCCGCTGCTCAGCGCGCGGGACATCCGTGAAACCTTTGCCCGGATGGCGATGAACGACGAAGAAACCGTCGCGCTTGTGGCCGGGGGCCACACCTTTGGCAAGGCACATGGGGCGGGCGACCCGGAACTGGTTGGTCCCGAACCCGAAGCCGCGCCGATCGAGACCATGGGTCTGGGCTGGCTGAACGATTTCGAAAGCGGCAAGGGTGTGCACACCACAACCTCGGGCATCGAAGGGGCCTGGACCGCGAACCCCACCAAGTGGGACAACGGCTATTTCGACGTTCTGTTCGGCTATGACTGGGAACTGACCAAAAGCCCTGCCGGTGCCAACATCTGGCACGCCAAGGACCTGAGCGAGGCCGACCACGCCCCCGAGGTCGATGGCTCGGGCAAGAAGGTTCCGATCATGATGACCACCGCCGACATGGCGATGCGCATGGACCCGGACTATGAAAAGATCAGCCGTCGCTTCCACCAGAACCCGGCCGAATTCGAGGATGCCTTTGCCCGCGCCTGGTTCAAGCTGACCCACCGGGACATGGGCCCGCGCGTCCGCTACTTGGGCGACGAAGTGCCGGAAGAAGAGCTGATCTGGCAGGATCCGGTCCCCGCCGTGGACGGCCCGCTGATCGACGAAGCGGATGCCGCCGCGCTGAAAGAGCAGATCCTGGCGACAGGTCTGTCGGTGGGCGAGCTGGTCTCGACCGCCTGGGCGTCTGCCTCGACCTTCCGCGGGTCGGACATGCGGGGTGGGGCCAACGGCGCACGGGTGCGTCTGGCGCCGCAAAAGGACTGGGAGGCGAACCAGCCCGAGCAACTGGCCAAGGTGCTGAGCGCCCTTGAGGGTGTGCAGGCGTCGTTCGGCAAGCCTGTGTCCATGGCGGACCTGATCGTTCTGGCCGGTGACGCTGGCGTCGAGGCGGCTGCCAAGGCGGCAGGTCATGAAGTGACCGTGCCTTTCGCCCCGGGCCGGACCGATGCCTCGGACGCACAGACCGATGTCGACAGCTTTGCCGTGCTCGAACCCATCGCCGATGGCTTCCGCAACTACGAAAAGACCGCCTACTCGGTGCCTGCCGAGGCGCTTTTGGTCGACAAGGCCCAGCTGCTGGGTCTGACCGCACCCGAGATGACGGTGCTGGTTGCAGGCCTGCGGGTGCTGGGTGCAAACCACGGCAGTGCCGCACATGGCGTCTTTACCGACACCGTCGGCGCGCTGACGACCGACTTCTTCGTCAACGTTCTGGACCCCAACACCGAGTGGAAACCGGCGGCCGGGGGCCACTACGAAGGTCGTGACCGCGCCAGCGGCGATCTGAAGTGGACCGCAACGCGTGTGGACCTGATCTTTGGCTCGAACTCGCAGCTGCGGGCGCTGGCCGAGGTCTATGGCCAGGCGGATTCGGGCGGCAAGTTCGTCTGTGACTTCGTGTCGGCCTGGACCAAGGTGATGAACGCGGATCGCTTTGATCTGGCCTGAACCCTGCAGGCATTGTGATATCAAGCGCCGCCCCTCGGGGCGGCGTTTTTTTATTGGCCGATCAGGGCGCGCAGCGTGTCGTCCAGCACTTCGGGTCCGCTTGCGGCCCATCCAAGCGCCTGCAGCGCTGTTGTGTCCATGACGTTCAGCGTCGACGGATCGGCACGTTCCGGCAGGGACCCCGTGCGTCCGGTGATCCGGGCATAGCGCTCCAGAAGATCGCGGCGGTCCAGCACAAAGCCTGACACGTTGACCAAATCCGGCGGGGCGGGGTGATCCAGCAGAACGGAAACCGCGCGGGCCACGTCTTGTGCATGCACCTCGGTTGCAACACGCGGCGCAATCGTTTGGCCGGCTCTGAAGGCCCTGAAAAGCTCGTCCCACTTAGGCACCCGTCCCGGCACGGGGGGGCCGAAGACGCCAGTGATCCGCAGGCTGGTGCCAAGACCCGCCAAGGCCTGCTCGGCCTTCAGCTTGACCAGGCCATACAGCGTGTCCGGCGCGGGCGTCATGCCCTCGTGCAAGATCGTGCCGGGGGGATGGGGGCCATAGACGGCGCGGGACGAGGTGAAGAGCACACGCAGATCCGCCTTTCGCGCGGCGTCGAACAGGTGCCGCGTGCCGTCCAGATTGCGCAGGACAAACCCCTGCGGGTCGTTCCCCTCGCCACCGCGATAGCGGCCCGGGATATGCGCGAACCCGGCATGCACCAGCGCGTCAAAGCGTTCCAGTCCAACGTCGTCACCCAGCGTCCATGCCAGGTGAGCGAACCCGTCGACTGGCTGGCGTCCAAGCGTTGTGACCTGATGGCCCTGGTCCCGCAGGTGCAGAGCGATTGGATGGCCGACAAGGCCCGAGGCCCCGGTGAAGGCGATCTTCATGTTGGCGTCGGCATGGCGTTCAGGTCCGGCGGCGGGTCCCCCGCCGCGTACCGTTTCCACAGGTCGATCAGCGGGGCCAGTTGCGCGGCCCTGGGGTGATCTGCCTGCCAGGGCTTTTCGTACTGGAAATGCAGAATGTGGATCGAGGGCCAGTGCCAAAGCTCTGGCAGGTTGAACCAGACGTATTGCAGCATGTTGAAAGTCACCGGCAGCCCGTGCCAGTCCGGAAAAAAGCTTTGCAGAAAGCTTTGGTCTGTCCTTCGCCAGAACGCGCCCGGCTGGTCGAGCGCCTGCACCATGGCCTCAAAGGTTGCCGGATCCGGGCGCGCGGTGAAAACACCCGAGTTCATGCGGTGAAAATCCGCAAGGCTTTCATAGACATTCGGCGCGGCGCGGAACTCGGGGTAGTCAAACAGCACGTCGCAGGATTTCAGCACCAGCGTGTCGGCGTCCAGAAAGACCACCCGGTCGTAATCCAGCTGCCAAAGCCGCAGCTTGGCAAAGTTGTCGAGCGGCGTGTGAAATCCCGGCTTGCAGCCCTTGGTAAAGGGCGCGCGCCCGTGCAGGGCGTCGCGGGCGTGGGCCGCGTTGAACGCGTCCGAGGTTGGCAGCAGCTCAACTTGCACCAGCCGCGCGCCCAGGTCGCTCAGCGGGGACAGGGCCAGGTCAGACACGCCACCGGTGTGCATCACCACGACATCGGCCGTGGTGCCCGTGGCCCTGAGCGAGGTCACAAGCGCCTTTGCGCCCATCGCGAAATCGGCGTTGGTCACCAGCGTGACATAGGCGCGGTCATTCTGGGTGGTCATGAGACCGACCGCAGGCCCTTGCCTTCGGGGTCGTGCACGATTTGCGCTTCTTGCTCGCGCGTCCAGGCGGACACGGCGGGCACCCGGCTGCGGTCGATGCGATAGGCATAGCGGCGGGCGACCTCGATGACCTCGTCCATCAGGCCCTCGGCCAGGGTGATCGGCTTCAGCCCCAGGTCCAGGAACTGGTCGTTGCGCACCACCAGATCGTTTTCCGGCGCTTCCTTGCGCGGGTTCGGCAGGTTCGCGATCTCGGCACCGGTCATCTGGGCGATCATCGCGGCCAGGTCGCGCACGCGGTGGGTTTCGGTCATCTGGTTGAAGATCCGAACCCGGTCGCCTGCCTTGGGCGTGTCCTGAAGCGCCAGTTCGATGCAGCGCACGCTGTCCTGGATGTGGATGAACGCGCGGGTCTGGCCACCGGTGCCATGCACGGTCAGGGGATAGCCGATGGCCGCCTGTATCAGAAAGCGGTTCAGCACGGTGCCATAGTCGCCGTCATAGTCGAACCGGTTGATCAGCTGCTCATGCCGCCGGGTCTGCTCGGTGTGGGTGCCCCAGACGATGCCCTGATGCAGGTCGGTGATCCGCAACCCGTCGTTCTGGGCGTAGAACTGGAACAGGATCTGATCGAGGCTCTTGGTCATGTGATAGACCGAACCGGGCCGCGTCGGATAAAGGATCTGCTGGCGCGCGACCGAGCCATCGAGTGTTTCGACATCGACGTCCAGATAGCCTTCGGGGATCGCCGCGCCGACGCTGGAATAGCCATAGACGCCCATCGTGCCCAGATGCACCAGATGCGCGTCGCAGCCGGTTTCGACCATGGCGGCCAACAAGTTGTGCGTCGCGTTGACGTTGTTGTTGACCGTATAGACCTTGTGCCGGTCGCTTTTCATCGAATAGGGGGCGGCGCGCTGTTCGGCGAAATGGATGATGGCATCGGGTCTTTCCTGAACCAACCAGGCCTTGAGCCGTTCGAAGTCGGTCGCAAGGTCCAGAAGGTGGAAATGGATGCGGCGGCCGGTGGTTTTGTGCCAGACACGGCAGCGTTCCTGGATCGAATCCATCGGCGTCAGCGATTGCACACCCAGCTCGGTGTCGATCCACCGGCGTGACAGGTTGTCGATGATGTGGACCTCGTGTCCCTGGTCCGACAGATGCAGGGTGGTGGGCCAGCCGACAAAGCCGTCGCCGCCCAGGATCGCAATTTTCATGAGACTGCTCCTTCGTGTTGCGATGCCGCTACAGGGACAGCGTAACAGTTGGGTGACGCGGCGCTTGGGGCAGGTGGTCGCACGGGGGCGGCTCTGTGAGCCGCACGTGTTACAGCGCTTAGAAGACGATGTTCATCATAAACAGGGACACGACCAGGAACAGCAGGGTCATGATGCCGCCGCTCTTCATGAAATCGGTGACCTTGTAGCCTGCCGGCCCCATGATCAGCGCATTGACCTGGTGCGTCGGGATCAGGAAAGAGTTCGACGTCGATATCGCAACCGTCAGTGCAAAGATGGCGGGGTCTCCGCCCGCGGCCACGGCGATGGACACCGCAAGCGGGACCAGAAGCACCGTGGCGCCGACGTTAGACATGACCAGCGTAAAGGCGGTGGCCAGGACGGCGATCCCGGCCTGCAGCCCCCACAGCGGCCAGCCGTCCAGCAATGTCAGGATCTGCTGCGCGATCCAGGCCGCGGTCCCCGTGTTCTGAACGGCCTGGCCCAGGGGGATCAGGCTGGCCAGAAGAAAGACTGTTGACCAGCTGACGGCCTCATAGGCCTCGTCAATACGCAAAACATTGGTCGCGATCATGCCCCCCGCCCCCACCAGCAGGGCCAGCGACAGGCGCAGATCGGTGAACAGGATCAAGCCGATGGTGATCACAAAGAACAGCAGGGCCCAAGAAACCTTGTTCGGGCGCATCTCTTCCATCGGGAAGTCGCTTGTCACGATCACGAAATCGCGGTTCTTGGACAGCCGCGCCAGGCTGTCCCAGGCGGTAAAGGCGACCAGCGTGTCGCCGGCACGAAAGGGTTCCGTGCCGAC
The DNA here is from genome assembly GCA_030424865.1 of Alphaproteobacteria bacterium. Classification (GTDB taxonomy): domain Bacteria; phylum Pseudomonadota; class Alphaproteobacteria; order Rhodobacterales; family Rhodobacteraceae; genus JAKVCP01. The sequence continues at coordinate 104,820 of JAUHVR010000015.1, read as the reverse complement.
ATTCGTGGCCTCGTGTTCGTCGGTTTCCACAAGGCTCAAGGTCTCGCCACCTCGGTGGATGGCCAAAAGGCCCAGACCATAGGTCTTGCGCATTTGCAGATCGCGCGCGGATTTTCCGATCACGTCGCTGTCCGGGGGAATGACCACCTCGGCCACCCCGGCGACCGTTGGTGCATAGGCCTCGGCAAAGATGTCCAGCTCTGGCAGCACCTCAAGCCCGTAGACATAGGCGATGTCCTCGATCACCTTGCGGCGGCCCAGGATGGCCAGGCGACAGGGGTCTTCGACCTTGGTCGTCACAACGGGCGTGAACCATCGTTGGCCGCGATGGTAAGAGCCGACGATGTACAGGTTGTGCGCAACCATGATGTCGCTGAAGGTGTGTCCTCGAAGGACCGATCCTTCGGGGACGATGACCTCGACCAGATCGGATTTCAGACCGTAGATCTTCTTGAGATATTCCTGCACCGACTGGCCGCTGCTGCCTTCTTCCTTGGTGCTGCGGTCGGGCAGAACCCAGCGGCCAAGCAGGACAAAATAGAGGATCCCGGTCGCGACCAGCGTCAGCCCGACAGGCGTGACCGCGAACAGCGAAAAGGGCTGCATTCTTTCGCTTTCATCCAGCGATTGGTTCGAGGTGGCGATCAGGTCGTTCAACAGGATCAACGGCGACGATCCGACCATGGTCACCGTGCCGCCCAGAATGGCGCAAAAACCCATCGGCATGAGCAATCTGCTGAGCGGCAGGTTGGTGCGGATCGAGATCCGGCTGACCACCGGCAGGAACAGGGCGGCAGCGCCGACGTTCTGCATGAAGCTCGAGATCAGACCGACGGTGCCAGAGATGATGGGAATGATCCGCGCCTCGGTCTTGCCTCCGTATTTCAGGATGGCGGCCGCAACCTGGCTCATAAGCCCGGTTCGGTCCAGACCCGCGCCCAGGATCATCACGGCGATGATCGAGATGACGGCGTTTGAGGAAAAGCCTTCGAACAGGCGCGACGTGTCGGCGAGGTTCTCAAGGCCCGGCAGTTGTGCCAGCAGGCCTAGGGCGACCATGACCATGATGGCAGAGAAATCAATTCGGAAGACCTCGGTCACGAACAACAGAACCGTGACGCCCAGGATTGCGAGCACCACCATCATTTCGGTCGTCAGTACGATCTCCACCCGGTTTTATCCCCCTTTTTGAGCATCTTGGCACAACATGTGTTCGATTTGTAAACTGAAACACATGGCGCGGGATACGGGATGTATCCATGCCACAGGTCTGTCGGACCCAGTCGGTTTGAGCCGGGCTGACTTGCCTTTGCAGGGGCCGTTCGTGGGGAACAGTTCAAGCAGCACGTGTTGCGGAACGTGCGGTTTTTTTCGGCGAAAGGCCTGTTGGTGGCCCCAAACAGCTGTGTCGGATCGCGGCAAATCGGTCGAAGTGCCTGTCAAACAGGCAGGATGGCCGGTTCCCGCTGCATTGCGGCGGGAATTTTTGCGGCCGCAGCAACCCTGTGTTAACCTCATATCAACAACAAGTTTCAAAGGTGACATGTCGCAACCGCAGCCAGAGCCTCAGACGCGTGAACCGCAGGGATTGTTTCCTCTGTCACCTTTGGCTTTGCGTGCGCTTTTGTTCGGCAGGACACCAACTCCGGAAAATCTGGGACATTCCGACAAGTGGGAAGCGGGCGCACACTCTCCCCGTGACGTCTGAGGCGCGTAGCCCCAGATAAAGGCCAAGCCAAAGACGGGAGGATGTCATCATGTCCAGGCACGAGACACAGACACCCCAACCGGCGCAGCCCTTGTTTCCGCTGTCGCCTCAGGCCTTGCGGCGTTTGCTGCAGGGCACCTGATCCCGGCTCATGTGATCCGCGCCGCCACCTGGGGGGCGTCGGAGAGTGGGGTAACGAGTTTTCGGGCAGATCCGGCGCAGGTCGGGTCTGCCTTTTGCGTTTCAGCCCGCGCGCTGCTCTGGCAGCTTCTTGAACCAAAACCGCAGGCTCAGGAACACCGCGGCCACCGCCAGACCCAGAACCAGGCCCATCCAGACGCCGATGCCGCCCCAATCGAAGGTAAAGCCCAGCAGCAGGCACGCCGGAAGCCCGATCACCCAATAGGCGACGGCAGCGATGATCATGGGCAGACGCGTGTCCTGCAACCCGCGCAGAAGACCCAGCGCAATCGCCTGAGCGCCGTCGACCAGCTGGAACAGCGCGGCCATGGCCAGAAGCCCGGTCCCGATGGCCAGGATCTGTGGCAAGGCGGGTTCGTCGCTGTCAACAAAGAGGCCAAGCAGCGCTTCGGGGAATATCAGGAAGACGGCGACCGTGATCAGGGACATCGCCACCGACATGGCCGTCACGGCCAGGCCGCCGCGCGCAAGGTTGTCAGGGTCGCGGCGACCGACGGCGTTGCCAGCGCGGATCGTGGCGGCGTTTGACAGACCCAGATGCACCATGAAAGTGGCCGAAGCCAGCTGCAGAGCGATGCCATGCGCGGCCAGCGGGATCGTGCCCAGCCAGCCCATCAGCACGGCGGACGAGGCAAAAAGGCCCACCTCGCTGAGGTTGGTCAGACCGATCGGCCAGCCAAGGTTGAACACGCGGCGCAGCATCTCGGGGTCGATTCGCCAGAACCGCACAAAAAGCTGCTCTTGTGGCAGCGTGATCTGGATGTAGAGAATGCAGCCCAGCACCGAAACCGAACTGGTCAGCAGTGATGCGATGGCGGCCCCGCGGATGCCCAGCTCGGGCGCGCCCCAGTTGCCGAAGATCAGCGCGTAGTTCAACAGGGCGTTGACGACGGCGGCCGCGACGGTGATCCAGAGCACGATCTGGGTACGCTCGAGCGCTGCCAGATAGCTTTTCAGGACCAGCACGCCCAACGACGGCACAACGCCCCAGCCCGCAATGCGCAGGTAGACTTGTGCGGCCTCGGCCAGCGCGGGGTCTTGGCCAAGCATCAAAAGCGGCACTTCGGCCCAGAACAGGAAGGGCAGGACAACCGCCGAATAGGCCACCGACAGCCACAGACCCATGCGCGTCGCGCGGCGGCTTTGCACCTGATCATCCTCGGCATGAAACTGCGCCACCATGGGCATGACCGCCCAGGCAAAGCCGCCGCCCATCAGGAACAGCACGAAGAACCAGCTGTTGGCCAGCGTCAACGCCGCCAGTTCGTCCACGCCGTACCACCCCAGCATGACCGTATCGGTCAGACCGATTGCGAACTGTGCCAGATGCCCGCCAATCAGGGGCAGGCCAAGCACCAGGATCGCCTGGATGTGTTCCGGATATGTGCGTGCGGGCGTTCTCATTCCGCCGCATTACTGGGCATTTAACGGCTCGGAAAGACCCGATGCGTATCAATACATTCGGGATGTGCCGCCCCGTGCGGATTTCACACAGTCGGCGCCGCACGCGGATTTGGCCGAAGTGTGATACACTTTACCGGTATTTTGAGAAATCGCTGGGGCTGGCGAATGATTGATAACGCACATTACCATGCACTGATCCCCGAAGCGCGCTCGTTCTTGTCCGAGCTCGCCGTGAACAACGCGCGGGATTGGTTTGTCGCGCACAAGAAAACCTATGACCAAAGATTGCGGGACCCGGCGCAAAGCCTGCTCGAAGATGTCGCGCCGCACCTCGTTTCTGCCAGTGGCACCACGATCAAGCAGAAGTTGTTTCGCCCCCACCGCGATGTCCGCTTTTCGCTGGACAAGACGCCGTATCACGTGCATCTGCACCTGCTGTGGTCCGCGCCGGATGGGCGTGGGTGGTTCTTTGGCATCTCACCGGACTACGTGACCGCCGGGGCAGGGGTCATGGAGTTCGACAAGGCGCACCTGGACACCTGGCGCGATGTTGTCGCGGGGGATGAGGGCGAGGTCTTGCAGACACTGCTGTCCGATCTCGGCGGGCGGATGGATCCGCCGGCGCTGAAGCGCGTGCCCGCGCCTTACCCCACTGACCACCCCCGCGCCGAGCTGTTGCGCCGCAAGGCGCTGGTCGTCTGGTTCGACGATCTGCAAGAGCAACTGGCCGACGATCCCCTTGCCGGGCTGCTGCAGGTCTTTGACCGGCTGCAGCCCCTGCAGGACTGGCTTGGCGACAGTCTTTAGGGCGTCGTGATGCGCGTGTCGGGGTGCAGCGCCGTGCCCAGGATATGGTCCGAGCGTTGCACGACATGCCCGGCGTGCCCGACAATCAGCGGATCGGGCGCCTTGGCGATCCTGGGGTCCTTGCCCGGGTAATCCAACGTCGACAGGAAGTGCCGCATGCAGTTCAGGCGCGCGCGCTTCTTGTCGTCGGACTTGATGATCGTCCAGGGCGCATCCGCGGTGTCGGTGTAAAAGAACATCGCCTCTTTCGCCTCGGTATAGTCGTCCCACTTGCCAAGGCTGGCCTTGTCGATCGGGCTGAGCTTCCACTGTTTCAGCGGGTCCGTGGCGCGGCTGTCAAAGCGGGCCTTCTGTTCGTCGCGGGTGACCGAGAACCAGTATTTGTACAGCCGGATGCCGGACCGGACGAGCATGCGTTCCAGCTCGGGCGTCTGGCGCATGAATTCGAGGTATTCGTTCGGCGCGCAAAAGCCCATGACCCGCTCGACACCCGCGCGGTTGTACCAGGATCGGTCGTAGAACACCATTTCGCCCGAGGTCGGCAGTTCCTGCACGTAGCGCTGATAATACCACTGGCCCTTTTCTTCGTCCGTGGGTTTGTTCAGCGCCACAACGCGGGCGGAACGGGGGTTCAGGTGTTCCGTAAAGCGCTTGATCGTGCCGCCCTTGCCGGCGGCATCGCGTCCTTCAAACAGCAGCACGAACTTCTGTCCGGTCTCTTGCGCCCACAGCTGAACCTTCAGCAGTTCGGCCTGAAGATTGGCTTTCTGCCGTTCATAGGTCCGGCGCGACAGCTTGGTGTCATAGGGATAGGTGCCGTTTTCAAAGGCCTCGCGCACCGCCTCGGCGGTGGGTTTCAACGTGCGGACGGGGACGGCTTTCAGTTCGACGGGCGCGGTCATGGGCTCTCCTTGCTGGTGTGCCCGAACAATAATCCCGTCGCAGGACGCGTGCCTTGATGCGTGTCAAGAAACCGTCACAAACTCATCGCCAGCACACGGCTGATTTCGTTCAGTGACCGGCCCGATTGCTCCATCCAGGTGTTGAAGGCGCCCTGAACGGCTTTCATCGAGCTTTTGGACCCGGCGGGCTTGTCGATCACCCCTTCGGCAATCAGGCGGCCGTTCACGTCATTGGACAGGATAAAGGCATCCCGCCCGATAAAGCGCAGCGCATATTGGGCCGAGTTGCCGCCCAGCCGCGCGCCGCGTTTCTTCAGCATCTCAAGCAGGCCCACATAATCGGTCGAGGGCCAACCGCCCAGCACCTGGGAAACGCCGCCCTCGTCCCGCAACTCGCGCAGGAAGACGGCGTTGTCGCGGACCGAGGCGATCTTGGTGCCGTTGCGCACGATCCGGGTGTCCGAAATCAGCGCGTCAAAGTCCTCGTCATTCATGAAGGCGTTGCGATCCAGGTCAAAGCCCTGAAAGGCCTCTTCAAAGCCCGGCCACTTGTTTTCGATGACCTTCCAGTTGAAACCGGCGCTGAACACGGCCCGTGTGAACTGCGATAGCCAGCGATCCTCGGGGATCTGCAACAGGTCGTCCAGCGGCTTGGGCTTTGCCAGCATGGCCTCCAGCGCGTCGGTCCCTCCCTTTCGGTCGGCCGCGATCTGGAAAAGCTCGTCGAATGTGCGCATGGTGTCCCCTTTGGTCCGTCCCGTCAGTGTGCCGCTGTGGACCCCCTAGCGCAACGGCGCGGCCAGCTTCTGTCCGGAAAATGAGACAGCCCGGCCAAAATCGACGCCACCACGTCGAATAAGGACAAGCGCGCATCGCAGGATCGGCAGAAGCAGGGGCATGCGCCTTCTGATTTCAATGACCGCCCTTTTCCTGTCCGTCATCCTGCTGCAGCTCAGCTCGGGCGGGGTCGGGCCGCTGGACGCGCTGTCGGGGATCCAGCTTGGGTTCACCACGGCGCAGATCGGTCTGCTGGGGTCGGCGCATTTCTTCGGCTTCTTCATCGGTTGCTGGTGGGCGCCGCGCCTGATGGGCAGCGTGCGTCACGCGCGCACCTTCTCGGTCTTTGCCGCGCTCGGGGCGATCGGGCTATTGGCGCATATGATCGTGGTAAACCCCTATGCCTGGGCGCTGATGCGGGTTGCCAGCGGGATCTGCGTGGCGGGCTGCTACACGGTGATCGAGGCCTGGATGAATGCCAAGGTCAGCAACGAGAACCGGGGCCGCACGATGGGCCTGTATCGTCTGGCCGACCTGGGAGGCTCGCTGGTCTCGCAGCTGCTGATTTCGGTGCTCGAACCGGCCAGCTATATTTCCTACAACCTGCTGGCCATCCTGTGCTGCGCGACGCTTTTGCCGCTTGCCCTGACCTCTGCCGCCCAGCCGGACGCCCCGGCGGCGCCACGACTGCGTCCCATGTTGGCGTTTGATCGCTCGCCACTGGCCGTTCTGGGCGTGGTTGTCGCGGCCTTGTCCAGCGCCGCCTTCCGAATGGTCGGACCGATTTACGGGCAAGAGGTTGGCCTGCGCACCGATCAGATCGCGATCTTCCTGGCCTCTTTTGTGGCCGGCGGCGCGCTGGCCCAGTATCCGGCGGGCTGGATTGCGGACAAGTATGACCGGCGCTGGGTGCTGGTCGGCTTTTCGGTGGCGGCAATCATCAGCTGCATCGGCACCGCGGTGATCACGGGGCTGACCAGCAGCCAGGTCATGCTGACGGCGCTGCTCTTCGGATTGACGACTTTTCCGATCTATTCGATCTCAAGCGCTCACGCACACGACTTTGCCAGCAGCGACGAGCGGATCGAGCTGTCGGCGGCGCTCATGTTCTGGTACGCCACGGGCGCCATCGCCGCGCCATATGCCGCTTCGGAATTGATCGAGGCCTTTGGACCACCGGCGCTCTTTGCGATGATCGCGGTGGGGCATGCGGGTCTGATCGCCTTTGGCCTGCTCAGGATGCGCGCGCGTCCGACCCTGTCCGAGCGCACGCCGTATATCTATGCTCCGCGCACCAGCTTTACGATCGGGCGCTTGCTGGGGCGGTCACGGGACAAGCGCTGACCGGGGCACGGCGTCGTCTGCCGCGGTGCTCAATGCGATCTGTGGGACGCGGTCCCCGGCATCAAAGCGGCACGCGCCAGTCCGTTGCGGGCGAGGTCATGAGTGACAAAAAGGTCACCGCTCGCTCAGACCGGGCCTCACAACAGACGGGCTACAGGACAAAATCATCCGCGCTCAGCACAGGTGTATCCCGCACGATGATGCGACCGTCCTCTGTGCCGTCGCCATCCTCGTCGAAACTCACGATCGCCTGACCGGCGCTGTTGACGGTATACCGAACCTCCATGTCGCCCGAGGCCGTGAAAGCCCCCGTGCCAAGGAATGCAAAGGACGCGTCAAGGTCGATGGCCGAGACATCCAGCACATCCACCCCCCGCTCGAAGCCCTGCACGACATCCGCGTTCGTCGTGCCGGTGCTCATGTTTGCCACGGCTGTCCAGACAAGCGTATCCGCTCCGATCTGGCCCCGGTAGGTGTCTCGGCCCGCGCCGCCGATCAGCGTGTCGTCACCGATTCCGCCGCGAAGGTTGTCATTGCCCGCGCCGCCGTTGAGCTCGTCGTTCCCGCCGCCGCCCAACAGGAGGTCATTGTCGTCGCCGCCCAGCAGGATGTCGTCTCCTTCGCGACCGGACAACGTGTCATTTCCCGCCACACCTGTAATCCGGTTGTTGCCGATGTTGCCCAGAACAAAGTTGGCGCTGTCGTCCGCGACGACCTCGAAATTGCCGCCGCCGCGCAGCTGAATGTGTTCGATCCCGGTGGCGTTCAGCACGTCCGAGCGGGCAAAGACGGAATCGTCCCCCGAGACGCCGGTGTCGTTGATCGTGGCGTCGGCCTGGTCGACGAAATACGTGTCGGCATCATTGCCGCCGTCGATGGTGCCTTCGACGCGCCCGCCATACCCGCGATAGGTGTCGGCATTGTTCCCCAACGACACGTTCCCGCTGAGTGTCCCTGCGTTGCGCAACTGATCGATCCCGTCGCCCATATCGACGTTGCCATCGACAGAGCCGGTGTTGCGCATCAGGTCGTCGCCGCTGTTCGTCATCACGTCGCCGTTGATCTGGCCAGTGTTGGTAAACTTGCCACTGACCGCGGCTTGGCCACTCAGATAGACGTGCCCGTTGATGGTGCCGTCGTTGGTGATTTTTTCCGTAACCCTGGCTGAAGAGGTCAGCCCAACGAGCGGTGCGACAAGCGTTCCGGTGTTGGTCAACCGCACATTGTCGACCAGATCGAAAGACAGGGCCGCGATGTCATCATACTGAGATGTCCCGTAATCCGCCAACGTGCGCCCTGTGCCCGACGCCGAGGCAATGACCCCCGAGTTGTCGACAGTGGCGTTGTCCACGAACAAGATTTGCAGGCCGCTGTTCAGGAATGTTCCGTCCGCAGTTGCCTGCATCCTGCCCGAATTCTGCACAGTTGCCTCTTCGGCAAAGAACACAAGGTTGCCTCGGGCGCCAGAGACAAGACCCTGGTTCAAGACAAACGTCGAATCCCGAGCGGAAGAGGCATTGGCGTTGCTGCCGATGTACAATGCGAAAGCGTTGGTGCTGGTTACCACACCTGTCTCAGTCACGGTCACTTCGAACTTGTAGACGAACGTGTCGTCCGCATCGAGAAAGATGGCGTCGCCGGCGCCGTGCACGGATCCCAGGATAAAGGCCGAGAAGTTGCTGAAGCCCGCCCCATCGGCGCGGATAGCAATGTTTGCCAGACTGACAACGGCGATGTCTTCGGCGATAATGAGTTCGTCGAAAGAACTGATGGCGTTCGGTTCGGCACCGCTGTCGCCGAACTGTGTGGGCGCTCCGATCTGGTCGGTGGTCGGATAGATGATCGGCATGCAAAAATCCTTTCAGAAAATCGGGCGTGCGCGGGGTGAGATGCAGCCCGCGGGTGAATCTGTTGTCAGGTCACAGCAAAAAATCATCCGCGCTCAGCTCGGCCGTATCGCGGACAACGATGCGGCCATCTTCCACGCCGTCGCCATCTTCGTCGAAACTCACGATCGCCTGACCGGCGCCGTTGACAGAGTAACGAACCTCCATATCGCCAGAGGCCGTGAAAGCTCCCGTGCCAAGGAACGCAAAGGATGCGTCAAGGTCGATGGCCGAAACATCCAGCACATCCACACCCCGCTCGAAGCCCTGCACGACGTCCGCGTTCGTTGTTCCGGTGCTCATGTTCGCCACGGCCTTCCAGACCAGCGTATCGGCCCCGATCTGACCCCGGTACGTGTCCTTGCCCGCGCCGCCGGTCAGAGTGTCGTCGCCGGTGCCGCCGCGCAGGTTGTCAACGCCCGCGCCGCCCTCCAGCTCGTCATTCCCGGCGCCGCCCAACAGGACGTCATTGTCATCTTCGCCCAGCAGGATGTCGTCTCCGGCCAGACCGGAAAGCGTGTCATTGCCCGCCCCGCCAGAAATCCGGTTGTTGCCGGCGTTGCCCACCACCAGGTTCGCGCCGCCGTCGCCGACGGCCTCGAAGTTTCCGCCGCCGCGCAACTGAATGTGTTCGATGCCGGTGGCGTTCAGCACGTCCGAACGGGCAAAGACAGAATCGTCCCCCGATACGCCTGTGTCGTTGATCGTGGCGTCCGCCTGGTCGACGAAATAGGTGTCGGCATCCTCTTCGCCGTCGATGGTACCGGTGACCCGCCCGCCGTAGCCACGATACGTGTCGGTGCCACTGCCCAGCGAGACGTCCCCGATGATTTCGCCGGTGTTGATCAACGTGTCGTTCCCACTTGAAAGATCGACATCTCCCCGGATGGTGCCGGAGTTGTCCAATCTGTCGTGGCGGATGTAGCTTTCGACAAGGCCGTCAATGACGCCACTGTTCATAAACCGCATGGTGCCATTGACATCCACCTCGCCAAAGATCTGGCCAGAGTTGAACATCTGGTAGGTTCCCGTGGAATTCCCAAGGGCCACGGCAGTTGTGGCGATGCTGGTGATGGTCCCCGTGTTTCGGAACACAACATCGGGCGTTGACGCGGAAACACCGACCGGAGCCGATACCGTACCGGTGTTCAAAATCGATCCCGACCCGGTGGACACCTGCAGTTGTATACCTTCGTGAGCATTGCTGTCGTCGGGATCGCCCAAAACATGGACCGAGCCGTGGTTTTCGATCACTGCGCCGTCACTGCTTGCAAGGATGCCGCCGGTCACACCCACGATTTGCCCAAGGTTCGTCACCTTCGCGTCGGTGCCGTAGATGAAGACACCGACCGTGGCGACAGATTGGACGACGCCGGTTTCCCCCACATACAAGGTGTTGTTCCCGACGTTCGTCCCCGACGAACCGCTACCGACGTTGCCCTGCAATGAGACAGCGTTGGCTAGTGCGAAGACCGAGCCATAGATGGAAAGCGAGACTTCGTTGTCCGAGTTTATGCCTAGGAACCCGGTTGTCGCATTCACGTTTGTGCCTTGAGCCAGGACGATCTGATCCCCGGCATCCATAACGTAAGTGGAGTTTTGATCGACGTTAATGAATTCGAATGCCATGGGATGGGTCCTTTTGGATATTTCGGGAAAACCAAACTTTCTGAACAACGCCTGAGATTACGCATGATCCTTGGGAGTCAGGCAAGTTGAATCCGGTGGGCGCGGCTCAACCGCCGAGGCTCTGGCCCTTTCCGGCAGGATCGTCTAAGCGTGCCTTCGACCCATCCACACCTGAAGTGCGTTCATGACCCGGCATCTGATCACCTCTGCGATCCCCTATATCAACGGGATCAAGCACCTTGGAAACCTTGTGGGCAGCCAGCTGCCCGCCGACCTTTACGCCCGATACCAGCGCGCGCGCGGCAACGAGGTGCTGTTCCTCTGCGCCACGGACGAGCACGGCACCCCGGCGGAACTGGCCGCCGCCAAGGCCGGGCAGCCGGTTGCCGAATACTGCGCAGAGATGCACAAGGTGCAGTCCGAGATTGCCGAGGGCTTCCGCCTGTCATTTGACCATTTTGGTCGCTCTTCGAGCGAGCAGAACAAGGCGCTGACCCAGCATTTCGCGGGTGTTCTGGCCGAGAACGACCTGATCCGCGAGGTCAGCGAGACCCAGATGTATTCGCCCACCGACGGGCGCTATCTGCCGGACCGCTATATCGAGGGCACCTGCCCGAACTGCGGTTTCGACAGTGCGCGCGGCGACCAGTGTGACAACTGCACCAAGCAGCTGGATCCGGTGGATCTGATCAATCCGCATTCGACAATTTCGGGCGCGACCGATCTTGAGATGCGCGAGACCAAGCATCTCTATCTGCGCCAGTCGCAGATGAAGGATCAGCTGGACGCCTGGATCGACAGCAAGACCGACTGGCCCGTGCTGACCACCTCGATTGCCAAGAAGTGGTTGCATGACGGCGACGGGCTGCAGGACCGTGGGATCACCCGCGATCTGGACTGGGGTGTGCCGGTCAAGAAGGGCGACGAAGATTGGCCCGGCATGGAAGGCAAGGTCTTTTACGTCTGGTTCGACGCACCGATCGAATACATCGCCTGTTCGCAGGAATGGGTCGACGCGGGCAAGGGCGACAACTGGGAACGTTGGTGGCGTACGGACGCAGGCGCGGATGACGTGCGCTACACGCAGTTCATGGGCAAGGACAACGTGCCCTTCCACACGCTCAGCTTCCCCTCGACGATCCTTGGATCGAAAGAGCCGTGGAAGCTGGTCGATTACATCAAGTCGTTCAACTACCTGAACTACGAAGGTGGCCAGTTCAGCACTTCGCGTGGGCGCGGGGTTTTCATGGATCAGGCGCTTGAAATCCTGCCCGCCGACTACTGGCGCTGGTGGCTGCTGAGCCATGCCCCCGAAAGCAGCGACAGCGAGTTCACCTGGGAAAACTTCCAGACCTCGGTCAACAAGGACCTGGCCGACGTGCTGGGCAACTTTGCCAGCCGGGTGACCAAGTTCTGCCGCTCGAAGTTCTCGGAAGCCGTGCCCGAGGGCGGCGAGATGGGCGAGCGAGAGGCCAAGCTGATCGCCGACATCGCAGCGGGCCTGAAGGAATACGAGACGCAGATGGAGGCGATGGAGGTCCGCAAATCCGCCGCTGCCCTGCGCGCGCTTTGGGTCATGGGCAACGAGTACCTGCAAGAGGTCGCACCTTGGTCGACGATCAAGGAAGACCCTGCACAGGCCGCAATGCAGATCCGGCTGGGCCTGAACCTGATCCGGTTCTACGCGGTGATTTCCTCGCCCTTCATTCCGGACGCCAGTGCTTCGCTTCTGGCCTCGATGCAGACCGAGGAAACCGACTGGCCCGGCGACATCGCCGAGGCGCTGACGCTGCTGCCCGCGGGCCATGCCTTCAAGGTGCCCGAGGTGACCTTCCGCAAGATCACCGACGCCGAGCGCGAAGACTGGCAGACCCGCTTCGCAGGCATCCGCACCTAAGCTGAGGGCCCCGCCGGGGCCCTTTTCTCTGGCTGTCCACCGGGTCGCGAGCCCGGGATGCCCCGGCGGCCGCGCACAGAGTGACCCGCCAGTTGTCCGTGGCCGCTTGTCTTGCGACAACAGCGTCACACGGGATGGCAATGCGCCCGATTTCGGACCTGTCATTCCCTCTGTGTTGGCAGGGACAAGATAACCACGGATACCCCCTTTCACGTACCCCCGTCCCATGCCAGTCTGCGCGCAAAGGAGAGGGGTCTCATGGCAATTACCACTTGCGTCTTTGACGCGTATGGCACTCTGTTTGACGTGGCCGCCGCCGCGCGGGTTCTGGCCGAGCAACCAGGGCGCGACAGGCTGGCCGAGGTCTGGCCGAAACTGGCCGAGGACTGGCGGCTGAAACAGCTGCAATACACCTGGCTGCGTGCGATCACCGGCGATCACACCCCCTTTTGGGAAGTCACCAAGGACGGGCTTGATTGGGCGCTTGAACGGCAGGGCCTGCACGAGGATCTGGAGCTGCGCGAGGCGCTGCTGGCGCTGTACTGGGAGCTTCCGGCCTACAAAGAGGTGCCCTTCATGCTGGCCAAGCTCAAGGCGGCAGGCAAGACCTGCGCAATCCTGTCGAACGGCAACCCGGACATGCTGGAAGGCGCTGTCGACAGCGCCGGGATCGGCAGCTACCTGGACGCGGTCCTGTCGGTGGAAAGCGTGGGCGTCTTCAAGCCCGCGTCGCAGGTCTATGACCTGGTCGAAGAGCGCTTTGCCTGCAACCGGGACGAGGTTCTGTTTGTCTCGTCCAACGGGTGGGACGCAGCGGGGGCCTCGGCCTATGGGTTCACCACGCTTTGGGTCAACCGCGCAGGCGACCCGATGGACCGCCTGCCGGGCACGCCAACCCATGTCCTGTCTGACCTCACAACCGTTCCGGAGCTTGCCGCCTGATGCCGCGTTTCACGACCTCTGACGGGGTATCCCTGTTCTATCGTGACGAAGGCCATGGCCTGCCGGTTCTCGCGCTTTCGGGTCTGACGCGGGACGGGCAGGATTTTGACTATGTCGCGCCGCATCTTTCGGGCGTGCGCCTGATCCGGCTGGATTATCGCGGGCGCGGGCAGTCCGAATGGGCCGACCACAGCACCTACACGATCCCGGTCGAGGGGCGCGACGCGCTGGAATTGCTGGATCATCTGGGGCTTGCGCAAGCTGCGATCCTTGGCACCTCGCGCGGGGGGCTGATCTCGATGGGATTGGCGGCCGTGGCCAAGGACCGGCTGTTGGGCGTGGCGCTGAATGACATCGGGCCAGAAATTGCGACCGACGGGCTGGACGTCATCATGGGCTACCTCGGCCGGAACCCCTCGTGGAAAACGGTGGAAGAGGCCGTGGCGAAGCGGCCCGGTGTCATGAAAGGCTTTGCGAACGTGCCCGAAAGCCGCTGGCGGACCGAGGTGGCGCATCTTTATCGCGAGGGGGCCGAGGGGCTGAAAATCCCCTATGACCCCAAGCTGCGTGATGCGATCATCGAGGCGGGCGCGCAGCCTGCGCCGGATCTCTGGCCGTTCTTTGACGCTTTTGCCGGATTGCCCTTGGCGGCGATCCGGGGCGCCAATTCGGATCTTTTGTCGCCCGCCACCTTTGCAGAGATGCAGCGCCGCCGCCCCGACCTGATCGCGGCCGAGGTGCCGGACCGGGGGCATATCCCCTTTCTTGACGAACCCGAGGCGCTGGATGCGCTGACCAAATGGCTAGAGGCCCTGAAATGAATATCGAGATGATCGAGGCCGCCGCCGCCCGCTGCGCGGGTCACATCCGCAAGACGCCGCTGCTGAGCTCGCCCTTTCTGGATGAAATCGCGGGGCGACGGGTCTTTGTGAAGCCAGAGTGCCTGCAGCACACCGGCAGCTTCAAGTTTCGGGGCGGTTGGTCGGCCGTTTCGGCGCTGGACCCCGACACGCGCGCGCGCGGCGTGATCGCCTTTTCCAGCGGCAACCATGCGCAGGGTGTGGCAGCGGCGGCGCGTGGGCACGGGGTGCCTGCGGTCATCGTCATGCCCAAGGACGCGCCGCAGCTGAAAATCGACAACACCCGCGCGCTGGGCGGCGAGGTGGTGCTTTATGACCGCGCTGGCGGCGAAAGCCGGGAAGAGATCGGATCGACCCTCGCCAAGGAACGGGGCCTGACCCTGATCCGGCCCTATGACGAACCGCAGGTCATCGCAGGTCAGGCGACCACTGGGCTTGAGATTGCCGAGCAGGCGGCCGAGCAGGGCATCGAAACCGCCGATGTGCTGGTCTGCTGTGGCGGCGGGGGCCTGACCTCGGGCATCGCGCTGGCGCTCGAGGCGCGTGCGCCCGGCCTGACGGTGCGCCCGGTTGAACCCGAAGGGTTCGACGACGTCGCGCGGTCGCTGGAGGCGGGCGGTATCCAGACCAACAACGGCCCGCAGGTGGGGCTGTGTGACGCGATCCTGACGCCCGCGCCGGGCAAGGTCACCTTCCCGATCCTGTCACGCCTGTGCGGACCGGGCCTTGTGGTCAGTGACGAAGATGTGCGCGAGGCGATGCGACAGGCCTTCCTGCGTCTCAAGGTCACCGCCGAACCCGGCGGGGCCGTTGCCTTGGCGACGGCACTGTTTCATGGTGATGCGATCGAGGGCGATGCCGTCATCGCGACCATCTCGGGCGGCAACGTCGACCCGGCGCTGTTCGCGCAGATCCTGTCGGAAGGAGCCCCCGCATGACCGACGTCACCGTCGCCAGTTTCAACTTCAAGAACCTGATCGGGGCCGACAAGGAATACTACAAGTTCCAGACCTACACGCCCGAGGAATACGCCTGGAAAAAGGATTGGCTGGCCGATCAGATCCTGACGATGGACGCCGATGTCATCGGTTTTCAGGAAATCTTTGAAGAGGAGGCCCTGCGCGATGTCATCGCCGAGGCCGACGACCGGGGCGCGGCGCTGAACGAGGCGGCGATCCCGGACCGGTCCAAGCGCTACCACAAAAAGGCGATCTTTCGAAAGCTGGCCTATGACAGCTATGCTGACGCCGCGCTGGCTTTTGCGCCCAATGCTGCTGACACCGGCGAACCCGGCCAGCGGCGTCCGGGTGTTGCCGTTCTGTCGCGCCTCGGCTTTGTCGGAGAGCCCGAGGTGATCCAGGATCTGGACACCCCTCTGGTGATCCCCTTTCAGCCCTTGCGGGGCCTTGATGCCGCGGATGCGGGCAGCTTCACCCTGCGCCGTGTCTCGCGCCCGATCCTGAAGGTGCGGGTGCCGATGGGCAAGACCACGGTCACGGTCTTCAACTGCCACCTGAAGTCGAAACTGGGTGAATATTTCACCCCCGAAGGTGCCGAGATGCCGCCCGAGGTCGACCCGACCCGCTATGACCCGCTGGGCCGTGCGCTGGGGTCGCTGCGTGCCGCCGTGCGCCGAATGGCCGAGGCCTGGGTTCTGCGGCAGGCCATTGTCAAAGAGCTGAACAAGGGCCGCCCGGTCATCGTGATGGGCGACATGAACGACGGCGAACATGCGGTCAGTTCCGAGATCATCTCGGGCGAGGTGCCGTTCAAAAACTATTCGTGGATGCTGCGCCACGATGCCAAGCATGCCAACGACCGCTACACCAAGGACGAGAACGAAGCGATCACCGAGGCCGTCGAAAGCCTGCGCCTGCATTCGGCTGAAAAGCTCTTTGTTCGCAAATCCTTGCGCGACATGGTCTATACCACGGCCTTTGGCGGTGTGTTCGAAAGCATCGACCAGATCTATCTGTCGCGCCACTTCCACCCCGACGCTCAGGACCCTGTGGGTGAAATGACCTATTTCAGCGTCTTCAATGACCATCTGACCGATGGCAGTCACGCCGAAGCGCCCTATAACAAGCTGGCCTCGGACCACGGGCAGATCATGGCGCATCTGCGCGTCTGACGGCCACAAAGAAGGAGATCCGCCATGCACATTGCCAAACTTGATGGGCTGCACGTCAACTATCGCATCGACGGGGATCCCAATGGCCCGCCCGTCGTGTTCTCGAACTCGCTGGCGACCGACCTGCGGCTTTGGGACAAGATCATCCCGATGCTGCCCCAGACGTGCTGCTATGTGCGGTATGACAAGCGCGGGCACGGGCTGACCGATCTGACACCCGGGCCTTACAGCATGGGCACGCTGGTCTCGGACCTGGAAAAGCTGATGGATCATCTGCAGCTCAAGGATGCCGTGGTCGTGGGCCTGTCGATCGGTGGAATGATCGCGCAGGGGCTGGCGGTCAAACGGCTGGATCTGGTGCGGGCGGTGGTGCTGTCGAACACCGGGGCCAAGATCGCGACACGTGATATCTGGGCCGAGCGCATCAAGGCCGCCGAAACCGGCGGCATGCCAGCGCTGGTCGACGCGACGATGCAGCGCTGGTTCTCGAAACACTTTCAAAAAACCGAGGAATTCCATGCCTGGCGGAACATGTTCCTGCAAACCTCGGCCAAGGCCTATGCGGCCTGCAGCGCGGCAATTGCCGGGACGGATTTCATCACGCCGACCTCGGGACTGCGCCTGCCTGTTCTGGGCATCGCCGGCAGTGATGACAGCGCGACACCGCCTGACCTTGTCCGTGAAACCGCCGACCTGGTGCCCGGTTCGAAGTTCGAGCTGATCCGCAATTCCGGCCACCTGTCCAGCGTCGATGCGGCCGAGGACTACGCCCGCGTGTTGACCGATTTCCTGGCCTCGGTTGGCCATGGCTGACATTCTGCTGGTTCACGGGTCGTGCCACGGCGCATGGTGCTGGCGCGACCTCGTGCCCGAGTTGCAGGCCCTTGGCCACGCGGTGCGCGCAATCGACCTGCCGTCAAACGGCGCCGATCCGACGCCGGTCAAGGCGGTGACGCTGGACCTATATGCCCAGGCAATTCTCGACGCGTTGGAGGGGCCCACCGTGGTTCTGGGGCATTCCATGGGAGGCTACCCGATCAGCCGCGCGGCGGATCTGGATCCGACGCATTTCGAACGGCTGATCTACCTGTGCGCCTATGTGCCCTGGCCGGATCACAGTCTTGTCGAGATGCGCAAGCGGGCCCCGCGGCAGCCGCTGGCCGAGGCGCTGCGCGTCTCGGACGACGGGCTGGCCTTTACCGTGGATCCGGCACATCAAAGCAAGGTCTTCTATCACGATTGCACGCCTGAACAGCGGGACTTTGCCGCGGCCAACCTGTGTCCGCAGGCGATCTTGCCGCAGGCGACCAAAGTGACGCTGGGCGCGCCTTACGCAACGGTCCCGCGCAGCTACATCCGCTGCTTGCAGGACGGCGCCATACCAGCCGAGTTCCAGGCCACCATGGCAGCCGAATTCGCACCGGAGGATGTCTATACGCTCGACACCGGCCACTCGCCTTTCTTCGCGGCCCCCAAGGACCTGGCTGCCCTGGTCGATCGCATTGTCACCTAGCGTTTTTCGCCGTTACGTAGCGGCGCGCGTGTGCCCGCGACATCCTGTGTCGCAAACTGTCCAGCCTCTGCATCCGTGATCGCGCAGGGTGCGGGTCTGGACTTTCAAGAGGTTTGCGAATGACCCGTATCAAAGCCGCCGTCTGCACCGAATTTGGTGCGCCCCTGACCATCGAGGAACTGGAGCTGCGCGCGCCGCAGACCGGAGAGCTGGAAGTCACGCTCGAGGCCGTGGCAATCTGCCATTCCGATATTTCTTATGCCGATGGCGCATGGGGTGGCGACCTGCCAGCGGTCTATGGCCACGAGGCGGCGGGACGTGTCTCGGCGCTGGGTGCTGGGGTCACGGGGCTGAAGGTGGGCGACCGCGTGGTGGTCACGCTGATCCGGGCCTGCGGGCAGTGTCCGTCCTGCTCTGAAGGCAAACCGACGATCTGCGACACGCCCAACGCGGCCGATGCCGTGCTGCGCCGCCCTGACGGTGAACCGGTTGTGCAGGCGATGAATTGCGGTGCCTTTGCGGAACGTGTCGTCGTGGACCAGAGCCAGGTGGTCGTTCTGCCCGAGGCGATCCCCGCCGAGGCAGTTTCGCTGCTGGCCTGTGGTGTCATCACCGGTGTCGGCGCCGTGGTGAATGCAGCAGCACTGAAGGCAGGGCAGGATGTCGTCGTCATCGGTGCGGGCGGTGTTGGACTGAACGCCATTCAGGGCGCGCGGATTGCCGGCGCCCGCCGGATCGTCGCGGTCGACATGACCGAGGACAAGCTGGCCATCGCCCGTGAATTCGGCGCCACCGATGGTGTACTGGCGACCGAGGTCGAGCCTTGGCGCGTGGCCCAAGGCATCTTGGGCAAGGGGGCCGATGCGGTGATCGTCACGGTCGGCGCTATCCCGGCCTATGACAGCGCACCGCGATACCTTGGGTACGGCGGCAAGGTCATCATGGTCGGCATGCCGCATAGCGGTGCGATGTCGACCTATGAACCGGTCGTTCTTGCGGCTATGAGCACCGGCATGGTGGGGTCGAAAATGGGTGACGTGGTAATCCGCCGCGACATTCCCTGGATGGCCGATCTCTATGCCCAGGGGCGGCTCAAGCTGGACGAACTGATCTCGGGGCGTTGGAGCCTGGAGCAGATCAACGAGGCGATTGCCGACACCAAGACCGGCGGTGCCAAGCGCAACGTGATCCTCTTTCCGGGCACGTGATCGCCAGTCAGGCGGAACAGCGACAGGGCCGGGGAGGGCGCCATGAAGCTTCAGGATCTCGACATCATCGTCACCGCACCGCCTGCGCCGGGCTGGGGGGGGCGATACTGGATCCTCGTGAAAGTCACGACTGACACCGGGATCACCGGCTGGGGCGAATGTTATGCCTCGTCCGTCGGGCCGGATGCGATGCGGGCCGTGATCTCGGATGTCTTTGACCGGCACATGTTGGGCGAGAGCCCCGAGAACATCGAATTGATGTTCCGTCGTGCCTATTCCTCGGGCTTTACGCAGCGGCCTGACCTGACGGTCATGGGCGCGTTCTCGGGACTGGAAATCGCCTGTTGGGACATTCTGGGCAAGGCGCGCAATCGCCCGGTCTGGGCGCTATTGGGCGGGCTGATGAACCCGCGCATCCGCGCCTATACCTATCTGT
This sequence comes from Alphaproteobacteria bacterium, assembly GCA_030424865.1. Taxonomy (GTDB): domain Bacteria; phylum Pseudomonadota; class Alphaproteobacteria; order Rhodobacterales; family Rhodobacteraceae; genus JAKVCP01. The sequence continues at coordinate 85,175 of JAUHVR010000015.1, read as the reverse complement.
ATCCCTTGCCGCACCAGAACCTGACCGACTTCTGGACCTCGCCCGAGTTGTCGGCCGAAGCGGCACTTGATTGCGTGGCGCGCGGCTATACTGCTGTGAAGTTCGATCCCGCAGGCCCCTACACGATCCACGGCGGGCACCAGCCCGCGATGTCGGACATCTCGATGTCGGTCGCCTTTTGCAAGGCCATCCGCGAGGCCGTGGGCGACCGGGCCGACCTGCTCTTTGGCACCCATGGTCAGTTCAATACCGCCGGTGCGATCCGGCTGGGGCAGGCTCTCGAGCCCTACAACCCGCTGTGGTACGAAGAACCGATCCCGCCGGACAACCTGCTGGAGTTTCAAGAGGTTGCCCGCGCGGTGCGTATCCCGGTGGCAACCGGCGAACGGATGACCACCAAGGCGGAATTCGCCGCCGTTCTGCGCACGGGCGGGGCCAAGATCCTGCAACCGGCGCTGGGTCGCGCGGGGGGCATCTGGGAGATGAAGAAGGTCGCTGCAATGGCCGAGGCCTTCAACGCCGAGATGGCCCCGCATCTTTATGCGGGGCCTGTCGAGTGGGCGGCCAACGTGCATCTGGCGGCGTCGATCCCCAACCTGCTGATCGCAGAGACCATCGAGACCGCGTTCCACCGCGATCTGATCAAGGGAAGCATCTCGGTTGAGAACGGGTTCATCCTGCCGCCGACTGCGCCCGGCCTGGGGATCGACGTGGACGAAGACCTGGCCCGCGCACATCCCTACAAGGGCGCCGATCTTCACCTGCAGATGCAAGAGGACCCCTGCGACTATCAGAACGGCAACGCTTTCATGGGCGGGGCACCGCCGGTCGAGAACTGATCTACCAACCGATGGTTTTGATTGCTATATAGTAAAAAAAGCCAGGACCGCCGCCGTGACCATAACCACTGACGCACCCATTGCCCCGACCGACATGGCTGACAGCGCAAAGCACGCTGCCAGCTATTTGAAGACCCTCGCGCACGAGGGGCGCCTGATGATTTTGTGTCATCTGGGATCGGGCGAGAAGTCGGTTGGTGAACTGGAGCAGTTGCTGGAAATTCGTCAGGCGGCGGTCAGCCAGATGCTGGCGCGTCTGCGAGAGGAAAAGCTGGTCAAGACGCGGCGCGAAGGCAAGACGATCTACTACAGCCTCGCAGACCAGGACACCCAAAGGGTGATCGCGCTGCTTTACGACAAATTCTGCGCCTGAGGCACGTGCTTCGGGGTTGGGGAGCCGGAATTCTTCAAGAATTCCGGAACTGAAAACATGCGTTTTCAGGATCGTTTTCCGTGCCGGAAAACGATCTTGGAACGGCTGCAAAAGCCCGCGACACCTGCGGCAACAGGCGGGCGGCCGGGGCCGCGCCGCCCTGGCGTCTAGTTGGTTGCCGCGAGTTCCCACGGGCGGGTGAACGCGCCCAATACGCCCTGAATATCAGCGTCCGATGCTCCGTTCGGCGTGATTTGCGCCACCAGACCGCGTTTCTTGTCGTCGACCACTGCCGTCACCCGGGCCGCCACGCCGCCCTGTTCCAGCGCCGCGTTGTAGACCCGCGTGATCGCATTCTTGCGCAGGTCCGGCTTGAAGACCTTGCCCACGGCGGTCTTTGGCAACTCATCGAGAATGGTCATATGCTTGGGATGCGCGGCGCGTTCATGGACCTGCACCTTGCAGTGCTCCAGCAGTTCGTCTTCGGTCACGCTGGCCCCGTCGACCAGTTCGACAAAGGCGCAGGGCAATTCGCCCGAATGTGAATCCGGCTGCCCGATGGCCCCGGCAAAGGCGACTGCGGGATGCGCCAGAAGCGCCTCTTCGATCTCGGCAGGGTCGATGTTGTGGCCACCGCGAATGATCAGATCCTTGGCGCGGCCGGTGATCCAAAGATAGCCGTCGGCGTCCACACGTCCCAGGTCACCCGTGCGCAGATAGACGTCTTCGTGGAACAGATCGCGATTCTTGTCGGCCTCGGTATAGGTCGATCCGGCAAAGACGCCGGGGTTCGAGATGCAGATCTCACCGACTTCGTCCGTGGCGCATTCGCGCGGCCCCTCGGCGGTCTGCTGGACGATCTTGACCTCGGTATGCGGGAAGGGAATGCCAACCGAGCCGACTTTCTTTTCTCCCGAGGGTGGATTGCAAGACACCAGGCAGGTCGCCTCGGTCAGGCCATAGCCTTCGACGATGGTCACGCCCGAGGCGCCTTCGAAGCGTTTGAAAAGCTCCATCGGCATTGGCGCCGAACCCGAGAAGGCGGTTTTCACCGTCGAAATATCGGCGTTCACGTCCCGCTGCATCAGCGCTGACACAGCCGTGGGCACGGTGATGATGAAGGTGATCTTCCAGCGCTCGATCAGTTTCCAGAAGTTGTCGAACACACCCTCGCCGCGATAGCCCTGCGGGGTGGGGAAGACCACATGCGCGCCCGAGGCCAGCGCGGCCATCAGGATGACGTGCACGGCAAAGACGTGGAACAGGGGCAGGGGGCACATGATGTTGTCGGTTTCCGAGAACAGCAACCGATGCCCCAGCCAGCCATTGTAGACCATGCCCGAATACTTGTGTTGCGCGACCTTGGGCATGCCCGTGGTGCCACCGGTGTGGAAATAGGCGGCGACGCGATCCTCTTGCACGTCCTCGAACTCCAACGTCGTCTTCTGGCGCGCCAGCTCGGCGTTGAAGTTCAGAACCTTGGCGTGATGGTCGCCCGGGTTCTTGGGGCGGATAAGCGGCACCAGCCAGGATTTGGGCGGAGTCAGATAGCGCAGCAGGTCGATTTCCAGCACCGTGTGCACATGCGGGGCGTGGCGCACGGCCTCGGCCACCTTTTGCGCCACATCCGTGCGCGGAAAGGCCTTGAGCGTGACGACAACCTTGGCGTCGGTTTCGCGCAGGATCGCCGCAATCTGTTCGGGTTCCAGCAGCGGGTTGATCGGGTTCGCGATGCCCGCGACCATGCCGCCCAGCAAGGTGTAGATCGTCTCGTTACAGTTCGGCAGGATATAGGCGACCACGTCGTTTTCGCCGATGCCCAGACCGCGGAACAGGTTCGCCGCCTGCGCGGTCTTGTCCCGAAGCTCCCGCCAGCTGACCGTTTCCGCCTTGTCGGCAGGCCCCGAGGTGATCTGGTAGCTGACCGCCGGACGGTCCGGGAAGGACGCTGCGGTTTGCGACAGCAGACCGAACAGGGTCACTGGCAGATCGCGGTTCTCCCACGGCATTTCGTTTTCGATGGCATCGCGGTCGGCCTTGGACGCAAAACTCATCAGCCTCTCCCCTTCCTGATGATCCCGGTGGGCCCGGGTTGTTGGCTTATCCGCCACATTGCATAATTCAACCGCCCTCGCGCAAGCGTGGCGACGCAAGGGCAGGTTTTCTTATGACGCAGCGTCGAACTGCCGTTGTGGTCAAAGTAGGGCGATTTGAGCGCCGGACTACTCGGCTGCGATGCCATCGGTGAACTGCAGCCGGGCCAGGCGCGCATAGAGCCCTCCCTCGGCCACCAGCGCATCATGGGTGCCCTGGGCGACGATCTGGCCCTGGTCCATGACGATGATGCGGTCGGCCTTTTTCACCGTCGCCAGACGGTGCGCCACGATCACCGTGGTCCGATCTTGCGAAAGCTGGTCGACCGCGCGCTGCACCGCCCGTTCGCTTTCGGCATCCAGCGCCGAGGTCGCCTCGTCCAAGAGCAGCACCGGCGCATCCCGCAATATGGCGCGGGCGATGGCAATGCGCTGTTTCTGGCCGCCCGACAGCATCACGCCGCGTTCGCCGACATAGGTGTCATAGCCATCGGGCAGGGCGCTGATGAAGTCATGCGCGGCGGCGGCCTGTGCGGCGGCTTCGATCTCTGCATCCGTCGCACCGGGGCGGCCAAAGCGGATGTTTTCGCGCGCCGAAGTGGCAAAGATCACCGGGTCCTGTGGCACAAGCGCAATCTGGCGGCGGAACTCGGTCCGCGCCATGCGGTCCAGCGGCACGCCGTCCAGCGCGATATGACCTGCATCGGGATCGTAAAAGCGCTGGATCAGCTGGATGATCGTCGTCTTGCCCGCGCCGGAAGGGCCGACCAGCGCAACGGTTTCACCGGGCGCGATGGTCAGGTTCACGTCGTGCAGGGCCTGCGCGTCCGGGCGGGCCGGATAGGTGAACTGGACGCCCGAAAACGTGATCTCGCCCCGAACTGGCGAAGACAGAGACGCGGGCGCGCCGGGGTCGGTCACGGTGTCATCGGCGTTCAATAGCTCGATCAGGCGCTCGGTCGCGCCGGCGGCGCGCTGCAGCTCGCCCCAGATCTCGGACAGGGCCCCAACAGCGCCGGCAACCATGACCGAGTAGATCACGAACTGCACCAGTGATCCGGTGCTCATCAACCCGCTGCGCACGTCCCAGGCACCGATCCAAAGCACGCCGACCACACCCGAGAACACCAGAAAGATCACGATCGCGGTCATTACCGCGCGGGTGGTGACGCGGCGGCGGGCCGCGTCAAAGCTTTTCTCGGTGACGTCGGTAAAGGCCCCGCGCGATTGCGCTTCATGCGTAAACGCCTGCACGGTTTGCACCGACAGGAGCGCCTCTGAGGCATTGCCGGAAGACGCCGCGATCCAATCCTGGTTTTCACGGCTCAGCTTGCGCAAGCGCCGACCGAGAACAAGGATCGGCACCACGACAGCGGGCACCAAAAGCAGGACCAGGAGCGTCAGCTTGGGCGAGGTAAACAGCATCAACACAAGCCCGCCGATGAAAATCAGCACGTTGCGCAGGGCGATCGAGATCGACGACCCGATGACCGACAGGATCAGCGTTGTGTCGGTGGTGATCCGGCTCAGAACCTCGCCGGTCATGATGCGCTCAAAGAAGGCGGGGCTCATGCCGATCACCCGGTCAAAGACCGCGATGCGCAGGTCTGCCACCACGCGCTCGCCCAGGCGTGTCACCAGCGCGTAGCGCAGCGCGGTGCCCAGCGCGAGCAAAAGCGCGATGCCCAGGGCGGCGGCAAAGTACTGATCCAGAACATCACTGGAGCCGACTTCGAAGTTGTCGACGACGCGCCGCACGGCCAATGGCAGGACCAGCGAGATCGCGGCCGTCAGGACCAGGGCCAGAAGCGCACCAAAGACCAGTATCCGATAGGGCTGCAGGAACGGCCACAAGGCGCCCAGCACTCCAATCTGTTTGGATTTGGCGCGTTCCTCGTTTGGATTGACGCTGGTGTTGGCCATGCCGGTCTCCGAATTGTTCGCAGATGGTCTATGCAAAGGCGGTGTCCGAGACAAGCCAAAGGCCGCCATCTACATCGGGTCAAACCCGCGCGGGGTCAGGCCTGCCTGAAACCAGCTCACGAAGCTGTGGATCGAAAATGTGGGCAACCCGGTCGCTGCCCGGATCGCGCGGGCATAGGGCACCATGTTGGTGCATTCCAGCACCAGTGCGCCCAGATCCGGGTGCCAGGCCTGCAGGTCCAAAGCGGCCTGAACGTTGTCGTGGCAGGCGGCCTCGACATCGAGTTCCAGTTCATTACCCAGGATGGCGCGCGTGAATTCCGTTCCGCCTTCGGTGCTGCCGATGGGGGTGTCAGCGGGCACATTGGCTGCCTCCAGATGCGCAGGCGTCAACGTGCTGCCCGAGATCGTCAGGATACCAGCGCGTTTGCCCGGCGGCAGCAGGGCGTTGACCATGCCGACCTGCATCAACGAAGAGGTGGCCACCGGTACGCCCACCGCCGCCGCGATGTCGGTCTGAAAGACCGACAGGAAGCCACAGTTGGTGGTGATCCCGTCGACGCCATCTGCGACCAGCTCCTGCGCGGCGGTGATGAATTCCGGCAGCAGCCCCGTGGCCCCCTGCCGCACGACCAGATCGGGCGAGGCCCCGCGCACGATCTTGTAATGCACCGGAAAGTCCCAGCTCAGCGCGTTGCCCATGTCGCCGGGGATGCGCGGGAACTGCGCCTCCAGCATCAAGATCCCGACCGAGGCCCCGTAGACCGCCTTGCCGCCCTGCGCTTTCATGGTGCCCTCCGTTGCCTAACCGTCCTGACGGGACTGCCCCGCCACCTGTTCCATGCGCGGGATGATCTGGTCAAGAAACTGTTGTCCGATCGACGACAGAGGCCTGTCCCGCGCGGTGACGATGATGATGTCCAGTGTGATCGTCGGGCTGAAGCGGCGCACCACATATCCCTGACCGTCGTCATTGGACAGCGTGAACGGGTCGATCATCGCCGCCCCCAGCCCCTGTTTCACCAGGTTCAGCGCGTTGCGGAACAAATCCGAATGCCCGCGCACGCGAAAGGTCGCGCCGTGGGAATGAAACGCCTCGCGCGTGCGGCGGGTGACCATGTGGTCGGCCCCCATGATGATAAACGGGTAGTCATCCAGCAATGCCGGGGTCAGCGGGTCCGAGGGCGCGATCTCGGCCCCTTCGGGCACGGCACAGAGCGTTTCATAGACGATCCGGCGGGCGTTCAGGCCCTCGTGGCGGACGGGCAGCTCGCAGATGCCGATCTCGAACAGCCCGGCTGCCACCCATTCCTGGATCTTGCCCGAATACTGCGACTGAAAGGCGATGGTCAGGTTGGGGCGGTCGCGGCTGAAGGTGGCGATCTCTTGCGGCATGAAGCCAAAGGCCAGCGCGTGGTTCGTGGCGACCTGCAGCTGCCCCGCACGCTGGTTCTGCAGGTCGACAACCGCCTGGTTGACGTGATCCAGCCCGCGCACCACGGTGTCCAGTTCGTCAAACAGGACATTGGCCTCGGGCGTCGGCACCAGACGCCCCCGCGTGCGCTCGAACAGCTTCAGCTTGGTGCGCCGTTCCAGCTGCGCCAGAAGGTTCGAGATTGCCGGTTGCGAAATCCCCAGGTGCTCGGCGGCTGCGGTCACCGTGCCCCGTTCGATGATTGCGTGAAAGGCCTGATACTGGCGGAAGGGCGTGCTCATACCGATAGCGTATCATTTTTTGTTATGGATTTCCAAAAAGATAATATTGGAAATGATAGGGCAGAGCGGGCAGTCTTGACCCTGGGGCAGCACCCAGGGGGATCATGGACGCACGCGATCAACGCATTGTCGGATATGACATATGGCACCTGAGCTTGCCCGTGGTCTCGGCACGGGACCACGGGGTCGGCCGGGTGGATGGCGCTTGCGAGGTTGTTGTCCTGCGTTTGACGGCCGAAGGGGGCGAGGCCGGATGGGGAGAGGCCTCGCCCTGGGTTGTTTTCACCGGCTCGCCCGAGGCCACCTTCGCTGCCCTCGATCGCTATATCCGACCGCATGTCGTGGGTCGCAGGATCAGCGAGCGCCCGGCCATCATGCGCGACGCCGACAGGGCCGTCGCCCATTGCACCGAGGCCAAGGCGGCGCTGGAAAGCGCGCTGCTGGACCTCGAGGGGCGCGTGACCGGGCAGCCGGTGCATGCGCTTTTGGGCGGCAAATGCCGTGATCAGATCCCCTTGTCCGTGTCGATTGCCAATCCCGACTTCGCGCAGGACGTCGCATTGCTGCAGCGGTTGCAGGATGATGGTGTGGGCATCGTCAAGCTGAAGACGGGGTTCCGCGATCATGCCTTTGACCTGATGCGGCTGGAGGTGCTGGCGCGGGATTTCCCGCAGATCCGGGTGCGCGTGGACTACAACCAGGGGCTTGAGCCCGAATCTGCGCTGGACCAGGTGCGCGACGTTGCGGGCTTTGCGCCCGAGTTCATCGAACAGCCGGTCCGCGCGCCTTTGTTTGACCTGATGGCCGAGATCCGGCAGGCCATCGACGTGCCTTTGCTGGCTGACGAAAGCGTCTTTGGCCCCGAGGATATGGCGCGTGCTGTGCGCGAAGGCATTTCCGATGGCGTCTCGGTCAAGATCATGAAATCCGGCGGGTTGACCCGTGGCCAACAGGTGGCTCGGATGGCAGAGCAAAGCGGGCTGACGGCCTATGGCGGTGACATGTTCGAGGCGGGTCTGGCGCATCTGGCCGGGGCGCACATGATCGCGGCGACACCGCAGATCACGCTGGGCTGCGAATTCTATCAGGCCCGCTATTACCTGACCGAAGACATCCTCGAGACGCCATTTCCCTGCGACGGTGGCGCGGTACAGGTGCCCGATGCACCGGGGCTGGGCATCCGGCCCGATCTGGACAAACTTGACTTCTACAGCATCGCGCGGGGGCAGGCGGCATGAGTGACGCGTCCAAAACCGTCGCCGTGATCGGCGCAGGGATTGTCGGCGTCTCGACCGCGATCTGGTTGCAGCGTGATGGGCACAGGGTGATCCTGATCGACCGCGAGGGGCCAGCGGCGGGCACCAGCCATGGCAATGGCGGTGTGCTGGCCAGTTGCTCGATCACCCCCGTGACCATGCCGGGTCTGCTGCGCAAGGCGCCCGGTATGCTGTTCAGCCCGAACCAGCCCCTGTTTCTGAAATGGGGCTATCTGCCCCGTCTTTTGCCCTGGTTGGTGAAATACCTGGGCCACGCCAATCCGACGTCCGTCCGGCATCGTGCGGCGGCACTGGCCGGGATCATCGGCGACAGTCTGGCCGATCATCAGGCGCTGGCCACCGGAACCGGGGCAGAGCGCTGGCTGGTGCCCGCCGATTATCTGTTCCTCTACAACAACCGCGCGCATTTCGAAGGCGATGACTTTGGTTGGAGCCTTCGCAGGGAGCACGGGTTCACCTGGGACGAACTCGAAGGAGCAGCCCTGCGCGACTATGATCCGGGCTTCAGTCCGGACATCGGATTTGCGGCTCGGCTGGGAAATCACGGGCGGATCAGTGATCCGGGGGAATACGTCAAGGCGCTGGCCGCGCATGCACAGGCGCAGGGCGCACAGTTCATCAAGGCGCAGGTCGATGACGTCGTGCGCGACTATGGCACGGTGACCGGTGTGCGCGCGGGGGGGCAGACCATCGACTGCGATGCAGTTGTGATCGCGACCGGCGTCTGGTCCACGCCCTTGGCCTCGAAACTGGGGCTGACGGTGCCGCTGGAATCCGAGCGCGGCTATCATCTGGAGCTGTGGGAGCCTTCGGTCATGCCGCGGTCGCCCGTCATGGTCGCCTCGGGCAAGTTTGTCGCCACACCGATGGAGGGCCGGTTGCGTCTTGCCGGAGTGGTCGAGTTCGGTGGGCTGGATGCGCCGCCGTCCCGCGCGCCGATCGAATTGTTGGAACGCAACATCCGCGCCGCGATGCCGGGGATCACCTGGAAGCGCACCGTCGAATGGATGGGGCACCGCCCCTCGATGGCGGATTCGATCCCGGTGATCGGCGCTGTGCCGGGTGTAAACGGGGCGTTTACCGCCTTTGGCCACGATCATGTCGGTTTGACTGGCGGTCCCAAGACAGGCCGCCTGTTGGCGCAGATCATCTCGGGCAAGACGCCCAACATCGACATGAGCCCCTATGACCCGGCGCGCTACGCCACCTGAACAGGAGATCCAAGACCAAGACCGACAAGACCAACCAACTGACCACAGGGAGAAAAAACATGAAAACCATTCTGACCACAGTCGCCGCAACGGCGATGATGACCTTGCCCGCGTTGGCGGAAAAATGGGATATGCCGATGGCCTATTCCGCCTCGAACTTCCATTCCGCCACGGGGGCCGAATTCGCGTCTTGTGTCACCACCGGCACCGGCGGCGATATCGAGATTGTCACGCATCCCTCGGGTTCGCTTTTCCCGGGCGCGCAGATCAAGCGCGCGATCCAGACCGGACAGGTGCCGATTGGCGAGCGCCTGCTGTCGGGCCACCAGAACGAAAACGCGCTGTTCGGCTTTGACTCGGTGCCCTTCCTGGCGACCTCGTTCGACGATTCCGCCAAGCTGTGGGAGGCCGCGAAAGGCCCGTTGACCGAGCTGCTGGCCAGCCAGAACCTGACGCTGCTGTATTCCGTGCCCTGGCCGCCGCAGGGGCTGTACTTCAAGAACGAGGTGACCTCGGTCGCCGATATGAAGGGCATCAAGTTCCGCAGCTATAACAACGCCACCACCCGTCTGGCCGAGCTGACCGGCATGCTGCCGGTGACCATCGAAGCCGCAGAAATCAGCCAGGCCTTTGCGACCGGCGTCGCCGATTCCATGGTGTCGTCCGGCTCGACCGGCTACGACCGCAAGGTCTGGGAAAGCCTGAACTACTTCTACGAGGTGGATGCATGGCTGCCGCGCAACTACGTGATGGTCAACTCGGACGTCTGGAATGGCACCAGCGAGGCCAACCAGAATGTCATCCGCGCCTGCGCGGCGTTGGCTGAATACGCTGGCAACTGGCGGTCCAAGGAATACACCGGCTTCACGCTGCAGGGGCTGCGTGACGGTGGCATGACCGTTGGTCCGGCATCCGACCAGATGGTGGGCGAGCTGAAAGAGATCGGCGTGACCATGACCAACGAGTGGCTGGAAGCCGCCGGGGATCAGGGCAAGGCCATCGTCGACGCGTTCAACGCCAACTGAGGTGTGACGGGCGCATGGCCCCGTCATTGACCAACCCATGGCCCGGGATGCCCCGGGCCATGACGCCGACTGCAAGATCAAGGGGACAGGTCATGAGCGCACTCAAGGGGATCCGATCCCTTCTGGATTTCATCTATCTCGCGGCGGGGATATTGGCGTCGCTTTGCCTGATCACCATCCTGACGCTGATCGTGTTGCAGATGCTGGCCCGCTGGACCGGCGAGCTGTTCCCCGGCGCGCCGGAATATGCTGGCTATGCCATGGCCGCCGCCTCGTTCCTGGCTTTTGCCAATGCGTTGAACAAGGGCAGCCACATCCGCGTCTCGCTGCTGCTGAACGCGCTGCCCGAGGCGACGCGCCGCTGGTTCGAGGTCTGGTGCTTTGCGATCGGCACCGCCGTCATGTGGTACTTTGTCTGGTACGGCTACCGATTTGTCTATTGGTCGTGGAAATTCAATGACATCAGCCAGGGGCAGGACAAGACTCCGCTGTGGATCCCGCAAAGCGTCATGCTGCTGGGCGCGGTGATCCTGGCCATCGCGCTGACCGACAACCTGCTGAGTGTGATCGTCAGGGGCAAGCACCGGATCACCCGCGAACTTGCCGACCAAGGGGGGGAATGAGGCCATGGAAAACCTGTCCGTCATCATCCTGTTCCTCTTTGTCCTCTTCACCCTGCTGGGCACAGGCGTCTGGGTCGGTTTGGCCCTGATGGGCGTCGCCTGGGTGGGGATGGAGCTTTTCACCACCCGCCCCGTGGGTGACGTGATGATCACCACCATCTGGTCGGCCTCGTCCAGCTGGACCCTGACCGCCCTGCCGCTTTTCATCTGGATGGGAGAGATCCTGTTCCGAACGCGATTGTCCGAAGACATGTTCCGGGGCCTGTCCCCGTGGATGGCGCGCCTGCCGGGTGGCCTTGTGCACACCAATATCGTCGGCTGCACGGTCTTTGCCGCCGTCAGCGGCTCGTCCGCGGCCACGCTGACGACCGTCGGCAAGATGTCGATACCCGAGCTGCGCCGCAGGAACTACCCTGAACGGATGATCATCGGCACGCTGGCCGGTGCCGCGACGCTGGGCCTGATGATCCCGCCTTCGCTGACGCTGATTGTCTATGGCGTGACGACCAATGAAAGCATCACCAAGCTCTTTTTCGCGGGCATCGTGCCCGGACTTGTGCTGGCAGGGATGTTCATGGGGTATGTCGCGATCTATTCGCGCATTTCGGGCAAATGGAGCCCCGACGAAGAGCCGCGTATGAGCATCGCGCAAAAGATCCAGAATTCGCGCTTCCTGATCCCGGTGCTGATCCTGATCACGGTGGTGATCGGCTCGATGTACCTTGGCTATGCCACCGCGACCGAGGCCGCGGCCTTTGGCGTGATCGGCGGGCTGGTGCTGGCCGCCAGCCAGGGCTCGCTGACGTGGAAGACCTTCACCGAAAGCCTGATGGGCGCCACCCGCACCAGCGCGATGATCGCGCTGATCCTTGCAGGCGCGGCCTTTCTGTCGCTGTCGATGGGGTTCACGGGCTTGCCACGCGGGCTGGCGAACCTGATCGCCGATTGGGACCTCAGCCGGTTCGAGCTGCTGATGGTCTTGCTGGTCTTCTACATCATCCTGGGCTGTTTCCTTGACGGGATTTCGTCGGTGGTGCTGACCATGGCGGTGGTCGAGCCGATGATCCGGGATGCCGGCATCGACATCATCTGGTTCGGCATCTTCATCGTCGTTGTGGTCGAGATGGCGCAGATCACGCCGCCCATCGGGTTCAACCTCTTTGTGCTGCAAGGCATGACGAACCACGAGATGAGCTTTATCGCCCGCGCCTCGATCCCGATGTTCCTGATCATGGTGGTCATGGTCTTTGTTCTGATCCTCTTCCCGGACATCGCGACCTGGCTGCCTGAAAACATCCGACAAAGACCGTCGTGACACTGTTGGCGTTCGTGGCACGCCACGGGCGCTGGTGCCTTGTGGCGGGGTTGGTGGCCGGGCTGTGCCTGCCGGGGCTGGCGCTGACCCTGCGGCCCTGGCTTCCGGTGCTGGTGGCGGGCCTGCTGTTCGTGGCCGCCCTGCGGATCGGCCCGCGCGAGACGCTGGGCGGGCTTGCCAACATGCGCCGGTCGCTGAGCGCTGTCATGATCTATCAGCTTGCGGCACCTTTGGTTGCCTTGGCGGTGCTGTTGGCTTTGGGCCTGGCGGCCACACCCGCAGGGATCGCGCTGGTCCTGGTGTTGGCCGCCCCTTCGGTCACCGGCAGCCCGAACTTCACGCTGCTGATGGGGCAGAACCCGGCTGTGGCGATGCGGATCCTGCTGCTGGGCACAGCGCTGTTCCCGCTGACGGTCCTGCCGGTGCTGGCCCTGTCGCCGGTTGTCGACACACCCGGCGCGGCGGTCCAAAGCGCGGCCCGCCTGATCGCGGTGATCTTTGGCACCGTTGCGCTGGCCTTTGTCCTGCGCGGCACGATCCTGCGCGACCTGAACGACACCCGGCGCACCGCGCTTGACGGCGTCTCGGCCATCCTTCTGGCCGTCGTCGTCGTTGCACTGATGAGCGCCGCAGGCCCGGCGCTGTTGAACACGCCACTGCTTTTCTCTGCGTGGCTGGCGTTTGCCTTTGTCATGAACTTTGGTGGCCAGATCCTCGCCCACCGGCTGATGCCCGTCGCGGACGAGGCGCAGGACCGCACTGGCACCAGCGTCATCGCCGGGAACCGCAACATCGCGCTGTTCTTCGTCGCGCTGCCGCCGCAGACGATGGACGGGTTGCTGATCTTCCTCGGCTGCTATCAGATCCCGATGTACCTGACGCCCCTGCTGATGGGGCGCTTCTTGAAACCCCGATCCCGCGCCGTGCCGCTGGCCTGACTTGGATAGGAGACCCGCATGACCCAGATGAACGGTGCCGAAGTCATCCTGAAGATGCTTGGCCTGCACGGGGTGACCCATGTCTTTGGCCTGCCGGGTGAGACGACCATCGGCTGGTACAAGGAATGGCACAAGTCGGACATTGAGTTTGTCCTGACCCGCGACGAACGCACCGCCGCCTTTGCTGCCGAGGCCTATGCCAAGGCCACCGGCCGCCCCGCCGTGCTGGAAGCGCCCAGCCCCGGCGTGACCCATTGCACCCCAGGCATCACCGAGGCCTTTCTGTCCTCGGTCCCCGTGATCTTTTTCAGTTCGGACATTCCGCTCAATCAGGACAAGCGGCATGGGCTGACCGGGGTCGACCAGACCGCGCTTTATGCGAGCATCTGCAAAGAGTCGTTCACCGTGACGCGGGTGGAGGAGATCCCGTTCCTGCTGCGCCGCGCCTTTCGCGTGGCAACTTCGGGCCGCCCTGCGCCGGTGCACATACGGGTGCCGATCAACATCTTCCAAGAAAGCGCCGAGATCGCGGATCTTTATGCCGAGCCCGAGTACCAGGTCTATCCCGCCCATCGGCCCGTTGCCGATCATGGCAAGATCAGGCAGGCGATTGACTCGTTTCTGGGGGCCAAGCGTCCCGTTCTGGTCTGCGGGCAGGGCGCCCTGATCTCGGGCGCGGGCGCGGTGGTGCAGCGGCTGGCCGAGCATCTGCAGATCCCGGTGGCGACCACGACGCCGGGCAAGGGGCTGATCCCGGAAACCCATCCGCTGGCCCTGCGGGTCATCGGCGCGCGGGGGGGGATGGACTATGCGAACGCCTATCTCGGTCAGGCTGATACCGTGTTTTTCATCGGCACCAACACCGACAGCAGTTCGACCAACCACTGGAAGCTTTACGGCGATCCCGGCTCAAAGACATTCCTGCACCTCGACATTGCCGAGGCGCATGTGGGCAACAACTTCCCGGTCAAGGTCGGCCTTGTCGGCGATGCCCGGGCGACGCTGGACTACATGCTGGAGTTGATCACCTCAGAGCATCCCGATCTGACGCCGGATCCGCTTGACCTGACGCAGATGAAGCGCACCGCGCTTGACCGGGTGTTCAACTCGAACATCCCGATGCCCGAGGGCACGGTTTCCCCGGTGCGGCTGACGCAGGTGCTAGACCGGCTGCTGCCCGACGACGCGCTGGTCACAGCCGAACCGGGCGTGGCGGCGATTTACCCGTCGGCGCTGATGTCGGTGCGAAAACCTGGCCGGCGCTATCTGACCAATTACTCGATGGGGGCGCTGGGCTATTCGGTGCCTGCCGCGATTGGCGCGGCCTATGCGAACGAGGGGCCGGTGATCTCGCTGACCGGGGACGGGTCGCTGGCCTTTGTGCTGGGGGATTTCGAGACGGTGAAGCGCAGCGGCAAGAACATCACGGTGATCCTGACGCGCAACGACACCTACGGCTGGATCCGGGGTGAGGCGGTCTTGCTGGATGATGTCGATGTGCCCTGGGCCACGGATTTCAACGCGGTGGACTACGTCAAGATTGCCGAGGGCTTTGGCTTTCAGACCGCCCGCATCACGTCCGAGGCGCAGATCGAGCCGGTGTTGTCGCAGGCACTGGCCCACACGGGCGCGAGTTTCATCGAGATGATGGTGCCGCCGCAGGATCAGATTGTGCCTTTTGTGCCCGGCTGGGTCGAAGAGGCCAAGCGGCGGAAGTTGCCCTATTTCTCGTGACCCCAGTCAACTGCCCGAGGCCGCCGACAGTTCGATCGGCGTGCCATGCGGCGTGTTGCGTGCCGCCGCTTGCCAAAGCTCGGCCATGCGTTGGACCTCTGCGGCCTCGGCGATCTGCAGGTCCGACAGCAAGGTGACCAGCGCCTCGGACCAGACCTGCCAATAGGTTTCAGCCGGTTGCTCCTGCACCATGGGTCCAAAGGTCGCCGCCCAGTCGGCCCAGCTGAAATGGCCCGCCTCGTTCAGGGCGACGGTCAGGGCAAAAAGCTGCGCCTGCCAGGGGGCGTCGAACGGGGCCTCGGGCGCGCTCTGGTCAGACCCGGTCAAGATAGGGCTCCCACGCGTCGATGCTGACGGTCAGGGTCGGGTCGGCCTCGGGGCCGTAAAGCTCGGTGGCGTCGAAACGGACGGTGTAAAGCGGGCAGGGGGCCTCGCCCCGCCCATGGGCGTTGCTGTCGGGGAAGACGTGGCAACCGTGGACCGCGATGATGGTGCCGGTGCAGTTGCGCGCATAGCCGGGCAGGCGGGTGTGGCCGGCAGGCTGGTGGTTCTTTGTGCGCACCTTGTCGCCCACGGCAAAGGCGGGGGCCGGACCGTCGCGGTTGGCGGGGCCGCCCGAGGCCAGAACTTTGGGGACCACTGCAGCAGGCATGCGACGCTCAGGTCGCAGGCCGGGTTGCTGCATCTCGCCCGCTTGCAACTCGGCCTCAGTGACTTCGCCGGCTTGGGTCAGCAGGGCTTCGAGACCCCGAAGCCAGATCTTGTAATAGCTCGAACCAAGGTAGACCGCAGGCGGCAGGCTTTCGCGCGCGTGGCGCGAGATGTCGATGTTCCAATGCCCCAGCGCGCCGCAGGCCAGCGTCAGGCCCAGCACCCGCTTTTCCCAATCGGCGTGAAAGCGGATGTCCTCATCCTCGGGCACCACCGGTCCAAAGCCGTGGCGGCCGCCCAGATCCTGCGGGCCGTTCATGACGCCACTGGGGATTTGGCTTGCCCGCACCCGATCATGCTGTCGCGGGTCACAAGCTCTGCCAGGGCCGCTTCGTCCAGCCCCTCTGTCCCTTCGGGGCGGGCGGGGATGACCAGGTAGCGGACCTCGGCGGTCGAATCCCAGACCCGGATTGCGGTGTCCTCGGGCAGGGTCACGCCGAATTCGGCCAACACCGCGCGGGGTTCGCGCACTGCGCGGGCGCGATAGGCGGGGGCCTTGTACCACACGGGTGGCAGGCCCAGCACAGGCCACGGGTAGCAGGAACACAGCGTGCAGACGACCAGGTTGTGCGTCGTTTCGGTGTTGAAGACGGCGACCATGTGTTCGCCCTGCCGCCCCTCAAAGCCCATCGAGGCGATGGCGGTGGTGGCGTCCTGCGCCAGCGCCTCGGCAAAAGCCGGATCGCTCCAGGCGCGGGCGACGACCTGTGCCCCGTTCCGGGGCCCGACCTTGTTTTCATAGGTGTCGATGATCGCATCGACAGCAGCGGGATCGACCAGGCCCTTGTCCACCAGAATGGTTTCAAGCGCCCGGACGCGGGCGGTCATCTCGTCCAGCTCGCTGTCGCCGTGGGGGTGGTCGTGCATGCCTGCCTCCTGTCGGATCCCTGTCCGGTCAAGCTGACCAGAGTTGGCGTGAAAAGAAAAGCCTCAGCTGCGCCAGTTCAGCAACCTGCGTTCGATTGCGCCAATCACGGTGCTGACCGTGACCCCCAGCAGCGACAGGATCACGACGCCCGCAAACAGCCGTTCCAGATCGTAAAGCGACCCCGCTTCCAGGATATAGGCACCAATGCCGTATTCAGCGCCCAGCATCTCGGCGGCGACAAGCAGGATGATGGCGATGGCCAGACTGATGCGCAGGCCCGACAGGATGCCGGGCATCGCGCCGGGCAGGACGATCTTGCGGACAATCGACCACCACGACAGGCCAAAGCTTTGGCCCATGCGGATCAGCGTGCGGTCGACGTTGTCGACCGCGCCGTAGGTGGCGACCACGGTGGGGGTGAAGGTGCCAAAGGCAATCAGCGCATACTTTGACCCTTCGCCGATCCCGAACCAGATCACAAAGAGCGGCAGAAGCGCGATTTTCGGGATCGGGAAGATGGCGGCGACAAGGGGCACCAGCCCCGACCGGATGTACGAGAAAAGGCCAATCAGCACCCCGACACTGATGCCGATGCTGGCCCCGATGGCAGCGCCAACGACCAGTCGACTAAGCGACGGGCCCAGGTGCCGGAACAGCATCCCGCTTTCGTATAGCTCGCGAAAGGTCTCCAGAACGTCTGTGGGTTTCGGAAGCGTCAGCGCCGAAATCCAGCCGGCCCGGGTCCCCCATTCCGCGACAAGGATCAGGACCACAAAGACGAGCGCGCCCACCCAGCGACGGGGTCTGGGGGCAAATCCGCCGCCGCGAAAGGCGACGGCCCTGCTGTCAGAGTGCGCGGCGCCCTGGGAGGTTGTGGTGTCAGCCATGTATCAACTCCGCATCCGCCGCGCGCGCCTCATCCCGCATCAGCTGCCACAGGTGTTTCTGGTGCCGGTCCAGTTCGGCATCCCCAAAGGCCCGTTCGCCCAGCGGGGTGTCGATCGAGACGATCTCGCGGATCTGTCCCGGGCGACGCGAGAGGACAACAACCTTGTGGCCCAGGCGCACGGCCTCGGCCAGGTTGTGGGTGACGTAGACGGCCGTGAATGGCTGCCGGGTCCAGAGGTCGACAAGGTCGTCCATCAAAAGCTCGCGCGTTTGCGCATCAAGTGCCGAGAGGGGCTCGTCCATCAACATGACCGCCGGACGAACGGCCAGCGCGCGGGCGATCGCAACGCGTTGCTTCATTCCGCCGGACAGTTGTTTCGGCAGGGCCCCGGAAAAATCAGAGAGCTTGGTGCGCGCAAGGACGTCGGCGATGATCTCTTGGGCGGCTGCATTGCGGATGCCGTGGTCTTCGAGCACCAACGAGATGTTGCCGGCAACCGTGCGCCAGGGCAGCAGGGCAAAGTCCTGGAAGATGTAGGTCAAGGGGTTGAGACTGTCGGGCGGTGGCGCGCCGATCTGCAGAACCCGTCCGGCGTTGGGGCGTTCCAACCCGCCGATGAAGCGCAAGAGGGTGGATTTGCCGCAGCCCGAGGGGCCGACGATGCAAACGATCTGGCCCGATGCGATATCCAGCGAGATGTCGCGAAGAACCTCGAAATCGTCATAGGCGTGGGTGATGCCGTCAAGGCGGATGTCCATGGGGGGCTCGGGTGTTGGATCGGTCAAGAAGCGAATGGCGCGGCGGGGTAAACCCCGCCCTACGTTGGTGCGTCATCGTAGGGCGGGATTTATCCCGCCGCACCTCCGTTTGCGTCAGGCGCCGGTGGTCTCGACGTAAGACCCGTCCACAAGCGTATCCAGCGTGATGTCGCCGTCCACCAATCCTTCGGATTGGAACCAGCTCAGCTGATCCTGGACCGAGGCAAGGTTCAACGCCGCGCCAGTGGCCAGACGCATCGTGCCGTTGATGATCGATGGTGCGGCTTTCTCGCGCGGGCGATCCGTGTAGACATATTTGTGGATCAGATCGACCATCTCGTCTTGGCTGGCGGTGCCGTCGATCATGGCGGCGGCATAATCATCCACGCCGCGGGAAAACCCGTTCAGGAAGCTTTCGGTCATCCCGCGCTCATCCGCGGCATTGCCGGACGAGGTGAAGACGGTAGTGACCTGATAATCCGGGATGTAATCCGCCACGTTCGCCACCATGTGCCATGCGCCCGCGGCAGCGAGGGGTTTTGCGATATGCGGCACGATCGACCAGCCGTCGACCTGCCCTGACCTCATCGCCCCGATGATCGCGCCAACCTTTTGCAGCGGGGTAAAGCGCAGCGAAATCCCCTCGGCCGCCGCCATCTTGGCACCCATGTAGTGGAAGGACGATCCCGCCTGGGTGACCGCAAATTTCTTGCCGTCCAAATCCTTTAGCGTCTTGATGCCCGCCTGATACGAGGCGTCCGAGATCAGGTATTTCTGTCCGTCGAGCCCGGCTTCTTCCTTCAGGGCGCCGCCGATCACCTTGATCGCGCCCTTGTCCGCAAGGCTGATCAACCCACCCGAGATCGCCGTCACCGCATAGTCGATGTCGCCGCTGGCAATCGCCACGGCCATGGGCTGCGCGGCCTGGAAGAACTCGAATTCAACGTCCAGTCCGGCCTCGGCGAAATAGCCGCGCTCATAGGCGATGAAGCTGCCGGAATGCGAGGTGAACCGCAGCGCGCCCACCTTGATCTTCTTGTTCATGGCGATGGCAGGCGAGGCCAGCGCCCCGGCGGCTGCGCCGCCCATCAGGGTCATTGCCCCGCGACGATTGAGTTTGATCATGGTTTCCTCCCTTTGATCTTTTGATCTTTTTCTTACGGTTCCGCCCACAGGTCGGCCTGGATGTCGTCCTGCAGCAGGGTCAGCGCCTGGTCCCGGTGACGGGCCAGGATGGCGTCCAGCAGCGCCCTCTGACGGGTTTTTCGCGCTGCAAAATTCAGTCGTCCCTCGCGCAGGTTTGCCAGCCGGAAGCGGCGGCTCTGGTCGAACAGCCGTCGGTGCATCTCGATCAGGCGCGGGCTGCCGCAGCCTTCGATCACCGCGGCGGAAAAGGCGCGACAGGCCTCGTCCCACTTCAGCGCCGTCAGATCGTCCGAGCCCTGCGACACCGCCTCTTCGGCCCGTTGCAGCGCATGATGCGCGGCGATCACGCGGCCTTCCCAGGCGACGTCGCCCGCATCCAGCGCCAGACCCAGGGCCAGTTTCTCGATCTCGCCCCGCACCAGCGCAATGTCGCGCAGGTCGTTTTCGGTGGCCGAAGTCACGCGAAACCCGCGTTGTGAGGTCGCCTCGACCAGACCCTCGGACGAAAGGATTCGCAAAGTCTCGCGCATCGAGTGATTCGACCCGCCGTAGCGCGCCCTCAGCTCGTTGATCTTCAGCTTCTGATCCGGCCGCAGCGTGCCAAATGAAATGTCCTTGCGCAGGGCGGATGCCAGCATGGTGACGATGGTTTCGTCCTCCTCACCCGAGCTGCGAAAGATCATATTGTTCCCTCATCTCTGAAATGTTGGATATTTTTGAAGGTGTTTGATGTTTCGTCAAGGATTTTGTTCGGCCACCGACGCGGCGCAGTCAGCGGGCGATAGCCATTCGGGGCATTTCCGCGTAGAGCAAGCCCAACCACAGCCAAGGGAGCCCTGATGCCCGACTTCAGCCTGACACCAGCGCTTGCCACCGTGATTTTTGTGCTGTCCTGCCTTTTCGGATACCGCTTTCGCCGCGTCTGGAAAGACGAGGGGCCGACCTGGCAGTTGTGGGTCTTTGGGGTCTTGGCAGCGGCGGGACTGGCCACCTTGGGCTTTGTCCCGCTTGCCGTGCCGGGCTGACCGAGGGGTCAGCCGACGATCAACTGCTTCATCTGCAGGGCTTCGTGCTCGAGCTGCACCAGGCGGTGGTTGATCACGTCGCCGATGGTGACCATCCCGACCAGCTTGTCCTCGGCCACGACGGGCATGTGGCGGAACCTACCTGCCGTCATGCGCTTCAGCACCGAGACCAGGCTTTCGTCCGGCGTGCAGGTCTGCACTTCCGAGGTCATGACGTCGCCCACCTGCTGTGGCAGGGTCTGGCCGGGGGTGTCCGCCAGTTTGCGCACGATGTCGCGCTCGGACAGGATGCCCGCCAATGCGCCCGCATCATCCGTGACGATCAGTGCCCCGATCCGATGATCGCGCAGGGCCTCGACCGCGCGGCCAAGGGTTTCAGCGGGTTTGATCGAAAAGACATCGCCGCCCTTGCCTTCGAGAATGCTGGCAACGGTGGCGTTCTTTTCCGACAGGTTCACGGATTGGCTTTTTGATCCGGGCGCCTCCCGGTCCTGGCGCATGGGTGCCTGGTAAGATGTTGGCATGGCTCTTCTCCTCTTGAGAAAGAGCCTAGGCATCCGCCTCCATTTGCTCAAGCATCTTTCTTGCGCGGGGGCATTGCAGCCGCTCGCGCAGCGGGCTGTCGGGGTCGATTTCCTTGTTGCACACCAGGCATTGGTCTGCATCCCCGATCGCATTCAGCCCGCCACAGCTGCCCTTGATCCGCCGACCCATCAACAGCACCCCAAGCGCCATGCCCAGCATGATCACCAGAAGCAGAAAGAAGGTCAGAAGAAAGGTGGTCAAGGGCCGTGTCCTTTGGATCAGGCGGTCAGCGCTTTGAACGCCTCGCTGGTTTGGGTCCGGAAGGTGTTTGCACCCGATGCGCTGTCGCGATCAACAAACAAAACCGCGAGGTTCTGTTCATTGGCCACTTCCAGTCCGCGCTCGCGGCCGAGCGTCAGCATGGCGGTCGCCCAGGCGTCTGCCATCATGGCGTTTTCCGCCAGAACCGTGGCCGAGGCGGTCTTGTGCGTGATCGGGTAGCCGGTGACCGGGTCCAGAACGTGCGAATAGCGGATGCCGTCTTCTTCGAAGTAGTTGCGGTAGTCGCCCGAGGTCGCCAAGCCCATGCCCGAGACCGGGATCACGTCCATCACGCCGCGGTCAAAGGCGTTGGGGGTTTCCACGCCGATCTGCCAGCGCATGCCCTCGCCATTGCGGCCCGATGCATAAAGATCGCCGCCGATCTCGACCAGGTAGTCGGTGATGCCCAGAGCTTCCAGCGCGCGACCCACGTGGTCGGCGCCATAGCCCTTGCCGATGGCCGCCAGATAGACCTGCGCATCCGCGCGGGTCTTGGTCAGTGCGCCGTCGCCCAGTCGCAGGGTGTTGCCGTGACCCGAACGATCCAGCGCGGCCTCGATCACGCCTTCGGTGGGGCGGCTCAGACCGCCGGGGGCGCCAAAGCCCCAAGCCTCGATCAAGGGACCTGCGGTTGTGTCAAAGCGACCTCCGCTCATGTGGCTGACCCTGGAAGCCGCGTCCATCACCTGCGCCAGATCTGCTGAAATATTGTGCGCACCTGAAACCTGCGACGCATTGATGCGCGAGATTTCCGAGCCCGCGTCCCAGTTCGACATCTTGGCATTCACGTCCGCCAGCGCGGTGTTGATGGCGGCCCGAACGGTCGCTTCATCCAGCTTGCGCGTGGTGTCCAAGGCGACGACATTATAGGTCGTTCCCATGGTCAAGCCACTGATTTCAAAAAGAATGTCGCTGGGCTTGCACGCCAGAAGCGCAAGCGGCATGACCATGAACGAGCGTCGGGTGAACGTGGCAGGGTTTTTCACGAGGACATCCTTTTTAGGATCAGAAATGGTGCGAGACCGCTTGGGTAGCGGCTTTTTCACGACATTAAAGCGCATTTCAACAGGAAAGTACCGGGGGTGCAGCGAAAAGTCGCTTTCGCTTGCTGACCGCTCCGTGCATAAGCAGCCCAAACTTCTTGACGAGGTGGAATACCGTGAAGCGTTTCTCGCTACGCAAAGGGCTGACCCTGCCAATTTCGGGCGCGCCCCGAAATGACATTTCCGTCGCCACAGCCGTCCGTACGGTCGGTCTGTTGGGGGACGACTACATTGGATTGAAACCGCGGATCACCGTGGCCGAGGGCGACATGGTCGGCGTTGGCACCCCGGTGATGTTCGACAAGGACCTGCCGGAGGCGATGATCGTCTCGCCGGTGGCGGGACGCGTCAAGGCGATCAACCGCGGCGCGCGGCGCAAGTTGATCAGCGTCGAGATCCAGATCGAAGACGGCGCCGCCGAGCCCGTCGATTTTTCGGCCGTGGGCGATGTGACCACCCGCGAAGGGATGGTCGAACGGCTCTGCGCCGCGGGTCTGTGGACCTCGTTCCGGACACGCCCCTATTCCAAGGTGCCGCAGCTCGACGACCAGCCCGGTGCGATCTACGTGACCGCGATGGACACCGAGCCGCTGGCCGCCGATCCGGTCCTGGCGATCCAGGACGAAGCCGAGGCCTTTGCCAAGGGCGTCGAGGCCGTGGCGATGCTGACCGAGGGCACGACCTATCTGTGTCAGGGCGGCGACGCGCCCCTGCCGGGCGCGGATCTGGCCGGTGTCGAGGCGGTTCAGTTCACCGGCCCCCATCCGGCGGGCCTTGCCGGGACGCATATGCATTTCCTGACGCCGCCGACGGCGTCGACCTCGGTCTGGACCATCGGCTATCAGGATGTGCTGGTCATCGGCCGTCTGCTGCTGACCGGGCGCTACGATGGCTCTTGCCTGATTTCGCTGGCGGGACCCGCCTGCGCTGATCCCCGTCTGGTGCGCACCGTCGCCGGTGCCTCGCTGGCCGATCTGGCCGAAAACGATCTGCCGGACCATCCGGTGCGCATGATCTCGGGTTCGGTCCTGTCGGGCCGCGCGGGCGAGGGGGCCAGCGGCTACCTTGGCCGCTACGCGCGCCAGGTGACGTTGATCGAGGAAGACAAGAAACAGATCCCGATGGGCTGGATCCGCCCGATGTTCGCGAAATACGCGGTGCAGCCGGTGTTGGGATCGGCCATGTCGAAGCGTGCATTCCCGCTGACCTCGAACCTGAACGGCGGCCGCCGTGCCATGGTGCCGCTGGGCACGTTTGAGGCACTGATGCCGCAGGATTTCCTGCCCACGCAGCTTTTGCGCGCGCTTCTGGTCATGGACACCGATCAGGCACAGCTTCTGGGCGCGCTGGAGCTGGATGAAGAAGACCTTGGCCTGGTGGGCTTTGCCTGCCCGGCAAAATACGAATACGGGATGGCACTGCGCGACTGCCTGACCAAGATCGAGAAAGAGGGTTAAACCTTGGGCCTGCGAAACTTTTTCGACCGGATTGAGCCGCATTTCGAAAAGGGCGGCAAATGGGAGCGGTATTTCCCCATCTACGAGATGGTGGAAAGCTTTCTTTATACGCCAAAGACGGTGACCACCGCCGCGCCCCATGCGCGGTCCTACATCGATATGAAGCGGATCATGACCTATGTGGTGCTGGCCACGGTCCCCTGCATCCTGATGGCGCTTTATAACACCGGCTACCAGACGAACCTGGCGATTGCCGAGTTCGGGGCCTCGGGCTGGCGCGCCGCCATCATCGAGGGTCTGGGCATCGGCTTCAACGCCGCCAATCCGCTGGCCAACATGGCGCACGGGCTGCTTTACTTCCTGCCGATCTACATCGTGACCCTGGTCGCGGGCGGCATCTTCGAGGTGATCTTTGCCACCGTCCGCAAACACGAGGTGAACGAAGGCTTCCTGGTCTCGTCGATGCTTTACGCGCTGATCGTGCCCGCCTCGACCCCGCTGTGGCAGGTCGCCTTGGGCATCATCTTTGGCGTGGTGATCGGCAAAGAGGTCTTTGGAGGCACCGGCAAGAACTTCCTGAATCCGGCGCTGACGGGCCGGGCCTTTCTGTATTTCGCCTATCCGGCGCAGATGTCGGGTGACAGCGTCTGGGTTCCGGTCGACGGGTTTACGGGCGCAACGGCGCTGGCGGTCTCGGCGGCTGACGGGTTCCAGGAACTGGCAGCCCGCGGCATGACCTGGTGGGACAGCTTCCTGGGCTTCATTCCGGGCTCGATGGGCGAAACCTCGACCCTGGCCTGTCTGTTGGGACTGATCTTCCTTCTGGCGACACGCATTGCAAACTACCGCATGGTGGTGGGCTGCATGGCCGGGATGATCGGCTTTTCGCTGCTGCTGAACCTGATCGGGTCGGACACCAATCCGATGTTCGCGATGCCCTGGTACTGGCACCTGGTCACCGGCGGTTTTGCGTTCGGCCTGGTCTTCATGGTGACCGAGCCCGTCTCGGGCGCGCATACCAACATGGGTCGCTACTACTACGGGGCGCTGATCGGCTTCATGGTCGTGATGATCCGCGTCATCAACCCGGCTTTCCCCGAGGGCATGATGCTGGCCATTCTCTTTGGCAACGTCTTTGCCCCGCTCATTGACTATTTTGTCGTCCAGTCGAACATCAAGCGGAGGGCGCGTCGTCATGGCTGACGGTCAAGAACCCAAGGGCCTGATTGGCCGCTTCTTTGCGCTGCCGACGGATTCGGTGCCCAAGACCCTGTTTGTGGCCGTGGCCGTGTGCCTGGTCGCGTCGATGATCGTCTCGGCCGCCGCTGTCGCGCTGCGCCCGATCCAGGCGGTGAATTCGCTGAAGGACAAGCAGATCAACATTCTGCAGGTCGCGGGCATCTACGATCCCGCACAGGACGTGGTCGAGGCCTTTGCCGCCTTTGAACCGCAGATCCTGGAGCTGGAAACCGGCACCTTCACTGATCAGTTCGACATCGCGTCCTTTGATGACCGCGACGCGGCGGACGATCCGGCAACCTCTGTTGCGCTGACGGACGATCCGGCGGGCATTGGCCGTCAGGCAAGATTCGTCACCGTCTATTTGCTGCGCGACGATGCCGGAGAGATCGACAAGGTGATCCTGCCGATCCACGGCTATGGCCTGTGGTCGACCCTGTACGGCTTTATCGCGCTGGAAGAGAACGGCAACGATATCTTTGGCCTGCAGTTTTACGAACACGCCGAAACTCCGGGACTGGGTGCCGAGGTCGACAACCCGCGCTGGAAAGCGCTGTGGAACGGCAAGAAACTGGCCGATGAAAGCGGCGCTCTGGCGATCAGCGTGACCAAGGCCGCACCGGCGGCGGGCAAGGACTATCACATCGATGCTTTGGCGGGCGCAACGCTCACCACGGTCGGTGTCCACAATCTTGTGAATTTCTGGATGGGAGAAGCTGGCTATAAGCTCTTCCTGGACAACTTGAAGGCGGGGAACGTGTGATGGCGCATAAACGCGTAGAAATGCTGACCGACCCTCTGGTCGACAACAACCCGATCACGCTGCAGGTGCTGGGCATCTGTTCGGCCCTTGCGGTGACTTCTTCGCTTCAGGTGGCCTTTGTGATGACCATCGCGGTGACGCTGGTGACCGGCTTTTCGTCGATGTTCATCTCGATGATCCGCAACCACATTCCGGGCTCGATCCGGATCATCGTGCAGATGGTCATCATCGCCTCGCTGGTGATCCTGGTGGACCAGATCCTGAAGGCCTATGCCTTCGAGATTTCCAAGACCCTGTCGGTCTTTGTCGGCCTGATCATCACCAACTGTATCGTCATGGGCCGGGCCGAGGCCTTTGCCATGAAGAACCCGCCGCTTGACAGCTTTATCGACGGTGTCGGCAACGGGCTGGGCTATGGCCTGATCCTGATGCTGGTCGGCTTCTTCCGCGAGCTTTTCGGGTCGGGCAGCCTGTTTGGCATCACCATCCTGGAAACCGTGAACAACGGCGGTTGGTATGTGCCGAACGGCCTGCTGCTGCTGCCGCCCTCGGCGTTCTTCATCATCGGGCTGATCATCTGGGCCTTCCGCTCGTGGAAGCCCGCGCAGGTCGAAGAGCGTGAATACAAAATCCAAACGGTCGAGGCCCACTGATGGAAGCCTATCTCGCTCTAGCCGTCAAAGCGATATTCGTCGAAAACCTGGCGCTGTCGTTCTTTCTGGGCATGTGTACCTTTATCGCGGTGTCGAAAAAGATCTCGACCGCGATTGGTCTGGGCATCTCGGTCATGATCGTGCAGTCGATCACCGTGCCCGCCAACAACCTGATCCTGAACTACCTGCTGGCGCCGGGCGCGCTGGCCTGGGCCGGGTTCTCGGACGTGGATCTGACCTTTCTTGGCCTGATCTCGTACATCGGCGTCATCGCGGCGCTGGTGCAGATCCTGGAAATGGTGCTCGATAAGTATTTCCCGCCGCTCTACAACGCGCTGGGTGTTTTCCTGCCGCTGATCACCGTGAACTGCGCGATTCTGGGCGGCTCGCTCTTCATGGTGGAACGGGGCTACGACTTTGGCGAAAGCGTCACCTACGGCGTCTCGTCGGGCTTTGGCTGGGCGCTGGCGATCACCGCGATGGCCGGTGTGCGCGAAAAGCTGAAGTATTCGGACATCCCCGACGGTCTGCAGGGCCTGGGCATCACCTTCATCACCGCCGGCCTGATGGCGATGGCGTTCATGTCCTTCTCAGGCGTGAAACTGTAAGAGGCTGACCTAATGGAAACTTTTGGCCTTGGAATTCTGCTGTTCACGGTGATCGTTCTGGTCCTGGTGACGG
This sequence comes from Alphaproteobacteria bacterium, assembly GCA_030424865.1. Lineage (GTDB taxonomy): Bacteria > Pseudomonadota > Alphaproteobacteria > Rhodobacterales > Rhodobacteraceae > JAKVCP01. The sequence continues at coordinate 58,029 of JAUHVR010000015.1, read as the reverse complement.
TCATCCTGGCGGCGCGGTCGCGGCTGGTGTCGTCGGGCAACGTCAACATCACCATCAACGGCGAAAAAACCATTTCGGTTCCCGCGGGCGGCAAGCTGCTGCAGACGCTGGCCGAGCAAAAGCTCTTTGTCCCCTCGGCCTGTGGCGGCGGTGGCACCTGTGCACAATGCCGGGTCCGGATCCACTCGGGCGGCGGGTCGATTCTGCCGACCGAGGAAAGCCACATCACCAAGCGTGAGGCGGCCTGTGGCGACCGCCTGTCCTGCCAGGTGGCCGTCAAGCAGGACATGGAAGTCGAAGTTCCCGAAGAGGTCTTTGGCGTCAAGAAGTGGGAATGCACCGTTCGCTCGAACGAGAACGTGGCGACCTTTATCAAGAACCTGGTTCTGGAACTGCCCGAAGGCGAAGACGTGAACTTCCGCGCCGGGGGCTACATCCAGATCGAGGCACCCAAGCATTCGCTCGCCTACACGGAATTCGACGTGCAGGACGAGTACCGCGAAGATTGGGACAAGTTCAATCTGTGGCAGTACAAGTCCAGCGTCGACGAACCGATCGAGCGCGCCTATTCGATGGCGAACTACCCCGATGAAAAGGGCCTGATCATGCTGAACGTCCGGGTGGCCTCGCCCCCGCCGGGCAGCGATTTCCCTCCGGGGCAGATGTCGTCCTACATCTTCAACCTGAAACCCGGTGACAAGGTCACCATCTCGGGTCCCTTCGGCGAATTCTTCGCCCGCGACACCCAGAAAGAGATGGTCTTCATCGGCGGCGGCGCGGGTATGGCGCCCATGCGCAGCCACATCTTTGACCAGCTGAAACGCCTGAAGAACCGCGATCGCAAGATCACCTTCTGGTATGGCGCGCGGTCCAAGAAAGAGATGTTCTTTGTCGAGGATTTCGACGAACTGGCCAAGGAGTTCCCGAACTTCACCTGGCACGTGGCCCTGTCGGATGCATTGCCCGAGGATGACTGGGGTGGCTACACCGGCTTCATCCACAACGTGCTGCACGACGAATACCTCAAGGATCACCCAGCGCCCGAGGATTGCGAGTACTACATGTGTGGCCCGCCCATCATGAACTCGTCCTGCATCAACATGCTGCTTGAGCTGGGCGTGGACCGCGAAGACATCATGCTGGATGACTTTGGCGGCTGATTTGGCAAGACGATGAATTGGAACACGAGGCGCAGAAGCGACCTCGTGTTTCTGTTTTGAAAGCGTGCTGTCTGCTATGGTCCCCCATCAGGTCGGCCATGCGGGTCAAAATGCCCCGACCGACTCACTTGCAAATTAGTACGACAACTGTATACCGCTGCATACCAAAGCGGCGACGCCGGCCCCAAGGCGCCGATTTTGACAGGAACACTTAAAGGAAGCGGATGAAGCCATGAGCCTTTACACAGCCTATCTCGAAGAGATTGAAACCCGCAAAACCCAAGGGCTGAGCCCCAAGCCGATTGACGATGCCGGCCTGACGCTTGAGATCATCGAGCAGATCAAGGACACCGCCAACCCGCACCGCGAAGACTCGTTGCAGTTCTTCATCTACAACACGCTGCCCGGCACCACGAGTGCGGCAGGCGCCAAGGCGGCTTTTCTGAAAGAGATCATCCTGGGCCAGGCCGAGGTTGCCGAGATCACGCCCGAGTTTGCCTTCGAGCTGCTGTCGCACATGAAGGGCGGCCCCTCGGTCGAGGTTCTGCTGGACCTGGCGCTTGGTGACGACGCCGCGATCGCTGGTCAGGCGGCCGAGGTGCTGAAGACCCAGGTCTTCCTGTACGAGGCCGACACCGACCGCATCAAGGCCGCATATGACGCGGGCAACGCGGTCGCCAAGGACCTGCTGGTCAGCTACTCGGACGCCGAATTCTTTACCAAGCTTCCCGAGGTCGACGAAGAAATCAAAGTCGTCACCTATATCGCCGCCGAAGGCGATATCTCGACCGACCTGCTGTCGCCCGGCAACCAGGCGCATTCGCGCGCCGACCGCGAATTGCACGGCAAGTGCATGATCTCGGAAGAGGCGCAGCAAGAGATCGAGGCGCTTAAGATCAAGCACCCCGACGCGCGCGTCATGCTGATCGCGGAAAAGGGTACCATGGGTGTGGGTTCGTCGCGGATGTCGGGTGTGAACAACGTGGCACTCTGGACCGGCAAACAGGCTTCGCCCTACGTGCCGTTCATCAACATCGCGCCGGTTGTGGCAGGCACCAACGGCATCTCGCCGATCTTTCTGACCACCGTGGGCGTGACGGGTGGCATCGGTGTCGACCTGAAGAACTGGGTCAAGAAGCTGGGCGAAGACGGCAAGCCGCTGCTGAACAACGACGGCAATGCCATTCTGGAACAGAAGTACTCGGTCGAAACCGGCACTGTTCTGACCATCAACACTAAGGCCAAGAAACTTTACAGCGAAGACGGCAAGACCGAGCTGGTCGATATGGCCGGGTCGTTCACCCCGCAGAAGCTCGAGTTCATGAAGGCGGGCGGGTCCTACGCCATCGTCTTTGGCAAGAAGCTGCAGACATTTGCCTGCCAGGCGCTTGGCATTCCGATGAAGTCGGCCTTTGCGCCCTCGAAAGAGATCAGCCACGAAGGTCAGGGACTGACCGCAGTTGAAAAGATCTTCAACGCCAACGCGCTGGGTGTCGAGCCGGGCAAGGTGCTGCACGCCGGATCGGACGTGCGCGTCAAGGTCAACATCGTTGGCTCGCAGGACACCACCGGCCCGATGACCGCCCAAGAGCTGGAGGCGATGGCCGCCACCGTTCTGTCCCCGGCGGTTGACGGCGCGTACCAGTCGGGCTGCCACACGGCCTCGGTCTGGGATGCAAAGGCGCAGGCGAACACGCCCAAGCTGATGGCCTTCATGAACAACTTTGGCCTGATCACCGGGCGCGACCCCAAGGGTGTCTATCACCCGATGACCGACGTGATCCACAAGGTGCTGAACGACATCACCGTGGACGACTGGGCTGTGATCATCGGCGGCGACAGCCACACCCGGATGTCCAAAGGCGTGGCCTTTGGTGCAGACTCGGGCACCGTGGCGCTGGCGCTGGCCACCGGTGAAGCTTCGATGCCGATCCCGGAATCGGTCAAGGTGACCTTCAAGGGCAAGATGGCCGACCACATGGACTTCCGCGACGTGGTGCACGCGACCCAGGCGCAGATGCTGGCGCAGCACGGCGACAACGTCTTCCAGGGTCGGATCATCGAGGTGCACATCGGCACGCTGCTGGCGGACCAGGCGTTCACCTTCACTGACTGGACGGCCGAGATGAAGGCGAAGGCCTCGGTCTGTATCTCGAACGACGAGACGCTGATCGCCTCGCTGGAACTGGCCAAGTCGCGCATCCAGATCATGATCGACAAGGGCATGGACAACGACGTTCAGATGCTTCAGGGCCTGATCGACATCGCCGACAAGCGGATCGCCCAGATCAAGTCGGGCGAGAAACCCGCGCTGACGCCGGATGAAAACGCCAAGTACTTTGCCGAGGTGGTCGTCGATCTGGACGAGATCATCGAGCCGATGATCGCCGACCCGGACGTGAACAACGCCGACGTCTCCAAGCGCTATACCCACGACACCATCCGCCCGATCTCGTACTATCGTGCCGAGAAAAAGGTGGACTTGGGCTTTGTCGGGTCCTGCATGGTGCACAAGGGCGACATCAAGATCGTTGCCCAGATGCTGCGCAACCTTGAAGCCGAATACGGTGAAGTGAAGTTCCAGGCGCCGCTGGTTGTGGCCGCCCCGACCTACAACATCGTGGACGAGCTGAAAGAGGAAGGCGACTGGGAGGTCCTGCAGAAGTACTCGGGTTTCGAGTTCGACGATACCGCCCCCAAGCAGGTCGCCCGGACCGAGTACGAGAACATCCTGTACCTCGAACGCCCCGGCTGTAACCTGTGCATGGGCAACCAGGAAAAGGCTGCCAAGGGCGACACGGTTCTGGCCACCTCGACCCGCCTGTTCCAGGGCCGCGTCGTGGCAGACAGTGAAACCAAGAAGGGTGAATCGCTGCTCGGTTCGACCCCGGTTGTGGTTCTGTCGGCCATCCTGGGCCGCACGCCCACGCTGGAAGAATACAAGGTTGCGGTCGACGGCATCGACCTGACCAAGTTCGCTCCGCCGCAGCAGTCGCCGCTGGGCGCACGGTCGCTGCACTTCTAAAGCGCGGGAACCTTTGCAAGACATGGCGCGGTCCCGTCGGGGCCGCGCTTTTTTGTTGGGTCAGCGGAATTCGGCGATTTCGCGGTCGGCCAGCACCGCCGCCGAGGTGCGGTTGTCGACGCCCATCTTCTGGAACACCTGTTCAAGGTGCTTGTTCACCGTCCGTGCGCTGAGCGACAGAATGGTGCTGATGTCGCGGTTGGTCTTGCCCAATGTCAGCCAGTACAATACCTCGGCCTCGCGCTCGGTCAGGCCAAAAGCGCTTTGCAACACGGTTTCGGCGCTGTCGCCGGTCTGTTGCACGATGCGCACCAGGATTTCGCGGGCGTCGAACAGGCCGATGAACTGCAACCGGCAACCGTTGATCTGAAACGGCGTCGCGCCCGAGACCGGCAGGGACTTGCACTCTTGCAGCCAGGCCAGCAGTTGCGGGTCCCGCAGATCGATCCGGTTGGCATCGATGGCCTCAAGGGCCTTTTGGGACCCCCAGGCCAGTGCATAGGTGAAATCGAAGGCCAGCACCGATTTCTCGGTCGCGTCAATCGCCTGACGGGCGCTTTGCAGAAAGCGCGAGTTCACCACGTGGGTGGTCATCCGGGCGATCAACTCGTCGATCACAACGGGCTTGGTGATGTAGTCGACACCGCCGGCCTGCAGGCCCTTGACCACATGTTCCTGATCGGTGAGCCCGGTCATGAAGATGATCGGCGCCAGCGTCGGGTTCGGTCCGGACTTCAACATCCGGCAGGTTTCAAACCCATCCAAAGTTGGCATCATGGCATCCATCAGGATCACGTCGGGTTGCACGCGATGGGTCAGTTTGATGGCGGAATGGCCGTCGCGGGCGACCAGCACGGTCATGCCCTGCTGTTCCAGCGCGCTGGACACCATGCTCAGCGAATCCGGATTGTCGTCCACCACGAGGGCGATGCTTTTGCTGTGAAGATCAGGTGTGTTCATGTTGGTCCTCAAGCACCTGGATCAACCCGTCCATGTCGAATTGATCAAGCTTGTCTTGCAGGGCGCGCATCAGGGGATCCTGCCGCGCGCCGTCGGTCATCAGTTCGCTTAGCGTCGACCGCACGCCGCTGGCGTGTCCGATCTGTGCCATCGCGATCAGCTTGGCCCGTGCCTCGGGCGAGATTTCTTGTGGCTGTTCCTCGGGCTCGCCGTCCTTGAGGATCAGTTTGACTTTCAGAAGTTCCGCGATCTGCAACAGCAGGTCGTCAAGGTTGTAAGGCTTGGCCAGAAAGGCATCGTGCAACCCGATGTCGGCGCGGTGCAAGCCCTCTTCATGGGCGTGGCCCGAGATCATCACGATCGGCGTCTTGGAATGATCGCCTTGCCGCAGGGCGCGGGCAAAGCTCCAGCCGTCGCGGTGGGGCATGTCGATGTCCAGCAGGATGATGTCGGGGGTGGCGTCGGTCAGCATGGTCTCGGCCATGTCGACCGACGAGGCGCAGAGGACCACAAAGCCAAAGGCGCTCAGAAAGTTGTCGACCAGTGCCAGGTGGTTGAAGTCGTCGTCCACGACCAGCACAGTCTTGCGTGGCCCCTTGTAGCCCGTCACGGGCAAAGATTCCGCCGCCGGGTCGACGGATTGGGCGCCAAAGGCGCTGGCGGTCAGCGAGGGCAGCATCATCCGCACGCGGAACAGGCTGCCCTTGCCAACCTCGCTTTCCACCTCGATCTCGCCACCCAGCACCTCGACCAGCAGCTTGGTGATGGTCAATCCCAGGCCTGATCCCTGCACATCGCGCCGCTCGCCGCGCTCGAAGGGGCGCCAGATGCTGTCCAGGTGCTCGGGCGCGATGCCGATGCCGGTGTCGCGCACCTCGATGATGGCCACCTCGTTGCGATAGGTCAGCTTCAACCCGACCGAGCCTGTTTCCGTATAGCGCAGGGCGTTCGAGAGCAGGTTGATGATGATCTGGCGCAGGCGTTTTTCATCGGAGCCGACAAAGGTGGGCAGCCGGCCCAGGGTTTCGACCGTAAAGGTGATGCCCTTGGCGCGCGCCTCTTCCTCGAAGATCGAGGTCACCTGCTTCAGCAGCACCCGCAGGTTGATGCGGTCACGCATGATCTCGAGCCGCCCGGCCTCGATGCGCGAGATATCCAGAAGGCCGTCAATCAGCCCCGCCAGGTGTTCGCTTGAGCGCCGGATGCTGGTCAAAGAAGGGCGCCAGTTTTCCAGCTGGTCGTCCTTTTCCAGCAGTTGGGCAAAGCCGTAGATCGCGTTCAGCGGCGTGCGCAACTCGTGGCTCAGGCCGGACATGTAGCGGGTCTTGGCCAGGTTTGCGGCCTCGGCCTTGTCCTTGGCCACCTGCAGGGCATGGTCGGTGCGGTCATGGGCGCGGATTTCCTTGACCAGCCGTTCGGTCTGGCGCTGCGCCTCGGCCATGGCGTTCTTGCGGCTTTCACCGATCAGCAGGAACATCCAGACGCAGATGCCGATGACAATCAGCATGGTGCCGAAGATCACGGTCAGGATCGCGTCAAAGTTCTGCCCCCCGGCGAAAGATCGGATCACCAGCAGCAGCAGGGCAAAGGTCAGCGACAGTCCCGTCGTGGCCAGCACGAAATGCGCGTGGCGGGTCAGCAAGAGCTTGGCGACATGGTCGGGCAGGTAGCGAAACAGCCAGTTGCTGACGATCGACGGCAGCGTTGCATGCGGTTTGCACAGGTCGTGGCACCCCGTCTCAAGCGTGCAGCACAGCGAACAAATCGGTCCTTCGTGCAGCGGGCAATGGGTCATGTCCTCGGCATCGAAGCGATATTCGCAGACAGAGCAGGTGTGCAAGCCCTGCGGCAGGTCACCGTCGTCCCGCGCCAGATAGTATTTGCCGCGCGTCACAACGGCGATGACGGGGGCCAGGACAAAGGACGATCCCAGCGCAACAAAGGCGGAAAACGCCTGCAGCCAGGGGCCCAGAATGCCGCTGTAGGCCAGAAAGGCCAGCACACAGGCGATGCCCATCGATCCGATGCCGACCGGGTTGATGTCGTAAAGATTGGCGCGGCGGAACTCGATCCCCTTGGGGCTGAGGCCCAGCGGCTTGTTGACCACCAGGTCCGACACCAGCGCGCCGATCCAGGCCACGGCGACGTGGGAATAGACGCTCAGGACATGTTCCAGCCCAGTGAAGACGCCCAGCTCCATCAGCATCAGCGCAATGCAGACGTTGAAGACCAGCCAGACAACCCGCCCCGGGTGGGCCTGCGTGAGGCGGGAAAAGAAGTTCGACCAGGCGATCGACCCGGCATAGGCGTTGGTCACGTTGATCTTGAGCTGCGACAGGATCACGAAGATCCCGGTCAACCCCAGCACCAGTCCCGGCGAATCCAGCACCTGGTCGAAGGCGACATAGTACATATGCGTGGGGTCGGCGGCCTGTTCGGGGCTCGCGCCTTCGCGCAGCACCAGCGTGGCCAGATAGGATCCGGCCAGCATCTTCAGAACGCCAAGCACCGACCAGCCCGGGCCAGCCGCAATCAGCGAGGCCCACCATTTGCGCCGGTCGGACCTGGTCTTGGGCTCGGGCAGGAAGCGAATGAAATCAACCTGTTCGCCGATCTGGGCCACCAGCGAAAACACCACGCCCGAGGCCGCCCCGAACAGCAGAAGGCGCGAGGCGTCAGGCACCTGTTCCGGCCCCGCAAAGGCCGTCCAGGTGTCGATGTCGTAGCCGACAAAGGCCAGAAAGACGAAGGGCAGGATGTGCAGCAGCACCCACAGGGGTTGGGTCCAGGTCTGAAAGGCCGAGATCTTGGAAAACCCGTGGATGACCAGCGGGATCACGATCAGCGAACTGAGCACGTAGCCCACGAACAATGGCAGGCCGAGGCAGAATTCAAGCGCAAGGGCCAGGATCGCGGCCTCTAGCGCGAAGAATATGAAGGTGAACGAGGCATAGATCAGCGAGGTGATGGTCGAGCCGAAGTAGCCAAAACCCGCGCCACGGGTCATCAGGTCGATGTCCAGACCATACTTGGCGGCGTAATACGAGATCGGCAACCCGGTCAGGAACAGCAGCGCGCCGACCACCATGATGGCCAGGATCGCGATGTCGAACCCATAGGTCAGGGTGATCGCCGCGCCAATCGCTTCGAGCGCAAGGAACGAGATCGAGCCGATTGCGGTGTTGGCCACGCGTCCGTAGGACCAGCGCCGCGCGCGCCGCGCCGTAAAGCGCAGGGCAAAATCCTCCATGGTCTCGTTCGCGACCCAGCGGTTGTACGTCCGCTTTTCACGCGTCGCCCCTAGCGCCGTTGTCATTCAGCCACTCCAATTGGTCACTCCGGCGCCCAAATCGCCAAGGGGTGCCCCCTGGCCGAGTGGCCCTCCCGCGCCGCGTTAAGGTTAACAAAAACCATACTGCGCAAAACGCGCAGGGACATACGTCATTTGACGTATACTGCACTGCAGCATTCAGAACGAACCTGTTCGTGAGCCGGGTGAACGGAATCGCCCGCTTCTTAGGCAACGAACTGGAGGCGATATGTCTGACCAAGATCCATCCAACCCCGCAAACGGTGTTAGCCGCCGCGCGATGCTTGCAGGAAGTGCGGCACTGACCGCATCGCTGTTTCTGCCAAAACAGCTGAAGGCATCCGATTATCCGACCGACATGGTGAACACCACTGGTCTGGCTGTCACGGACGACACGGTGACCATCGGTATCCTGCACTCGATCACCGGCACGATGGCGATTTCCGAGACCGGCTCGGTCCAGGCTGAAAAGCTGGCAATCAAGCAGATCAACGAACAGGGCGGCATTCTGGGCCGCAAGATCGAATACATTCAGGAAGACGGCGCATCCGACTGGCCGACCTTTGCCGAAAAGGCCCGCAAGCTGCTGGTCAACGACAAGGTGGCAAGCGTCATGGGCTGCTGGACCTCGGCCAGCCGCAAGGCGGTTCTGCCGGTCTTTGAACAGCACAACGGCTTTCTGTACTACCCGACCTTCTACGAAGGTCTCGAGGAAAGCCCGAACGTCATCTACACCGGTCAGGAAGCCACCCAGCAGATCATCGCGGGTCTGGACTGGGTCAACAAAGAGAAGGGCGCGAAGTCGTTCTACCTGTTGGGCTCGGACTACATCTGGCCGCGGACGTCCAACAAGATTGCGCGCAAGCACATCGAGAACTTCATGGACGGCTGCAAGGTCGTGGGCGAGGAATACTATCCGCTGGGCCACACCCAGTTCAACTCGGTCATCAACAAGATCCGCCTGAAAAAGCCGGACGTGATCTATGCCATCGTCGTGGGTGGCTCGAACGTGGCCTTCTACAAGCAGCTGACCGCGGCGGGCATCGACCCGGCCAAGGAAAAGCCGATCGTTCTGACCATCTCGGTGACCGAAGACGAGATTCGCGGCATTGGCGGCGAGAACATCGCCGGGTCCTACGCCTGCATGAAGTACTTCCAGAGCCTGCAGAACGAGAACAACCTGGCGTTCGTCAAGGCGTTCAAAGAGATGTGGGGCGAAGACATCGTTGTGGGTGACGTGACGCAGGCGGCCTATCTGGGTCCGTGGCTGTGGAAAGCGGCGGTCGAGAAAGCCGGCAGCTTCGACGTCGACAAGGTGCGCGCGGCCAGCCCGGGCATCGAGCTGACAACCGCCCCCGAAGGCTATGTCAAGGTGCACGAAAACCACCACCTGTGGTCCAAGACCCGCGTCGGCAAGGCACAGGCGGACGGGCAGTACGAAGTGGTCTTCGAGACCGCCGAACTGGTCGAACCCGATCCGTTCCCAGAAGGGTACCAGTAAACCCTTCGGCGCGGCCCGGGATCAGGTCCCCCCGGGTCGCGCTCCTTTTCTTTCTCCCCCCCTTTCAATCTGACCGGAGGCCGGCATGTTTGCTGACTATTCCTGGCCCGAGCTTGGCGCGATCTTTGCCATGCAGGGCTTTGCAGGACTTATTCTTTTCTCGGTGTTCGTGCTGATGGCCCTTGGGCTGGCCATCATCTTCGGACAGATGGGCGTGATCAACATGGCCCATGGCGAGTTCATGATCCTTGGCGCCTATGTCACCTATCTGGTGTCAAACCTTTTTGCCGATTACATGCCCGCGCTGTTCAGCGGTTATTTCTTTCTGGCGATGTTTCTGGCGTTCATCGCCTCGGGCGCGTTGGGGCTTTTGGTCGAATGGGGCCTGATCCGGCACCTTTACAAGCGTCCGCTCGACACCCTTCTGGCCACATGGGGCCTGAGCCTGATCCTGCAGCAGGTCTATCGCAGCGTCTTTGGCGCGCGCGAGGTTGGGGTCTCTATCCCCGACTGGATGATGGGATCACTGCCTCTTACGGATCTTATTGAAATTCCGATCAACGGCATCTTTGTGATGATCCTGGCCGTGGGCATTTCGCTGGCCGTCTACATCATGATGTTCCGGTCGAACTGGGGCAAGCAGGTGCGTGCCATCAACCAGAACCGCGTCATGGCGGGGGCTGTGGGCATCAACACCGAATGGACCGACCGGCTGACCTTTGGCATCGGCTGCGGCGTCGCAGGCGTGGCGGGATCGGCCTTTACGATGATCGGGTCGACCGGTCCGACCGCTGGCCAGCTTTACATCGTCGACACCTTCCTGGTGGTCGTCTTTGGCGGTGCGGCAAGCCTGTTGGGCACCATCGCCAGCGCCTTCTCGATCAGCCAGGCCCAGTCGATCATGGAGTTCTTCCTGTCCGGCTCGATGGCCAAGGTTCTGACGCTCCTGGTGGTGGTCGGCATCCTGATGGTGCGTCCGCAAGGTCTCTTTGCCCTGAAACTGCGCAAGTAAGGAGCTGCTGAAATGTCCCTCACATCCTTCATGTCCCGCAAAGAGTTGATCGGCTTTCTGCTTCTGGCGGCAGTGATCTTCCTGGTGCTACCGGCCGCGCTTGACAGCTTTCGTCTGAACCTCTTTGGCAAGTACCTGACCTATGCCTTCGTCGCGGTGGGGCTTGCGCTCTGCTGGGGCGCGGGCGGGATCCTCAGCCTGGGCCAGGGCGTGTTCTTTGGCCTTGGCGGCTACTGCATGGCGATGTTCCTGAAGCTCGAGGCGTCGACACCCGAAAACACCTCCATCCAGTCCACCCCCGGGATCCCGGACTTCATGGACTGGAACCAGCTGACAGAGCTGCCGTCCTGGTGGCAGCCTTTCTACAGCCTGCCCTTTGCGCTGCTCGCCGTTGTCGTGGTCCCGGTCATCTTTGCCTTCATCATCGGCTTTGCGATGTTCACCCGGCGGGTGGGGGGCGTGTATTTCGCCATCATCACCCAGGCCTTTGCCGCGATCCTGACGATCCTGATCATCGGCCAGCAGGGCTATACCGGCGGTGTGAACGGCATCACCGACCTGCGCACGCTGCTGGGCTGGGACATCCGCACGGATGAGGCCAAGACGACGCTGTATTTCGTCAACGGCGTGCTGCTTTTTGCGGTGCTTCTGGTGGCGCAATACGTGCGCAAATCCAAGCTGGGCCGTCTGCTGATCGCCATGCGCGACCAAGAGGACCGGGTGCGCTTTTCCGGCTACAACGTCGCGAACTTCAAGATCTTCATCTTCTGCCTTGGCGCGGCATTTGCAGGCATCGGCGGGGCAATGTTCACCCTGCAGGTCGGCTTCATGTCGCCCACGCTGGTCGGCATCGTGCCCTCGATCGAGATGGTGATCTTTTGCGCCGTCGGTGGCCGCCTGTCGATCCTGGGCGCGGTCTATGGCGCGCTTCTGGTGAACTGGGCCAAGACCACCTTTTCTGAGGCCTTCCCCGAACTTTGGCTGCTTGGCCTCGGCGGGCTCTTCATCGCAGTGGTGATGTTCTTTCCCAACGGTCTGGCCGGTGTCTGGTCCGAAAAGATCGAACCGCGCCTTCTGGGCCTGATCAAGAAATCCAAAGACAGCGACGCAGCGACCCCTGCGGGCGCCCCGGCAGAGTGAGGGACAGCAGATGTCTGACAGATATATCCTGAGCGTCGAAGACCTGACCGTGTCCTTTGATGGCTTCAAGGCGGTCAACGACCTGAGCTTCTATGTCGAACCCAATGAATGCCGCGTGATCATCGGCCCCAACGGCGCGGGCAAGACCACGGTGCTGGACCTGATCTGCGGCCGCACCAAGGCCACCGGCGGGTCGGTCAAGTTCAAGGGCAAAGAGCTGTTGGCGATGCGCGAGGACCAGATCGTGCACGCCGGGGTGGGCCGCAAGTTCCAGACGCCCAGCGTCTATGAGGACCTGACTGTCTTTGAAAACCTGGAGCTGAGCTATCCCAAGGGGCACGGCGTCTTTGGTGCGCTGATGTTCCAGCGGGACGACCCGGTGAAAACCCGCATCCAAGAGATCGCCGAGACGATCTTTCTGGACGATCAGCTTGACGAAAAGGCGGCCTTTCTCAGCCACGGGCAAAAGCAGTGGCTGGAAATCGGGATGCTGCTGATCCAGGACCCCGAGCTTTTGATGCTGGACGAACCGGTTGCGGGCATGTCGGTGGCCGAGCGCAAGAAAACCGCCGAACTGCTCAACCGCATCATCCAGGACCGCTCGGTCATCGTGATCGAACACGACATGGGCTTTGTCGCCGACATCGCCACCCGCGTCACGGTTCTGCACCAGGGGCAGACGCTGTCCGAGGGCTCGATGGAGCGCGTCCAGAACGACCCCAAGGTCATCGAAGTCTACCTCGGCCACTAAGGAGATCCGCCAATGTTGAACGTAAACGCACTGCGCGCCTCGTATGGCGAAAGCGAGATCCTGCACAGCCTGGACCTGAACGTGAAACCGGGCGAGATTGTCGCCATCATGGGCCGCAACGGCATGGGCAAGACGACGCTCATGAAGACCCTGATGGGCATTGTGCCCGAACGCGGCGGCGAGGTCACGGTAGGCGACGAGGCGCTGACGGGCCTCAAGTCCCACCAGCGGGTTGCCAAGGGCATCGCCTATGTCCCGCAGGGTCGAATGATCTTTTCCGCCATGACGGTCAAGGAAAACGTCGAAACCGGTCTGACCGTTACCGGACAGAAGAAAGTGCCTGACGACATCTATGAACTCTTCCCGGTTCTTCTCGAGATGAAGGACAGGCGCGGGGGGAACCTGTCCGGCGGACAGCAGCAGCAGCTTGCGATCGCACGCGCCCTTGCGTCGAACCCCAAGGTGCTGCTGCTGGACGAACCCACCGAGGGCATCCAGCCCTCGATCATCCGCGACATGGCGCGCACCCTGCGCCAGATCCGCGACCAGAAGGGCCTGAGCATTGTCGTTTCCGAACAGGTACTCAGCTTCGCGCTGGATGTGGCCGACCGCGTGATGGTCATCGAAAACGGCCGTTTCGTGCACGACAGCCCGCGTGCGGGCGTCGACGAGGCCAAGGTCTCGAAATTCCTTTCAGTTTAATCCAACAAGCCTAGGAGGACCCAATGGCGGATACCTTGATCTCGGTCGATCTGAACGAGAGCCCCCACACCAACGAAAACATTCACAACCGCTGGCATCCCGACATTCCGATCAATGTCTGGGTCGAACCGGGCGACGAGTTCAAGATCGAGACCTATGACTGGACCGGTGGCCAGATCAAGAACGACGACGACGCCAGCGATGTGCGTGATGTCGAGCTTGAGCAGGTGCACTATCTGTCGGGCCCCATCGGCGTCAAAGGCGCGGAACCGGGGGACCTGCTGGTGGTCGAAATCCTGGACATCGGCGCCAAGGAAGACAGCCTTTGGGGGTTCAACGGCTTCTTTTCCAAACAGAACGGCGGCGGTTTCCTCACCGAGCATTTCCCCGAGGCGCAAAAGTCGATCTGGGACATCAAGGGCATGTTCACCGAATCCCGCCACGTGCCGGGGGTGAAATATGCCGGTCTGATCCACCCCGGCCTGATCGGCTGTCTGCCCGACAAAAAGATGCTGGACATGTGGAACACCCGCGAAACCGCGCTGTTCAACACCGATCCCGACCGCACCCCGCCGCTGGCGGCGCTGCCCAACACCCAAAGCGCGCACATGGGTGCGATGAAGGGCGAGGCGCGCGATGCCGCCGCGGCCGAAGGGGCCCGCACCGTGCCGCCGCGCGAACATGGCGGCAACTGTGACATCAAGGACCTGAGCCGCGGCTCGGTCTGCTATTTCCCGGTCTATGTGGACGGCGCGGGCCTGTCGATGGGCGACCTGCACTTCAGCCAGGGGGATGGCGAGATCACCTTCTGCGGCGCGATCGAGATGGCCGGGTGGTTGCACCTCAAGGTCAGCCTGATCAAGGACGGTATGACGAAATATGCCATTCGCAACCCCATCTTCAAACCCTCGCCGATCACCCCGTCGTATGACAACTACCTGATCTTCGAAGGTATTTCCGTCGATGAAGAGGGCGAGCAGCACTATCTGGACGTGCATGTCGCCTATCGTCAGGCCTGTCTGAATGCGATCGAGTACCTGAAAAAGTTCGGTTACTCGGGCGCGCAGGCCTATGCGATCCTCGGGACCGCGCCGGTGCAGGGGCACATCTCGGGGGTTGTCGACATCCCGAACGCCTGTGCGACGCTCTGGCTGCCCAACGACATTTTCCAATGGGACATGATGCCCAATGCTGAGGGGCCGACCAAGTATCTGGACGGTTCGGTCGACATTCCGCTGGCCCCCGACCTCTGATTGCGCGTGCTGCCTCCGCCTCGGGAAGGGCGGGGGCAGAGCCCCCCCAAAGACCAAAGGACCTGCCATGCCCGTCTATGAATACATGTGTGCCGATTGCGGCGTCTTCGAAGAGATGCAGCCCATGAGCCGCTTTGCCGATCCCTGCGACTGCCCCGACTGCGGCACACCCGCGCCACGCGTCATGCTGACCGTGCCGCGCCTGGCGGCCGTGTCCAGCACGGTGCGCCACGCCCATGAAACCAATGAACGCTCGGCCGACAGTCCCAAGCGCAGCAGCCACGGCCCGAACTGCGGCTGTTGTGGTGGCGGGTCCAAAAAGCCCAGCAAGACGCTGTACCGCGCCGACGGCTCCAAGAGCTTTCCCACCAAGCGTCCCTGGATGATTTCGCACTAAGCGGCCGGCCCGGGCGTCACCCGGCCAAGCCGCACGCGGGACCCGCGCTTTGCGACGCCCGTCAACGGCCATACCCAGACACCCCGGTCCGCACAAAAGGCGCAGCCACGTTGATGCGCGATCCTTGCCGCAGCCAGGGCAGGGGGATCGCGGTGGGCACGGTCGCCTGGACCGGGGTCCCCGAAAAAAGGTCCGGTAATCCACAATTGTAAAGCCTGTGCAATCGACTTAGCGTGATCGCATGATTTCACGCCTATTGGTTTTGCTTCTTGCGCTGTGCTTTTTCAGTCCTGTGCCTGTTCTGGCGCAAGACCCGTCGGTGGAACCCATCGAGCTTGGCGCGTCTGGCGAAGACTACCTGCGCAGCATTCGCTTCCGGCGCATCGACAGCGATGTCGCCTATTTCGACCCGACGCGACCTGCGCCGGAACTGACCACGTCGGAAACACCGCGCGACCAACCCCGGGAACGTGAGGAACGCCTCAGCCCCGAGGCCAACCGTTCCATAATGCTGATCGTGACGATCCTGATCCTTGGGACTGCGCTTTATTTCATCGTGCGACATGGCGGTGCCAGCGGCATCTCTTTTGGCAGCGCGCCCCTGAACGCTGACCGGCGGAATGGGCAGGGCGTACCGCTGGATCCAGCCGATCCCGATCCCGCCAGCTGGAGCCTTCAGCAGGTCATGCGTCTGACGGACCGGCGCGAGGCGCTGGTTGCGCTGTCGCGGCTTGTTCTGGGGCGTGCGGTTGCCGCCCAGGGCGTGGTCCCGCAACGCAGCTGGACCGCGCGCGATGCCCTGCGGCGCGTTCCGGCCTCGTTCGACCATCGCTCGGAACTGCAGGCCTTGGTCCTGGCCAGCGAACGGGTGCAGTTCGGCGGCCGTGACGTCACCGAGGACGAGTTCAGGGCGCATGTCGAACAGGTGCGCCCTCTGTGCAACTCGGCCCCGACATGACTGACATGTCCGATACCTCGCAGCCTCCACGGATCAGGGGCGAGTTCGTGTTGGTCGGCGCGGCCTTGGTGCTGATCCTCGGGGCCGTCTTCTACATGCTGTCTTCGCGCCAGCAAGCGCTGCGCAGCTCGCCTGTGGGGCTGGACGGGCTTCAGGTCTACTTGTCCGCCAAGGGTACCGAGACGCAGAATTTCGCTGGTGGGTGGCGGATTGATCAGGACGGCGTCGGTCTGTTGATTGTGCCGCTTTTCGACACTGACCTGCGGGCCGAAAAGGTCTGGCCCAAGACCCGCCAAGAGCTGCTGATGCAGCAGGATGAGTTTGACCTGTCGCACAGGGTTCTTGACCAAAAGCGCAAGCGTGTTCCGACGCTCGTGGTCTTGCCCAAATGGCGCAGCGGCATGCGGCTGACCGGCATCGGCCACCCCGTTTTGCTGAACAGCCCCGCCCGCACAACGCAGCTTTTGCGGCGGCTGACGGGCGACAGCCGGGCCGAGATGATCTGGGCACGCGTGCCCTTTACCGAGTTTGACGATCCGGCGGATCCTCGTCGGCGCGCCAAGGTCTACGCTGCACAGATGGCGGACGTGCCGTTTTGCACACCGTTGATCGGGCGTTCGGGTGCAGTGCTACTGGCGCGGTGTCCCATTCATGACAACGATGGCGGAGAGCGTGATTTTCTGCTGCTGACCGATCCGGATCTTCTGAACAATCATGGCCTGCGGCTGGGCGATAACGGGGCCATGGTCAGTGCGCTGATTGCTGATCTGGCGCAGGACCGTCGGGTGATCATCGATTACAGCACCTCGAACTGGCTGTTCGCCCAGAGCCTTGTCGCGGATCGCGAACGCACATGGGAGGACCTCGGCCAGTTCTTTGCGCCGCCCTTTACGCTGCTTTGGGTCTCGGGCACGCTGCTTTTGCTGATGACGCTCTGGCGCGCCTCGATGCGCTATGGTCCCGCTCGGGATGTGACCGGCGGGCCGGGGGCCAGCAAGCTGCAAGCGGTGGCGGCGCGGGCGCGGCTGATGCGGCTGGCGGGTCAGGATGGCGCTATGCTGGCCGACTATGGCAAGGCCCGTATCGCCACCACCGGCGCGCGGCTTTTCGGAGCGGCACATGCGCAGAACTATGCCAGCGAAGAGGGCTTTGTGCGCTATGTGAAACGCCGCCGCCCGGAACATGCCGCCGCGCTGGAACAGGCCCTGGCCAACCTGCGCGCGCTGCCGCCGAATGCCTCGCCCAGCCTTGCGCTGCAGCGGGCGGATGACTTGGAACGTGTATTGGAACGGATTGCCGAATGACATTGGAGACGCTGAACCAGCGGGTCGAAACGCTGCGGGCCGAGATCGGCCGCACGGTTCTGGGCCAGGAAGAGACCGTAGAATTGATCCTCGTGGCGCTCTTTGCGCGCGGCCATGTGCTGCTGGAGGGGCCGCCGGGCACCGCCAAGACGCTGCTTGCGCGCAGCTTTTCTTCGGCGCTGGATCTGGAGTTCGGGCGCATCCAGTTCACTCCGGACCTGATGCCGGGCGATGTGCTGGGGACCTCGATCTTCAATTTCCAGACCAACGAGTTCGTGCTGACCAAGGGGCCTGTCTTCAGCCAGATCCTGCTGGCGGATGAGATCAACCGTGCCCCGCCCAAGACCCAGGCCGCGCTGTTGCAGGCGATGAACGAAAGCCGGGTGACCATCGATGGCACTGACCACGATCTGGGCAAGGATTTCCTGGTCATCGCCACGCAGAACCCGATTGAACAGCAGGGCACCTATCCGCTGCCCGAGGCGCAGCTGGACCGCTTCCTGTTCAAGCTGGTGATCGATTTCCCACCGCAGGACGTCGAGATGGCGATCCTGCGGAAACATGCGGGCCAGCCGGCGGACGCCGGGCGCGAGACAGATCATCTGGACCGGGTGCTGAACGCCGAAGCGCTGGCCGAAAGCCGGGCGCTGATCGACAGCATCATCCTTGACGATGAGATCCTTGACTACATCCTGCGGCTGGTGCGCGCGACACGCGAAAGCGATGATATCGCCTTTGGCGCCTCGACCCGGGCGGCGGATGCGCTGGCCACGGCGGCGCGGGTGCTGGCGGCAATGAACGGGCGCGACTTTGCGATCCCCGATGACGTCAAGCGGCTGTTCATTCCGGCGATGCGGCACCGCGTTGTTCTGGGCCCGGTGGCTGAAATCGAGGGGCGTGGCGCCGAACAGGTGCTGACCAACCTTCTGAACGTTGTCGAGGCCCCCCGCTGATCCGTCCTGCCCAAAGATTGCTGATCGCGGCGCTGGGCGCGCTGCTGTTGTCGCTGACGGCGATGCTGGTTGGCGGCGTGCTGCGCGATGTGGCGCTGGTGCCCTGGGTGGCGCTGGCGGTGCTGGCGCTGGCCGACGTGGTGCTGTCCTGGCGCGGCAAGATGCCGTTTCAGCGCGACTGCCCGGTCGAGATCTTTGTGGGCGAAGAGGCGGAAATCACGCTGTCGACGCCCTCGGCCCCGCCGGGGATGTCCGGGCGCATCGCCTGGCCCGAGGGGCTGGATGGCCCGTCCGAAATCCGTTTCACACGCGGTGCCGAAGGTCAGGTCACGGCCCGTTTCCCTTGTCGCGCCACCAAGCGCGGGACCTGGCAGTTCAGCCAGATCTGGCTTCACTGGACCTCGCGCATTGGGCTTTTTGAGTTTGTGCCGAAGATCCCCTTTGACCCGACAATCAGCGCGGTGCCGAACATCGCGCTTGTGCGCTCGGGCATGATCACCACCACCGTGACCAGCACGCTTTTTGGCACCAAGGAAAACCGCGCAATCGGCGAGGGGTCCGAGTTCCACCAGCTGCGCGAGTTTGTGCGGGGCATGGACATCAAGACCATCGACTGGAAACGCTCGGCCAGGCGCCGGGCGCTGGTCGCCAAGGAACTGCGGGCCGAGCGCAATCACCACGTGATCCTGGCGATCGACAATGGCTATCTGATGCGTGAGGAAATCGCCGGCCTGCCCAAGATCGACCACGCGGTGACCGCCGCGCTGGCCACGGCCTGGGCCGCGGCGATTGGCGGCGATCTGGTCGGACACTATGCCTATGACGTGCGCCCTCGCAGCTTTGCCAAGCCGGAACCCGGCCGACTGGCTTTTGCCCGGATGCGCAGCTGGGCGGCTGAACTCGACTATTCCGACCGCGAGACCAACCATACGCTGGCCCTGACCGAGCTGAACGCCCGCACCCCGAAACGCAGCCTGATCATTGTCTTCACCGACTTCGTCGACACCACCTCGGCCGAGCTTTTGATCGAAAACCTGGGCATTCTGGCCAAGCGCCACCTGCTGGTCTTTGTAGCGATCCGCGACCCTGAGCTGGATGCGCTGGTCGAAGAGGCGCCCGACGACATGGACGGCATCGCCACGCTGATTGCCGCAAATCAAACGGTCGCCGAACGCCGACTGGTGCTGGATCGCCTGGCGCGCCTTGGTGTGACCGTGGTCGATGCGGCGCCGGGGCAGGTGACCTCGCGGTTGATCTCGACCTACCTTGAAATCAAGGCAAAAGAGTTGATCTGATGGCGCAGTCCCGCCCCAAACCCCTCCTCCAATCGCAGGACCAGATCCGATCAGCCCGGTTCCGCAAGGAACGCGAGGCCGACTGGACGCGGTTGGAAAAACTGGTGGCGGCGGCCGAGCGCAATGGCCTGCAATCGATGGAGTTTTCCGATGCGCGGGATCTGTCTGCGCTTTACCGGCAGGCCACGACCTCGCTGGCGATTGCCCGCGAAATCTCGCTCGACAAGGGCCTGCTGGAATATCTCGAGGCGTTGACGGCACGGGCCTATCTGTCGGTCTATGCCCCGCAGGAACGGCTGGGCGGGTTGCTGACACGGTTCTTCGCCTCCAGCGCGCCACAGGCGATGCGCCGCTCGGTCTGGTACATCCTGGCGGGCTTTCTGTGCATGGGGCTTGGGGCGCTGACCGGCTATCTGTTGTATTTCGAAAACTCGGCCTGGTACCACGTTTTTGTGCCCAACAGCCTGGCAGGCGGACGCGGACCGGGCGCCTCGACCGAGGCGCTGCGCAACGTGATCTTTCAGCCAGACGGCATCCACGGTGGGTTGGGGGCCTTTGCCACCTATCTGTTTTCCCACAACACCCGGATTGCAATTTTTGTCTTCGGATTGGGCGTCTTTGCCTGTCTTCCGGCGATCCTGCTGACCTTTTACAACGGTCTGATCCTTGGCGCGATGTATGCGCTGCATGTCGAGCGGGGCCTGGGGTGGGAGCTGGGCGGCTGGCTGTCCGTGCACGGCGTGACCGAGCTGTCCGCGATCTGCATTGCCTGCGGCGGCGGGTTGCAGCTGGGCGCGGCGGTGCTGTTTCCGGGCCAGAACACCCGCCGAACCGCGCTTTACCTGGCGGGGCGGGATGCGGTGAAGCTGGCGCTTGTGGCCTCGCTCATGCTGTTTGCGGCGGCGATCCTGGAAGGCTTCTTTCGGCAGACGGTGCAGGATACCGCAACGCGCTATACCATCGGCTGGTCGGTCGGCGCCCTGTGGCTGGCCTGGTTTGCCCTGGGCGGGAGGCAGCGATGAGCAGGCCGCCCTCACGCCGCGCGACCAAACGTGCCGCCCGCAAAGAGCGCCGCGCCGCACGGGCGCTGGCCGCCAGCACGATCATGCCGCCCGAAGGGGTGCCGATCCATCTGCCGGTCGCGGGCCTGGGCGTGCGCACAGGGGCGCAGATCGCTGACGTTCTGTTCACCATGGGTGTCGCCATCAGTTTCACGGTCTTCCTGGCCGCGACCGAAATTGCCAGTGGCAGCACGGTGTTTGCCGTCTTCATGCTGTTGTTCTTTATCGCCCGCATTCCCTACTACGTGTTTGCCGAGCTGGCCTGGAACGGTCAGACGCTGGGCAAGAAGTGGATGAAGATCAAAGTGGTCTCACATGACGGTGGCTCGCTTTCGACACATGCGCTGGTCCTGCGCAACCTGATGAAAGAGGCCGAGGTCTTTCTGCCCGGAACCTTGCTGTTCACCCTGGATGCCGCCAATCCGATTGCAGCCCTGGCCAGTCTGGCCTGGATCATCATGGCGCTGACGATCCCGCTGACAAACCCGCATCGGCGCAGGTTGGGGGACATCATGGCGGGCACGCATGTGGTTCATCTGCCGCATCCGATCCTGCTAAAGGATATGGCCAGCGACCAGCCCCAAGACGTGGCCAGGGCAGTCAAAGAGCGCTTTGCCTTCCTGCCCCATCAATTGGATCACTATGGGGCCTTCGAGCTTCAGACCCTTGAAAAGGTCCTGCGCGCCGAGGGCCGCGCCCGTTCACCTGCGGCCCGCACCCGCCAGCAGGAAACCCTTGTGGCGATCGTCGACAAGATCCGCACCAAGATCAGCTATCCCGACCCGATCCCGCAGGCCGACGCGGCGGCATTCCTGCGCGCATTTTACGTCGCGCAGCGGGCCTATCTGGAACAACGTCAGATCTTTGGAGACCGGCGTGACGACAAGCACCACGCCCAAGATGATGAAAACACACAGGAATAACGCTGGCTCGGATTGAACCGGGGGTTTTGCCTACCTTGAAATGAAGGGCCGAACGTGGTGCTGTTTGTGCAATTTAGATGAATTGCACAACAAGGAGTTTCCATGACTGACGCAACCGCGCAGAGCGTTTCTGCCCCGCTGGGCGTCGGACAGATCATCAGCGACAGCTTCTCGATCCTGTTCGGCAAGTTTTTCAAGGTCATGATCCTGGGCTTCACCGGGGCGTTCCTGGGGTACCTGATCAACGGGGCCTTCCTGGGCTTCAACGTGGCCCTGGGGTTGGAAGATCCCAGTTTTGTCGACCCCACCCTTGCTATCGTGTCGACCGTTGTCTCGACGCTGATCGGGTTGATTGTCTATGGCCTGATTACGGCGCTTTTGGTGCAGCTTGCCTATGACACGAAGCTGGGGCGCAACCGCAGCCTGCTGGCCTATTTCGGGCCGGCGCTCAAGGCGATGGTGCCGATTGCACTCTTGTCCATCGTCGCGGGTATCCTGACCAGCCTGGGCGCGATCGCGCTGCTGATCGGTGCGCTTTGGGTCTATGCCGTCTTCTGCGTCATGGCACCTTCGGTGGTGATCGAGAACGCGGGCTTCGGCGGTCTGGGCCGAAGCGCGGCCCTGACCAAGGGATACCGCTGGCCGATTGTCGGGACGCTGATCATCCTTTTCATCTGCACCATCCTGATCATGCTGGCCGTGGGTTTCATCATCGGCATGCTGGTCGCAGCCGTGGGCGACGGAGTCGCCGGGATCATCGTGTTGGGCATCGTCTGGGCGCTGTTCAACGGTATTGTCTACGGCCTGGGCGGCATCAGCCTGGCCCTGATCTATGCCCGCCTGCGCGAAATCAAGGAAGGCGTCGGTGTGGACGAGATCGCCTCGGTCTTCGACTGACGTCCTTGGATGACCGGCGGGCCCAGCGGGCGGGTCGGTCGAAATACGGAAATGGCGCTGCGTGCTTACCGGCCGCAGCGCTTTTTCTTGGGCGTTGTAAAATCGTGAAACACGGAGGGGGTTATTCGCCCTCCCACTCGGGCATCGGTTGCTTGGTGACAAAGGCCCCGATCCCGCGCTCGGTATCTCGGGCCATCATGTTGTCGGCCATGGTGCGCCCGGCGAAGTCATACGCCTCGGCCAGGCCCATCTCGGCCTGAGCATAAAACGCCCCCTTGCCGGTCTTGACCGCAACCGGGGATTTGCCCGCGATGATCTCGGCCATGCCGCGCGCGGTGGCGGCCACCTGATCGAGTGGCACAACGCGGTTCACCAGCCCTGCGTCCACCGCCCTCTCGGCGCTGATGAATTCGCCCAGCAGCAGCATCTCCATCGCCGTCTTGCGCCCCACCGCGCGGCTGAGCGCCACCATGGGGGTCGAGCAGAAGAGCCCGATGTTCACACCCGACGTGGCAAAGCGCGCGTCGTCCGACGCGACCGCCAGATCGCAGGTCGCCACCAGTTGGCAGCCTGCCGCAGTGGCGATGCCCGTGACCTCGGCGATGACCGGTTGCGGCAGGTTGACGATGGACATCATCATCTTGGAACAGGTCGCAAAAAGCTCGTTGAAATAGGTGTGCCCGCCATCGCCATCCTCGCGCCGGGCGGTCATTTCCTTGAGGTTGTGGCCCGCGCAAAAGTGGTTGCCCGCGCCGCGCAGGACAACCGCCTTGACCTCGCGGTTGTCAGCCAGACCGTCCCAGGTTTCTTGCAGGGCGGCGATCATCTCTTCGGACAGGGCGTTGATCGACTTGGGTCGGTTCAACGTGACCGTTGCGATGCCGCTGTCGATCTCGACAAGCACCGGGGCATCAGATGCGGGCGGGTTGGACATGGTGGCTCTCCTCCGGAAACTCGAGCCAGCCTATCCATATCCCGTGCCCCTGCAAGGTCAGTTTTGCCGCGCCACGCACCAGACGCAGTCATGATCGGACAGCGGGCGGCCCCCTGCGTCCAGCGAGCTGAGCACCCCCTTGTCCAGACAGGTCAGCCTACGCCCGGCCAGCCAATCAAGCTTCATTTGGCGGGTGGGATGCGGGGTGATCAGGCTGGGACGCGTCGTTGTGCCCTCTGCTGTGAAGTCCCAGGAAAACCCCTGCGCCTCGGCCAGCGCGAAAAGCGTCTCGTCGCGCCAATCGAAGTTCGGCGGCAGATGGTTGCCGGTGTTCAGGTCGCCACCGATCAGCACGGGCATATCGGGTGCAAAAGCCGCGAGGGCTGTCAGCAACTGGTCAAACTGCGCGTGGCGGTGCGGCGCGTCGGCGTTGCTTTCCAGATGGGTCGAGACAACGCAGAGCGGTCCGGCCTCGGTCGGCAGAACCGCGAACAGCGCCATCCGCCCACCCAGACGCGGCTGGCCGGGGTCGGCGCCGCTGTCGGTGGCAAACCAGTGCCCGTCTTCATCCAGCCGCAGCATCCCGAGCTTTTCAAAGGGCACCGAAGACAGGATCGCATTGCCGTGCCAACCCAGGGTGTTGGCGTCATCCTTGCAGAAATGCCGCTCGGTCTCGCCGCCCAGCCCCAGTTCGTGAAACTCGACCCCAAAGGCATAGGTCATGCCCAGGGCCTCGGCCATGTCCGCCGTGGTGTGGCGTTGTCCGGTGCGGGACATGCCGTGGTCGACCTCGGACAGCAGCACGATGTCCGGCGCGATGGGTCCCAGATGGGCGGCTGTGTCTTGCGGAAAGAGGCAACGTTCTACGTTCCACGCCGCGATGGTGATGTCGCGGGGCAGGGCAGCGCGCGCCGCAGAGCCGCCGGTTTGCACCGCGTTCATTGCGGGCGTCGCCGCCAACAGTGCCCGGTGCGCCGCGGCGGTGCGCGGCGCCGAGATGATCTGTGCCTGCGCCTCGGCAGAGACGGCGGGCAGCTCTGACAGAACCAAAGTGATCACAGCGATTGACCGGTCTTGACGTCAAAGAGGCGCAGCGCGTCCTGTTTCAGCGCGATGCGCAGCGCGCCGGGGGACACATGCGTTTCCTTGTCGACGTGGACCGTAAAGTTTTGGTCCTCCAGCCGGCCATGCAACAGGCGATGGGCGCCCAGTTCCTCGACAATGTCGACTTGGAAGGGCAGGGGACCGGTGGGCTCCAGCAGCACGTCCTCGGGCCGGATGCCCACGGTGATCGGGCCGCTGCGCTGCAGGGGCGAAGGCATCAGCGCGGTGCCGCCATTGATCATCACCGTGCCATTATCGAACCGCCCCTCAAGCAGGTTCATCGGCGGGGCCCCCATGAACGAGGCGACAAAGGTCGAGGCCGGGTTGTGATAGATCTGCGAGGGGGTGCCGATCTGCTCGATCCGGCCGCCGTTCAGCACGATGATGCGATCGGCCATGGTCATCGCCTCGACCTGGTCGTGGGTCACGTAGACGGCGGTGGTGCCCAGACGGCGCTGCAGGGCCTTGATTTCGATCCGCATCTGGTTGCGCAGCTTGGCGTCGAGGTTCGAAAGCGGCTCGTCAAACAGGAAAAGCGCCGGGTCGCGCACAATCGCGCGGCCCATGGCAACGCGCTGCCGCTGACCACCCGACAATTGGCTGGGACGACGGGTCAGATACTCGGTCAGGTTCAGCATCCCGGCGGCCTCGGCGACCTTGCGGGCGATCTCTTCTTTCGAGGCACCCCGATTCTTGATGCCGTAGCCCATGTTCTTTTCGACCGTCATATGCGGGTAAAGCGCATAGTTCTGGAAGACCATCGCGATGTCCCGGTCTGCCGGGTCGACGTCGTTCACCACCCGGTCGCCGATGCGCAGCTCGCCGTCCGAGATATCCTCGAGCCCGGCGATCATGCGCAGAAGCGTGGACTTCCCGCAGCCCGACGGGCCAACGAGCACGACAAACTCGCCGTCGTTGATCTGGATGTCGGACGGCTGCACCGCCTCGAACCCGTTGGGGTACACCTTGCGAATGTTTGAAAGCGAAACCTGTGCCATGGTTTGCGGTCCTTACTTGTCAGATTCCGTGAGGCCCTTGACGAACCAGTTCTGGAAGAACACG
Source organism: Alphaproteobacteria bacterium (assembly GCA_030424865.1). Taxonomy (GTDB): domain Bacteria; phylum Pseudomonadota; class Alphaproteobacteria; order Rhodobacterales; family Rhodobacteraceae; genus JAKVCP01. The sequence continues at coordinate 32,327 of JAUHVR010000015.1, read as the reverse complement.
ACGATCAGAACGGGCGGGATCATCGCGATGATCGCCAGCGCCAGCGACTTGCCGTATTCGGGGATGGTGCCGCCTTCGAGAACGGCGACGATTTGCTTGATGCCACGCACCAGCGTGAACATGCTTTCCTCGGTCGTGATCATCGTGGGCCAGAGGTATTGGTTCCAGCCAAAGACAAACATGATGATAAAGATCGCGGCGATCATGGTGCGCGACAGAGGGACCAGGATGTCGATGAAGAACTTGACCGGACCCGCCCCGTCGATGCGCGCGGCCTCGGCCAGCTCTTCGGGCACGGACATGAGAAACTGCCGGAAAAAGAAGGTGGCGGTGGCGCTTGCGATCAGCGGGATGATCAGCCCGCCATAGGTGTTGGTCATGCCCAGACGCTGGATCGCCTCGTAGGATGGCAGGATGCGCACCTCAAGCGGTAGAAGCAGCGTGGTGAAGATGATCCAGAAGGCCAGCGTGGCAAACCGCAGACGGAAATAGACGATGGCATAGGCAGCCAGCAGAGAGATGGCGATCTTGCCCAGCGCAAAGCCCACGCCCAGGATCAGCGAGTTGGTCAGCATCCGCATGCCGGTGATCGCCTCGGTAAAGCCCGAACGTTCGAACATTGCGTTCGAAAAGTTCTCGCCCATGTGCGGGCCGACGTCGATGCGCAGACCGTTGCGCAGGATGTCGGTGTCTTCAAAGCCGGTGGTCAGAAAAACCATGACAACGGGCAAAAGCATCAGCACCGCGCCCGCGATCAGCACCGCGTGGTCGACGATGTTCGATATCTTGATCCGCTTGCGGCGCACTGGCTGGGCCTTGGCCGTGGTCAGAGTGTCGGAGGTGGTCGAAAGTTCAGCCATGTCAGCCTCCATCAGGTGTAGTGGATCCGGCGCTCGATCAGCCGGAATTGGAAGACGGTCAGCGCCAGGACCAGGATCATCAGGATCACCGACTGCGCCGAGGATCCGCCCAGGTCGTTGCCCCGGAAGCCATCCAGATAGACCTTGTAGACCAGCGTCATCGGGTTGTTGCCGGGCTCGCCCTTCATCAGCGTGTCGATGATGCCGAAGGTGTCAAAAAGCGCGTAGGTGATGTTGATGATCAGCAGGAAAAAGGCGGTCGGCGCCAGCAGCGGAAAGGTCACGCCCCAGAACCGGCCAGCGGCCGAGCGGTTGTCGATCATCGCCGCTTCGCGCACCGCGCGGGGGATCGATTGCAGACCGCTGAGGAAGAAGATGAAGTTCACCGGGATCTGTTTCCAGACCGAGACCATGATCATGGCCGTCGCGGTGTCGAAATAGTTCACACCCAGTTTGAAGTCCCAGCCCAGGACCTGAAAGAACTCGGTGATCGGGCCGTTACGTTGGTCAAAGAACATGATGCCCATGAAGCCTGCAACCGGCGGTGCGATGGCATAGACCCACATCAGCAGCGTGCGATAGGTCTTGGCGCCCCGGATCACCTTGTCGGCCTTGACCGCCAATAGCAGCGCAAGGGCCAGCGAGAAAAAGGTCACCAACCCGCAAAAGACCACGGTGAACCCGGCGATCCGCAGGTATTCGCGATTGCGGGTCAGATCCGTGTAGTTTTCGAACCCGACAAAGGTCGAACCAAACCCGAACGGGTCCTGCAGATAGAACGAGGATTGCAGCGCCCAGCCCGCAGGCCAGTAAAAGAAGATGGCAATGATGCTCAGCTGCGGCAGCAGCAGCGCAATCGGCAGCCAGACGTTTGTAAAACCCGCACGTTTCATGAAAGCCGGTCCTTCAATGCAAAAGGCGGCCCACAAGGGGCCGCCTCGGTGTCAGATCAAGGCTTAGCCCTGGGTCTTGGCAAAGCGCGCCAGCAGCTGGTTGGCTTCGGTCTCGATGTTCTGGAAAGCCTCTTCAACCGAGGTTTCACCGGTCAGGATGCGGCCGTATTCACGGTTCATCACGTCACGGATCTGAACGTAAAAGCCCATGCGGTAGCCTTTGGTGTTCTCGCCAGCGGCCAGCGACAGCTGCTGGATGCCCACTTCGGCGGCCGGGAAGCGGTCGTAGTGGCCGTCTGCCTTGGCCACTTCGTAGGCGGCTTCGGTGATCGGCACATAGCCGGTGGCCTGGTGCCAGAAGTACTGAACGTCGGCCGAGGTCAGGAACTTGAAGAATTCGGCGGTTGCCTTGTTTTCATCCGCCGACTTGCCGGCCATCGCGAACAGGGCCGCGCCGCCGATGAAGGTCTGGGTCGGCTCGGTTGTCACGGCTTCCCAATAGGGCAGGTTGGTGGCCGAGAATTCAAAGCCCAGGTCTTTCTGCAGCAGACCGCCGAAGGAACCCGACGAGCCCAGCCACATGGCGACTTTGCCTTCTTCGAAGGGCTTCGCGTTGTCGCCCCAGCCGGTGCCGTACCACTCAAAGAAGCCCGCTTCTTTCCAGTCCAGAACCGAAGTGAAGTGGTTCTTGATGGCGTCGTTGTTCACCAGGATCTTGGTGTCGGTGCCGTCGTAGCCGTTGTTGTTGGTCGCAAACGGCAGGTTGTGGCGCGACATGAAGTTTTCAGTGAAGATCCACGGCAGGTGCGACTGCGACAGCGCGATGTAACCCGCGGCTTTCAGGGCCGGGGCGGTCACGGTCTGGAACTCTTCCCAGGTCTTGGGCGCGGAAACACCGGCAGCGGCCAGTGCGTCGACGTTGAAGTACATGATGGGCGAGGACGAGTTGAACGGCATGCCGATCATCTTGCCTTCGCTGTCGGCGTAGAAGTAGCGCACGCCCGAGATGTAGTCGTTGATGTCGAAGGCAACGCCGTTGGCTTCCAGCAGGTCCTGAACGGGAACGGTTGCGCCCTTGGCACCGATCACGGTGGCGGCGCCGGCGTCGAACACCTGCATGATGTTGGGCTGCTCACCGGCACGGAAGGCCGCGATGCCTGCGGTCAGGGTCTCTTCGTACGAGCCCTTGTAAACCGGGGTGATGGTGTAGTCGTCCTGGGCCGCGTTGAAGTCAGCGGCGATCTGGTTGACGGTTTCGCCCAGCTGGCCGCCCATGGCGTGCCACCAGGTGATCTCGGTTTCGGCAAAGACCGAGGTTGCGGCCAGTGTGGCGGCAACGGCGGCGGTGCTGAGTTTGAAGAATGTCATCTCGTTGCTCCGGTTCTGTTCGTGTCCCAAAGACGGGACAGGGGTGCGGTCACACCCCCTGGGATCGGGGCAAGGTGCGCCCCGTGCAGCAAAGTTGAAAACAAGGGCGGCAAAGGTGCCCCGGCTCCTGATTGTGCAGTGATCTGCACGGCGGCTCACTTGACGGGGATCTGTGACAGCCGAGTGAAGCTTTCACGACGTGTTTGAAAAAACCGTCGTTGCCCCTGCGTCAACGCGATGCTGGCGCGGTGTGGTTTTCGTCTAGCGCGTTGGGCGTGTGAACTTGGTTTCGATCATATCCCTAAGCCACAGGTTGCCGGGATCTTCGCTGGTCTTTTCGTGCCAAACCATGCGCACCGGCGCACGAAGGTCGTTGATCTGGATCGGCAAAAGCCGCAGGGCGCCTTGGCGGGCCAGATGTTTTGAAAATTCTTCGGGCAGGAACGAGATCAGCGGCATGCTGTCCAGCATGCCGGGCAAGGCACCGAAATTGGCAAGGCGAACAACAACGTTGTCCTGAAGCTCGTATTTTCCCAATAGCTGGGCAGTATCGCGCGTGTAGTCGGCGCCCGGCGTGCAAAGCGCGATCTGGTGATCCCTCAGCGCCTCGATGGTATCCGGGGTGTCCGTCAGCCCAGCCCCGGCCACAACGACGTAACGATCCTGAAACAGGTTGCGGCTGCGAATGCCCGCTTCCGTCACATCGATCAGGCCGATCGCCAGATCGACCGAGCCGGTGCGCAAGGCGTGGCCAAGAGCCTCGACCGCAACGGGCGTGTTGAAAACCCGAAGTCCCGGCGAGGAGTGCATCATCTCGGACAGAAGCGGCGGCAGGAAGAAAAGCTCGCCCAGTCCCGACAATGACAGCCGAAACGTGCGCGTGCTGCGGGCAGGGTCGAACCCGGATTGGTCGGACAAGGCGTCGAACAGGCCGTCGAGGTGCTGTTTGAGATCGGGCAAGACCTGTTCGGCGGCACTGCTTGGGATCATGCCGTCCTTGGTGCGGATGAAAATCGGATCACCTGTTGCCGCGCGCAACCGCGCCAGCGCGTTCGACGTGGCAGGCTGGCTCATCCCGATCCGGATGGCGGCGGCCGAGATCGAACGGGTTTCCCAAACGGCGATCATGACGCGCAGCAGGTTCAAGTCGAAGTGACGCGGGTTTATTTGCATCGTGAATATACCTTATTCTGAAAATAAAGTTCTCATTATTTTGCTGGGATGTCACCCTTGTTGCGGTTTTCGGCTCGCATTTTGCGGCCAAAAGGAAAAAGGGAAGACGATGAAAAAGCTGCGGACACAGGTGGCGATCATCGGCGGCGGGCCTTCGGGGCTGCTGCTGGCGCGCATGCTTCAGCAAGACGGAATCGATAGCGTGATCATCGAGCGTCAAAGCGCGGCCCATGTTGAGGGGCGGATTCGTGCGGGCGTTATGGAACATGGCAGCGTCGAAGTTCTGGAACGCGCGGGAGTGGGCCAGGGGGTGGCCGAACATGGACTGGTGCACGGAGGCTTTGACCTGGCCAGCGATGGCCGCCTGTGCCGTATCCCGATCGAGGCGCTTACCGGCAGGTCGGTCACCGTCTATGGCCAGACCGAGGTCACAAAGGATCTGATGAAGGCGCATCGCGCGGCTGGCACCGCGATGTTTCACGAAGCCTCGGACGTCACTCTGCATGATGTGACAACAGACACGCCTTACGTCACATTTCGGCAAGGAGACGCAGACTGGCACATCGAAGCGGATTTCATCGCCGGATGCGACGGGTTCCGCGGACCGTCCCGGCAGGCCATTCCGGCGGCGCAGCGGCGCGAGTTCGAAAAGGTCTATCCCTTTGGCTGGCTGGGCATCCTGGCCGATGTCCCGCCCTGTCGGGATGAACTCATCTATGCCACGTCCGAGCGCGGGTTCGCCTTGGCCAGCATGCGGTCCGAGACGCGGTCTCGTTACTACATCCAGTGCCGGGTGGATGAACCGTTGGAAGATTGGCCTGACGACCGTCTTTGGGACGAACTGAAAACACGTCTTGGCCCGGATGTTGCTGCCAACATAACCACCGGGCCCGCGCTGGAAAAAAGCATCGCGCCCCTGCGCAGCTTTGTGTGCGAGACTATGCGACACGGACGGTTGTTCCTGGCCGGGGATGCTGCGCACATCGTCCCACCGACAGGGGCCAAGGGCCTGAACCTGGCGGTCGGAGATGTCCATTATCTGGGGGCCGCGCTTGGCGCATTTTTCGCCCGCAATGACACGCGCGGTGTGGAAAACTATCAGACTGTTGCCCTGCGCCGGATCTGGAAGGCCGAGCGGTTCTCGTGGACGTTGACCCGCTTGCTGCACGACTTCGAGGACGATCAGGCCTTTGATCGCCGGATGCGGACGGCCGAGCTGGACTACATCTTTTCCTCGGAAGCGGCCCAGAGGTCGATTGCCGAGAACTATGTGGGCTTGCCCTTCGAGGACGTGCTGGCCGGGTGACGCCCTGTGGGCTGGGCGCAGGCCGCCGCTTGATCCTACGCCACTGGGGCGGGATCAAGCGCCAGCCGCGCGTCCAGCGCCTGGCCTTCGGCCTCGCTTTGCACGGCGTGGGTTGCTGGAACGGTGCCCGTGCGCAAGTCTTGCCAGAGCGCGCTGCCCATGCAGGTCAGAAAAACACTGGACCGCCGACCGGTGGGATCGTGTCTGCCATCAGAAAAAGTAAAGAAGGACTGGAGCGGGCGACGGGAATCGAACCCGTATCTCTTGCTTGGAAGGCAAGGGTCTTACCATTACACAACGCCCGCTCAGTGGGAAGAATGCCTAGTTCACGTCCCAAGCAGGGTCAAGCCGATTGTTGGCGAAAATGCCCCACTCCAGTTGGTGGGGCAGGGCGCCGCCAAACCTAGCGACGCCCCTTCTTGCGGGTTTTCCAGAACGGCGGGACGTCGCCCGCCATGATGCAGCCATAGGGATCGATGTAATCCTCGATCTCGGCCAGATCATAGGCCTTGATCTGAGCCACGACGCTGTCGGCGTTCTTGTAACTCGAAGGCAGTTCCGAGGCATCGACACCCCCGGCGTGGAACCGGATGTCCAGCCCCGCCGTTTCCGCCGCCAGCATCTGCTGAGGCGTCACGTCGCCCATCCGACGCTTGTGTTCCGAGCGCGAAAAGTTGCGCCCGGCACCGTGTGGGCTGAAGCCCAAGCCGCTGGCCTTGTCGCGGCCCCGTGCCACCAGCACGGGTTCGGACATGTTCAGCGGGATCAGCGTCAGACCCGTCGCGTCGGCAGCATAATCTCCCCAGGCCGGGGTCGCCCCCTTGCCGTGATAGAACAGATCACCCCGTTTGAAGACGAAGTTGTGTTCGTTCCAGAACCGGTCGCCCACCTCGGCGCGCGCGGCCTCGACCGTGGCCTGATGAAGCGCGGCGTGATTGGCCTTGGTCCACTTGCGGATCAGCTGCAAGGCCGCCCAGTAGTCGCGCCCGTCCTCGGTGTCGGCGGGGATCCAGGCGTTCTGTTTTGACGTCTCGGGCGACAGCTCCTTGCGGAACTTTTCGGCCACGGCCATGCCATGCTTGTAGAGAACCGCCCCCGGCCCGCGCGAGCCGTGGTGCGTGACCATCGCCGTGCGCCCGGTCTTGCGCGAGCGTCCGACAAACAGGAAATGGTTGCCGTCGCCTTGCGTGCCCATGTGCTCTTGCGCCATGCGCAGGCTTTTGGGGCTGTCCAGAAACGGGTTCTCACGAAAGGCATCCAACAGCTGTGCCGAAGTGCTAAACCGCTTGCCCTGCGGTCGCCCGCCCGGTCCGAAATGTGTCACGGACTGCGCCGCATCCAGAACGGTCTTCGGGTCGGCGTCGCCCAGATCGGTGATCATCACCGAACAGCAGATGTCGGCCGAGTGCATCCCCGGATGGATCGCGTTCCGCGCCGCGGCCACGCCGCCCACCGGGATCGTGCCCACCGGCCCTGCAGGGCAGGCGTCGGGCATGATCGCCCCGGCCTCGAGCGTCGGGGTCCGCATCAGGGCGGTCATCGTCTCGCGCACCTTGTCGACGTTGTCTGCCTCGTCGGGGTGCGCGATGTCGATGTTTTCGTGAAACGGCACCTCACCGGGCGCGCGCAGGTCCATCGTGACGGGTGGCGGAGGGATCTCGCCCTCCAGTTCCATCCGGATGCGGACAAGGCCGAACCCCTCGGCGCGCATCTCGTTGGCCTTGGCCAGAAGGGCAGGAAACTGCTTGCCGGGGCGATGCCCCCAGTCTTTCAGATGCTCCCCGGTCACGGGGTCAAATGTCTTGTCGTTCGTCATTCTGTGTCCCCTTGTGCGGCCGTGCCGACCTGGCTGCAAAGCAGCTCATAGACCTCGGCCACGGTAATCGTGAAAAGGCCCGCCTCGTGTCGGTCAAAGGCCTCTTTCCAGGCCTCGTACCCTTCGGTGAATGAGTCCGTTTCCTGCGCGCCGTCGGCGATCAGATGTGCTTCGTCCAGTCCGGCAGTTTCCAGCAGGATCGGAATGTGCCCGACCACGGGAAAGCCGGCGTCTTTGTCCGACTGGGGTGTCAGGCTTGCACATGCCACAAGGCCAATGCCGGGAAGATCGTTCAATCGGTGCAGCGCCACATGCAAAATGGGTGTCGCTGTGCGCCCTTCGACGCGCCAAATCTGTCCGGTTTCAAAAAGTGTCGTATCCATCGTCTTTGCACGCTCAAATCTGGCCCCCGGCGACAAGGGGTGAAGAAACAGTTCGGGAGGCCCGCCCCGCATCAGTTCACGCTGATGCGTTTTCCGTCTGGGCGCCGGCAAGGAGGGGAGTTGAACCCACTCGGCACATCCCGGGTCGTGGAGCCATGTAGTTCCTTCGGCATTCGCCGGGCAGTCCTTTTATATCATGTCAGGAGGACAACAGGGTGCGGGACGTTTCCCTTTTGCAAGGGCGCCTGAATCGAACAGGCAACTCCAGATGTAGTCCCACGGGCATTCCTCCTGCGCTTTTGGTCAGGGATGAAGGGTTCGAACCTTCGGCCTCCGCAGTCCAAGTGCGGCACTCTTCCAACTGAGCTAACCCCTGGCAGAGCCCCGGCGACAAGGTTTGGTGAAACGTGACCTGCTCTGCCAACTGAGCTACGTGGCCATAAAGGTGGCGGCCACGGCAGGACTCGAACCTGCGACCTGGGCGTTAGAAGCGCTGTAGTTCCACCGGCATTCGCCGAGGTGTTTTTCGGGTGCGGCGACAAAGGCGTGACGAAACCTTTTTCCGGCGCGTATACCATTCCGCCTCGCCGCCCTGGGCGACGGTGGGGATCGAACCCACTCTGCCCTTTCGGGCCACCGGTTGAGCTGTAGTTCCGCCGGCATTCGCCGGGTGATGTCCTTTCCAAATCGTCTTTCAACGTGTTTGCGGGTCGGGCGGACAAGAAAAAAGCGAGACGGCAACATTACCCAAAAATGTAGTCCCGCAGGCATTCCGCCCGAAGTGTTTCGGTGTAGGTCGGGCGCCGGGGCGCCCGACCCTTGGTCATATCTTGATCTTCTCGATCTCGCGCACCCAGCGATCCGGGCCAGACTGGCCCTTGGCAAAGGTGGCGATCTGGTCAAAGACCGCGTCCGAGAAGCCGCCGATGTTCAGCACGTCCTGACGCGATTGCGCCTGGGTTGTGCCGTACGGCGCGACGTCGATGCAGACCAGTTTGGCCTTTGGGTTGCGCCGTTTCAGCGCCTCCCATTCCTGCATCATCGCCGTGGCCTGACGCCCGCCCCGGGCATCGACCCAGGATTGGTTGTCAGACACAAAGACCACCAGGTCCGGAGCCTTGCGCTGCTTGTTCAGCAGGCGCAGCGGCGCCGAGCAGTTGGTCCCACCCCCGGCCAGCGCGGCCAGGCGTTCGGCGTTGGTCAGCACCGTGTCACGCGGGTTCAGACGCACCTTGCGGACGTCGAACTCGAACGGCAGCACCTCGCACTTGCGGTTCACCCGCATGAAGGCCGCCGCCACAAGGGCAGCCACATCCACGTGGCGGACCACCGACGTGGCGCCGCGCCGATAGCCGGTCACCGACCACGTCATCGAGGCCGAGACATCGGGTGCCACGACAACCGATCCCGGAACCTGCGGCACGTTGCGCACCGCCAGTTCCATGGCGTCGTGCAGCGCCTCGACGATCTCGCGCGGCATCTCGGGGTCCACGTGCTGTGCCGCCACCATCAACTGGTACGGAAAGGCACGCGCCCTTGCGATGGCCTGCGGGTCCGCCAGCAAGGCAGCCACATGGTCGACCATTCCGGCCTCGGCAAAGACGCCTTGGCGCAGAAAGGTGTTCAGGTTCTGCCGCACCATCTGCCAGGACCCGTTGCGCGCGATCTGCGCCCATTGGGCCGAAGTCAGTGGCAGCTGCGTCATCATCTGGAACGGCACGTCCGGCACCTCACCCTGACCTGTTTCGCGAAACGCGATCCAGTCCTGCAGGGCCCGCGGCAGCCGCGCCAGATTGCACGGCCGCCCGACGATCCAGGCAAAGAGCGCTTCCCGCTCGGCCGAGGCCGGTTTCGGGTGCACCATCTTGATCACGTCCGCCAGCGACGGGTCGTTGCCGATCATGGCGTTCAGCAGCGCCCGGTCGGACGCGGTGTTCAGCCAGTCCTGCACCATCGCCTTGGGCGCGGATCCCAGGGATTTACGCCCTGTTTGACCCGAGCGCATGATCTGCACAAAGGTGCGCAGCATCTTGCCGGTGTCGACCACGCGACCAAAGACCAGACGGAACAACGCCGGGTCACGCCGCGCCAGAACGGCCAGCAAGACGGCAGGCATGTCCTTCATGTGACCCGAGCGACGGGCATAGACCGCGGTTTGCGCCAAGAAGGCCGGATCGACCGCCTCGGCCGCGTTCAGAACGGCAGTCAGCTCGTCCTGCGGCGACTGGTAGAACATGCCCCCGAACGTGCCGGTCACGGCCAGCTGTGCCAGGGCGTGGGCATCGGAATAGGCATAGGCCGGCGCGCCTTCGGCGTTGCACTGCGTTGCTTGCGGCAGCAACCGGCCTTTCATCGATGCAAACACGGATTTGTTTGCCATAGCTCTCGTCCTTCTTGTTTTGACGAGATCGTTGTGACATCGGCGGGCGCGTTTTCAGAGAAAAATCTGAAAACGGGGCAAGTCTCTGATGTGCAACGTAAAATCCGAGTGTTGGGATTTTTGGCTGATCCTGTTACGATAAAATCGTATCGTGACTTATCAAAATGGATATCATCGTGAAGACGGTTGTCATCGGTTTCCTTGGAACCCAGCTCGACATGGGGAAGAAACGGCGCTGGCGGCCCACGCTCAGCCTGGTTCAGCATGACCACTTTCCGGTCGACCGGCTTGAATTGCTTTACGACGCCAAGTTCCATCGACTGGCGAGCCAGGTGCAGCGCGAGATTGAAGACGCCTCGCCCGGGACCGAGGTCCTGTTGCGCAATCTCGATCTGGCGAACCCCTGGGATTTTCAGGAGGTCTATGGCAAGCTGTTCGACTTTGCGCGCGGCTACGGGTTCGACGAAGACCGGGAACGCTATCACGTGCATCTGACGACGGGCACCCACGTGGCTCAGATCTGCTGGTTCCTGCTGACCGAAAGCCGCCATGTGCCTGCACGCCTGATCCAGACAGGGCCACCGGGGCCCGAGGACAGCGCGGCCAAGTTCGACATCATCGATCTGGACCTGAGCCGTTACAACGCGCTGCAACAGCGGTTCGATCAGCTGTCACGCGAATACAGCGGGCAGCTGAAGGGTGGGATCGAGACGCGGAACCCGGCCTATAACGCCCAGATCGACCGGATCGAGCTGGTGGCCAGCAACTCGGACGAGCCGATCCTGCTGTTGGGGGAAAGCGGGACGGGCAAGACCGAACTGGCCGAGCGGATCCACTCGCTGAAGCTTGATCGGCGCCGGGTCAAGGGGCGTCTGGTGCATCTGAACTGTGCCACGCTGAACGGGCCGGACGCGGTGCCGATGCTCTTTGGCCAGAGGCGCAGTCATACAGGTGTTGCCGGAACCGAACGGGGTGGTCTGCTGCGCGAGGCCGACGGCGGAGTGCTGTTTCTGGATGAATTGGACGAGCTTTCGCCGAATGTGCAATCCCTGTTGCTGCACGCCATCGAGACCGGGCGCTTTTATCCCCTGGGGTCCGACCACGAGGTGACCAGTCGGTTCCAGCTGATCTCGAGCGCCAACCGCGACCTGCGCCAGATGTGTGCAGAGGGGCGCTTTCGGCCCGACCTTCTGGCGCGGCTCAACGTCTGGAGCTTTCGGCTGCCCGCAATGCGGGACAGGCGCGAGGATATCGCGGTGAACCTGACCCATGAACTGGATCTGTCCGAGCGCAAGCTGGGCACGCGGGTCGGGTTCAACACCGACGCGCAGGAGCGCTATCTGAAGTTTGCCACCGATCCCGCGACCCCCTGGCCCGGCAACTTTCGCGATTTCAGCGGGTCCGTCCGCCGCCTGTGCGCTCTGGCCCCTCGTGGCCGGATCACCCGCGCGATGGTGGAGGCCGAAATCGCGACACTGACCGAGGATTGGTCCCAGGCGTCCACGGACGAGGACTTTCGCCTCGTGCAGGATGTGCTGGGCGACGCGGCGCGAGAGATTGATCCCTTTGACCTGGTGCAGCTTGCCATGGTGATCCGCATCTGTCGGTCCAGCGGCTCGATCAGCGAGGCGGGCCGAAGCTTGTTTTCGGTGTCACGCGCCAGGCGCAAAACGCAAAACGACGCCGATCGACTGCGCAAGTATCTTGCAAAGTTCGAATTGAGTTGGGAAACGGTTGGGCCATGAGCCCCGATCTGCGGCCCTTACAATTCGCGGGCCGGTCGCGATTCGAACCACAGACCTGACGGCATCTACCGCGACCGTCCCTGTTGCGGGTTTTTGACTAATCCGTCAATCAAAAAAAATTTTTTCCGAAAAGCGACATTTTACAGGTCAAAACCGACAAAAATCCACTGCCTTACTGCTTCCCCGCAGCCGAGTCACATGCTTTAATCGCCACACGAACAAAACGCGCAGTCCAAGTGCGCTGATCCAGGGAGTTCTCTTCATGAAAATCTCGACACCTCTTTTTGCCCTTGCTCTGGCTGGGCTGACGGCCCCTGCTTTTGCAGGCGGCCACGCCGATTGCGGCACTGTCACTTTCTCGGATGTGGGCTGGACCGACATCACCGCGACCACGGCGGCCACCACCACGGTGCTCGAGGCGCTGGGCTACGAGACCGATATCAAGGTCCTGTCGGTGCCGGTCACATATGTTTCGCTGGCCGAAGGTGACGTCGACATCTTCCTGGGCAACTGGATGCCGACGATGGAAGGCGACATCGCGCCCTATCGCGAAGCGGGCACCGTCGACACGGTCCGCGCCAACCTTGAGGGTGCGAAATACACGCTGGCCACCAATGCGGCAGGCGCGGCGCTGGGCATCGACAGCTTTGCGGCAATCGCCGCGCAGGCGGATGCGCTGGATGGCAAGATCTATGGCATCGAACCCGGCAACGACGGAAACCGCCTGATCCAGTCGATGATCGACGGCAACGCCTTTGGTCTGGAAGACTTCGAAGTCGTCGAAAGCTCGGAACAGGGCATGCTGGCGCAGGTCGCACGCGCGTCGCGTCGCGATGACCCGGTGGTCTTCCTGGGATGGGAGCCGCACCCGATGAACGCCAACTTCGACCTGACCTATCTGGAAGGCGGCGATGACTACTTTGGCCCGAACCTGGGCGGCGCGACGGTTTATACCAACACCTCGGCTGGTTATGTCGAGGCCTGCCCGAACGTGGGCAAGCTGTTGATGAACCTCGAGTTCTCGCTTGCGATGGAAAACGAGATCATGGGCGCGATCCTGGACGACGGAGAAGAAGCAGGTGAGGCGGCAGCAGCCTGGCTGAAGGCCAATGCCGGCGTGCTGGACGGCTGGCTGGACGGCGTGACCACCAAGGACGGAGGCGATGCGATGGCCGCCGTGAAAGGCGCGCTGGGTCTCTGATCCGCATCTCTCGCATCGTTCAAACTGACTTCGCCCCGGGGATGACCTCCGGGGCGACTTGCAAAAAGGACCCCGCATGGACTGGCTCGAAGACCGCAAGATCCCGATCGGCAAATGGGCCGGTGATTTCTTTGACTGGCTGCAGGACAACGGCGCGTGGTTCTTTGACGGCCTGGCCGAGTTGATGGAGTTCCTGATCGACGGGATCCTGTGGGTGCTGGAAACGCCGCATCCGCTGATCATCGTCGCCTGTTTCGCGGGGCTGACCTGGTTCCTGCAGCGCAGCTGGAAGGTCACGGCGCTGACCGTCGTGGGGTTCCTGTTCATCCTCAACCAGGGCTACTGGGAAGAGACGCTGGAAAGCGTGACGCTGGTGCTGTCGGCCTGCGTGGTCTGCATGGCGGTGGGCGTGCCCATCGGCATCTATTCGGCGCATCACCCACGGTTCTACGCCTGGCTGCGCCCGGTGCTGGACCTGATGCAGACGCTGCCGACCTTTGTCTATCTCATTCCGGCAATCGTGTTTTTTGGCATCGGCATGGTGCCGGGCCTGTTGGCAACCGTGATCTTCGTGGTTCCCGCGCCGATCCGGCTGACGCATCTGGGCGTGTCTTCGACCCCCGTGCCGCTGCTCGAGGCTGCGCGCGCCTTTGGCGCGACACCCCGGCAGGTGCTGTACAAGGTCGAGCTGCCTTATGCGCTGCCGCAGATCATGGCGGGCCTGAACCAGACGATCATGCTGTCGCTGTCGATGGTTGTGATCGCGGCGCTGGTGGGCGCAGATGGTCTGGGCGTGCCGGTGGTGCGGGCGCTGAACCAGGTGAACACCTCGCTTGGGTTCGAAAGTGGATTTGTGATCGTGGTGCTGGCCATCGTGCTGGACCGCATGCTGCGGGTGGAGCGTTAAATGTCTGTAGCAGTCGAGATTGACAACGTCAGCATTGTCTTTGGTGACACCCCCGAGGTTGCGTTGCCGCTCATGGACGCCATGAAGAACCGGGCCGAAATCCAGTCAGAGACCGGCCAGGTTCTGGGGGTTCACAACTGCAACCTGACGGTGGGCGAGGGCGAAATCCTCGTTCTGATGGGCCTGTCAGGGTCCGGGAAATCCACGCTTTTGCGGGGGATCAACGGGTTGAATGACGTCTGCCGCGGGGCGGTGCGCGTCAATGACGGGCAGTCGATGGTGGATGTCACCAATACGTCGGACGCCGAGCTGCGGCGGATGCGGCAGACGCGGATCGCCATGGTGTTTCAACAGTTTGGCCTTCTGCCCTGGCGGACCGTGCGCGAAAACGTCGGGCTGGGGTTGGAACTGGGCGGCATGCCCAAGGCGCAGCGGATGCAGATGGTGGACACCCAGCTGGCGCTTGTGGGTCTGGGCGACTGGGGCGACCGCAAGGTCGGGGACCTGTCGGGCGGCATGCAACAGCGCGTGGGCCTGGCCCGCGCCTTTGCCACCGAAGCGCCTCTCTTGCTGATGGATGAACCGTTCTCGGCCCTTGATCCGCTGATCCGTACCCGTCTTCAGGATGAGCTTCTGGACCTGCAGAAGAACCTGAAACGCACGATCATTTTTGTGAGCCACGACCTGGACGAGGCCTTTAAGATCGGCGATCGGATCGCCATCATGGAGGGCGGGCGCATCGTGCAATGCGGCACCCCGCAAGAGATTTATTCGGCCCCGGTCAATGACTACGTGGCGGATTTCGTGGCGCATATGAACCCGCTCAGCGTGCTTTGCGCGCGCGACATCATGGAGCCGGTCACGGGCACACCCGAGGTCACGGTCAGCCCCGACGAAGACATTCGCGAGGTCATGGCGCGCGTTGGAGATACCGGCGCGCCGGTGGGTGTGGTCGAAAACGGTCAGATGCTTGGCCAGATCACCAAAGATCGTGTCCTGGCCAAGCTATTGAACCCGTTGGCTTGATCCAGAGGTTCAGTCGACTGGCAGCCCGCTTGGCACCCAGGCGGGCACACCCAAGGGGCGCGTGTTGCCCTTTTTGTCGGTCAGGCAATGCAGGAACGCCTCGATGTCCAGAATGTCCTGATCTGACAGCTTTACCGGTGTGATGTCACTGACCGAGGCCTGACGCAGCATTTCAAGCCGGTCTTCCTGAACGATGAAATCAGCCTTCGCCAGCCAGGGCGCGTCAGGCAGGATCGGCGTCTCGCGGGTCCAGGTGGCACGCGCGGCCTCGGGGTCGGCCATGTGGCGGATCATGTCTGTCAGCTTGGGGTACGCGCCGTTGTGGCCATAGGGCCCTGTCAGCTCGACATTGCGCAGGGACGGTGTCTTGAACTTGTAGGCGTCCTCCAGGCTGTCGGTTTCACCCATCAGGCCCACGTCGCGCGGGATCGGGTCGAACTTGCGGGTGCGGCCGGGTCCAAAGGCGGGCAGGCCGATCGCATAGAAGTTCTGGTCGGTGAAAAGCGGCCCGTTGTGGCAGGATGAACAACCCGCCTCGCCAAAGAAGAGCTGCCGACCGCGTTCGGCGTTGTCGGGCAGGGGGGTGCCGTCACGGACAAAGTCGTCGTACATCGTGTCGGTGCTTTGCCACTCAGTCCCGATGAAGGCCGCGATGGCATTGCCGATCTCGACCATCGTCACCTCTTCGGGGCTGTTGATGTGGTCAAATGCGGCGACAAACATCGCGCCATAGGCCGGGATCGTGCGCACGCGCTTGGCGATGATCGGCCATGCGCCGTCGATCCGGTCGTTGACGGCTCCGGCGATCTGGTTGTCGCCAACCTCGCCCGCCATTTCAGCATGAGAGGTCACAGGGAACAACGCCTGCGCGGCGATGATGGTTTCCAGCCCCTGGGGCAGCCATTCCTCGGCCGGCGAGTTGTAGCCGTTGCCATAGATGTCCGAGATCGACAGACGCCCGTCATGAAAGACCGACTGCACCGATTTGTGGCCCAGGTTCCAAAGCGCCGGAGCGTTGCGCGGGATGCGCTTGACGATCTTGTCGCGGCCCGCGCCCGCGGTGCGTTCGATGCCAATGCCCTGGCCGCCTTCGCCGACACCCAGGCTCAGACCGTCGGCTGACCCCTGTGTGTGGTGATGGCACGTGCCGCACGAGATATTTCTGTTGCCCGACAGGATCTTGTCGTAAAACAGGAGTTGACCGATCCGGGCTTTGTCCTGATCGAATTCGTGAAATTGATCGGGCGTCAAAAGCTCGGCCTGAGCCGAGGTGGCGACCAAAGCCAAGGGGAACAGCAAGCGATGGAAAAACATCTGAAAATACCCTCCTTCGTGAATGCACTTCTTATTTTGGTGGCGATGGCTGTGCCGGCCAGCGCCGAGATTGAAGAGGCCCGCGACCTGATGGAGGCGGGGAAATTCAAGGAAGCGCGCGAGGCGCTTTGGCCCGCCGCGCGATCCGGAAACGCCGACGCCGAAGAGCTGATCGGCGTGATGTACGCGCTGGGCCTTGGGGTTGAACGTGACCCGGTGCGCGCCTTCGACTGGTATCTGCGCAGCGCCATGAAGGGACATCCGGGCGCGCAGTCGGGCGTCGGCTGGTACTACGAGGTCGGCACCGGCCTGCCCGCGCCTGACCTTGTGCGCGCCTACGCCTGGTATGTGCTGAGCGCGATCGGCGGCGACCCCGACGCGGCGATTAGCCAGGAAGAGGTGATCAAGAAGATGACGCCGGAGCAGATCGAACATGGCAACAAACTGGTCGCAGACTACAAGGTATGGCTTTATCCTTTCAGATAATGCCTGATTCCGGCTCACAGAAAAGTGAATTTCGTGTCTGAACGCGTGAAGTTGCGGTTTTGGAAACAATTTATCTGAAATTGGCCGGACCGTTTCGGCCCGGCCTTGGGGCGGACGCTAGGCTGCGACGGTGGTTGCCGACACAGGTTTGGCAAAGCGTTTCGGCGCGCCCGTCGCCGGATCGATGATCGGCTCGACCGAATACTGGCAGACATAGGCGCGGCGGGGCTTGCCGGTGGTATTGGCCCCCGACCGGTGCAAGGTCAGGCTGGAAAAGGCCACGATTGTGCCTGCGGGGCAGGTCATGGCGGTGCCGCTGTCCTCGCCGAAATAGCCGTTCAACTCGTTGCTTTCATCCTGCCATTCATGCGGATCCAGATCCGGGTTGGCCTGCAGATCGCGGGGGATCAGGTAGACGCAGCCGTTTTCCTCGGTCGCGTCATCCAGCGCGATCCAGACGGTGACATAGGCCTTGTGATCGAACCCGACATAGGCGCCGTCCTGATGCCAGGCAAAGCTGGCACCCTTGCCCGCGCCTTTGACAACGAACTGTTCGTTGAACAGATACCCGTCGCTGCCCAGCGTCTTGTTCAGGATTTTGCCGATCTTGTCTGACAACAAGAAAGCCTCGACCTCGGGGAATTCGGCGTGGCGGTGCGCCAGAAAGCGGCGCGCCTGGCCAAGGCCGATCTTGTGGCGGCCGTCATTGCCGCCATCGTCGACGGGCTCGTTCAGCAGGGTATCGCATGCGTCACGCAGGGTGGCCAGATCGCCGGCGTCCAATGCGGACGGAAAGACGCGGTAGCCTTGGGACTGAAAGTCGGGGTTTGGGGTTGTCATCGCGGGTCCTCCTCTTGGCTTGCAGTTTAGGTCTATTTTTCAGCTTGTCTTATCGGTTTGATGCAAGAACATTGCATATATGTCTGTCTTGCCCTTTCACGCCCTGACACGTGATCCGCCACATGGAACCCTTTGGATCCGCGGCGGGCAGAAGGTCTATGGCGACGTGCCCCGCGCACATTCCGAGCTGGTTGTGCTTTTGGGCCTGAGTGGACGCGCGAAGTATCTGATCGACGGGCAGATGCTGGCGCTTGGGCGCGGGGGGATGATCTGGGCGCTGGCGGGGCAGCGGCACATGCTGGTGTCCGACAGCGGCGGCTTTGACATGGCCGTGGCCGTGGTGCATCCGGCGATCTGGGCGCGCAGGCCGCTGGTGCCGGTCTCGGTGCCTGACGCGCCCGAGGTCCCGCCGCTTCGGCAACTGGCCGAACCGGCGGTGTCGGAATTGGAGGCCCTTGCGCGCGGCGTGGCCCAGACCAGCGAGCTCGAGTCCCTGCGCTCGGGCCTGATCTGGTTTCTGAACCGGGCACATGTGCTTTGGAGGCAGGGGGCCGAGGGTGGGGGTGCAGCGCTGCATCCCTCGGTCGCAAAGGCGGCGTTGATCCTGCGCGAAGATCCTTCGGCTGATTTGGACAACGTGTGTGCGCAAAGCGGGCTGACGCGCAGCCGCTTGGGCAAGCTCTTTGTGCAGCAGATGGGCGAGACGCCGGGCCAGTTCCGCACACGCCAGCGGCTTTTGGCGGCAGACACCCTGGTGGCGCGGGGCGACAGCCTGTTGTCGGCGGCGCTGGGCGCAGGGTTCGGCAGTTACGCGCAGTTCTTTCGCGATTTCAGGAAGCTGCGCGGTTCAGCCCCGCGCGACTGGTACCGCATATGAAAAGAGCGGGCACCAAGGCCCGCTCTTTCCCAAAAGTATGGCGTGAAACGCTTACTTGATGTCCGCTGCGCGAACCGCGTTCAGGTCACCTTCGACCTCGGCAACAGCACCGACCAGAGCATCAAAGATCTGCTCGCCACCGTCGACGTTGGCCTTGAACCAATCGTAAACCGGGGCTGCGGCCTCTTTGAAGGCAGCCTTTTCACCCGGTGTCGGAACGTAGAGGTCACCACCACCGGCAACGAAGTCGGCATAGGCCTGGATCGACTTGCGCTTGGGCGAAGCAAAGGTTGCCTGCTGCAGCTGGTAGAAGCCGTCGACCACAACGGTGCGCAGATCTTCGGGCATCGACATGAACTTGTCGTTGTTCATGAACCACAGCGCGCCCATGTAGGCGTGGCCGTCAAGCGTGACGTACTGCAGGCCGGCATCGGGGAACTTCATGCCCATGATGTCGGTGATGCCGTTTTTCGAACCCTCGACAACGCCGGTCTGGAACGAGGTGAACAGCTCGGGCCACGGAATCGGGGTCGGCGAGGCACCCAGCGCGCGGACCAGTTCCTGCGGCAGGTCAGCCACAACGGTCCGGATCTTCAGGCCTTCCATATCACCGGGGTTCTGCACCCGGCGCTTGGTGTTGGCGAAGTTGCGCCAGCCGCCGGTGTTGCCGACGGTCATCAGACGGATTGCGCCGCCCGAGTACTCTTCGACCATGCTCTTCATGGTGTTCACGAAGGACGAGCCATTGGCCAGAACGGCTTCGGCCACACGGTCATCGGCCATCAGGTAGGGCAGGTCCAGAACCTGAACAAAGGGGAAGATGCCCGCGGTGCCGCCCGAGGTCTGGATGACAACGTCAATGGTGCCGTCGGCGATGCCCTGCAGACATTCGGTGCCGTTCGAGCACAGCTGCGTGCCGATGAACAGCTCGACGCCGATCTTGCCGTTCGACGCGGCCTCGACGTAGTTCTTGAAGACGATCAGACCGTCATAGTCTTCGTCGTTCTCGTTCGAGTTCGCCGTGGCGCGGATGGTGTATTCGGCGTGTCCGGCGGCATAGGCGCTGAATGCGCTTCCCGCCAGCAGGGTGGCGGCGAGCGCCACCTTGGTGAGACCTTTGAGCATGAATACCTCCCTATGCTGTTTGGTCGTTTATATGTTGTGAGGCCGGGCCTCGTGGATCGAAACGGGCACAGGCTGGTGCCCGTCAGGATTAGTTTACGAACCCCGTCAGTCTGGGGATCGTCATCGAGATGGCCGGGATATAGGTGATCAGGAAGATCACGATGATCTCGATCATCAGGAAGGGTAAGATGGCCCGTGCGATGGCTTCGACCTTCTCGCCCGAGATGGAACTTGCGACGAAGAGGATCAGCCCCATCGGTGGCGTCGCAAGGCCAACTGTCAGGTTGACGCTCATGATGATGGCAAAGTGCACGGGGTGCACGCCGAGGTCGACAAAGATCGGTCCCAGGATCGGGCCAAGGATGATGATCGCCGGGCCCGCGTCCAGGAACATGCCGACCACAAAGAGCAGCAGGTTGATCAGGAAGAGCAGGATCAGCGGGTTGTCACTTAGCGCCAGGATAAAGGCCGCCAGTTGCTCGGGCGCGTGGCTCAGGCTGACGACGGTCTTGAACGCCATCGCGGCGCCGACCAACAGCAGGACCACGGCACTGGTCATGGCGGCACGGCTGAGGATTTCGCTCATGTCGCGCAGGCGCAGGGTGCGCAGCACCAGGATACCCACCAGCACGGCATAGCCCACGGCGACGGCCGCAGCCTCGGTCGGGGTAAAGACGCCCAGCAAAATGCCGCCCAGGATCAGGATCGGGGTCTGCAGCGGCACCACGGCGCGTTTGCAGGTCGTCCGGAAATCCGGGCTGACCACGCGGCGCAGGCCCATCATCAGGATGTGCGCGGCAACCGCTCCGATGGCAAAGACGCCGAACTTCAGCATGCCGCCGGCCTCTTCCGAAAGCGGGGCCAGCACGTAGATCAATCCGCCCAGGTTGGCGCGGACCAGCACCCAGCTGAACAGGAATTCGGCCTTGCTGAGTTCCTGGCCCGACAGCACCACACGCTTGGCAGGCGGCAGGTTGTAGCGATCTGCCGTGGCGCGGACCATGATCATCAGACCCACGCCCACCATGACGCCCGGAACAATCCCTGCAAGGAACAGCGCCGCGACGCTTTCACCCATGACATAGGCATAGATGATCATGATGCCCGAGGGCGGAATGATCGGCCCGATCACCGAGCTGGCCGCCGTGATGGCGGTGGCAAAGCGGCGGGTGTAGCCCTCTTTCTCCATCGCGGGGATCAGCATCGACCCCAGCGCCGAGGTGTCGGCCACGGCCGAGCCCGAAAGGCCCGCAAACAGGATCGAGGACAGGATGTTCACCTGCGCCAGACCGCCGCGCAGGTGGCCCATCAGCGCCTGGCTGAATTCCACCAGACGGGTGGTGATGCCGCCCCGGTTCATCAGCTCGCCCGCGAGCATGAAGAAGGGGATCGCCATCAGCGGAAAGCTGTCCATGCCGTTGTAGACATTGCGATACAGCAGCGCGAGTTCGCGTTCTTGCCCGTTCAGATACAGCATGATGCCGGGTGCGGCCAAAAGGCCGAAGAACACCGGCAAGCCGATCATCAGGAACAACAGGAAAAGCGGAAGAAACCAGATCAGCATATCATTCGGCCTCCGGCAGCTCGGCCTCGATCATCGGGCGCAGGCGGTCCTTGCCGCCAAGCATGCCGATGACGGACCGCAGGATCAGTTCGATATTCACGAAGGTCAGCATGACAACGCCGACATAGACACCCAGGAACGACAGGGTCAGCGGCATCTTGGTCCAGCCCCACTCGAACCCATAGACATTGGTCCCGCGCGTACACAGCGTCAGGTCCAACCCGGTCAGCGGGATCGGCATGGTGAACTTCAGGGTGAACGGCAGCCAGAGCGTCGAGGATTTGAATAGGCACCCCGAGCCGATGTGCTTGTACCCCAGCTGCAGCCCGATCAGCAGAACCAGCAGGCTGAGCAGCAAAAGGAAAAGGCCCAGAATGCCGGCGGCAAAGCGGGGCAGGGCGGCCTCGACCATATCGATGGCGACAAACCCGCCGCGCCGATAGGCGAGCGGGGCCAAAAGGCCGGTCATCCAAAGCATCATGAAGCGTGCGGCCTCTTCCGGCCAGGGCTGTGCGTTGTTGAACGCATAGCGCATCAGCACCTGATACAGGATGAACACCACCATCAAGGCTATGGCAACAACGCCGACACCGCGCCCAAGGCGCAGCACGACATCATTGAAGAACTGCAGGGGGCGCAATATCCCCATCAATGCGGTCATCCGCAGTCTCCTCCCTATTGGCGCTTTCCGATGTTGTTTTTTTCTCGGGAAAGGCCGTTACGACGCTGTGTCAAAGGCTCCGTAGGTGCCGCTGACAAAGAGCAGCGGTTTTCCGGGCCGCGTGGTCACGCGCGTCACACGCGCCACGATGATCGTGTGGTCGCCGCCGTCATGTTCGGCGGTCTTCTGGCATTCAAAGCGTGACAGGCAGCCGTTGATCAGCGGCACGCCCTGGTCACTCTGTTCCCAATCAAGGCCATCAAAGGCATCGCCGCTGCGGGCAAAGCCGCCGCAGATGCCGTGCTGTTCTTCTCCCATCACGTGGATGGCGAAATGGTCTGTTGCCATGAAAAACGGATACCGGCTGGAGGATTTGGCCGGTGACCACAAGACAAGAGGCGGATCCAGCGACACGCTGGCAAAGCTGTTGGCGGTGATGCCAAGCGGGCCGGTCGCCGTCGGACAAGTAACCACGGTGACGCCGGTGCCAAAGCGGCCAAGCGCGGTGCGAAAGGCGCGGGTGTCGCCAGCGGCCGGGTCAAACGTGGTGCTTTGTGATGTCATCGCGTTCATTGGGTGTCCTTAGGGCACTTCGTTGCCCAGAGCCTCGGTATACAGCGCGAACCAGGTTTCCCGGTCCATGCTTACCTTGGCAGCATCACCGATGCGCGCGATCCGGTCCAGATTATTGGTGCCCAGCACCGGAATAATCCGCGCCGGGTGGCGCAAAAGCCAAGCAACCGCCACGGCGGTTTCATCAACGCCGAATTCCGCGCCGACCTCGGCCAGCTTGCCGCGCAAAGCGGCAAACTCATCGCCGAACAGCCGGCCGCCGCCAAGCGGCGACCAGGCCATCGGAGGAATCCCGCGCTCTTGCAGATAGGCAACATCCCCGTTGGTGAAGCCTTCGTGGGCCATCAGCGACAGCTCGATCTGGTTGGTGACCAGCGGCGTCTTCATCGAGGCCTGCAACAGCGTCCAATCGTGCAGCTTGAAGTTCGACACGCCGACGCTGCGCACCTTGCCCGAGGCCACAACCTCGTCCAGCGCCGCGCCGGTTTCGCAGGCGTCCATCAGCGGGTCGGGGCGATGGATCAGCAGCACGTCGATGTGGTCGATGTTCATCAGCCGCAGCGAGTGATCGACCGAGGCCAGGATGTGGTCGCGGCTGGTGTCGTAGTATTTGACCTTGGCGTGGGCATAACGCCCGGCAGGCGCGACGATATCGCACTTGGTGACGATCTCGATCTGGTTGCGCAGCTCAGGCGTCAGGGCGTTGCCCAGGATCTCTTCGGCGCCGTAGTCGCCGTAGATATCGGCCTGGTCCATCGTGGTGATGCCCTGATCCAGGCAGGCCGCGATCTTGTTGCGGACGTGCTCGGGCGAAGTGTCGGCATCGTCGCCCACACGCCACATGCCATAGACCAGGCGCGACAGGCTCAGGTCATCGTTCAGCGATACGCGGTCCATCAGCGACGTTCTCCTACACCCAGGGGGGTGGCTGGTGTCGATGCAGGCACGCGGCCATAAGCCTCTGGCATCGAACAGGTTTTCAGGTGCGGCAGGACGAGTCTGCCGAAGTGTTTGCATTCTTCCATGTGCGGATAGCCCGAGAAGATGAAGGCGCGGATGCCCATCTTCTGGTACTCTTCGATCTCGGACAGCACCTGGTCGGCGGACCCGACCAATGCCGCACCACAGCCCGACCGGGCCCGGCCCACGCCGGTCCAGAGATGCGGTTCAATGAACCCTTCCATGTCGGCCAGATCACGGTTTTTCGCCTGGTGCGAGACGCCCAACGAGCTTGAATCCAGCGCACGTTCCCGGATCGCGGTGCCTTTGTCCTCGTCCAGCTTCGAGACGATGTATTCCGCGTATTCACGCGCCTCTGCCTCGGTATCCCGCACGATCATGTGGACGCGCAACCCATAGTCCAGCGTGCGGTTGTAGCGTTCGGCAACGGCGTTCACGTCCCGCATCCGACCGGCCAGCGCCTCTTTGGTCTCGGGCCACATCAGGTAGACGTCGCAGTGCTGACCGCACAGTTCCAGCGCGGAGGGGCTGTAGCCGCCAAAATACAGCAGCGGGCCGCCGGTCTGGTAAGGAACCGCGGGATCGGTGGTCAGGCCCTCGAAGTTGTAGACCTCGCCCTTGTAGTTGATCTCACCCTGGGTCCAGGCCTGTTTCAGGATCTCGACCACCTCGCGCGAACGCTGATAGCGGTAGTTGCTTTCGGCCTTCTCGCCGGGGAAGTCGGACGAGATGATGTTGACCGTCAGACGGCCCTCAAGCATGTGATCCAGCGTCGCGATGGTGCGCGCCAGCATGATCGGCTGCATCTCGCCGCAACGCACGGCCGCCAGCATGTTGATCTTGTCCGTGATCGGCGCGCAGCCCGCGACAAAGCTCAGCGTGTCCTGACCCACCTGGTACGACGAGGGGCACAGGATGTTGCGAAAGCCCTGCGCCTCGGCCTCTTTCACGATGCCCGAGCAATGCGCCCAGCTTGACCGCAGGTCACCATCGGGCACGCCAAGGAACTGATAGTCGTCCGAGCAGAGCGCCGCAAACCAGGACACTTCAGCCGCATCAAGGTCCGGCGAAGTGATGGGGACGATGGTCATAAGATGTCTCCGCGATGTTTGATTTTCTCTTGCGTAGCACCCGTATTGATGTAGATCAATGGTGTATCAATTCTTTTTTCCAGCCCCGTCAGACCCGCCCACGGACCCGTCTATGACCGCCCAGACCCGCCATTCCCTGCCGCTGTATGTCCAGCTCAGCGAGATGCTGATCCGCGAGATCAACGCAGGCCGTTATGTCGATGGCGAGCGTCTGCCGCCCGAACGCGAGATGGCGGCGCAATTGGGAACCTCGGTGGGGACCCTGCGCAAGGCCTTGGCGGACCTGACGGAAAAGGGGATGCTGGAACGCGTTCAGGGGTCCGGCAACTACATCCGCGCGCAGGCGGACACCAAGAGTGTCTATGCCTTTTTCCGGGTCGAGTTGCTGGGTGGTGGCGGCCTTCCGACGGCCGAACTGCTGTCGGTGGATCGGGTGGCCAAACCCGAATCGTTGCCCGCCTTCGGCACCTCGGATCAGGCACATCGGGTCCGGCGTCTGCGGTCGCTGAACAAGACCCCCGCGGTTCTGGAAGAGATCTGGCTGGACGGCGACTATGCGCAGACAGTCACTGCGCCGGACCTGTCGGAATCGCTTTATCTGTTCTACCGGACGCGGCTTGGCCTGTGGATCACCCGCGCCGAAGACCGCGTCCTGATGGGCACCGTTCCCGACTGGGCGCCCGATGATTTTGGACCTCGCCCCGGCAGCCCCTGCGTGCTGGTCGAGCGGATCTCGTGGGCGCAGGATGGCGTCCGGGCCGAAGTCTCTCACAACTGGATCGACACAAACGTGGCCCGCTACATCGCGCGGCTTGCATGAGGACAGGATTATGAAAATTCTCAACTATGGCGTGATCGGCTGCGGCATGATGGGGCAAGAGCACCTGCGCAACATCGCCCTGCTGCCCGAAGCGCGCGTTGCGGCCATTTACGAACCGGACGAGATCATGGCCAATGCCGCCAAGGCGATTGCGCCGAACGCCAAGCTGGAACCCTCGCTTTGGGATCTGCTGGGGCGTGATGATCTGGATTGCCTGCTGGTCGCCAGCCCCAACCACATGCATGTGCCGCAGCTGGAAGAGATCGCCGCCCGCAACCCGCTGCCGTTGTTGATCGAAAAGCCGCTGTTCACGGACCCGGCGGATGCGCCGCGCATTGCCGCGATTGCCGAAAGCTACCCCGCGCCGATCTGGGTGGCGATGGAATATCGCTACATGCCGCCGATCCAGACCTTTGCCGAACAGGTCGATACCGCGACCGGAGACGTCAGGATGCTGACAATCCGCGAACACCGCTTCCCCTTTCTGCCCAAGGTCGGCAACTGGAACCGCTTCAACCGCTATTCCGGCGGCACATTGGTCGAGAAGTGCTGCCATTTCTTTGACCTGATGCGCCTGATCCTCAAGTCCGAGCCCGTCCGCGTCATGGCCAGCGCGGGCCAAGAGGTGAACCACCTGGACGAGGCCTATGACGGTGAGGTGCCCGACATCTGGGACAGCGCCTATGTGATCGTCGATTTCGCCTCTGGTGCCCGCGCGATGCTTGAGCTGTGCATGTATGCCGAAGGGTCGAAGTACCAGGAAGAGATCAGCGCCGTCGGCCCCAACGGCAAGATCGAGGCGCTGGTGCCCGGACCGGGCCGCTTCTGGCCAACGCATCTGGGAGAGCCGCCCGTTGCACAGGTCATCGCCAGCCCGCGCCAGCCCAAGGGCCCGCAGGTGGTCGAGATCCCGGTTGATCCCACGATTCTTGAAGCCGGTGACCACAACGGCTCGACCTTCTATCAGCACGCCCGTTTCCTGGACATGGTCCGCAACGGGGGCGCGCCCGAGGTTTCGCTGTCCGACGGTCTGGCAGCGGTCTGCATCGGTCAGGCGGCGCAACAGGCGGCCATGACGGGCCAAACGGTCGTGATGGAGCTGCCCTGGGTCGACAAGGCGGCGTGATCTTCAGGTGTCGGTGTCGATCCAGATCGTCACCGGCCCGTCATTGACCAGCGCCACTTTCATGTCCGCGCCGAACCGACCGGTTTCCACCGGGATGTCCTGCGCGGCAACGGACTGGGCAAAGTATTGATACAGCCGCTCTCCCTCGGCAGGGGGGGCGGCGTAGGAAAAACCGGGCCGGTTTCCGCGCGACGTGTCGGCCGCCAGCGTGAACTGGCTGACCACCAGCGCCGATCCATCGATATCGCGGACCGAGCGGTTCATCTTGCCCGCCTCGTCGGTAAAAATCCGCAGCTTGGCGATCTTGGCGGCCAGCTTGTCCGCGGCCGCCTCGTCATCACCCTGCATGGCGCAGACCAGGATCAAAAGCCCCGGCCCGATCTGCCCGATCACCGTGCCGTCCACAGTGACCGAAGCCTCGCTGACCCGCTGCAGCAGAGCCCTCACAATTCGTGATCCCAGGGCGGGTTGGCCCCGGCGCGCGACACGGTGATAGCAGCCGCCCGGCTGCCCAGGTCCAGCGCGGGACGGAAATCAGCCTCGGTCGCCGTGGCCAGAGCCTCTTTGCTCAGCTTGCCCGCTTTCCAAAGCCCGGTCAGCAGACCCGCGTTGAAGGTGTCTCCAGCGCCGACTGTATCGACCACTTCGGCTTTCTGTGCGGCGACGTCGAAACTGCCGCCCGACCAGAACCCGCGCACACCCTGCGCGCCCATGGTCAGCAGGACCAGCTTGGCCTGACCGATCTCCATCAGCCCCTCTGGTGTGGTCCCGATCCACTCCAGATCCTCGTCCGAGACCTTGATGATGTCGGCGCTTTGCAACATCGTTTCCAACCGCGCGCGATAGCGGCCGCTGTCGGTGATAAAGGCCGGGCGGATGTTGGGATCAACCATGATCGGCAGCCGGTCGGCCTCGCGCACACAAAGCGCGGCATAGGCGTCCGCCGCCGGTTCCGCCACAAGGCTGATGCCCCCAAAGAACAACGCCGAGACATCGGCCGACATGTCCGGCAGGTTTTCCGCCGTCAGCATCCGCCCTGCCGTGTTCTCGTCGTAAAAGGCATACTGCGCCTGCCCATCGGTCAGCGTGACAAAGGCCAGCGTCGTCGGCCGGTCCACACGCGGTGCAAGACGGCTGTCGACCTTGGAGGCCGCCAGTGTATCGGTCAGAATCTGCCCAAAAAGATCGGTGCTGAGCCCGCCAAAATACCCCGCCGGAGACTGCAATCGGCCCAGGGCAATCGAGGTGTTGAACACCGATCCCCCCGCATAAGGCGCAAAGGCCGTCTCGCCCGCTTCGGTCTGACGCGGCAACATGTCGATCAGCGCTTCCCCGCAGCACAGAATCATGAGTGGCTCCTCCGGCTTGAATTGTTTGCGCTAACATGCCTTGTGTCGCCCCTCGGGGGCAAGCCCGGAATTGCGCGTGATCAAGGTGTCGCACCCTCTGGTTTGCTAAAATCCAGTTGAAACGCGGAAAACACAAGGAGGAAACCAAGATGGTTGAAACCAATCAGTCGGCAGGCCTCTGGCCCCACCTCACCTCGCCCCTGCGCAATTTTGGAACGCGTCTGTCGGAATGGCTGTCACCCGCCTCGGACGCCTCCAGCGACGAGGCCGCCTATCGCATTTCGGTTGAACTGCCCGGCGTGTCCGAAGAGGATGTCGACCTCAGCATCGACGGTGGCGTCCTGATCGTGTCGGGCGAAAAGACCACCACGCGTGAAGACAAGGGCGACACCTGGTTCTTTTCCGAACGCCAGTATGGATCCTTTCGCCGGTCCTTCCGCCTGCCGGCCGATGCCGATGACGCGGCGGTTACGGCGCATATGAAAGACGGTGTGCTTCAGATCACCGTGCCCCGCCGCGCGCCCGATGCGTCCACAGGGCGAAAGATCCAGGTCAAGCGCGCTTAAAGTGGGGCTTGGGGGCCTTGCCCTACTGGTTCATGGCAATCAGGTAGCCAACACCGCCCGCCACGATCAGGCCCAGTACGACAGCCGTGGCAATCTTCCAGGCAGACCACGGCCGCTCGCCACGCACGCGGCCCGTGCGGCCGTTGACCACAAAGCGATAGCTTTTGCCACGATACTTGTAGGCCGCCATCCAGACCGGCAGCAGCACGTGCTTGAAAGTCACGTCCCAGACCCGCGTGTCGGCCGAGCTGATCCGTTGCCGGTCGCCGCCGATGTCGAACTTGATGTCGCGCTCGATCACCCGGTCCATCTGCGCCCGCGCATCGTGAAAGCCTTCGTCCAGGTCGACCGTATAGGCCTCGGCCCGGAACCCTGCCAGGAACTCGGGCCGATAAGGCTCCATCGCGGCCAGATCCCAGGGCTCCAGCGCCTCGGTGAACCGCTTGGGCAAGGCATGCGAGGCCATCACCAGCACATCGTCAAAGAACCGCGCCACCCGGCCCGAAACCGAGCGCCAACGGATCTTCTGCACCCGCTCAGTTTCAGTCTTGCCGTCACGCGTCACGGTGCGCGTCTCGTAATAGACCGTGCCGCGCTGACCGGTGTAGTCCGTTTCCGTCTCGGCATCGAAGGTCCAATAGGGCACATAAATGCCCTCCAGCTTGCGCCCCTTCCGCGCATATTCCTGCAGACCGTTCGGGGCGAACCACAGCTTGCCCAGCCATTCGGTCATCGCATCCCGCGCGGCCTCTTCGTCCAGCGAAAAGGGCAACAGCCCCTTGGGCTTGATGTGCCGATGGGTTCCGGTATCGGTCACCACCGGCGTGGCGCAAAACGGGCACTCCGAGGCATGGGTGTTGGGATCAAACTCGACCTGCGCCGCGCAGTTCGGGCAGGTCGAGACACGGGTCTCTTCCATCTCCTGCAGGGGCAGCAGGTTGTTGATCGCATCCTGGAAATCCAGCTCCTTGATGGCGGTGCCGCCCCAGGGGCCATCGGCCACCATCTCCGAGTTGTTGCCGCAATGATCACAGACCAGCAGGTTCTGCTCGGGAGAGAACCGGAAATCCGCGCCACAGTTGTCGCAGGGAAAGCGATGTTCGTCTGTGACTTCTTGCGGGGGCGGCGGCGGGGCAAAGGCGTCGGTCATGGAAATCTCCGGTCAGTCGTCAGTAATCATACCCGGCATAGCGGTTTGGCTGAACCTCATTTTCTGTATCGCCCAGAAACCGCGCCCAAACCCCGCCCGGGCGCCAGATCCCGTCCATGCGCGCCTCGGCCTCGGCAACCTTGCCGCCACCCAACCCGTCCCGCGCATAGCGCAGCATGAAGGCGGTCACGCGCGCATTGTAGATGCAATGCAGATGCACGCGCTTGTTCTGCAAAGCCGCCATCAGGGCGGTAAACTCCGCATAATCAGCCGCACTTGGCGCTTCAAAATCAACCGGAATGTAGTGATACACCATCCCCGCCGCGGCCACGACGCCCGGCTCGTCCTCCAACGCGCCCTTGTTGTCATGGGGTCCCAGGTTGATCACATCCGTCACGCCGGCCTCAGCCAACAGACGCAGCTGCGCCTCGCTCGGTTGACCCGACAAGGAAAGCCGATCATCGACCCGGCGCCAATTCAGGATGTCCTCAAAATCCATGCCGGGCCCCGTTTCTTCTTGCCCAAAATATCCCGGGGGTGTGGGGGCAGAGCCCCCACTCCAACCTCAGCCCATGGGCGGTGGCGGTGGCAGGATCGTGAACAGCTGCGCCAGCTCGGCCACATCCTCGGCGTGTTTCCACCCGTCCTGACCGGCGGTCCAGACATAGGTTTCGCGCGTGATCTCTCCGGCGGTGGCCATGCGCCCCAGCGCGGCCTTGGAAAACGGCCCCTTGGTCTCGCCGTTCTCGGCAACGTGCCAGACATGCTCGACCGGAGGCGGGGGCGGCACCGCAGCTGCCTGCGGCGCAGGTGCTGCGGCTTGTGCGGGTTGTTGCGCCCCCCACGGACCGGCATTGGCCATCTGCTGGGCCATCGCCATGCCCATGCCCATCCCCATGCCCGCGCCCATGCCGCCGTCACCACCTGGGTTGTTGGCTGCCGCCGTCATCGCCTCGGCCGCCGAATATTGGGTAAACTTGCCCAGATCGCCCGCCAGCCCCATCGAGGTACGCTTGTCCAAGGCCGCCTCGACCGCAGGCGGCAGGCTGATGTTCTCGATATACATCTCGGGCATCGTCAGTCCGTAGCCCGTCAATGTCTTTGACACTTCGGTGGCCACCAGCTTGCCCAGATCGGCGGTGTTGGCCGCCATGTCCAGCACCGGAATGCCAGAGCCCGCAAGCACCTGGCTGACCTCTTGCACGATGATGTTGCGGATCTGGTAGCTGATCTCGTCCATCGTGAACTCGCCATCCGTGCCGACGATCTCGGTCAGGAACCGCGCGGCCTCGGTCACGCGCACCGAGTAGGTGCCAAAGGCCCGCAGGCGCACCGGCCCGAACTCGGGGTCGCGGCACATGATCGGGTTCTTGGTGCCCCACTTCAGATCGTTGAACCGTGTGGTGTTGACGAAATAGATCTCGGATTTGAACGGGCTCTTGAAGCCGTGATCCCAATGCTGCAACGACGTCATGATCGGCATGTTGTTGGTCTCGAGCATATAGAGACCCGGCGTGAACACATCCGCCAGCTGGCCTTCGTGCACAAAAACCGCAGCCTGACCCTCGCGCACCGTCAGCTTGGCGCCGTACTTGATTTCGTGGCCCTCGCGTTCAAAACGCCAGACCATCGTGTCGCGCGTGTCGTCGACCCAATGGATGACGTCGATGAACTGACCGCTCAGAAAATCGAAAATGCCCATGTCTGTGATCTCCTTTTCGCCTCAGCTTTCCCCACCCAGCAGGGC
Organism: Alphaproteobacteria bacterium; assembly: GCA_030424865.1. Classification (GTDB taxonomy): domain Bacteria; phylum Pseudomonadota; class Alphaproteobacteria; order Rhodobacterales; family Rhodobacteraceae; genus JAKVCP01. Next base: position 1,020 of record JAUHVR010000015.1, on the reverse strand, counting down.
GCGCGCAAGCTCTGTGACGATCGGACGGACGTCGTCCGCCGACATGCCGGCGCGGATGCGGGGGTTGTAGAGGATTTTCAGCAGCAGCTCATCATGGGTGGTGAGCAGTGCAAATTCGTCGTCGTCGTTGAATATCGAAGGCCGCGCGCGGGGGCTGTCGTTGGCCAGGCCAAGCCCCTGGGCGACCTCTTCGTGAATGCAGGACTGCCGCAGCAGGTCCGGGTGTTCGGCCCGCACCAGCGCAATCGCCGTGCCATAGTTATAGCCACCGGGTTCTTCGGAGAACGCAATGACCAGGCAGTGGATCGCCCGAGGCAGACTGTCAAAGATCTGCAGCGCCGCCGGGTTGACGTTGGGCACAAGCTCCTGGATCCGGGGCTTGATCTGCGCCTGATCGTCCTGCCCCATGAACAGCACATGGAAATTTGCGTCCCGTTCAGAGGACATCGCGATCGAATGCCCGGTCACTCGTGCCAGTCGTGCCACGTAGCCAGACAAAAGCGAGGTGTCGATCTCGCGCTGATCGGTGGGCACCGAGGCGCCGAATTCGGCCACAACCCGCACCGGTTTGTGCCAGCGCTTGATCCGGCCCAGTTCGCCGCTGGCGCGGCGCAGACCTTCGCCACGGACATATTCGTCTTTCAGCGCAATGGTCTCGAAATTGCGGATCAATGCCGTGTCGGTAAACGGCGTGTCGGGGCCGCCGCCATCCCGGCGCAAAAGGCCCTGCACAAGCAGATCCGCCTGGACCCGATTGTAATAGGTCGCAAGCGCCCGGCTGCGCGCCGAAGGCTCGGCGGCGCGTTGTTCCAGTTCGGGCGGGCGGACCTGCGGTTTCACGCCAGACGGCGTCGGTTGCATCCAAGCGTCATCACAGGCCGCCAGCCCAAGCAGCGCTAGGGTCAGGATGCATTGATTTCCGGAGCGCTACGTGATTCACGGCCCGGAAAACGGAGCGGTGACATGAGCGACCTTTTCTGGCTGACTGACGAGCAGATGGCCAAGCTTTCCCCTTTCTTC
>JAUHVR010000014.1 GCA_030424865.1 Alphaproteobacteria bacterium | reverse complement strand
GGAAGAAAGGGGAAAGCTTGGCCATCTGCTCGTCAGTCAGCCAGAAAAGGTCGCTCATGTCACCGCTCCGTTTTCCGGGCCGTGAATCACGTAGCGCTCCGGAAATCAATGCATCCTGACCCTAGCGAAGCGACAGGCGAAGGAAGCTATATCGAAACGGTCTGGGGACGTGGATATGTGCTTCGTGACCCGCAGCCCGTCGAAGATGACACGACCGCTGTTGCTGTCGGGGCCTGATACGAATCGCAGCTCTTGACTGGACCGTGGCTGGTCCGACGCCTATCACTTGTCCGCAGGATCCCATCTGCGGCTTGTGAGGATATGCGACCGTGACACGGAAACCCCCTGTCGAAACCCTTGGTGAAGAAGATGCGCGTCAGGAACTTGCGCAACTGGCGCAGGTTCTGGCCAAAGCAAACACGGCCTACCACGGCGAAGACGCTCCGGATTTGTCGGACGCCGAATATGACGCGCTCAAACGACGAAATGCGGCAATTGAGGCGGCCTTTCCCCATCTGAAGCGCGCTGACAGCCCGTCAGATCAGGTTGGTGCAGCCCCGGCCGAAGGGTTTTCCAAGGTCACGCACAGCCAGCGCATGTTGTCGCTGGGCAACGCCTTTGAAGACACCGACGTCCGGGATTTCGTCGAGGGCATTCGCCGGTATCTGGGGTTGGACGCCGCAAGTGCCTTGGCCTTTACCGCGGAACCCAAGATTGACGGCCTGTCACTCTCATTGCGCTATGAGGACGGCGTTCTGAAACAGGCGGCCACACGCGGGGACGGCAGCGTCGGTGAGAACGTCACGCAAAACGCGATGATGATCGAAGACATCCCGAAAAGGGTCGATGGTGCGCCGGGGATCCTGGAAGTTCGCGGCGAGGTTTACATGGACCACGCGGATTTCGAGGCTCTGAACGCGCGGCAAGAGGCCCGCGGTGACAAGACCTTTGCGAACCCTCGCAATGCCGCGGCGGGGTCGCTGCGGCAGCTGGACGCCACGATCACACGCTCACGTCCGCTGAAGTTCTTTGCCTATGCCTGGGGTGAGATCTCGAAACCGTTGGGCGATTCGCAATTCGATGCCTTGACCCGGCTGGCGGGCATGGGATTTCAGACCAACCCTCTGACGCAACTCTGTGCGTCGACAGACGAGATGTTGGAACACTACCGCGCGATCGAAGCGCAGCGCGCAACGCTTGGCTACGACATCGATGGCGTCGTCTACAAGGTCAACGATCTTGCGCTGCAGGGCCGCCTTGGGTTCCGCTCGACCACCCCGCGATGGGCAATCGCGCACAAGTTTCCGGCCGAGCTGGCCTGGACTCGGCTTGAGGCGATCGACATTCAGGTTGGGCGCACTGGCGCGCTGAGCCCGGTCGCGCGTCTGACGCCCGTGACTGTCGGGGGGGTGGTCGTTTCAAACGCCACATTGCACAACGAGGATTATATCGCCGGGCGCGGCGGTGACGGTCAGCCTATCCGTGGCGGCAACGACATACGGGTTGGCGACTGGGTGCAGGTCTATCGCGCCGGCGATGTGATACCCAAGATTGCCGATGTTGACCTGTCGAAACGGCCGGAAATCGCACAGCCCTTTGCGTTTCCGACCCTCTGCCCGGAATGCGACAGCGATGCGGTCCGGGAAGAAGGCGATGCCGTGCGGCGGTGCACGGGGGGGCTGATCTGCCCTGCGCAGGCCGTCGAAAAACTGAAACACTTTGTCTCGCGCGCCGTATTCGACATCGAAGGGCTGGGGGCCAAGCAGGTCGAACAGTTCTATACCGACGGCTGGATCCGCGAACCTGCCGACATTTTCGAGCTTGAGGCGCGGTTTGGCAGCGGGCTGCAACAGTTGAAGAACCGCGAAGGCTGGGGTGAGAAATCGGCCACCAACCTTTTCGCCGCGATCCGCGACAAGCGCACCATCCCGCTGAAACGGGTGATTTTTGGCTTTGGCATCCGCCATGTGGGGGAACAGGCCTCGGATCTTCTGGCAAAACACTACGGCACCTGGGACATGATGATCGCCGCCGTCGACGCGGCGCGCGGATGCGAAGGCCCGGAATGGGACGATTTGCTTGCCATCGACGGCATTGGCCAGGTCATGGCCCGATCGCTGGTTTCCGCGTTGTCACAAGAGGCCGAACGTGCCTCGATCGATCGTTTGATCGCACATCTTGAAATCGAGGCGGCAGAAGTGCCGCAGACCGATGGCAGCCCGGTGGCGGGCAAGACGGTTGTGTTCACCGGCAGCCTCGAGCGCATGACGCGGGCCGAGGCCAAGGCCACGGCCGAGGCAATGGGCGCCAAGGTTTCGGGCTCGGTCTCGGGCAAGACCGACATCGTCGTTGCGGGGCCGGGCGCGGGATCGAAAGAGAAAAAGGCGCGTGACCTGGGGCTTCAGATCCTGGATGAAGACCAGTGGCTGGCGCTGATCGGCCGGTCATGACTGGCCGTCCCGAGGTCCTGTTTCCGCTTTTTGCGCAGATGACGGTGCTGGACGGGATCGGACCGAAAACCGCCCAGGCGCTGGAAGGGGCGGGCCAGACCGCCCCGCGCGATCTGCTGATGACGCTGCCGCATTCCGGGATTGACCGGGCCTTGCGGTCCACCGTTCAGGGCGCAGACTTCCCGGGTGTGGTCACGGTGGCCGTGACCATTGGCCAGCATCGCCCTCCGCGCAGCAGGGGCGGGGCCTATCGCGTCACGGTCACGGATGCGGCGACGGCGTTCCAGATCGTCTTTTTCCATGCACGTGGCGACTATGTGCAAAAGCTTTTGCCCACGGGTCAGCGCCGCATCGTATCGGGGCGGGTCGAGCTGTTTGATGGCATGGCGCAGATGGTCCACCCGGACCACGTCTTGCCCGAGGACGAGGCCGGGGAATTGCCTGCATTCGAGCCGGTCTATCCGCTGACTGGCTCTGTCACACAACGCGTGATGACACGCGCTGTCCGGGATGCATTATCGCGCGCACCTGAGTTGGACGAATGGATCGATCCTGCGCAAAAAGCCAAAGAGGATTGGCCCGACTGGCAAGATGCACTGCGCGCGGCGCATGCGCCGCAGGCGGCATCGGACTTGTCTCCGAATGCGCGCGCACGTCAACGTCTGGCGTACGACGAGTTTCTGGCCCATCAGATCACGCTGGCGCTTGCCCGGGCCAAACGGCGGCGCGCCCCGGGTCTGGAAAGCCACGGAAACGGACGTTTGCGTTCGCGTGTTCTGGCCAGCTTGCCTTATGCGCCGACGGGCGCCCAGAGCCGGGCTATGGATGAAATATCGGCGGATATGGCCAGGCCGCAACGCATGAATCGTTTGCTGCAGGGGGACGTGGGCGCGGGCAAGACGCTTGTCGCCTTCATGGCCTTGCTGACGGCCGTCGAAGCGGGCGGGCAGGGCGTGCTGATGGCGCCGACAAGTATCCTTGCGCTGCAGCATTTGGAAAACCTGAAACCTCTGGCGGAAGACGCGGGCGTTGTGCTGGAGATCCTGACCGGCCGCGACAAGGGGACGGAACGCACATCCAAGCTGAAGGCCCTTGCGCGCGGTGACATCCAGATTCTGGTCGGCACGCATGCCGTCTTTCAGGACGACGTGACGTTTTCCGAGTTGCGGATCGCCATTGTTGACGAACAGCATCGGTTTGGGGTGCGTCAGCGCCTGAAACTGGGGGAAAAGGGGATTGCCGCGGATGTTCTGGTTATGACAGCCACGCCGATCCCGCGCAGCCTTGCGCTGGCGCAATATGGCGACATGGATGTCTCGGTGCTGGATGAAAAACCGCCTGGCCGAAAACCGGTTAAGACGGCCTTGATTTCCTCGGACCGGATGGACGAAGTCGTTGCCCATCTGCGCGACGCCGTTGCGCAGGGGCGGCAGGCCTATTGGGTCTGTCCGTTGGTCGAAGAAAGCGAGGTTGTGGACCTTGCCGCCGCCGAGGATCGGTACAAACATCTGCGCGCCGTGTTTGACGAGGCGCAGATCGGGTTGGTCCACGGGCAGATGCCGCATCCGGAACGCGACGCGACCATGGCGCGGTTTCAGGCCGGAGAGATCAAGGTGCTGGTGGCGACCACGGTGATCGAAGTTGGCGTGAACGTGCCCAATGCCACGATCATGGTGATCGAACGGGCCGAACATTTCGGACTGGCGCAGTTGCACCAGTTGCGTGGGCGCGTTGGGCGCGGGGATCAGGCCTCGACCTGTCTCTTGATGTATCAGCCGCCGCTGGGCGAGGCGGGTGCGCAACGGTTAAAGACACTGCGCGAGACCGAGGATGGGTTTCGGATTTCCGAGGTCGATCTTGAGATGCGCGGCGCGGGTGACGTGATCGGGACGGCACAGTCGGGTGTGCCAAGGTTCCGGATCGCCGATCTGGAACATCAGGCGGCGCTGATGGCCGTTGCTCAAAGCGATGCCCGGCGCCTGCTGAACGACGATCCCGACCTGACAAGCCCGCGCGGGCAAGCGGCGCGAATCCTGCTGTGGCTGATGCGCCAGGACGAGGCGATCCGACTGATTTCCGTGGGCTGACACGATTTGTTCTCAAATGTTCTTAAAAAGTTCTTTACAGCGAGTCCGCGATATGAGAACAAAGAGGCAACTCAGGAACATGAGGAGCCCAGAGATGATCGAGCAGATGAAATACCTTGCGGACCGCGTTGGACCTGATTTCCTGCTGGACGCCCTTGGCGCGACCGCACTTGTCGTGATCCTGTTTGTGGCACTGCATGTTCCCGGAGTGACCTGACTGACCTCTTTCTGCCCGCGTTCTTGTGCCGGAGGCTCTGCATCTCATCCCAAACAGATGCGTATCTGACATTGCCTGTCCCGTCAGCAAAACCGGGGGTTGCCTGCCCCCAGGACGAGCCAGACCCGGATCCCACGCAAGGCGCACTTCCTGCCGCCGCCGTCTGTCCCCAACAGACGAGCGGCGGTTTTTTCTTAGAACCGATACCCCAGACGCAATCCGCCCCAATGGCGGTTCTGAACAAAGATCGGGGCTGACAGATCCTTCATCATGGCAAATTCCCCGCCCCCCATGTCACGGCGATAGACTTGCAACAGGAACGGACGCGTGTTTGCGCCCGCCTTCAGCCCGACCCTGTCATCAAAGATGCGCCGGTTTCGACAATTGGCCGCGTTCCAGACGGGATCGGGGCCCGGCGGATGGGAAAACTTGCGGTTGTGGGTCGGCAGATAGCCGTTCCGGTCGACCGCTGCACAGAACACGATCCGTGGATCGGTCTGCAGGGGCGGTTCCAGGTATTGCGGCAGCGTAGCGTCGGTGAATGGCACAAACTTGGTTGTGACTTGTGCCGGTTCCACACCGGGTACAGGAGAATAATTGGTGTCGAACAATTCGGGCATCGTGATTTCGCCACCGTCGACCGCGCGCTGCATCCTTTCGGCAATGCGACCTGCCAGATCCTGGATCATAAGGATCATGGCACCGTCCGCGCTGTCGGCGCCCAGTTCCACGAGCCCCTGAACAATTGCCTCAGAGCCATCGATCAGCGCGTGGGCGCGGTCTGTGGCTTCGTCAACGCCGGCGATGATCGTCCCAAGCGCGCCGTCTATCTGCGCGACGGCAGGGGCAAAGCCGGTGATTTCCGTCTTGGCCGAGGCAAGCGTGCCCTGAAGGGCGTTTGCGGCATCCTGGGACGCGCGGGCCTGGGTTTCGATCTGCGTGAGGACGCTGTCGGTCTGGGCACTGCCGTCCAAAAGCGTTCGGGCATACTGGGCCGATTGTTCCGCCCCTGTCTGCAGTTTGCTCATCCACGACACCAGTTCCTTGACGCGATCCGACACGGCATCCGCCGCGCGCCCGGTTTTCTGTGCCAGATCGTTGATGGCTTCGGCCACGATGGCAAACCCCTTGCCCGCGGCACCGGCGCGGGCGGCTTCGATCTTGGCATTCATCGCAAGGATGTTACCTGCGAGGCGATGGATCCGATCTGATCGTTGGATTTTCGGATCCCGGCCAGCATGGTTTCCATCGCCGTCCCTTCGTCATGAACCGCGCGCACCCAGTCGGCCAGAGCCGTTGACTGCTGCGCGTTTCCGGCCAGCACCTCCATCGAGCGTTCCACAGCCTGCAGCGTGTCCTGAGCGGTGTCCAGCACCTGTGCCAGGCTGTCCTGCATCTGGTCCGAGGCGTCGACGACTGAGGCGCTTCCTGACCGCAGCGCCGTCAGCGCCTGGGTCTGCCCGTGGCATTGGCTGCTGAGTTCCGAAAGAAAGCCACCGATATCCACCGTGGTTCGGCCCAGCAATACGGCGCTGTCGTTTAGGTTTCGCAGAATGGTCTGCTGATCGTCGGTTGTGGCAAACGTGTCGTGCTTCATCCAGGGCCCCAAGTGATTTGGGGCAAGACCTAAACGAATTTTGACAACAAGGGATTAAGCGCTCTTGGCGGCTTCGGCGTTTTGCATCGCTTCGACGGCGGCATCGAGCGTCAGCAAGATTGACGTGTGCCGGTTCTTGAAGGCAGCAGCGGGTCGCAGAACCTCCAGTCCGTCAAACGGCGCCGCAGGTGCCGGGCCGTCGGCTTTGAGCATCTCTTTCAGTGCATCGCGGGCGGCAATCACCTGATCCTGGGTTTGACCGACAATCGCGCCGCCAACAACGGCAGCCGCGGCCTGACCCAGCGCACAGGCTTTCACGTCATGGGCATAGTCCGCCACACGCCCGTCCTGAAGTGTCAGATCAACGGTCACCGTGCTGCCACAGAGGGGAGAGCGTTTCTTGCTGGTGGCGTCCGGAGCCTCGAGCCGTCCCAGTCGTGGAATGTCGGTTGCCAGCGCCAAAATGCGCGGAGAGTACAGCTTGATCAGGTCGGTTTCACCGGACATGGGTTTTCCTTTTGGCTCGGACCCCATAGATAGGCCCAAGTCCACCAGATGCAAAAGGTTTTTCGTCATGCCCTTTGATCCGCAAATGCTGACCTACAACGAAGCAGGGCTGATCCCCTGCGTGGCACAGGATGCGGACAGCCATGAAGTGCTGATGGTGGCCTGGATGAACGCCGAGGCCGTCGCCAAGACATTGGAGACCCAAAGGGTGACCTATTGGTCGCGCTCGCGTCAGGCGTTCTGGATCAAGGGCGAAACCTCGGGTCATACGCAAGAGCTGGTCGACCTGCGGGTCGATTGTGACCGGGATTGCCTGTTGGCGGTTGTCCGGCAGGAAGGGCCCGCGTGCCACACCAACCGACGCAGTTGTTTCTACACCTCGGTCCGGGGCGGCGAAGAGGTCGAATTGATGAAACCGATGGTCTGAGTGGCCAACAGACAAACGGCGCGGATCTCGGGAACTGACGTTTTTGCGTGAGAGTAGGGCGCGCGTTTCTCCCTATGGCGGTGCGGGGGCTCCGTGACGATCGGGATGCTCAGACCGGTGAGTGCGCGCGTAATCGCGTGAGCCTCGTGTCATAAGCCTCTGTGCAGGCTCACATTTTCGGACCAGTCATTGTGTGGCGCGGTACCGAAAGTCACCCTCTCAGGTTCTCAAAATGTTGACTGGATGGTCGAACCGATGCCTAATTGGGCATTGCCACGCCTTTCTTATTTAGGTTCCCGAGTGATTTTTCGCGATTGGGGAGGCCGTATTTTCATAAAATGATGGGGGGAGACATGCCCAAAAAGAAGGTGTTTGGAGGCAACGGTGATGACGACATCCTGTTGACGCATCCGACTGATCTAGCCGACGGAAAGCCCGGAAATGACAAGATCACGGATCAGTCCGGATCAGATCTCATGGCCAAAGGCGGGGCTGGCGACGATGAGCTGGTCTTTGATCTGGCGTCCAACGATGGCACGTCGAAAACTTACCTCGGTGGGTCGGGCGTTGACACGCTGACGATCAATCTGACAACGGCGGAATGGCTGGAGCTTGCAGATGCGCTGACCAGCGATCTGGCGGCTCTGCAGTCCCTGATAACGGCGAACACGAATCCGAACGGCCAGATGACAGGGCAATGGTTCCAGTTCTCGGCCTTTGACCTTAAGGTCAAGCAGTTCGAGAACATCCGGCTGATCGTTGACGGGCAGGAGCTGTCCCCAGAGGATGATCCGGTTGATGCCGTGGATGACGTCAACTCGGTCGACAGCGACACCGTCCTTGTGGCGGGAACCGTGCTGGTCAATGACAGTGTTCCTGATCTCGTGGCCTCGGTCGAGCTGGACAGCGGCCCGGCAAAGGGCAACCTGACCTTCAATGCGGATGGATCCTATACATTCGATCCGAATGGCGAGTTCGACGATCTTATCAAGGACGAGGTTGAGCAGGTCACGTTCACCTACAAGGTCACCGACGCCAATGGCGACATGGACATCGCCACTGTCACCATCGATGTGATCGGGACAAATGCGCCGCCCGATGCCGTCGACGACAGTCTGAACGCAGGCGAGTCCGGCGTGACGGCCCTGGATGTGCTGGACAACGATTCGGATCCTGACAATGACGCCATCGAGATTGTCGGCGTCACACAGCCCTCCGAAGGCACGGTCTCTTTCGACGCGGGCAACGTGTACTTCAATCCGGGCACAACCTTCGAGGGCCTGTCCGACGGGCAGACCGCCACCGTTTCGTTCGAGTACACGATCTCGGACGGTCAGGCGACTGACACCGCCACGGTCGAGCTGGTCGTTCAGGGCGAAGGCACCTTTGATGCCGGCGCTGCCAACGACAGCGGGTCGGGCACCGGTGCCAACGGACAAACCGTGGCGGCAAGCCTGACGGCCGGAGCTTTTACGAACGACGGGACAACCGATGCTGAGATCCTTGTCAGCTTTGGCGCTGTCGTACAGCCCGAGGTGAACGTCTACTTCGTCATCGATGTGTCCGGCAGCACGTTTAGCTTCGCAGGGGGCGCGACGAACGTCGGGGATTTGAACAACGATGGTCGGGCCGATACGATTCTGGACGTGGAAATCGCTGCCTACACCGCGCTTCTGGAAGAAATCGCCAGCCTGGGCTTTGCGGACGGCGCCGTCAGCGTAACGCTCATTCCCTTCTCAACGGATGCCGGGCCGACGCAGACTTTTGTCCTGGACGCCTCTGACGACGCAGGGTCAACCGATGTCGAAGACATTACCGCGGCCTTGCAAGCCCTTCAGCGTGTGCAATGGACCGACTATCTGGATGCGCTTGCGGCGACCGAAGATGCGATCAATGCGCTGGATCCGGATGGGGATGAAACCAACCTGGTGTATTTCGCCTCGGACGGTCGTCCGGTTGCTCCGCCAAATGGGTCATCCACCAGCGCAACACAGCAGGATCCGCTGGACGTCTTTAATGCTGCATCAGCCGTACACGCGACCGGTGCTTTGGTTTCGGCTTTTGGTGTCGGTTCCAATGTGCCTCAGAATTATCTGGATCTGGTCGACAACACCGGAGGGTCCGAACTTGTCACCGACCCCAACAACCTGACAGCGGCGCTGCTGGGGTCTCCGATCCCGTCCAGTGCGATCATTGATGCTGATGTGTTTGTCTTTGACAGCGATGGCGTTCAGACCAACGCGATCGACCTAGATCCGTCGGACTTCACCAGCACTCCTCTGGGGCTCTCGGTCTCGCTGGATGACATCGGTGGGCTTGATTTCTATCTTGGCGACCAAAACCGGCTCGAGCTGGTGGTACAGATCGACAGCGACGATGACGGCCTCGCGGATCTGACGCTGACCACCGATGTCGAGGTGAATGGCGTCATGCCGGAAAGCTTTGACGTCTGATCCTTCGGGACCCAACACACAGGCAAAGAGCCGGTCCATGTGCCAATGGACCGGCTCTTTCATTTCGTCAGAGACGAGGCGAGGGCCCGTGCCTACTGAAAGTTCGTGTGCACCGCGCTGATGGCCTGCTGATCCAGTTCGATCCCGACACGTGACCGGATGTCATTGCTCAGGGCGCGGAACAGGTCCTGCGAAATGCCTTCGGATGCCTGTGCCGACAGCGCTTCGCTTAGTCGGATCATGTCCTGATCTTCGCGGTCAACCGGAATGATCTCGGTCAGCTGGATCAGGATTGCGCCGTCACGGGTCTGGATCGCGCGGGCTTCGCCGGCACCCATTTCGAACACCTCGGTCAGGGCGTCAAAGGGCAGGTCCGCCACAAAACCGTTGCGGCCGATGCCGGTCTCGGATGTTGCGGTCAGGCCCAGGCCGTCAAAGGTCCGGCCTTCGCCCAACTGCGCGGCAAAAGCTTCGGCCTGTTCCGTCAACAGACGCGCGGTTTCGGCGACGTCCCAATCGGCGCGGACAAGGCTTTCGACCTCTTCAAAGGGCTGCGGGGCGGCGTCCAGAGTCCCATCGAGGCGCAGCGCAAAAATGCCGCCATCGCCCAGATCTGCGACCTCGGGGAAGTCGTCCAGCGTCACGTTGGCCGCGGCACGGCGAAAGGCGTTGTACGAGGCGATCTCGATGGTCAGCCCGTCGTGCCAGTCAATCTGGCCAACCTGCATGTCGGTTTCGCCTTCCAGCTCTTCCAGCGTCGCACCACCCGCCAGCAAGTCGTCGATGGTCTGGATCTGTCCGTCGATCACGCGGCGTGCACGGTCGAGGGCAAGATCCTGGCGCAGGGCCGGGATCGCGTCTTCAAAACTGGTGGACTGCGCTGCCAGAACAGCGTTCACGCGGAACAGGGCTGCGCCGAATTCCGAAGGTTGAGGGCCAACCAATGCGCCGCTTTCGGCGGCAAAAACCGCCGCGGCCGCGTCACCCAGGTCTTCGACGGTCACGTCGCCCATGTCGACATCGGCCAGGTCCAGGCCACGTTCGGTCACCAGGTCTTCGAAGGTCGCCTCGCCGTTGGTCACACGTGCCAAAGCCGCGGTGACATCGGCATCGTTGCCAAAGACCAGACGCTCGACCAGACGACGTTCGGGCTGATTGAACTCGGCGTTGCGCTCCTCATACGAGGCGCGCAGGGTTGCTTCGTCCAGTTCGACGGTGTCCACGATCATGTCGGGGGTCAGCCAGGCATAGGTGATCTGGCGACGTTCAGGCAGCGTGTAATCCGCGATGTTCTCGTCATAAAATGCCCGCAGGTCGCTGTCACCGGGCACCGGCAGGCCGGTCGTCAGGGACGACGGCAAAAAGGCAACCCAGTCAAAGCTGCGGGTTTCGCCGGCAAAGGCCAGAAGCACGTCCAGATACCCGGCAGGCATCGCGTTGCCCGACAGAACGGCAGCCTGCAGCAGGGTGCGCGCAGCTTCGGCACGCAAACCCTCTTCGAACTCTGCTTCACTCAGGCCGGTGTTGCTGAGCGCAAACCGATAGGCTTCGCGATCAAAGCGCCCGTCGGGCCCCTGGAAGGCCGGGATCGCAGCGATCTGGGTGGCCAGTTCCTCGTCCCCAACGGACAGGCCGATCTCTTGCGCTTCGTTGTCGATCGAGGCGTCCTGGATCAGCTGGCCCAGAACCCGCTGGTCGATGCCCAGGGCAACGGCCTGTTGAAAGGGCAGCGCCTGACCCGACTGTGCCTCGACGGCGCGGATCTCGTTTTGCAGGGACCTTGCATAGCGGTTGATGTCGATTTCGACATTGCCGACCGACCCGATGCTGCGGATGCTGCCGCTGAAATTCGTTGCGCCAAAGCCCGCCAGACCCACGATCAGCAGGGCCAGGATGATCCAGACGACGGTTTTGGACAGACTGCCTTTGGCGGCCATGAAATTCTCCCAGATTTTTGACGATACCTACGCGCCCGCGCCCGGGTCGGCAAGAGGCCAGCTCAGACTGGCAAGTCGTTCAAACAGTGCGGCGATCCCGGCGCGGTCGACATTGGCAAAGGCAATGCGGAATTGCCGCGCGCCGGCGGGGTCATCTTCGGGCATGAACATGGTGCCGGGCAGGGCCAGAACACCGGCGTCCTGCACCAGTCGCGGCGCCAGATCGGCCGAGCTGTCCGCAAAGGGATGCTGCATATAGGCGAAATAGGCACCAAGCCCCATCAGGCGCCAGCCCCTGGCTTCGAGCATTGGCATATTGTCCGTAATGGCGGCGCGCCGATCCAGGATCTCGTCCCGTTCGCCCGCCACCCATTGCGACAGGTTCTGCAAGCCCCAAAGCGCGGCCTTCTGGCCCAGCTGCGTCGGGCAGATCGTGACGGTGTCGAGGAACTTTTCCATTTCAGCCAAAAGGGCCGAAGAGGTGATCGCGGCCCCGACCCGGTGGCCTGTCAGGCGATAGGCCTTGGAAAAGGAATACAGCTGGACCAGTGTCTGGTCCCAATCCTGTTGCTGCTGCAGTCCGTGCGGCGGGGCCGGGCGGCTGTCAAAGTCGCGATAGGTTTCGTCGACGATCAGGCGCAGCCCGGTTTCGCGTGCCAGGTCAAAAAAGGCCTCGACGACCTCGGCAGGGTATTCCACACCGCCGGGATTGTTCGGCGTGACCAGGGCAATCGCACGGGTGCGCGGCGTGATCAGGGCGCGGGCGTCCTGCGGATCCGGAACCAGGTCGGCACCGGTCGCCAGGGGCACAGCTGTGACGCCGGCCATGTCGAGCCACATTTTATGGTTGAAGTACCAAGGGGTTGGCAGGATGACCTCATCCCCCTCGGTGCAGATCGCCGAGATCACGGCGGCAAAGGCCTGATTGCAACCCGAGGTGATGGCCACCTGATCCGCCTGCACCGACCCGCCATAATGGGCCGACCACTGCGCCGCCAGTTCCGTACGCAGGGCAGGCAGGCCAAGGACCGGGCCGTACAGATGAGTGTCTGCCTCGTCCAGCGCCTTGGCCATCGCCGCGCGCAGGGGCGCGGGGGGCGGGTCGACCGGGGCCGCCTGGCTGACGTTGATCAGCGGGCGGTCGTCAGGAAAGCTGACCCCGTCGATCCAGCGACGGGCTTCCATGACGGGCGGGGCAAAGGTTGTTTGCGTACGGCTGAGGCTCATCAATCGTTGCCGCGATAGGGCTCGACGTATTGCAGGGCCATGTCCCAGGGGAAGAAGATCCACGTGTCCTGGCTGACCTCGGTGATAAAGGTATCCACCTGCGGGCGGCCCATCGGCTTGGCATAGACCGTTGCGACATGCGCCTTTGGGTAAAGCGACCGGACCAGTTCCAGTGTCTTGCCGCTGTCGACCAGATCGTCGACGATCAGGATGCCTTCGCCATCTCCCATCAGCTCGGCACCGGGGTACTTCAGCACTTCGGCCTCGCGCCGCTGGTCGGCCTTGCCGCCGCCCGAGTGATAGGATTTGACCGAGATCGTGTCGACATGGCGAATGTCCAGCTCGCGCGCGACGATCATCGCAGGCGCCATGCCGCCCCGTGTGATCCCGACCACCGCTTTCCACAACCCGTCATTCGGGCCTTGCCCATCCAGCCGCCAGGCCAGAGCGCGTGCATCGCGGTGCAGCTGATCCCAGCTGACATGAAAGCCTTTTTCGTGGGGCAGGCGGTCGTTCATCATGGTCTCCGGGGGCAAAGCAGACGTTATCGATCAAGCAACAGACGCAGCCCCAGGGCGCCCATCACTCCGGCGGCGATGCGGTCAAGCGCCGTTTTCGCCGATAGGTAACCATTACGTGCCACGGGTGTGCTGGCAAGGGTGGCCAGGGCCGAGTAGAACAGGACCTCGACCACAAAGTGGTTCAGCGTGATCAGCCCCATGGTGGTCCACGAGGTGCCTTGCGGAAAGACCACAAGGATCACCGCCGCCGCAAAGAGCACGGATTTCGGGTTCGCCGCGTTCACCAATGCGCCATCCAGCAGGGCCCGCCCGCGTGATGCCTGCACGTCGGCCAAAGCGTCCCGCGCGCCTTTCCACGTGGTCCAGGCGATATAAAGCAGGTAAAGCCCGCCGCCGATCTTCAGCGCGCCATAGGCCCAGGGAAAAAGGGTAAAGACCTGATCCAGTCCGAGCAGCGCCATCAAAGTCCAGACCGAGGCCATGGCCCCTAGGCCCACCCCGGTCAGGATGCCCGCCAGACGCCCACGGCTCATCGCGGTTTTCAGAGCAAAGACCAATGCCGCGCCCGGACTTGCCAGGGCCACCGCCAGGATGGCGTTGAAGCTGAGGAATTGCTCTGGCGTCATCGCGGCCTCAGCCCTTGGTGATGTCGGGGGCGTCCACGGCCTTCATGCCCACCACGTGATAGCCCGCGTCGACGTGGTGCACCTCGCCGGTGACCGCCGAGCCCAGGTCGCTGAGCAGGTAAAGCGCCGATTTGCCGACCTCTTCCTGCGTGACCGTGCGGCGCAGCGGGGCGTTGTTTTCGTTCCACTTCAGGATATAGCGGAAATCGCCGATGCCGCTGGCGGCAAGGGTCTTGATCGTCCCGGCGCTGATCGCGTTGACACGGATGCCGTCCTTGCCCAGATCCTCGGCCAGGTAGCGCACCGAGGTTTCCAGCGCCGATTTGGCGACCCCCATGACATTGTAATGCGGCATGACCTTCTCGGCACCGTAATAGGTCAGGGTCAGGCAGCTGCCGCCTTCGTTCATCATCGCCGAAGCGCGGTTGACGACGGCGGTGAAGGAAAAGACCGAGATGTCCATCGTCATCAGGAAATTCTCGCGCGAGGTGTCGACATAGCGACCGCGCAGCTCGTTCTTGTCGGAAAAGCCGATGGCGTGAACGATGAAATCCAGCTTGCCCCATTTTTCGGCCAGCGAGTCAAACAGCGTGTCGATCGAAGCGGGGTCCGAAACGTCACATTCCAGGACAATGTCGCTGCCCAGTTGCTCGGCCAGGGGCAGAACCCGTTTTTTCAGCGCTTCGCCCTGATAGGAAAAGGCAAGCTCTGCGCCTGCGTCCGCACAGGCCTTGGCGATACCCCAGGCAATCGACTTGTCATTGGCCAGGCCCATGATCAGCCCGCGTTTGCCCGCCATCAGAGTATTTGACATGATTTTCTCCGCTCGCCCAAGTTGGATATCCTTTAGGCGATAGGCGATTAGGCATCAAGTGCATCCGCGTGCAGCCCATCTTGCATTCCGACGACGTCTGCCGCAACGATATGGCGAAAACTGGTGGCGGAGCTCAACATGACCGACAGAGACGGCAAGTTTGCCGGAGATGACCCTTTCCAGATCGCGCGGGACTGGCTGGCCGAGGCCGAAAAGTCCGAGATCAACGATCCCAACGCCATTGCCTTGTCGACTGTAGATGCAGATGGCTTGCCGAACGTGCGCATGGTGCTGCTGAAAGAGATAGAAAAAGAGGCGTTTGTGTTCTACACAAACTACCATAGCGCGAAAAGCCGCGAGATTGCTCTATCGGGAAAGGCTGCATTTGTGCTACACTGGAAATCGTTAAGACGACAGATCCGCGTTCGGGGAGACGTGGTACGAGAGGAAGGAGAACAGGCAGACGCGTATTATCAGTCGCGGTCGCTGAAAAGCCGCCTGGGAGCCTGGGCGTCAAGGCAGTCTGAACCGCTGACGTCTCGGACATCGCTCATGGCGGAAGTTGCCAAGGTGACGGCCAAGCACGGACCAAATCCCTCCCGACCTCCGTTCTGGGGTGGCTTCAGGTTGGTGCCTTGTGAAATCGAGTTCTGGGCCGACGGAGCCTTCCGGTTGCATGATCGTTTTCAATGGCGACGCAAAGATGCAGACGCACCGTGGCAGATTCAGCGCCTCAACCCGTGACATTCATGTGACGTGAAATGTCAACACATTGAGCAGTCTCGGATTTTTGCCCTTGCAAATTAACCCGCACATGGCGCACACCTATTGTGGGGATAAATAAAGTGGAAACACTGTTGAAACAACATGACACAGACACAAGGCGTGTTCTGGGGAAGATAAAATGGTTCGACCCGGTTAAGGGGTTCGGCTTTGTTATAGCCGATGAGGGTGGGCCTGATATTCTTTTGCACGCCAATGTGTTGCGAAACTTTGGGCAGAGTTCGGTCGCAGACGCTGCCCGCGTGGTGATACAGGTCCAAAAGACCGATCGGGGGGTCCAAGCCACCGAGGTGCTGAGTATTGAGCCCCCGGAGGGATCTGCCGAATTGCCATTGGCGGATTTCGAAGACCTCGATCCCGGCGCGTTCCAGGATGCTGAACTCATGCCTGCGCGGGTGAAATGGTTCGACAAGGCAAAGGGCTTTGGCTTCGCCAATGTCTTTGGAAATGCACAGGATGTTTTTATCCACGTTGAGGTTCTGCGCCGTTCAGGTCTGAGCGACCTGCAACCGGGCGAGGCCTTGGCCGTGCGGATCATTGACGGGAAACGGGGCCTGATGGCGATCGAGGTGTGTTCGTGGGACGTGGCCAACGTCTGATCATCTTTTTTCTTGCGGTTTTCGGGCTGGGGTCACCGCTTTGGGCGGCCTGCGCCGAGGACCGCGTCGACCTTCGGGGCGCCTGGGGGCAGGCGGGGTTCACCGTCGAGGTCGCAGATACACAGCAATCACGCGCGCAGGGGCTTATGTTCCGTGAACATATGGCGCGGTCAGCCGGCATGCTGTTTGTGTATGACAGGCCCCAGTCCCTGACATTCTGGATGAAGAACACCCTGATCCCGCTGGACATGATCTTTGCGGACGCCAGCGGAGTGGTGCGGCATGTTCATGAAAACGCCGTGCCCCAAGACCTGACCCACATCAACGGCGGTCGAAACCTGCAGTTCGTCCTTGAGATCAATGGCGGCATGGCCTCTGTTCTGGGGATCGGAAAAGGGACGCAACTGCGCCATCCGGCAATCTTGCAAAGTTTGGCTGCGTGGCCGTGTCCGACGGGGTAATTTTGCTCTTTTCATTCCGGGCACGGACCGCTAAAGCGGGGCTCTAGTCGGGGCGTAGCGCAGTCTGGTAGCGCACCTGTTTTGGGTACAGGGGGTCGCAAGTTCGAATCTTGCCGTCCCGACCACGAAATCCCAACCAAAACTGATGACTTTGGTGTGCCTTTGGCATTCCATCGCGATTGGGCCCAGCGTGGCGCAGTCATGGCTGACGGCAATCCGGGCGACCATAGAATGCGGGGTGCATCGCCAAAAAGAACGTGTAGATAAATGAACTGTTAATTCGGATTATTTAGCACAATTGCGATTCGAAATCGGCCAGCGAAAACAAGGATAAATCCGTGGCCAATCCGGTCTGCCCGATGGAATTGGTTCCCGCGTTGGAACAACGTGCCACAATTTTGCCCGAACAATCGGTTTGCGGCTTTGTCAAATCGGGCGACCCCGTCACTGTTTCCAAATCGCGGACAACATTTGGGTGAATTCGGTTCAGGATGGATCATAAGCCCGGAAAAACGCCGAAATTCCGCGAACGAATAGAAAAAACGGAAACAATTGACGTCATTCCGAGACGCTTCGGCCGGGAAAGTCCGCCACTTTAAGGCGAAGATTTGCCGATGCTGAACACTTTTCGGACATTTTCCTCTTTCTCGGGACCGGCAGCGCCCGTATCACTATGACCAGCCCAACTGGGGGGTGACAGAAATAGGCCACGGGGGCGGCCGCTGAACTGAGACGTGTCCGGAAGGATGCGGAGTGACGCGAGGATTCGGGCGACCGGTCCAGCCGCAACTGCTTGATCCTGACTGGCTGATTTACAGGATCATAACACCGCAGGCCACTTCGCTTCTTTGCAGGCATTGGAAAATAGAAGTTACGGGCGACGTTTGTGTGTCGCCGCCGCGTGTGTGGCATGGGGCGAACCCCCGTCTGTATGTAAAGGGTCAAACGATGGCTGATTTGGTTTTGGATTGGGGGCTGCTCGGCGCATACGGGACGCCCCTCGAAGATGGCACTTCCGGCGGCGCGCCGATCACGGTGGATACAGGTGGCGTCGGCGTCGAGATCGCATTCTCTTCGCAGGACATCGCCGCGCAGGCCTTTACCTTCAATGTGGATGGCTACGTCGCACCGGGCGAAACCTTTGATCCGAACTCCTGGCTGAAGCTGTTTGGCGAAGGGGGGGATGGCGGTGGCGTTTCTCCGACCTCGACCACTGTTCTGACATTCGGATCGCTGGACACGACCCTGTACACCGACAGCGTTCAGAACGTCGCGTTCCGGCTGTCGGATGTGGACGCCGACCCGAATGGCGAAGACCTGGGCGGCCTTGACGGCGCGGGTCTGTCCTTTGAGGACAATGTCACGGTCCTGGCGTACGACGCTGACGGCAACGCCGTTCCGGTCATCATGACCTCGAGCGGCGCCGCGACCGAGGCGGGCGGCACGGCGACCGGCACGACCGAAACCGCGTTCACCGGCGAAGATGGCTCGCTTCTGGTCGAGATCGCTGGACCAGTCTCGCGTATTGAGATCGTCTATGAAAACGGTGGCACGGCGCAGCAAGGTGCCTTGATCAGCGATATCGAATTCTCGACCGTCGATGTGGAAGAGGAAAACCTCGACCCCGATGCGGTTGACGATTTCGCCAGCACAGATCTGGACACCGCGATCGTCATCGACGTAACCGACAACGACAGCGACCCCGAAGGCGGCGCGCTGACCGTGACCTTCCTGACCGATCCGGCCAATGGCTCGGTGGTCGACAATGGCGACGGCACCGTGACCTATACGCCCGATCCCGGGTTCATCGGCACCGACACCTTTGAATACGACATCTCGGATCCTGCCGGGAACAGCGACACCGCCATCGTGACCGTGGACGTGGAAGATCCGAACAGCCCCCCGGTGGCCGAGGACGATACCGCAACCACCGGCCTGGGAACCCCGGTCATCATCGACGTGACCGCCAACGACAGCGATCCCGATGGCGACCCGCTGACCATCACCTTCCTGACCGATCCGGCCAATGGCTATGTCGTCGACAACGGCGACGGCACGGTGACCTACACGCCCGATGCCGGTTTCTTTGGCGACGACACCTTTGAATACGACATCTCGGACAGCTCGGGGGACAGCGACACCGGTCTGGTGACCGTGACGGTCGAGGAAGATCCGCGGATCGACACCGATGTCTTCCCGGTTGACCCGGCCGATCAGGCGCTTGATCCGTTGGACGGTCTGGACGAGGATCCCGATCCCGCAAACGATCTGGACAGTGTTGACGGCACCACGGGTGCGGATTCGATTGCGACAGGTGACGACGACGACACGATCAATGCGGGCAGCGGTGACGACACCGTTCTGCCGGGCATCGACGATGACCTGGTCGAACTGGGTGGCGGCAACGACAGCCTTTTCGACATTCAGGGCGCTGACACCATCTATGGCCGGACCGGTGACGACACGATCATCGCGGGCACCAACACCTTTTCCGACTACGTTGGCGACGATCCGGCTTTCGCCTCGGGAACTCTGCTGAACAGCCTTGGGTTTGACAGCGATCCGAACCAGGAGGATGGCCGCGACTATGTCGAAGGCAACCGGGGCAATGACTACATTGAGACCGGTGATGACCGCGACACCATCGACGGCGGTGGCGAAAACGACACGCTGGACGGCGGCATCGACGATGACCTGATCATGGGTGGCCAGGGCGACGACTCTCTGATCGGTTCGCACGGGTCCGACACGCTGGACGGTGGACAGGGCAACGACACGCTGGATGGCTCGAACATTGCCAGCCTCGAGCTGACCGACGACATCGACGTCAACACCGAGAACGACCGCGACTTCCTGGACGGTGAAACCGGCAACGACCTGATCCTGGGCGGCGACGATGATGACACGCTGTATGGTGACAGTGGCGAAGACACGCTTGACGGTGGCATCGACGAAGACGAACTGCACGGCGGCAACGACGACGACACGCTGCTGGGTGGCCAGGGCGACGACACGCTGAACGGTGATGCGGGCGTTGACAGCATCGACGGCGGCGCGGATCGTGACCTGATCATCGTAAGCTCGGCCTCGGAAGGCGCCGGGGATTTTGTTACCGGCAACAACACTGGCGACGACTTTGACACGCTGGACCTGTCCGGTGTGGGCCGCGAAGGGGTCGACTGGCGACTGGTCAACGTGAGGGACGACGACGATGGCGCGCGCCCCTCGAACGGGATCGACGGCACCGTCGAATTCCTGAACGGTGCGGGTGACGTGACCGGCACGATGGACTTTGAAAACATCGAACAGATCGTGCCCTGCTTTACCCCCGGCACCCTGATTGCCACCCCGGAAGGCGAGCGTCTGGTCGAGGATCTGAAGCCCGGCGACCGCGTGATCACCCGCGACAACGGAATTCAGGAAATCCGTTGGGCTGGTGCCAAGGAGCTGAGCGGCCACGAATTGGCCCGCAACCCGCACCTGCGTCCGGTTCTGATCCAGAAGGGCGCGCTTGGCGACAACCTGCCCGAGCATGACCTGCTGGTCTCGCCGAACCACCGCGTGCTGGTGAACAACGACAAGACCGCCCTGTATTTCGAAGAAAACGAAGTTCTGGCGGCGGCCAAACACCTGACCGGTCTTGAAGGTGTGAACGAGGTGGGCACTTTGGGTGTCACCTATATCCACATCATGTTCGACCGCCACGAAGTGGTTCTGTCGAACGGCGCCTGGACGGAAAGCTTCCAGCCGGGTGACTACAGCCTCAAGGGCATCGGCAATGCCCAGCGTCAGGAAATCCTGGAACTGTTCCCGGAACTGGCCGAGGCCGAAGGGCTGGAGGCATATCAATCGGCCCGCCGTTCGCTGAAAAAGCACGAAGCCGCGCTTCTGACGCGCTAAGGCTAAGGCGGCTCACAGGCCGGGGCTGGTGGGGCAGCCCCCAAAGGCCGGGGGACAATCAGAGTCGCTGGGAGCGGGGCAGGGGGCTGCCCCGCTTTTTTGTTTGCGCTTGAAGACGGTGTCCAGCCCGGATGTTTGGGACGGGTCTGTGCCTGCCGAGGCTGTATCGACTGGCGCGGAGCGGCGTTCTGCGAAAATCGGCTAGCCCGTCTCGACCGGCAAGCTTTCGTCCGCGCTCCATTCCGCCCATGATCCGTCGTACAGCCGAATGTTTTGAAACCCGAGGTGGCGCATCGTCAGCATCCCGCAGGATGCGGCGATGCCCCGTCCGCAATAGGCGATGACCGGGCCGTCCGGGTCCAGCCCCTTGCCGCGATAATGCGCCATCAGGTCCTTTTCTTCGCCCAGGCGAAACGATCCTCTTTCCTTCATCTTAGCAGCGCGTTCCGCGATGGGCGTCATGGCCATCGCCGGATCAATGTTTGAAATGGCCGGAATGTTGCAAGCTGTCGGAACATGTCCAGAGCGTCCGCCCCAGGCATGCGTTCCCTCTCCGCGGAATAGGTCATTTGGCAGAAAGTCCACGATCTTGGTGTCAGGATCGTCGATGGCCGCAAGCACATCCGCCTTTGATGCCACCCATTCCGGCCGTGGCCGCGCCTGAAAGGATCCGGCGGGCACCTCGACGGCCTGCTGCGAAACGGGACGTCCTTCGAGGGTCCATTGCTGCAATCCGCCGTTCAGCACCTGAACCCGTTCGTGGCCATAACGGGTCAGGGCCCACCAAAGGCGCGCGGCCGCAAGGGGCAGTCCGGAATCGTCATAAACCACCACATGCGTGTCATTGCTGACACCCAGGCGGCGCATGACGGCTGCAAAAGCCTCGGCCGGCAGCATCATGTCCGGCACCGACTGATCGGGATCCGCGAGCTCCGAAGCCATGCCGACAAAAACCGCCCCCGGAATGTGCCCGGCGTGAAACTCGGCGATATCGTCATAGCCGACACCCCGGCCATCCACTTCGCGAAACTTCCATCGGACGTCGATGATCCGGAGGTCGGGATCGTCAAGATGATCGGCCAGCCAGGACGTCTCGACCAAGGGGGAAAGTGTGTCAGCCATCAAAGATCCTCCTTATCTTTCGCTTGGATCGGATTCGGTGTTCAGCACCCCGCGTTAACGTAGCTTCTGATGGCATCAAGCAGATCGAAGGTGACGTCGCCGTCAATCGGCCCGCCATAATGGCCCTGATCGCGGTAAAAGACTTGCCATTCCCTTGGTTCGATCCGTGCTGCCGACACGAGGTCTGCGATGATGTCCTCGTCTGCCGTTGCGCCGGCACACCGTACATAAGCGCGGCCCCAGTAGGCGCTCGAAAGCTGGTTGTCCGAGGCTTCGGGGTGCGAAATCACCTGCGAACAGCCAAGCGCACGTACTGTCAGGTCGCGTTCGTTTCCACAGATCTGGATGAATTCATTGATGTCCGGCCAAAAGGGTTGCCCAAGCGCCGGTGGGTTTGCGACTTCGAAAAAGGCTTCGCTGACGGCCCATTGCTGGGGGCTGTCGCCACAAAATCCGAGGTCGATCTGAAAGCTCAGGTTGCCGGATGGCGAGAGATCCAGGTTGGTCAGACGCAGATCACCGTAAAGATCATAGACGGAGCCGGTGTGGTCCACCTGGTGGCCCGCCGCGCAGGGGGCCCAGGTGCCAAAGGATTGGGGGGCGTAGCCCACCCAATACCCGATAAACGGCGTCTGATTTGCAATGATCGGGTTGTCGCGGGTCATCAGGACATAGACGGCCTCGGGCGGGACATAAAGGTTCAGTCCGACAGAGGGAAAATCGAACAGAGCGTAGGATCCACCGAAACGGTCGGTCACATCGCCAATCAGCTGCAGTTCGCCCAGATACGTGCCATTGGGGTCGTACATCTGGTCGATGCCATCGGCCATCGCTGCGGTTGTGGTCAAAGTTGCGGCCAAGGCAGCCGCGGTCAGTGATTTCAGAGGCATGGGAACTCCTGTCCTGAAGTCACGTCCGCAGTGGGCTAATCCATCACTGATGACACCGGATCGTTTGCAATTCGCGACGGGTCGCCATGTTCCCGCTGGCGCTTGGGCGTGTTCCAGCGGCACCATTGGCCCAGCATGTGCGGGATTGACGCACCGTGCAATGACTTTGTCGCGGGAATTGAGCCGCGTCAGCTCGCCTACAGATCAGCGGGTCAGCTCTTTCATCCCGGCCTCGATCCCCTTGAGCGTCATCGGCACCATGCGGTCCTCAAAGATTTCGCGGATCATCTGGATCGACTGGGTGTACTGCCAATGGCGCTCGGGCGTGGGGTTGATCCACATGTGACTGGGCCATTGGTCGCGCGCACGCTGCAACCAGACCTGTCCGGACTCTTCGTTCCAGTGTTCATTCGCGCCGCCGGGATAGGCGATTTCATAGGGTGACATGCTGGCGTCACCCACAAAAATACATTTGTAATCAGAGCCATAGGTGCGCAGCACCTCATGCGTTGGTGTCTGGGCATTCCAGCGGCGGCGGTTGTCGCGCCAGACACCTTCGTAAAGGCAATTGTGGAAGTAGAAGTATTCCAGATGCTTGAACTCTGCCCGCGCGGCCGAAAAAAGCTCTTCCACCACCTTGATATGCGGGTCCATCGAGCCGCCCACGTCGAGGAACAGCAACACCTTGACGGCGTTGTGCCGCTCGGGCCGCATCTTGACGTCCAGATAACCGTTTTCAGCCGTGGCGCGGATGGTGCCATCCAGGTCCAGCTCGTCCGCCGCGCCTTCGCGCGCCCAGTTGCGCAGGCGTTTCAGGGCCACCTTGATGTTGCGCGTGCCAAGTTCGACCGTGTCATCGAAATTGCGAAACTCTCGCTTGTCCCAGACCTTGACCGCGCGCTGGTGGCGGCTTTCCTTCTGGCCGATGCGCACGCCTTCTGGGTTGTAGCCATAGGCCCCGAACGGAGAGGTCCCCGCGGTGCCAATCCACTTGCTGCCCCCCTGATGGCGGCCTTTCTGCTCTTCAAGCCGCTGTTTCAGCGTCTCCATCAGCTTGTCGAACCCGCCCAGGGCCTCGATCTCGGCCTTTTCCTCGGCGCTCAGGTGCTTTTCGGCCAGCTTTTCCAGCCAGTCGGCGGGTAGATCGACCGCCTGGATCACCTGCTCGACCGAGATGTTTTCCAGCCCCTCGAAGGTCGCCGCAAAGGCGCGGTCGAACTTGTCGATGTTGCGCTCGTCCTTGACCATGGCTGCGCGGGCCAGGAAGTAGAACGCCTCGACATCATAGGTGGCAAGCCCGGCCTTCATGCCTTCGAGAAACGTCAGGTATTCGCGCAGTGACACCGGCACCTTGGCGTTTCGCAGGTTTTCGAAGAAGGGAACAAACATGGGGGCAGTCTGGCTTAAAACACCAGTTTTTCAATCGCGATCGTCAGGATCAGGCCAAGGATCGCAAAGGCAATGCCATAGACGGCGGCATATTGCGCGATGTCCAGCCGGTTGCCCTTGCGGCGCTTGGCGGTCAATCCGCCGATCACGCCACCTGCGATGGCCATCAGAATTACGATCATGCTCTGCTCCCTCACCCCGGATGCAGGGCGCTGATTTCGCGCAGTTTTGCGCGCACCGCCCATTCCGGGCCGAACCCGTATCGTGCCCAGCCCAGACTGTCCAGCCGGATGGCTGCGGCTTGATCGGTTTGCCCGGTCAGTTCAAGCGCCTCTGCCTTTAGCATCATGAGCGTCGACAATAGGGCGGCGTTTTCATGTTTCGAGGCCGTGGCGATATGCGGTTCGACTACCTCGAGCGCGACCGCAGGCATGCCGCGACTGATGTTATAGGCCGCGATCTGTCCTGCGACCTGGGCGCGGTGCAGGTCGGCATCTGGTGAGTTGCGGAAATACTGGTCGGCCAGCTGGAAATGGCCATAGGCGGCCTCGGCATCCAGCAGCTGCAGCATGCGACCCATGACGAAGTGGCTGAAACCGCGCCGGTGGTCGGTCCAGCCCGCGTCGGTCGCGATCTTCAACGCCTCGGCGGCGGCGCGACGCCTCTGTTTCTGGTCCGCACCCGGTCCCAGGGCCGTTTGCACGGCACCAATCCAGGCGCGGGGCGTCTGGGGCAACCGGCGCGCGCTTTGGCCCTGACCGCCGGGGTTGAGGCGCGCAAAGATACGGGGCAGGCGGGCGGCGACCTCGTCCCGGGTCATGCCGTTTTGCAGCGAGGGGTCATAATAGGCGCGCAGGATCAGCATGTCGTGGCCGGTCAGCACCGTGTGGATGTTGTCATCGTTGAAGACGCTGTCGGGCAGGCGATACAGGTCATTCAGCGGGCCGATCGACTGGGCCAGTTCCTCGTGCAGACAATCGCGCATCTCTTGCGGGCTGGTGTCGAGCGGAAGGAAAATCGCCAGCCGTTCCCGTTTGGTCAGACCGCCCCAGTTCGACAGATCGGCGCGGCGCGCATTGCGGAAATCCCGCACGGTCGAGACATTTGGCGCGACAAAACAGGCGGCATCGGGCAGAAAGCGCTGGATTTCACGGCGCGAGACAGCGTTGACAGTGACCGAGGCTGTCCCCTCGTCAATCAGGTGGATGTCGATCCCGGCCTCTTGGCGCAACCGGAACAACAGGCGGTTGAGGTCGGACCGCATGGCGGCGGGTGCGCGGCCGTCAATGCGCACGGTGATCGGTTGTTCAAAGCGCGTAAAGACGGGCAGAGCGCGGCCGCTTTCCAGTTGAAAACTCAGATCCAGAAAATCGCGGATGAAATCGGCGTTGGACTGCCGTGAAACACTGGGATCGGGCGCGGCAAAGGTTTTCATCGCGGGCAGTGTCCCGCTGTCGAAGATGCGCGCGCGCGCCGGCGCCTCGCCCTGCGGGACGGGCGCGCAGGCGGTCAGTGCCACAAAACCTGCGATCAGCCAGAAAATCCTCATGCGCGTTGGTACTTGATAAAGGGGGTCACGGTGCCGATCCGGTCATACAGCTTTCGCGCCTCTGTATTGAACTCTTGCGTCAGCCAATAGACCGAGGGCGCGCCAGCGGCGTCGGCGGCGGCATAGACCGCCTCGATCAGGGCGCGGCCCACGCCCTGGCCTCGGACCTGGGGCACGGCATACAGGTCCTGCAGGTAGCAGGTGTTCTCGATCTTCCAGCCGTGGCGATGAAACAGATAGTGCGTCAGCCCGATCAACTGGCCGTCCTGATCTGCCACCAAACCACTGAAGTCCTGCGGATCATCGCCGATCAGGCGGGCAAAGGTGCTTTCAAAGATCTCGTTCGGCAGCTCGGTTTCATAAAACGCAAGGTAGGCGGTCCACAAATCGCGCCACTGCGGCTCATCATCGGCACGTAAAGTTCGCACTGCAAAGGTTTGGTGTGACATGATTTTCCTGCTCACGACTTATGTCGCCTTGCGCAGAGCTTACCGCAAGACGCCCAAACCTGCCCAGACCAAATGCGCGCCCGCGCGATTATCGCTGCCCGCGTGCCATAAAGGCCAACCGTTCGAACAGATGCACGTCCTGTTCGTTCTTGAGAAGTGCACCATGCAGCCGTGGCAGGGCATTGGCGCCGTCGCGTTTCAGATCCTCAGCTGTCAGATCCTCGGCCAAAAGCAGCTTGAGCCAGTCCAGCACCTCGGAGGTCGAAGGCTTTTTCTTCAAGCCCGGCTGTTCACGCACCTCAAAGAACTGCGTCAGCGCCGTGGTCAGCAGCGATTCCTTGATGCCGGGGTGATGCACCTCGACAATGGCGCGCATGGTCTCGGCATCCGGGAAACGGATGTAATGAAAGAAACAGCGGCGCAGGAACGCGTCGGGCAGTTCTTTTTCGTTGTTCGAGGTGATGATGACGATGGGCCGATGCTTGGCGCGGATCGTCTCGCCGGTTTCGTAGACGTGGAACTCCATCTTGTCGAGTTCCTGCAGCAGATCGTTCGGGAATTCGATGTCGGCCTTGTCGACCTCGTCAATCAGCAGCACGACTTTCTGGTCGGCGTCAAAGGCCTGCCAAAGCTTGCCCTTGCGGATGTAGTTTGCCACGTCATGCACGCGGTCTTCGCCCAGTTGGCTGTCGCGCAGACGGCTGACGGCGTCATATTCGTAGAGCCCCTGTTGCGCGCGGGTGGTGGACTTGATGTTCCACTCGATCATCGGGACGCCCAGCGCATCGGCCACTTGCCGTGCCAGTTCCGTTTTGCCCGTCCCGGGCTCGCCTTTGACCAGAAGGGGCCGTTCCAGCGTCACGGCGGCATTCACGGCCATGGTCAGATCCTCGGTGGCGACATAGCTGTCGGTGCCGGAAAAACGTGTGGTCATATGGCCCTCGGGTGCTTGGAACGCGGAACGGGCCAAGAGGTAGCGGTGGGGCGGTCCGATGACAAGTCCCGCCCCTGCGTCCAGAACCTATTGGATGTTGTAGTTGCCTTCACCGGGCGACATTTCGATGATCCCCCCGTAGCAGTACCCTGAATAGCCCCGTGCGATAAACAGGTGCCCGGCGGTGCTGCGGACATAGGTGCTTTGGCCGGGGAACAGATCCGCGATCAGTTGCCGACTGCCGTTGAAGTCGATCCAGTAGAGCTCGACATTCTCATTCGAGTAATTGGTGAAGTTCGAATTGCCCCAGCCCTGTGACTGCGGTGACCAGACCGAACCGATCTCCGGGCAGTTGTTGCCATAGTTCTGCGTATTGTTGGCATGCGGCAGGACGCCATTGTTGGCATCACATTCGGTGACAAGTCCAATTGCAGCAGCTGTGCCGTCAAGCGACAGCGTGTAACGCCCGCCCTCGAATTCGACATACATTCTGGAGCCCGACCCGATCGCGTTGACCCAGCGCTGGTTGATATAGCCGTTGGCGATGCCCCAATCGACCGTTGTGCTCAGTTCGAAACCGGACCCGCCGACCTCGACCCAGGCAAAGCCCTGCGATCCATCGAACTGAGAGCTGGGGAAGCCCAGAAACCATTCGTTTTGATCCTTGATCAGGCCGAAATCAAAATAGTCGCCTGCGCGGCTCATGACGCAGCCTGACATCTGGCCGCCGACATAGATGGCCTCGACATCCCAGCCTCGGACAGAGCCGTAATATTCCGTCGCTGGTTGGGCCTTGGCGGATGTGGCGGACAGAGTGGCAAAACAGGCCAGAATGGCCAAACGGATCGGTGTGAAGATTGACATGGCAAAAGACCTGGCAGCTTGGGAAAGGGTTAAGCCAGAAAGCCTACGCGCGAACCGTAATTTCACCAAGAGTCAATTGCAAAGCGCTTGGCGACGCTGCTGTTGACGCAACGTAAAATCCAACCCGCAAGCCGTTGAAAAAACGGACCTAAAAAAGACATTTTTGACCGGCAGAATGACCTGCACACGTCTTTTTGTGTAGTGACAAACTTTTGTGGTTCGGATATCTGCGGCGCCAGAGAGCCAATAATCTGAGGGTACTTGTGAATGGCAGATGTTGGCCATGATGAAGGAACGACGATGAAAGCCGAAAACTTTCTTCCAGATGACTATCGGCCGGCGGAAGACGAACCTTTCATGAATGAGCGTCAGGTCGAGTACTTTCGACGCAAACTCTTGAACTGGAAAGCCGACCTTGTTGCAGACAGTCGCGACACGATCGAGGGGTTGCAGGACAGCACCCGCAACATTCCCGACGTGGCAGACCGTGCAAGCGAAGAAACCGACCGGGCGTTGGAACTGCGCACCCGTGACCGCCAGCGCAAGCTGGTTGCCAAGATCGACTCGGCCCTGCGCCGCATCGACGAAGGCGAATACGGCTACTGCGAAGTGACCGGCGAGCCGATCTCGCTCAAACGTCTGGATGCACGCCCCATCGCGACCATGAGCCTCGAGGCTCAGGAACGTCACGAGCGGCGTGAAAAAGTGCACCGCGACGACTGAACGCGACCACGCACCGCAGCACATGAGAAAACGCCGGGGTCGAAGCCCCGGCGTTTTTGCCTCTAAGGTGGCATATGGACCTTTCGACCCAGAAGATCGTGATTGTCGGTGGTGGCATCGGCGGATTGACGGCGGCTTTGGCGCTGGCAATGCGCGGTGCCGATGTGACTGTCCTGGAACAGGCCCAGGCCATCACCGAGGTCGGAGCCGGGATCCAGGTGTCTCCCAACGGGTTTCGGGTGCTCAATGCGCTGGGTCTGGGCGATGGCATCGCCGCGCAATCGGTCAAGGGGCGCGCAATCTGTCTGCGCGACTATCGCCGTGGTGACCAGGTGTTGCGGTTGAATCTGGCAGAGATGCCCGACGGCGCGGGATATTACTTTGTGCATCGCGCCGACCTGATCGATCTGCTTGCCGAACACGTCAGGGTGCGGGGCGGAAAGATCCGGCTGCTGCAAAAGGTCTGTGCGGTGACACATGGGGCGAAACCCAGGGTCGCGTTGTGCAACGGTGACGCGCTTGCCGCTGATCTGGTGATCGCGGCCGACGGCCTGCATTCCGTGACGCGCGCGCAGCTCAATGGCGCCGATGCACCATTTTTCACGGGTCAGACCGCTTGGCGGGCGATCGTCCCGAATGTGCAGGGGCACCCGATGCACGCGCGTCTGCACATGGGGCCGGGCCGACACTTTGTTAGTTATCCTCTGCGCGATGGTTCGATGGTGAACCTGGTCGCGGTGCAGGAACGCGACCTTTGGGTTGAAGAGGGCTGGAACCACGCGGACGACCCCGACAACCTGCGCGCTGCCTTTGCCGATTTCTGCCCAGAAGTGCACCAGCTGCTGGCCGGAGTCACAGAGGTTCGGCTGTGGGGCTTGCATCGCCATCCGGTTGCAAAGACATGGGTTGGCGAGGGGCTGGCGCTTTTGGGCGACGCCGCGCACCCGACGCTGCCGTTTTTGGCGCAGGGGGCCAACATGGCGCTCGAGGATGCCTGGGTTCTGGCCGATTGCCTGGCGCGGGGCACGGACCAGCGTGCCGCGCTTCAAAGCTATCAGGACAAGCGACAGGCGCGGGTCCGCCGTGTGGTCAATGCCGCTTCGTCAAATGCCCGCAAGTACCATCTGCGGCACGGCCCGCATCGGTGGGTGGCGCACCTTGGTCTGAAGGCCATTGGCGCGGTTGCCCCCGGAATGCCGCTGCGCGGCTTCCGGTGGCTTTACGATCATGATGTGACTGCGGGTTAAGCCGCCAGCTCCACCCAGACCGGCACATGATCCGAGGGTTTTGTCCGGCCGCGCACCGCGGTATCGATCTGACAATCGGTCATCAGATCCGCACAGGCCGGGGACAACAGGAAATGGTCGATCCGGATGCCGTTGTTCCGTTCCCAGGCGCCGGCCTGGTAGTCCCAAAAGGAATAGTGACCCGGACCTGCTACACGGGCGCGGAACGCCTCGGTAAACCCAAGGTTCTGGATCCGGCGAAAGGCGGCACGGGTTTCAGGGCGGAACAGCGCGTCTTCGCGCCAGCTGTCGGGCTTTGCTGCATCTTCGGCCTGCGGGATGACGTTGTAGTCGCCCGCCATCAGAACCGGCATCTCTTCGGCCAGCAACTCGCGGGCGCGCGCCTCCAGGCGGTCCATCCAGGCGAGTTTGTAGTCATATTTCGGTCCCGGCGTTGGATTGCCGTTGGGCAGATACAATCCGCAGATTCGCACCGCCTCTTTGTCGCCGATGACTGTCGCCTCGACCCAGCGCGCCTGTTCGTCTTCGGCGTCACCCGGGAGCCGAGTTGTGACATCTTCGAGCGGCAGGCGCGACAGGATAGCGACACCGTTGAAACTCTTCTGCCCATGAGTGACCACTTGATAGCCCAAATCCTCGAAATGAGACCGGGGAAACGCGTCGTCTTGGCTCTTGATTTCTTGTAAAATTACTGTATCTGGACGGGCTTCGGCGAGCCAGTCGCTGAGCGCAGAGATCCGCGCCTTGATCCCGTTGATATTGAAAGTTGCGATTTTCATATCGACCTCCGAGGCTAGGTGATCCTATCGCCCACCTGCTGGCATGGCGCAAGTACTTCGCACGACTGGGGGGTCGTGTGTCTCCGAAATTCGGTCCCGAATCATGGGTGGGAATCACGCCGGAATCCGGCGTCATTTCGATAAATTGATGCTCGTTTTTCATGACGCCTTTTGGCGTCATCGGTGCACCTTAGGCGTGTAATTCAAGCGTTAATTTATCCTATCCACAGAAAAAAATAAGGCGTGGACAACGCGAATTGGCGGTCCACGCCACCCGGATGAAGTGCGCAATTTATGTGAATAACCCTGTGGATACACGGGTTGCCCGGCTTTGTGTAATATTCGAAATCCTCTGCTCGTGGAACGCTTGAAGGCATCAAAAACTCTGATCCTTCAGGAGGATGCCATGACTGCACTTCGTAAAACCCAGACCCTCGACAACGTGATCTCGGACGTGACCGCCGACCTGCATTCCGGTGCAGCGTGCGACTTGTTCACGTCCGGTTCGGCGCCTTCGATGGCCTCTGACGCGTTGCTGGGTGATGCGATTGAAATGTTCACCTCGGGTTCGGCCCCTGCAGGTGTTGAGACGCTGATGGGTGATTCGGTTGCCCTGTTCACCTCGGGTTCTGCACCTGCCGGAACTGCGGCCATGGCGGGTGACGCCGTGGAAATGTTCACCTCGGGTTCGGCCCCGGCTGGCACCCAGACCATGAGCGGCGAAGCGGTCGAGATGTTCACCTCGGGCTCGGCCCCGGCTGGCACCCAGACCATGAGCGGCGAAGCGGTCGAGATGTTCACCTCGGGTTCGGCCCCGGCCGGTACCGAAACCATGAGTGGCGAAGCGGTCGAGATGTTCACCTCGGGCTCGGCCCCGGCTGGCACGGAGACCATGAACGGCGAAGCGGTCGAGATGTTCACCTCGGGTTCGGCCCCGGCTGGCACCGAAACCATGAGCGGCGAAGCGGTCGAGATGTTCACCTCGGGTTCGGCCCCGGCTGGCACCGAGACCATGAGCGGCGATGCCGTTGCACTTTTCACCTCGGGTTCGGCCCCGGTCGCTGAAGCCAAGACCACCCAGGGCGAAGGCACCGCGCTTTTCACCTCGGGTTCCTGAGCGCCTCTGGGATGGGGCCGTTTGGTCCCGGATCTCTCATCAAGATCGGAGATGACCATGACCAATGTTCTGACTTTCAAAGCCCCATCCCGGCCCCAGACTGCGGAGGCGCGCATCGGCGCGCTTCTGCACTGTTTTGCCAGCGAACGTCGGATTGGCGACGACGTGTTCTGGCTGAAGGAAAACGCCGAGCTTCTGAACGTTCTGGAAACTGCAGGTGTCGAGATTCCGCAATCGGCGCTGGCGCCGCACCAGGGGTTTTACGACAGCGTCGAAAAGCGCCTGAGCTTCTTCCCCCAGTACTATCGTTTTCTCGTGTCGATCACGCTGGATCTCGAGGACCTGGGCATGCCCGGTGACAAGGGGCAAAAGCTGGTCGAATGGGCTGTGGCCAACGATCTTGCGGGCGCTGAACTTTCTGACCTTCAGCGGTTGGAAGCGCGTCGACTGTTTCTGCGTCGCGGGATCGACCCGATGCCGCATGATGCAGGCCTCGAAGATCGAGTGCGCCGTTTCACCGAACGGTCCGCGACCTTTGCGCTGCCGAACAAGAAGGCGGCCTATGAACTGACCCACGCGGTTTTCTATCTGTCCGAATATGGCCGCAAGGATCCCAAGCTGGCCGAGGGCACCATCACGAGCCTACATTACGCCGGTTTGTTGGCGTTCCTTGAGCAAAACGCCGACCTGCTGGCCGAGATTTGTGTGGCGATGCGCTTTGCCGGTGTGACCCCGCCCGAGATCTGGACGGCCTGGATTGACCGGGATGCGCATCTGTTTGGCGTGGAATGCGACCAAACCGCGTCAGTCAATGACGATTATCATGCATTCCTGATGTGCAACTGGGCGCAACTGATCGCAGACCGAAAGGCGTTTACGAAATACTATGAACACGGACGCATGCGTTTTGAAGCGCCTCGCACCGCCAGCGCGCCGCTTCGCGAGATGTCGGAATGCATGTACCACCTTGAGCATCGCAGCGGCGATTGGGACCTGATGCGCGGCATCGTTCGGGATGAGTTGAGCCCGGATGCGCAGGACGTGCTGGCCATGGCCGAGGCATCGAGCGCGCATTTTGACGGGTTTTTCCAGGGCTTCGCCCGGGCGGGATCGATGGGAGTGACAGTTTGAAACTGCGTTCTGCGACATTGATGGGGGCGGGCCTTGTGGCCTGCTACACGCTGATGATCTCGTCCGCCGACGGGATCACCAAGCTGATCGCGGGCGCCTATGAGGCGCCTCAGCTGTTTTTCTTCTCAAGCCTGATCGTCATGGCGCTGTCGGTGGTTTCGGACCGCTTGCTTGTGGCCGCGCCTGCGTCGCGGGGATTGCGCACAAGCTGCCCCGGTGCGATGGCGGCGCGCTCGGCCCTGACAGTCGTCGCCTGTGTGGCATTCTTCCAGGCTTTCCGATTGCTGCCCTTTGCCGATGTCTTCCTATTCATCGGCCTGATGCCCCTGATCGCCGCCCTGATGAGCGGCCCGTTTTTGGGAGAGGCAGTGCGCCCACAGGTCTGGCTGGCGCTGTCCATCGGGGCTGTCGGCATTTTGTGTTTGATGCCCAATGGGTTGAGCTCGGCCCAAGCGGGGCATGGTTGGGCGCTGCTGGCCGCCGTTTCGGGCACGGGGTCGATGATCGCGGCACGTTACATTGGGCGGGTCGAAACCAACGCCCTGGCGCAGGTGTTCTATCCGAACCTTGCGATTTTTCTGTGCATGGCCGTGGCCTTGCCCTTTGTCTTCAAACCGATGAGCCTGACCGATCTGGGTTGGACGGCGGCCTATGCGTTGTTCCTGTTTGGCGCGCGTTGGGTCGTCGTGGTCGCCTTGCGGCTCTTGCCGGCCTACGTGGCGACGCCGCTGATGAACCTGCAGTTTGTCTGGATGATCGCAATCGGCTTCTTCGCCTTTGGAGAACTGCCGACGGTCGGCACCCTGATGGGTGTCGCGCTGGTCATCGGTTCAGGCTTGTACCTGGTCATTGACGAGACATTGCCCACCCGCAAGGGTGCGGCGCAAACCACATGAGCTTTGCCCGGTAAGGTATTGAAAAATCAAATCGAGAAGCTGGTTCCGCACCCGCATGAGCTGGTCGCGTTCGGGTTCTCGATCACAAAGCGTGCGCCAATCAGTTCGTCCGAGAAATCGATCACGGCGTTCTGCAGAAACGGCAGCGATACCGCGTCGACAACCACCTTTTGACCGCCGCCTTCCAGCACCAGATCGTCCTCGGCCGGGTCATCCAGCCGGATGTCGTATTGAAACCCGGAACAACCGCCGCCTTCGACGGCAACACGCAGGGCCTGGCCCTGATCCCCGGCGCCGATTTCGGCAAGACGGGCAAAGGCGCGGTCGGTGACTTTGGGGGGCAGCTGCATCTGCATCCTCTTGGGTGAAGCGCACAGGGGCGGTTTTCTCTTGAAGCGAGGTGCAATATAAGCGCGGCGGGGACAGGCGACAAGGACTACCGGCGATGCAAGCGCCATATGCAAGTGATCCGGCACAGGCCCGCGGGCGGCGTGTGCACGAAGAGGAAAGTGCGTTTCGATCCTGTTTTCAGAGGGATCGCGACAGGATCATCCATTCCAGCGCCTTCCGCCGCCTGAAACACAAGACACAGGTCTTTGTTGAGCACGAAGGCGATTTCTATCGCACCCGTCTGACCCACTCGATCGAGGTTGCACAAGTGGCCCGCACGATGGCGGGCGCGCTGGGTTTGAACACCGATCTGACCGAGGCCGTTGCACTGGCCCATGACTTGGGGCACACGCCCTTTGGCCATGTCGGAGAGGACGCGCTGGATGCACTGATGGCGCCCTATGGCGGGTTCGACCACAACGCGCAATCGCTGCGGATCATCAGTTCGCTTGAACGGCATTATGCCGAGTTCGACGGGCTGAACCTGACCTGGGAAACCCTTGAAGGCATTGCAAAACATAACGGTCCGGTCACCGGCCCGCTGCCCTATGCGCTGGCCACCTACAACGCCGAACACGATCTGGAATTGACCACACATGCCAGCGCCGAAGCGCAGGTTGCAGCGCTGGCTGACGATGTCGCCTACAACAACCATGACATCCATGATGGCTTGCGCGCGGGTTTGTTCAGCGAAGAACAGATCAGCACGTTGCCGATAATTGGCCCGGCCTATGCCGAGGTTGATGCCATGCACCCGGACATCGACGCCTACCGCCGTCGGCATGAGGCGCTGCGACGGGTCTTTGGTGCGATGGTCGCCGACCTCATCGACCAATCCCGCGCGCTTTTGACGGGGGCGGCCCCCGCCGATGTTCAGGCCCTGCGCGACCTGGGTTATCCGGTCATCCGGTTCTCGGATCAGATGTGGGCCCAGTTGAAAGACATCCGTGCCTTTCTTTTCGCCCATATGTACCGCGCGCCCGAGGTGATGGAAAAACGCGAAAAGGTCACGCAGGTGGTCAACGATCTGTTCCCGATCTACATGGGCGATCCGTCCACCTTGCCCAAACGCTGGCACCCCGAGGTCTCGGCCTGCCGCTCAGACACCGAAAGGGCCCGCCTTGTGGCGGACTATATTGCGGGCATGACGGATCGGTTCGCGCTTCAGGAACATGCGCGTTTTCTGGGCGATGCGCTTGTACGGGATCTGATGCGGCAGGCATAAGCCAATTCCCGCTGTCCGGCGTCCGGGTCGGATGCACAGGGACGTGAAGTATGCTAGGGCGCGCCTGCACCAAGGAAGGATCGCGCGGACCTGCATGCAAGGACTGTCGTTTTACAGAGACAAGACGGTGATCATTTCTGCCGCGGCCACACCCTTGGGCCGGGCGCTGTGCCACCGTCTGGCGGATCTGGATGCGATGGTGGTTGCGCTTGGCAGTGACGAGAGCGAGTTGAATGTCATCGCCCGCCACAACCCGTCACGCATCCAAAGCCTGCAATGGACGGATGATCCACATCGGATGACGGACCAGATTGCCCAGGTCTGGGGCGCAGAACCATTGCATCTGTTGGTCTCGGTCCTGCCGTTTCGGAATGCCGAACTGGCCGCGCTGCGCAAGACCATGCGGCTGTCCCGGGCTCTGGTCGCAGCGGTCGCCCGGGGATTGCAGGCCGGCCGGGGATGCGGAGTGTTGCTGTACGACGATGCCGGCACGGGTGGGCGCGTCGCCCGCAGGACGGCCGAACACGCCTTTGCCAAGTTCGCGGGGGATGTGCAGCGCGGGCATCCGGATCTGAGATTGCATGCCCTGTCAGCCGGCGTCGGGTGGAGTGACGGCAACCTTGATCGCGCCGTGGATCTGGTCTTGATGCTGGGGCATCCTGTGGCGTCCGGTCTGGCGCCGGCACAACTGAGCTTTGCTGCGCAGGCGGATTGACGCGCCACACCCGCGTGGTAAACCCGCGACAAAGCAAGGATAGGCAGTATGAACCTCTTTTCGGACGTGCGGGCGCTGGTGATTGACGCGCTGCAGGCAATGCAGGCGGCAGATGAACTGCCGCAAGAGCTTGATTTCAAGAACGTCGCGGTCGAGCCGCCGCGTGATGCCGCGCATGGTGACATGGCGACCAACGCCGCAATGGTGCTGGCGAAGCCTGCCCGTCAGAAACCGCGCGACATCGCCGAAAAGCTGGCCGCGCGTCTGGCCGATGACGACCGGATCGCCAGTGCCGAGGTCGCAGGCCCCGGCTTCCTGAACCTGCGGCTGGATGGGACGGTCTGGCAGGCCGTGCCCAAGGCCGTCTTGCAGGCCGGAACCGACTTTGGCCGGTCGACCATGGGGCAGGGCGCGCGGATCAACGTCGAATATGTCTCGGCCAACCCGACCGGACCGCTGCATGTGGGCCACACCCGTGGCGCGGTCTTTGGGGACGCGCTGGCCAGCCTGCTGGACTACGCGGGCTATGACGTCACGCGGGAGTATTACATCAACGACGGCGGTGCCCAGGTCGACGTTCTGGCCCGGTCGGTCTACCTGCGGTACCTCGAGGCGCATGGGCAAGAGGTGGCCTTTGAGGATGGCACCTATCCCGGCGATTACCTGATCCCGGTGGGCGAGGCGCTGAAGGACAAGGTCGGCGACGCCTATGTCGGCCAGGACGAAAGTGTCTGGCTGATCGAGGTGCGCGAGTTTGCGACGGCCGCCATGATGGACCTGATCCGCGAGGACCTGTCGCGCCTTGGCGTGGTTATGGACAATTTCTATTCCGAGAAATCGCTTTATGGCACCGGACAGATCGAAAAGGCGCTGGCCGAACTCGACAGCAAGGGCCTGATCTACGAAGGCGTGCTGGAACCGCCCAAGGGCAAGAAGCCCGAAGATTGGGAACCACGCGAACAGACGCTCTTCAAATCGACCGAGCATGGCGATGACGTCGACCGCCCGGTCAAGAAATCGGATGGCAGCTGGACCTATTTCGCGCCGGATATCGCCTATCATTATGATAAGGTTTCCAGGGGCTTCGACGCTCTTATTGATGTGTTTGGTGCCGACCACGGCGGTTATGTCAAGCGGATGAAGGCGGCGGTTTCGGCGCTGTCGGGCGGCACCGTACCGCTGGACATCAAGCTGACGCAGCTGGTCAAGCTCTACAAGAATGGCGAACCCTTCAAGATGTCGAAGCGTGCGGGCACCTTCGTGACCCTGCGCGATGTGGTCGATCAGGTGGGCCCGGATGTGACGCGTTTTGTCATGCTGACCCGCAAGAACGACGCCTCGCTCGATTTCGATTTCGACAAGGTGCTGGAGCAAAGCCGCGAGAACCCGGTGTTCTACGTGCAGTATGCCCACGCCCGCGTCTGCTCGGTTCTGCGCAAGGCCGAAGCGGCCGGCATCGCGGTGGATGTCGAAACCCTGGCCGCGGCGGATCTGTCCGGCATGACCCACGACAGCGAACTGGCCGTGGCGCGCAAGATCGCGGAATGGCCGCGCCTGGTCGAGATTGCGGCCCGCACCAACGAACCGCATCGGGTTGCCTTCTACCTGTACGAGCTGGCCAGCGATCTGCATGCTTTGTGGAACCGAGGCAACGACGAGGTCGAGCTGCGCTTCCTGCAAGAGGACAACCCCGCGCTTTCGCAGGCAAAAATTGCTCTGGCACAGGCCGTCGCTGTTGTTATTTCCGCAGGTCTTGGTATCTTGGGTGTGACGCCGGCGAAAGAGATGCGCTGAACAATCCGCACCGTCGCCGGCTGGTTTGAGCAGTTGAGGCCCTTGGGGACGTCTCCGCAAGGGTTGGAGAGGCGATTATGGCGGATATACCACAGGCAGGGGTGGGACCGGCCCCCTACGGAAAACCGGTTGTTGCAACCACGGCAAATTGGATTGGTGCGGGCATTTCGCTTGCGCTGATCGTCGGCGTGGGCGTCTGGGGCTACAAGCTGCTCAGCCGCGACGTAAAAGGCATTCCGCTGATCGAAGCCAGCGGATTGCCGATGCGGGTCGCCCCCGTTGAACCGGGTGGGGAACAAGCCGAACATCAGGGATTGGCCGTCAACAAGGTGGCAGGCTTCGGGACAGCGGCCCCGGCCGCCGACCGCGTTGTTCTTGCCCCGCGCCGCGTCACGCTGGCACCCGAGGACCAGCCCGTCGGACAGATCGTTGCACCGGATCCGCTGGTGACCGAGGGCGAAGACGTGACCCTGGCCGCCCTTCAGCACACTGCGTTGATCGACGCGGACAAGGCCGAGGCGCTTCAGGCGCTGGCCGATCAGATCGCCGCCGGATCCAAGCCCTTTGAACAGGTCGATCTTGGGGAAAGCGCTGACGTCAAGATCACCGTGGGCGACGCCAAGGTCGTGAAAGTCGAGAAAAGCGCGACACCGTCCAAGGTTGTTGCCCCCGAGGCGGGGTTGGGCCTTGTCCGGTCGCTGCGTCCGCAGGTGCGTCCATCCGAGTTGCGGACAGCCTCGCTGGCGCCGCTTGAACCGCAGGTCGAGGTCGCGCTGGACGTGGCGCCGGATCAGGTGCCCGCAGGGACCCGGCTGGTTCAGCTCGGGGCCTTTGAAAGCGCCGAGGTGGCCAAAAGCGAATGGGACCGCCTGAACGGGCGCTTTGCCGAATTCATGGATGGCAAGCAGCGGGTGATCCAGAAGGCGACCTCGGGCGGGCGCGTGTTCTTCCGGCTGCGGGCCATGGGGTTCGAAGACCTGAGTGATGCGCGCCGGTTCTGTGCGACCTTCGTTGCGGCCAAGGCGGATTGCATCCCGGTGACGTCAAAGTGACCCAGCCGTTTGGCGCGGCGATCCTTGGCTGCGCGGGGACCGTGCTTGGCGCAGACGAAGCGGCGTTTTTCGCTCAGGCCAATCCCTTTGGGTTCATCCTCTTTGCGCGGAACCTCGAGACGGCGGATCAGATCCGCGCGCTCTGCGCGGATCTGCGCAGTGCGGTCGGGTGGGACGCCCCGGTTTTCATCGATCAGGAAGGGGGGCGTGTGCAACGGATGTGGCCACCGCTGGTGCGCCAATGGCTGCCGCCGCTCGATGACGTGGCACGGCACGGCCCCAACGCGCAGCGCGCCATGTATCTGCGGTATCGGCTGATCGCTGACGAGTTGCTGAGCCTGGGCATCGACGGCAATTGCGCGCCCTTGCTGGACATCGCGCGACCCGACACCCATGCCGTCTTGCGCAACCGCTGCTACAGCGATGATCTACAAACCGTGGTCAAGATCGGACAGGCCGTGGCGCAGGCGCATCTGGACGGCGGCGTGCTGCCCGTGATCAAGCATATCCCCGGGCATGGACTTGCGCTGATCGACAGTCATCTGGACGTGCCTCGCGTGACGCTGGACCGCGCGACGCTGGAGGCGCATGATTTCGCAGCCTTCCGGCCCTTTGCCCGGATGCCGCTTGGCATGACGGCCCATCTGATCTTTGAAGACATCGATCCGGCCCCGGCGACGATCTCGCCCGTGATGAACGCGGTGATCCGTGACAGCATCGGCTTTGGCGGGCTCTTGATGACCGACGATATCTCGATGCAGGCGCTGTCGGGCACCGTCGCCGAACGTGGCAAGGCCGCGCTGGCGGCGGGTTGCGATCTGGTTCTGCATTGCAACGGGAACCTGGCCGAGATGGTCTCGATCCTGGAAACCTGCGGGCAGATGACGCCCGCGGGGCAGGCGCGGGCCGAGGCGGCGCTGACCTGGCGCAATCCTGCGCAAGAGGTTGACATCGCCGCGCTGGAAGCCGAGCTTGAGGCGCTTGCCGCCGGACGCCTGGAATGAACACACGCAACGACGATCTTTTTGACAAGTCGGTCCAGGACCGTCTCGCCGCCGAGGCGTTGATCGTCGACGTCGACGGGTTCGAGGGGCCGCTTGACCTGTTGCTGACGCTGTCGCGCACGCAGAAGGTCGACCTGCGCAAGATCAGCGTGCTGGAACTGGCGCGGCAGTACCTGGTCTTTGTTGAAAAGGCCAAGGAACTGCGGATCGAGCTGGCCGCCGATTACCTGGTGATGGCCGCCTGGCTGGCCTTTCTGAAATCCCGGCTCTTGTTGCCGCCCGATCCGACCGAAGAGGGGCCCTCGGGCGAAGAACTTGCCGCGCACCTGGCGTTTCAACTGGAACGCCTTCAGGCCATGCGCGATGTGGCAGCACGGCTGATGGCGCGGGATCGGCTGGGCCGCGATTTTTTTGCGCGCGGGCTTCCGGAACGGATGGAGCGGGTCCGGCGCGTGACCTATTCGGCCACGCTGCTGGATCTGATGCAGGGCTATGCCCGCATCCGCACCCGCGACGAGTTCCGCCCCTTTGTCTTGGACCGGGACAAGGTCTTTACGATGGAAGAGGCGCTGGACCGCATGCGTGGCATGATCGGTTTTGCCGGCACCTGGATCGACATCGCCAGCTACATGCCCGAAGGCTGGGCCTCGGACCCGGTGAAATGGCGCTCGGCCACGGCGGCAACCTTTGCCGCGTCGCTTGAACTGGCCAAGGAAGGCAAGGTAGAGCTGCGCCAGTCCGAGACATTTGCCCCCATCGAGTTGCGCAGAAGGGAAGACCGCGAGTGAGCGACGCACCCATCGAAGACGACCCCAGCCTGTTCGAGGCGCCGCCCATGGGCGAACAGGAACGCATGGTCGAGGCGATCCTCTTTGCCAGTGCCGAGCCGGTCTCGGTTGCCGAACTGAACGCCCGGATGCCACATGGCTGCGACGCGGCCGAGGCGCTGGTGCATCTGCGCAAACGTTACGAGGGGCGTGGGGTGGCGGTCGTCAAGGTGGGCGATGCCTGGGCCATTCGCACAGCGCCCGATCTGGGCTTTCTGATGCAAAAGGAAACGGTCGAGACCCGCAAACTCAGCCGGGCCGCGATCGAGACATTGGCGATCATCGCCTATCACCAGCCGGTGACGCGGGCCGAGATCGAGGAAATTCGCGGCGTCAGCGTCTCTCGGGGCACGGTAGATCAATTGCTGGAGCTCGAATGGATCCGCTTTGGCCGCCGCAAGATGACGCCGGGCCGTCCGGTGACCTTTGTGGTCACGCCCTCGTTCCTGGATCATTTCGGGCTGGAATCGGCGCGCGACTTGCCGGGGCTCAAGGAACTGCGGGCTGCCGGACTGCTGGAAAACCGTCCGCCGCCGGGTGCCATGCCGCAGATGGGTGAAGGCGATGTCGACGCGGAGGAAGCCGGCGAAGGACAAAGTGAGCTGTTCGAGGATTAAGCGCCCTGAAATCGGCGCATTCATTGGCTAGGTGCCGTTCCATGTATCAAGTGGAGACAATGCCATGAATGTCGACCGTCTATTGTCAATCGTTGTGAACCAGATCTTGCGCCGCCTCGTGCATCGCGGTGTCGACGCAGGCATTGACCGGGCCTTCAAGGGGCAGCAACCACAGGCCCGCCGCGCCAAACAGGCGATGCGCGTTGCCCGGCGTGGGTCACGTTTCTGACCCGTGCGCTGCCGTCAAGGCGCGCTGAAGTGTTTCGAAAGCTTCAATCCCTGGCCCTGGTAGTTCGAGGCCAGCTCGGCGCCGTAAAGTTGCGCGGGCTCTTCGCGCATGCGCTCATACACCAGCCGACCGACGATCTGTCCGTGTTCCAGCACAAAGGGCGCTTCGTGACAGCGCACCTCAAGAACCCCGCGTGATCCGGTGCCGCCTGCCGCGGAATGGCCGAAACCGGGGTCAAAGAAGCCGGCATAGTGAACGCGGAATTCGCCCACCATCGCCAGGTAGGGGGCCATTTCAGCGGCATAGCCCGGCGGAATGTGCACGGCCTCGCGGCTGACGAGGATATAGAAAGCGTCCGGGTCCAGGATGATCTGACCGTTGGTGGTGCGCAGTTCTTCCCAGAAATCGGCCGGATCGTGACCGCCGATCCTGTCCAGATCGATCACGCCCGTGTGCGGCTTGGCACGATAGCCCACCAGGTCGGTGCCCTCGGGGCGCAGATCGACGGAAAACCCCAAGCCGTCATCGATGACAACCGGCCCGCCGGTGGCAAGCGTTTCGTGTTGATGAAGCTCTGACAGTTCAGCATCGGTGAGAACCGATTTGCCGCTGCGAAAGCGGATCTGGTTCAACCGCATTCCGGGACGCACAAGGACCGAGAACGAGCGGGGGCAGATTTCGGCAAACAGAGGCCCGCGATACCCCATGGGAATGCGGTCGAATTCAGTGCCGCCATCCGTGATCGTGCGGGTCAGCAGATCGACCCGGCCCGTGCTGCTTTTGGCGTTGGCAACTGCGTTCACATCCGCCGGCAGGGCAAGGCTTTCCATCAGGGGGACCACGTAGACGCAGCCCTTTTCCAGCACCGCGCCCTGGCTCAGGTCGACGCGGTGCATCTCGAACTCTTGAAGGCGCTCTTCGACGGTCCTGCCCGGACCAGTCAGGAACGACGCGCGCACCCGGTAGGCCACGGTGCCCAGGCGCAGATCAAGGCTTGCAGGCTGGATCTGACCTTCGACCGGTGGCGTCTTGGCCATAATCGCGCCAGAGCCAAAGAGCGCGTCAATCTGTTGGCTGGGAAACACACCTGTCATGCGGGTCCTCGATGTCTAGGCATTACAGCGGCTTAGCATCGGCACCTTGGCAAAGTCCAGCGCCGGGCGCTCCGGCGCGGCGATTCAGCCCGTGAGGTCCGAGGTGTCCAGCCTTGGCGGGGCCACCAATTTGACCCGTGCGCGTTCCTTGGACAGGAATGTCAGCCTGTCGGCGGGCGCTCCGGGCTCTTCGAACCCCTGCATCTTTTTTCAGATTTGGATTGGCAGTATCGGCAATTGGATCGGGCGTTTTCCAAGGGCGCACGTTTATGTGTCGCCTTTTTGATGGCCACCTTGGTTGCCTCATGGAGCCTTGGCAGGTCACACTGCCATGCAGACCCGAAGACGGGCCAAAAGGGACGCAAGGTGATGAGATCAGAGAACAAATGGGCCGTGCTGGCCCTGACGGGACTTGCGGTGGTGCTGTCGCTGACCACGTGGTTCTCGGTCACGGCGATCTTGCCCGAACTCGTCGCGGAGCGTGATCT
Organism: Alphaproteobacteria bacterium; assembly: GCA_030424865.1. Taxonomy (GTDB): domain Bacteria; phylum Pseudomonadota; class Alphaproteobacteria; order Rhodobacterales; family Rhodobacteraceae; genus JAKVCP01. Next base: position 96,481 of record JAUHVR010000014.1, on the reverse strand, counting down.
GACACCGGGGCAGGCGGCCTGGATGACCAACGCCGTTCAGGCGGGATTTGTGATCGGTGCGCTTGCCAGCAGCCTGATTTCCTTGGCCGACATCATGTCCTTGACCCGTCTCATGGCCATGGCATGCCTTTTGGCCGCTGTCGTGAACGCGGTGCCGCTGCTTGACCCGTCAGTCAGCGGCATGATCGCCGGGCGTTTTGCAACGGGGGTGGCCTTGGCAGCGATCTATCCGCCGTCGCTCAAGTTCATCGCGACGTGGTTCCGCACAGGGCGCGGACTGGCCATGGGGGCGATGGTTGGCGCGCTGAGCCTGGGTTCGGCGCTGCCGCACCTGGTGCGGGCGGCGAACACGTCCGTGGCCTGGCAGCCCGTGGTCATCGCCAGCTCTCTGGCCAGCCTGGCCGCGGCCGCGCTTTTTGCCTTTGCCCTGCGCGAAGGGCCGCACCGCTTTGCCCGGACCACGGTCGACCCTCGGCAGATCGGCGCAATCTTGCGGGACAAACCCCTGATGCTGGCCAATGCCGGATACTTTGGCCACATGTGGGAGCTTTACGCCATGTGGGCCTGGATACTGGCCTATGCCACGGCGGCCCAGGCCGAGGGGCTGGCACTGACCGCGCCGTCGCTCTTGGCCTTTGCGGTCATCGCGCTGGGGGCGCCGGGCAGCGTCATCGCGGGGTGGATGGCGGACCGCATCGGCCGGTGTTTGACGACATCGTTGATGATGATCGTTTCGGGGCTCTCGGGTTTGGCGCTGTGTCTGGTCTTCGCCGGGCCGCTTTGGGCCTTTGTTGTCGTGGCGTTGATCTGGGGGCTGACGGTGGTGTCCGACAGCGCCCAGTTTTCGGCGGCGGTCACCGAGCTTTCCGACGAAACGCGCGTCGGGTCTGCACTGGCCTTTCAGATGGGTGTCGGCTTTGCGATCACCATTTTTGTGATCTGGCTGCTGCCACAGGTGGCCCAGACGCTTGGGTCCTGGCGCTGGACCTTCCTGATCCTCGTGCCCGGACCAGTTCTGGGCACCCTGGCCATGATGCGTCTGCGCCGCATGCCAGAGGCGCACAAACTGGCGGGGGGCCGCAGGTGACCTAGGCGGGCAGGCCAAACTTTTCTGATAGAAAGCGGCGCAGCACATGGCGTGATGTGGGCGTTTCATGATGGCCGGCCTCTGCATCCCGGTGCAGCCAAAGCGCGTCTTTTGTGTCTTTGTAGGCCTCGGTCAGGGTGTGGGCTGCGGGCAGGTAGGCTTCGGGCGGTGTCAGCGGATCCTGTGCCCCCGTGATCACCAGGTGTGGACGGGGGGCGACCAAGGCGGCAATCTCGCCTAGGTCATGGTCGGGCAGCAGACCGGGTATGGTCATGTAGGGACCGTGCAGGTCGTGGCTCTGTAAACCGATCAGCGGGCCAATGTCCGAAAAGACGCACATCTGCGCGCAAGCCGCGACCTCTTCCCGAAGGGCCGCAACAAGATAGGCCAGTGTGCCACCCATCGAGATCCCCACTGTCGCGACGGGGGTCTTGGGAACCAGAGTGTTCAGGACCTCGAGCGCAAGGAACAGGTCGCCGACCATCTGGCCGATCAAGGGACGCCCGGACCAGAGGGCGGCCTTGGCCAGCGCCGATTCGGTCCCTTCTTTCTGTCGATCGCCAAATCCCGCCAGATCGGGGCAGAGAACGGTCGCCCCAGCCCGGGCCAGTGTCAGACCCAGCGGGTCCAGCAGGGCAGGGCGTCCTTGGGTCACTTCCGACTTGCCGATCCCGTAGGCGTTGCCGTGGGCATGGCAGTACAGGATGCCCCGCGGTGACGTGGGGGGGCATTCCGGTTCAAGGCACAGGGCAGGAATGCGTCGTGGGCCAAGCGAAAGCTCTTTGATGATCACGCCGTCCTGCCGCCGGATCCGGTCTTCGGACCACGTTGCGGGTACAGGGTCGGGCAGATGCAGCAAACCGCGCAATTTGGAGGCTGTGAGATCGGGCAATTGATTTCGGTTTCGATCTGGTATACTAGAACCCTAGAGTACCATCAGGGGGGATGAGGGTGCAACAGACTTGGCGCTGGTTCGGGCCAAAAGATGCCATCACGCTGCAGGATGTGCGCCAGGCAGGCGCTACCGGGATCGTGACGGCGCTGCACCATTTCCCCGCAGGCGTTGCATGGACACCTGCCGAAATCGCTGCACGTCAGGAGGAGATCGCAAGGGGGTCGGATGGCGCGCTGAGTTGGAGCGTTGTCGAAAGCCTGCCGGTCTCTGAAACGATCAAGACCCAGGGCGCTGATCTGAAAGCGCATCTCGAGGCCTATCGCACGTCGATGGAGGCGCTGGCAGAGGCTGGCCTTCAGGTGATCTGTTACAACTTCATGCCGGTACTTGACTGGACGCGGACCGATTTGCACGCGCCGATGCGCCATGGCGGCACGGCCATGCGGTTTGATCTGGTGACCTTTGCGGCCTTTGACATGTACATCCTGCAGCGCGATGGCGCACGCGATGATCTGCCGCCGTACGTGCAAGCCGCCGCCGAAGCCCGGTTTGCAGAGATGACCGAAGCGGAAAAGCTGACGTTGTCGCAAACCGTGGGGGCGGGGCTTCCCGGGTCCGTGGACCAGTGGTCGCTGGATGGCCTGCGTCAGGCCATTGCCGCTTATGATGACGTCGACGCAGATCGGCTGCGGCAGAACCACATCGATTTCCTGAGCGAGATTGCCCCCTTGGCAGAACGTCTGGGCCTGCGGATGTGCTGCCATCCCGACGATCCGCCATTTGACCTGCTGGGCCTGCCACGCACGATGTCCAAGGCCAGCGACTATGCCGCGGTCCTGGAGGCCGTCGACAGTCCCGCCGTGGGCATGACGCTGTGTACCGGGTCGCTTGGGGCGCGGTATGAAAATGACTGCGTGCAGATTGCCAGGGACTTTGCGCCGCGAATTCATTTCGCGCATCTGCGCAATGTCACCCGCGACACCGACACGGTGCCCTGTTCGTTTTTCGAGGACGAGCATCTGGGCGGCCAGACGGACATGGTGGGCGTGGTCGCCGCCTTAATGGACGAAGAAGCGCGCCGCCGGTCCGAGGGGCGTTCGGATGCCGAAATCCCGATGCGCCCGGACCACGGGCAAGAGATCCTGTCCGACCTTGGTGCAGGGATGCAGCCCGGCTACCCGGCGATCGGTCGCTTGAAAGGTCTGGCAGAGCTGCGCGGTGTCATGGCCGGGCTGGAGGCGCGGACCAGATGACAAACCTCGTCGCTAGTGATCGCATTGACCGGACGCTGCCGATCTCGGCGCAGGTCTATGATCTTTTGCGGCAGGCCATTGTCGACAACAGCCTGCGCCCCGGGATGCGCCTGTCCGAGGCGACGCTTGCGCGTGAGTTTGCGATCAGCCGCACCCCGCTCAGAGCGGCCTTGCAGCAACTGGCCTCGGAAGGATTGGTGGCGATCCTGCCGCAGGTGGGCACCGTGGTGGCGGCGCTGGATGCGCAACAACTCAGGCAGGCGGTCTTTATCCGGACCGCGCTGGAATGTGCCGTGGTCCGCAAACTGGCGCAGGACAAGCCGGACCTCTCGCCGCTTGACCCGATCATGAAACAGCAGGCCGTGGCGGCCGAAGTCGACGACTACGCGACCTTTTTCCGCCACGACGAGGCCTTCCACCGCATGCTTGCAACGCTTGCGGATGCGCCGCTGGCCTGGCGACAGGTGCAATCGGTCAAAGGGCATGTGGACCGGCAGAGATATCAGTTGATGTCGGGCATCCCGATGCGGTCGCAGCGGGCCTACCAGGAACATCAGAATGTCATCTCTCGCATTCGCGATGGAGATGTAGAGGGTGCTTCCGAAGCCATGTCGACACATGTCGGCTCGGTTTTGGAACTGGACGACGGCCAAGCGGAGGCCGGGGACGAGATGTCCCGAACAGACGTAAATCTTGGGAGGAGACCACAACGATGAAACTGAATGCACTACTGGGCACCAGCGCGGTTGCCCTGACACTGGCCGCAACTGCAGCATTCGCCGAAACCGAACTGCGGATGATGTGGTACAACGACGGCATCGAAGGCGAAGTCATGCAAAGCCTGCTTGACCGGTTCGAAGAGGCCAACCCCGACATCTCGGTGACGCTGGACGTGGTGCCATACAAAAGCATCATCGAAGGTCTGCCGATCCAGCTGGCTGCGGGCGAAGGCCCTGACCTGGCGCGGGTGACCGACCTTGGTGGCCTGTCGCAGTACTATCTGGACCTGACGCCCTATCTGTCGGATGTCGGATACTGGCAGTCGAACTTCGGTCCGTTCCTGGACTGGCTGGCCCCTGACAGCGACGCCATTCCGGGTTTCATGACCCAGCTGACGGTCACCGGGCCTTACGTCAACAAGACGCTCTTTGAACAGGCAGGTGTGGATCTGCCGGGTGAAGGCGCGACCTGGGACGACTATGCCACGGCGGTGAACAAGGTCGCCGATGCGCTGGACATCCCGATCCCGATGGCCTGGGACCGCTCGGGTCACCGCGTGTCGGGCCCTGCGATCTCGATGGGTGCCAAGATGTTTGACGCGGACGGCAACCCGGCGCTGGTCGACGACGGGCTGAAGGCGATGGCGCAGCGGCTTTATGACTGGCACCAGGATGGCACCATGTCGAAAGAGCTGTGGGGCTCGGTCTCGGGCTCGTCCTATCTGGGCGCGAACGAGGACTTCGCCAACGCGCAGGTCGTCATGTACATGTCCGGCAGCTGGCAGATCCCGCAGTTCGCCGAACAGATCGGCGACGGCTTTGACTGGTGGGCGGTGCCCGCGCCCTGTGGTCCGGCATACTGCAGCGGCATGCCCGGTGGGGCTGCGCTGGTCGGCATCGGTGCAACCGAGCATCCGGCCGAAGTGGGCAAGCTGATGGACTGGCTCTCGCAGGAAGAGCAACTTGCCGAGTTCTACGGCAAGACGCTGTTCATCCCCGGCCACCTGGGCCTGGCCAGTGGTGGTGTCGAGTTTGACACCGAAGACCCGCGCGCCAAGCACGCCCTGTCGACCTTTGCGGGCGCTGTTCCCAACATCTCGCCCGTGGCCTTTGACCTGCAGGGCTACAAGTCGAACCGCGTGATGTTCAACGCGCTGATCTCGCGCCTGAACGAAGCGATCGTGGGCGAGCTGACGCTGGATCAGGCCTATGAGCGCATGGAAGACGACGTGGCCAAGCAACTGGCCGAACAGTCGCGCTAAGGCGATCCTTGCAAAAAACGGTCCGGCCCCCCGCGTGACGGGGCCGGATCACGCCTTGGGAGGGGACGATGCAGGACGCAAGTGCTGGTGAAGATCACGGGCTGAAGGCCCGATTGACCGAGGCCGCCGCATGGCCGGTGCGCCTGGTGTTCAAAATTCTGGAATGGCCCTTTGCGGCTGTGCAACGGGTGGTCGGCGTCCCGCGGATGCCCTGGCTGTTCCTGGCGCCCAACTTGCTGTTTTTCGGGATCTTCGTGGTGATCCCGCTGTTCATCAACTTTGCCTATTCGCTGACCGGCGGCACGCAGCTCTTCCTGCAGGACCGCCCCTTTACCGGCACGGAACAATACGGCTTTCTGCTGGATTGCGAACGCATCACCGACCCGGTGACCTGCCGCGAGGACCGGTTCTGGAAAGGCATCTACAACACCGCGACCTTCATTTTCTTCCAGGTCACCTTCATGGTGCTCTTTTCGCTGATCACCGCACTGATCCTGAACCGCGAGATCCGCGCGCGCGGCTTTTTCCGCGCCGTTTTCTTCTTTCCGGTGCTGTTGTCACCGGTTGTTGTCGCCCTGATCTGGAAGTGGATCCTGCTGCGCGACGGCATCCTGAACGCCTTTCTGGTCTCGATCGGGTTCGACAAGATCCTGTTCTTCGTCTCGCCGGAATGGTCGATGTTCTGGGCGGTCTTTGTGTCGATCTGGGCCAACATGGGGTTCTACACCCTGATCCTGCTGGCCGGTCTGCAGGCCATTCCGCCCGACCTTTACGAGGCCGCCGAGATGGACGGCACCAAGGCCGAGCGCGTCTTTTGGCGCATCACGCTGCCGCTTCTCTGGCCCAACCTGCTGGTTGTGGTGGTGCTGGCGCTGATCAAGGGCGTTCAGGTCTTTGACGAGGTCTTTGTCCTGACGGGCGGTGGCCCGGGCACCGCGACGCAGTTCATCGTGCAATACATCTACACCACCGGATTTGTGGATCAGGTCCAGAACTTTGGCCTGGCTGCCGCAGCCTCGGTTGTGCTGGGTGTGGTGCTGTTCTTCCTGACAATGGCCCAGCTGGCCGCGACGAGGCGCCGAGATGATGCGTAATCTGAAAGCTATGCTCGGCGCGCGCCGGGGCACCAACGGTCGCCTGCACTGGACGGATGTTTTCACCTATTTCTACCTGGCCTTCGGCGTCTTCCTGATGTTCTTTCCGGTGGTCTGGCTGGTGTTGTCGTCCTTCAAGACGCCCGCGGGTCTGGTCGAGTTCCCGCCCACCTTCCTGCCGCTCAGCCAGGTCGAGGTGCAGGTCGAGGGGCAAAAGAAACCCCTGCCGCTGTTCCGGGCCGAGCTTGAGGACGGCTCGGTCAAGGACCTGGCCCAGATCCGCCGGATCGGGATTGTCAGCCAGATGGTCGATCCCAACGACCCGGATGCCAAGTACAAGGTGCCGATCGACAAGCGCGAACCGATCCGCGAATTCCGCATGGCCTGGGAGAACTATTTCGACCCGCTGGAACGCTTCAACTTCCTGGGCTACCTGTCGAACTCGGTCATCGTGACCGTGGCCGCCACTTTGGTCACGCTGTTGATCAACTCGATGGCGGCCTATGGCTTGGCGATCTACGAATTCAAAGGCCGCAACGCGATCATGATCCTGGTGATCGGCACTCTGCTGATCCCGATCACGGTGATCCTTGTGCCGGTCTATCTGGTGGTCACGCAGCTGGGCATGGTGAACTCGCTTTGGGCGGTGATCTTACCCGGCGCGGCGACACCTACGGGCGTGTTCCTGCTGCGCCAGTACATGCTGACGATCCCCAAGGACCTGATCGAGGCGGCGCGGATGGACAAGGCCTCGGAATGGCAGATCTATTCGCGCGTGGTTCTGCCGCTGGCGACCCCCGCGATTGCGGTGTTGGCGATCTTTTCGATCATGTGGCGGTGGAACGAATTCCTCTGGCCGCTGATCGTGTTGAACCGGTCCGAAGTCTATACCCTGCAGGTGGGTTTGAACGCCTTCCAGGGTGAGCTGGATGTGCAGTGGCATTACATCCTCGCCATGACAGTGGTGACCCTGATCCCGGTGGTTCTGGTCTTTTCCTTCCTGCAACGCTTCATCACCACGGGCATCGCCAACGCGGGGATGAAATGAGCCGTCCGCTGATCTTTATGGACCCGTTCCCCCGGAACGAGATGATGGTCTATACGCCCGATTGCGCAGCGGCCTTGGCCGAGATGGGCGACGTCGTCGCCCACTGGGGCAGCCGCGCGCCGGATGACCTGGTCGAGGCGCATCTTGATCGGATGACGGTGCTGGTGGGCCAGACCGCGATGGACAAGGCCCGGCTGGACGCTGCGCCAAACCTGAAGGCGATCCTGAACGTCAAGGCCAACTGGGAGCCCAACATCGACTACGCCGAAGCACAGGCGCGGGGCATCCATGTGCTGTCCGCCGCGCCCTGCATGGCGCCTGCTGTGGCCGAATACTGCCTCGGACAGGCGATCATCGCGCTGCGGGGGTTGGGCGATGCCGACGAAAAATTCCGCATGGGGACAGAGGCCTATGGCATTGGCGGAAACGGGCGCGCGAAATCGCTCTATGGTGCCGAGGTCGCCCTGATCGGCTTTGGCAACCTGGGCCGCGCGCTTGCGCCCTTGCTGCAGCCCTTTGGCGTGCGCCTGATGGTGCATGATCCCTGGCTGTCGGATGGATACCTTGCCGCACAGGGCGTGATCCCGGTCGATCTGGCGACCGCGCTGGCGCAATCGGATGTGCTGTTTCTGCTGGCGGGCGTGACGTCTGAAAACGAAGGGTTCCTTGGCCACGACAAGCTTTCGACCATCCGCGACGACGCCACCGTCGTCCTGGCCTCGCGGGCCGAGATCGTCGATTTCGACGCCTTCCTGTCACTGGCCGCCAGCGGTGCCTTCCGCGCCGTCGTGGATGTCTACCCCGAAGAACCCGCGCCTGCCGACAGCCCCTGGCGCGACACGCCCAACGTTTTGTTCTCGGCCCACCTTGCCGGTGGTCTGAACGCCTCTTACGCCCGCATGCGCGAGGCGATGCTCGACGATATCGGCCAGATCCTCAAAGGCCACCCACCGCTTCGCATGCAGCGCGCCGACCCGAAACAGGCCGCCGCCATGCGCAGCCGATGACTAGGAAAGACCGGACATGACCGACATCCGCTTGAAACAGGTCAAGAAAGCCTATGGCTCCGTCGAAGTGATCCACGGCATTGACCTCGAGGTGAACTCTGGCGAGTTCTGTGTCTTCGTCGGCCCCTCGGGCTGCGGCAAGTCCACTTTGTTGCGCATCATCGCGGGGCTCGAGGACGTGACCAGCGGCGACGTCGAGATTGACGGCACCGTGGTCAACACCATCCCGGCCTCGGAACGGGGGCTGGCGATGGTCTTTCAAAGCTATGCGCTTTATCCGCATATGTCGGTCTACAAGAACATGGCGTTCGGGCTGGAAAACTCCAAGATGCCCCGCGCCGAGATCGACAAGCGCGTGACTGAAGCCGCGCGGATGCTGCAGCTGGAACCCTATCTGCAACGCCGCCCCAAGGCGCTGTCGGGGGGGCAGCGGCAACGCGTTGCTATTGGGCGGGCGATTGTGCGGGACCCCAAGGCCTTTCTCTTTGATGAACCGCTGTCGAACCTTGATGCCGAGCTGCGCGTTGCCATGCGCAAGGAACTGGCGGCGCTGCACGCCGATATTGGCGGCACGATGATCTATGTGACCCACGATCAGGTCGAGGCGATGACGCTGGCCGACAAGATCGTTGTCCTGCAGGCCGGAGAGATCAAGCAGGCGGGCACGCCGCTGGACCTGTACAACAAACCCCGGAACGCCTTTGTTGCGGGCTTTATTGGGTCGCCCCGGATGAACATCATCGAGGCAAAGGTCGAGGCGGGCGAGGGCGGCCTGATCCTGCGCGCAGGTGGGTTTGGCATTTCGATCCCGGCTGTCGCAGACCTTGAGCCGGGGGACAGCTGCTCGTTCGGCATCCGGCCCGAACATCTGGACATGGCGCCCGAAGGTGCCACCGCAGACATGACCGCCAAGGTCACGCAGACCGAACAGCTGGGTGGTGAGACCTATCTGTATTGCGACACCGAGGGCCTGCCGCAGATCACCATCCACCGTCCCGGGCAATTGGCCGTTCAGGCAGGGCAGGACGTGGCCCTCGTCATCGACCGCGCGCAGCTGCACATCTTTGATGCGCAAGGCCAGACGCTGGCCAATGGGGTGGGCGCGTGACCCAAAAGCTCGGACTGGCGGTTGTGGGGCTTGGCATGGCGGCCAAACCGCATGCGCTGGCGTTGCAGGCGCTTGGCGACCGGATCGATGTGATCGGCGCCTATGCGCGGTCCGAGTCCTCGCGCGTGGCCTTTGCGCAGACCTATGGGTTTCCCGTGACCGATGACCTTGCAGCCCTGGCCGAAGACCCGCGTGTGCAGGCCGTGCTGCTGATCACTCCGCCCAACGCGCGGCAGGACATTGTCGCGCGCTTTTCCGCTGCGGGAAAACACGTTCTGTCCGAGAAACCCTTGGAACGGACCACGGCGGCTGCGAAAGCCATCGTCGCGACCTGTGACCAAGCCGGGGTCCACCTTGGCGTCGTCTTTCAGCACCGGTTTCGGGCGGCTTCTGAAAAACTGACCGACCTGCTGGCAGCGGGCGCTTTGGGCCAGATCCGCGTCGTCCGGGCCGAGGTGCCCTGGTGGCGGGATCAGGCCTATTACGACGAACCCGGGCGCGGCAGCTATGCCCGCGACGGCGGTGGCGTTCTGATCAGTCAGGCGATCCATACGCTGGATCTGATGTTGTCGGTTACGGGGCCGGTCACCTCGGTCCAGGCGATCTGCGCCACGACGCCGTTTCACCAGATGGAATCCGAGGATGTCGTCGCAGGCGCCATGCAGTTCGCCAGCGGCGCGGTCGGCGCGCTTTTTGCCTCGACCGCCAGTTTCCCGGGCGAGGCCGAAGCCCTGCGGTTCGACTGCGACAAGGCCTCGGCCACCCTGCAAAGCGGCGTGTTGACCGTGCATTGGCGAGACGGGCGGGTCGAGACCTTTGGCGAAACCGCGGGCACGGGCGGCGGGTCCGACCCGATGGCCTTTCCCTTCGATTGGCACCAGTCCCTGATCGCCGACTTCGCCGAAGCCGTGCAAACCGGGCGCGCACCGCGTGTGACGGGCGCCATGGCGCTGGATGTGCATCGGCTGATCTCTGCGCTGGAGGCCTCGTCCAAATCCGGAACCCGTGTGGAAGTGGAGACCGCACCATGACATTGACACTTGGCGTGATCGGCGTGGATCACCGGCATATCTATGGCCAGATGGAAAAGATGAGGGCGCGGGGATGCACCTGCAAAGGTTGGTGGACCGAGGGTGAACCGCAAACGGTCGAAGGTTTTGTGAAACGGTTCCCGGATGTGCCACGTGTCGCGGATTATCAGGTTCTGTTGGACGATCCCGAGATCGATATGATCCTCATGGCTGCGGTTCCCGTGGACCGCGCGGAACTGGCCATCAAGGCAATGCGGGCCGGCAAGGATGTCATGACCGACAAACCCGGCTGCACGACGCTGGATCAACTGGCTGCCCTGCGCGCCTGCGTGGCGGAAACAGGGCGGATCTGGTCCATCGATTTCTCTGAACGGTTCGAGGTTCCGGCCATGACCCGCGCCACCGAACTGCTGGCCGAAGGTGCCATCGGGCAGGTTGTCCAGACGGTGGGTCTGGGACCACACCGCCTGAACCGCCCGACGCGGCCGGACTGGTTCTTTGACGAAACGTCTTACGGCGGCATCCTGACCGACATCGCCTCACACCAGGTGGATCAGTTCCTGTTCCTGACGGGCTCGACCGAGGCGCAGGTTGTCTCTTCTTCGGTCGGCAATTTCGCCAATCCGGCCGACCCCGGCCTGCAGGACTTTGGCGAAATCCTGCTGCGTTCGGACAAAGCGCAGGGCTACATCCGTGTCGACTGGTACACACCCGATGCGCTGCCCAATTGGGGCGACGGGCGGCTGACCATTCTGGGGACCGAGGGCTATATCGAGTTGCGCAAATACGTCGACGTGGCCGGGCGCGACGGCACCGATCACCTCTATCTGGTGAATGGCGAACGCTGCGAATACATCGACGCCTCGGACGCGCCGCTGCCCTATTTCGATCGGTTGATTGCTGACGTGCGAAACCGGACCGAAACCGCCATGACGCAGGCCCATTGCTTCAAGGCCACGGAACTGGCTCTGCAGGCGCAGGCCCAGGCCACGCGGCTTGGGGCGCTTGCATGACCTGGCGCGTTGCGCTTTTGGGGGCGGGGATCGGGCAAAAGCACCTGGATGGCTTTGCCGCCTTGCCGGGGCACTTCCAGATCGCGACGATCTGCGATCTGAACCTCGATCTGGCGCAAGAGCTTGCCCGAACCTGCGGTGCGTCGGTGACTGACGATCTGGATGCTGTTCTTGCGGACCCGGATATCGACATCGTCGACATCTGCCTGCCGCCGGCCATGCACACCCCCGTCGCCATACGGGCGCTTCAGGCGGGCAAACATGTGGTGGTCGAAAAGCCCATCGCGGGTTCTGTGACAGAGGCGGACCAGTTGCGCGCCGCTCAGGATGCCTCGGACCACCGGGTCTTTCCGGTTTTCCAATACCGCTTTGGCCGCGCCTTTGACCAGATGCGCGCCCTGCAGGACGCGGGTCTTTTGGGCAGGCCGCTGGTCGCCACGCTGGAAACCCATTGGAACCGGGACGCCGTGTATTACGCCAACCCCTGGCGTGGCACATGGGAGCGCGAGTTGGGCGGCGCGGTGCTGAGCCACGCGATCCACGCGCATGACCTGCTGACCCAGTGGTTTGGTCCGATTGATCAGGTTTCGGCCATGCTGACCACCCGCGCCAATCCGGTCGAGACCGAGGACTGCGCGGCACTCTCGTTCCGGCTGACAAACGGCGCTTTGGCGACTTCGTCAATCACATTGGGGGCAGCGGATGACACCTCGCGCCTGCGCTTTGTCTTCTCGGAGATGACGGTGGAAAGCGCGCGAAACCCCTATGCGCCAGGCGAGGACGCCTGGACATTCACCGCCAGAGACCCCGCGCGCCAGGCCGAGGTGGACGGGGCAATCGCCCATGTCCAACCCGGCCACCAGGGCTTTGCGGGCCTTTTTGCCGAACTGGCGAATGCTTTGGACGGTCAGCCCAACAGGGCCGTCACACTGCACGACGGGATCGCCGCAATCGAGCTGGTCTCGGCCATCTATCACTCGGACCGAAGCGGGCATGCCGTTTCGCTGCCCCTGGACCGCACCATGCCCATCGCGCAGGGGCTGCGCCCCTGACGTTTCAAGACCCGCAAAGGAGCCCGGATGCTCGAACGCTCTGATCTGGCCGCCAACGCCCTGTTTTCGCTGCATGACGAGGACTATGACCGCCCGTTCAACCTGCAGAACCTGAACGCCGACACGATGCTTTTCACTGGTGGGCGACAGGGGATTTCGCTGAACGGGGATTGGAACTTCTGCGTCGATCTGCTGGACACCGGGCTGCGCCAGAAATGGTACGCCATGGCACCGATGCCCCCGGGCGAACGGGGCGAGCCCTGGGATTACGATCCCTATGACGGTGAGACGATCCCGGTGCCGTCGTGCTGGCAGATGCAGAAAGAGCGTTGGTATTTCTTCGAGGGCTCGGCCTGGTACACGCGTAAGCTGACCCATGACCTGACGCCCGGCAACCGGTTGTTCCTGCGCGTCGGGGCGGCGCAATACGACTGCAAGGTCTTTCTGAACGGCCAGTTCCTGGGCAACCACTATGGCGGCAGCACGCCGTTTTGCGTCGAGCTGACCGAGGCGCTGACCGGCGATGACGCCTGGTTGATGCTTTGCGTCAACAACCGCCGCACCCGTGACCGGGTGCCGATGCAGAACACCGATTGGTTCAACTATGGCGGCCTTTACCGCGAGGTCGAGCTGTTCGAGACCCCCGCGACGCTGGTCCGCGATCTGTCGGTTTCGCTGGATGACGGCGGCATCCGGGTCCGCATCGCCGTGGACGGCCCGGCGGAAACGGCGCACTTCAGGGTGCCGGAGTTGGGTGTCGACGCGGTGATCCCCGTGTGCGATGGCCTCGCCGAGGATGTGCTGCCCGCCACGCCGGACCTCTGGTCGCCCGAGACGCCGCGGCTTTACGACGTCACCGCCTCGGTTGGCAGGGACGAGGTCCGTGACCGGGTCGGTTTTCGCCGGATCGAGCGGCGCGGCACGCAGATCCTGTTGAACAGCGCGCCGCTTTTCCTGCGTGGCATCAGCGTGCACGAGGATGACGAGGCCTTGGGTAAGGTCACCTCAGAGGCCGATCTGCGCCGCCGGTTTGACCATGCCCGCGAGCTGGGCTGCAATTTCCTGCGGCTGGCACATTACCCGCACCACGAAATGGCCGCGAAACTGGCCGATGAAATGGGCTTTATGATCTGGGCCGAAATCCCGGTCTACTGGGCCATCGATTTCGATAACCCCGCAACCCGCCGGGATGCCGAAAACCAGCTGCGCGAGTTGATCCGACGCGACCGCAACCGCGCCAGCGTGATCATCTGGTCGGTCGGCAATGAAAACCCCGATACCGACGCGCGGCTGGATTTCATGACAGGCCTTGCCGATCTGGCCCGGGCCGAGGACCCGACCCGTCTGACCGCCGCCGCCTGTCTGATCAACCATGAAACCCTGCGCATCGAGGACCGCTTGTCCGACCACATCGATGTCATCGGGATCAACGAATATTATGGCTGGTACGAAGAGAACTTCGAAGATCTGGTGCAGATCGGCGCGAATTCCCGGCCTGACCGGCCGGTGGTGATCTCGGAAACCGGGGCGGATGGGGATCACACGGACCATGGCCCCAAGACCGGGCTCTTCAGCCTGGCCTATCAGGCCGAGGTCTATGAAAAACAGATCGAGGTCTTGCGCCGATTGGATTACATTCGTGGCATAAGTCCATGGATTTTATATGATTTCCGGGTCGAGCGTCGACAGGGCGTGTTCCAGCGCGGCTTCAACCGCAAAGGGCTGATCGCTGCGGACAAGCAGACGAAGAAACCGGCCTTTCAGATCCTGGCCGACTTCTATGCCGAGCTGCGAGGCGCGGGCTAGGCGCGTTCAAGGATCAGCGCCGTGCCTTGCCCCACGCCGACGCACATCGAACACAGCGCATAGCGTTTGCCGCTGCGCTGAAGCTCGTGCGCGGCTGTCAGCACCAGCCGCGCGCCGGTCATGCCCAGCGGGTGACCCAGCGCAATCGCGCCGCCGTTGGGGTTCACCCTCGGGTCGTCGTCCGCGAGCCCCAGATCACGCAGGGATGCAAGCGCCTGGCTGGCGAACGCCTCGTTCAGTTCGATCACGTCCATATCGGACAAGCTCAGACCTGCGCGGTCCAGGACCTTGCGGATGGCCGGAACCGGTCCAATCCCCATGACACGGGGCGCAACCCCGGCCGAGGCCATCGCGACGACGCGGGCCATCGGCGTGAGCTTCTGATCTGCGACGGCCTGTGCCGAGGCCAGAAGCAACGCCGCCGCCCCGTCGTTGACACCCGAAGCGTTGCCCGCCGTGACTGTCTTGTCCGCGCCATTGATGCCGCGCAGTTTCGCCAGCTGTTCCGGCTTGGTGCCGGGGCGGGGGTGTTCGTCCTGATCGACGATCCTTGGATCGGATTTGCGCTGCGGGACCTCGACCGGGACGATTTCGTCCACAAAGCGTCCCGCCGCCTGCGCCGCACCGCATTTCTGTTGCGAGGATAGGGCAAAGGCATCCTGATCGGCGCGGGACACCTGCCAGTCCTCGGCCACGTTGTCGGCTGTCTCGGGCATCGAGTCGGTGCCGTATTGCGCCTGCATGGCGGGATTGATGAACCGCCACCCGATGGTGGTGTCGTAAACCGCAGTCTCGCGCGAAAAAGCGGTGCCGGCCTTGGGCATCACGAAAGGCGCGCGGCTCATGCTTTCGACACCGCCGGCGATGACCAGATCCTGCTCACCCGCCTTGATGCTGCGGGCGGCAAGTCCCACTGCGTCCATCCCGCTTGCGCACAGCCGGTTGACCGTCACACCCGGCACATCAGCGGACAAGCCCGCCAGCAGCGACGCCATTCGCGCGACATTGCGGTTGTCTTCGCCCGCCTGATTGGCACAGCCCAGCACGACCTCGTCGACGCGGGCCCAATCGACCTGCGGAAGACGGTCGATCAGGGCCCGGATCGGCAGGGCGGCCAGATCATCGGCGCGGACGGATGACAGGGTACCGCCATACCGACCGATCGGGGTGCGCAGCGCGGCGCAGACAAAGGCCTCCATCCGTCACTCCTGCGGAATGAATGCGGTGGCTTCGATCTCGACCAGGGCCTGATCTTCGATCAGATCCTTGATCACCAGCATCGACATGGCCGGGAAGTGCTTTCCAAAGACCCGGCGATAGGCCTGGCCGACCTCGCGTTGCTTGGCGACGTATTCTTCCTTGTCCTTCACGAACCAGGTCAGCCGCCCGATGTCGGTCACGTCACCGCCTGCGGCGCGCACGATCTCGGCGATGTTGGACAGGGCCTGTTCCATCTGCGGCACAAACCCGCCGTCAACAAATTGCTTGTCCTTGTCCCAGCCGATCTGCCCCCCGATGTGCAGGGTGCCATCGGGCATCAACATGCCGTTTGCATAGCCCAAGGCCGGGGCCCAGCCGTCGGGATGAATTGTCTTGGGTGTCATTTGGGGCCTTCCAGAAGGGGGGTTGCAAGGGTGCGCAGGCTCTCGGGCCAGCGTCTTGGGCGACCGGTGCCGTCCACGTTGACGATCACCTGATCGGCGACAAAGCGGGTTTGGTCCCCGGCGCGTGCGGTGGTCTTCAGCGTCATGCTGGACCCGCCAAGCCGCAGGATCGCGACGTTCAGATCCAGCAGGTCACCATGTCGACTGGGCGCCGTGAACGTGACGTTGAACGAGGCCGTCGGCACGCCGCCATCTTTGTGCATCTCTTCAAAGGGCCACTGCAGGACGTCACAGAACAGCGTCTCGACCGCGTCATTGATCATCTCGAAATACCGCGGGTAGAAAACGATCCCGGCAGGATCGCAATGCTTGAACAGGACTTTTTGGCGAAAGGTGAACGGCATGGTCGATCAGAAGGCCTTGAAGGTCTGCGTGGTGTGTGTGCGTTCGATCCCGTCGATGGTCAGCAGATTGTCGTTGATGTACATGCCGATGTCCGCGCCCGTCGGCACATAGAGTTTCATCAGCAGGTCATAGTCGCCGCTGACCGAATAGAGTTCCGAGTGGATTTCGCGCAGCGCGATGGCATCGGCCACCGCATAGGCGGTTCCGGGACGGCAGCGGATCTGGACAAAAAGGCAGGTCATTCAGGCACTCGCTTTCTCAGGTCACACGCGACCGGGTCTGATACTTCGGATCACGCCACAGCTCCTGGGCAAAGATCGTCTCCATGATCTCGCAGGCGCGGATCACATCGGCCTCGTCAAGATAGAGCGGGGTGAAGCCAAAGCGCATGATGTCAGGGGCGCGGAAGTCTCCGATGACGCCATGATCAATCAGCGCCTGCATCGCGGCATATCCATCGGGAAAGGCGAACGAGACCTGTGATCCACGCTGCGCGGGATCCCGTGGCGACGCCAGAACCGCCTGCGGGCAGCGGGCTTCGACTTCGCGGATGAAGGTCTCGGACAGTTTGATCGAGGCTTCGCGGATCTCGGACATCGAAACGCCCTCCCACGCGGACAGTGCCTGATCGAGTATGGAAAGCTGGATGATCGGCGGGGTGCCGACACGCATGCGCTCGATCGACATGGCGGGGCGATAGCCGGGTTCCATGGCAAAGGGCGCGTCATGGCCCATCCAGCCGGCAAGCGCGGGTTGCACAGAGGTGGTCAGGTCAGGGCGGACATAGATGAAAGCCGGCGCGCCGGGGCCGCCATTGAGGTACTTGTAGGTGCACCCGACGGCAAACTCGGCGTTGGTGGCCGCGATCTCGACAGGAACCGCGCCAGCGCTGTGTGCCAGATCCCAGATCATCACCGCCCCAACCGAATGGGCCTTTTGCGTGATGGCCGTCATGTCGTGCATCCGGCCCGAGCGATAGTCGACCTGGGTGATCATGACCACGGCGACCTCGTCCGTGATCGCGTCAAGCACATCTTCGGGGGCAGGGGTGCGCAGCTCATAGCCCTTGTCGATTGTGCCTATCAGCCCCTGCGCGATGTACAGGTCCGAGGGGAAGTTGCCACTGTCCGACAGGATCACCCGGCGGTCGGGCACCATCTTCAACGCGGCGGCCAGGGCCTGATAGACCTTGATCGACAGCGTATCGCCGGTCGCGACCGAGCCCTCGGGCGCGCCGATCAACGGTGCGATCCGGTCACCGACGCGGGTGGGCAGCGACATCCAGTCTGCGGTGTTCCAGGCGCGGATCAGATCGTTTCCCCATTCCTGCGTGATCACCTGGCTGGCGCGTTCGACCGCGCCCTTGGGCATGGCACCAAGCGAGTTGCCGTCCAGATAGATCACGCCCTCGGGCAGATCGAAGAGGTGTTTCTTGGGCAGCGACATGATTACAGTTCTCCGCGCAGGGTCCAGAGTTCGGGGAATAGCTCGACGCTCAGCATGCGCCGCAGGTATTGCACGCCAGAGGTGCCGCCGGTGCCGCGCTTGAAGCCGATGACACGTTCGACTGTCGTCACGTGGTTGAAGCGCCAACGACGGAAGTAGTCCTCGAGATCCATCAGCTTTTCGCCCAGTTCATAAAGCGTCCAGTGTTCGTCGATGTTTTCGTAGACGTGTTTCCACCTGTCTTGTACCTCGGGCACATGCGCATGCGGCGCGCGCAGATCGGGGCTGGGCACATTGTCTTCGTGGCCGTCCAGCGTGCGGAACAGCAGGCGGATGACTTCGTCATAAAAGCTGGGGCGGTCCAATTCGTCAGACAGCAGCTTGTGCACTTGGGGCACGTGTTCATGCGGCTGAAGCATGTTCGGGTTCCGGTTGCCCAGCACATATTCGATCATGCGGTACTGATAGGACTGAAATCCCGAGGACGGGCCCAAAGCCTCGCGGAACTTGGTGTAGTCCGCGGGTGTCATGGTGCGCAGCACGTCCCATGCGCTGTTCAGCTGCTCAAAGATCCGGCTGACGCGCGCCAGCATCTTGAACATATGCGCGGTGTCGCCCTCTTGCAGGGCGGTGCGGGCGGCCGACAGTTCATGGATGGCCAGCTTCATCCACAGCTCGCTGGTCTGGTGCTGGATGATGAACAGCATCTCGTCATGCGCGGTGCTGCGCGGATGCTGCTGGGCCAGGACATTGTCCAGATACAGGTAGTCGCCATAGGACATGGCGTCCTTGAACTGCATCTTGGCCCCGTCGGTTTCCGGGTTGTAGGCGGCCGAGGTCATGCTGGATCTCGCAGTTTGAAGCGTTGGATCTTGCCGCTTTCGGTCTTGGGCAGTGCCTTGGTGAAGACCACCGAGCGGGGGTATTTATAGGGGGCGATGGTCGCCTTGACGTGGTCCTGAAGTGCTTTTGTCAAAGCATCCGATGGTGTTGCGCTGGCGCCTAGGACGACATGGGCCTCGACAATGGTGCCGCGCTCTTCGTCCGGCACGCCGATGACGGCGCATTCGGCCACATCCTCATGGGCCAGCAGGGCCGCTTCGACCTCGGGCCCGGCGATGTTGTACCCGGATGAGACAATCATGTCGTCGTTGCGCGCTGCAAAGTGGAAGTACCCTTCGGCATCCATGAAAAAGGCATCACCCGAGATGTTCCAGCCGTCCTGAACATATTCGTCCTGCCGTTCGCCATGCAGATACCGGCAGCCGGTTGGTCCGCGCACGGCCAGGCGGCCGACCTCACCCGGGGGCAGTTCGGTCCCGTCCGGGCCGATCACCTTGGCCTCGTAGCCCGTGACCGGCTTGCCGGTGCAGGCAGGACGGTGATCTTCAAACCGGTTCGAGATGAAGATGTGCAACATCTCGGTGGCCCCGATGCCATCGAGCATCGGCTTGCCGGTCTTGGCTTGCCACTCGTCATAGACCGGGCCGGGCAGGGTCTCGCCGGCCGAGACAGCGGCGCGCAGGCTGGATAGATCCGCGCCTTCGTCCATTGCCCGCATCATGGCGCGATAGGCCGTGGGGGCGGTGAAGCATACGGTCGCTTTGTACTTCTCGATGATCTCGACCATGTTCGGAGGCGAGGCATTTTCCAGCAGTGTCGCTGCCGCGCCATTGCGCAGGGGAAAGATCGCAAGGCCACCCAGTCCAAAGGTGAAGGCCAACGGAGGTGAGCCGATAAAGACGTCGCTTGCCTGGACTTGGAGTACCTCTTTGGCGTAGCCATCCGCAATGATCAGCAGATCGCGGTGAAAATGCATTGTCGCCTTCGGATTGCCGGTCGAGCCAGAGGTGAAGCCGATCAGGGCCACATCGTCCTGCGCGGTCGGAACAGCATCGAACTGCACCGGCTTTTCCAGCGCAAGCCGGTCCAGTTCCGCATCATGGTTCGAGGTGCCGTCAAAGCCGACAACCGTCTTCAAGAGGTCACTGGACTTGGCGCAGGCGATCATCTCGTCCATCAGACGGGTGTCACACAGGGCGTGGCTGATCTCGGCCTTTTCCACGTATTTCGCCAGTTCCCCGGCGCGCAGCATGGGCATGGTGTTGACCACGACGGCACCCGCCTTGGTGGCGGCCAGCCAGCAGGCGACCATCGCGGGGTTGTTGGCGGACCGGATCAGCACCCGGTTGCCAGGCTTCACGCCCAGATCCTCGACCAGTGCATGGGCGAGGCGGTTGGTCCAGTCGGTCAGTTCCTTGTAAGTGCGCCGCCGGCCATTGCCGATCAGGGCGGTGTGGTCGCCAAAACCCTTGGCGACCATGGCGTCTGTCAGCTCGACAGCCGCGTTCAGCTGGTCGGGATAGTCAAAGCCATCAAGCAGCAGATCGGGCCAGATGGCGCGCGGAGGCAGGTTGTCCCGCGCAAAGGTATCGGTGTGGGCCGAAGGGGTCAGCATGTCATTGGCCTCCTGTTTGGGCGGCAAGGGTCTGGCGCGCGATGACGACGCGTTGCACGTCGGACGCACCTTCGTAGATCCGCAAGGCCCTGATTTCACGATAAAGTTTCTCAACCGTTTCGCCGGATTTCACTCCGTCGCCGCCGTGCAGCTGCACGGCTTTGTCGATGATCACCTGCGCTTGCTCGGTGGCAAAAAGCTTGGCCATCGCCGCTTCGCGCGTGACACGGGGCGCGCCGCTGTCCTTGGCCCAGGCGGCGCGATAGATCAGCAGCGCAGCAGCGTCGATGTCGAGCGCCATGTCCGCGATGTGGCCCTGAACCATCTGCAAGTCGCTCAAGGGCGCACCCTGCACGTGGCGGGTTGTGGTGCGCGCCAGGGCCTCGTCCAGCGCGCGGCGGGCAAAGCCCAGCGCGGCGGCAGCCACGGTCGAGCGGAAGACATCCAGCACCGACATGGCGATCTTGAAGCCTTGGCCCGGCGCACCAAGCATGGCGCTGGCCGGGATGCGGCAATCGGTAAAGCGCAGCGTCGCCAGCGGGTGCGGAGCGATTGTATCCAGCCGCTCGACAACCTCGAAACCGGGGGTGTCGGGGGTGAAAAGAAAGGCGCTGAAGCCTTTGGCGCCCTGGGCCTCGCCGGTGCGAGCAAAGAGCGTGTAAAGATCAGCGATCCCGCCGTTTGAGATCCAGGTTTTCTCGCCGTTCAACACATAGTCCGATCCATCGCGCGTTGCGGTCATCGTGTTGCTGGCCACGTCAGACCCCGATCCGGGTTCGGTCAGCGCAAAGGCCGCGATCGCCTGACCCGAACGGGTCAGCGGAAGCCATTTCGCTTTTTGCGCGTCCGAGCCAAACAACGAGATTGCCCCGGTTCCCAACCCCTGCATGGCAAAGGCGAAGTCGGCCAACCCGTCGTGGCGCGCCAGTGTCTCGCGGATCAGGCAGAGCGTGCGGACATCAAGCCGGCCTTGCTCGGCCCCCGAGTGCTTGGCGAACCCGGACGCGCCCAGCATGGCCACCAGTTGGCGGCAGGCCGCATCGGTGTCGCTGTGATCGACCGCGCCCAGGGCCTGCGTGGCCCAGGCATCCAGTTCGGTGGCCAACGCGCGATGATGGTCCTCGAAAAACGGCCAGGACAGAAAGCTTTTGTCTGACATCAGTTGCCCTCGAACACCGGTTTTTCGCGGGCGACGAAGGCGTGATAGGCGCGGTGGAAATCCTGCCCCTGCATGCAGATCGCCTGGGCCTGCGCCTCGGCCTCGATCGCCTGGTCGATCGACATCGACCATTCCTGCGCCAGCATCGTCTTGGTCATCATGTTGGCAAAGCCCGGCCCGTCGGCGATACGCCGCGCGAGGGTCTGGGCGGACGACAGCAGATCCTCGGGCGCAACGATCTGGTTGTAGAACCCCCAGGCCTGGCCTTCGTCCGCGCTCATCGAGCGGCCAAGGTACAGCAATTCTGCCGCGCGCCCCTGTCCGATGATCCGGGGCAGGATCGCGCAGGCGCCCATGTCGCAGCCTGCAAGTCCGACGCGATTGAACAGAAAGGCAGTCTTTGCGGCAGGCGTCGCGATCCGCAGGTCCGAGGCCATGGCGATGATTGCGCCCGCGCCCGCACAGACGCCGTCGACGGCGGCAATGATCGGTGTGCCGCAGGACACCATGGCCTTGACCAGGTCGCCGGTCATGCGAGTGAAGGCCAAAAGCTCTTTCATCGACATCTTGGTCAGCGGCCCGATGATGTCGTGAACGTCTCCGCCCGAGCTGAAGTTGCCGCCATTGGGGGCAAAGACCACGGCTCCGACATCGTCGGCATAATGCAGATCGCGGAACCAGTCGCGCAGCTCGGCATAGCTGTCAAAGGTCAGCGGGTTCTTGCGATCCGGCCGGTCGAGCGAGACGGTGGCGATGCCATCTTCGATGGTGCAATTGAAATGGGACACGTCGCTGCGCATCGGCCTTACTCCTCAAGGAAATCGGTCAGGTGGTCGAGGCGGCGGATCATGCCGTCGATGTCATCGGCGTTCAGCCCGCCAAGGATCTCGTCGATCCAGGATTCATGCCGATCGGCGTGTTCCGCAAACAGCCTCTGGCCTTCGGGGGTCAGTTGCACGCGGTTGGCGCGGCGGTCGCCGGGCACGGCTACGCGCAACGCCAGTCCCTCGTCTGTCAGCTTGTCGACGATGCCCGTGACATTGCCGTTCGAGACCCGCAGCATGCGAGAGATCTCGCTCATCTTCAGCCCCTCGGGGCTGCGCGCCAGGGCCGACATCACGTCGAACCGGGGCAAGGTCCAGTTGCATTCGGCCCGAAGGCGGCGGCGGATTTCTTCCTCGATCAGCCCGCTGGCCTTGAGCAGCTTCAGCCAGAGCCGCAGTCGTTCCTTCGAGATCGGGGCCTCGTCCAGTTTGGGGGCAGGGGTCATATCTCTCCTCCCGACAGGCTGAGCGCATGTCCGTTGACCGACCGCGCGGCGTCCGAGCAAAGCCACAGAACCGTTCCCGCGACCTCATCCGTCTGAATGAAGCGCTGCTGCGGATTGCCCGCATAAAGCGCGGCGCGCGCCTCTTCGACGCTGCGGCCTGTCTTTTGCACGATATTGTCGACCGAGCGGTCCAGCATCGGCGTGTCGATGAACCCCGGGCAGATCGCGTTGACGGTGATCCCGGTCCGCGCCAGTTCCAGAGAAAGCGCGCGGGTCAGGCCGACAACGCCGTGTTTGGCGGCGCAATAGGCGGCGACATAGGGATAGCCCTTCAGACCGGCGGTCGAGGCGATGGCAATCATGCGGCCCCAACCGGCAGTTTTCATGTCGGGCAGGGCGGCCTGCCAGACGTTCGAGACGCCAATTACGTTCACCGCCAGCATGGACTGCAGCTGGTCGCTGCTCATCTTGCCAAAGGGCACGCTGACCGAGGCCCCGGCATTGGCGACAACACCCGTAATCGGTCCCTGCGCGGCGCGCGCGCCGTCGAAAGCCTGCGCCACGGCGCTGGCATCGGTGACATCACACAGTTGATAGGGCAGGCCCTGCGCCTGCAAGGGCGCTTCGGACCGACCAAGGATTGTGACCCTGGCCCCGGCCACAGCCAGCGCCTTGGCGGTATCGGCTCCGACGCCGGTGCCGCCGCCGGTGACGACGATATGGCGGTCTGACAGGCTCATGCCCGGATCATCTCGGCTTCGCGGTCCGCCAGGCGCCAGGCCTGATCGCGTCCGGCGTGATAAGGCTGCAGCCATGTTGCGTGGCGGTCGCCGATCTTGGCGGCCTCATGCAGTGTCCAGTAAGGATCGGCCAGATGCGGGCGGCCCACGGCCACCAGGTCGGCACGACCCGCCATCAGGATCGAGTTGGCGTGGTCCGCCTCGTAGATATTGCCGACGGCCATTGTGCTGATGCCCGCCTCGTTTCGGATTCTGTCCGAAAACGGCGTCTGGAACATGCGTCCGTAAACCGGTTTGGCCTCGACCGAGGTCTGGCCCGCCGAGACGTCGATGATATCGGCGCCAGCCGCGCTAAAGGCGCGGGCGATCTCGACCGCTTCTTCTGGTGTCACGCCATCTTCGCCGACCCAGTCGTTGGCCGAAATCCGCACCGACATCGGCTTGTCTGCAGGCCAGACAGCGCGCATGGCGGCAAAAACTTCCAGCGGATAGCGCAGGCGGTTTTCCAGGCTGCCGCCATAGTGATCGCTGCGTTGGTTCGAAACCGGCGAGATGAAGGACGAGATGAAATAGCCGTGGGCGGCGTGCAGTTCGATCATGTCAAAGCCCGCGCGCGCGGCCATTTCGGCCGAGGCAACAAACTGCGCCTTGATCTCGTCCAGATCCGCCTGCGTTGCTTCGCGCGGCATAGCGTTCTCGGCGGACCACGGGATGGCCGAGGCCGAGACCAGCCCCCAGTTCCCGGCGGCCAAAGGCTTGTCCATGCCTTCCCAGCCAAGGTTCGTCGATCCCTTGCGGCCCGAATGGCCAATCTGGCAACAGATCTTGGCCTCGGTTTCGGCATGAACGAACGCGGTCAGGCGCGACCAGGCGGCTTCGTGCTCGGGCGCATAAAGGCCGGGGCAGCCGGGGGTGATGCGCCCGGTGTCGGACACGCAGGTCATCTCGGTATAGATCAGACCCGCGCCGCCTTTGGCGCGCTCGCCATAGTGGATCAGGTGCCAATCGGTCGGGCTGCCATCGACAGCCTTGTATTGCGCCATGGGCGAAACGACGATGCGGTTCTTCAGTTCCATGTCGCGCAGCTTGAAGGGGGCAAACATCGGCGCGCGCACCGGCGCGTTGTCATTGGCCCCGGCTTGCGTCTGGAACCATTTCTCGGCGCTTTCCAGCCATTCGCCATCGCGCAGACGCAGGTTTTCATGGCTGATCCGCTGGCTGCGGGTCAGCAGGGAATAGTTGAACTGCACCGGGTCCAGATCGAGGTAGCGTTCGACCTGTTCGAACCATTCCAGCGAGTTGCGCGCAGCCGATTGCAGGCGCAGCACCTCGAGCCGCCGCTCTTCCTGGTAGCGTTCGAACGCGGCTTCCTTTGTCGGTTCCGTATGCAACAACTCGGCCAGCGCAATGGCACTGTCAAAGGCCAGACGTGTGCCGGACCCGATCGAGAAATGCCCAGTCGCCGCCGCATCGCCCATCAGCACGATGTTGTCGTGGTACCACTTTCCACAGATCACCCGGGGGAACTTCATCCAGACCGCCGAGCCACGCAAATGCGCTGCGTTCGAGATCAGCTCGTGCCCGTCCAGGTGGCGTTCAAAGACCTTGCGGCAGGTTTCGACAATCTCTTCCTTGGACATGTCCTTGAAGCCGAAGCGGTCCCAGGTGTCTTGCTGGCATTCCACGATGAACGTCGCGGTGTTGTCGTCGAACTGGTAGACATGCGCCCAGATCCAGCCGTGTTCGGTCTTTTCGAAGATGAAGGTAAAGGCGTCGTCGAATTTCTGATGGGTGCCCAGCCAGATGAACTGGCATTCGCGCACGTCGATGTCGGGTTGAAAGACATCGGCCATTTCAGTGCGGGTGCGCGAGTTGATGCCGTCGCAGGCCACCACGATGTCATAGTCATCGGCGTAGTCGGCCGCGGTGCCGAACTCGGTTTCGAAGCGCATCTCGACGCCCAGTTCGCGGGCGCGCTCTTGCAACAGGATCAGCATCTGCTTGCGCCCGACCCCGGCAAAACCGTGGCCGCCTGACACGGTGCGGACGCCGTCATGCACAACGGCGATGTCGTCCCAATAGGCAAAGTGATCCCGGATCGCCTGAGCGCTTTGGGGATCGTTTTCCTGAAGATTGTCCAGCGCATCGTCCGACAGGACCACACCCCAGCCGAAGGTGTCATTGGCGCGGTTGCGTTCAATGACAACAACTTCGTGCGCGGGGTCGCGCAGCTTCATGGAGATTGCAAAATAAAGACCTGCGGGTCCACCGCCCAGACATGCAATGCGCAAGACACTCTCCCTTTCAGAGGTTTCGGATCACGGAGGAGCAATCCGTCTGTTGCGACTCACGTTACATTTGATGTTTGAATATTTCAAGCTTGAAGTATTAGCGTGTTGTGTTTATGCAGAGGGAAATGTTCACTCCCGTCAAATGACGTCCAAAGGAAAGGCAGACATGATTCCCCTTAGCGACACCGACCGCCATGTTCCCACCCCCGAGATGTCTCGTGCCAAGCCGGCGACGCAGAACTGGGAAGATCCCTTTCTGCTGGACAATCTTCTGACCGAAGAAGAGCGCATGATCCGCGACACCGCCCATGCCTATTGTCAGGACAAGCTGAAACCACGGGCGCTTGAGGGCAATCGCAACGAGGTCTTTGACCGCGAGATCATGTCCGAAATGGGCGAACTGGGCCTGCTGGGCGCAACGCTGCCCGAAGACTATGGCTGCGTTGGCGCAAGCTACGTCAGCTACGGGCTGGTCGCGCGCGAGGTCGAACGTGTCGACAGCGGCTATCGTTCCGCCATGTCGGTGCAAAGTTCATTGGTCATGCATCCGATCTATGCCTATGGCAGCGAAGAGCAGCGACAGAAGTACCTGCCGAAACTGGCCACCGGCGAATGGGTCGGCTGCTTTGGTCTGACCGAACCGGACCACGGTTCGGATCCGGGCGGGATGGTGACACACGCCAAGAAGGTTGATGGCGGCTACCTTGTCTCGGGGGCCAAGAACTGGATCACCAACAGCCCGATCGCCGACGTCTTTGTCGTCTGGGCCAAGTCCGACGCACACGACGGCAAGATCCGGGGCTTCCTGCTGGAAAAGGGCATGAAGGGTCTGAACGCGCCGAAGATCGAGGGCAAGTTCTCCTTGCGTGCCTCGATCACAGGAATGATCCAAATGGACGAGGTTTTTGTCCCCGATGAGAACCTCTTGCCAAATGCGCAGGGTCTGGCGGGGCCCTTTGGCTGCCTGAACCGCGCGCGCTATGGCATCAGCTGGGGCGCCATGGGCGCGGCCGAAGCCTGCTGGCACGCGGCGCGAAGCTACACCCTGGACCGCAAGCAATTCGGCAAGCCGCTGGCCGCCACGCAGTTGATCCAGAAAAAACTAGCGGACATGCAGACCGAGATTTCGCTGGGGCTTTTGGGCTCACTGCGGCTGGGGCGGATGCTGGACGATCACACGGCCTCGGCCGAGCTGATCAGCCTGATGAAGCGCAACAACTGCGGCAAGGCGCTGACCATCGCGCGCGAGTCGCGTGACATGCATGGCGGCAACGGCGTGTCGGACGAATACGGCGTCATCACCCATGTGATGAACCTTGAGGCGGTCAACACCTACGAGGGTACGCATGACGTGCACGCTCTGATCCTGGGTCGGGGCCAGACGGGCCTGCAAGCCTTTCAGTAACCGGACCCGGGCAACGCCCCGATCAGGAGGACACCATGGTTGTCAGCTTGTCCCACCACGGCGATATCGCCGTGGTGACCATCGATTATCCGCCGGTGAATGCCACAAGCCTTGCCGTCCGACAGGGGCTGGCCGAGGCGCTGGAGTCCACAGAACGTGACGCACAGGTCAAAGCCGTGGTTCTGGCCTGCGCCGGGCGGACCTTCATCGCGGGCGCAGATGTGCGCGAGTTCGGACAGCCGCCGGTCGAGCCGCATTTGCCGGATCTGCTGGGGCGGATCGAACAGGCCACCAAACCCTGGGTCGCTGCCTTGCACGGAACCGTGTTGGGCGGGGGGCTAGAGACAGCCTTGGTCTGCAGCCACCGGGTTGCCTTGGCCTCGACTCGCCTTGGGCTGCCCGAGGTGACACTGGGCCTGATCCCGGGGGCAGGGGGGACGGTTCGGCTGCCCCGACTGGTATCCGCAGAAACGGCGCTTTCGATGGTGGCCATCGGCAAGCCGATCTCGGCGCAAGAGGCCCTGACAGCCGGTCTGATCGATGCCATCGCCGAGGATGATCTGCTGGACGCCGCACTCGCGACGGCGCAGGCGGCGATCACGGCCAAGAAGTTGATGCCAGTGTCAGAACGGCCGCCGCTGGGGGCAAAGGACCAAGCCGGATTTGACCAGCTTGCGGCGAAGATCGAAGCCAAGGCCGGGGCCCAGAATGCCCCCAGACGTGCAGTTCAGGCGATCCGCACCGCGCTGACCAAACCCGCCGCCGAGGCTCTGGCCGTTGAACGCGAGGTTTTTCTCTCTCTCAAGGACGATCCTCAGTCCGCCGCGCTGCGCTACATCTTCTTTGCCGAGCGGGCGGCGATGCGCCCTGCACGGGTGAAGGGGATTGAGACGCAGGACATCCGACACGTCGGCGTCATTGGCGGCGGCACGATGGGGGCGGGCATCGCGGCGGCCTGCCTTTTGGCGGGATACCGTGTGACGCTGGTCGAACGCGACACCCCTGCCGCCGAAGCCGGCGCGGACCGGGTGAAAAAGATCCTTGATGGAAGCCGCGCACGCGGGCTTTTGAGCGCCGAGAGGCATGCGCAGGTGCTGGACGCGTTTCTGGCCAGTTCCCGGTATCCAGACCTTGCCGGGGCCGATCTGGTCATCGAGGCCGTCTTTGAAGACATGGCCGTCAAGAAAGAGGTCATGGCGCAGCTCAAGGCGCACACGCGCCCGGATGCCATTCTGGCCACCAACACCTCGTATCTGGACGTGGCAGAAATTGCCGGGTCCATCGACGCCGCCGATCGCGTCATCGGACTGCACTTCTTTTCTCCGGCCCACATCATGAAACTGCTCGAAGTGGTTGTGCCGACGGGGCTTGACCCACAGGTTCTGGCCTCTGGCGTTGCCTTTGCCCGGTCGCTGGGCAAGATCCCGGTTCTGGCCGGGGTCTGCGACGGGTTCATTGCGAACCGCATCATGTCAGCCTATCGCCGCGAGGCGGAATACATGCTTGAGGACGGCGCGCTGCCCTGGCAGATCGATGCGGCCATGACCGGGTTCGGCCTGCCGATGGGGCTTTTCCAAATGCAGGACCTTGCGGGGCTCGACATCTCTTGGGCCACCCGCAAGCGGCAGGCGGCCACCCGTGATCCCGCACAGCGCTATGTCGATATCGGCGACAAGCTGTGTGAACAGGGCCGGTTCGGACGCAAGACAGGTCGGGGCTATTACCTGTATGACGATGCGGGCAAAGGCCGGCCAGATCCTGAGGTCGAGGCGTTGATTCTGTCCGAGGCGCAGCGCAAGGGCATCACCCGTGTCCCCCTGACAGAGGGCGAAATCATGGCGCGCCTTCTGGGCGCGATGCAGGCCGAGGGCACAGCCATTCTGAATGAAGGCATCGCGGACCGGGCCGAAGACATCGACGTCGTGATGGTCAACGCTTTCGGGTTTCCCCGCTGGCGTGGCGGCCCGATGTACATGCAGAAAGCCTGACCCCTCAGGCAAAACGCGTCTTTGGCCACTGGTCACGTCAGCGAGGTCTTTGCCGAACGGTCCTTCTGTCCTAAATCTCGGATATGGGGCAGATCACGTCACTTTTTGCGCGCAAGATGGTTGCCGCGGCCGGCAAGGCCATCGACCCTCAGGCAGCCCTGAGCGTTGCGGGGTTGCAGGCCGATGATCCCTGGGACCCGAAGGTCATGATCACCGACGAGGCCTACTACGCCATGCTGGAATTCATGGCGACGCAAATGGATGTGACCGGCTTGCCCGTTCGGACCGGGGACTCGATGCGCTGTGACGAATACGGGGCGCTTGGGCTCGCGTGGAAAGCCGCGCCGGATCTTTTGGGGTCGTTTTCGCGCGTCGCGCGTTATGCGCGGCTTTGGACCAGCGTCGTGGAATACGAATTGCGCCCCACGGATCGCGGCATGCTGTTCATTCTTCATCGGCAGGGTCCGCGACGACTGGGCTTGCGACTGTCGAACGAAGCGACACTTGCCAGCGCCATTTCGCTGTGTCGCCAAGTCTCGCCTGATCGTGTTGCCCCGATCGAGGTCTGGATCAAACATGCCGCGCCTCAGTCGTTGACCGAGCACGAAGCCTATTTCGGTTGCCCTGTGATCTCGCATCAACCCTTGGACGCGTTGCTGATGTCCAATGAAACGCTGTCCCGGCCAAACCTGCTGGGGGACGAGGGCATCACCGGGTTCCTGGACGGGCACCTAAAGGCCGAACTTGCCGAGATTGAAGACGATGCGTCGCTGGTCCGACAGACCAAGGACTTGATCTCGCGCGCGCTGTCCGAGGGGTTACCGAAAATGGCGGACGTGGCCCGCGGACTGGGCATGAGCGTGCGATCCTATCATCGGCGTCTGGCCGAACATGGCGCCAGCTTTCAGACACTGACCGAAGAAACCCGGCGCGAACTGGCCCTGGGCCTCTTGCAGGAAGAGCGGTATTCGCTGTCGGATGTCGCCTTTCTGACCGGATTTTCTGAACAAAGTGCCTTTACCCGCGCCTTCAAGCGCTGGATGGGACAGACACCCGCCAGTTACCGCAAGGACATGTGCCGCGGCTGACGGTTCTGCCTTTCCGCGTAAAGGCGGATTACACCTCGCGTTTACCGCAAAAGCTCAAAATTCGAGCAGGGATTTTCGGCTTGAACGTGACACTTGTGCACCGCCTTTCCGCATGTTTTGCGGCCGTCGGGATGCCGCGAACAAAAACGCAGGTTCAGGCAAAGGGTCACCACCTGTGGATAACTTGTCCGCATCAGAGGATTTTCCCGTGTGATCCTTGGACGTGGTGTTGCTGGTCTGGTTGGGGGTGAATCAGGGATAAGACATAGGGGTTGTGGGGTCGCGTGGCGTCAACACAAAATATATGTCGAAACGATGAAAAAAACCGTTGACGACTCTCGCCGTTTGCCTTCAATTTGTGCGGGCCGGTCGCCGAAGCCACAACATATAGTGGCGGGGCCCGGCAAGGGGAAGGTTTCGCACCACACAACATCGATATCTGGGCCAGCGCGTCTGCTTCGGCGGGTGGGGTGCCGTATTGTCTCCGTTTGAATTTTCACGCGGCCTTCGGGGCGAGGGTCGCGACACCAAGCAAGACGGGCACACGGGGCGCACACTCATGAAAATCGAAAGAAAATTCACCAAGGCAGGCGAAGACGCATACGAAGGTATCGCGTTCATCAAGACCACTTCGGAAATCCGCAATCCCGATGGCACCACGGTCTTCAAGCTGGACGACGTCGAAGTGCCCGAAAGCTGGAGCCAGGTGGCCAGCGATGTGATCGCGCAGAAATACTTCCGCAAGGCTGGTGTGCCGGTCGAGATGAAGAAAGTGCGCGAAAAAGGCGTACCTGAATTCCTGTGGCGCTCGGTTCCCGCCGAGGCTGGCACCGAAAAGACCGGTGAAACCTCGTCCAAGCAGGTGTTTGACCGACTGGCCGGTGCCTGGGCCTATTGGGGCTGGAAGGGCGGCTACTTCTCGACCGAGGACGACGCCCGCGCCTACTACGACGAAATGCGCCACATGCTGGCCACGCAACGGGCCGCCCCGAACTCGCCCCAGTGGTTCAACACCGGCCTGCATTGGGCCTATGGCATCGACGGCCCCGGGCAGGGTCACCACTACGTCGACTACAAGACCGGCAAGCTGACCAAGTCGAAATCGGCCTATGAGCATCCGCAGCCCCATGCCTGCTTTATCCAGTCGGTCAGCGATGACCTTGTGAACGAAGGTGGCATCATGGACCTGTGGGTCCGCGAGGCGCGCCTGTTCAAGTATGGCTCGGGCACCGGTACGAACTTCAGCAGCCTGCGCGCCGAAGGTGAATCGCTGTCGGGCGGCGGCAAATCCTCGGGCCTGATGGGCTTTCTGAAAATCGGCGACCGCGCGGCGGGCGCGATCAAGTCGGGCGGCACCACGCGTCGCGCGGCCAAGATGGTCATCTGCGACGCCGACCACCCGGATGTTGAGGAATTCATCAACTGGAAGGTCAAGGAAGAGCAGAAGGTTGCCAGCATCGTCGCCGGATCGAAGATGCACGAGCAGATGCTGAATGGCATCTTCGCGGCGATCCGCAGCTGGGACGGCGCCGAGGAAGACGCCTATGACCCCAAGACCAACGAAGGGCTGAAAAAGGCGATCCGCGAGGCCAAGAAGGTTCAGATCCCTGAAACCTACGTCAAGCGCGTTCTGGACTACGCCAAGCAGGGCTATGCCAGCATCGAGTTCCCGACCTATGACACCGACTGGGACAGCGAAGCCTATGCCAGCGTCTCGGGCCAGAACTCGAACAACTCAATCCGCGTGACCGATGCCTTCCTGAAGGCCGTCAAGGACGACGCCGATTGGGAGCTGATCCGCCGCACTGATGGGAAGGTCGCCAAGACCATCAAGGCGCGCGATCTGTGGGAACAGGTGGGCCACGCGGCCTGGGCCTGTGCCGACCCGGGCATCCAGTTCCACGACACGGTCAACGCCTGGCACACCTGCCCCGAAGACGGTGAGATTCGCGGTTCAAACCCTTGTTCCGAATACATGTTCCTGGATGACACGGCTTGTAACCTGGCGTCGATGAACCTGCTGACCTTCCTCAAGGACGGCGTGTTCCAGGCCGAGGATTACATGCACGCCACGCGTCTCTGGACCGTGACGCTGGAAATCTCGGTTCTGATGGCGCAGTTCCCGTCCAAGGAAATCGCGCAGCTGAGCTATGACTTCCGCACGCTGGGTCTGGGCTATGCCAACATCGGCGGTCTGCTGATGAACATGGGCTATGGCTATGACAGCGACGAGGGCCGTGCGCTTTGCGGTGCCCTGACCGCGATCATGACCGGCGTCAGCTATGCGACTTCGGCCGAAATGGCGGGTGAACTGGGCACCTTCCCGGGCTACGCCAAGAACGCCGATCACATGCTGCGGGTGATCCGCAACCACAGAACAGCGGCGCACGGGGCCGCCAGCGGGTACGAGGATCTGGCTGTGAAGCCGGTTGCACTCGACCACGCAAATTGCCCCGACCAAAACCTGATCCGTCTGGCGGCGGAAAGCTGGGATGAGGCGCTGCGTCTGGGCGAGGCCCACGGCTACCGCAACGCCCAGGTCTCGGTCATCGCGCCGACGGGCACCATTGGACTGGTGATGGACTGTGACACCACTGGCATCGAGCCCGACTTTGCGCTGGTGAAGTTCAAGAAGCTGGCCGGTGGCGGCTACTTCAAGATCATCAACCGCTCGGTGCCTGCGGCTCTGGAAAAGCTGGGCTATGGATCAGCCCAGATCGAGGAAATCATCAGCCACGCGGTGGGCCACGGCACTCTGGGCAATGCGCCCGGCATCAACCACACCTCGCTGATCGGCAACGGGTTTGGCCCGGCGCAGATCGAAAAGGTGGAAAGCGCGTTGGCCTCGGCCTTTGACATCCGGTTTGTGTTCAACCAGTGGACCCTGGGCGAAGACTTCTGCCAGAACGTGCTGGGCATTCCGGCGGAGAAGCTGAACGATCCGACCTTCGATCTGCTCAAGCATCTTGGCTACAGCAAAGCCGACATCGAAGCCGCAAACGACCACGTTCTGGGCACCATGACGCTGGAAGGGGCGCCGCACCTGAAGGACGAGCACCTGTCGATCTTTGACTGTGCGAACCCCTGTGGCAAGAAAGGCAAGCGTTTCCTGAGCGTTAACAGCCACATCACCATGATGGCGGCCGCGCAGTCCTTCATCTCGGGTGCGATCAGCAAGACGATCAACATGCCCAACGATGCCACGATCGAGGACTGCCAGAAGGCCTATGAGCTGAGCTGGTCGCTGGGGGTCAAGGCCAACGCGCTTTACCGTGACGGCTCGAAGCTGTCGCAGCCGCTGGCCGCCGCGCTGGTTGAAGATGATGACGAGGCCGCCGAGATCCTGGAAACGGGTTCGACGCAAGAAAAGGCCGCTGTCATCGCCGAAAAGATCGTCGAGAAGGTGGTCATCAAAGAGGTTGCGCGGGGCCGTGAGAAGCTGCCGCATCGCCGCAAGGGCTATACCCAGAAAGCGATTGTGGGGGGCCACAAGGTCTATTTGCGCACCGGCGAGTTCGAAGGCGGCCAACTGGGCGAGATCTTCATCGACATGCACAAGGAAGGCGCGGGCTTCCGCGCGATGATGAACAACTTCGCCATCGCCGTGTCAGTTGGTCTGCAGTACGGTGTCCCGCTGGAGGAGTTTGTGGACGCCTTCACCTTCACCAAGTTCGAACCGGCGGGCATGGTGCAGGGCAACGACAGCATCAAGAACGCAACTTCGATCCTGGACTACATCTTCCGCGAACTGGCTGTGTCCTATCTGGACCGCACCGACCTGGCGCATGTCGCACCCGAAGGTCCGGCTTTTGACGACCTTGGCCGCGGCGAAGAAGAAGGTGTCAGCAATATCAAAGAGATGAGCGACGCAGCTGCGTCGAAATCGCTTGAAGTGCTCAAGCAGATCAGCTCGTCCGGGTACCTGCGCAAGCGGGTTCCGCAAGAGTTGGTGGTGTTGCAGGGCGGATCGACCGGCGCGGTGGCGCTGAATGGAGCAGCCGATCCGGTTCAGGCGTTGAACACTCTGGTGCCTGAAACAGGCGGCGGTGTCGCTGTGGCAGCGACCTCGATTGCGGCGGTCAGCACCGGCATGGATGCCAAGACCAAGGCTAGGATGCAGGGATACGAGGGCGAGGCCTGCGGCGAGTGCGGCAACTACACGCTGGTGCGCAACGGCACCTGCATGAAGTGCAACACTTGCGGGTCGACCTCGGGGTGCAGCTAACAGGATCCGGGGCGCGTGCGCGCGCCCCTGACGCGGACAAGGACGCAGGCAAATTCCCAGGGCAGTACCCAACTACAGAGCCTTGTCAGTGAACCTTTCAGACCCCCGGCCTTCCGGGGGTCTTTTTTCGTGTTCGCCGGAGATGTGAGAGAGACGGCGCTGCGTCACGCCCCGTGGCGTGACGCATTATAAACAAACGAATTCAGAGTATTAGTCGGTGAACTTCTTGCCCATCGGCCCGAAGATCAGCAGATCCAAAGCGGCAATAGCAGCCATACCCAGCAGAACGATCATGATACAAACTCACTTCAATCTGCCCCCATACACTGGATACGAATAAGGCGGGATTGAGGCAAGCCAAGGCCGTATTTCGGCCCGATTTCGCCCGATTTGCCCCAATTGTGTTTCACCACTTGTGGCAATGATCCCAACAGCGCTGGATTGTGCCTGATCCCGAAACCCGTTTCCCCAAAAACGGTCGTGAGTCGGAGTCGTGATTCCCGCAATGTGGGCAAGATCGTGGCCAGACGTCAGGTGGCGAAAACAGGCTCGTTCCGGATCGCCATTTGTGCAAGCCAAAGCCCGACAACCGCCATGACAGCGATTCCCAGGGCCATCGGCACCGTTGTCGCGTCAAAGGCCAAAATCACCGGCACGGCCACAAGCACGCCACCCACAGTCGACAAAGCTCCCATTGCGCTGGTGGCAATGCCCGCCATGTGGCCCAGCGGCTCCATCGCAACAGCATTCAGATTGCCAAGCGTCAAGGCGATCTGCAGGAACAGCGATGTTTGCCAGACGATGTAAAAGGGGAACAGTTGGTCGGGGGCAAGTCCGGACAGCGAAAGCATCAGGAAGGCCGAAGACAGCAGTATCTGTGCCGAAAGCGCGAACCGCACCAGCCGCAACATGCCCACCCGACCAACGAGACGGGCGTTGATAAAGCTGCCCGAGGCGGAAACAAGCGCAATGGCACAGAACCAGTAGGGAAAGGTCGCGGCCTGTTCAAAAACCTGGTCAAAGACCTGCTGCGTCAACGAGATCGTGACGACCAGAATGCCGAAACACATGATCTGCGCCATGATGCAAAGGCGCACGAAACGGTTGGACACCATCTCGGTGATCGCTTCGGCCATCAGCTTCAGGCGGACCGGACGGCGGTTTTCGGGCGCCAGCGTCTCGGATTGGCGACGTGCCAGCCAGGTGCCGGTGATCAGGGCGAAGATCACAAATGCCAGAAAGATCGCGCGCCAGCCGGCAAAGGTCAGGATCAGGGTGCCCACCAGCGGCGCAGCGGCCGGCACAAGGGTAAAGACCATCATCGTGAACGAGATGATCTGCGCCATGTTCGGCCCCCGGTGAAGATCCCGGATCAAAGCCATGGCTGCCACCCTGGGCCCGGCGGCCCCCACACCCTGAAAAGCGCGGGCCAACAGCAGCATCTCAAGCGATTGTGCAACGGACGACAGCAATGCGCCCAGGATGTACAACGCGATGCCCCCAAGAAGAATGGGCTTGCGTCCCAAGGCATCCGACAGAGGTCCGGCGATGAAAGTGCCAGCCCCCATGCCCAGCATGAAGGTCGAAATGATCATGGCCGCGCGCTCGGTGTCACCATCCGCCAGATCCGCTGCGATCAGCGGAAGGGCGGGCAGCATTGCGTCGATCGACACCGCGATCATCGCGAACATCATCGCCATGAGAGCAATGAACTCGTTTCGGCCCAGTCGACGTGGCATCACGCAGCCCTGCCTATGAACACGGCGTGTCTTTTGGCCAAAGCCATGGCAAACCCCTACAATGTCTTTTGTGGCGTGGATCCGCCGTGCTTAATCCTTGGCCGGGTTGTGCGCGGTCTTGTTTTGACCCGCCTCGACCTTGTTCTTTTTTGGGTCCAGCGCGGTGACAAGCCGGTCCAGGTTCCTCTCGCGGCGCTCGACGGCAAACTGCGTGAACTGCTGAATCGCAAGCGCAAATACGCCCAGCCCAACAAAGATGAACACGGTCGTGCCGATTTTTCCGAGAGTCGTTACGGGAACAAGCGAGCCATATCCAACGGTCGACAAAGTGACAACCGTAAAAAAGTAGCTGTCCAGCCAGCTCCAGCCTTCGACGAACCTGAAAAACACGGTGCCGCCGGTCACGATGACCATCAACGACAGGATCAGGGTCAGCAGTCTGACCCGGGTCTTCATTCGGCGACCAGGGCGCCGTCGCGGATTTCCTCGATGACCTTTTCCCACAGCTCGGGCGGTTGCGCGCCGGGCACGGCATGGCGGCCGGCAACGATAAAGGTCGGAACCGAGTTAATGCCCATCTCTCGCGCCATCTGATCGCGTTTCCGGATCTCTTCAACGTCCGCATCGCTTTTCAGAAGCCGCAGGATCAGGCTGGCGTCCAGCCCGGCACCATCTGCGATATCGCTCAGAACTTCGATATCCCCAATGTCGCGGCCTTCCTTGAAGTAGGCGCGGAAGAGCGCCGAGACGACAGGCGTCTGCTTGCCTTCGATCCCGGCCCAGTTGATCAGGCGATGCGCGTTCAAAGTATTGGGTGTGCGCTCGATGACATCAAGGTTGATGTCCAGTCCCGCTTTCTGAGCGTGCTCGACCACCGGCATATAGGCGCGCACGGCGCCTTGCTGACCGCCGAACTTGCCTTCCATGTAGGCGCGACGGTCCATGCCCTCGGCGGGCATGTCGGGGTTCAGCTGAAAGGGGTGCCACTCGATCTCGAACGGATGATCGGCGTGCTTTTCCAGCGCTCGGTCCAGATAGGTCTTGCCGATGTAGCACCAGGGGCAGATCGGATCGGACATGATATCAAGTTTGGCCATAGGTCTTTCCCTGGTTTTGGTCGAGCCCGTCTTAGCAGCGCCGGCAAGGAATGGCGAGGCCGCGCGCGGTCAATTCTTGTTGTCCCAAAGCGCGGGCAGCGCCTTGCGCAGGACTTTTCCATTGGGATTCCGGGGCATTACCGGGATCTGTTGGAAGATGCGCGGCTGTTTGTAGCGGGGCAAGACCTGACCTGCGAAGGCGGTCAGGGCGTTCTCATCTAGCGTCTCGTCGCTGGTATAGAAAGCCGCGATCACACGGACGTCGGGTTTGACCTCGACCTCGGTCACGCCAAGTTCCTTGATCCCGGCAAACCCGATAAGGGCGCGCTCGACCTCTAGCGGGGACACGCGAAACCCGCCGGCGTTCATCATATCGTCGGAACGTCCCAGATAATGGACCTGGCCATCCGCCTCCATGCGGCCCAGATCACCGGTCAGGAACCAATCCCCCTGAAAACGGGACGCGGTTTCGTCCTTGGCTCCAAGATAGCCCAAGGTCAGCCCCGGATCGCTGCGATGGATGGCAATCACGCCGGGTTCGTTCAGAGGCACCGGACCATCGTCGCCCAGGATCGCCACCCGCCGGCCATCCTGCGGGACGCCCAAGGCACCGTCGCGCGCCGGGCGCGTCGGGTTGCCTGAGATAAACGTCGAGCATTCGGACATCCCAAAAGCCTCGTAAATCTCGGTTCCCGTGGCCTGCCGCCATTGGTCGCGCAGATGTTCCGAAAGTTTCTCTCCTGCGGCGATGCCATGGCGCAGTTTGGTCATTCCGGACAAATCGGACTTCAAGAGATGACGATAAACGCCTGGAACGGCTGCAAAAATGCTGGCCTCATTGCGCCGCAAAAGCAGCGGGATCTGCTCAGTCGAAACCTGGGCATCCAGGATCAGGGCCGTGGCGCCGCGGGTCCAGGGGTCCAGCAGGCCCGAACCAAGCGTGAAGGTCCAGTTGAACGCCCCCGCATGACAGACGCGGTCCTCGGGCGTCAAGCCGTACCATCCCTGCATCATCATTTGACGCGCCCAGACGGCACGATGGGCGTGCATTACGGCCCTTGGTCGGCCCGAGGTGCCCGAGGTGTAAACGATATAGGCCAGTCGGTTCGGGTTACCGTGATCGAACTGCGCTGCGGGCAGGGTGCGCCAGGACCGCAGGGTCTGCAGATCAATCTGCCCCGGTGCGGTTTCGGGACAGGGCACGCCGTCGCCCCGCACTACAGCCCTGGGCCTCAATTCCTCGTACATGCGGGAGACGTCGGCCTCGGTCAGTTGGGCCGAGGTTGGAACCGGCACCACGCCGACGGCGATCGCGCCAAGATACACAAGTGGAAAGTCGACCGTGTTCCCAAGCCGCATCAACAGCTTGTCGCCCGGAGCCAACCCTTGCTGCAACAAGCCTGTCCCGATGCCCAGCACCGCCGCGCGCAGTTTTGCAAAGCTCCAGCGTTCGGCGCCAAAGGGTTTCAGAACCGCCAGCGCAATCTTGTCCGGCGTCGCTTGTCCCGCGGTCAGGACATAGTCGGCCAGATTGAACGACGCGGGACAGGGCGGGCAGGTGCCTTGGGCGAATTCGGACAACATATCAGCGCTCTAAGCCGCCACTCGCACGGTTGCAAGGGCAGAGACCGGGGCCTATAGATTTGGGGTATGGAGACCAAAGACCCCAAGACACTGATCCAGATCGCCCGGGCCTCCGGGTCCGAGGAAGCCGGCGAACCCCTTGATCTGGGCGAACGCGTGCGTGCGCTGCGCAAGGCGCGGGACTGGACGCTGGAACAAGCCGCCAAGCAGGCCGGTCTGGCGCGCTCGACCTTGTCCAAGATCGAAAACGGCCAGATGTCGCCCACCTATGAGGCGCTCAAGAAGCTGGCGGTGGGGCTTGAGATTTCGGTCCCACAGCTTTTCACGCCGCCGGTGCGCGACCAGATCAACGGGCGGATGTCGGTCACGAAAGAGGGGCAGGGCGTTCATCAGATCACAACGACCTACGAACACGAGCTGCTGGCCGAGACGCTGACCAAAAAGCAGATGTTGCCCTATCGCGCCCGGGTTCGCGCCCGCTCGATGGAGGACTTTGACGGCTGGGTCCGCCATGACGGAGAAGAATTCCTTTATGTTCTGACAGGAGTCGTGCGGTTGTATACCGAGTTCTATGAACCGGTGGACCTTCGGCGGGGTGACAGCGCCTATTACGACGCGGCCATGGGGCACAACGTTGTTTCGCTCAGCGAGGATGACGCGACCATCCTTTGGGTGACCTCGCTGGTCTAGGCGTTACTTCAGCAGTCGCGGCAGCGTGACGGCGGCAAGGCCAACACCAATCAGTTGCATCACGATGAACATCGGCGCATGGGCGGGCAGGATGCCAGCAAAGGTGTCGGTAAAGCTGCGCGCGATGGTCACGGCGGGATTGGCGAAACTGGTTGACGCGGTGAACCAATAAGCGCCGGTGATGTAGATCGCCACCAGCATGGGCACCGCCTCGGGCCGCGATTTCAGGCCACCGAAGATGACAAAGAGCAGACCAAAGGTGGCCAGGATTTCGGACCCCCATTGCGCCAGACCCGTGCGGTGATCGGTCGTCGAAAGCTGCAAGATCGACAGGTCGAACATCAGATGCGTGGCCCAGACCCCCAGAACACCGCCGAGGATCTGCACCACGACGTACTGCACCGCCTCGCCGGGCGCGATCTGACCGCGCAGGGCAAAGGCCAGCGTTACAGCAGGATTGAAATGCGCGCCCGAGATCGGGCCAAGCACGGTGATGATGACAAAGAGCATGCAGCCGGTGGCGATGGCATTGGCCAGAAGCGCGATGGCGACATTGCCGCCTGCCAGTGTTTCGCCCATGATGCCGGATCCGACCACGCCGATCAGCAGCATCGCGGTGCCTAGCCCCTCGGCCATCAGTTTCTGCGGCATCACTGGCCCCCTATCAATGGCCCCCAAAGAAAAATCCGTGGCAGGCAGGTGCCACGGATCGAAGGGCGCCGCAACGGGGCGCCCTAAAGCTTCATGAAACTGTTACTCTTCGTACCACCAGACATCGGGTTGCCAGCCGATCCAGTCGCCATAGATCGGCAGGTTTTCGGGGTACTTCAGTTCCTTGACGTGGGCGATGCGGCTGATGTTCCACTGGTAGATCGGGATCACGTAGCGCCCGGTTGTCAGGACTCTGTCCAAAGCGCGAGCCGCAGCAAGGAAATCGTCGCGGCTTTCAGAGTTCAGAAGCTGATTGATCATTGCCTCGGCCGCCGGTGAGTTCATGCCCATCCAGTTGCGCGTGCCCGGCTCGGTCACACCTTCCGACCCCCAATAGAGGTTCTGCTCATTGCCTGGGCTCAATGACAAACCACGGCGGTAGTACGTCATGTCGAAGTCGTAGATGTTTGTGCGCTCTTTGTATTCCGCGCTGTCCACCAGTGTGACCTTTGCGGTGATGCCCATCCGCTCAAGCGATGTGACAAAGATGTCCATGATTGCCTGTGTCTCGGAGCTGGTCGAATTGAGCAGAATTTCAAAGGTGAAATCCTGACCCGCAGCATTGCGCATCTTGCCTTCTTGCACGGTCCAACCGGCCTCGGCCATCAGATCGATGGCGGCGCGGATGTTGGCGCGGTTGCGTTCGGACCCGTCGCTGACGGGCAGGGCGTAGCCGTCCAGCGCACCGGGCAGAAGTTCATCTGCAAAGGGTTCCAGGAACTCACGCACGCGACCCTCGGCGGGGCCGTCCTTCATGCCCAGAACCGAATTCGAGAAATACGAGGTGATGCGCGGCTGGCGTGAGCCGGTCATGGCTTCGTTGATGAACTCGAAGTTAAAGGCATGCATCATCGCATCACGCACGCGCCAGTCTGCAAAGGCATCACGGCGGGTGTTCATCACGAATCCGGTGATCCCCGAGGGGCGTTCATGCGGCAGGATCGATTTCACAACATCGCCGCTGTCGATGGCGGGGAAGTCGTATTGCGTATCCCATTTCTCGACGTTGAATTCGCGGTTCGATGTCAAAAGCCCGCCTTTGAAAGCCTCAAACGCGGCTGTGCCGTCGGCAAAGAACTCCATGCGGACTTCGTCGATGTTGTTGGTGCCACGACGGAAGGGAACATCCTTACCCCAGTAGTCGGGGTTTCGTTTCAGGCTGACAAAACGACCGGCTTCGAAATCGTCGATCACATAGGGCGCGGACGCGATCGGAATTGTGTCCAAACCGGACTCGGTAAAGTCCTTGCCCTCCCATTGCGCCTTTTTCAGGATCGGGCGCATGCCGATGATCAGCGCCATCTCGCGGTCTTCGACGCCAAAGGTGAACCGGACCGAGCGGGGGCCGGTCTGCTCCATCGACGCGACCTTGGCCCAGGCGCCCTGGTACCGGCCGTGCCCGATGGTGCCCAGGGTCTCGTAAGACCACATCACATCTTCGACCGTGACCGGGCTGCCGTCCGAGAATTTGGCCTCTTCGCGCAGGACAAATTCCGCCCATTCACGATTCGGACCGACCTCAATCGATTCGGCCAGAAGGCCATAGAGCGTAAACGGCTCGTCATAGCTGCGCCCCATCAGGCTTTCGTAGGCCAGGAACCGTAGCTGCCAGGGCACACGCCCTTTGCGGATATGGGGGTTCAGGCTGTCGAAACTGCCCACTTCACCCGTGACAATTCGGCCACCCGTCGGCGCATCAGGGTTTGCATAGGGGAGTGACACAAAATCCGGTGGGAGCTGTGGGTCGCCATACATAGCTATGCCATGTGAGGGCTCGGCAGAGGCGAATCCGACCGCCGCTATGCACCCGACGAGTGGGGCGATTAGGTAGCGTCTTACGAAAAAATTTGTTCTCATCTTGGCATCAATCCCTGTGGAGCCTTGTTTTCTTGATCTAAAGGCTAACGAGGGATTCACGCGTTTTCAAACTTTTAGCTTGGATCAGAGCGGCAGTTTGCTTATAACAAGGGCACTGCTCGATAGGTTTCTTGCCTGTATGAAACCTGCCTCAATAACTTAACGCCGGCCTTGTGCCGGCGTTTTTTTGTGCTTTTGCCGTGAGCTATCTGCGGAAAACCGCCTAATCCCAAAGCGATTCTCGCACATCGCCGGCAAGATTCGGCGCATCCCCGGTGATCGCCCCAACTATGCCGCATTGCATCATCCGGTCGCTGCGTCGCGGAAAAATGCCCCTCCTTTCCCTTGACCAAAGATCGCACGTTGCCATGATGCGGCGAAACTTTGACCTTTGAGAGGGGGAAAACCCATGAGCGTTTCTGGAAAAACGGCAGTTGTGACCGGCTCCAATTCAGGCATTGGCCTGGGGGTTGCCCGAGAACTGGCCAAGGCGGGCGCAAACGTGGTTTTGAACTCTTTCACCGACCGCGATGAAGACCACGCCATCGCGGCCGAGATTGCCAAGGAATTCGGCGTCGAGGCGCGCTACATCAAGGCGGACATGTCCAAGGGCGACGAATGCCGCGCCCTGATCGAACAGGCCGGGACCTGCGATATACTTGTGAACAACGCCGGTATCCAGTTCGTGTCGCCCATCGACGAATTCCCGCAGGACAAATGGGACGCGATCATCGCGATCAACATGAACTCGGCCTATCACACCACGGCCGCTGCCCTGCCCAAGATGCGGGCCGCCGGGTGGGGTCGGGTGATCAACATCGCCTCGGCGCACGGGTTGACTGCCTCGCCCTACAAATCAGCTTATGTGGCCGCAAAGCACGGTGTCGTGGGCATGACCAAGGTTGTCGCTCTGGAAACGGCCGAAGAGCCGATTACGGCCAATGCCATCTGTCCCGGCTATGTGCTGACCCCGCTGGTCGAGGCACAGATCCCCGACACGATGAAAGAATACAACATGAGCCGTGACGAGGTGATCAAGAACGTCATGTTGGCGCGCCAACCTTCGAAAGAGTTCGCGACCGTGGAACAACTGGGCGGCACAGTGGCTTTCCTTGCTTCTGATGCGGCGGCGCAGATCACCGGGACCACGATCAGCGTTGATGGCGGCTGGACCGCGCTGTGACGGACGAGGCCCCCGCAGGACGTGATCAGCTGAAGATCGACAACATGTTTCTGTGCGGCTCGCGGTTCACGCGGGTCAGCCTGAAGGATGCGGTCTTTGAGGATGCGCACCTCACGGGGGCCAGGTTTTCGGACGTGAACGCGGCCTATGACGCCGCGCGAAAGGCTGACTGAGATGAAACGCATCAACCTGGCCCTGCAGGGCGGCGGTGCCCACGGTGCTTTTACCTGGGGGGTGCTGGACCGCCTTCTGGAGGAGGACGACATCGAGATCGCCTCGATCTCGGGTGCCTCGGCTGGTGCGCTGAACGGGGCCGCGGTCAAGGCCGGTTTGCTGACAGGTGGGCGCGAAGGGGCCCGTCAGGCTCTGGAGGACTTCTGGTCCAAGATGGGGGCCTTGACCGACGAACGCATGTTCGGGTGGATCACGGCATGGTTTCCTGAAC
The DNA here is from genome assembly GCA_030424865.1 of Alphaproteobacteria bacterium. Taxonomy (GTDB): domain Bacteria; phylum Pseudomonadota; class Alphaproteobacteria; order Rhodobacterales; family Rhodobacteraceae; genus JAKVCP01. Next base: position 52,721 of record JAUHVR010000014.1, on the reverse strand, counting down.
CCAAGAAGGCCAGCCATGCACTGGAGTATTCCTGGCCCTTCATGGCCGCCGACACCCTCGCGCGACTGACCTCGCCCTATGCGATGGGGCCGTTCTACAAGAACCCGCTGCGGCCCATCGTCGAAGAGTTCAACTTTGACCGAGTCTGCGCGCTGGAAGGGCCCGAGCTGTTCGTCTGCGCCACCAATGTGCGTGACGGCAAGGTGCGGGTCTTTACGCATGGCGAGATTTCGACAGACGCCATCCTGGCCTCGGCCTGCCTGCCGACGCTTTTTCAGGCGGTCGAGATCGACGACCCCAAAACCGGGCGGCGCGAAGCATTTTGGGACGGTGGGTTCACGGGCAACCCGGCGCTTTTCCCGATGTTCGATCCGAAGCTGCCGAACGACATCCTGATCGTGAACATCAATCCGGTCCGCCGGGAAAAGCTGCCGGTCACGCCGCAGCAGATCCAGAACAGGATCAACGAAATCAGCTTCAACTCATCGCTCTTGCGCGAGTTGCGGGCGATCTCTTTCGTGCAACGACTGATCGGCCAGGGGTCGATCGAGGAAACGGCGATGAAGAACGCCTATGTCCACATGATCGCGGATGACGTGTTGATGAATGACCTGTCGGTAGCGACCAAGCAGGTGCCCTTGCCTTCGGTGTTGACGCAGTTGAAATCGGCCGGACGCACGGCGGCGGACGCGTTTCTGGCGGCGCACAAAGATGATCTAAACGAACGCCAGACCGTCGATCTCGCGGCGATGTTTGGCTAGGCCTCTTCCGGTGGCTGGGTCGGATCCTTGCCGTTGGGATAGACAAGCCCCGCCGAGATCACCAGTTTCGCCGCGTCTTCGACTGACATGTCCAACTCGATGACGTCTTCGCGCGGGAAGAACAGCAAGAAGCCCGACGTCGGGTTTGGTGTGGTCGGAACAAAGACGCTCATCAGGTCGCCCGCCGTGTCGGCGCGATCCGAAACCTCGCCCTTGGCCTGGGTCGAGATGAAGCCGATCGCCCAGATGCCCTTGCGCGGGTACTGGATCAGACAGGCCTTTTCAAAGGACCGTTCCGATTGGGCAAAGACGGTCTCGGCGATCTGCTTGATGCCGGAATAGATGGACCGGATGACCGGTGTGCGTTCGACCAGCGACTCGGCAAAGCGGATCATCGACCGACCGATCAGGCCCTTGGCGATCCAGCCGGTCATGACCGTGAACAACAGGAAGAAGACAACGCCGACGCCGCGGATATTCACGACAATCCAGTCGGGGTTGGGCACGCGTTCGCCGCGGCTGTCGATAAAGCGCGAGTTGCCCATCAACTGGTTGATGATGGCGTCGGGCTTGTAGGCATCGGGCACAAAGGGCAGCACAAACCCGTCCACCCAGCCGATGACGGTCCAGATCAGCCAGACGGTCAGCCCCACCGGAGCGATGACGACAATCCCCGTCAGGAAGCTGGCTCGCAAACCGGCCAACAGGCCGGGGCGGCGGGGCTCTTGGTCAAAAGGCGTTGTCATCTGATATTCCGTTCGGGTCGCGCGTTAAGAATTTAGGAGGGGAGACCCAATGTCACAATGGTTTTGCTAAACTTCTGAAACGGATGCGCGGATTTGGCCCAATGCTTGGGCAATTCCGGCAGCCAACCGCGCGTTGTTCAGGACCAGTGCGATGTTGGCCTCGAGCGATTGTCCGTCGGTCAGTTCGAAGATGCGTTGCAGCAGATAGGGGGTGACCCCCTTGCCCGTGATCCCGTGGTGTTCGGCGTCTTGCGTGGCGCGCGCGATCAGCGGGGCCATGACCACACGTGCGATCTCGGCCTCGGCGGGGATGGGGTTGGTCACCAGCTGCCCGCCGGGCAGACCCAGCGCCTGACGCATGGCATGGGCCTGCGCGATCTGGGTGACGTCGTCCATGCGCAAGGGCGCGGGCAGGCCCGAGGACGCGGACCAAAAGGCGGGCAGGTCGTTCTGCCCATAGGCGATGACCGGAACGCCAAAGGTTTCCAGCACCTCCAGCGTCTTGGGCAAATCAAGGATCGCCTTGGCCCCTGCCGCAACGACGGTGACGGGCGTTTCAGACAGTTCGCGCAGGTCGGCAGAGATATCAAAGCTGTCTTCTGCACCTTTGTGAACACCCCCGATGCCGCCGGTGGCAAAGACATCGATCCCGGCACGGGCGGCGGCAATCATGGTCGCGGCAACCGTCGTAGCGCCGGTCCCGCCAGTGGCCATGCAAACCGCCAGATCGGCGCGCGACAGCTTGGCGACATTGGTGGAATGACCAAGTGCCTCAATCTGCAAATCGCTCAGTCCGACGTGCAGGCGGCCTTCGATCACGGCAATCGTCGCGGGGATCGCGCCATGGGCGCGGACCTCGGCCTCGACCTGGCGCGCGACCTCGATGTTGCGCGGGGCCGGCATGCCGTGGGTGATGATGGTGCTTTCCAGGGCCACCACCGCGCGCTTTTCGCTCAGCGCGGCCTGGACCTCGGGTGAATAGGTGATGTCGATCACAGACCGGTTCCTCCGGAGACATAGATGGCGGCGGCGTTGAGCGCCTGCTGAAGCGCGGCTTCTCGATCCGCGCCGATGCGTTCGGCGGCGATATGGGCCGCCATGAAAGTGTCGCCCGCGCCGGTGACGCGGGTCACAAGAACCTCGGGGGGATCAAGCGCGACCAGCCCGTCTTGCGCGCCGTCACAAGCGGTGCGGCCGCCGTCGGTGACCAGAACCCGCCGCGCGCCGCGTTCGATCAGTCGGGCCGCCGCGTCACGGCTGTTGCTGAATTCGGTCTGGCACAGGTACCCCGCCTCTTCGAGGTTCACATAAAGCAGCCCGCGTTGTGCGGTCACAAACGGCAAGAGCCGTTCGGCCTTGCCGGGCGAGGCCGGGGCGACCCGCAGGTCGACCTGGGCAAAGGCGGGATCGTGAGAGATGTCCTCCAACAACCCCTCGGTCAGGTTGCCGTCCAGGGCCACAATTCCCTCGTAGGGCGCGTTTGGCGTGCCCAATGCGCCGTTCTTGACGGGCTGAAGGATCTTGGCTCCTGCCGCTTCCAGCGAATGCGCGTCGGCGATGGCGGCGATCAGACCGTTGGCGCCTTCGACCGCCATGTATCGGTCGGTGGGTAGGTCGTCAGAGCGATACACGTGATCCGTGATCAGCCCCATCCGCGTGCAGGCTGCAATCAGCTCGTCGCCCTCGGGGTCGCGGCCCACGGCGCTCAGCAGGGCAGGGCGCATGTCAAAGCGGCGCAGGGTCATGGCGATGTTCAGCGCCACACCGCCGGGCAGGCGTGTGATGCGCCCCGGCACGTCGCTGCCCTGCCGCATGTGGCTGGCCGAGCGTCCGATCACGTCCCACAGGACCGAGCCGACGCAAAGGATTTCTGGTGCGTTCGTCATGATGCCGTATTGGACCAAGCCCGGGCCCCGGCGCAAGCACCAGCTGCCGCAGAGCGCAAAGTTTCACTGCGGCCCCTTTTGGTGCTTGAGTTCACTTCTCGATGGCCTATCACTTGGGGCAACAGGGTAAGGAGAGATGACGAATGTCACGGGTACAATCGTTTTTGATGGCGGCACTTTTGAGTGTTGCAACGCTTTGGTCAGCGGCCGCGACAGCGCATGAAGTGCGTCCCGCTGTCGGAGATCTGACCGTCCAGGATGGTGTCGTCTCCCTTGTCTTGCGCCTGAATGCCGAGGCGCTGGTGGCCGGCACCGACCTGAATGGCGTTGCGAACACGGATGCCACGGCCCAAGCGGATGAGGTCGACCGGTTGCGCAGACTGCCCGAGGCCGAAATCTCTCAGGCTCTGCGCGACGCCTTGCCCGAAATCCTGGGCAAGTTTTCCGTCACCGCCGCGGATCAGGCGCTGTCGTTTTCAGAGACCGAGATCGTGGCCGAGCCTGTCGGCAACCCCGAGTTGCCCCGCGAAACGCGTCTGGCGCTGTCGGCAGCATTGCCTGCAGAGGCCGCGACGCTGGAGCTTGCCTGGCCGGCCGAATTCGGCGTGCTGATCCTGCGCCAGCAGGGGGTTGAAGAACCCTATACCGGATACCTTGCGGGCGGAGCCACCACGGGGCCGATCGATGTGTCGGGCGGACATGCCATGACGCTGTGGGGCGCCTTTTTCACCTATATCCCCGTGGGCTTTGACCACATCCTGCCCTTGGGGCTGGACCACATCCTGTTTGTGCTGGGGCTTTTCTTTCTGTCGCCCAAGATCGGGCCGCTGCTATGGCAGGTCTCGGCCTTTACGCTGGCGCATACGGTGACACTGGCGCTGGGGGCGCTAGGCGTGGTCAGCATCGCGCCCGAGATCATCGAGCCGTTGATTGCCGCGTCGATTGTCTATGTCGCGGTCGAGAACCTGTTCACGACAAACCTGAGTCGATGGCGTCCTTTCGTGATCTTTGGATTCGGGTTGCTGCACGGATTGGGCTTTGCCAGCGTTCTGGGCGAGTTCGGCCTGCCGCAGGGGCAGTTCGTGTCTGCGCTGATCGGGTTCAACATTGGCGTCGAACTGGGCCAGTTGACCGTGATTGCGGTGGCCTTCCTGCTGTCCTATGCGATCCTGCGCCGTGGTGGCGACATCGTTGCGGGCATGGGAAAACCTGTGATGTATCTGGTCGCCGGGCTGGTCGTCTTGCCGGCACTGCTGATCCCGCTGTCGAACATGTCGGCCGAGCAATTCGAGGCCGGTTTGCCGCTGGTCGCGGCACTGGCACTGGTCGCCGGCTTCTGCGCCAATGCCGCCGTTGTCGGAGGCGAGGGGGTCTATCGCAAAATGGTGGCTTTGCCGTCTTCGATCATCATCGCACTGGTGGGATCGTTCTGGGTGGTCGAGAGGGTCTTTTTCTGAAGGCCGCTCAGGCCTTCTTTTTCTTCTTCTTGCGCTTTTTGCCGGCCTTGGGCTTCTTCTTGGGCGTGTCGTCTGCCTTGGCCTTCTTCTTTTTCGGTTTGGTTGCAGGCTCTTCTACATCGAAAAGTGGCACAGGCTTGCCTGTTTCGCGGGCGATGCAGGCCTGAGCCGCCAGGATGATGCCCTGTATCCGCACAGGGCCAAGGCCTCTGACACGTTGCAGTTTCGCTGGATCAACCTGCGCCAGATCCTCGATCGTTTGGATGCCGATCATCTCCAGCTTGGTGGCCATGGCCAGGCCAACCCCAGTGACATCGGTCAGGTCTTTCATTTGACGTTGTCGCTCCTTTTGATGTGCCTTACGGCGCGCTAGAGATTGCATATCATTTGTATATACAGATCAGCAAGTCTCCGTTCCAGTTTAATCCTATTGCGCTTGCTGTCGAACCCCGGTATACGCGCGCCATTCAATCCCGCAGGTGGGGTCGGGCCTTTGGGGGAGACATCCTCAAACGTCCACCGGTTGGAGCATCCGCTCTCACACCCCCGCCGAGGCGTAAACCGGAAAGGAAAAAGACATGGCTCTTCCCGAGTTCTCCATGCGTCAGCTGCTTGAAGCCGGCGTTCACTTTGGTCACCAGACGCAGCGTTGGAACCCCCGTATGGGTCCGTTCATCTACGGCTCGCGCAATGGCATCCACATCATGGACCTGACGCAGACCGTCCCGATGCTGGACCAGGCTCTGACTGCAGTCCGTGACACCGTCGCAAAAGGCGGCCGCGTTCTGTTCGTCGGCACCAAGCGTCAGGCACAAGGCCCCGTGGCCGAAGCCGCTGAAAAATGCGCGCAGTACTACATGAACCACCGCTGGCTGGGCGGCACGCTGACCAACTGGCAGACCGTTTCGCAGTCGATCAACCGTCTGCGCTCGATCGACGAGAAAATGGAAACCGGTGCCGAAGGCCTGACCAAGAAAGAGCGTCTGGGCATGGAGCGTGAGCAGGGCAAACTGCAGGCCTCGCTGGGCGGTATCCGCGAAATGGGCGGCGTTCCGGACCTGCTGTTCGTCATCGACGTCAAGAAAGAAGCGCTGGCCGTCGCAGAAGCCAACAAGCTGGGCATCCCGGTTGTGGCCGTGGTCGACACCAACTGCTCGCCCGATGGTGTGGACTACATCATCCCCGGCAACGACGACGCAGCCCGCGCCATCGCTCTGTACTGCGACCTAGTGAGCCGCGCCGCCCTGGACGGCATGACCGCCATGATGGGCGCCGCCGGCGTTGACCTGGGCGAGTTCGAAGAGCTGCCGACCGAGGAAGCCGTCGCCGAAGAAGCACCGGCTGCCGAAGCCGAAGGCTAAGCGATTTCGCGACTGTCGCAAAAGCGACATCAAAGCATGACATGGGCGCGGCCAAGGGGCCGCCCCAGCAACACTTCATGACGAGGAGAGCCACGATGGCGATCACAGCAAAGCAGGTGAAAGAACTGCGCGAAATGACCGGCGCAGGCATGATGGACGCCAAGAAAGCGCTGACCGAAACCGACGGCGACATCGAAGCCGCAATCGACTGGCTGCGCACCAAGGGCCTGGCGAAGGCCGCGAAGAAATCCGGCCGCATTGCAGCCGAAGGCCTGGTTGCCGTCAAGGTCGACGGTGGCGTGGGTGTTGCCGTCGAAGTGAACTCGGAAACCGACTTTGTCGGCAAGAACGCCGAGTTCCAGGAAATGGTTGCAGGCATCGCGGACGTGGCACTGACCGTGGACAACACCGAAGCTCTGGCCGCTGCCGACATGGGCGGCAAGTCGGTTGCTGATGTTGTCACCGCCAAGGTTGCCACCATCGGTGAAAACATGAGCCTGCGCCGCATGGAAAAGATCACCGGCGACCAGGTTGTGACCTACGTGCACAACGCGGCTGGCACCGACATGGGCAAAATCGGCGTTGTTGTGGCCCTGAAAGGCGACAACGAAGCCTTTGGCAAGCAGGTTGCGATGCACGTCGCTGCAGCTGACCCGCGCCCGCAGGCCCTGAACGAGGCCGAGCTGGACCCGGCAGTTGTCGAAAAGGAAAAGTCGATCCAGATCGAGATTGCACGCGAGTCGGGCAAGCCCGAAGCCGTGATCGAAAAGATGATCGTGGGCCGCATGAAGAAGTTCCTGGGTGAAATCACGCTGCTGAACCAGTCGTTCGTGATCAACCCTGACCTGACCGTCGAAGCTGCCGCCAAGGAAGCCGGCGTCGAGATCCTGGGCTACATCCGCATGGAAGTGGGCGAAGGCATCGAGAAGAAGGAAGAAGACTTCGCAGCCGAGGTGGCCAAAGCCGCCCAGGGCTAAGGTTTCTGAACCAAACCCTTGTAAGCTAATCAAAAAAACGGAGCCGCTCCCAAAAAGGGAACGGCTCCGTTTCCATTTCCGGCCCCCCGATACGTTGGGGATGAGACGAGGCGCCGGAATGACGATCCGATCCGTCCGAAGGTCGTTGCCTCATCTGGGATCGGCCCCGGCGGACAACCGAGGTCGGGCTGGAGAGCCCGGTAATCTCCGGGATCCAGCCCTGATGTTCCATGGCTGAAAAAGCCACCACTCACGGAACATGATCAAAATGCCAAATTCCCGCAGCCTGTGATAGTCGGGTTTTCCTGACCTTACGTCGTTTTTCATAAAACACCTTCATCCCAACGACTTAGGTCGATCACATGCCTGTGATCGACCAATTTTTGAGCAAAGGTGAAAGGTCTGGGGTCAGTTCGCTTCCAGCACGAACATCTGGTTCTGAAACGCGGCCTTCATCACGGCTTGCGCCGTCGTTTCCACGTTTAACGCCTCACGTGCAAGACGCAGATGTTTCTCGATGGTTGCCTGCGTCAAACCCATGATCTGCGCGATATCCTGCATCGTCTTGCCATCGCCGACCCATTCCAGCGCCTCGCGCTGGCGTTTGGTCAGGGCCTGGTTGGGCGGGATGTAGGGCAGGGTGAGGATCTTGAGATGCACAAGGTTGTTCATCAGCGTGATCGTCTCGCCGTGTTCGGCCCAAACGGCATCAACCTGTTCCTGGGTCGTGTCACGGGTTGCAGTCAGCGCAATGGCGCCCTTGGACCGCGCCGAAATCGACTTGAAGCTCACCGTGTAACCCGCTGTAACTCCCATGGAAAAATTGAACTCAACGACGCGGCGTTCGGCATCCGTCATCGCTCCGCTGTCCATCATGTCTGCAACAACAGACCAACTGCAGCTGCCTTCGTTTTCGAGCGCCCATTTCACCATTGTCGCATGGTGATAGTGGCCTTCGCTGACGAAACGTTCAGTGTAGTTGGTGGCGTGGTTGCTGAGCAGGACAAAATCATTTGGATCGCCCAGAGAGTTGGCGGTGCGGAACCGGGTGAATCCGTAGATCAAACGATCGAAGCCGAACTCTTTCATCGCACGACAATGCATGTCCCACAGCACCTCGACCGAGGGCGCATTGGTGAGTTCAATCAAATAGTTCCGTTGTTCAGGTGTTATCCCCATAACGTGAGCGTCCTTTGTATTGTTGGCGCAATCTGTGGTTTCAATAATTTTGAAGAAATAAATTGTGCCAATGTCTTAGCTGCGACGGGGGTCTGCGTCCAGTGTCTTCACTGTTTCCAGCATAGCATGGCGCAGGGGCGCATCTGATATGCAACGCTGAACGAGCCGTTCACTGGTCTAATTTTACCATAATACTGATTACACGTATTATCTGACAGGCTTCTGCATGACGATAAACGTTGGTCGGTCAAACCCTTCATGCACCCCTTCGCCGGTTTGAACAAACCCCATGCGGGCAAAAGCGGCGTGGTTTTCAGTCAGTTCGATACGGGTCTCCAGCTCCAGTTGGTGCAAACCCAATTCCCGGGCACGATGCTGTGCATGGTCGACCAGTCGGCGCGCCAGTCCCCGGCCTCTGGCGGCCTGGGATACCGCAAGCTTGCCCATGTACAGCCTTGTGTCTCTGACGCTGAAGAACACGCAAGCGTCGGGCGGCGTGCCGAGGGTCCAGATTTCACCGGTGGCGCAGAATGCACGTATCCTGGCTTCGTCCAACAGACGCAAGGAAGATGGCGGATCAATGCGCGGCTCCATATAGGCAAATGCCGCGCGCAGCAGGTTGAGGACCTTGGGAATGTCGGCACTGTCCGAGGACAACCGCTTTGGCGTTGGGTCGCCCAACAGGATCAGCCCAAAGCGTACCCTGCCCCGCGCACCGTGCGCAGAGGATCATCTCCACCGTGTTGGCACAGCGCCTTGCGCAAGCGGCCGATGTGGACGTCCACGGTTCTGGTATCGACATAGATGTCACGTCCCCAGACACGATCAAGCAACTGCTCGCGGGTCCAGACACGGCCGGGTTTCTCCATGAAAGTCGAAAGCAGCCTGAACTCGGTAGGGCCCAGCTTCAATGGAGCGTCACCGCGTGTGACCTTGTGTGTCTCGGCGTCCAGCACGATATCATCGTATTGCAGGCGCTGACCGACCGCTGCAGGGCGTGTGCGCCGCAACTGCGCGCGCACGCGGGCCATCAACTCCATCACCGAGTATGGCTTGACCACATAGTCATCTGCGCCCGTTTCCAGACCGCGAACACGGTCGACCTCTTCCGAGCGTGCCGAAAGCATGATCACCGGCACATTGCGTGTCTCGTTGCGGGTCTTCAGTTGGCGGCATACCTCGATGCCCGAGACATTGGGCAACATCCAGTCCAGCACGATGATGTCCGGCGAGTCCTCATCAACCTTGATCAGGGCCTCTTCGCCATTTTCAGCCTGCGCGACACGAAAGCCTTCGGCCTCGAGGTTGTAAGACAGCACTTCGCGCTGTGCCTGTTCATCCTCGACAACAAGAACCGTGGGTTGATCGGCGGCCATGGTTTAGTCTCCGTCTGTTTCGGGACTGAAATGAGGATCTGAAGAAGTCCGGTCGGCCTTGGGCCGCGCTTCGTTCGGCTTTTCACCGGTGACAAGAAAAACCACCTGTTCCGAGATCGAGGTCACGTGGTCCCCCATCCGCTCGATGTTCTTGGCGATGAAATGCAGATGCATGCAGGCAGTGATGTTGCGCGGATCTTCCAGCATGAAGGTCAGGAACTCGCGGAACAGCGTGTTGTACATCTGGTCCACGTCGCGGTCGCGCTCGATCACGTCGCGTGCCAGTTCCTCGTCGCGCTGGATATAGGCATCCAGCGCGTCCTTCAGCATCAATTCGACCTCGCGCGCCATGCGACGCAGAGACGAGGCCGTCGACCCAATTGGCTGCATCTGAACCAGAACGCCGGTGCGTTTGGCCATGTTCTTGGACAGATCGCCAATACGTTCCAGGTTCGAGGTCATGCGCATGACCGACAGGATCACCCGCAGGTCAATGGCGGTGGGCGCGCGGATCGCGATGACCCGTGCGGCCTCGTCGTTGATGATCTCTTCGAGCGTGTCGATGGCACGGTCGCCCAGGCGCACCTCTTCGGCCAGTTCCTCGTCGCGGGTTTCCAGCGATTTGGCGGCCTTCAGGATGGCGTCCTCGACCATCCCGCCCATCTTCATGATCCGCGCCTGAATGCTTTCCAGGTCCCGGTCATAGGCCGAGACAATGTGTTGATCGGTGTTGACCACGGGAGTTATCCAATCCGTCCGGTGATGTAGCTTTCGGTGCGCGGATCTTCGGGGTTGGTAAAGATCTTGCCGGTTTCACCAAACTCGACCAGGTTGCCCAGGTGGAAAAAGGCCGTTTTCTGGCTGACACGCGCCGCCTGCTGCATCGAGTGTGTGACGATAACAACCGAATAGTTCGAACGCAGCTCGTCGATCAGTTCCTCGACCTGCGCGGTGGCAATCGGGTCAAGGGCCGAGCACGGCTCGTCCATCAGCAGAACCTCGGGCTCGGTCGCCACGGCGCGCGCGATGCACAGACGCTGCTGCTGGCCGCCCGACAGACCGGTACCCGGGGCATCCAGACGGTCTTTGACCTCGTCCCAGATCGCCCCGCGGCGCAGGGATTTCTCTACGATTTCATCCAGTTCCGCCTTGTTCTTGGCCAGCCCGTGGATCCGGGGGCCGTAGGCGATGTTGTCGTAGATCGACTTCGGAAAGGGGTTCGGTTTCTGGAACACCATGCCCACCTTGGCGCGCAGCTGAACCGGGTCGACCCGCTTGTCATAGATGTCGTCGCCATCGATGGTGATCTTGCCCTCGACGCGGCAGATATCGATCGTGTCGTTCATCCGGTTCAGGCAGCGCAGGAACGTCGACTTGCCACAGCCCGAGGGCCCGATGAAAGCGGTGACCGTCTTGTCCTCGATCTGAACGTCCACGTCCTTGATGGCATGGGTATCGCCGTAAAAAACCTGAACGCCGTTGGCCGAGATTTTCGTCTCATTCTGGGTCACGGCTCTCTCCGAATTTGGTGCATCGTACATGTGTCTCAGCCTTTCCTTACCACCGGCGCTCGAAGCGGCGGCGCAGAATGATCGCGATGATGTTCATTGTCAGAAGGAACACGAGCAGGATGATGATACCACCCCAGGCGCGTTCGTAATAGGCCGGGTCGGCCCGCTTGGCCCATTCGTAGATCTGCGCGGGCATGGCCGAGTTCGGGTCCAGGAAACCCGCCGCGATGCCGTCAGGCACGTTGGTGGCGATATAGCCTACCATGCCGATCAGCAGCAGCGGCGCGGTTTCGCCAAGCGCCTGCGCCAGACCGATGATGGTGCCGGTCAGAATGCCCGGCATGGCCAGTGGCAGCACGTGGTGAAAGACCGATTGCATCTTCGAGGCCCCTACCCCAAGCGCCGCATCGCGGATGCTGGGCGGCACCGACTTCAGCGAGGCGCGGGTCGAGATGATGATTGTCGGCAAGGTCATCAGCGTCAGCACCAGGCCACCTACGATGGGCGCAGACTGCGGCAGGTGCATGAACTGGATGAAGACGGCCAGACCCAGGATACCAAAGACAATCGACGGGACCGCGGCCAGGTTCGAGATGTTAACCTCGATCAGGTCGGTCCAGCGGTTCTTGGGCGCGAACTCTTCCAGATAGATCGAGGCTGCGACGCCGATGGGCAGCGACAGCACCAGCACAACGATCATCATGAAGAACGAGCCCAGCATCGCAACACCGATGCCCGCCTGTTCAGCCCGGCTTTCCGACGCGTCCGCGCCGGTGATGAACGAGATGTTGAAGGTCTTGGCAACCACGCCTGCCTTCACCAGTTCGTCTGTCAGGTCCAGATGCTCGGCGTCGATGTTCTTGTCCCGTGCCACATCCTCGCGTTGCACGCGGTCCTTCAGATAGCCATCGACGCGGCTTGCGGCCAGGAGTTTGAACTCGACGGTCTCGCCCAGCTTATCGGGGTTGGCCAGCACAAAATCCCGCACCTGTGCCGCTGCCGAGGCCGACAGCATGGCCTTCATCTCTTTGCGTTTTTGCAGGGGCGTCTCGATGCCCAGCTCGGTGACCTTGTCCAGCAAACCCTGCTGGATCAGGGGGTTGTACCCGAAGGTTGAGACCTTTTTCATCTCTTCGATGTTGCGGTTGCCCTTCTTGTCCAGCTTGGCCGGATCCAGATAGACAGGCACATTCACAAAGGTCTGCTGAAACGCGCCAACACCGTTGGCGATGATCGACCCCAACAGCACCACCAGAAACAGCAGGCCGATGGCGATCGCCGTGATGCCATAGGCCTTGAACCGGGCCTCGGCAGCGTTGCGGCGCTTGGTGCGGGCGTCCACCTCGATCAGCGAGGTCTTGGGACGCGGCGTGTTCGCGGTGGCGTCGGTCATTCGTACTGCTCCCGGTATTTGCGTACGATGTAGAGGGCAAAGACGTTCAGCCCCAGCGTCATGATGAACAGCGTCATGCCCAGGGCAAAGGCGACCAGCGCCTCGGGTGAGGCAAAGTCGCTGTCACCGGTCAGCTGGCTGACGATCTTGGCGGTTACGGTGGTCATGGCCTCAAAGGGGTTGAGGCTCAGGCGCGCGGCGGCCCCTGCCCCCAGCACCACAATCATGGTCTCGCCGATGGCGCGCGAGGTTGCCAGAAGTATCGCACCCACGATGCCCGGCAAGGCGGCAGGCAGAACCACCTGCTTGATGGTCTCGGACTTGGTTGCGCCCAACCCGTAGGATCCGTCGCGCATCGCCTGCGGCACCGCGTTGATGATGTCATCGCTGAGCGAGCTGACAAAGGGGATCAGCATGATGCCCATGGCGATACCCGCGGTCATCACGGCACGCTGGCCCTGCATCCAGCCGACGGTGTCATCGCCAAAGACGTTCAGCAGGATCGGCCCGATGGTCAGCAGCGCAAACAGGCCGTAAACGATGGTCGGGATGCCTGCCAGGACCTCGAGCATCGGCTTGGCAAAGCTGCGCACCGCGGGGCTGGCGTATTCCGACAGGTAGATCGCGGCGAAGAGCCCGATTGGCACAGCGACGAGCAGTGCCACGACCGAGATGTAAAGCGTGCCCCAAAGAAGCGGCAGCAGACCCAGGCTCGACGCGCCCCCCCGGCCCGAGAAGCTGGGCGCCCATTCGAGCAGGGTAAAGAAGTCGAGCGCCGAATAGAGCGTGAAGAACTCGTAGGTCTGAAAGACCAGCGACAGCACGATGCCGACGGTGGTCAGGATGGCGATCGAGGCGGCTGCGATCAGCAGCACCAGCACGCCGCGTTCAACAACATTGCGGGCGCGGAATTCCTTGTTCGATTCCCGCACCGCCCAGCCGCACCCCACAAGCGCCACCAGAAGCACCGCGATGGTCATCAGCAAGCCGCCGGTCGAGGTATAGCTGCGGTAATCCTGCGCCGCTGCCAGAGTTTCAGCGGAGACATTCGCACCAAGCGCGACGCCAACCTCGGCGAGTTGGTCACGCACAGCCGTAAAGTCAATGGCAACGGTCTCGGCCATTGTCATTGCGCCTTCGGCAACCGCGGTGTCCAGGCCCTCGGCCACGCGCCGTACATCCGCCATGACCAGCCCGATGGTCGAGCCTTCGGCAATGGCGCTTTCGGGGATCGTCGCTGAAACACGGTTGTCGATGTAAAGCGGTTGAGCCAGCAGCCAGAGAACCAAAAGCCCCAGTGCGGGGACCAGGACTTTCATGGCTGCATTGGAGCCGTAGTAAGATGGCAACGAGTGCAAGTGACGACTGTCACCGTCAGCGCTTTTCAGCGCCCGCCCGCGACCAAGGACAAAGCCCACGGCAGCGATGGCGAGCACGATCAGGACTAGCCATAAGACAGGCATATCGGCTCCACAGGTGTTTGAAATGACCTAAAAGGGGTGAAAGGCGGCCTTTAAGCCGCCTTTCGGATTCGGTCAAGAAACCTTACATGGCTTCTTCGTTTGCAACCATGTCCTGGGTATCGGCCAGGGCAGGGTCCGAAACCAGGCCGTATTCGGCCAGCGGGCCGTCGCCGCCTGCGATTTCGTCCGAGATGAAGAATTCAGCGTATTCTTTCAGGCCGGGGATCACGCCGATGTGGGCTTTCTTCACGTAGAAGAACAGCGGACGCGAAACAGGGTATTCACCGGTCGAGATGGTCTCGGTGGTGGGCTCAACACCTGCCATGGTGGCAACTTTCAGCTTGTCGGTGTTGTTCTCGTAGAACGCCAGGCCGAACACGCCGATGCCGTTTGCGTTGGCGTCGATCGAGGCCAGCGTCTCGGTGTAGTCACCGTCGATGTCAACGGCACGGCCGTCAGCCATAACTTCCAGGCATGCGTCTTCGGCGTCGTCTTCCGACATGCCGGCAGCCATCATGGCTTCGAATGCGCCAGTTGCTTCACAGCCAGCGGCCACAACTTTTTCTTCGAACACTTCACGGGTGCCGTGCTTGGTGCCGGGGATGAAGGCCAGGATTTCTTCGGCCGGCAGATCGGGGTTGAAGTCCGACCACAGCTTGTGCGGGTTGTCGACCAGCTGACCGTCAACCATGACCTTGGGGGCCAGTGCGTTAAAGATGTCCGACTGGGTGAAGGCGTTGTAGGCCGGGCCGTCCAGCTGCGAGGCAAACACGATGCCGTCATAGCCGATGCGAACTTCGATGATCTCGGTCACGCCGTTTTCGGCACAGGCCTTGATCTCTTTTTCGCGGATTTTGCGCGATGCGTTTGCAACGTCGGTGTGCTCTTCGCCAACGCCCTGGCAGAAGCGCTTCAGGCCAGCCGACGAACCGCCCGATTCAACAACGGGGGTCGGGAAGTCGAAGTTTTCGCCAAAGGCTTCGGCAACGATCGAAGCGTAGGGCAGAACGGTCGACGAACCGGCAATCTGCACGTTGTCACGGGCAGCGGCAGCAGTCGCGGAAACAGCAACGATCGCCAGAGTGGAGGCGGTCAGTTTCACGGATGTCATGGAAGAACTCCTGATTAAACATGTCACGATCACTGTCCAAGTGATCTTGGCGGCACCCCTAAGGATCACGCACGATGCTTTTGTGACAGTTGCGTAACAGTTTCATGACACCGCCCATTTTGGACGCATTTCCCGCAAACGAACTTAAATTCGCCGAAATTCTGCAGGACCATGAAAAACACATCAAAACAGTTCGCACGAACAAAAAAATACAATGAATTAACCAGCGCGCGCACCAATAGGGCGAGGTCCCGCCAAACGGGTCGCGCAAGTCGAGGGCAAGATGACGCAGGCCGCACAATCGGACAACTTTGACCACGATCTGAAATGTCTTGGCGTCAGCGTTCCCGTTTCGCCTTATCTGACGGAATCGCGAATCGAGCGTATTCGGACGGCGCGCTACGAAGGACAGGAAATTGCCGGGGCCCTGGCCGTCGTCGGTCCGGAGGATCGGGTCCTTGAACTGGGCGCGGGGTTGGGCATTGTCGGGGCCGTGATCGCCCGGAACTGCCGCCCGGCAGAGGTCAGATCGTTCGAGGCAAACCCCGATCTGATCCCGCATATCCAGGCGCTGTATCACGCCAACGACCTGACCGACCGGATCACGGTGACAAACCGGATCATGCTGAGCCAGGATCCCCGCCCCGCCACGGTGCCTTTCTTTATCAGGAACAGCTTCCTTGGCTCGTCTGTGGTAGAGAACCCAATCCGCGCCAGCCGTCAGGTCGACGTGGCGACCGGCGATTTCAATCACCTGTGCCAAGAGTATCGCCCGACGGTGTTGATCATAGATATCGAAGGCGGCGAGCTTGAGCTGTTGCGCAAAGCAGACCTCGACGGCATCCGTGCGGTTGTCATCGAGTTTCACGAAGAGGTCTACGGCAGAGATGGCGCTCAAGCGTGCAAGCAGATCTTGCTGGAGGCCGGTTTTGAAAAAAGACCTGAACATTGCTCTCGCGTGGTCTGGACATGCGAACGTCCCACAGAGGCAAGGATCACAGTGCCCGCCAGTGACTTGACTGTACCGACCATCGAAACAGACACCCGCAAGCAACCGTCTCCCGCTGGCGGATGGTCTGAAACGGCCGAGATATGTCCTGCCGCAATTGTCGTTCCCCCCGACGGCGGGGCCATGTTGCAGCCGACGGGCGTCTTGCGGGCTGACGGAAGTTATGTGGATCAAGGCGCGCTGTGGCGGCGGCATCGCCCCATCACCACCCAGCCCGCATGGCCGGATGGCCCGATTTTCGACCTGCCGGGTCGCTGGCTGTTTGCCGGTCCCCTGTGGAACCATTTCGGGCATTTCCTGACGGAAAGCCTGCCCCGGCTCTGGGCGGTCGAAGGGTTCGGCACGCTGGACGGCGTGGTCTTTACGCCAAAGCGCGCGGCTACAGGGGACGCCATCGAAGGATATCACAAGGCCATGTTCGACGCCCTGTCTCTGGACCTGCCGGTCCGGGTTGTTACGGCGCCAACACGTGTGGCCGAGTTGGTCGTGCCCGGCCAGGGATTTGGTCTTGGCCCCATCTCTGCCGGAACACCGACGTTTCGCCGATTCATTCAGTCGCGCTTTGCGCAGGACATCCCGCCCGAGGGTCCCAAGAAGCTGTACATCAGCCGCAGCCAGATCGGGCCGCGTCGCGGCGGGTTCCTTGCGGAAGCGAGATTGGAACAGCATCTGGCAGACGCGGGCTATGACATCTTTCATCCGCAGAAACATGACATCCCGACCCAGATCGCCCGCTACAAGGCGGCAAAGCGCATCGTGGCCGCCGAGGGTTCTGCCCTGCATCTGGTCGCGATGGTTGCCAAGCCGAAACAGAAGATTGCCGTGATCATGCGCCGCAATGGCAAGACAAACGATCCGATCACCACACATCTTGCGTCATTCTCGGGTCGCCCACCACTGAACGTGGCCGCGATCCGCCGTCGCTGGATGCCTGCCAGCGGCGGACGCGCCCATCAGGGTGTCGCCGAAATCGATCTGGAAAGCGCACAGCAACAGCTGCTGGCCGAAGGGTTTGTCAAGGACAGCGCGCCCTGGAGATCGCTGACCGAGGACGAGGCACGCGACACCATCCAGGCGCAGCGGTACTGGCGTGTGAACGGGTATCGACCGGAATAAGGTACAGGGTCACTCGACCGGTAGCGTAATCACGAAGCTGCTGCCCCGCCCCTTTTCGCTTTCGACCCGCATCCGACCCCTGTGCCGGTTCACGATGTGCTTGACGATGGCCAGGCCCAGACCGGTCCCGCCCATCTCGCGCGAGCGGTGGTTGTCGATCCGGTAAAAGCGTTCTGTCAGGCGGGGAATGTGGATGGGATCGATGCCGGGGCCGGTGTCAGACACCCGCACCGTCGTCCCAACAGCCCGCACACGGGCGTCATAGGTCGGTTCGCTGACAGAAACCGTCACCACGGTTCCTGCACCCCCGTATTTGATTGCGTTTTCGATCAGGTTCGAAAAGACCTGCCGCAACTGGTCAGGGTCGCCCAGCAGTTCGAAATCCTCTTTTGGCAGGTCAAAGGCAATCTCGGCCTGGGCATCTTTGGCCAAGGACTCAAAGCTGCGTCCAACGGATCGAACGAGCGACGGCAGCAGAACGACCTCTCTGGGGCGCACACGCTCGTCCGCCTCGACCCGGCTGAGCGACAACAGGTCATCCACGAGCCGGTTCATGCGTCCGGTCTCGGTTTCCATGATGTTCAGGAAACGGTCGCGGGCCTTGGCATCGTCCCGCGCGGGTCCCTTGATGGTTTCGATAAAGCCGATGACAGCCGTCAGCGGCGTGCGCAACTCGTGGCTGACGTTGGCGACAAAATCGCGGCGCATCTGGCCAACCTTTTCCCGCTGGCTGACGTCTTCAAAACAGACCAGCAGCCCCCCAGAGCGCGGCAGCTGGACGGGGCGCATGGTGACCTCATAGGTCAGATCATGGCGGCCATTGTTGGTCACGTAGCGCGCGCGCCGCTCGGTCATGTCCCGCAGGCTGGCATCGATGGCGTCCAGAAGCTCTGGCTGGCGAAACACCGTGATGAAATGCCGTTGATCGATGCTGCTGCCAAAGAGCCGCCGTGCCTCGGTGTTCGCGGCCTCGATCCGTTCGTCGCTGCGGATCACCACGGTGGGCAGGGGCACAGCCTGAACAAAGCTTTCGAGTGTGGGGGCATCCATGGCTTACAGGTCTCTTGCCGCTGAAAGTCCGGCATCGAAAGTCGCGATCAGGTCCGCTGGTTCTTCCAGCCCGACCGACACCCGGAAAAACCCTTCGCTGATCCCCAAAGCGGCCCGATCCCCGGCCGACAAGGCCCGATGAGAGCTGGACGCGGGATGCGACAGCGTCGTGCCGACATCGCCGAGGGTCGGCGCAAAGGCCACACCCTGCGCGGCACGGCTGAAGGCATTTGCGGCGTCGCGCCCGCCCTGGATTTCGAAGCTGACCATATTGCCGCCCTGCCCGCCCAGAACGGACTGGTTGCGCAGGTGGTCGGGGTGGTCGCTGCGCGATGGATAGATCGCCCGCAGAACCCCGGGTTGCGCGGCCAGATGATCCCCAAGGATGCGCGCCGTCGCCTGCGCCTTGTCAAACCTCAGGTCAAAGGTCATCAGACCCCGCTCGGCCAGCCAGCATTCAAAGGGGCTGGGCGTCAGGCCCGTGGTCACGGCAAAATCATAGATCGCCTTGCGCAGCTCGGGTGTCCTGGCCGCCACATAGCCCAGCGTGACATCCGCGTGTCCGGCAAGCAGCTTGGTGACCGAATGCAGAACAATGTCTGCGCCCGCGTCAAAGGGTTTGACACTGCGCGGCGTTGTAAAGGTGTTGTCGACCACCAGCAGAATGCCGCGATCCTTGCAGAGTTGCGCGATGCCATGCAGATCGGCAATGCGCAGCGTGGGGTTCGAGACGACCTCGATCAGCACCATCCGGGTGTTGGGCCGAACCGCCGCCGCAACGGCAGCCGCATCGGTGGTGTCAACAAGCGAGCAGTCCAGACCAAAGCGCAACAAGTCCTGTGTCATCAGCCGCAGCGAGCGGCCATACAGCTGGTCCCCACCGATGATGTGGTCCCCTGCCCCGCAGACGCCCATCAGCGCCGCGGTCACGGCTGCCATGCCCGACCCGGTGATCAGCCCGGCCTCGGCCCCTTCCAGCGCATCGATGCGGGCGGCAAGCGTGTCGGCATTCGGGTGGCCTTCGCGGGCATAGGTGAAGCCTGCGGCTTCACCGGCATACTGCGCGTCCAGCGTGTCAGGCGCATCCGAGGCATAGACCACCGATTGCTGGATCGGTGTGACAACCGGGGACGAAACACCCGGGCCAACCGGGTTCGGGCGCATCAGTGTCGGCTTCATCTTATCCTCCAAGAGCCTGCGCGGCTTGCCTGCCACAGGCCTTGGACAGGCGCAATCCCCGTCCGAGGGTCAGAGCGCCGACAGACCCGCCCGGAACCGTCGCATGTTCGCCTGATAGCCAAGCGCGCTTTTGCGCAGCCCTTCGATGGCCGCCTCATCCAGTTGGCGGACAACCTTGCCCGGCGCCCCCATGACAAGCGAGCCATCCGGGATTTCCTTGCCCTCGGTGATCAGGGCGCCTGCGCCGATCAGGCAGTTCTTGCCGATCTTGGCACCGTTCAGAACCGTGGCCCCCATGCCGATCAGGCTGTTGTCGCCGATAGTACAGCCATGCAGCATCGCCTTGTGGCCAATGGTGCAGCCCGCGCCGATGGTCAGCGGATAACCCATGTCGGTGTGCAGCACGCAGTTTTCCTGAACGTTCGACCCTGCCCCCACGGTGATCACCTCGTTGTCGCCGCGCAGGGTGCAGCAGAACCAGACCGAGGCCGCGTCCTCGACCACGATCTTGCCAATCAGGTTCGCATCCGGCGCGATCCAGCTGTCCTCGGCGATCTGCGGCGCGATGCCGTCCAGTGCGTAAAGCGTCATTCCTGCCCCTCTTCAAACTCGGCTTGTAGCGCCCGCACCCGGTCCAGCAGCCCCGGCTGCTGGTTGCGGCGCATGCGGGTGGCCTCGACAATGGTGATCAGCTTCCTGGCGGTTTCGTCCAGATCATCGTTGACCAGCACATAGTCGTAGCTGCCCCAGTGGCTGATCTCGTCCCAGCTTTTCAGCATTCGTTTCGAGATCGTCTCGGCCTTGTCCTGCGCGCGGGTTTCCAGGCGGCGGCGCAATTCGTCGATCGAGGGCGGCAGGATGAAGATCGACAGCGTGTGCGAGGCCAGCGCCGAGTTACGGATCTGCACCTCTCCCTGCCAGTCAACGTCAAACAGCACATCGCAGCCTTCGCTGATGGTCTTTTCGACGGGCCCCTTGGGCGAGCCATAGAAGTTGCCAAAGACGTGGGCATGTTCCAGCATCTCGCCCGCGGCCACCTGGCGCTTGAATTCGCCCGGCGTCATGAAGTGATAGTCTTCGCCATCCACCTCGCCCGGACGTGGGTCGCGGGTGGTGGCCGAGACCGAGAACCGGATCGTGTTGTCCCAGGCCCTGAGCCGCTTGGCCAGCGTTGACTTGCCCGCCCCCGAGGGTGAGCTGAGGATGATCAACAGGCCGCGCCGGTCTTGCATGGCTTACTCCACGTTCTGAACTTGTTCGCGCATCTGATCGATCACGGCCTTGAGGTCCAGCCCCACCCGCGTCAGATCGGTGAATTGCGCCTTGGAACACAAGGTGTTGGCCTCGCGGTTGAATTCCTGCATCAGGAAATCCAGTTTGCGCCCGACCGGGCCCTTGACCTGCAACAGTTCGCGCGCGGCGGCCACATGGGCGCGCAGGCGGTCCAGTTCTTCGGTCACGTCGGCCTTGACCGCGATCAGGGCCAGTTCCTGCAGAACCCGCGCCTCATCCAGACCTTCGCCGTTGTCCATCACCCGCGCCAGGGCTGCGCGCGTGCGCTCGGCCATCTCGGGTTTGCGCCTTTCCGCGGCATCAGCGGCCTGATCGACCAGCGCGCCGACCTGATCCAGCTGACCCAGCAATATCTCTTGCAGGGCTGCCCCTTCCGAGGCGCGCATCGCCTTGAAATCCGCTAGTAATGTTTCAAAGTCCTGTATCAACAGTTTGCGGAACTCGGCCGGATCCGTTCCCGCAGCGGCCGAGGTCATGACACCGCGCAAGCCCACGATGTCGGCCGCGGTCGAGGGCGCAAGTGACAGGCCGGCGTCCATCGCGCGCGCTTCAATCTCGCTCATCGCGGCCAGCACGTTGGCCAGTTGCCCGCCATCCAGCGCCATGGGCTCTTCGGCGCCGTTCCCTTGGACCCTCAGCGAAAGTTGCAGGCTGCCACGCGCAAGGGCCTTGGTCAGAACACCGCGCAGCGCAGCTTCCAACCCGTCCACCCAATCAGGCACGCGCAGGCGCAGGTCCAGCCCCTTTGCGTTGACGCTGCGCAACTCCCAGGTCCAGCGCAGTGTCGCGGTCTCGCCCTGCCCGGTGGCATAACCTGTCATGGACTGGCGCATGGCCCAGCACTCCGTTTCGTTGATGCACTCTTTGACCTACGCAAAGCGCAGGGGAAGGGCAAGCGCCGTGAACGTTAACCATTTGTTTGGATTTATGACCGGATTACAGCGGATTTGCGCTAAATCTAAGGTGTCGGTCGTGTTGTTGAGGCCGGCTGTTGACGGTGGTCGGAACGCGTGACCACTATGTAAGAGGTATCCATGTTTTCTGACTTAACCAACCTGGTGATCATGTCCGACCGTTTCCAAGCCCGGCAGACCGCCCCGCTCAACCGGATCGAGGCCTATTGGCGGGGGTTGTCAGGCGGTCAAATTCCCCTTCGCAGCCAGGTCGATGCCGGCAGCATCGAATCCGATCTGGAGTATGCCTTTATCGCGCAGCGGATCGCGCCCGGCATGGCCAAGCTGCGTGTAGCCGGATCGCATCTGAACGACCTCATGGGAATGGACACCAGCGGCATGCCGCTGTCTGCGCTGATGGCCCCTTCCGCGCGCGTGGATCTGTCCCAGGCCTTGACCCACTTCTTTCGCCATCCGGGGATCACCCGGATCAAGCTGAAGGGCGAAACCGGGATCGGAAAACCAGCGATCTCGGGCGAGATGATGCTGGCGCCACTCTGTTCCGATCCAGGAGAATTTGACCGTGTCCTGGGTGCATTGATCACATCCGGTCGTATCGGGCGTACCCCCCGGCGCATGTCCATCACCGGCGTCTCGCATGTGCCGATGGCGGACTTGGATTTGCCTGAGCCCGGTCCCGCACCGATGGGCGAACTGGCGGAACCTGCCAGCGTATTCGAGCACAAGTCGAAGTCGGCCAGGGACCCTGAACCGCAGAAAAAGCATCCCTATCTCAGGCTCATCGTGTCCAACGACGACTGATTGTTGTTGGACCCGTCCATGTGGACCCCTGTGCCCGCTACAGGGTCGCCGCCATCTGTCTGGCAGCCTGTGTGCTTGCCCCGCAGTTCGGGACGAAAAAAAAGGCCTCGGCCGACAGCAGTCGCCCGAGGCCTTTGAATGCAATCAGGACCGGTGATCAGACGGCCTGAGCCGCCTTGCCTTCACGGCGCGCGGTCAGTTCCTCGGCCACAAGGAAGGCCAGTTCCAGCGATTGGCTGGCGTTCAGGCGCGGGTCACAGGCCGTGTGATAACGGTCGCTCAGATCCTCTTCGCTGACGGCCCGCACGCCGCCGGTGCATTCGGTCACGTCCTGACCCGTCATTTCGAAATGCACACCGCCGGGGATCGTGCCTTCGCCATTGTGGATCGAAAAGAACTCACGCACCTCTTGCAGCACCGCTTCAAAGGGACGGGTCTTGTAGCCCGTGGCCGACTTGATGGTGTTGCCATGCATCGCGTCGCAGACCCAGGTGACGTTGGCGCCTTCCTCTTTCACCGTCTTGATCAGACGCGGCAGATGCTCGGCCACCTTGCCTGCGCCGAAGCGCGCGATCAGGGTCAGCTTGCCTTCTTCGTTCGAGGGGTTCAGGCGGCTCATCAGGACCTTCAGGTCTTCAGCCGTGGTCGTCGGACCACATTTCAGGCCCACCGGGTTCAGAACACCGCTGGCAAATTCCACATGCGCGCCGTCAGGTTGACGGGTCCGGTCACCGATCCAGATCATGTGACCCGATCCCGCGAGCCAGTTTCCGGACGTCGAATCAAGACGGGTCAGCGCCTCTTCGTACTCCAGCAGCAGCGATTCATGGCTGGTGTAGAACTCGACCGACTGCAATTCGTGCGTGTTCGAGCTGTCGATGCCTGCCGCTGTCATGAAGTCCAGCGTATCGGTGATGCGATTGGCCATATCGCGGTAACGCGCGGCCTTTTCACCTTCGGTGAAGCCCAGCGTCCAGGCATGCACCTCGTGTACATCCGCGTAGCCGCCGGTCGAAAACGCGCGCAGCAGGTTCAGCGTGGCCGCTGCCTGGGTATAGGCCTGCAGCATCTTGCGCGGATCGGGGATGCGCGCCTCGGGCGTGAAGTCCAGCTCGTTGATGATGTCACCCCGATAGCTGGGCAGTTCGACACCGTCCTTGACCTCGGTCGGTGCCGAGCGGGGTTTGGCAAACTGGCCTGCCATGCGACCGACTTTGACCACCGGAACTTTGGCACCATAGGTCAGCACCATCGCCATCTGCAGCATCACCTTGAACGTGTCGCGGATGCCATCTGCGCTGAACTGGTCAAAGCTTTCGGCGCAATCCCCGCCCTGCAGCAAAAAGGCCTCGCCACGGGCAGCCGCGGCCAGCCGCTCTTTCAGGGTGCGTGCCTCGCCGGCAAAGACCAGCGGAGGATACTTGGCCAGTTGCGCCTCGACGGCATTCAGGGCGGCCGGGTCGGTATACTCCGGCATCTGAATCCGTGGCTTGTTGCGCCAGTCAGATTTGTGCCACTCGGTCATGGGTCAGCTCCGGTAAGTGAGTGTTAGCGTTCGCGTCGGCACTCTATACGCGTCAGGCAAGGGACTGACCATAGAGGAATCGCCCACTGCCCTTGACCCGGCCCGCCCGTCGTGCCCTTTTGGCTCCCACGTTTTGAACCAAAACGGCAAAGACTCTTGTTTGGAAGGCCGCAGCGTAAATGTCGTCGCAATATTCGCAGGTTGATCTACCCACGACCCCGGCAAAACCGCGCCGGTTCGTGTTTGCGCTGATTCCCCAGTTTACGCTGCTGAGCTTTGCCTCGGCCGTCGAATGCCTGCGCATTGCCAACCGCCTGTCGAAAAATCCGCTCTATTCCTGGTCGCTGATCGGTGAAGGCGGCGACACGGTCAGTTGTTCCGCCGGGACCGAATTCAAGCTGGACGATGATCTGGTCGAACTGCCACGCGATGATACGATCATCGTCTGCGGCGGGCGTGACATTCAGAAACATACGTCGAAGAAGATGTTGAACTGGCTGCGGCGCGAGGCACGGCGCGGACTGCCCATCGGCGGGTTGTGCACAGGGGCCTACACCTTGGCAAAGGCCGGTCTGCTGGATGGCAAGCGCGCGACGATCCATTGGGAAAACCAGGACAGCTTTGCCGAGGAATTCGAAGAGGTCGATTTGACCAAGTCGGTCTTCACGATTGACGGGAACCGGATGACAACCGCCGGCGGCACCACGTCAATCGACCTGATGCTGCAAATCATCGCCTCGGATCACGGCGAGACGATGGCCAACTGGGTCGCCGACCAACAGATCTACAGCTCGATCCGCACAGATCAGGATACACAGCGTCTGTCTGTGCCGACCCGCATCGGTGTGCGACATCCGAAACTCAGCCAGGTCATCCAGATGATGGAGGCCAATATCGAGGAGCCGATCAGCCCCTCGATCCTGGCGTCAGAGGTCAGCATGTCGACCCGCCAGCTGGAACGCCTGTTTCGCCGCTATCTGAACCGCTCGCCCAAGCGGTACTATATGGAGTTGCGACTTCAAAAAGCGCGGAACCTGCTGATGCAGACCGACATGACGGTGATCAACGTGGCGCTGGCTTGCGGCTTTGCTTCGCCCAGCCACTTTTCCAAGTGTTACCGCGCGCATTACGACACCACGCCCTATCGCGAGCGTGGTGCGCAGTCGGCGCGCTTGTCGATGTAGCGACTAGAACAGGGCGTTCAGTTCGTGGAACTGGCTGTTGAACCGGAAGTTCACGGCCACCATATCCTCGGCCCGTTTGTGAAGCAGCACGTAGGCGTAGATGTAGTCGAGCCCGACCGAGTACACGAGCAGTTCCTGCCGCCAGCCGTTTTCCAGCTCTTGTCGACGCATCAGGTCGACGGTCTTGAAATCCGTCTTGTAGATCCGCTGGACCTGCGCCTCGAGGTCGGCCAGCTCTTCCGGGGTCATTTCGTCCCCCGCGCCGAATTCCAGCATCAGCGCGCTGATCTGGCGTGACATGATCAGTCCGTCCAATTCGACCCGAAGTTCGGCATAGGTGTCAAAGACACCCTTTGGGGTTTCATCGACGGCTTTGGGGACCTCTTCGGTCTGGCCGCCCTCAGCCTGGGCATGGCTTTCGGCCAACCCTGTGGTTGCGCTGAAAACCAGCGCTGCAATCAAAGGCATCAACTTCATCATATATCACTCTGTCCAATTCAGTCTGATCAGAGTGACACAGAAGACCACAATCGCCTAGTCTTTAGGCGACATCCGGAAAAGTGTTCCATTTCCGATGCTTAGAAACCAAAGCGCACCATCGGGACCTTCGCGCACGTCGCGCACGCGGGCTGTGGCCTCGGCCCTGATCTGTTCAACCTCACGCAGGGGCGACCCGTCGAGCCGTGCGATATAGTCGAATTTCAGGGACCCGACAAAGGCGTCGCCCCGCCAGTCCGAA
The DNA here is from genome assembly GCA_030424865.1 of Alphaproteobacteria bacterium. Classification (GTDB taxonomy): domain Bacteria; phylum Pseudomonadota; class Alphaproteobacteria; order Rhodobacterales; family Rhodobacteraceae; genus JAKVCP01. The sequence goes on along the minus strand of JAUHVR010000014.1, from coordinate 26,690 downwards.
ACGCCGGTGCCACTGTGAAAGACCATGCCCGAGGGGGCAATGGAGGGGTCCCAGTAATGTTCCGGCTGCTCCATCCCGGGCTTTTCCGTGCCTTCACCGATGGTCCGGCCAGAGTAGTGGCGACCATAGGCAATCACCGGCCAGCCATAGTTCGCTCCCTTGCGGATCAGGTTGACCTCGTCCCCGCCGCGCGCGCCGTGTTCGTTGACCCAGATCCGTCCCTGCCCGTCGACCGCGGCCCCCTGCGGATTGCGGTGGCCATAGGACCAGATCTCGGGTTGTGCGCCGTCTCGCCCCACAAAGGGATTGTCGTCCGGCACGCTGCCATCCCGCGCAATCCGAATCACACTGCCGTTGTGGCGCGACAGATCCTGTGCCGAGGGGCGGTCGCCCCGGTCCCCGATCGTGAAATAGAGATGCCCGTCAGGCCCCTCGACGATCCGCGAGCCGAAATGACGCCCGCCATTCGAGCCCCACTCCATCTCGAAAATGACACGCAGGTCGGACAACCGACGCGCATCAGCGGAAAGTGTTGCCCGGGCAACGGCCGTGCCTTCGCCCCGTCCTTGTGGCTTGGCGAATGTCAGGAAAATCTCTCGTGTCTGGGCAAAATCCTTTGGGATCAACAGGTCCAACAATCCGCCCTGACCGTTTGCTACCACCGTCGGCGTGCCGGACACAACATGGCTTTCGCCATCCGGACCGACGTACAGCAACTCGCCATCCCGTTCGGTGATCAGAAGCCCACCTTCAGGTAAAAACCCGAAACTCCAAGGCGTTACAAGATCTTCGACAACGGCCTCGATGGTCATCTCGCCAGCCTGCGTCTGGATATCTTCGGCGGTTGAAGCAGTCGCGGCCAACACCAGGGCCAAAGCAGTCAGGGGGCGGAAAATCATTGTCGGAACCTCCTCGTTTCCAAGACATATGGAGCGCAAAAAACGGCGAACAAGGAAAAGTTCCCCCGGCGGCGACCTTCCGCTTTGGTCTTTTCTTTTCAAAATCGCCCGCATACGCTGGCCGCATAACAAGAAGTTCCAACACGGGAGAACACACATGAAGAAACTGCTTCTTGCGAGCGTTGCCTCGCTTGCGGCTGGTACGGCTTTTGCCGGTGGCCATGCCGAAGAGATCAAGCTGGGCATCATCCTGGGCTTCACCGGCCCCATTGAATCGCTGACCCCTTCGATGGCAGACGGCGCTGAGCTGGCCATGAAAGAAGTCACCGACAGCGGCCTGCTGCTGGGCGGTGCCAAGGTTGTTCCGGTGCGTGGCGACTCGACCTGTATCGACGCAGCCGCCGCAACCGCCGTGGCCGAACGTCAGATCACCAGTGACGGCGTCAAAGGCATCGTCGGCGCGGACTGCTCGGGTGTGACCGGCGCAATCCTGTCGAACGTCGCCGTGCCGAACGGCATGGTCATGATCTCGCCCTCGGCCACCTCGCCGGCGCTGAGCTCGGATGCAGACGAAGGCCTGTTCTTCCGCACCGCCCCGTCGGACGCGCGTCAGGGCGTTGTGATGGCCGAAGTGCTGCTGGAGCAGGGCATCAGCGAAGTCGCCGTGACCTACACCAACAACGACTACGGCAAGGGCCTGGCAGACAGCTTTGCAGCCGCCTACGAGGCGATGGGTGGCACGATCACCATCAACACCGCGCATGAAGACGGCAAAGCCGACTACTCGGCGGAAGTCGGTGCACTGGCCTCGGCTGGCGGCGACCGTCTGGTTGTTGCAGGCTACGTAGACCAAGGTGGCGCAGGCATCATCCGTGCGGCGCTGGACTCGGGCGCGTTTGACACCTTCCACTTCCCGGACGGCATGATCGGCCAGGCGCTGCAGGACAACTTCGGTGACGAAATCGAAGGCTCGTCCGGTCAGCACCCGGGCACCGACAGCGACGGCGCGGCGATCTTCGTCGACATGGTCGCAGGCGCGTTTGACGCAACTTCGCCCTTCACGCCTGAAAGCTATGACGCGGCAGCGTTGATCCTGCTGGCGATGGCAGCGGCGGGCTCGTCGGATCCGGCGGACTACAAGTCGAAGATCGAAATGGTCGCAAACGCACCGGGTGAGCCGATCCTGCCGGGCGAACTGGCCAAGGCGCTGCAGATCCTGGCTGACGGTGGTGACATCGACTACATCGGTGCAACCGCTGTGGAACTGGTGAACGGCGGCGAAAGCGCCGGCAACTACCGCCAGATCGAAATCAAGGACGGCGCGATCTCGACGGTCAAGTACCGCTGATCCTGCGTTTTTTGACGACACTGGAACGGTGCAGCCCCGGTTGCGCCGTTCCCCTTGCAAAGGTCCGGCCATAACGGACCAAGGGACAAAAGACAGGGATGATAAAGGTCACGGACCTGCACAAGCACTTTGGCGGCTTTCGGGCGGTCGACGGTGCGACGCTAGAGATTGCGACCGGTTCGATCACCGGATTGGTCGGGCCGAACGGCGCGGGAAAAACCACTCTTTTCAATGTGATCGCGGGCGTTCTTGAACCAACATCCGGCACTGTTCTGATGGATGGCGAGGACATCACTGGCCTGCCCCCGCATGAGCTGTTTCACAAGGGACTGCTGCGCACCTTTCAGATCGCGCATGAGTTCGGCTCGATGAGTTGCCGCGAGAACCTGATGATGGTTCCGGGTGGCCAGACGGGTGAGACGCTTTGGAAAAGCTGGACCCAGCGCGGGCGGATTGCTCAGGAGGAAGCGGCGCTTTTGAAGAAGGCGGACGAGGTTCTGGACTTCCTGACGATCTCGCATCTCAAGGACGAAAAGGCGGGGAACCTCTCTGGTGGCCAAAAGAAGCTTTTGGAGCTTGGCCGCACGATGATGGTCGATGCGCGGATCGTCTTTCTGGACGAGGTCGGCGCCGGGGTGAACCGGACGCTGCTGAACACCATCGGCGATGCGATCCAGCGTTTGAATGAAGAGCGCGGCTATACGTTCTGCATGATTGAACATGACATGGATTTCATCGGGCGATTGTGTGACCCGGTGATCGTCATGGCCGAAGGGCACGTTCTGGCCGAGGGCACAATCGACGAGATCAAGGCCAACGAACAGGTGATCGAGGCCTATCTTGGCACCGGGCTCAAGAACAAGGAAGCGGTTGGATGAGGTCTGAGGTCGCAAAGGGGGCTGTCTGCCCCCTCTTGGCCATTGGCCAATTCACCCCCGAGACGTATTTGAAGAAAGATGAAGGGGATTGGAATGAGTGATCCCTATCTGATCGGCGATGCCATGACCGGTGGCTATGGGCGCGGCGCGGATATTCTGCACGGTTGTACCATTGCGGTGAACAAGGGTGAGATCGCGGTGATCGTGGGACCCAACGGCGCCGGCAAGTCGACAGCCATGAAGGCGGTCTTTGGCATGCTGAACCTGCGCGAAGGGAGCGTGCGGCTGGATGGTGAAGATATCACGCACCTCAGCCCGCAAGACCGGGTGGCGCAGGGCATGGGCTTTGTCCCTCAGACGCACAACATCTTTACCTCGATGACCGTCGAGGAAAACCTTGAGATGGGCGCCTTCATTCGGCGGGATGATTTCGCGGATACGATGGCGCAGGTCTTTGATCTGTTCCCGATCCTGAAAGAGAAGCGAAGACAACCGGCGGGCGAGTTGTCCGGCGGCCAGCGGCAGCAGGTTGCCGTCGGGCGGGCGCTGATGACCCAGCCGAAGGTGCTGATGTTGGATGAACCGACGGCTGGGGTCTCTCCGATTGTCATGGACGAGCTTTTTGACCGCATCATCGAGGTGGCGCGGACCGGGATTTCGATTCTGATGGTCGAACAGAACGCGCGACAGGCGCTGGAGATTGCGGACAAGGGCTATGTGCTTGTGCAAGGCCGCAACGCCTATACCGACACTGGCAAAGCGCTGTTGGCAGATCCCAACGTGCGCCGCAGTTTCCTGGGGGGATGAGGCCATGATCGTCATGTTATCCCCGGATCAGTGCACAGGCGTCAAAAACGATCCACAGGTTATCCACAGGTTTTCCCACAGGCATTTGGGCGCTAACGGGTGCAAAATGGCCGTTTCGACTTGTGAAAACGCGACAAGTATCCACAGGGGTTCGCCCGTGAATGTGGACAAAATTGCAAAATATCCACATTCGCCCAAATTTGTGCAGATCAAGGAGGTGTGCTGACATGGACGTCTTGAACGGCCTTGTGGCCCTCGCAAACTTCGTGTTGGTTCCGGCCATTGCCTATGGCAGCCAACTGGCGCTTGGCGCATTGGGTGTGACGCTGGTCTACGGCATCCTCCGGTTCTCGAACTTTGCGCATGGCGACAGCATGGCCTTTGGAACGCTGGTTGTGGTCTTGTTTACCGCTCTGTTCCAATCCATGGGCATTTCGCTTGGACCCTTGCCCACAGCACTGCTTGCGATCCCCTTCGGAATTGCGGGCGCGGCGCTGTTGATCCTAGGGACAGACAGGCTGGTTTACCGGTTTTACAGGGCCCAGCGGGTCAAACCGGTGATCCTTGTCATCGTCTCGATCGGGGTGATGTTTGTCTACGAAGGGTTGATCCGCTTCATCATCGGCACCGGCGAACAGCGCTTTGCAGATGGAGAGCGTTTCATCATCTCGGCGCGGGAATTCAAGCAGATGACGGGCCTGCGCGAAGGCTTGGCCCTGAAAACCACGCAAGGCCTGACGGTGGTGACAGCGGTCATCGTGGTCGCATTGCTGTTCTGGTTCCTGAACCGCACGCGGACAGGAAAGAGCATGCGCGCCTTTTCCGACAACGAGGATCTGGCGCTGCTGTCGGGCATCAATCCCGAACGGGTGGTCATGGTGACCTGGCTGATCGTCGCGGCGCTGGCCACAGTGGCGGGGGTGCTTTACGGGCTCGACAAAAGTTTCAAGCCGTTCGTGTACTTCCAACTGCTTCTGCCGATCTTTGCCTCGGCCATCGTGGGCGGGCTTGGCAACCCTTTGGGGGCCATTGCCGGAGGCTTTGTCGTCGCCTTTTCCGAGGTCGGCATCACCTATGCCTGGAAAAAGGTGCTGGTCTATCTGATGCCCGAACCGCTTGAGCCCAGTGGGCTCGTCCAGCTGCTGTCCACGGACTACAAGTTCGCGGTCAGCTTTGTGATCCTGCTGATTGTTCTGCTGTTCCGGCCCACCGGACTGTTCAAGGGGAAAGCCGTATGACCCAACATGCGCGTACCGCATCCTTCTTTGCCCTGATCCTGGTGTTGATCGTGGGCACGGGCTTTGTTCAAAGCTGGAACACGGCGCTTTTGATCCTGAACATGGGGCTGGTGTCTGCTGTCATGGCCTTGGGGGTGAACCTGCAATGGGGCTTTGCCGGGCTGTTCAACGTCGGGGTCATGGGTTTCGTGGCGCTTGGCGGCCTCGCGGCTGTTCTGGTGTCCATGCCGCCCGTCGGCGAGGCCTGGGCGGCCGGGGGGCTGAGGATCGTCCTCGCCCTGGTTCTTGGGGCGGCAACCATCACGGCAGCGATCCTGGCCTATGCCCGCGTACCCGCGACGTGGCGGGGCTGGGCGATTGCCGCGATCCTGATCGTGGGCTTTTTCGTCTACCGGGCGGTCTTTGACCCCGGTGTGGCGGCGGTTGAAAAGATCAATCCCGCGGCGACAGGCTATCTGGGCGGCCTCGGCCTGCCGGTCCTGCTGGCCTGGCCCATGGGCGGCGTCCTGGCGGCCGGCGCGGCTTGGGTCATCGGCAAGACGGCGCTTGGCCTGCGGTCTGACTATCTGGCGATTGCGACGCTTGGCATTGCCGAGATCATCATCGCCGTGATGAAGAACGAGGACTGGCTGGCGCGCGGCGTCAAGAACGTCATCGGCCTGCCGCGGCCCCTGCCCTATGAAATCGATCTTCAGAACGATCCGGGCTTTGTCGAACGCGCGGCTGGTCTGGGCCTTGATCCGACCACGGCCTCGACGCTCTACGTCAAGCTGGGGTACGGCGTCTATTTTGCGATTGTGCTGGTGATCCTGCTGGTGCTGGCGCAACTGGCGCTGAACTCGCCCTGGGGGCGGATGATGCGGGCCATTCGCGACAACGAGACAGCGGCCCGGGCCATGGGCAAGAACGTCACGCGGCGACATCTGGAGATCTTTATCCTGGGTTCTGCTGTCTGCGGCATGGCCGGCGCGATGATGACGACGCTCGACAGCCAGTTGACGCCGGGGTCCTACCAACCCCTGCGCTATACCTTCCTGATCTGGGTCATGGTGATCGTGGGCGGATCGGGCAACAACTTTGGCGCCGTTCTGGGCGGATTCCTGATCTGGTTCCTTTGGGTCCAGGTCGAGCCGTTGGGCGTGGCGCTGATGTCGGTGATCACCGCGGGAATGGCCGAGGATTCGGGACTGCGCACGCACCTGCTGGATTCGGTACAGCACATGCGGCTGCTGACCATGGGGCTGATCTTGTTGATTGTGCTCAGGTTTTATCCGCGCGGGCTGCTGCCTGAAAAGTAGGGCGTGTCACCGCGCCTTGAAGATCCCACCAAGAATACCCCGGACGATGCGTCGTCCGGTGGTGCCTTTCAGCTCTTTGATCACGGCCTCGGCCATGGCGTCACCGAAATCGCTGGCCCGCCGGGTCGAATAGGCCCGTGACCGGGACACACGCGTGCCGCTGTAACGCCGCGCCGCGCTGAATTCGCGCTGAATGGGCGGCTGGTCCTCGATCTCGGCCTCTTCGGCTTCGGCCGCCGCGGCGGCAGCATTGGCGCGCTCTTGCAGGATTTCATAGGCCGAGCGCCGGTCCAGGGCGGTGGTGTATTTATCTTTCAGATCAGAGGCTTGCAGCACCGCCTTGCGCTCTGCCTCGCTGATCGACCCCAGTTGTGACGAGGGCGGTCGGATCAGCGTCCGCTGAACAATCCCCGGCACGCCTTTCTTTTGCAGCATCGAGGTCACGGCTTCGCCCACCCCCACCTCGCGGATCGCGGTTTCGGTGTCGAAGGCGGGGTTTTCGCGATAGGTCTCGGCGGCAAGCTTCAGCGCCTTGCGGTCGCGCGCCGTGAACGCGCGCAGGGCGTGCTGCACACGGTTGCCCAGCTGGCCAAGAATGTCCTCTGGGATGTCGTCCGGGTTCTGGGTCACAAAATAGACGCCCACGCCCTTGGAGCGGATCAGGCGCGCGACCTGTTCGACCTTGTCGACCAGGGCTTTGGGCGCGTCGTCGAACAAGAGGTGCGCCTCGTCAAAGAAGAAGACGAGCCGGGGTTTGTCGGGGTCTCCGACCTCGGGCAGGTCTTCGAATAGCTCGCTGAGCAGCCACAGCAGAAAGGTCGCGTAAAGCCGGGGTGAGGCCATCAATTCGTTCGCAGCCAGGATGTTGATCCGTCCGCGCCCGTTAGCGTCGGTGCGCATCAGGTCGCTCAACTCGAGCGCAGGTTCGCCGAACAGACCCGCGCCGCCCTGATTTTCCAGCACCAGCAACCGCCGTTGGATGGCCCCGATCGACTGGACCGAGATATTGCCATAGCGCAGCGACAGAGCGGCGCGTTGCTCGCCGACCCAGACCAGCAAGGCCTGCAGGTCCTTGAGATCCAGCAGCGGCATGCCTTGTTCGTCAGCCAATCGGAAGGCGATGTTCAGGATGCCCTCTTGCGCCTCGGTCAGTTCCAGCAGCCGCGACAGCAGCAGAGGGCCCATGTCGGAAACCGTCGTGCGCACCGGATGCCCCTGGCGGCCAAAAAGATCCCAGAAGGTGACGGGAAACGCGTCATAGCTGAAATCATCGAAGCCGATCTTGGCGGCCCGCTCCATGAAAGGACCGTGCAATTTGCCCTGGGCGCTGCCTGCGACCGCCAGACCCGACAGGTCGCCTTTGACGTCCGACAGAAAGACCGGGACGCCGGCCGCTGAAAACCCTTCGGCGAGGATTTGCAACGTGACTGTTTTTCCGGTTCCGGTGGCCCCGGCAACCAGACCGTGCCGGTTGGCATATTTCAACGACAACCATTGCTTGTCACCGTAGGCCGCGCCGCCCCCGCCAACAAAAACCTCATCTGACATGACCAAAGGCTCCTTCAACCGTGCCGAGCAAACATACTACCTTAACCATTTGGTGCCAGTATGTTTTTTGGTCCGGCGGTCATGTCCTCTTGCCGCTTGGACCAACTTCCTCCCTGTCAGACTGACCGCGCCCCCGAGGCGCGGTTTTTTTGCTCAAATCCCTGTTGACCGCTGGGGACAAGTTGCGTAGCGTGCCGTCAATGACAAAGTCGGCCGGTCCGACGGGGAGAAAGAAAAAGAAAAGGGATCACCTTGGTGATCCCTTTTCTACTTCGATCTCAGCGGTTTAGTTCAAGACACCCGTCTCGGATCAGTCCGCAGATTTTCGCCGATCTCTGTGTTCGGCGACCCACTTTGACACTGACAGTCCACCCACAGCATGGTAATCGCTTAGAGAAACGTGAAATTTGTGCAGCGGAGTTACTTATGTCCAGACTGACCACCCTTCTTCCGCTTCTGGCGGCGCTAGCAGCAGCTCCTGCACTGGCACAGGACGAAGACACCAAATCCGAAGCCGTTCCTGGGCTGGATACCGGCCAACCCGTTGTTCAAGGCGCTAGTGACGGCACGTTCATTCGCGAAACCGTAGGCGATTGGCAGATCAAATGCCTCAAGGACAAGGCGGACAACGAGCATTGCCAGATGTACCAGCTTCTGCGGGACGAAGAGGGCAACAACGTGGCCGAGGCCAACATCTTTCGCGTCGACACTGGCGGTCAGGTTGTGGCGGGCGCAACGATCGTCGTGCCGTTGGAAACGCTTTTGACCGAAGGTCTGACGATGACCGTCGATGGCGGGGCGGGCAAGCGCTATGCCTTTGCCTTCTGCAATCAGATCGGCTGTTTCTCGCGCGTTGGCTTTACCCAGGAAGACGTCGATACCTTCAAACGCGGCAATGCGGCGACGCTGATGATCGTTCCGGCTTTGGCTCCGGATCAGCGGGTTCCCGTGACCATGTCGCTGACCGGGTTCACCAAGGGTTTTGACATGATCACTGCGATCCCCAGACAGTGATCATCGGGAACGATCGGTCCCGTAAATTGAAACGCCGGCCCTGGCCGGCGTTTTTTGTTGTGGCATCAGTGTTTTGCAGCCGACGAAGACAACCCGTCCAGAATCGCCTTGGCGGCCCTGAGACCCGGGGATTCCCCGCCTTTTCCAAGACGCGCCATCGTCAGGTCCAGCGCCTTGTGTTGGTCGCCGGGATCCGACAGCACCTGGTCCATGGCAACGGCAATCGGGCCGGGCTGACAGGCGGCACCGATGAATTCAGGCACGCTTCGGGTTTCCGACACCAGGTTCACCAGCGTGACCGAATCGACCAGCAACATCTTCATGACCAGCGTTCGGGACAGCCAGTTCATGTCATAGGCCACCACCATCGGTGTGCCTGCTGCCGCCAATTCGAGTGACACCGTGCCCGAAGCTGCCAAAGCGGCGTCCGTCGCGGCAAAGGCCGCGCGTTTCTGGCGGGCGGCCTCGTCTTCGGACACGCCGCTGGGATCAACGATCACCGGCTGGCCCGGCCAGTCTGCAGCCGCGTCCCGGACGTCAGACGCGATGTTGGCGACGGTCGGGATCACGATCCGAAGGTCGGGCCGATCCTTGCACAGACTGTCGACGACCTCTTTGAAGATGGGCATCAACCGCGAAATCTCGCCCCGGCGCGAGCCCGGCAGAACCAAAAGCGAGGGATGCCCCTCTAGCCCGTGGTCCCGCCGGAACGCCAGCCGTTCGTCTTCGGTCGCCTGCACCTCGGTGGCAATGGGATGGCCGACAAAATCGCAGCGCATCCCGGCCTCTTCCATGAACGGTGGCTCAAAGGGCAAAAGTGCAAGCACCTGGTCGATATGGGCCGCCATCTTCCTGGCGCGTCCGGACCGCCAGGCCCAGACCGTGGGCGCAACATAATGCACCGTGCGAATGTTGCTTTTGGCCTTCACCAGTTTGGCGACCCGCAACGAGAATTCAGGGGCGTCGATGGTGATCAGTACATCCGGCTGCATCGCCAACACCGCCTCGGCGGTCTGATGCACGCGTGCGTTCAGGTGCCGATACTGTGACAGGATCTCGACCAGACCCATGACCGACAGCTCTTCCATCGGGAACAGCGACGTCACCCCCTGAGCCTGCATGAGCGGCCCGCCAATTCCCTGATACTCGATCTCTTGTCCAGGAAGCAGCTCCTGCAGCCCCTGCATCAGCGCGCCGCCCAGCTTGTCGCCCGAAATCTCGCCTGCAAGGATGAAGATACGCATCAGCTGCCTCTTGTGCGGACCCAGAGAAACATGCCGTGCCGGTCCAACGCCTCGATGACCTTGTCCCGGTCCAGCACGATGACGCCACCGGCCTCGATCACCAGCCCCGCCAATCCGGCCTGGGCGGCGCTTTCAACCGTCCGCGGCCCGATGGTCGGCAAGTCGACGCGCCGGTCCTGTTCGGGCTTGGGGCCCTTGAAAAGCATGCCCTTGCGCGCGTCGGATGGGGGCAAGGCCCGCAGCATGGCATCCGTGCCGGCATCATCTTCGCGTGAAATCACCGCGCCGTCGCGGATCACACAGGCCTGCCCGAGGTCCGCCGCGCCCATTTCGGCCAGCGTCGTGTCCCCGACCAAGGCATCCTGGTCCGCGGCGTCATAGGGCTGGGCCTGGCTTGCAACGCCTTCGTCCAGCAACAGGTGCGGCGCAATCTCGTGTGCGGCCTGCACGTCAAATCCGCTGTCCTGAAAGATCCGGATTGCCGCACGAAGCGCGCCGTCGTCGCCCTGGCTGAGCGCCTCCATAAAGATCGGAACCAGCGGCAGTGTTGCCGCATCCAGCTTGGACGGATCGACCGAGGGCCTTTCGATCCCACCGCAAAAACAGACCTGCGTGACGCCGCGGGTCTTGAGGTCGGCCAGCAGGCTGCCAAGCGTTTCCAACCGAAAGACCACATCGGGTGTCAGCGCGTCGGGGGTCGAACCCTCGATCGAACAGACCAGCGGCCGCTCGGCAAGCGCCGCAACCAGCGTGGCGGGCAATCCGCCCTGCCCTGCAATCAATGCCAGCATCAGCTTACCTCGGCGTCAGGAAAGAACGATCGCTTTCACCCAGCACAAAGGCCACGATCTCGCGCACATAATCGCTTTCGGTTTCGTCGCCGAGGCGTTTGGCCCGTTCCGCAAAGGCCCCTTCGCCCTGCGCCAGCATCTGGAACGCCGCGCGCAGTGCCGTGATATCGGCGCGGGTCACCCCCTTGCGCTTGAGACCCACGAGGTTCAGCCCTTCCAGCTCGCCACGTGGTGCTTGAACGAGGCCATATGGGATCACGTCATTGGTCACCATGGTGACGGCTCCGATGATCGCGCCGCGCCCGATCCGAACGAACTGGTGAACCCCCGACAGGCCGCCGACGATGACGTCATCCTCGATCACGACATGGCCGGCGATGGCCACCTGGTTCACAAGGATCACGCGATCCCCGATCTGCGCATCGTGCGCCACATGGCAGCCCGCCATGAACAGCCCATCATCGCCCACACGGGTCACGCCGCCACCGCCTTCAGTGCCGGTGTTCATGGTCACATGTTCCCGGATCCGGTTGCGCGCGCCGATCTCGAGCCGCGTCTTCTCGCCCTGAAATTTCAGATCCTGCGGGATCTCTCCGATGACGGAAAAGGGAAAGATTACGGTGTCGGCACCGATGCGTGTCTGGCCCTGAACCACCACGTGGCTTTTCAGTTCGACGCCCGTGTCCAGCACGACATCCGGCCCGATGTGACAGAACGGCCCGATGCGGCAGCCTGCCCCGATCTGAGCGCCGGGTTCGACAATGGCGCTGGAATGGATTTGCGCTTCGCTCACGCGGGCAGATCCATCATCGCGGTGAATTCGGCCTCGGCGGCCATTTCACCTTCGACCTCGGCCACGCCTTCGAATTTCCAGACCTTGCCGCCCGGCTTGCCGCGCAGGGTGCGCAGCTTCATGGTCAGCACGTCGCCCGGAATGACCTTGCGGCGGAACTTGCACTTGTCGATGCCCATGAAATAGATCAGCAGATCCTTGTCTGCCAAATCCATCGCAACGCCGACCATCACGGCCGAGGTCTGGGCCATCGCCTCGACAATCGTCACGCCCGGCATGATCGGCGTGCCCGGGAAATGCCCCTGGAAGTGCGGTTCGTTCATGGTGACGTTCTTGATGCCCGTGGCGCTGGAAAAGCCGTCGATATCAACCACTTTGTCCACCAGAAGAAACGGGTAACGGTGCGGCAGGATCCGTTGGATCAGTTGAATGTCAGCTGTCTTCAGGCTGTCGGTCATCGGGGCCCCCATGTGTCTTGTTTGAAAGGTGCCTAACAAGGGTTGCCGCGCAGGGCAAGACGCGCGGGGCGTCAGTCTTGTTCGTCTTGTCCGGAATTCTGCGCGGTTCCGTCGCCCAATGTTTCATCCAGCCTCTGAATGACAAGATCCGTGATGTCGATGGCGTCACGGCCGAGGAAGACCGAGCGTCGATCAACAATGACGGCAGCGCCCGCATCCCGCATGATGGCGTTCAGCACTGGCAGAGCCGCCTCCAGCAACTGGCGTTCGGCGGTTTCGACCCGACGGGCCAGATCGGCATCGCGCTCTTCGGTCTGGCTGCGAAACTGTTGCGCCTTTTCGTCAAACGCATCTGCCAGAGCCCGGAATTCTTCGGTCGAAACCGTGCCGCGCAGTTCCGTCAATTCCTGCTCTTCGGCAATCAATTCGTTTTCCAGCCGCGTCGTTTCCTGCTGCAACTCATCCCGCAGGCTTTCGAATTCGGCAACCATACGGCGCCCGAACAGAGTGGATGTGAGCAGCCTGTTTGGCTCGAGCGTCAGGATCGGGCTTTGGACGCGCCGGATCGTTTGCCCCTGATCAAGCTGCTGCGCGGCGCCCGGCAGTGCGAAAAACGCTGCCGCTGCCGCCAAGGCAATGATCCGCAACATCAGAACTGGGTCGAGATCGTGAACTCGAACGACTGATCCCGATCAAAGGCTTCCTTGCTCAGCGCTTCGGTGAAATTGAACCGAAGCGGCCCAAGCGCGGTGTCCCAGAAGATCGAGAAGCCGATGACGTGACGCGCCGCAAAATCACGCGAGACGACCACGCTGCCCGGCGCTGTCACGGTCTTGGAACTGTCGAGGCCCCAAACCGAACCGACGTCATAGAACACGCCGGCCGAGATGCCGTACTCTTCGGGCAGACCAACCGGGAATTCGGCTTCGAACCGCGCGACGGCAAAGTACTTGCCGCCCAGCGGATCGTCGATACCGGTGACCGTGTTGACCTCACGAGGGCCGATACCGGCATATTCAAAGCCGCGCATGATGGAGGGGCCAATCAGGAAACGGTCGATGACGCGGTCACCGGTGCCGCTTGTGTAGTTGATCGCGCCACCTTGAAGCGAGGCCCGCAGGGTGACTTCCTCGTTCAGGATGTTGGTCTGGGCAACCGCGCGCCCCGTGGTCCGGATAAAGGTCGTGTCCCCACCCAGACCGGCAAAGTCCTGACCGAATTCCAGAAGGACACCGGCATTCGGGTTCAACCCGGTGCGCCGCGTGTCATAGCTGAACGTGTAGCCGACGGCGCTGCTGATCAAACCGCCTGTTGCGGCCTCAGCCGTGACGATTTCACCAACGCTGGCCGACAGGCCGGTGATTTCCCCATACTCCAGCAGGTACCGCACGCTCAGGCGGCTGTTTTCACCAACAGCAAACTGCAACGACGGCGAGAAGGTGCCCGTTGCCGTGTCCCATTCAGCCCCAAGGCTATCCGACTCGAAATAGTTGACGTCGATGCCAAAGGCGACATCACGCCCCAAAAAGGCCGGTTCGGTGAATGAGAAGCTGTAGTTCCGCGTTTCGGTCGCCGAGGCCACCGAGAAGGCAAGCTGTTGACCACGCCCGAGGAAGTTTCTTTCAGAGAACTCGATGGTCAAACCAAAACCAGAGTTCGTATTGTAGGACGCACCAAAACTCAGCGAACCGGTGGGCTGCTCCGTCACGTCGACATCAACGATCACCTGCTGCGGTGACGACCCTTCGCGCGCGCGCACATCGGCGGCACCAAAGAAACCAAGCGCCCGGATACGTTCGGCAGCCTGGCGAATTTCACGCGGGTTGAAGGGGTCTCCTTCGACCACGAAGAACTGGCGCCGGATCACATCGTCTCGGGTGGTGGTGTTGCCCTCGATATCAATGCGTTCGACAAAGACGCGGGGACCACGGGTCAGGACGAACTCGACGCTCAACGTCAATTCGCGGTCGTTGCGGGTTACGCGCGGTTCAACGCGAACAAAGTCCAGCCCGTTCTTGATGGCCAAACGCTCCAGTCGGGCAATGTCATTTTCGACCAGCGTCGGCGAATAGACGATGCCCGAGCGCATTTTCAGCGCGTCCTGGAACTCGTCAGGATCAGCGTCCGGCAGATTTGAGGTCACCGTGACTTCGGCCACGCGGAACTGCTGCCCCTCTTCGACGTTGAAGGTCACGAAATACCCGTCACGGGTTTCCGCCAGCTCGGCGTTGACGCCGGTGATGCGGAAATCCACGTAGCCGCGCGACAGATAGAAATCGCGAAGAACCTGGCGGTCGAATTCAATCCGGTCTTCGACAAACGTGTCCGAACTGATGACCTGACGGAAGATGCCGGCCTGCTTGCTGCCCAGAACGCGGCGCAGGCGGCGGTCCGAATAGATCTTGTTGCCGACAAAGCCGATACGCTCGACCTCGATCACGCCACCTTCGAAGATTTCAAAGACCAGATCGACGCGGTTGTCGCTGCGTCGGATGATCCTGGGTTGCACGCGCGCCGCAAGGCGGCCCCGCTGGCTGTAGGCCTGTGTGATCGCGGCGGCGTCCGCTTCGGCAATCGAGGCGTCGAACACGCGACGTGACTGGGTCTGCACGATCAGCGCCAGGTCTTCGTCCTTGATCCGGCGGTTGCCTTCAAAGGTCACGCGGTTGACGGTGGGCAACTCGACAACGCGGATGATCAGGCGGGACCCTTGCGGGATCACATCCACGGATTCGAACAGACCCGTGCCAATGATGTTCTGATACGCTTGGTTCAGACGCGCCGCCGAGACCGTCTCGCCCCGCGCGATTCCCCCAAATGTCAGGATTGCACTGGGATCGACCCGTTGATTGCCTTCGATCTGAACCGAATTGAACGTGTAGGTCTGTGCCTGAGCCGTGTGTGGAAGCGCCACGAAAGCCATTGTTACAACAATGAAAATCGCCGCGAATGCTGCCTGTGCCCCTGCCCTCATGCGTCCAGAAAGAGACGCGCGCGCCCTCTTATTTTCGGTCATCACGCCAATCCAATAAAGACATCCCATTGCCGATCTGAGTATCGGGAATACGGCGTGATGTCAAAACTCTCGGCGGCGTATTTCGCGCAGTGTTGCCCTGTCAGCGACCTTGCGCTCAGAGCGATCCGACAAATGCACCCAGGACGAGTGCAAAGAAGATCGTGAACACGTAAAGCAACCGATCCCAGTTGAGGGAAAACAGGAAGCTCAGGCTGCGGTATCCGTCTTGAATGGTGTGCATTGTTTTGCTCGAAACTTTGGGTCGGTTTCGAGATTACCCGCGAACTGGGGCGGAATTTTGTCGGGATTTGGGCAGTGTCTCAGGGACAGAACAAATCGTTCGAAAGCGCAAAGATCATCAACGTCAGGATCATGGTCAGGCCAATGGACATCAGCACACGCAAAGCCTTGTCGCTGGGTGGGCGTCCGCGGACGGCTTCGTAGGCGAAAAAGCAAAGATGGCCGCCGTCCAGCACCGGTACAGGGAAAAGGTTCAGCAACCCGACCGCCGTTGACAGCACGGCAATGAACCAGATGAAGCTTTGGGTGCCCTGGCTGGCCATCGCCCCCGAGGTTTCGGCGATGCCGATGGGGCCCGACAGGTTGCAGGTGCTAATCGCACCCGTGATCATGTGGTACAGGCCCGACAGCGATCCGCGCATGATTTCGATCGTTTGCCCGACACCGTCGCCAAGCGCGGTGACAACGCTTGGTGTCGTTGTTGCGGGCTCAAAGAAAAGCCCCCCGACAATGCCGATCCGATAAAAGGTCTGAAATCCACCACCAGCCTGTGGTTCATCCACACGCTTTGGGGTCAGGTCGATGTCAATCATCTGGCCATCCCGCCAGATCGCCAGGTTCAGCGTCGCCCCTTCAGAGCTTTCGACCTTGGTCTTCAGATCTGCAAAGGCCGATATGTCTGCGCCGTCAATGCTGACGATCACGTCCCCCGGGAGCATTCCCGCATCGCTGGCCGCAGACAAGGGCACAATCGCCGTGGCGACCGGCGGATAAACATAAGGCCCGGGCACCGCCACGCGAGAGTCCCCGCGCTGTACGGTATATTCAAGCTGCGCCTGCCGTGGCAGGTTGCGCAGAAACGCATCAAACAGCGCTGGTTGATCAAAGCTGGGCGGTGCATCCCCTTCGATGGCAAGGATATAGTCACCTTCCTGCAGACCCTGCTCGATCGGAAGCGTACGCAACTCTCCGACCTGCAGCGGTTCTGAGACACGTCCCTGAACCAGGAAAATTCCAGCAAAAACAAGGATCGAGAGAGCGAAATTGAACGCGGGCCCCGCGGCGACGGTTGCCGCGCGCGCCCAAAGCGGCGCGCCATTCATCGTGCGGCGGCGCTCGGCGGCGCTCAGCTCTGACATGGCCTCCAGATCCATCCCGCCCGAGGCATTGGAATCGCCCTTGAACTTGACGTATCCGCCAAAGGGCAGCGCCGCGACCTGCCAGACCGTGCCGCGCTTGTCGACGCGGGAAAACAGCACCGGGCCGAACCCAAGCGAAAAGACATCAGCATCGATGCCCGACCAGCGGCCCACGATGTAGTGTCCATATTCGTGGATGGCGACGATGACCGACAATGCGACCACAAAGGCCACGATCGTCCACAGGAAGCTGCCGAATTGCGGGACAAAACTGATCAGATCCAAAACGCGCCTCTACCCTTACCTGGTCTGTTCTATGTCTTCTTTTGCCGCAACACGTGCGGTGTGATCAGCCCAAAGCACCGTATCGAGGCCAATCTCGTCAGCATTAAGGCCGTTTGTGGCTGAAACCCTGTCCAGCACACGTTCGACCACTGCAGCCATATCTAGAAAGCCTATGCGCTTTGCCAAGAAGGCATCAAGAGCGACCTCTTTGGCGGCATTGAAAACGGCGCCATGCAGCCCACCGGCCTGCATCACCTGTCGAGCGAGACGCAACGCGGGATAGCGGGTCTCGCAGGCCTTGCGGAAATTGAGCTGTCCGATTTCCAGCAGATCGAGCGTCTTGACCGGCAGATCCTGTCGTTGGGGATAATGCAACGCATAACCAATGGCGTGGCGCATGTCCGGCACTCCCATGTGCGCCATCATGCCGCCGTCCCTGAACGCCACCAAGGCGTGGATCAGGGACTCCGGATGGACGCAGGTCTCGATCTGGTCAGGCGTGAAGCCAAAAAGTTCCTTGGCCTCGATCAACTCCAACGCCTTGTTGAACATCGACGCACTGTCGATGGTGATCCGTGTGCCCATCGACCAGTTCGGATGCGTCGCCGCCTGTTCGGGAGTGGCCTTGGCCAGGTCCTGCAACGGCCAGTCGCGAAAGGCCCCGCCCGAGGCGGTGATGATCACCTTTTCCACCGCGTCGCGCGGTTCGCCGTTCAACGCCTGGAACAAGGCCGAATGTTCGCTGTCGACCGGCAGGATTGTCGCGTCACGTGTCTGGGCCGTGGCCAGCATCAGGGGGCCGGCGCAGACCATGCTTTCCTTGTTGGCCAGTGCCAGTGTCGCGCCCTGCTCCAGCGCCTTGAGCCCCGGCTCAAGTCCCGCCGCGCCGACGATGGCCGACATGACCCAATCGGCGGGACGGGTGGCGGCCTCTGTGAGGGCCTCTGGCCCCGCTGCCGCCTCGACACCACTGCCCGCCAAGGCCTCGCGCAGGTCCGGCAGGCGTGTTTCATAAGCGGTCACGGCAACATCGGCATCAACCGCGATGGCATCCGCGGCCAATTGCGCGATATTGTGCCCCCCGGTCAGGGCAACGACGTCATAGGCCTCGGGCGCGCGTTTGATCAGGTCAAGCGTGTTCTGGCCGATCGACCCGGTCGCCCCAAAAATCGAGATCTTCCGGCTCATTGCCCCAGCGTGTCCAACCCGAAGGACGGCCCAAGAAACAGCAGCACCAGGCCCGCCGCCAGCATCCCGTCGAACCGGTCAAAGACCCCCCCGTGACCCGGGATCAGGGTCGAACTGTCCTTGACCCCCGAGACGCGCTTGATCGCGCTTTCGCTGATGTCGCCAAGTTGACTGGCAAAGGATACCGCGACACTGAACGGCACCAGCATCAGGCCGATTGGCAATTGCCCGACCATCAATGCCCCCAAAACACCTGCTGCGATCCAACCTGCGATCGTGCCAGCCCAGGTTTTCTTGGGCGACAGGCTGGGCCAGAACTTGGGGCCCCCAATTGAGCGCCCGGCGAAATAGCCCGCGATATCGGTGACCACGACCACAAGCACCAGCCACAAGGTCCAAGTCAGGCCAAGATTTGTGCGCAGGCTGCCAAGACCATAGACCGCCAGAAGGATCAGCAGCGACACACCGGCAAAGCGCACGCCAATTCCACCCAACAGCAAAGCCCCCGCCAGCGGAGGGATCATCAAAGCGATCAATGTCAGTGGTCCGGGAATCACCAGCGCGCCAAGCGCCGCGCAGGCCCCCAGGACGCCCAGCAGCACAGCCGGGCCGAACCGTCCCGGCGCCAGCATGACCGTGAGTTCCCAAAGAATGGCCCCGCAGAACACCGAGACCAGCATGTGCCACCACACGCCACCTAGCCACAAAGCCCCAAGGCCAACGACCAGCAGAACAATCCCGGAAATCATCCGGGGTTTCAGATTGCTCCAGTCCTGCTTTCCGGATTGCGCCATCAGACCGGCACCGCCCCGTACCTGCGTTCCCGACCGGAATAGTTTCCGATCAGTCCCTGGAATTCTTCGGCCGAGAAATCCGGCCAGAGCGTGTCGATGAACTCATATTCGGCATAAGCCGACTGCCAAAGCAGGAAATTTGAGATCCGAGCCTCTCCGCTGGTGCGGATCACAAGGTCCGGATCGGGCAAAACGTAAGTATCCAAGTACTTTGGCAGGGTTTCTTCATCAACTTTCTCGGGATCCAACCGCCCGGCCGCAACGTCTTGTGCCAGGCGTTTCGTGGCCCGCGCGACCTCATCACGACCGCCATAGTTGATGGCAATGGTCAGATTGACACCCGTGCAGCCCTTGGTCATCTGCTCAAGTTCGTCCATCAGGCTGACCAGTTTCTTGTCCAGCCGGACACGGTCGCCGATAAAGCGCACCCGCACGTTTTCATCACACAGCGCGCGCGCCTCCATCGTGATGTAGCGCCGGAACAGGCTCATCAAACCGGCCACCTCGGCCTGCGTCCTCTTCCAGTTCTCAGTCGAAAAAGCAAAAATTGTCAGGTACTTGACGCCCATATCGGGGCAAGCCTGCACGATCTCGCGCACCCGTTTGGCCCCGGCATGGTGGCCAAAAAGCCGCGGACGCCCGCGCTGCGTCGCCCATCGCCCGTTTCCGTCCATGATGACAGCCACATGGCGTGGGCCGTCGGTGTCGCGGATCGGTTTGACCATCGCTTGGTGCCTCCCCGGCCCGGCTCAGACCTGCATGATCTCTTCTTGCTTGGTCTCCAAAAGCTTGTCGACCTGGGCAATGTAGCTGTCTGTCAGATCCTGCACTTCGCCTTCCCAAAGCTTTTGGTCGTCTTCCGACATCCCGTCGGCCTTGGCTTTCTTGATCTGGTCCATGCCGTCCCGCCGCACGTTGCGCACCGAAACACGGGCGCTTTCGGCGTATTGACCGGCAACCTTGCCAAGTTCGCGGCGGCGCTCTTCGTTCAGTTCCGGGATCGGCAGCATGATGATGGTGCCGTTGAGCTGCGGGTTGATGCCCAACCCGCTTTCGCGGATCGCCTTTTCGACCTTGCCGACAAGGCTTTTGTCCCAGACGTTGATCGTGACCATCCGCGGCTCGGGCACATTGACAGTGCCAACCTGGTTGATCGGGGTCATCTGGCCATAGGCGTCGACCTGGACCGGTTCCAGCATCGAGGCCGAAGCGCGACCCGTCCGCAGCGATGCAAATTCGGTGCGCAGATTGGAAATCGCCCCATCCATGCGGCGGGTCAGGTCATCGGTATCGAGTTCAAAATCTTCGGACATGGCGCTGCTCTTTCTTGGTCTTCATCGTCAGGACGCAAAGACCGTATATATCAGCCTGTTGCCTCTTGAACAGCCGAATTGCACTGCGAAAGCCGCGCAATTCCGCCGGTCACACTGATTGGCCTTCGAATTGCGGACGCGCCCTTTCGGGCGCAGCCCGCCGAAGGCGCCCGCTGCCATCGGGTCAAAGGAAGAAATCCGTCGCATCGATTGACGCGGTTTGGACCAAAATGATCTGCATATCCTGCAATCCGTCGCCATCTGTGTCGATGCGCACCGACATGTTCCCGTTGGCGGCGATTGTCGTGCGCACTGACGAGGTACCCCCACCGACAAAAGCGCCATTTCCGACAAATGTCGCGGTGCCTGCGGTCACCGCACTGATGTCAATTGTATCGATCCCGGTTTCGAACTCGCGGATCTTGTCTGCGTTGGCGCCCGACGTCGACTCGGTTTCGGCTGTATAGATGAAATAGTCCGTCCCAAATCCGCCAAACAAGACGTCGCCACCCAGACCGCCTTCGATCTGATCTTCACCATCCTTGCCTCGGATCACGTCACGCTCGGCACCGCCGCGCAGGGTGTCGTCACCCGCACCGCCATTCATGAAGTCCTGATCGTCGCCACCGGACAAGTCATCATCGCCATCGCCGCCCTTCATCGTGTCGTTGCCATCGCCACCGAACAGCGTGTCGTTGCCCCCCGCGTCGATCATCAGATCATCGCCATAGCCGCCAAAGGACAGATCGGCGTGGTCGCCCCCAAAGAAGATGTCACCGTCCCGGCCCATGTCGATCAACCCGTCGACAAAGCCCCCGCCGCGGCCATCGTAGACGTCTTCGCCGGCCGAAAACAGCAGGTCGCCACGGACAAATCCGGAATTCACGAAATTCAGGTCCAGTGACGACCATTCGTAAAAGCCTGTATCGTTAAGCACAAGCGCCCCGTTGGCCAGCGCAATCCGCTGGTCGTTTCCAGGGTTATGGTCTGCAAGGATTTGTCCGTTGTTGACCAGCACAAAACCCGTGTCCGCGATCCAGACGGCGGCGGCATGGCTGTCGTCGGTTCCGTTGACGTTGCTGCCACCCTGGACCACACCGGTACTGGTGATGGTCAGATCATTGTTTTCACCCTGTGAAATAAAGCCGAAATCCGCCCCATACACGTAGCCCGCGACGGTGGCAGAATTGTTTTCGGTGCGAATGCCCATCCGGATCCCGTCCGAGCTTTCGCCGCCGATGCCCATCACAACGCCGGTTTGTGTGACGATCAGCGTGTCGTCACCGTTCATGCGCACCCCGTCTTCCGAGGAGGTTACAGTTCCTGCAAGTGACACAAACCCTTGGGCAACTCCGGTGAACTCCAGTCCGGGTCCTGAAGTTGAGTTGATAACCGCATCCGGCAGGACAAAGGTCGGCGTCGCCGTCGACACCGTCTGTGTCACCACATTGGTTCCGCTAATCAAGTTGGCCATAATACATCTCCACAATTCTGCCTGTACGCGCCGGCGACAGTGCCGGCGCGTTCAAAAACCCGCGTTTTTGGTGTGGTGGAAGTCAGGAATTCCACCAATCCGAAGAATTTATTGATTTGTTATCAATGAATTGGAAACAAAACCTAAACCAAACTGGTTTAGTTGACAGTTGTATAGGTCCCTTCCCCCGCCAGGATGCCGCGGAACCCGCCTGGTTCGTCCAGCGAGAAGACGATGATCGGCAGGTTGTTGTCACGTGCCAGCGCAATAGCAGAGGCGTCCATGACGCCCAGGTGCCCTGCCAGGACCTCGTCATAGGTCACCGTGTCAAAGCGTTTGGCATCCTCGTGCTTCATCGGGTCCTTGTCATAGACCCCGTCGACCTTGGTGCCTTTGAATATCGCTTCGCAGGCCATTTCGTTGGCCCGCAGGGTCGCAGCGGTGTCGGTGGTGAAATACGGGTTCCCGGTTCCGGCGGCAAAGACGCAGACGCGTTTCTTTTCAAGGTGCCGCACCGCGCGGCGGCGAATATAGGGTTCACAGACCTGATCCATGGGAATCGCGCTGATGACGCGGGTGAACACCCCCAGCTTTTCCAATGCCGCTTGCATGGCCAATGCGTTCATGACGGTGGCCAGCATCCCCATGTAGTCGGCGGTTGTCCGCTCCATTCCCTGGGCGCTGCCAGAGAGCCCGCGAAAGATATTGCCGCCGCCGATCACCATGCAGATCTCGACGCCCAGATCGTGTACCGATTTGACTTCCTTGGCGATTCTCTCGACGGTCGGCGGATGCAGGCCATAGCCCTGGTCGCCCATCAGAGCCTCGCCAGATATCTTCAGCATAACACGAGAAAATTTCGGGGTCGGCAGGTCGTCTGTCATGTTGCGCTCCGGGGTTGGCAGGGGCTAGGATTGAGCGCAAAATGTCGGAAAACGCGGCCAGACACAATGCGCTGCGGGGTCTATTTGACAACAAAGAAAACAAGATGCGCCACAGCGCGCATGAGGCATGGACAAGACCGGAATGAAAGAGCTGACGGCGCTTTCCCCAGACAGACCGGTGCTGATTGCGGGACCTACCGCAAGCGGTAAATCCGCCTTGGCGATCGAGATCGCCGAGCGGTTCGGCGGTGTGGTCGTCAATGCCGACGCAATTCAGGTCTACGAAAACTGGCGGATTCTGACCGCGCGACCCCCGGTAGAAGACGAAGCGCGGGTGCCGCATGTTCTTTATGGCCACGTGGCCGGTGACACACCTTATTCTGTCGGGGATTGGCTGAGGGATCTCGAACCGGTTCTCAGCGGTCCCGATCGTCCGATCATCGTCGGGGGAACGGGCCTCTATTTCAGTGCGCTGACGCAGGGGCTTGCGCAGATACCACCAACCCCGCCCGAGGTTCGGCAGACCGCTGATGCCCGTGTCGCCGCCGAAGGACATCTGGCGCTTGTGCCCGAACTGGACCCCGAAACCGTCGCGCGGATCGACACGGCAAATCCGATGCGCGTGCAGCGGGCCTGGGAAGTGCAGGAAACGACAGGGCGCAGCATCACCGCCTGGCAGGCCGAAACGCCTCCGCCGCGTTTACCCCTGTCTGCCACGCATCCGATCCTGTTCGATGCCCCAAAGGAGTGGCTGAATGATCGCATTGCGCGTCGGTTCCACATGATGCTGGACGACGGTGTGCTGGACGAAGCGCGGGCCAATCTGGCGTCCTGGTCACCGTCCCTGCCCTCGGCCAAGGCCATCGGCGCAGCAGAACTGATCGCGCATCTGCGCGGGGACATGACGTTAGAGGCCGCAACCGAACGCGCCACCATACTGACGCGCCAATTCGCAAAACGGCAACGCACCTGGTTCCGCGCCCGGATGGGCGACTGGATCCGCCATCAGCCGGAGGGCACATGAGCGACGCGCCTTCATTTCTGCGTCACGGCGCAATGCCCAAGCCCGCGCCGGTCGACACCGAATGGCTGGCGCGCACCATCAGGTGTCAATCCATCGCTCAATTCAGCAAGGGCGAGCCCTGGCGGATCCTGTTGCTGCACGAACGTGACACGCATCTGTTGTTCTGGGTGACACGGGGTCAGGGGCGCGTGGTCGTCAACGGCGTGCGCCGGGGCGTCGGCGCACACAACGCCCTGTTCATCCCGGCCGGCACACTTTTCTCGCTGGATCTTGGACCCCAGGCTCTTGGTCAGGTGATCGAAAGCCCGGCCGGTTTGACCGGGCGCATGCCACGAGAGCCGATGCATCTGCGCGCGCGCGACGCTCTGGCCCAGGCGGAACTGACGGGCGAGATCGAGGCAATGCAGCGCGAAATCTCGCAGGATCGCCCGCTGTTGCAAGAGGCGCTGACCGCGCGGCTGGGGCTGATTTCGGTCTGGTTGCAACGACAGTTCGGCGCGGGTTTTGCGGACACGCCCCGGGAAACGGCAGGCCAAAGGTTGGCGCGGCGGTTCTCGGATCTGGTGATCCGCGACTTCCGTCAGGACAAGGCCATGGGCGCCTATGCGGACGAGCTTGAGGTCACGCCCACGCATCTGACACGCATCTGCCGGGAATGTTGCGGCAAGACGGCGGCGGACATCCTGACCGAACGCCGGGTCTATGAAGCGCGCCGGTTGCTGGCCCGACCCGAACCGGCAATCAAGGACGTGGCCCGCCATCTGGGCTTTCAAAGTGCGGCCTATTTCACCCGTTTTGTGCAGCAGCACACCGGGATGACGCCAACCCTGCTGCGACGCCAGGCACAATCACGACCTCGTTAGGTGCGACGTCAGGCACGAATAGTGCTTGCATATGGACCTGCGTCGTTTTTGAATTGGGAACATGTCGTTTTCGAACCATCAAATGACGATACCCGTCGTTGACGGCTGCACCAAAAGAGTGCGGAATGGGACGACCTAATGGATGCGGGGCAACCCGAACCTCGGGCCTGATAAAAAAACGATAAGGCCTGATTAAAAGTTTCAGTGTGTCACAGGGAGACAAAGATGACGCAATCCACCACAACCACTCAGATCCATCCGGCGGCGAAGATGTACGCCAAGGAGTTCAAGGAAGGTCACATCGACCGCCGTGAATTCCTGGCCCGTACAACCGCGCTGGGTCTGACCGCGACAGCGGCCTATGCTCTGGGTGGCCTTCAACGCCCGGCCGAAGCTGGCGGGCACGCGCAATCGGGCGGCACCATCCGCATGGAGATGGAAGTCCGTGCGATGAAGGACCCGCGCACCTACGATTGGACCCAGATCGCGACCTTCTCGGCCGGCTGGCTCGAGTACCTGGTCGAATACAACAGCGACGGGTCGTTCAACCCGATGCTGCTGGAAAGCTGGGAAGCGAACGACAACGCGACCGAATACACTCTGATGGTCCGCAAGGGCGTCAAGTGGAACAACGGCGACGATTTCACCGCCGAAGACGTGGCGAACAACATCGCGCGCTGGTGTGACAAGGGTGTCGAAGGCAACTCGATGGCAGGCCGCATGGCATCGCTGATCGACGAAGCCACGGGCAAGGCCGCAGATGGCGCGATCACCGTCGTTGACAGCCACACCGTGGTGCTGAAGACCAATTCGCCGGACATCACCATCATTCCGGGCATGGCCGACTATCCGGCTGCGATCGTTCACAGCTCGTTCGATGCAGACACCATGCTGGACAACCCGATCGGCACCGGCTTCATGGTCCCCGAAAGCTACGAAGTTGGCGTCAAGGGCGTGCTAGTGCGCAACGAAGGCCACGACTGGTGGGGCTATGCCGCTGGCAAAGGCGGTTACATCGACCGCATCGAGTTCGTGGACTACGGCACCGACCCGGCAGCCGTGATCGCGGCCTACGAGGCCGAAGAGATCGACATGAACTGGGAAAGCCAGGGTGAATTCATCGAGATCCTGGACGCCATCGGCCTGACCAAGTCCGAAGTGGCCTCGGGTGCCTCGATCGTCATTCGTCCGAACCAGCTGGCGACCGACGGCGACGGCAACACGCCCTATGCCGATGTCCGCGTCCGCAAGGCTCTGGCGATGGCCGTCGACAACGCGGTCTGCCTGGAACTGGGCTACGCCGGCCTGGGTATCGCGGCGGACAACTACCACGTTGGCCCGATGCACCCCGAGCACGATGCCTCGGTCACCCGCCTGCCCCACGATCCCGCGGCCGCAAAAGCGCTGATGGACGAAGCCGGCATGGGTGACTACGAGCACGAGCTGATCTCGATCGACGATGGCTACCGCAAGGACACCACCGACGCGGTCGCCGCACAGCTGCGTGACGCAGGCATCAAGGTCAAGCGGACCGTTCTGCCGGGCTCGACCTTCTGGAACGACTGGACCAAATACGCCTTCTCGTCGACCAACTGGAACCACCGTCCGCTGGGCACCCAGATCTGGGGTCTGGCCTACAAGTCCGGTGAAGCCTGGAACGAGTTCGGCTGGTCCAACGCCGAGTTCGACGCCCTGCTGGCCGAAGCCAACTCGCTGGCGGACGCAGACCGCCGTCGCGAAGTCGTCGGCAAGATGCAGCAGATCGTTCTGGACGATGGCGTGACGATCCAGCCGTACTGGCGTTCGATCCAGCGTCACCACCGTGACAACCTGGTGGGCGTGGACATGCACATCGCCTACCTGCCTCAGCTGTATAAGTGGGGCATCGCAGCTTAAGCGATACAAACTGGAAGCCGCGCCCAATGGCGCGGCTTCTTGCTCATAAGGCTACGCAAAAAATTCAGTAGCTGCAGGACGGCAAGACCCGTCCAAACTGCCACCAACAGGGGCTGACATGGGACTCTTCATATTAGGGTCAGGATTCATAACCAGTAGATGACGGTTGCCGCGAGAGCGATGGCTGAGAGAAAGACCTTTGGACAGCGGTCATAGCGGGTTGCCACGCGCCTCCAGTCCTTGAGGCGCCCGAACATG
>JAUHVR010000029.1 GCA_030424865.1 Alphaproteobacteria bacterium | reverse complement strand
GAAGAAAGGGGAAAGCTTGGCCATCTGCTCGTCAGTCAGCCAGAAAAGGTCGCTCATGTCACCGCTCCGTTTTCCGGGCCGTGAATCACGTAGCGCTCCGGAAATCAATGCATCCTGACCCTAGGCAAACGGCCTCCGCCCAAGCCACCCATTGTCCATCCATGTCCCGGCAATTGTCAAGGTCGTAGAACCACCAACCATCTCCATTCAGGACGAACCCGACACCATAAGGGGCGCTGGGCTGGTTCTCGTCCCACGTGGCATGGCGCTGCGCCTCGGCGTAGGTCATCCAGTGCTGGAGTTGGTGCGGGTCAATGTTGCGGCCTTTCGCGTCACAGGGGATTTTTTGCCATTTGGCTTTGTCCGCAATAAACGCGCGACGATACAGCACAAATCTATTCGGGAGCTCAGTCATGGGGTTCGCCCAATTGGTTTGCGATTTTAGCGTGTCGACTCAAAAGCTCTGCAAGCACCAAGGCCTCATCTGCCGGGATCAGAAAGCCCTGCCGTTGACCGTTTGGTTCATTCTCAAACCCCAAAAACACAATGCCACAGTTTGGTGTGATTATGAATTTGGTTGGGGCATCGGACCAAGAATGTGCGGCCCATTTGGCGGCAAATTCCTGTCCAAATACCAGTCTAAAGGTGCGCTTTATCTTCCGCCCAAGGGTGTTGTCACGTGATACATTCATTGCTTGGCCCCCGCCGCGATACGTGAGTCAAACGCGTCCAAGTCGGCTTCGCGCCAAAGTATGCGATAACCAATTTTTACTGGTTTTGGAAATCCGATTTGGGGATCTTCTTGATGCCGGTATAGGCTGGACCGGCTGAGCTTGTAGCGCTTCTGAACGTCTCTACTGGTGAGATATTGTGCCATTTCAATGCTCCATGCTTCATGTCGTGACACAAAGCGTCGCAGTGTTAAGGCGCTACTGGTAAAAGGATACTTGTCAACTTTTTGGCGGCACTCGCTTGCGCCACTCAAGGGCCGCTCTAATCCTCTGAAAATACTTGAAACTTAAGTTTCCGATTTCGCCATCGATGACTTTTTCGTCGAATACTTCTCTTACCGACTTGGAAAAAACATATATGAAACAGAAAGCTTCAAATGGGGTCGGTTCTACTTGTTCGTCCGGTTTGTTCCGTTCGTTTAGGTCGGAGATAGACGGGCTGAAACCCGCATCCGCGAATATGTAATAGAATGACAAAATTGCTTCGGTTTCTGGATGCATACGCGTTAGCCAACAAAAATCGTTCACCGGTTCCCCGAACTTATCGAACTCTTCAAGCAGGCCTTGAGATTTCAGTTCTAAATACCTTCTTTCGTCTCTCTGAATAAGTTTTTGCATCTGATTGATGGCGTCCCAGTGCGTTTCCGCAAGGTGACCGCAATAAGCTCTCGCGACATCGTTGACTTGCTTATCAATATTGTCGCGCAGAATAGGTTTTTGATTTTGCCTAATTCTCCTTTTCAGGAGGCTGTTTCGGCCCTTCCACTCGCGAAGAGTCAGAAAAATCGAGGGATGGCTATTCAAGTTCGCTTTTGCGTCCTGAAGCCGTTTCCATGTTTCCTGGGTGATCTCGTTGTCAAATAAATCCTCGATGTCTTCCTTGTCATCAAATGATAGTTCCGACCGGCCAAATGTAACTCCGTGTGTGGGCATGTATCGTCCTAGCGGACCACGTTTTGCCATTGGCACACCCCCACAAAATCAGCCCAGCGTTGCATCAGTTCGCGCCGCTGCTCTAAAAAATCTGTCCGTTTGTATGACCGTTCGACTTTGCCACCAGTGCTATGCGCCAAGCAGGCTTCGGCGACCTCCCACTGCGCATTGGATTCCTCAGAGCACCACGTCCGAAAGCTGGACCTGAACCCATGTGGCCTTGCGTCCATTCCTCGCCGCTCCATCAACCGCGCCATGGTTGCATCGGAAATCACACCCTTTCGCACACTGGGAAACAGGAACCCATCTCGCGCATAGGGTTTTGCTCGCTCGATCACTTCCAGCGCTTGGAGGGAAAGCGGAACCCGAAAATCTTGGCCAGCGTCGCGCCTCCCTTTCATCTGTGCTGCGGGAACGGTCCAAATATCCCCTTCGATCTGATCTGTGTGGATTTGTCTTAGGGGGCCTGACCTTGTGCCGATTGTCAGGATAAGCAGACGCAACGCGAGGTGCGTCACTGTATCGGGCTGTAGGGAGGCGTAGAACGCTGGAACCTCCTGCCACGGCAGAAATGCCGTATGCTCGACCTTGTGGCGCTGGGCACCCAGCAAGGCTTTCGCCTTGGCCACAGCCTGCATGTCCACATCAAGATCCAGAGCCGCCCCGTGCTGGATGCACACAGACAAGCGTTCAATCGCTTTCTTTGCCGTTGCGGCCTTGGAATGCCAAATCGGCGCAAGCGTGTTGCGGATGTCGTGCTGGTCGATTTCCGCAATTGGCACCTTGCCCAGTTTTGGGAGAACGTGAAGCTCCAGAGGTGAAAACCAACGTCCGGCTTTGCCATCGCCTTTGAGTTCCGCTTTGCGCGTTTCAAAGCAATCACGGGCCACATCTGCCAACAGGTGCATATTGCGTTCACGGTGGCGCTTCTCTTTCTCGCGCTCTTTGATAGGGTCTTTGCCCTCACGCGCCACCGCACGCCATCTCTCGGCTTCCAAGCGGGCTTGTTTGAGTGAGACCTGTGACAGTGGTCCCAAGCCCATCTCACGTCGTCTGCCATGTACTGTGACCCTGAGAAACCACTGCGCACCCCCATCAGGCCGCATGTGCAGCCATAGACCGCCACCGTCAGAGTGTTTTCCTTGCGGGGCTGTTCGCACAAAAGCTGCGGAAAGCTTGTTCAATACCCTTGTCATTCAATCCACCTCTTTATCCACCCCTAGATGTGGGATGTGGTGGGACCAAATGCAACAATGTGACACAGGTAGAGGCTTATAATATGTTGAATTTACTGAATTTTGAAACGCTCTGAAACACGACGAAACTGCCTTTCAATTCCCTCGACCGGCACCACTTTCAACTCTCCTCCGTAACGGTCTGGTCTGGAACGCATTTCCCGTCTGCGGAACCTTGGCCACTTCTGCCGTCCACGCCCCAGTGCCACAAACACGTCCAACCACGGCAACTTAAGCAGCGCCGCGGCGCTAGTCGGCGCGAAAGAGCACCGGAAACTCCGGCGCTTCAAACGGCGCGCCATCTTCAAAGACCAGGTCCGGAAAGGCCGGTGACGTCGGGCCCAACCGCTTGGCAAAGACCGCGTCATCTCCAACCCAGCGGACCGAAATCACGCGGCGTCGGCTTGGTGACCGGTTCGCCGGTGCGCCGTGCAGCGTACGAAAATTGAAGGCAACGGCATCACCGGGTTCCATGGCCCATCCCAGGATATCCAGATCGTCGCGCAGGGCCGCAACATCGGGAACCGTCTCGCTGGGATCGTTCTCGAAAAGGTCCGTGCCATCAAACCGCTGCGGCTTGAAGTCCTTGCCCCAAAGATGCGAGCCCGCAACATATTCGATTGTCCGCTCACGGGGAATGGCATCCAGCGGCACCCAGAAACTGACCGACTGGCGTCCTTCGCACAGGTAGTACGGTTGGTCCTGATGCCATGGGGTCACAACCGAGTTGCCGGGCTCCTTGACCAGGATATGGTCATGAAAGACACGCGCGGTCTTTGACTGCATCAGTTGCGCCGCCAAGGCCGCCATGTCGGAATCCCGCACAAGTGCGCGGTATCCATCAAACTGATCCCAGACCACGTAGTCCTGAAAAAAGGCCTGCCCCCCATCATCGGGCCGGTAGGTGCGCTCGCGCCAGCTGGGCCGCGCGATGTTTTCCTCGATGGCCTGGCGCGCGCCCTCGACATGGTCACGGAATACCCCCTTCAACAGCACCGCGCCTTGGGTTTGGAATGTCTCGATCAGATCCTGGGTCAGCATGGGTCGGTCCTGCAATGTTCAGCTCAGTCGACCGTAAAAGGTCATGCGGGCACTTTCCGAAAGCTCCACGCCGGGTTCGGAGTTATAGGCCAGAACCGCAAGCATCCGGGTCGTGTCACTTTCGTTTGGCGAAACGCGATGGATCGAGTTTCTGCCCCGGAACAGCACCAAGGTCCCGGCCTCCATGCTCAGCACCTGCGGAGCAAGCGTGCCGTCCAGCACAGCGCCGACGCCATCGAAGTTCATGTCGCCAATATCCGCGTTGCGCAAATCCTTGACGTATTCGAACCGCGCACCGGCCTCGGGCTTCTGGATCAGCAAGGTGATCGCAAAGGACGAATTGTCGAAATGCCACCCAAGTTCCTGCCCCCGGTTTGCGTAGTGAATGTTGATCGATGACAGCGGGTCGGCATAGGGGTGCAGCTCGGCTTCGCCGGTGGCCCGCTTGACGAAGTTTCTGAAGGTCGGATGGTCGTAAAGCAGGCGCAGCGGCGACCCCGAGGGGATCACGTCGTCGCAAATGCAGCCTTTCGAGGACTCGACCTGACGATTGACCGGATGCGTCGCCGCCTTTGCGGGATCGGGCGGGGTCAGGTAAACCGAATGGCTTTGCTTGCAGAAATAGGCGCGGTCCTGACCGGCCTTGGCTTCATCCTGCATCACCGACAGCGCGGCGGGGCGTATGAATCCTTCCAGCACCAGGACGCCCTGCTCGTCCAATATCGTGTTTGCGCGCGTGCCGAACCCTTCGCTGTCCAGCGGGTAGCGGTCCAAGTCGACGATATCTGCGATGTCCATAGGTGCGGCCCGTTCAATGACTCCGAGAACAGCGGCGATTAAACCCTGTCTTCTTCCCGACGCAAAGAGCGAATTTTCCATGCCAATGTCCGCCTGCCCCTACGACCCATGGAGCAAAACAGGCCAGGGAAAATTCCGGTCGTCGGAGATTCACATACCCGGGGTCCGAGACCTAACATCGCGTTGTTTCCAGGGGATCGCCCCCCCGGTTCGGATCGTTGGCCTGAGGCAGCGAAACCAGGCAGGGTATTCGTGCCTCAGGTTCAACCGGAAACGCCTTAGTCAACAGCGCGCCCCTCTGGCCCTGTCATATCCACACCCAGGGCACGGGCGACGGTGAAGATGTCCTTGTCGCCGCGGCCGCACATGTTCATGCAGATGATGTGATCAGACGGCAGCTCAGGCGCGATCTTCATCACATGCGCCAGCGCATGGCTGGGCTCCAACGCCGGGATAATGCCTTCAAGTTCACAGCACAGCTGGAACGCACCCAGCGCCTCTTTGTCGGTGATCGCCACGTATTGCGCGCGGCCGATCTCGTGCAGCCAGGCGTGCTCGGGGCCGATGCCGGGATAGTCGAGCCCCGCCGAGATCGAGAAGCCCTCGAGGATCTGCCCGTCCTCGTCCTGCAGCAGATAGGTCCGGTTGCCGTGCAGCACCCCCGGGCGCCCGCCGGTCAGCGAGGCGCAGTGCTCCATCTTGTCGTTCACACCCTTGCCGCCGGCCTCGACCCCGATGATGTTCACGTCGGTGTCGTCGAGGAAGGGAAAGAACAGACCCATCGCGTTCGAGCCGCCGCCGATGGCGGCGATGATCGTGTCGGGCAGGCGGCCCTCGGCTTGCATCATCTGCTCTTTGGCTTCCTTGCCGATGATCGCCTGGAAGTCGCGGACCATGGCCGGATAGGGGTGCGGGCCGGCGACCGTGCCGATGCAGTAAAACGTGTCGCGCACGTTGGTGACCCAATCGCGCAGCGCGTCGTTCATCGCGTCCTTCAGCGTGCCGCGGCCGCTGGTCACGGGCACCACCTCGGCGCCCAGAAGCTTCATGCGAAAGACGTTGGGGGCCTGGCGCTCGACGTCATGGGCGCCCATGTAGACGACGCATTTCAACCCGAACTTGGCGCAGACGGTGGCGGTGGCGACACCGTGCTGCCCGGCGCCGGTTTCGGCGATGATCCGGGTCTTGCCCATGCGGCGGGCCAGGATGATCTGGCCCAGCACGTTGTTGATCTTGTGCGCGCCGGTGTGGTTCAACTCGTCGCGCTTCATATAGATCCTGGCGCCGCCCAGATGCTCGCTCAGCCGCTCGGCGTGATAAAGCGGCGAGGGCCGGCCGACATAGTGCTTCCACAGGAAGTCCATCTCGGCCCAGAAGCTGTCATCGGTCTTGGCGCGCTCGTATTGGTCTTCGAGTTCCAGGATCAGCGGCATCAGCGTCTCGGACACAAACCGCCCGCCAAAATCCCCAAAGCGCCCCTTCTCGTCAGGGCCCGTCATGAAGCTGTTGAATAGATCAGTCATGGACTTGTTCTCCTTGATGCGCCGCCTCCGCGAGTGATTTCACAAAGTTCAGAACCTCTGGCACCGCATCGCCGCGCCCGATCCGTTCGACAATGGCCGAGCCGACAACCACGCCATCCGCCACGCTGGCAACCGCCGCAGCGGCCTCTGGTGTCTTCACGCCAAATCCCACGATGACCGGCAAATCGGTCGAGGCCGAGATCCGGGCCACCTCGGGCGCAACCGTATCGGCCTGCACTTCCGCCGCACCTGTGATCCCGGTCATCGAGACGTAGTAGACAAAGCCGCTGGTGTTCTGCAGCACCTTGGACAGGCGTTTGTCGTCGGTTGTGGGTGTCGCAAGACGGATGAAGTTCAGGCCGGCTTTCTGGGCGGGGATGCACAATTCGTCATCCTCTTCCGGCGGCAGGTCGACGATGATCAGCCCGTCGACACCGGCCGCGCGCGCCTCGGCCAGAAACCGGTCAACCCCGCGGCTGTAGATCGGATTATAATATCCCATCAGCACGATGGGTGTGCTGTCGTCCCCGGCGCGAAAAGCCCGCGCCATGTTCAGCGTCTTCTCAAGCGTCATGCCGCCATCAAGGGCGCGTTGCCCGGCCAGCTGGATGGTCGGACCGTCGGCCATCGGATCGGTGAAGGGCAGCCCCAGTTCGATGATGTCGACGCCTGCATCCGGCAGACCCTGCATCACCTCAAGCGCCCTGTCCTGATTGGGGTCGCCTGCCATGATGTAAGCGACAAAGGCATCCCTGCCTTCAAGGCGCAGTGCCTCGAAGGTTCTGTCTATCCGCGTCATGGCGGCCTCCTGTTTTTACGTTGCGCGCCCCGGTCCTAGACTTGGGGCATGGCGCAGTTCATTTGCCGCGTCTCTTGCTGACATGCGCGACCACCACGGCTGCGATCACGATCAAACCCACGAGGATCTCGCGGATGAAACTGTCGACCCGAAGCTGGGTCAGGCCGTTGTCGATGATGCCCAGCATCAGCACGCCGACTAGCGTGTAAAGCACGCGTGGCTCGCCCCGCTTGGTCATGGTCATGCCCAGAAACACCGCCGCGATGGCATCAAGCATCAAACCCGCCCCCTGAGTCGGGTTGGCCGAGGCCACCCGGGCCGCAAACATCAGCCCCGCGCCCGCAGCGCCAAGGCCCGTCAGGGCAAAGGCGATCAGGCGCACCCGCACGACGCGGATGCCAGCCAGATGCGCGGCCTCGCGGTTGCCGCCCACGGCGTAAAGCTTGCGGCCAAAGCTGGTATGTTCCAACAGAACCCAGGTCACGGCAATGACCGCAAAGGCCACGAGCGAAAGCGCGGGGATCTTGAGCCGTTCCAGGCCCAGCGCCTCAAGCGGGATGCCACCGCGTGCAAAGCCCGAGAATTCGGCCGGGATGTCGCGGCCAAAGATCGTCGTGCCCTCGCTGATATACAAAGCAAGGCCTGAAAAGACGGTCAGCGTGCCCAGCGTCGCCACGAAAGGCAGGATGCCGATGACGGCCACAAGGATGCCGTTGAAAACGCCCCCTAGCAGCCCCACCAGCAGCGCCGCAGAAAGCGCAGCCCAGATTGGCCAGTCCGCCACAAACAGCACCGCCGCCACGATCCCGGCAAGCGAGGCCATGGACCCCACCGAGAGATCAAAATCGTTCATCACCATGACAATCGTCATGGTCGCGGCAACCACCATCAGCATCGACAGCTGCTGGCTGATGTTCAGCAGGTTGCGCGCCGTCAGAAAGGTGTCGGGCAACCGCACCGCAAAGAACAGGATGATCAGCGCAAAGCCCAGAAGCGTTGCGGATTGGCGCAGGCGGTCACTCATGCGGGTGTACTTTCTGTGTCGTAGAATTCAGTGACCAGATCCGCGCTGGTCAGGTCTTGGGTCGGCAGGATCGCGGTCTGCTTACCGTCCTGCAGCACCAGCACACGGTCGCACATACCCAGGATTTCCGGCAGGTCGCTTGATGTCAGGATGACGGCGCAGCCCTTGGCGCTGAGCTCGCGCACCAGCTGATAGATTTCCCACTTCGCACCGACATCGACGCCGCGCGTGGGTTCTTCGAGCAAGAGCAGCTTGGGGGCACCCATCAGCGCCCGGGCAAAGACCGCCTTTTGCTGGTTGCCACCCGACAGCTGGCCGACGTCCTGTTCTGGCCCCTCCATCTTCATCTGGACCGCCTGCCCCATTGCCAGCGTGTCGCGGGTTTCGGCCCGCAGGCTGGCAAAGGCGCTTTTGAGGTGCGGCAGCACGATGTTGGACCGGATCGCCATCTCAAGCATCAGCCCCTCGGACCGGCGTTCCTGCGGAATGTGGGCGACGCCGCGGGCCCAGGCCTCGGCCGGGTTCCGAGGCAGGGCTTTGCCCGCGTATTCAGCACCACCGGCAACCCGGCCCTGCCCCAGGAACAGCCGCAAAAGCTCGGTCTGGCCTGCCTCGGCCAGCCCCGCGACGCCCAGAATCTCGCCCGCTTTCAGATCAAAGAACAGAGACCGAAGACGCCCGGCATCACCCGAGACACGGGCGACAACCTGATCCGAGATCGCCGAGGCGCGCGGCGGATAGGCGTCAGCGACGTCCTTGCCGGTCATGGCCTGGATGACCTGCGCTTTCGAGGTCCGGGCAATCGGCACGGTCATCACGTGACGCCCATTGCGCAAGACGGTCACGTCATCACAGATCGCCATGACCTCATCCATCCGGTGCGAGACATACAGGATCGCCGCACCGCGGGCCTTGAGCCGCTCGATCACGGCGAATAGCTTTTGCGATTCCGCCCCGGTCAGCGCAGCCGTCGGCTCATCCAGAACATAAAGACAGGCCTCTTGCCCCGGCTCGGCCACCAGCGCCGAGGCGATCTTGATCAGCATCTTGTCATCCGCCGCAAGGTCCCCGGCCATGGCATTGAGGTCCATGCCAGAGGCCCCCAGCATCGCCAGCGCATCGCTGGCCTGTTTGCGCAGGGCGGCCCAGTCCACGGCAAAGCCGAACCGGCGGGGAAAGGCATGGCCCAGCAGGATGTTTTCGGCCACCGTGACCTGCGGGACGATGTTCAGTTCCTGGTGAATAAACCGAAACCCTGCGGCATGGGCATCGGCGGCAGTGCGCAGCGTGATGGGCTTGCCATCGACCTCGACCCGCATCTCGTCCGCGGGCACCACACCCGCCAAGAGCTTGATAAGTGTTGACTTTCCGGCCCCATTCTCACCCATCAGCGCATGGACCCGTCCGCCCGTAAGCGTGAGCGAAACATCGGCCAAGGCCGGCGTGCCGCCATAGCTCTTGGACATGTCAGAAAAGGCAAGCTGTGTCATGAGGATACCAGAGGCAGGCCCGGTCCGTGCCGGGCCCGCCTGTCCTTGATCAGTTGGCCGCGTTGGCCTTGGTCACAAATTGCGTGGGCACATAGATCGAAGGCACCCCCGGCGCGTTGCCGTTCAGGGTCTCTTCGAGCACGTCCGCCGTCTTGAAGCCGATGGCCTGGAAGTCCTGCGCGATCGAGGCTTCGAAGTTGCCGCCCGCAGCGATGGCGTCGCGGGCCTGCGGGTTGGCGTCGATGCCGGTGATCACGATGCCTTCGCCTTCGCGGCCCGCGGCCTCGATGGCCTGCAGCGCGCCCAGCGCGGGCTGATCCCAGGCCGCCCAGACGGCGGCAATCGAGCCCGGCTCGGGGTTGGCGGCCAGGATGGCCTCCATCTTGGCGCGGCTGTCGGCGATGCCGCCGTCCTGAACGTCAGGCGTCACGCGGTCGATGACATTGATATCCGGGTGATTGCCAAAGATGGCATCGGCCACCACACCCCGGATCTGCACCGGCGGAAAGGGGTCGAACACAAACATCACGATGTTGCCCGAACCGCCAATCCGGTCAGCCACATAGACCGCCGTTTCGGCGGCCATCGCATAGCCATTGGTGGTCACATTGGTCACCAGCAACGGGTCGTTGCCCGCGCCCAGCCCGATCACAGGGATGCCTGCATCTGCGGCCGCCTGCAGACCCGGTGTGACCTGCAGTGGGTCGATGTGGATGACGATGGCGTCAACGTTCTGCGTGACCGCGTCCTCCATCCGGCTGATCACGGCGGCCACGTCTCCGGCCGTGTCGATGGTGTTGACCTCCCATCCCTTTTCGGCGGCGCGGGTCTCGAACCCTTCGATCAGCGCCTGCGCGCCGGGTTGGGCCAGGTATGGCGTCACGATGGCAATGTCCTGCGCGGCCACGCCGGTCGCCAGAACCAATGCGCCGATCGTGCTTGTCAAAAGGTGTTTCATGTCGGTCTCCTCCCTGAAGTTGGCCCTTGCCTTGGCGGGCCATGATTTGATTGACGGCAGCCTAACCAAGGCCGCCCTGT
The DNA here is from genome assembly GCA_030424865.1 of Alphaproteobacteria bacterium. Taxonomy (GTDB): domain Bacteria; phylum Pseudomonadota; class Alphaproteobacteria; order Rhodobacterales; family Rhodobacteraceae; genus JAKVCP01. Next base: position 15,509 of record JAUHVR010000029.1, on the reverse strand, counting down.
GTGGTGATGTGTCCGGGCGATTTGGGTGCAGAAAATGGATAGTTCCTAGCCATCCTGTATGCCCCACAATCGCTGCGTGATCTGGTGCTGGTGGCTGACGGCGTCCTTGTAGACGTCGAACAGGGCGTCATATCGGGCCGTTTCGGCATCGCGCGGCGTGAACTTGTCGCCATAGGCCACCAGCGCGCTGGCCGCCGCCAGATCGGCATAAAGCCCGACCGCCAGTCCGGCGACCATCGCCGCGCCAAGAACGCCCGGCTGGTCCGAAACCAGCCGCCGAACCGGCACCCCCATGACGTCGGCCCTGATCTGGCTCCAGCTGTCGGACCGGAACCCGCCCCCGCCCCCGGCGATCCAGTCACTGCGCACACCGGACGAGGCCTGCAAGGTTTCAAGAATGTGCCGCGCGGCAAAAGCGACGCCTTCCTGCACTGCCCGCGCGAAATCGCCCAGCTCGGTCCGGCGCGAGACATTCAGGAAAGCCCCGCGCAGGTCGGCATCCCACAGCGGCGCGCGCTCCCCTTCCAGCTGGGGCAGGAACAGCGGCGTCTGCGGTCCGGGCGGATGGGCCGCCACCAGGGCCGAAAGCGCGTCCAGTGCCACGCCGGTCACCTGAGAGAACCACAACAGCGCATCGCCGCCATTGTTCGTGGGCCCGGCATGCAGGCGCACACCGCTGCACGGCGGGAAAACGATGGCGCCCGGCGTCGGATGCACGGATTGGGACGAAATGCCAATGATCTCGCTGGTGCCGCTCAGATAGACGGTGCGCCCCTCGCTGACGCCTCCGGCGCCCACCAAACCGGCCCAGGCATCCATCGTGCCCGAGGCGACAGGAAGGCCGGAAAACCGCCCCTGCGAAACCTCGCCAACGATCCGGTCCACCGGAACCAGCGGGGCCATCTTGTCGCGCGACCCGGGGACCAGGTCAAAGACACCGGGCACATAGGCCATGTCCGGCCCCACGAGGCCGATGTTTGACAGCGGATCGGTCGAGGCCACACCGGTCAGTTGAAACAGGCAATAGTCCTTTGGCAGCATCACATAACGTGTCTTGTCCCAGACCTCGGGTCTGTGCCGCGCGACCCAGGCCATGCGGGCAATCGCATGGCTGGCATCGATCGGCATGGGCGCACCCCACCACGCGATCTTCTGTGCCTCGGTCACCCGCGCGTCCAGTTCGGCGGCCTCGTCGCGGGCGCGGGCGTCCTGCCACTGAATTGCAGGCATCAGCGCCCTGCCGTCCGCGCCGACAAAAACGTGGGTGTTGACCTGACTGCACAAGCCAAGGGCGGCAAGCTCATGACCTTCAAAGGCCTGCAACGCCCTGCCGATCAGGCGCATCCAGTCGTCCGGGTCCTGCTCGACCCTGGCGCCATCGCGGCGGGTGGGATAGCTTTCCGAGAAACTGGCCAGCACGCTGCCGTCCGGCGCAAGGACCCCGGCCTTGACCGACGTCGTGCCCACATCCAGTCCCAAGAGCTTAGTCGCGGCCATCCAGCACCTCTCGTATCTGACACAGATAGTCCTCAAGGGCGGCATGACTTTGCAAGCCTTTTTGCAGCACCATCGATCCGACAACCACGCCATCCGCGCCTATGTCCAGGGCATGGCGGATCTGGTCGGGCTGGCTGATGCCGATGCCCACCAGGATCGGGCGGGTGACCCCGGCGCGGCGCATCTTTTGCAGTCGCGGTTTCAGCAACTCGTCCGTTTCGACACGCGCCCCTGTCAAACCGGGCAGATACTGCAGCATCACATAGCTTTCGGCATTGACCGCCGCCGCCCGCGACCAAAGCGGCATTTCATAGGGCACAAACTCGGTGATCCGCGTCCCCCGGGCCCGCGCGGCATCGCACAGGGCCAGCCGTTCGGTTTCGTCCCGGCCCAGGCACAAAAGCCCCTCCACTCCGGCCCAGACCTCGGGATCAGCGGCCAGGGTGTCCGAGGCATAGCCAAAGACCATCCCCAAGGCGGGGCTCGCAAACCCGCGCACGGTTTCAAGCTCTGCGTGTGCCTCGGACACCCGCCCCGTCCCCCCGGCGCGGGCCATCGCGTCGCGCACGGTGGGGCCATCGGCAAAGGGATCGGCGGCCTTGACCCCCAGTTCGACCACATCGACCCGCGCCGCGTCATAGGCCGCAAGGAGGGACAGTGGCATCAGCGGATCGCCGACGGGGAAATAGGCCGCCAGAAACTTGCGTCCGTCGGTCTGATCTATCGAGAATGTCCGGGTGTCCTGCATCATGCACCCAGCTTCCAGACGCAGTGCACCTGGCACAAATCCGAAGTGGCAAAAGAGTCAGGACCCGGACGAAGATGCAGGTTTTGGACAGCAGTTCGCCCGCGTCACCGATGGTTTTTCACCATAGGCTGCCTCGTAACTGGCCGAAAACCGGCCCATGTGCGTGAACCCGGCCGCCCGGGCCGAGGCCGAGACGGCCTGCCCCTCAAGCAAATGCTTGCGGGCGTGGCGCAGGCGCTCTGCCTCGACATAGGCCCTTGGGGATTTGTGAAGAAAGGTCTTAAACAACTTGAAAAGCGTCCGCTCTGAAACATTGGACTGCGCCAACAGGACCGGAACGCTAAGATCAGCGGCCAGATTGTCATGGATGTAGCGCACGCACCGGCGCAGGTGCGCCGGCAGGACGGATTCCGGATCTTCTGCCAGTGTTGCCTGATGCTTGCGGAAATACGCCAAGGCCGCGTCCACCGTGGCCGCTGCCAGCGGTGTCTCTGCCAGTGTGTCCGCACCCGTGGCAACGGCTTCCTTCATCTCGTCGCTCAACAGCATCAACAGCTTGCGCACCCGCCACCCCTCTGGCGTGGATAGCTCGATTTCAGGAAAGATCTTGGGAAGTTGCCGGGTCGCGTCACCGCACAGCATCTGCCAGCGCTCAAGCACGACCTCCTTGCGGATCTGCAACATGAGTTGCAGTGTGCCCTGCGCCCATTCCGACCGAAACCGTGCATGGGGCGGCACGAAAAGCGCCCGGTCGGTCGACGACTGGGCGGTCCGCCGCCCCTGGCTTTCCAGGCTCGCCCCGCCACGCAACGGCATTTCCAGCATAAAGAAATCGTCAAAGGGTTCGGGCGTGACCTCGACCTTCGCGCCGTACTGCAAGACATTGAAGGACCCGATCGGGACCGGGGCCGTCACATGGACGAACTCGACCCCATCGGTGTCCGAGAGGCGGCGCAATCCGTGGGGCTTGTAGCGTTTCGACATAAGCTCGCAGGCCGCGTCCAGATCCTCCAGACGCATGCGTGTGACCTGTCGTGTCTCTGAACCCGCTTGAATGTTGATGTCCTCCTGCCGCAAGTCTGCGCCAAAAGGCATGCGATTGCAAAGGCTGCGCCGCACATGAACTACGCCATCGGTCAGAACCGGGCCAAGGCAGAACCGCTGGCTATCCGTCCATCTGGTTCTGCTTGCAGAGTTCAAGGAACAATGCGGAATGGTCCTTCATGCCGCCGTCCATCTCGTCACAGAGATGTTCAAATCGGTCGTGCACACTTTCGACCATCGGCAAGGTCAGCCCCGTGGCCTGCGCCTCGGACAGCGCATTTCGCAGGTCCTTGAGCTGTAGATGCGCCAATCCGCCGGGTTCGAAGTCGCCGTTGGTCATGCGCGCGCCATGCATCTGCAAAATGGTGCTGTCGGCAAAGCCGCCTTTCAGCGCCGCGCGCACCGCAGCCGGGTCCGCCCCGGTTTCGCGCAGGAACAGCATCGCCTCGGCCACCGCGCCGATGGTCACCGCAACGATGGCCTGATTGGCCAGCTTGGCCAGTTGGCCCGCGCCCGACGGACCGACACGGGTCGGGTGTCCCATGGCCTGCAAAACCGGCGCGGCCCGTTCGAAGGTTTCGGCCGCGCCGCCCACCATGATCGCCAACGTCCCGGCCTCGGCCCCAGCCACACCGCCGGACACGGGCGCATCCAGGTGCGCGACGCCCAGCTCTGCCAGGCTGGCGTTTTGCCAGCGCGCCTCTTCCGGCTTGGCCGAGCTCATGTCGACCCAGATCACATTGGCGCCAAGGGCTGCGCGCACCTTTGCGTCGCCGACGAGAGCCGCACCGGCGGTGCCATCGCTGACCATCGAGATGACCAGTTCTGCGCCCGCGACGGCCTCGGCCGGACTGTGCGCCAGCCGCGCACCCACCCCGACAAGGGGCTGCGCCTTTTCAGCAGTTCGGTTCCAGACCGCCAAGGCATGACCAGCTTTCAACAGATTCCGCGCCATCGGCGCGCCCATCAATCCCGTTCCTAGGACAGCAATATTCGTCACGTCATCAATCCCGTTCGCCAGCAACTCGAAGGATCAGATACCACGCCGCCCCCAGGGACAAAACCGCGCTTGCCTGCTTAGGTATCGGGCACCCAGTGTTCGATGTAGCGCTTTCGGTATTTTGTCCGTGCCTTGTAGTCCTTGACCCGGTCGGCATCAGCGGACCGGTCCCACTCATCCGGAACTGTCAGCTCCAGGTCCGAGGTGATCATGACCCGCCCCTTTGCCTTTTCGATCAAGGCCGCCTCGATCGACGGCAAGGGATGTTTCCAGGGCCGGCTTTTGCCCCAGGCCCAGTCCTTGTTTGACGGGATCATGGCGGTGAAGTCTTCGGCATCATCCCCCGTGGCCAGCCAGTCGAGGTTCGGATGCGCGCTGTCCTCGTCCCCCTTCAGGGTCGCGTTATGAGATCCGTGGTGCCCAACCTTGTAGAACACGCATCGGCCCAGCAGGTCCCGGGCCATTGTCCCGTCAAAGCTGCAATCGGCCCAGGAAATCCAGCTGCCCCGTTGCGCGTCGCCTGTGAACAAGAGCGTCTTGCCCGTACCCGGCAATTGAAACAGAAGCACCAGCGACGTGTTGTTCACGTCGCCGTTGATCCGAAGCGCCATGGCCTCGGCCTCGGCCAGCCATTCGCCGGTGATCCGGCGGCGCGACAGCATGGTGTCCTCGGTCGGCCCCATGTAGGTGGCCACCAGCCATTCGTGGACAACGGCATCATCGGTGTCCGCAGACGGCGCGCGCGTCAGCACAGGGTCCTGTGGCAGGATGTGGCGCGGCGCGAAAGGCGAAGCTCCCCCTGCCCCCACTGCCGCGCCACCCAAAGCCGCGCCCATGCGACGACGCCTGAGCTTGAATTCCTCGTGCTTGCGGGGGTCCAGGCTTTTGAGAAGTTTTTCGTTACGCGGCGGCCCAAGCGGATAAACCTTGACCCCCTCGACGCCGGGCAAGCTCCAGACCTTGCCCGCCTCGGGATCGAGATAGTCGATCTTGTCCTCGCCAACGTGATGCCGCAGGCCCGCAAGACGCATCTTGTACTTGTACCCCTTGGGCTTGTCCGCAGCCATCACGTTGGAAAAGGCCAGCGCATGGGCGCTTTGCCCCTCTTTGGCAGTCAGAGCCGCGGGAGAGATTTTCAGCTGCCGCGCCGTCTGGTCCAGAAAGTCCGCAGGGGACAACCCGCCGGTTTCCAGTTCCACCAACTCGCGCACCATGTCCTGTGACCCGCCCTGCAAGCCCAGGCGGTTCATCTCTGCCGAAGCTGCGGCAAGCGTGATAAGCTCGTCGCCATAGTCCTCGCGGAACTGGATAGCGTCAGGGTCGTCGGGGTCTTCGGTCCAGGCAAGCCACAGCCGCTTGATCGACAAAAGCCGGTTGACCGGGTGATCCTCGTCGTCGTGGCCAAAGGGAAAGCCGCTGACATGATCCTCGTGTTCATGCGTGACCACCGCGAGGTCAATCGCACCACCGTCCGTGGCGGCGTGGATGTCTTCGATCACCTCTTCGAGGTCGATTTCGTCATGCACATGCGATCCCCCTTTCTTGCCGCAGTCGATCAGCATGAAGAAGGGCGTATCGTCCTGTTGTGACCGGCGGAAACACAGCAAGAAGCAATCGCCATGGCCAAGGCGGTATATGCGGATCGTCACACCGTGATCCGGCGCACGCATCGGATTGCGACCGGGGGTGCCTGTCTGGGTCATCCGTGATCCTTTCCGTGGTCATGTCGGTGCAGCACCGCAAAGGCATTGGGATCGTGGCTATGGTCTTCGGGCGCATCAAAGGCGTTGCGAGGCGTCGCGACGCCGGGGTCAAGCGTCCTTCGCAAATCCGCCAACCCGGCGGGGTCTTCCACTGTCCAGCGGGTGCGGATCAGGCGGCGGATGGTGAAATCTTCGGCGTCGACCAGCAGGGTACACCCCGCCCGATACAGGAACTCGGCATGGGTCTTTGCCCAGACCTTGTCCACTTCCGCCTTGGCCTGACGGTCGGGATCGAAAAACCCATAGCGGGTCTGGACGATCTCGATCACGTATTCGTCCTCGTGCGTGCTGCGCCGCCCGACACGCCGCGCCCGACGCACCGGCAACACATGCATCGAGGGGCGTCCCGTGATCTTCGACCGGCGCACCGAGGCGGGCGCGTCACGGTCGATACTCAGCCCCAGAACATGCGCAAGGCTGTCGAACTCGGGATTGTTCGTCAGCATCCAGACAAGTTTGCTGTAAAGCGCGCGAATGTGGAACTCGGTCTCGCGGTCCGGTGCCTGACCCAGCCTGTACAGGTCGCGGGTGCTGTCCTGATCGGGATCGATTTCCAGAAGCGGCGCGGAAAACGTGCCCTGCGCGCTGGACATCTGCATCTTGTTGACCTCGTCCACGCGCTGGTTGTGCTTGCTGGCGATGCCAAGGCGGGACCTGTCGATCTGCTTCATGAAATCCTTGCCGCGCCCATCCTTGTCGAAGGTCTGCTTCTGGCGCTGCACGACGTTTCGAAAGACGGTCTGCGGATCGGTGATCAGCGCCCCCAGACTGCCCTTGACCCCTTCGATCGACACCTCGAGCCCCTCCAGCCCGCGCCGCCCCTTCAGGTCCGCCACGGTCTGGCTGAGCGTTGGCCAAAGCACCGTCGTTTCGGTCACCACGGGCAGGTCCTCGGGGACGATGCCCCAGGCTGCAAAGGCTTCCAGAAAGGCGGTGCGATAACCGTCGCTGTCCTCGGGATAAAGATCGTGGTCGGCGGTCATGATGGCGCGCAGATAGGCCCCAAAGCTCACCGCCACCGGCGGCGTGTAGTCCATAGCCCGGATGCAGATCCGCAAGACACGCCGGGCGACCTTGGCGGCCTCGCGCGCCAATCGGCGGGTCAGGTCCGGGTCAATCCTGCCTTCGCGCAGAATGCCCGACCCGCCCGAGGCAATGCGGAACAGGTCCGCCGTGGTGCCTGTATAAACATTCAAAAATGCGCGGAACACGGCCGCTACCAGGACACTGCCCCGCGCATGCGGCCCCTTGGCCCCGGCCAGCGCATCGCGGTTGGGTTCAAAGCTGCGCCATTCCTTGGTCCTGGGATCGGTCTGCCCCAAAGCGCTGCGCAGGGCGTCACTGCGCCCCAAGGTGCGCCCGAATTCCTGGGCCAGTTGTCCAAGCATTGACTGGTTTTCCAGCCGCCCCCCCGTGCGGGCGATCTGGCTTTCCAACACTTGCGGAAAGGAAAAAAGTTGAAAGATCGCGACAAGATCGGCAAAAGCTTCGTGCAGGGCCAACATGTCGGGATGCGAGGCTTCGGCATAGTAGGGATGCAATCCGTCAAGGATGGCGTGCACCGTCTCGTGCACCACGATGTCGTGACTGAGACAGGTGAAGACCGTGGTTCCGGGGATCGCACCCCGGCTTTCGTCACCCGCTTCGAAATACCCAAAAAGCAGCGCCTTTTGCGCCGGGCTGTAAAAGGCGTTGGCCTCGCGCAGGGCGTGCGGAAAGATCCTCAGCTTGTCGACGTAGTCCGTGGTCCAGGTTCCATCGATCTTTTCCTCGTAAGGCGCCCAAAGCACTGTGCGGCCCAGCGCCTCTTCGAACGTTCCGATGGTGTTCATCGCCACCGCATAGACCATCTGCTGGTGGAACTGCGGATCCTCTTCGGCCGGGTCCAGACCGTCGCCTGCCAGCACACGGGGATCATTCAGATCAATCGGCCGGTAGAATGCCTGACTTGCTGGGTCGTGATCGATGATCTCGAGATAGGCACCGCTTGGCCCCAGCCCCGCCTTCGGATCCATTTCCCAGGGCAGGGAAATCGTGACCTCGCGGATGTCGCGATTGGCGTAGGCCCGCGCGGTGGTGGGATCGAAGGCGAAAACCCGCAGGCGGCGCGGCGGATGCCATTCCTTGTCCAGATCGATCATGGCAATTCCGGCATCTTGTCGGGCGCTGGGGCATCGGGCAGCAGATACCGCCGGATCGAGGCATCGGCGTGGGCATATCCCGCCTGGATCGCCGCACGGACCTCTGCCGTTTCAAAGGCCTTGAGCCGGGTCGGCAGATCGCGCGCCGTGGCAAGCGTGTGCGCCGTCGGATGGGCATCCGACCAACTGTCCGGCAGCCCTTGCGAAGTGTCGCGATAGCGGTCATGTGGCGTTGCGATGGTCCAATAAGCGCCGATGCGCTCGTGCTGTCCGTCCTTCAGCTTGTGGGTCATCAGGTTGATCAGCATCCGTTCGCGCCAGTTGATCGTCACATCCAACATGGAGTTTATGACCCGCATCATGTGTCCTGTCCGAAACCGGCCGGTTTGCGGCGTGACATTGCCCCCGGCGTTCGAACACAGGATGACCCCGCACCGCTTCCAGATCGCCTCGAGCCCGAGGTTGTCGTAGACGCCACCGTCGACCAGGATCGGCGTCTTGCGTAATTCCGGATCGTCGTACCGCCCCCGTTTCGGAAAGGTCACGTCTTCGCCGGAAAGATCCAGCCGCAAGGGCGACAAGACCGGCGGAAAAGCCGAAGAGGCCGCCACAGCCTCGCTCAGGCGGATGGTGCGGGTCGTGGACTGTACGGCTTGCCAATCCGCCAGATAGTCTCGGGTAAACCGGAACAGGCCACCGGTCTGAAGGTTCGCCGAACAAAAGACAAAGCGGCGGGATCCGGTGATCCGCGAGATCGGCAGATCGCCAAAGATATTCCGGTCATAGCTGCGCGCCAGCGCGTTGCCCGCCGAAACCCCCGGCAGAAAGCCGGCAAAGCCGATACCCACATCGATGGACTTTTCGCAGGCCTCGATCACCGGGCGCGCAAGATGGGTGATCATGTCGTGATGCGGCGCGATGTGATCCGGACCCCAGGAAATCTTGTCCCAGTTCATGGCCAGGAAACCCGTGGTGATCGACCCGCCCGAAACCGAGGCGATCCTGCTGGCCCGCCCCAGCAGGCCCAATTCGTTCATGCGCAGAAAAGACCCGACATGGAACAGACTGGCACGATACCCGCCCCCCGAAACCGCAATCCCGATGGCGGATGGGTCATATCTGGCAAGTTCAGACCGTTTGAAAAATCCGGTCTCATCCGAGGCCCTGAGGTCCATAATGCCCACCTCATAATAATTTTAGCATGTATCAACGAAAACCATGCTACCATAAATTGTACCGCGGAAACAGAAATACCGTTGGATCGGCCACACACGTGCCATCAGGCCCAAGGGGAATCAGGCAGCCAGGGCCCTAGGTGGTGTTTCCAACCACCAGTTTCGTGTCCAGCAAAGTGACCTTTTGAACGGGTTTTCCATTCAGCGCATCCAGGATTGACCGACCCACAGCTTGCCCAAGCGCATACCGTTCGACCGCCACGGTGGTCAGTCTGGTCCTGACGGAATGCAACTGCGAAATCCCGTTGAATCCGGCCACGGCAACCTGCTGTGGAACCTCGAAACCATGTTCATGCAGCCAGGCCAAAGCGCCCAGCGCCATGGCGTCATTCAGGCAATAGATCGCGTCAGTTTCAGGGAAGCTTTGCATCACCTCCTCGACCAGAACGCGCCCCGATTCACCGCGACGCGGCAGGTCATTTCGTACGACTTCAACGGGTCTCAGACCGCAGGTCTGCAGCTCGCTGCAATAAGCCGCGCGCCGCCTGTCGGCGCAGATGTCCTTGTCAAGTTCGGCTCCGATATAGGCCGGGTGCGACACGGTGCGGTCAACAAAATGGCGGGCGACAAGACGCCCGGCTTCGACGTGGCTGGGGGCAATGTTTCCATCAAACTCCCCTGGCACATCATCCCAGATCTGGATGGTCGGGCAGCTCCATTTACTCAGCATTTTCAGAGTGTTGTCCGACCTCTTCAATCCACCCGTCAGGATCAACGCGGCAGGGTGCAGGGACAGAACGGTCTGCAAGATTTCTTCTTCGACATCTCCGTCAAAATGCGTCTCGCCAAGAAACGTGATGTAGCCCCGGGGGCGCAGGACGGCGTTGATGCCGCTGACGACGTCGCCAAAGATCGCGTCATTGATCGACGGCAACATGACCGCGACAATATCACTGGTGCGCGAACTCAGCGCGCCGGCAAGACGATTGGGCACATAGCCCAGTTCGGCGGCAACCTTTCGGACTTTCTCGCGCGTGGCTTCCGAGATGCTGCCAGTGCGGCGCATCACCTTGGACGCAGTCATCTGACTGACCCCTGCCTCTTTGGCAACCTCTGCCAGGGTGACCGGCTTTTGCGCGGCTCTTTGGTCGTTCATCTTGTTCTCCCTTCCCGCACCTTACGCGCATCGGCGCGCACCTCCAACAGCGTGAAACAGGCAGTTGACACCGATTTAGGTTATCGATAACTCTCCATGAAGGGTTATCGATAACCTAAATGCAAGGGAGGCCAACGTGCACAGTTTTCTCAAGGCGTTCTGGACCGTCATCGACGGTGTCATGGCGCTGGTGCTTCTTTCCATGATCGCTTTGGTCTTTACCAACGTGGTGCTGCGCTACGGGTTCTCGTCGGGCATCCGCGAAGCGATCGAGCTGTCGCGTCTCAGCCTGGTCTGGCTGGTGATGATCGGCGCCGCCGTGGTCCTGCGCCGCAACGAGCACCTGGCCGTGCACGAGATCCTGAACCTGTTCCCCAAGCCCGCCATCCGGTTCCTGCAACGGCTGGCCTATGTGGTCGTGCTGATCGCCATCCTGATGCTGTTCTGGGGGGCCTGGAAGCAGACAGCCGCAAACTGGCAGAACATCTCGCCGCTAACCGGGCTGCCCAAAGGGTTGTTCTACCTGGCGGGCGTGGTCTCGTCGGTGCTGATGATCGTGATCGCGGTGGTGCGGATCATCGAGCCCACGGCCCGCATGGACGGCGGCCACGATGACGACCGCTTTGTCCCGGAGCACGCCCGATGACCCTTGTGATCTTTCTGTCGGTCCTGATGATCGGCATCCTGCTGGGCCTGCCGGTCGCCTTTTCGCTGCTGCTGTCGGCCATGGCGCTGATGCTGCATCTCGACATGTTCAGCGCCGACATCATGGGTCAATCGCTGATCAACGGCGTGAACAGCTTTCCGCTGCTGGCGATCCCCTTTTTCCTTGTGGCGGGAGAGGTCATGTCGGTCGGCGGCCTGTCACAGCGCATCGTCCGCCTGGCGACCGCGCTTCTGGGCCACCGCCGGGGCGGGTTGGGCTATGTGGGCATCTTTGCCGCGGTCCTGATCGCCGGTCTGTCGGGATCTGCCGTCGCCGATGCCGCCGCTCTGGTGTCGATCATATATCCCATGATGCGCAAGGCGGGGTATCCCGAGGGACGTTCGCTGGGTCTGCTGGCCTCGGGCGGCATCATTGCCCCGGTCATTCCGCCTTCGCTGCCGCTGATCCTGATCGGAGTGGCGGGCAGCATCTCGATCAAGGACCTGTTCCTGGGCGGGATCGCGCCGGGCCTGATGATGGGGGCGGTTCTGGTCGCGCTCTGGGCCTTTCTGATGCGCAACGAAGACCTTGAAGTCCTGCCCAAGGCCACGGCCGCGGAGCGTCTGGCCGCCTTCCGTGACGGTTTCTGGGCGCTGCTGCTGCCGCTGATCATCATCGGGGGCATCCGGTTCGGGGTCTTCACGCCGACCGAGGCCGCCGTGGTCGCTGCGGTATATGCCATCCTGATCTCGACGCTGGTCTACCGCGAATTGACGATCAGGCAGTTCTACCACGTGCTGATCGCTGCGGGGCGCTCGACCGCCATGGTCATGTTCCTTGTCGGCTGCGCCATGGTCGCCGCCTGGCTGATCACCATCGCGCAACTGCCCCAGCAACTGGCCGATTTCCTGGGCCCGCTGGTCGACAATCCCAAGCTCTTGATGCTGGTGATCATGATCTGCGTGCTGCTGATCGGCATGGTCATGGACCTGGCGCCCACCGTGCTGATCCTGGTGCCGCTCTTGATGCCCATCGTCCGTGAGGCCGGCATCAACGAGGTCTACTTCGGTCTGATGTTCGTCATCAACACCTCGATCGGCCTGATCACCCCGCCTGTTGGCAATGTTCTGAATGTGGTTTGCGGCGTCAGCCGCGTGCCGCTGTCGAAAGCCGTGACGGGCACTGCCCCGTTCATTCTGGCTTACCTGATGCTGCTCGGTCTCTTCATCGCCGTCCCCAGCATCATCATCGTTCCGATGGAATTCTTCATCGGAAAGTAACCCCCAGGGAGGAACCAATCCATGACACTCAAGACAACTTTCGCCGCGCTGTGCACGGTCGCCGCGCTGGCCGCCCCCGCGGTTGCGGAAACGACCCTGCGCTTTGCCCACCCCACACCCGAGGCGGACATCCAGCACCAGATGGCCGAGTTCTTCGCCAAGGAACTGGCGGCGCGCAGCGGCGGCGACCTGAAGGTCCAGATTTTCCCCGGTGGTCAGTTGGGATCGGACGCGCAGGCCATCGATGGCGCGCGCTCGGGCACCATCGACATCACGATTGCCGGTCTGAACAACTACACCGGCCTGATCCCCGAAGCCGCCGCCTTCACTCTGCCCTTCATGTTCCCAACCCGTGAAACCGCCTACAAGGTTCTGGATGGCGAGGTCGGCATGGGCGTCGGTGCCAAGCTGGAAGACTTCGGTCTGATCCTGCTGGGCTTTCCGGAAAACGGCTTCCGCAACATGACCAACAACGCTGGTGCCATCCGTGTGCCAGACGACGTGAAGGGCCTGCAGATGCGGGTGAACAACAGCCAGGCGCTGTCGGACATGTTCAAGGCCCTGGGCGCGAACCCCACCCAGCTTGACGTGAACGAGCTTTACACCTCGCTGGAAACTGGCGTTGTGAACGCCCAGGATCACCCGATCCCGGTGACCCTGTCCTTCCGCTTTTACGAGGTGCAGGACTATCTGTCCCTGACCCGTCACGCCTATTCGCCGCTGGGATGGGTGATGAACAAGGCCAAGTTCGAAAGCCTGTCGGCAGAAGAGCAAGCCACGCTGAAAGAAGTTGCTGCAGAAGCCGTCGCCTTCCAGCGCAACCTGGCGATCGAGGGCGAAGCGGCGATGCTGGAAACGCTGAGCGAGCACCTGGAAATCAACGACGACGTGGACGGACAGGCCTTTCAGGCGGCCGTACGTCCGGCCTGGGACGGTTTTGTCGCCAAGCACGGCGACGAGCTGATCAACGCGATCCTCGCTGCCTCGGCCGAATAAATTCGAGCGGTACCAACCTCGGGCGCATCGCAAAGGTGCGCCCGATCTAGTTCCGACTGTCTTCAGCATCCGGGCTGCCCCAAATTCATTGCCATGATCACCCGATACGCCATTTTCGAGGGGGCCCTTCCCCCGCACCAGGCGCCTGCCTTTCGACAAGCGGTCCTTCAACGTCTGATCCCCGCCGTGCGGTGCATCCCCGGCCTGCAGTCGGTCGATGTAAGTTTCAGCCGGACCAGGGATCCGGGCGCCCCTGAAATTGTCATGTTCCTGGTCACCACCTATCGCGATGCCGAAGCGGTCGAGCGGGCCCTAGAGGGACCTGAGCGGGACAAGGCAAAGACAATCACAAGCCAGATCTTTGAAGAATTCGTGCCGTGCCGCATTCACCACCACTTGACCGAGACACATCGTCTGTGACGTCGTTCCAGACCCAAGAGGTATGGGCAGTGCGCCGCCTGCCGGTTGAAAACCCGAATTTGGCAATCAAAGAAGCTGCAATTCAAAGCAAATTCCGAAAGCCTGAACAATCAAAATCAGGCTCGCCGCTCTGTGCGGCCCCGGGAACTGTCGCGCCCCCCGCGTTATGCACAACTCTTGATGCCGGCCTCTCGTTTTCTCATCCAGAAAAGCGGCTGAACGCCAAAACTATTCGGGTGCCACCCACGCCCTTTGACACGGCCCTTTGGCGGCTGTTCTGAGACACATGAACAGGCGATGTCCCTCTAACTGGCTTTCCAGCAACGATATTGTCGTCACCCGGCGCAACGCCCGTTCGCCTCAGGATTGCGAATCGAAGCACGTGTATCACCTTCCATTCGGCCAAATTGGGCACTCGCGGATTCGCAGACTATCAACTAAAACCTGCACGGATAAATTGAAAAGAATGCCATTTCGTGAATTATGCGCCAAATACTCATCAAATTGTTCAAGTATTAGGCAGTTTTTCTTGACAGCGTGGTGGTCGAACGTCCCTCATCCTGCGCAGGGGTGGTGACTATAGCTTCATCAATTGCCGAACTGTTTGATCAGCAACGCTATTTTTTTCGCGTTTTGCTGAAACTGAAGTGGTACGCGATTTTTTTGATGCAGTGATTTTGCCACCAGAGTTCGACTCTGGAAGGGACATATCATGGCTGGCAAGGCTTTTGGAAAAACCAAGACAACGGGCAAACCGGTAACCGGAAACGACGAAGACAACGTCATTGACACTTCGGCGAAGACGGACAGCACCAAAATCAACGGTGGCGACGGGAACGACAGCATCCTTGGTACGGATGCCGCAGATCGGGTCAACGCCGGCGACGGAGACGACACGGTTCAGGGCGGCCTTGGCGACGATATTCTTTTCGGCAATGACGGCGATGACACGGCCGTCTTCTCAGGTTCGATTGTCGACTACCTGTGGGAATGGACCAAGGGCAATACGCTGAATGTGTCCGGCGCAGATGGTGACGATCAGCTCAAGCACTTCGAACACCTGCAGTTCGACGATTTCACCTTTTCCCTGGATGGCGACAACGGACCCCTTGCGCTTTTGCGCAGTGCGACCACCACAACCGAGGAAAACACCGCGCTGACGCTTGCGGTGGACATGTATGACTTTGACGGCGACGACGTCTCGGTGGTCAGCGTGTCGACGTCGCGCGGTCAGGTCAGCGCGACCGAGGGACTGGGCGCCAACCAGACGGCAATCATGGGATCCAGCGAAGGTCTGGAAATCGATTTTGATCCACTAACGGACTTCGACTACCTGGCAGTGGGCCAGACGACGACCGAAACCGTGACGCTGGTGATCGAAGACAGCAACGGCAACCAAACAACCACGACATTTGACATCACCGTCACCGGCACAAACGACGCGCCGACCCTTGCGGCGGGCCTCGCCAACGCCACCGAGGACGGGCCGACCGTCGATGTGAACCTCGCCGCCCTCGGCGATGACGTCGACAGCGATGACGATGGCACCACCCTGACCTACTCGGTCACCGGCGACCCGGACGAGGGCAGCGCCTCGATCAGCGGCACCACGCTGACCTTCGACCCGGGCAGCGACTTTCAGG
>JAUHVR010000013.1 GCA_030424865.1 Alphaproteobacteria bacterium | reverse complement strand
ACCATACGGGCCCGCGGCACGATGATGGCCGCATCATGAGGCCGGATACATGTCAGCACTCGATGACGCGCCAAAATCAGCTCTGAAGATTCCTCTTGCGCAAGGGGCGGTTATACATGTTGCACAAAAGGGATCGGTGCCTTGTCCAGGGACACCGATCCCGACACGTCAGGTTCGGATCAAAGCGTTTCCCGCAACACCCCGGCGGGCGGCAACGTCCGCCCCTCGATCGTCACCGGCACGGTACTGTAGTTGAACCAGAACCGCTCGGTCCGGGTGTCTCGGATGCGGACCCCTTCGGGCAAGGTCTGAACCGGCACACCGGCTTCGGCACAGACACCGGCCAAGAAGGCGTCCATCCCCGCCTCGTCCAGCCAGGCGCCCAGATACCACAGGTGATCCTGGCGCACGGCCAGCGTCGCGCCATCCGCGCCTTTCAGAACAGGGTGCGCCGGGCCGTCCAACGCTTCGATCCAGCGGGTGGCCAAACCTGTGCCATCAATGGAACGGGGACTGTCGCGGCGGATGGTTTCCATCCAGGCGACGGTGACATCTAGCCCCGGCATGGCGGGTGGCAAGGGCACCGGGATCTCCATCTCGGCAGTCCGCGCACCGCTGCGCGGCCCAAGCACCACCTGCGCCGGGGTCGCCGCCAGAGCCTCTTTCAGCGCATCCGGCATATGCATCAGCCCGGGGACAAAGATGGCCTTGTAGCCATCGAACGCTTCGGCGTCAGGCGGCAGGATGTCGACCGACAGGCCAAGACGCCGCAAGCCGCGATAGGTGTCAAAGACCAGATCGAAATAGCTCAGCCCCTGCCCCTGCGGCTGCACCTCCCAGGCCCAGCAGGCGTCATAGTCAAAGACCAGCGCCACCGGCGCGGCGCCGGGGCAGACCTCGGGTGCCTCAGCCAGCTCCGAGGCCACCGCAAGCGCCTCGGCATGGCCGGGCGCCTCGACGCTGTCCGGTCGCAAGAGGCCCGCGTGAAGCTGTTCTTGCGCAAAGGGCGCTTGCCGCCAGCGGAAATAGCACACGGCCTCGGCGCCATGGGCAAAGGCCTCCCAGGACCAAAGCCGCACCATGCCGGGCAGTGGCGCGGGGTTCACCGGCGCCCAGTTCACCGGGCCGGGCTGTTGCTCCATCACCCACCAGCGCCCGCGCCCGACGGCGCGATACAGGTCGTGATGAAAGGCCTGAAAATCCGGATCACCCTGCCGCTGACAGGCACGCTGCCGCTCGGGCGTCGCGCCGACGCGGTCCTCGAGGAACCCAAGCGGATAGCTGTCCCAGGTGGCGATCTCCATGTCCGCGCCCAGCGCATAATGGTCGAAATCCGTGATCCGCCCCATGTAGTTGTGCGAGATCGGCGCGTCCGAGAACCGTCGGATGATCTCGACCTGCGCGCGGTTATAAAGCGACACCTGGTCCGAGCTGAAACGACGGAACGCCAGCACATGCGCCGGGTTCGGCTCGGTCACCGTCAGGTTCGGCAGGCCGATCTGGTCAAAGCTGTCGTACTCCATCGACCAAAAGACATTGCCCCAGGCCCGGTTCAGGGCATCGGTGCTCTGATACCGTTGCGCGCACCAGTCCTGAAAAGCGGCATGGGCGGCCGCGCTGTAGGAAATGGTCGTGTCATGGCAGCCATATTCATTGTCGGTCTGCCAGGCGGCAACATGCGGGTTGCGGCCATACCGGCGCGCGACCGCTTCGACGATCCGACGGCTTTCCTCCAGATATCCCCTGTGGCTGAAGCAGTAATGCCGGCGCGACCCAAAGCCCCGCGGGCGCCCCTCTGCATCCACGGCCAGCATTTCCGGATGCCGGTCCACCACCCAGCGCGGCGGCGTCGCCGTTGGCGTGCCCAGAACCACCTTCAGCCCCGCTGCCCCAAGCACCTCGATGGCGCGGTCCAGCCAACCCCAGTCAAACTGCCCCGGCTTCGGCTCGATCCGGCTCCAGGCGAACTCACCGATCCGGACCCAGGTCAGCCCAAGTTCGGCCATCCGCCGCGCGTCCTCGACCCAGATCTCTTCCGGCCAGTGCTCGGGGTAATAACAGGTGCCCAATGTGCGCTTCATCCGCCCATCCTCACAAACGCCATGCGCTTCATCTTTCCAAAAATACTCAAAGGGCCCGGTGTGTCACAAGAGAACCCGATGGGCAGCCTGCCCCGCGATCTCGACCTCGACCGCAAAGGTCTTGCCCGCGTCGGGATCATCGTCCAGATCCACGGCTGCCGTTGTCGCGATCAAGGTCTTCAGATCCGGGCCGCCAAAGGCCGGACAGGTGGTCTGATCGGTCGGAACCGAAACCGCGCGCAGGAACTGCCCGTCCGCGCCATAGCAGGCCACACGCCCCGCGCCCCATTGCGCGTTCCACAGGTTGCCCGCGCTGTCGACCTCGCTGCCGTCGGGGTAGAGATCCTCGGCCCGCAGATCGATCCAGACCTCGGGGTCCCCCAGGGGCCAACCGTCACTGTCCAGGGCCACCCGCATGATCTGCTGGGTCGGCGTATCGGCCAAATAGGCCTGTCCGCCATCCGGCGCGAAACTGATCGAGTTCGAGATCGTGATCGGCGCAAAGAGCTGCCGCAGCTCGCCTCGATAAAAGCGATAGATCGCCCCGGCGTCAGCCTCGCCGTCGATGCCCATGGTGCCGATCCAGAATCCACCATAAGGGTCGGCACGCCCATCGTTGGACCGCGTCACGGGTTTATCGGCCTCCAATGGCACCAAGACGTCGCTTTGGCCCGAAGACAGGTCAAACCGCGACAAGGCCGTTTGGCTGGCGAGAATAACCGTCGTGTCATCGACCCATCCCGCGGCCGAGACATACGCGTCGAACTGCCAATGCCGGACCTTGTCGCCGGCCCGTTCGTACATCCGTCGCCCCAGGATATCGAACCAGATCAGGCTGTTGCGGGTCGGATGCCACAGCGGCCCCTCACCCAGCTGGCAAGGGGTAGGATCAAAGATCTGTACACTCATGCTGGCAGAGCGTCCCAGGCCGCGACCATGCCCTTGGCCCGCTCGCCCACCTCGGCCGCCGTCAGCCCCGGCTTGTACAGCGCGGACCCGATACCAAAGCCCTCGGCCCCGGCCTTGCGCCACTCGGCAAAGTTCGACGGGCCTACGCCGCCCACGGCGTAGACCGGCACCTCTGGTGGCAGGACCGCTTTCATCGCCGCCAGCCCCTCGGCCCCGATCAGGAACGAGGGAAAGACCTTGAGGCCCGTCGCCCCCGCGCGGATCGCCGCAAAACATTCGGTCGGCGTCAGCACACCGGGCCAGCTTTGCAGGCCCAATGCGACAGTTCGGTCGATGACCGCGATGTTGCAATCTGGCGAGACAACGATGCGCCCGCCGGCCTCGGCCAGGCGATCGACGTTGTCCGGCGACAAGACCGTACCCGCCCCGATCAGCGCCTGCTCACCAAACTCCTTGGCCATCAAGGCGATGCTGTCAAAGGGATCGGGCGAGTTCAGCGGCACCTCGATGGTGGTCACCCCGGCGGTGATCAGTGCCTCGGCCACGGGCAACGCCTCGTCCGGCGTGATCCCGCGCAGGATCGCAATGATATTGCGGGTCATGTGAGTTCCTTGCTCATTTTGTCCATGGCGGCCCGAAGGCCCGCCAAAACCAGATCGTCGCCGGGCAACGCGCGGGCGGAAACGCCTTGCGCAGCCAGGGCGGTGCAATAATGGCCGCTGATGGTCTTGGCCCCCAGCACAGCCACGTTTTCGCCCAGCCAATAGGGCCGTGTGGCGGCCAGTTCAGCGCCGATCAGATAGCCTGACAAGAGCGCCCGACCGGTGCCGGGGTCCTGCCCGTCCAGCAAGCCACGGGCGCGCAGGTTGAAGAGCCGCGCCGCCAGCATCTGCGGTTTCGACAGCGCGTCATCCACCGCCTGCGCAAAGGCCGCGTCATCCCAGCCATCGCCCTGCAGCATCTGCGCGACAACCGAATGGTTGGCGATCAGGGCAAACATCTCGCCCGTCATGTAGGTCTGAAAGCTGACCACCTCACCGGCGCTGATGCGCACCCATTTCGTGTGGGTGCCGGGCAGGCACAGCACCCCGTCGAAATTGGGCTCTTGCGCCAGAAACCCCGCGATCTGGGTTTCTTCGCCGCGCATCACGTCGGCGGGGTTTGTCTGCTTGATGCCCGGCAGGATGTAGGCCGCGATCCGACGGTCCCGGGTCACAACCCGCGTCGCATTCTCGGGGCCCGGAGGGGTGCAGGGCGCAGCCAGATAGGGCGCCTCGGCCCAGCCCTGGCGTGCGCCAGCCATGCCGCAGATCATCACGGGCACCGTTTCGCCCTGACGCAACGTGCCGGTGATCAGGTCCAGTAGGGCGGGTTCAAAGGCGTCCCGCGCCAGTTGCCCCATCCCCCGGTCCGAGCTGTGTTCGGCCAGCACCGAGCCGTCCTCGGCCATTTCCCAGGCCCGCAGGTTCGAAGTGCCCCAGTCAACCGCGACCCAGGCTGTATGACCGCCCGCGCCGCTCATCCCGTCTGAACCACGCCGCCATCCACACAGATCACCTGACCGGTGATCATGCGGCTGACCTTTGAGGCCAGGAACAGCGTCGTGCCCACGACATCTTCTTCGTAGAGATGCTCCTTGAGGCATTGCAGACCCAGATGGCCCTCCAGCGCCTCGGGGGTGGCCCACATGTCCTTTTGCTTTTGTGTCAGCACCCAGCCAGGGGCCAAAGCGTTGATGCGGATCTTGTCGTGGCCAAACTCGCGCGCCATCGTGTGGGACAGGTTGGCAATCGCCGCATTCGAGGCGGCATAGATCGGATAGCCCGCCTGCCCCATCTTGTAGCTGATCGAGCTGAAGTTGATGATCGCTCCGCCGCCCAGTTTCTGCATGCCGGGGATCACCGCCTGCATGCCAAAGAAATAGGCCTTGAGGTTGATGGCGATCATCCAGTCCCAGAACGCCTCATCCACATCCAGCGTGTCATGGCGTTTGTCGTTCGCCGCATTGTTCACAAGGACCGAAACCGGACCGAAGGCCTCGGCCGTCTGGTCGATGGCGGCTTTCAAGGCAGCGGTGTCGGTCACGTCACACTGGATGAACAGCGGCGCGCGACCGTGCTTTTCGCCCATCTCGGCGGCAAAGCCGCTGGCATCCGAGCGCTGGACAAAGCCGACGTTCGCGCCCTGGGCCAGAAAGCCGTCGGTCAGCGCCGCGCCGATGCCCGAGCCGCCCCCGGTGATGAACACCGAGGCGCCCTTGAGGTCTGGAAAGATTGCAGTCTCTGTCATGGTCTTCTCAAAATTCACGCTGCGCGTTTGTCACGCAGCCAGGCGGGCATCCAGTCTCCATGCGCGGCCAGCATCTCGTCCACCATGCTGCGGATCTGGCGCAGATCCAGCTCGGCGGCGGTGTGCGGGTCCATCATGGCGGCGTGATGCACGTATTCGCGGTTCTCTTCCATCAGCGCCCGGACCGTCAATTCCTGAACGTTGATCTGGGTCCGCATCAGCGCAATGAGTTGCGGGGGAACATCGTCGATCATCGTCGGCTGCACACCGTTGCGGTCAACAAGGCAGGGCGTTTCCACCGCGGCACCTGCTGGCAGCTGGGGCATCTGCCCACGGTTCGGAAGATTGCCGTAGATGACATAAGGCGTGTCGGTGACCACGGCGTTCATGATCTCGGCGGCGAATTCGTGGCTTTTGGGAACCTCGATCTGGCCCGCGGCCTTCAGCGCCTTGGCCTGCTCGGCCCAGCCCGCCTGCTGTTCGACGCAGCGCTGGGGGTACTCATCCAGCGGGATGCCGAACTCGGCGATCAGATCCTCGCGCCCGTCCTTGATGAACCAGGGAACGTATTCGGCCAGGTGTTCCGAGCTTTCGGTGCAGAAATAGCCCAGGTGGTTCATCACCTCGTAGCGGACCTTGTTGGGACAGCGCGGCATCAGCAGCGGGCCCTTGGGCAGGGATCCGTTGCGATACCCTTCGAAGAGACGCGGGTAGAGGCTTTGGCCCTTGTGCGCGAAGTCGAGGAAAAACGCGACGTGGTTCACACCGGCGACGCGATACTCGATCTCGGATTTCGGCAGGTCGAGGTCGTGGGCGATTTCCTCGACCGTGTTCTGGACCGAGTGGCACAGGCCCACCTGTTTGACCTGGGGAAAGGCCTCGGCGAGGGCCCAGGTGTTGATCGCCATCGGGTTGACGTATTGCAGCATAAGCGCGTCGGGGCAGATTTCCGACATGTCCCTGGCGACCTGCCAGAGGTGCGGCACGGTGCGCAGGCCGCGCATGATGCCGCCCACGCCCAGCGTGTCGGCGATGGTCTGCCGCAGGCCGTAGCTCTTAGGGATCTCGAAATCGGTGACGGTGCAGGGTTTGTAGCCGCCGATCTGGAACGCGACGACGACAAAGTCGGCGCCGTCGAGGGCCGCACGCTGGTTTGCGAAGGTCTGAACCGTGGCGCCGGTGCCCATGGTGGCGATCATCTTGCGCGCCACCAGGGCGCTTTCATCGAGGCGCTGTGCGTCGATGTCCATCAGGGCAAACTCGGCGTCGCGCAGGGCCTCGAAATGCAGGCAATCGCCCAGGATGTTCTTCATGAAGATGGTGCTGCCGGCACCGATGAAGGTGATTTTTGTCATGGCGTGTCTCTGGTTTCGGCCGCGGACCGGGGGCCAGCCCCCGGACCCCCGGGATATTTGAAGCAAGAAGAAATCAGGGTTATTTCACGGCGCCCAGCGTCAGGCCCGCAATGAAGTGGCGTTGCATCAGGAAGAACATGAAGACCGGCGGGATGGCCGCCAGCAGCGAGGCAGCGCTGACGAGATGCCAGTTGTTCACGAACTGACCGTTGAGCGCCCGGACACCTGCGGTGATCGGCTTGGCGGTTTCACCCTGGGTCAGCACATTGGCCCAGAAGAAGTCGTTCCAGACGAAGGTGAAGATCAGGACAGCCAACGCCGCGATGGCCGGACGGACCAGCGGCAGGACGACGTACCAGAAGATTTTCCACTCCTTGACGCCTTCGATCCGGGCGCTTTCGATCAGGTCGAAGGGCAGCGCCTTGATGAAGTTGCGCATGAAGAGCGTGCAGAACCCGGTCTGGAAGGCCGCGTGGAACAGGAACTGACCTGCGATCGTATCGTAAAGGCCGGTTTGCACCGACATGTCGCGGACCGGGACCATGAGGATCTGGAACGGAATGAAGTTGCCCGCCACGAAGAGGAAGAAGAGCGGCACAGCCACGCGGAAGCGGTAGATCGCCAGGGCGTAGCCTGCAAGGCAGGCCAGAGCGACCGAGATGATCACTGTCGGAACCGTGATCAGCACAGAGTTCAGCATGTAGGTCGCCGCCTCGGACTGGGTGAAGACGGCCACGTAGTTCGACGCCATCTGGAACTCGGACGGCCAGCCGAAGACGTTGCCCGAGTTGATGTCGGCCGCGCCGCGGATCGAGGTCAGGAAGATCGCGAGCAGGGGCAGCAGCCAGATCAGCAGGGCGACGGGCAGGAAGGCCTGGTAGGCGAATGTCGCCGTGCGGCCTGCGCTTTGGATGGGGCGTGGAAACATCTTAGCGGCCTCCCTTTTCGTCCTGGTACATGCGCCACAGGAAATAGCTGATGTAGACAAGCATGATCAGGAAGAGGACGGTGGCGATGGCCGAACCATAGCCGTAACGTTCGCCGTATTCGCTGATCGCGGTTTCGAACATGTAGTAGGCCAGCACGTTGGTCGATCCGAAGGGCCCGCCCTGGGTCATGATGGCGATCATGTCAAAGCTGCGGAGCGCGCCGATCACGGTCACGACGACAGCGATGAAGGTTGCGGGGCGCAGCTGCGGCAGAACCACGAACCAGAGCATCCGCCAGCCCTTGGCGCCATCCAGACGCCCCGCCTCGATCTGGTCGCTGGCCACGTTGTTGAGGCCGGTGAGGTACAGGATCATGCAATAGGCGATCTGTGGCCAGAGGCCCGCGGCGATGATGCCGTAGGTGGCGACCTCGGGGTTTGACAGGATGTCGGGCACGGTGCCCGAGCACTTGAAGGTGACGTTGCCGACAAGGTTCACGGTTTCTTCGCAGTAGAGCGCCTTGAACACCTGCCCGACCACGCCGAAATCAGGGTTGTAGAACCAGCCGAAGATCAGGCCGACAACGACCTGGCTGATCACGAAGGGGAAGAAGAACAGCGATTTGTAGATCCGCATCCCCGGGGTTTTCTGGTTCAGGAAGAGCGCGATGCCCAGACCGGCCGGGACGGCCAGCATGTAGAGCACCAGCCAGAGCACGTTGTTTTTCAGCGAGGTCCAGAACTTGGGGTCGTCCCAAAGCTTGACGTAGTTGTCGAAACCGACCCAGGTCGCGGTCGAAGTGCCGTCGGCGCGGTAGAGCCCGTTCCATTCGTAGAAGCTCAGCCAGATCGATTCAAAGATCGGCATGACGACATAGACGGCAAAGAACAAAAGCGCCGGGACAAGGAACAGCCAGGGCGCGATGGCCAGCTTGTTGCGGCTCATCCAAGACGCTGATTGTGGGGCGCTGATGTCACTCATGGGTGGTCCTCATCGCGGTAAAACTGGCGGAACGCCGCCATTTCAGGGGTGCCAGAGGTTACGAGTTTCTCGAACCGGTGGCGGAATTTTGGTGTCTTGGCCTTGGCGGGCAGCCGCGAAAGCCAGTGTCTGTTGGGGCGACCGACGCGCCGGCTGTCTCCGGGCACACGTGTCGATTGCAGGACCTTTCCAGCCAGAACACCCCGGACGTGGTCCAACTCTTCGGGTGTGGCGAACCAAAGTGTTATCCCGTCAAGGTGAACTTCCAGCGCGCACCAGCGTTTTCTGGACGTGAAGAAGGGGTTGGGAACCCAGTCTTCCTGCCGGGGAAAACGGCCCCTGGGGCTTTTGAAATACCCAAATTGTCTGCGCGTCCAACCAGAGACAGGCGTGTAGGGGAAAGTGCCGGAATAATGCAATTCTAGCGACTTCATCTTCGGGCCCTCAGGGGGATCGGGGCGGGCATATCGCCCGCCCGTCAAAGGCTTACTTGTAGACCTCGTCCTGGACGCCATCGAGGCGCTCGAGGATGGCCATCATCTTGGAGGTGTCCAGCATGAACTCCTGGAAGCCTTCCATGCCAGCCTTGGCCATCGCCGCAGGTGCGTCGCGGTCATAGAACTGGGCAATACCGGTGGCCTGGTTCAGCAGGGCAAAGCCTTCCTGGATGAACTTGTCGTCCGAGATCTCGGCCTTGGCGTTGATCGGAAGTTGACCAATGGTCTTGTTCCACTTCGACTGCACATCCGGGCGCGCGACGAAGGCCAGGAACTTCTTGGCGTCTTCCTTGTTCTTCGCGTTGGTCGGGATGAAGAAGGCGTCAGCCGGTGCTTCTTCGGCCAGCGGCACGTTCGGGTCGATGTTCGGGAACGGCATGAAGTCGATCTGATCTTCGTTCAGACCGGCGTTCTTGTAGCCGTCAACCGAGAAGTTGCCCATCACGTACATCGCCGCGTCGCCGTTGGCGAAGGGTGCGATGGCGTCCTGCCAGCTCATCGAGGCGTGGTTGTCCACAAAGCCACACTCGTCGATCAGGACCTTCCAGTTTTCAAAGGTCTTCACGATGCGCGGGTCGGTGTACTTGATCTTGCCAGCGGTCAGATCGTTGTGCACTTCGTAGCCGTTCGTGCGCAGGTTCAGGTAGTCAAAGACGCCCGCTGCGGTCCACAGGAACTTGGTACCGATGGTGAAGGGCGTGACGCCGTTCTCTTTCATGGTGCCACAGGCGGCCAGCAGTTCGTCCCAGGTCTGAGGCTCTTCGAGGCTCAGCAGGTCAAAGATGTCTTTGCGGTAGTAGATGCCCCACTGGTAGTAGGAATAGGGCACGCCCCAGATCTTGCCGTCGCGCGACATGGTGGCCTTGATCGCCGCCAGGTCTTCGTTGAAGCCGTTGTCGGCCCAGACGTCATCCACGGGGATGAACAGACCCGCATCGACGAAGGGCGCCATGCGGTTACCCGGGTACCACGAGGTTACATCGGGCGCATCCGCCGTCAGGAAGTTGCGGATCGCGGTCTTGTGTGCTTCGCGGTCGTTGTTGTTGACGATGACGTTGATGTCAGGGTTTTCCGCTTTGAACTGCGCGACTGCGTCGTCAAAACCCTGCTTCGGACCCGGGTTCAGGTCGTCGAAGTTGATGACAAGATCACCAGCCATCACGGCCGAGGTCATCAGCGACCCCGCCGCCAGGGCAGCCAGCGAAACTTTCATTGTACGGAACATAAGCATCCTCCCAAATGTTTCCCGTGAGTTGTTCCATTATTTGGAACTGCATCTCAACTATTGAAACTATGCGCACCACTGGCTATGCTGTCAACAGTTTCCTGAGGAGGACGAGAGCCGATGAACCAGCAGACCAGCACCGACGGCACCGTGGGCAAGGCCCTGGATGTCCTTGATCTGGTTGCGAAATCTGGCCGGCCCATACGATTTTCGGAATTGCAGGACCAAAGCCCGCATCCCAAGGCGACGCTCCACCGGCTTCTTCAGACGCTGGTGAATCAGGGCATGCTGACCCACGATTCGGAGACGCATGCCTACTCGCTGGGGCTGCGTCTGGTGCAGCTGGCGCACTCGGCCTGGCGTCAAAGTTCACTGGCGCCGCTGGCACGTGACCACATCGACGCGCTGGCCCGCGAGGTGGGCGAGACTATCCACCTGGCGCAGATGCAGCGGGGGCAGGTGCTTTATGTCGACAAGCGCAATGCGCAGGACCCGCTCGAGATGTTCAGCCAGGCCGGCAAGATCGGACCGGGCTACTGCACCGGGGTCGGCAAGGCCATCATGGCCTTTCTTCCCGAAGACGAACGCGCGCTGGCCGCTCAACAGCAAAGCTATCACCGTTATACGCAGACGACGCTGACCTCGCCCGAGGAACTTCAGGCCGAGCTGGAAGAGATCCGGCGGGACGGCATCTCGTTCGACCGCGAAGAACACGAGCCCGGCATCATCTGTATCGCGGCCCCGATTTTAAACGACCGCGGGCGTGCCATCGGCGCGCTCTCGGTCACCACGTCCACGGATCGTTGCAGTCTGACTGATCTTTTGGCGTATCGACCGGCGCTGGAACGCACCGCCGACCACATCAAGGACGCTGCCCGCAATTGGCAGTTTCCAACCGAACAAGGCTAGGGGAGGAACAGCATGACAGGCGTCACGCTGAATCAGGCAATCAAACGCTATGGCGACGTGCAAGTGATCCACGGCGTCGATCTGGACATCGCGGACGGAGAGTTCTGCGTCTTTGTCGGACCGTCGGGCTGTGGCAAGTCCACGCTTTTGCGGATGATCGCCGGGCTGGAGGAAACCAGCGATGGCAAGATCAGCATCGGCACGCGGGATGTCACGCACACCGACCCGGCCGAACGCGGCGTGGCGATGGTGTTCCAGACCTATGCGCTGTACCCGCATATGACGGTCGAGGAAAACATGGGCTTTGGCCTGCGCATGACCGGTCACCCCAAGGACGAGATCACGCGCAAGGTCGACGAGGCCAGCAAGATACTGAAGCTGGATGACTACCTCAAGCGCAAGCCGGCAGCCCTGTCGGGTGGTCAGCGTCAGCGGGTTGCCATCGGCCGCGCGATTGTGCGGGGACCCGAAGTGTTCCTGTTCGACGAACCGCTCTCGAACCTTGATGCCGAACTGCGCGTCGACATGCGGGTCGAGATTGCGCGCCTGCACAAGGAAATCGGCGCAACGATGATCTATGTCACCCACGACCAGGTCGAGGCGATGACGCTGGCCGACAAGATTGTCGTCCTGCGTGCGGGCCGGATCGAACAGGTCGGCGCCCCGATGGAGCTGTACACCAACCCTGACAACAAGTTTGTCGCCGGGTTCATCGGCTCGCCGGGCATGAACTTCCTGAACGGTGTCGTCACCGGCGGGGGCGTCATGGTGCCCGCATTGGCCGACGCGGTGATCCCGGCCTCGGTTGGCCTGCCCCCCGAAGGCTCCGACGTAATCGTCGGCCTGCGTCCGCAAACGACAACCGTGACCAAGGTCGACGAGGCCGCCATCACCGTTGATCTGACCGAACAACTGGGCGGCGTTGCCTATGACTATCTGCGCACCCCGACGGGTGAGAAGCTGGTGGTCGAAACCAAGGGGCTGGACGTGGTGCCAGCGGGCTCGCCTGTTCGGGTGAACTTTGACCCCGCCGACGTCATGTTCTTTGACGCCCAGACCGAGGCGCGCCTGCGCTAGTCAGGGATCCAGGTTGATGCCGTTTCGCCCCGAAACAGCGGGGCGAGGCGGGGCATCGCCTCGGACAGGAAGCGGACAATCGCCCGCACGCGGGCGTTGTCGCGCGCATCGGCATGGCGCAGCAACCACATGTCCTGCCGTGCGCTGAACTGCGGCTCGCTGATCCGCACCAGATCCGGGTCCGGATCACACTGGAAACACGGCAGCATCACCAGCCCCAGCCCTGCCCGACAGGCGGCCTGTTGCGTCCGCATGTCGGTCGAGCGCAGCACGGTCGGCACATCCGGGAACGGCGTCGAGGCCTTCCAGGCCTCTCGCGATCCGGGTGGAGAGAAGCTGATCCACCCGGCCCCGTCGCCCAACCGCCGCGCATAGTCTGGCGCCGCATAGACCGCCCGGGCGGTCGGCATCAGCTTGCGGCCCACCAGATGATCGTCTGGCGTCGCGCCAAATCTCAAGGCGATGTCCGCCTCGCGCCGGTCCAGATCAGCCAGCGACATCGTCGTCATCAGCTTCAGGTCGATGTCGGGATAGGCCGTGCAGAATTCTCCGATCAGCCGAAGGAAGGGCGTCACCGCCAGCGCATCCACCGTGGTGATCACCAATGGCCCCTGCAACCGGCGGTCGCGACCAAAGCTGCGACGCTCGAGCTGCGCGATCTCGTCTTCGACCCGCCGCGCGGTTTCCAGAAGCGCCTGCCCGGACTCGGTCAGCTGCAGCTTGCCGCCTGAACGAAAGAACAGTTGTGCCCCCGCCCGGTCCGACAGATGCGCCATGCGCCGCGACACCGTGGCATGGCTGGTGTTGGCCGCCTCGGCCGCCGCCCGTAGGCTGCCCGACCGCACAAAGGACAGGTACAGCTTCAGGTCGCTCCAATCCAAAACTCGTTCCACATGTGATCCGAAATGTACCTCATGCTAGCATTTTGTTTCACTGGAGCAACGAGTATCTTCCTTTTCCAACGAATGCCGACATCCGGTGAAAAGCAAATGGTCACAGACCCGAGCAACGTCGCAAAAGCCCGCGCAGCCTGACCATCGCTGATGCCGCCAACCGCGACGCGATCTTTTATCTGGAAAACGTGGCGATCCCGCTGACCCGGCGCAGTTGACAGGTCACGCCTTGCCAGGTCACCGGCGGGCGCCCTAACCTTCGGCGCGCCGGAAGGCCCAGACCATGGGCACGCAGATCGCGCAGAGGCCCGCGCCGATCAGGAAAGCCGACAGCGTGCTGCCGGTGGCGTCTGCCACGCCGCCCGCAATGCGCGGGGCGATCATCATCACGGCGTAGTATATCGTAAAGAACACCCCCATCCCGAAGGTCCGCGCCTCGGGTGGCAGGATCGCCGAGGGCATCGTCATGATGGGCCCCGCGCCAAGCGCAAAGATCGCCCCGACCACAACGAAGATTGCAAAGATGCCATATCCCGGCAGCACGGCGACCGAAGGGATCAGAACCGCGAACCCCAGCAGACTGGCCACGATGACCAGATCACGCCGTCCTGTCTTGTCGGCGATGATGCCTCCGACCGGCAGAACCAGCGACAGAACGATCATGAAAACGCTGGTCACGCTGCCCGCAGCCGTCAGGCTCCACCCTTTTTCGGTCAGCAACGCCGGGCCAAAGCTGAACACCATGGCCAGCGCGGTATTGTAGAGCGCCCAGATCAGGCTGGCGAGGCTGAGGGCATAAAGCGGCAGGCTGACCGCCTGAATGCTCGTCGCCCCCTGGGCCGCACCCTCGGGCACAACGTAAAAGGCCAGGAACAGGACACCACCCACAAGGATGATGGCCAGCACGGCAAGGTTCGCGGCCAACAGGCCTCCGACCGCTGCCAGCGTCGGCAAGGTGACCAGGGCAAGTGCGATCCCGATGGGCCAAGAGTTGATGAAGATCGCCATGGCGGTCGAGATCTCGCGCCCTGCGAACCAATCGACCAGCAGCTTGGTCAGGACGATGTTGATGATCACCCCGCCGACACTGGCAAGGATGCGTCCGACCACGTAGACCTCCCAGGTCGTGCCCAGCATCACCACCAGCGCGCCCAGCGCCATCAGGCCCATCGCCCACCCGATCACGCGTTTTTCCCCGAACCGCGCGGCGATCACCCCACCCGGCAGCGCGACCAGCACACCCGGCGCGAAGTAAAGCCCGATCAGCAGGCCGATGTCCGCAAGACTCAGGCCATAGGTGTCAGCGATCAACGGCGACAGGGCCGCCACCGACTGGAACTGAAAAGCCATGGTCACACGTGCAAAGAACAGCACGAACAGGATGAACCAGCGGTTGGGCATAAGCGCGTCTCCGTTTCACCGCATCAGGCATGGAAGCGCATGAGCGGGCAAGAGAATTCGCGTTCAGACCGCGATGTTGTCGATCAGGCGCACGCCGCCCAGATGCGCCGCCGCAAAGAGCCGCGCAGGCCGATCGGCGGTTTCGAGCCGCGCCAGATCGTCAACGCTTCGCAGGTCGAGGTATTCGACCGGGCCAAAGCCAACGGCTTCCAGCTGCGCGCGTGCCTGCGCCTCAAGCGTGGCAATCGGTTTGCCCTGGCGGATGCCCTCGGCCATCTTCTGCATCTGCTCATGCAGAGCGGGCGCTGCGGCCCGCGCCTGTTCATGCAACAGCAGGTTGCGCGAGCTCATGGCCAAACCATCGCTTTCGCGAACGGTGGGGCAGCCGATGACCTCGATCGGGATGTTTAGATCCGCCGCCATCCGGCGCACGACCTGCAGCTGCTGAAAGTCCTTTTCGCCAAAGAACGCCAGATCGGCCTGGCTCTGCAGGAACAGCTTGGCCACCACGGTGGCCACGCCTTCGAAATGCCCGGGCCGGTGCACGCCGTCCATGACCTCGGTCAGGCCGGACACGGCGACCGTTGTCGCAAAGCCGCCCGGATACATCGTGTCCCCATCCGGGACCCAGACCGCGTCAACGCCATAGGGCGCAAGCTTGCGGGCGTCTTCATCCTCGGTCCTTGGGTAGTTCGCCAGATCCTCGGGGTTGTTGAACTGTTTGGGGTTCACAAAGATCGTCACGATCACCCGGTCGGCGCGGGCCTTGGCGGCCTCGACCAGGCTGAGGTGACCTGCATGCAGGGCGCCCATCGTGGGAACAACGCCGATCACCTCTCCGGCGCGCTGCCATGTGCGGGTCAGCGCGCGCAGCCCGGCCAAGTCACGGACGATGGGCACGTTCATGACGTGGCCTCTGGCGCGACATCGGCAAAGACATGTTCGGGCGCAGGGAAGCTGCGGGCGCGCACCTCGGCAGCATAGTCGGCGATCGCGGCCTCGGCCTGTTCGCCCAGCGTTGCATAGCGCTTGACGAACTTGGCCTTGAAGGCGGTGAACAGACCCAGCATGTCGTCGACCACAAGGATCTGCCCGTCGCAGCCCGCCGAAGCACCAATCCCGATGGTCGGGATCTCGATCTCGCCGGTAATCCGATCCGCCAGCGCCTCTGGCACCTTTTCCAGCACAACGGCAAAGGCCCCGGCCTGCGCCACAGCCCGTGCATCGGCCATCAACGCCTCACCCGCCGCGCCACGGCCCTGCACCTTGTAGCCGCCCAGCGTGTTGATCGACTGCGGCGTCAGGCCGATGTGCGCCATCACAGGCACGCCGCGCGCCACCAGAAAGGCGATGGTGTCAGCCATAGTCACGCCACCTTCCAGCTTGACCGCTGCCGCCCCGGTTTCGGCCATCAGCCGCGCGGCGTTTCGAAAGGCCTGTTCGGGGCCCTCTTCGTAGCTGCCAAAGGGCATGTCCACGACCAGCATCGCCTGTTTCAGTCCCCGCGCCACCGCCTTGCCGTGCAGGATCATCATCTCCATCGTCACGCCAAGGGTCGAAGGCAGCCCGTGCAGCACCATGCCGACGCTGTCACCCACCAGGACAAAGTCGCAATGCGCGTCCATCATCTGGGCCATGGGGGTGGTGTAGGCGGTCAGGGAGACAAGCGGAGCGCCCCCTTTGCGGGCCCGGATATCGTCGGGCAGCGGGGCGGTCTTGCGTGCAGTGGCGCTCATACGTCAGGGTCTTTCCAAGGTCTTCCGCCGCGCCGATACCACCCCGCGCAAGATTATTCCACAGCCGATCCGCGCCGCGAAACTTGATTGACGGCGTGTTTGCGGGAACACTCGGGCCATAAGAGTCGGACACGTGATCCGGCTCATCCAACAGGAGGACGTTTTTTATGAAATCCATCCGCAGCCTTGCCGCGGCCACGGCGCTTGTGGCGCTTGCCGTCTCGGCCCAGGCCCAGCAAAGCGACGTCACCGTCGCGATTCAGCTTGAGCCGCCGCACCTTGACCCGACCAGCGCCGCCGCCGGCGCCATCGACAGCGTGCTTTACACCAATGTTTTCGAAGGTTTGACCCGTTTCACCAGCACCGGCGCCGTGGTGCCCGCGCTGGCCAAAAGCTGGACGATCAGCGACGACGGCCTGACCTACACCTTCATGCTGAACGAGGGCGTGACCTTTCACGACGGCACCGCGATGGACGCCGAGGATGTGAAATTCAGCCTCGACCGCGCCCGCGCCGAAGACAGCGCGAATGCGCAAAAGGCGCTTTTTGCGGGCATCGCGGACGTGACCGTGGTCGACCCGCTGACCGTGCAGGTCACACTGTCGCAGGCCAACGGCAACTTCCTGTTCAACATGGCCTGGGGGGACGCGGTGATCGTGGCACCTGAATCGATCGAGGGCATCAAGCAGACCCCGATCGGCACGGGGGCCTTCAAGTTCGCAAACTGGGTCGAAGGCGACCGCATCGAGCTGGTAAAGAACGACGCCTACTGGGGCACACCCGCCATTCTGGACGCGGCAACCTTCAAGTTCATCTCGGACCCGACTGCCGCCTTTGCCGCGATGATGGCGCAGGACATCGACGCCTTTGCGGGCTTCCCGGCGCCGGAAAACCTGCCTCTGTTCGAGGCCGATCCACGCTTTTCCGTCATGGTCGGCTCGACCGAAGGCGAGACGATCCTGTCGACCAACAACAAGATGCCTCCGCTGGACAATGTGAAGGTCCGTCAGGCGATTGCCCACGCCATCAACCGGCAGGAAATCATCGACGGGGCGATGTTCGGCGTTGGCACCCCGATCGGCACGCATTTCGCGCCCCATAACCCCGACTACATCGATCTGACCGGGAACTCGACATACGACCCTGACAAGGCCAAGGCCCTGCTGGCCGAAGCGGGCTTTGCAGATGGCTTTACCACCACGCTGAAACTGCCACCGCCCAGCTATGCCCGCCGTGGAGGCGAGATCATCGCCGCCCAATTGCGCGCGGTTGGCATCCAGACCGAGATCAGCAACCTCGAGTGGGCGCAATGGCTGGAGGAAGTGTTCCGCGGCAAGGACTATGGCCTGACCATCGTCAGCCATACCGAGCCCTTCGACATCGGGATCTACGCCCGGCCTGAATACTACTTCCAGTATGACAATGCCGAGTTCCAGGCGCTGATCGAGACCCTGACCGCCACCAACGATGCCGCCGCGCGGACCGAGTTGCTGACCAAGGCTCAGATCATGATCAGCGAGGACTATGTGAACGGCTACCTGTTCCAGCTGGCCTATCCGGTGGTCGCCGACGCGCGGCTGAAAGGGCTCTGGACCAACCAGCCGACACAGGGCAACCCGCTGACCGAGGTCATGTGGGAGTAATCCAGTGTCCGCCGCGCCCTTTGGCGCGGCGGACAGACTTGCCGGAGGGCCAGCATTGTCCCTAACTCGCCTTTGCAGACTGGCTGTGGCGGTTGCCGCGACTCTCCTGGTGGCGCATCCGGCGGCGTCGCAGGATACGAAAGTTGCTCTTTTGATCGGCAACTCGGCGTACGAGCATGCCGCGCATCTGCCCAACCCCGGCAATGACGCCCGCGACCTGGCGCAAGCGCTGACGCGCATAGGCTTTGACACCGAGGTGGTGCTGGACGCAGACTTTCGACAGATGCGGGTTGCGCTGCGCGATTTCTCGGACAGGGCCCGCGGAGCGGATGTTGCGCTTGTCTACTTCGCCGGACACGGCATCGAGATCGACAACACGAACTACCTGATCCCGGTCAATGCCGAACTTCGCACGGATGCCGATGTTGAATTCGAATCGCTGCGTCTGGATACAGTGACCCGTGCGCTGTCCGGATCGCAGGGATTGAAGATCGTGCTGGTCGACGCCTGTCGGGTCAACCCGTTTGTGGCCGAGATGCAGCGCACCTCTGCAACCCGATCCATCGGTCGCGGTTTGCGACGGTTCGATCCCAGCAGCGGCGTCCTGGTCGGCTATGCCGCGAGGGCCGGAACACTGGCCCTGGACGGCACAGGCCGTAACAGCCCCTACGCAGAGGCTCTGTTGGAACATATCGAGGAACCGGGCGTTGAACTTGGAAAGATGTTCCGCAAGGTCCGGGACACGGTTCGGGAAAAGACGGGCGGGCAACAAGAGCCATTCACCTATGGGTCATTGCCCGGAC
Source organism: Alphaproteobacteria bacterium (assembly GCA_030424865.1). Classification (GTDB taxonomy): domain Bacteria; phylum Pseudomonadota; class Alphaproteobacteria; order Rhodobacterales; family Rhodobacteraceae; genus JAKVCP01. The sequence continues at coordinate 125,717 of JAUHVR010000013.1, read as the reverse complement.
ACGATATCTTTCTTGCAGGCCAGTCGTCGATCGTCGCGGACTTTCAGATCGCCAGCGACAAGGGGGATGTCGCTGCGTGGGATAGGTTTCTGGACCGCCACGAAGGGTCGGACAATCAGGCGCTTGTGGCCGTCGCTCGCCAGCTGCGGCAAGCTGCGCTGGGGCAAGACGACGCCACAACCGAGCGCCTGAGATTGATGCAAGAGGCCGCAAGCGCCAAGGCCGAGACGGAAAAGCTGGCGGCCGAGGCGGCAGCCGCGCTGGCAGAGCGCGACCAACTGGCCGCCCTCGCTGCGGCCGAAGAAGAAAAACGTGCAGAGGTCGAGCAAGAATTGCGGGACAGGGAAGAGGATCTCGCTGCTCTGGCCCGCAACAATGCGTCCGTCTCTGAGACCCCGCTGGCCGATCCCCTCGACCCAAAAGCGGACCGCGCTTACGAAGCCGCACGGCGGATCAACACCCCTCGCGCCTGGGCTCATTTCTTCAACGATCACCCGAAAAGCAGGTGGACCGAAGAGGCCCTTGCCCGAGAATCCAAGACGTTCCGGCAAGCCATGCGATTGCTGGCGACCGAGCATGACAAGGCAGATGTCCAACGGGGCATGCGTTTGGCCTCGGTCTCTTTTTCGGGGCTGACACGCGCTGAACGCCTTGCGGTCCAGTCGATCCTTACAGAGTTCGGGTATGATCCCGGAAAAATCGACGGCGTCCTTGGAGACAAGAGTTTTACAGCCGTGGCCGCGTTCCAGTCGGATCGCGGTTTGCTGGCAGATGGCGTGATCGATCGCCCCACCTTGGCCGCCCTTGACCTGCACACGCGACGGGCCGGCCCGGAAACGTGGTATGCCGTGGCCTCACCCAGCGGGAAACGGTACGATCCCGACTTGCTTGGGTTGGTCGAAAACGATCCGCGCGTTCTGAAACTTGTCCGGGCAGCGCCTCAGGCGCAGATCACTTATGGGTTTTTCGAAGACCGGCTTTATTCGGTGGTCCGCACCGGGTTCGGAATGTCCAAGCCCCAGATGCTGCAACTGGCCGCCAAGGCAGACGGTTCCCTTGCGAAAATCGAAAGCCGCGAAGTGAACCGCTTTGTGGTCAGTTTGTTCAAGTTCGAACCGTTCTTTTGGGCCGATGGCTATGACTCTCAAAATTGGATGGCCGGACCAACCATTGGCTTGTTCAACGGTCAGGACGGCGCGACCACGTGGGCCTGGCACGATGGCAGTCCGCTCCGCTATTCCAAATGGCTGAGTGGGTATCCTCACAACCCCAAACGATCAAATGTGGCCGAGTACCGTCTTGGCGAAAAAACCACCAAGCCGGGTGCATCTGGGTGGGGCTGGGCAAACAATCACAATGGCCGACAAAGCCTTGTGTTGATGCTGGAATGAAGTTGCAGACCTCCGTCCGCTCCAAGTCCTGCCCTCTGATGGGCACCTGCACATAGGTCGGACGGGGTGATGCCAACCATTTGTCAAACCTCGAAAATCAACTTGCGGATCCGAGCACCCGGGTCCGCGACTTCGTCGGGATAGCCCAGCGACACGTTTCGCAGGGCTGTCGCGCCCACAGTCAGGTCAATAGCACTGTGGCTGTGACCAAACAGCCATGCCTTCGGACGATAGGTTGCGATGACCTCGCGCAGATCACTGGCAAAGGCCGCGTCCAGCCCCTCGGATCGCTCGGTCAGCACATCGGGATGCGGGGCATGGTGGGTGACCACATAGGTGTCCCCGTCAAAGGGCTGGCCCAGCGCCTCGGTCAGCCAGGCCAGATGGTCGTGATGCTGCGTCACGACATCCGACGGCCGCAACTTTCGATACCCGCCCGAAGCGACCCGGATCGCGCGAAAGTCATTCATCCGCTCCGCGGCGACACGACCGTTGATCACCCGGCCCCGACCAAGCTCGAGATCCGTCCACAGCGTCGCACACAGAAACCGCGCGGGGCCAATATGGATCTGGGCCTTCTGAACATAGCCCACCCCGAACGAGGCCGCGATCTGCCGCAACCGGTCTTCGTCATCGATGCAGAAGTCATAGAAATCGTGATTTCCCGGAAAGACCGACACACGTTCGGGCGGCACCAGGCGCAGGATGCGCTGAAAGGCGTGTTTCCATCGGACCTTGGGCTTGTTCGAAACATCCCCGGCCAGGATCAGGTGATCCAATCCGGCAATCAGGGGCTCTATGCCCTCAAAGGGGTCCCTTTGGGTGGCTGCCCAAAAGTCATCGTGCAGGTCTGACAATACCAGTATGCGCATCGCACCACTCCCATGGCAGTAGTTTACGCACTCGCGTCCCTCCGCTGCAACGCCGGGGAGCTCTGGGCCCCGTTTGCGACAGATCAATGACAGCCGGGCCCCGTGTGGCATGCTGGGTCCCTATCTCACGGGAGGGGGATATCATGCACCTGAAAGTCATACGCACCGCGGCAGCCGTTGTGGCGGCGACCTGTCTTGTCACCGGACCAGCGCGTACCGATCCTGCAAAGGACTTTGGAGCCTTGCTCGAACAGGGCCGCACCCAGGATGCCATGCAATTGGCCGAGGATTGGCTGGACACAGAGGGCGGCCCACCCGCCAGGTTCGCCCTGGGGACCGCGCAGTTTCTCTACGCGATCGAACGGATGGGCAATGGGTTGTACGGCTTTGGCCTCGGCAATGCCGAAACCCATGGTGACTGGATCGGTATGGCTGGCCTGCCGTTTCTCAGGGTGCCTGTGCCGCCAAACCCCGATCCGCAGCCTGTCACGTATGACGGGTTGCGGGACATCCTGGACAGGTTTTCACAGGATCTGGCGATAGCCGACGGAACGCTGGCCCTGATCGGGCCAGAGGCGTTTGATTTTCAACTGGACCTTGCCTCTGTCTCGCTTGACTTCAATGGCGACGGGAATGTCAGATCGGACGAGCGTCTCGCCGCCCTGTTTTCGGCTGTCGCTCAAATGGATCCTCCGCGCAAAGGCCTGAAGTTCGACTTCGATCAGAGTGATGCCCCCTGGCTGCGCGGGTATACGCACCTGTTACGGGCAATGACCGAGTTTCTGCTGGCGCACGACTGGCAACAGGCCTTTGACGAGACCTTTCATTTCATGTTTCCGGAAACAGACCTGTACTCCTCTGAACTGCGACGCTCTGCGGACGCTGCGTTGGCGTACATCATGCAACATCCCGAACCGCCAAACTATTGGGACGCCGAGAGACGCTACAGCCGCAACGACCCCAACCGGCCGACGCGCGCGCAGTGGGACGTCACTGCGCAAGGCCTGGAATGGAAAGATTGGAACATCAACCATGGCGAGGAATCTCGCCGCGCGTGGACGTTCCTTGAATATGGAGGCATCGCCGACGTGATTGCCTTCATCCATCGTTTCGACTGGCCCGTCGTCGACAAGGCCCGCATGGCAAAATCCCGGGTGCACCTGCTGACGATGGTCGAGCTGAGCCGCGAAAACTGGCGACGTATCCTTCTTGAAAGCGATGACAAGTACGAATGGCTGCCCTCTCCGGACCAGACCCCGCGCTTTCCGCGCATGCGTGTCAACAAGGACGTGATTGCGGGATGGCATGCCTTTCTGGACACGGCAGAGGATGTGCTGGAAGGCCGCAAGCTGATTGCGCATTGGCGCTTTCTTGGCAAGGGCTTGAACGTGCGGCGCATGTTCGAGGACCCGCGCACCTTTGACCCGGTGATGATCGCGCAGGGGGCGGCGGTCATCCCCTACCTCGAAGAGGGCGAGCTCGTATCCGCGCAAACGGCCCAGACGATGTTCGATATCTTCGACCGGGGGTTCCTGGCCTATTTCATATGGTTCAACTGACACCCCGACCGGCGGAGGCGCCGGACAGGTGCGCCCTTGCTGATCCTTTGCAACAGGTGGTCCCGTGGCGCGCCATCGTAGGGCGGGGTTCACCCCGCCGCGCCCGCCGCCGCACACACCTCCGGAACAGCCGACTTTGAGTTTCCCGCGACTGTGGTAGGCTGATCGCATGTTCAAGGCTGTCTACATCCTCTGCGCGATCTACGCAGGGCTGCTGACGTTCTGGGCGGTCAGCATATCGACCAGTACGTCGGACGCTGCCGGCATCGGCATGGCCTGGGGATTTTTCATGGTCGGCGCCGGCGCGACGGGGCTCTTTGCCGTTCCCGCTCTGGTGCTCGCCCTCGCCCGCACCTGGCCGCGCATGGCGATCACCCTGGCCGCGATCCCGGCTTTCCTGGCGATCCTCGCCGCCGGGATGTCGCCCTGACACAAACAGATGCTAGTCGATGAACGGCCAGATCCGCTCGGCTTCGGGGCGCAGCCGCCCCGCGCCATCAAAATCGTCGTCCGAATTGAACCTCCAGCGCGGACGCGCCGCAAGCGTTTCGAGGATCTGGTCCTGATCTGTCAGAGCCTGTCCGAGCCGCGCCTCCAGGGCGGCCTTTTCGGCCCCCTCGTGGTACCCGTGCACACCATGCACGGCCACGGGGTCGGCAATGTCGAAACCGCAGTAACGCAGCGCATAGGCCAGTGGCCAAAGCAGCAGGTCCAGGCGCCCTTCCTTGCCGCCCGGCCCGACCTCGCTCTCGGTCGCCCCGGTCGACACACAGAACAGGGCCGTCTTGCCCCGGCACAGTCCCCTGTCAAACCGGTTCTCGACGTCATGCAGCCCCCCGTGCACGAGGCAGCGGTCAAACCAGCCCTTCAGGATCGCCGGCGCGCCGAACCACCAGATCGGAAAGTGAAAGACGATCACCTCGGCGGCGCGGATCTTGGCGACCTCGCCCGCGACATCCGCCGCCCATCCGTTGCGGGCCGAGGCATCTTCCTGCGCCTTCAGGGGGTTCGCCGCCCGCTCGACGGGGTCGAACTGCATGGCATACAGATCCGACCGCGCCACGGGCCCCAACCGCGCCGCCGCCTCAGCGCTGGCACGCGCCCAGGAGGCGATAAACCCCTCGGGATTTGGATGCGCGCTGACAATAAGATGGTTGCTCATTGGTTGGCCCCCGGAACATACTGGATAAAGCACCATGGCATCCCGACACCTAAGGTGAAAGCGCCTTGGCGCATGGCGGTCCCGCCTGCCCCGGCAGCTTTCTGCCGAGACCTGGCGCAAATCGGCAACGCCCACGAGATCTTGACTTGATGTCAACTTGCGCCCGCTAAGGGACGTGCGACACTTGAAACAACGCATAAAATTCGTGAAAGTGAGTGGCCCATGCTGACACGACGCACCCTGATGGCGGCTGGCGCGGCCAGCCTCTTTGCCCCGTCTTTGGCGCGGGCAGCCTTTTCGCTTGATCCGATCTATACCCCGCAACCGGTGGGAATCACCAAGACCTATGGCACGGGCCAGATCCTGGTGCTGCCAAAGGCGCATTTCCTGTATTACATCACCGAACCCGGCCGCGCGATGCGTTATGGCGTGGGTGTCGGGCGTGCCGGACTGGAATTCACCGGAACTGCCAAGGTCGGGGCCAAGCGCAAGTGGCCGGACTGGCGTCCGACGGACGAGATGATCAAGCGCGAGCCCAAGACCTACGAACGCTTCATCGACAACACCTATCGCCAACCCGGGGGTCGCAGCAATCCGCTGGGGGCCCGGGCGCTGTATCTGTATCAGAATGGGCGGGACACGATGTTCCGCATCCACGGCACCACCAGCCCCCGATCGATCGGGCGGTCGGTCTCGAACGGCTGCATCCGCATGATCAATGCGCATGTCGAGGACCTGTATGAACGGGTTCCCATTGGCACGATCGTGACGGTGCTCTGACGCCTCAACCCATTGGGATTTCATGTCTGACTTTGATTTGATTGTTCTGGGCGCAGGCCCGGCCGGAAGTGCGGCGGCAGCCACGGCAGCGCGCGCAGGGCTGCGCGTGGCCATTGTCGACAAACGTGCCTTTCCCCGTGACAAGCTGTGCGGTGGCGGCTTCACCGGGCGCTCGCTGACCTACTACCAGGAAATCTTTGGCCGTCCGGCACCGGACATCCCGACCGAGGTACGCTCTGACCTGATGTTTGGCGCGCATGGTCAGGTTCTGGGGCACTACACCGACATCCCGCCCATCCGCATGATGATGCGTCTTGAGTTGGACAACGACCTGTTGGCCACTGCGCTCGGCTTTGGCGCGGCAGATTTCACGGGTGTCGGCAACACGACGCTGGATCCCAGGGCAGGCACCGTCTCGTTTGGCGATCAGGTCCTGCGCGCCCCGGTGATCGTAGGTGCCGATGGCGTCAACAGCGCAACCGCGCGTGCTCTGTTCGGGCAAGCGTTTGACCGCGAAACCATCGCCTTTGCGCTCGAGATCGAGCGGCCAGAGACCGATCTGCCCTTGCGAATCGACTTTGGAGCTGCCGAATGGGGCTATGGCTGGCAATTCCCCAAGCCCAATGGCGTGACCATCGGCGTGGGCGGCATAAACGGGCGAAACCCCGATATGAAGGCCGCGCTTCGTGGCTATCTTAAGGACCTGGGCCTGCCGGATGACACGCCGATCAAGGGCCAGTTCCTGCCGGGCGGCACGTTCCGCAAGACACCCGGCGCGGGCCGGATCCTGCTGGCGGGGGATGCTGCGGGTCTGGTCGATCCGATCACGGGAGAAGGCATCGCCTACGCGATGAAAAGCGGGCAACTGGCGGCCATGGCCACGGCAGAGGCTCTGCTAGCCGGTCGCCCCGAAACCGTGCTGGCTGTCTATACAAAGTCACTGCGCCCCATTCACCGCGCCCTCAACCAGGCGCGGTTGATCCGGCCGCTGATGTTCCGCCCCTTCCTGCGCGAAGGCTTTGTCGCGGGCTTCCGCCGCTCGACCCGGCTGCGGCGCGATTACCTGCGACTCTTGGCTGGCGAAACCGAATACGGCCCGATCACACGGGCCGCGCTGGCGCGGGCGCCGCGCCACATCTGGCGCAGCCTTCGCGCCAATCGACAGGCGGCCTGAACAGACCCTGCTTTCGCCTCATTTCCGTCAGGGCCAGAGTGTTAATGTCCTTTTAACACTTTGGCCGCACGATGGTGAGAGAGGGGGTCCTCATGGCAGCAGTCGCACTCATTTTCGGCAGTTTCTTCGGCTTGGTCGCGGCGGTCCTTGGCTGGTCGGTCATGGGAATGAACCTGATCGCCTGCGGGGCGCTGTATCTTGGGTTTTCCTTTGGAACGCTCAGTTTGGTGCTTGTCAGCACCCTGACGCGACGTGCCGTCACATCCCGCTGATCCGCGGCGCGGGGCACACATTCCCCTTGATCCTTGCCGTACATCTGATCATATCGCACCTGCGACGTTACCATTTTCGACCCACTGCTCCTATCCGGCCCAGTCATTCGATCTTGCACTGACTTTGCCGACCTGCCGCACTTCCGCGGGCAGACATTTACAGGAGAGTGACGATGGCCAATGGCACCGTCAAATGGTTCAACACCACCAAAGGCTACGGCTTCATTGCGCCCGAAGCCGGCGGCAAAGATGTTTTTGTGCACATTTCTGCAGTCGAACGTTCGGGCCTGACCGGCCTCGCGGACAACCAGAAAGTGACCTATGACCTGCAGCCCGGCCGTGACGGCCGCGAGTCGGCAGTGAACATCGCGCTGGCCTAAGCGCATTGCCCCTGCCCCCTTTCGGGGGCGGGGGCCATCTTGTCAGGCACCGTCCCAGTCGACCCCGCTGGCTTCGGATATCTGCAAAATCCCCTCGGCCAGGGGCCGCGTCAGCGACTTTGCCTGTGCCTCGTCCCCCGAAATCCAGACTGGCACATCTTCGGGCGCCAAAAGCACGCCCATGCGGTGATGGATCGGTTCGACATCCGCATTGGGCGCACAGGTCACCGTCGCCACCTGGGGCACCAGGGTGCCTCCGGGCGCGGACCAGACATCATACATCGCCGCAAACCAAAGCAACGCGCCGTCGGCGCGGCGCAGCGACCAGGCGGTTTTCTTGCGCTTCTCGCCAGTCCATTCGTACCAGCCGTCAGCCGGAACAACGGCGCGCTTCAGCCCCTCGAAGGCGGATTTGTCAAACAGCGTTTCCGAGCGCGCGTTGATCAGGACTTCCATCACCGGACGCCCCCGCGCATTCTTGCGCCCCTGCGGGATCAGCCCCCAGCGCATGCGCTGAAACCCGTCGGGCGTCAGGGTCACGATCTCTTGTCCCGGGGCGATGTTCTGGCGGGGCGGTTCGTCACCCAGATCCCAGGGCCGGTCCACAGCCTTCGCCACCGCCGCCATGGGTGAGGTCAGGAACAACCGCCCCGGCACCGGCCTAGTCCCCGGCGCGCTGCAACAGCGCCTCGACCTGCGGCAGCATCGCGGCGACGTTCAACCGGACGCCTTCGGCCGAGGGGTGAATGCCGTCGGGCTGAAAATACTTGGCCGCATCGGCCAGCTCGCCGCCAGTCACGTCAAAGGTGCCGGCGAAATAGCTTTCCAGATAGACCGTGCCGAATTCTTCGGACAGTTCGGGAAAGATCGCCTCGAACGCCGCCTTGTAGTCGGGCCCATAATTCCCCGGCGCCTGCATGCCGACCAGCAGAACGTCGATCCCTTCGCCCGCCGCAACCTCGAGGATGCCGCGAATGTTGGCGCGGGCCACCTCGGGTGCGATCCCGCGCAGCAGGTCGTTGCCGCCCAGGTTCACGATCATCGCGTCGACCTCGGGCGTCAGTGACCAGGCCACGCGCGCCAAACCGCCTGCCGTCGTGTCACCCGATACGCCACCGTTGATCACCGCCACATCATGGCCCGCCGCGCGCAGCGCGCCTTCGAGTTGCGGAACAAAGCCCTGTTCGATCGGCAGGCCATAGCCCTGCGTCAGGCTATCGCCCAAGGCCAGCACGGTGACCTGCTCGGCCGAGGCCAGGCTGGCCCAAACCACAGAAACCGCGATTGCGGCCTTGCTCGCCCCCCCGGCGGCCCCATATGTGAACCATTGAAACATGCGCCCGGACCCCCGATGCCTGATACCGTTGTCTCTCTCCAAGATGTCACGTTGAGCCTCAAGAGCAATGCCGGATTGGTCGAGATCCTGCACGGTATCGACGTTTCCGTTCACAAGGGCGAGACCCTGGGCCTGATCGGCCCCTCGGGATCGGGCAAATCCTCGCTTCTGATGATCATGGGCGGGTTGGAGCGCGCGACATCGGGCAAGGTTGAGGTGCTAGGGCATGACCTGTCGGCGCTGGACGAAGATGCGCTGGCGCGCTTTCGGCGCGATCACATGGGGGTGGTGTTCCAAAGCTTTCACCTGATCCCGACGATGACGGCACTTGAAAACGTCGCCACCCCGCTGGAACTGGCCGGGCACCGCGATGCCTTTGACCGCGCCGCCGCCGAGCTGGAGGCCGTGGGTCTGGCCCACCGGGCCGACCACTACCCGGCGCAGATGTCGGGGGGCGAACAACAGCGGGTCGCCCTGGCGCGCGCCGCCGCGCCCCGCCCGCAGATCCTGCTGGCGGACGAGCCGACCGGGAACCTTGATGGTGCGAACGGCACCGCGATCATGGACATGCTGTTCGGTCTGCGCGACCGGCACGGGGCGACGCTGGTGCTGGTCACGCACTCGCGCAGCCTGGCGGGGCGCTGTGACCGCGTGGTGCGGCTGACCGATGGCCGTGTCAGCCAAGACGCGCAGGCCGCGGAATGAACCTGGCGCTGTCGGCCCGCTTTGCCCGCCGCGAACTGCGCGGCGGCCTGCGGGGCTTTCGGATCTTTCTGGCCTGCCTCGCGCTTGGCGTGGCCGCAATTGCGGGCGTCGGCTCTGTCCGGTCGGCGATCGAGGCCGGGTTGGCAGACCAGGGCGCGGTTCTACTGGGCGGCGATGGCGAGGCACGCTTCACCTACCGGTTTGCCACGGACGAAGAACGCGCCTGGATGGAGGGCCTGGCCGAAGCCGTGTCCGAGGTCACCGATTTCCGGTCCATGGTGGTGGTCGAACGCGACGGGACAACCGAACGCGGATTGACACAGGTGAAATCAGTCGATGCCCTGTATCCTCTTGTCGGAGCGGTCGAGTTGGACCCACCGATGCCTCTTGAGCAGGCGCTGAACGGCTTTGGCGCGGTGATGGCGCCGATCTTGGCGGACCGCTTGGCGCTGAAACCGGGCGACACATTCAAGCTGGGTACACAAGAGTTCACGCTGAACGCCATCCTCGACAGCGAACCCGACAGTGCCGGTGGGGGCTTTTCACTTGGCCCCCGGACGCTTGTGCGGACCGAGGCGCTGCAGGCCTCGGGCCTGCTGGCCCCGGGCACGCTCTTTGAGACAAGCTATCGTCTGCTTCTGCCCAACGCCGATTTGGCGGCCATCGAGGCGCAGGCCACCGAGCAATTCCGCGACACCGGCCTGCGCTGGCGCGATGCCCGCAACGGCGCGCCCGGCGTGGCGCAGTTTGTCGACCGTTTGGGCGCTTTCCTGATCCTCGTCGGCCTGTCCGGGCTTGCGGTCGGGGGCGTTGGTGTCTCTGCCGCCGTGCGCGCCTATCTGGCGCGCAAGACCTCGGTCATTGCCACACTGCGCACGCTTGGGGCGACGCGGCGGGTGATTTTCCAGACCTACTTCCTGCAGATCGGTGTGCTCAGCATTCTGGGCATCGCCATCGGCATTGCGCTGGGGGCCATTGTGCCGCTGTTGCTGGCCCCGTTGATCGCGGACGCGCTGCCCCTGCCCGTGCTCTTTGCCATCCACTGGGAACCGCTGATCGAGGCCGCCATCTACGGCGCACTGGCCGCAGTGATCTTCACGCTCTGGCCACTGGCGCGTGCCGAGGAAGTGCGCGCGGCAACGCTCTTTCGCGAGGCGCTGGACAGCGCGCGGCTCTTGCCCGCGCCGATCTATCTGGTGGCTACGGTGGTCCTGCTGGCCGCTTTGATCGGTTTGGCGATCTGGTTCTCCGGAACCGTCTGGCTGACACTTTGGACCGCAGGCGGCATTTTTGGCGCGCTGGTCATCCTGGCCTTCGCCGCTGCGGGCATCCGCTGGCTGGCACGGCGCACGGCCCCGATGGCCCGGGGTCGACCGGTCCTGCGGTGGGCGCTTGGCGCCATCGGCGGAACCCGCGAAGGCGCGGGCGCGGTGGTGCTGTCACTGGGCCTGGGCCTCAGCGTTCTGGCCGCCGTTGGCCAGATCGATGGCAACCTGCGGGCGGCGATCCAGCGCGATCTGCCGGACGTCGCGCCCTCGTATTTCTTTGTCGACATCCAGAAGGATCAGATGCCGGGCTTCCTGGACCGGCTGGAAAACGACGAGGCTGTCAGCCGCATCGACAGCGCGCCGATGCTGCGGGGGATCATCACGCAGATCAACGGCAAGCCAGCGGCCGAAGTGGCCGGGGACCATTGGGTGCTGAGCGGCGACCGGGGTGTGACCTACGCGCCCGCGCCCAGCGAGCGCACCACCGTGACGGCGGGCGAATGGTGGCCCGAGGACTATGCAGGCGCGCCGCAGATCAGCTTTGCCGCCGAAGAGGCCGAAGAGATGGGCCTGGCGCTGGGGGACGAGTTGACCGTCAACATCCTGGGCCGCGACATCACCGCGACGATCACCAGCTTCCGCGAAGTCGATTTCTCGACCGCCGGGATCGGGTTCATCATGTCGATGAACCCCAGCGCGCTTCAGGGCGCGCCGCACAGTTTCATCTCGACAGTCTATGCCGAAGAACAGGCCGAGGCGCAGATCCTGCGTGATCTGGCAAGTGCCTATCCCAACATCACGGCGATCCGTGTGCGGGATGCCCTTGATCAGGTCAGCGACCTTTTGAACGGGATCGCCGATGCCACCCGCTGGGGCGCGGCAGCGACCTTGCTGACGGGGTTCCTGGTGCTGATCGGCGCGGCGGCAGCGGGCGAGCAATCGCGGACCTATGAGGCGGCGGTCCTGAAGACGCTGGGCGCAGCTCGGGGCCGGATCCTGCGCAGCTTTGCCCTGCGCGCGGCGCTTTTGGGCGCGGGCGCGGGGATCGTTGCACTGGTCGCGGGCATCCTCGGTGGCTGGGCGGTCAGCACCTTCCTGATGGAGACCGAGTTCGGCGTGATCTGGGGATCGGCTTTCGCCATTATTGCGGGCGGCGTCGGGGCCACATTGCTGGCCGGGCTGGGGTTCGCCTGGCGTCCCCTGGCGGCGCGTCCTGCACAGGTGCTGCGGGCGCGCGAATAGTCACCTTGAAAGCCGGCGGCCCGGCTGGCATTCGGGCCGCAACGGACTGCTGCCAGAGGGAATCGCCCAATGACCGACACGCTGCCCATGCCGATCCCGGCGCCCTTGACCCCGGCCCAGCGGGTGACGCTGCTGAACCTGATCCGGCGGACGGCGCGCGCCGAGATCCTGCCGAGGTTCCGCAACCTCAAGGCCGCAGAGGTCGACACCAAGCGCGACGACCAGGATCTGGTGACCGAGGCGGATCGTGCCGCCGAACGGATGCTCGCCCGGGGGATCCTGAACATGTTCCCCAATGCGGTGATCATCGGGGAAGAGGACGTCTCGACCAATCCCGATGTGTTGAAAAAGATCCCGGACGCCGAGATGGCCTTTACCATCGATCCGGTGGACGGGACCTGGAACTTTGCCAAGGGGTTGGCGACCTTTGGGGTTATTGTTTCGATGCTGCGGTTCGGGCGGCCGGTGCTGGGCCTGCTCTATGATCCGGTGATGGACGACGTGATCATCGCGGACGAGCAATCCCCCGTCCAGATGCTGCGCCCCCGCATGGCGCCGCAAACGCTGTCCGTTTCGAAGGGCGCGTCTGACATTTCAGAGCTGACGGGCTATGTGCCGTTGTACAACCTGCCCGCCGAGCACCGCCCGGAAATCGCGGCGCTTTTTCCCAAATTCGCGCGTGCGTTGTCGCTGCGCTGTTCCTGTCACGAGTTCCGGATGATGGCGCAGGGGCATGTGGATTTTGTGCTGTCCGGCAATCTGACCCCTTGGGATCATGCAGCAGGAGCGCTGATCACGGCCCGGGCAGGTGGGCATGTCGCGATGCTGGACGGCCGAGAGTACACGGCCGACCAGACGGGATTTCTGCTCTGCGCGTCCAATCAGGAGACCTGGACCGCCGTGCGCGACGCACTGGCTTTTCTGAACGCCTGACGCTGGGAGCCGTTTTCCTTCAAGGAAAACGGACCGGAAACCTTGAAGGTTTCCGATCCGGAATTCGTGACGAATTGCGCGCCGCTACTCGGCCGCTTCGGCGAAATCTTCCATCGGTGGGCAGGTGCACACCAGATGCCGGTCGCCATAGGCGTTGTCGACGCGGTTGACCGGCGGCCAGTATTTGTCGACCCGGAACGCCCCCGGCGGGAAACACCCCTGCTCACGCGAATAGGGCCGGTCCCAATCCCGGACCAGATCTTCCATCGTGTGCGGCGCGTTCTTCAGCGGATTGTTGACCTCGTCCATCCGCCCCTCCTCGATCTCGCGGATCTCGTCCCGGATCGCCAGCATCGCCTCGCAGAAACGGTCCAGCTCGGCCTTGGTCTCGCTCTCGGTCGGCTCGACCATCAGTGTCCCCGCCACCGGCCAGCTCATCGTCGGCGCGTGGAAGCCCGCGTCCATCAACCGTTTGGCAATATCCTCGACCGTCACACCCGCGCTTTCCGCAAAAGGACGCACGTCCAGAATGCATTCATGCGCAATCCGCCCCTGCGGGCCGGTGTACAGCACCTCGTAAGCGCCTTTCAGCCGCTCGGCGATGTAGTTGGCATTCAGGATCGCCACACGCGTCGCCTGCGTCAGCCCCTCGCCGCCCATCATCAGACAATAGGCCCAGCTGATCGGCAACAGCGATGGTGACCCATAGGGCGCCGCCGAGACGGGCCCCGCGCCGCCCTCGGACAGCGGATGCGAGGGCAGATGCGGCACCAGGTGTGCCTTGACCCCAATCGGCCCCATGCCGGGTCCACCCCCACCATGCGGAATGCAGAACGTTTTGTGCAGGTTCAGGTGGCTCACGTCGCCGCCCAGATCGCCGGGACGCGACAGACCCACCATGGCGTTCATGTTTGCGCCGTCGATATACACCTGCCCGCCATGCGCATGCACGATGTCGCAGACCTCGGTCACCGTCTCCTCGAACACGCCATGGGTCGAGGGATAGGTGATCATGCAGCCGGCCAGCGCCTCCGAATGCTTTTCAGCCTTGGCCCGGAAATCCTCCAGATCGATATCGCCGTTCTCGGCGGATTTCACCGGAACAACCTTCCAGCCGACCATCATCGCAGAGGCCGGGTTGGTCCCATGCGCCGACATCGGGATCAGGCAGACATTGCGATGCCCCTGCCCCTGCGCCCGGTGCCAATCCGCAATCGTCAACAGACCCGCATATTCCCCCTGCGCACCCGAGTTCGGTTGCATCGAGATCGCATCGTATCCCGTGATCTGACAAAGCTTTGCGTTCAGATCGTCGATCAACTCCTTGTATCCCTGCGCCTGATCATCGGGCGCATAGGGGTGGATCTGGCTGAATTCGCGCCAGCTGACCGGCATCATCTCGGCCGCCGAATTCAGCTTCATCGTGCAGGACCCCAGCGGGATCATCGCACGATCCAGCGCCAGATCGCGATCGGCCAGACGGCGCATGTAGCGCATCATCTCGGTCTCGGCCCGGTTCATGTGGAACACATCGTGTTCCAGGTAGCCGCTCTGGCGCACCAACCCCTCGGGCAGGCGGTATTCCGGCTCGAAATCATCGTCGGTCTTGACCAGACCAAAGGCCCGCCAGACCGCCTCGATCGTGGCAGGACGGGTGCGCTCGTCCAGCGTGATCCCGACCTTGGTCCGCCCGACCTTGCGCAGGTTCAGCCCCTCGCGCACGGCCGCCTGCAACACTCCGCGCTGCAACAACCCGACATCGACGGTGATCGTATCAAAGAACGTTTTCGGCTCGACCGCAAAGCCCGCCGCCTCCAGTCCCTTGGCCAGACGCACCGTCTTGCGGTGAATCCGCTGTGCAATCGCCCGCAACCCCTTGGGGCCGTGGAACACCGCATAAAACCCGGCCATGACCGCCAACAGTGCCTGCGCAGTACAGACATTCGATGTCGCCTTTTCCCGCCGGATGTGCTGCTCGCGCGTCTGCAGCGCCAGCCGATAGGCCTTGTTCCCGTGACTGTCGACCGAGATCCCGACAATCCGCCCGGGCATCGAGCGTTTGAAGGCATCCCGCGTCGCCATATAGGCCGCGTGCGGCCCGCCGTAGCCCATCGGCACCCCGAACCGCTGGGTCGAGCCAACGGCAATGTCCGCCCCCATCGCGCCCGGCTCTTTCAGCAGACACAAAGACAGCGGATCGGCGCTGACCACACCAATGGCTTTGGCCGCGTGAAGGGCCTCCATCTCGGCGGTGAAATCGCGCAAATGCCCATAGGTGCCCGGATACTGGAAGATCGCGCCAAAGACCTGATCGGCCTGCAGATCCTCGGGCGCACCCACGATCACCTCGATCCCCAGAGGCGCTGCGCGGGTCTTCATCACCGCGATGTTCTGCGGGTGGCAGTTCTCATCGACAAAAAACGCCTTGGCCTTGGACTTGGCCACCCGCTGCGCCATGGTCATCGCCTCGGCACAGGCCGTCGCTTCGTCCAGAAGCGAGGCGTTGGCAATCTCAAGCCCCGTCAGATCACTGACCATGGTCTGATAGTTCAACAGCGCCTCAAGCCGCCCCTGGCTGATCTCGGGCTGATAAGGCGTGTAAGCGGTGTACCAGGCCGGGTTCTCCAGGATGTTGCGCTGGATGGCGGGCGGCGTCACCGTGCCGTGATAGCCCATGCCGATCAGCGAGGTCAGAACCTTGTTCTTCGCCGCGGTCCGCCGCATGTGGAACAACAGCTCCCGCTCGGACTTCGCCTTGCCAAACTCCAGCGGCTCTTTCTGCCGGATTGCCGCTGGCACCGTCTGATCGATCAGCTGCTCCAGCCCATCCACACCCAGGGTGTCAAACATCGCCGCCATTTCATCGGGCGAAGGCCCGATATGCCGACGATTGGCAAAGTCATATGGCAGATAATCGATGGGCTCATAGGTCATGGTCACCTCCGCAGGTCAAAGGGACCACTCCGCCCCTTCATCTTTCCAAAAATACTCGAAAGACCCGGCCAGTCTTGCAGCAAAAGGCCAAAAGGTCAGGCGTAGGGCGGGGTTTACCCCGCCGCTCCGATCAGCCGATAAAGTCCTTGTAGGCCGCTTCATCCATCAACTCATCCAGCGCTGACAGATCTTCGACCTTCATCTTGAAGAACCAGGCCTCGCCTTCGGGATCTTCATTCACCTTGCCGGGCTCATCGACCAGCGGTCCGTTCACCTCGACAATCTCGCCGTCTAGTGGCGCCAGGATGTCGGACGCCGCCTTGACGCTTTCGATCACGACAACCTCGTCGTCCTTGGCCACTTCGGAGCCTTCCTCGGGCAGTTCGACAAAGACAACGTCGCCCAGCTGTTCGGCCGCATGAGCGGTGATGCCAACAACCACAACGTCATCTTCGACGCGCAGCCATTCGTGTTCTTCGGTGTATTTCATAGTAACTCTCCTGTTGCTCAGCGTTTGAAACCAGCGGGGACAAAGGGCAGGTTGACCACCTTCAAAGGTGCCCGTTTGCCGCGCTGTTCGCCATAAA
This sequence comes from Alphaproteobacteria bacterium, assembly GCA_030424865.1. GTDB lineage: Bacteria > Pseudomonadota > Alphaproteobacteria > Rhodobacterales > Rhodobacteraceae > JAKVCP01. The sequence continues at coordinate 109,122 of JAUHVR010000013.1, read as the reverse complement.
GAATGTTGCCTTCCGCCGCCAAAGCCGCCGGAACATAGCCCATTGCCACCGGTCCGCCCACCGTGGGACCAAATCCACCCGAGGTGATCTGGCCGACGGCCTCGCCACCTTCAGCTTCGGCAAAAAGCGGGACGCCTTCGCGCATGGGCGCACGGCCTTCAGGCTGCAGGCCCACGCGCTTGCGCGCCACGCCCTCGGCCAGATCGCCCAGGATGCGGTCGGCCCCCGGGAACCCGCCCTCGCGGTCGCCCCCGGCGCGGCGCACCTTCTGGATCGCCCAGGTCAATCCGGCCTCGACTGGCGAAGTCCCGGCGTCAATGTCATGCCCATAAAGGCAAAGCCCGGCCTCCAGCCGCAGCGAATCGCGCGCGCCCAACCCGATGGGTTCGACCGCATCGAGTTCAAGCAGCGCCCGCGCCAGCCCTTCGGCGGCCTCGGACGGAACCGAGATTTCGTATCCATCTTCGCCGGTGTATCCCGAGCGAGAGACCCAACATTCGGCCCCCGCCAGATCAACCGTCGCCACATCCATGAACCGCATCTCGGCCACGGCGGGGTTGAATGCGGCCAAAGCCGCCTCGGCCCCCGGCCCCTGCAGCGCGATCAGGGCGCGGTCCTCGATCACCTCGACCGAGACGCCGGGCTCCAGCGCCGCTTTCATCCGCGCCACGTCAGCGTCCTTGCAGGCGGCATTCACGACCACAAACAGATGGTCGCCGCGGTTGGCAAACATCAGGTCATCCTCGATGCCGCCTGCCTCGTTGGTGAAGAACCCATAGCGTTGACGTCCTTCGCCCAGCCCCAGCACATTGACCGGCACCAGCGCCTCAAAGGCGCGCGCCACGGCCTCGAGGCTCTCGCCACGCAGGATCACCTGACCCATGTGGCTGACGTCAAAAAGCCCTGCGCTGGCGCGCGTGTGCTGATGTTCCTTCAGGACCCCCAGCGGGTATTGCACCGGCATTTCATAGCCCGCAAAGGGGACCATCTTGGCCCCCAGCTCCAGGTGCATCTCGTATAGCGGTGTGCGTTGCAACGCTTCTGTCAAATCGCCTCTCCCCGTCTCGAACCGGGGCTTGGCAGGATGTGCGCAGGCGTCCGGCATTCCACAGGCGCGGATCAACCCGCGCCCAGAATGCCCCCTCTGTCCTTTCGCCTGAGATCGTTATCCCTTCGGCGGGCGCAAGCCTGCGCCACTCTCCAGAGTGTTTGACACCACGACGGTCCCTGTTGGCCTGAGAGTTTCCGGGGCGGTTGCTCCTTCGGCACCGACGACGTTGTCGGTTCTCCCATCGTGATGTCGGGGGTTCTAGAACAAGTGCCGTTAGCTGGCAAGCGCTGTATTTGGGCGCATGCGCCCACAGCCGGCTGGCATCGCCAGAAGTTCCAGCAAGGGAACATTGTCACAGACCAACGCATCCAGCGTGATCGGGTCCAGCGTGGCATAAAAGGCATCGGCCGCGTCCCTCAAAGCCGTGCGCAGCTTACACATTTCGGTCAGCGGACAGGTGTTGTCGACATCGGCAAAACACTCGGCCAACGGCACCGGTGCCTCCAGCGCCCGAAAGACTTCGCCGATGACAATCTCGGAAGCCGGCCGCGCAAGGCTGAGCCCTCCATTGCGACCACGTTGGGTGTGCAGATAGCCGAGTTGTCCCAGTTGGTTGATGATCTGAGCGAGGTGATTCTCGGACGCGTTGCAGCGCTCGGCGATCTCGGTCTTCGTGACCAGACGCTGAGTGTTTGCCGCACAGAACATGAGCACGCGCATGGCGATATTGGTTCGTTTGGTGACTCGCACGGGGTGGTTCCTCGCTGCCGTTGATGGCCCTTGATAGCCGAGCCAACAAAATTCGGATTTGACATGTATCAATCCACGTGTGGAATTTGGCGCATGATAGATGGATATTTCTTTGGCTACGGCTCACTGGCGAACCGGCAGACCCATGACTATGCGCAAGCCCATGCCGCCACGGCACGAGGCTGGCGGCGCGCCTGGCGGTTCACATCCCACCGGCAGGTCGCCTTTCTGACCGTGGTGCCCGACGCAGGGTGCCAGATCGAGGGCCTTGTGGCCGGGGTGCCCGCCAGCGACTGGGCGGCGCTCGACGAGCGCGAGCGGGCCTATGACAAGCTGCCCGCCTCGGACGACGTGACCCACGCCGCCGGAGATGCGGCTGACGTGGTGATCTACGCCATCCCCGAGACGCAGCTGAACCTGCCCGATGCGCATCACCCGGTGCTGCTCAGTTATGTCGACGTCGTCCTGCAGGGTTATCTGCGTGAATACGGACGTGCAGGGGCCGAGAGGTTTCTGGCGACCACCACCGGGTGGGAGGCGCCCATCCTGAACGACCGCGCCGCGCCACGCTACAGCCGCGCGCAGCGGTTGACCGCAGACGAACAGGCCTATGTCGATGCGGCCCTTGCGACACTCGGCTGCAAACTTCTGGCGGATGCGGGCTGAGCGTCAGCGCCGGTAGTGGAACAGCGACAGCTGGCGGCCCTGACGGGCAAAGGGTTCTGACGGTTCGGGCTTGTGCCCCTTGCCCATGACCCGCACCGCCAGCCACCAGGCCACAAGGCCAAAGATCACGCCCCCCGCCGCCTGTCCGATCAACACCCCCGGCGCGCCGAACCAGGCTGCGCCCAGCAGCACAAAGGGGATGGTGCCCAGCGTGTGACGGCCCCAGTTCAGCCAGGTTGAATAGAACGGATGGCTCAGATTGTTGAAGGCCGCGTTTGCGATGAAGAGTATGCCGTTGAAGAAGAAGGCCAGCGCCAGGGGTCCGCAGAACAGGAACACCAGCTCGCGCGTGATCCCCTCGGCCTGGAACACCGCCGCAATGGGGCCGCGCACCAGGAACAGAAGCAGCGTCATGCCGACGACAAAGATGCCGACAAAGATCACCGCCGCGTTGAACGCGCCTCGGACCCGGTCATGCTGATTGGCCCCGAAGTTCTGCCCGATGATCGGGCCGACCGCGCCTGACAGGGCAAAGATCACGCCAAAGGCCACCGGCGTCAGGCGGCCGATGATGGCCATGCCCGCCACGGCGGATTCGCCGAATTCCGCCATCGAGCGGGTGACAATCGCCTGCCCCACCGGCGTTGCAAACTGCGTCAGGATCGCCGGAAAGGCGATGCCCATGATCGCCGGGAAATCGACGCGGAATTCCGCGGGCGTCGGCTTGTCGAACCCGCCGTAGTGCCGGATCACCGGCGCGAGCGAGGCATAGGCCATCGCAAACCGCGCCGCGACCGAGGCCAGCGCCGCGCCCGTCAGCTCCATGTTCAGTCCGAAGATCAGGATCGGGTCCAGCACCGCGTTCACGACCCCCGCGATGATGGTGGCCATCATCGACCGGCGCGCGTCGCCATGCGCGCGCAGGATCGCGCCACCGATCATCGCCGCCGTCATGACCGGCAATGTCGGGATGATGATCCGCAGGTAATTCACCGCCAGATCGCGCGTCTCACCCGTGGCACCCAGCAGTTCGACCAGGGTCCCGAGGTTCAGCCAGACGATGGCTGCAAAGACCGATCCGATGACCATGCCATACAGCAACGCCGTCGCGGCACGGCGGCTGGCCATGTGCTCTTCGCCGCTGCCCAGCGCGCGGGCGACCAGTGCGCCCGCCGAAATGGCCATGCCGATGCTGAACGAGGTGGTGAAGAAAAGGATCGCGCCCGCGTATCCCACCGCCGCCGCCAAGGCCGCGTTGCCCAGCATCGAGATAAAGATCATGTCGATGAAATCGACGGCAAAGACGGCCATCAGGCCGATCGAGGCCGTCAGCGACATGGTCGAGACATGCCGGAACAGGTTGCCCGTCAGAAATTTTGCCTGTGCGTCCGCCATGGTCCCCGTCCCGTCGCTGTGGTCACGGCCTTTGTGTCACGGCTTGGGCATCCGTTCCAGCGCTTGCGAGACCAGGCTGTCGAACAGGCTGCGTGCATCCGTGTCGCGCGCCAGCGGGGCCGCCTGCCCCCACAGGTCAAAGCTGGCGTGATCCGCGCCTTTCTCGGCGCTGGCGGTCAGCACCGGCCCCGACAGCGCATACATCGACGGGAAGGGCGGCAGTTCGCCGGCAAAATCCTCCATCGCGACGGCATATGGCGAGATCGACGCCCGCGCGACTCGGCCCGACACCGCGTCGGTCATCATCGTGCCCGCATCGCTGGCATTGGCCATCTTGGCGCGCCGCGCCTCGGGCGTTGCGGCCTCGGTCGTGCGCAGAAAGGCCGTACCCATCTGCACACCGGACGCGCCCAGTGCAAAGGCTGCCGCAATGCCGCGCCCGTCGGCGATGCCGCCAGCCGCGATCACCGGAACGGTGACCGCATCGACCACCTGCGGGACCAGCGCCATGGTGCCCACGCCTTCGCGCGGTAAAGTCGGCTGGTGCGATCCGCGATGGCCCCCGGCCTCCCATCCCTGGGCGATGATGGCGTCGACGCCCGCCTCTTGCAGCGCCTTGGCCTCGGCCACGGTTGTGGCGGTCGACAGGATCAGGATCCCGGCGGCCTTGAGCCGACCCATGGCCCAGACCTCGGGCACGCCAAAGTGAAAGCTGACGACCCGCGGTTTCAGCTCTTCCAGCTGTGCCACCATCGCCTCGTTGATCCAGCTTGTGGTCGCGTCGGGCAGATCGGGTCGGGACCCCGCGCCGACCGCCGAATACTGCAGCGCCAAGGCGGCCCTGACGCGGGCGCTCAGCTCATAAGGCGTGTCCTGCGCCGGGGCGTCGACAAAGAAGTTGAAGTTGACCGGCGCGTTGGTCAGCTGCCCGACCGCGCTGTGCAGCGCCGCCACCTCGTCAGCCGATTTCCGGCCACATCCGATCGAGCCCAAGCCCCCCGCCGCGCCAACGGCTGCCGCCAGCTCTGGCGAGTCGCTGGCCAGCATGGGTGCCTGGATGATCGGATGTTCGATCCCCAGAAGGTCCGTCAATCGCGAGTCTGGCCACATGGTGAACTCCTCCCCGACGCAGACGCTAGCACGCGATCTTGTCAGGACCGATTCATTTTTGACGCGCGTCGGCGAGGTTTGGGCAAGGTCTTGCGGAAAACCCTTGCCCCACTTGGGGCGCGGGCGTTCTGTGTGGGCAGGAATCATGCTTTGGAGGCTGTCTTGCAGACCTACATCTGCCTCTTGCGCGCCGTGAATGTCGGCGGCACCGGCAAGCTGCCCATGGCCGACCTGCGCGCCATGGCGGAAGAGGCCGGGTATGCCGGGGTGCGGACCTATATCCAGTCGGGCAACCTGCTGGTCACCACGGATCAGACGGCAGATCAGGTGAAAGCGACGCTGGAGGCGCAGCTAGAGGCCTATGCGGACAAACCGGTCGGTGTGTTTGTGCGGACGGTTGACGCCCTGCAGGCGCTCTTGGCCGCAAATCCCTTTCCGCAGGCCGCGCCGAACCAGGTGATGATCGTCTTTCTGGACAGCGACCCGCCGCAGGATCTGTTGGCGGATGCCAAGGGGCACAAGACCGAAGAGATCGTGCCCGGCGCCCGCGCGGTCTATGTCCACTATCCCGACGGCATGGGCCGGTCCAAGCTGCGGGTGCCCGCCCTGTCACAGGGGACAGCCCGCAACGTGAATACGGTGACCAAACTGGTCGCCCTGGCCGAGAAAACGGCCTGAGATCAGGAACCCGCGCCGGGTTTCACCTGCATCAACGGCAGCACATCCGCCATTTCCGGCCCGCGCTGACGGCCCGTGACGGCCTTGCGCAGCGGCATGAACAGCTTTTTGCCCTTGCGGCCCGTCGCCTCTTTGACGGCATTGGTCCAGGCACCCCAGGTTTCAGCCGTGTAGGGCGGCTCACCCAGCATTGCAAAGGCCTGAGCCACGAATTCAGCGTCTTCGTCCTCGACCAGCGGGGCGGCGCCGTCGCGGAACAGCGACCACCAGTCGCCCAGTTCCTTGCGGGTGGTGATGTTTTCGCGCACGACGTTCCAGAACGGCTCGGCCAGTTCACCCGGCACGCCCAGCGCAGCGATCTCATCCGCAACATCGGCCAGCCCCAACCCGTGCAGCTTGCGCGCGGTCAGCGGGAACAGGTCCTGCACGTCGAACTTGGTCGGCGCAGAGCCGAAGTGGTCCAGGTCAAAGCCCTCGGCGATCTCATCCAGCGACATGCGCAGTTCCACCGGCTGGCTAGATCCCAGTCGCGCCATCAGGCTCAGCAGCGCTTCGGGCTCGACGCCCTGTTCGCGCAGGTCGCGCAGGGCCAGCGTGCCCAGACGTTTCGACAACGCTTCGCCCTGCGGGCCGGTCAGCAGCGAGTGGTGGGCAAAGGACGGCACATTGCCGCCCAGCGCCTCAATGATCTGGATCTGGGTCGCCGTATTGGTGACGTGGTCCGAACCGCGCACAACATGGGTCACACCCATGTCGGTGTCATCAACTACCGAGGCGATGGTGTACAGCACCTGACCGTCGGCACGGATCAGCACCGGGTCCGAGACGCTGGCGGCATCAATCGACAGATCGCCCAGGATGCCATCGGTCCAATTGATGCGTTCCTGATCCAGCTTGAACCGCCAGACACCGTCACCGCGTTCCGCCCGCAGCGCTGCCTTTTCGTCGTCGCTGAGGTCGAGCGCCGCGCGGTCGTAAACCGGCGGCTTGCCCATGTTCAGCAGCTTCTTGCGCTTCAGGTCCAGCTCGGTCGGCGTCTCGAACGCCTCGTAAAACCGGCCCATCTCGCGCAGCTTGTCGGCGGCATCAGCGTACATGTCCAGCCGTTCCGACTGCCGCTCGATCCGGTCCCATGTCAGGCCCAGCCACTCGAGATCCTGCTTGATCGCGTCGACGTATTCCTCTTTCGAGCGTTCGGGATCGGTGTCGTCGATCCGCAGAATGAACGTCCCGCCCGCCTTGCGGGCGATCAGAAAATTGAACAGCGCGGTGCGCAGGTTGCCCACGTGGATATAGCCGGTGGGCGAAGGGGCAAAACGGGTGGTGGTCATCGGGTGTCTCCTGGTCCCGCGCCCTTTGTCACACGGGCCGGGCTTTGTCCAGTTACGCGGCGGGCCAGTTGGGGTGCAGATTGTCATGCCGGGGGGCATGTGCATGGATTGGGCCGGTGCCATGCAGATGTGGGTGATCGGCGGGCAGGTCGCTGTGGTCATGGGCGATGATGCCGGTGTCTCCGGTGGGCCAGACCCGCAGGGCCACGACGATGGCCAGTGCCGCCATGACGCCCAGCACGCCCATCGCGCCGGGCAGGCCGATCCAGGCGCCCAGCACCCCGGCCATCGGATAGGTCACCAGCCAGCAGGCATGGCTGAGCGCAAATTGCGCGGTGAACAACACCGGCCGGTCCTCGGGGAAAGCCGACCGCCGCAAAAGCCGCCCGGCGGGTGTCAGGATCGCCGAATAAAGCGCCCCGAACAGCGCCCAGACCAGCAGAAACAGCGGCCACGGCGGCAGGCCCGCAAGGCCCGTGGCCAATGCCGCGACCAGCATGGTGCAGGCCAGCAGCACCCCGGCGGTGATCATCACGAGCCGGTCGGCGACGCTCTCCAGCACCTTTGGCAGGATCAGGGCCACACACATGGACCCCGCGCCATAGGCGCCGACGGCCCAGGCGAGGTCGGTCTCGGCCCCTTCGAAGCTTCCGCGCACCAGCACAACCGTGTTCACAATGACAAATGCACTGATCGCGGCAGCGGCAAAGTTCAGTGACAAGAGGCCCCTGAGCCGGGGTGTGGCCAGATACATCCGGATGCCACGGGTCGCGCGGTGCAAAAACGGCTGCTGCGCCTTTGGCACGGATTGCGGCGGCAGGACCGCCGCAAAGACCAGCAGCGCCGAGACGGCAAACCCGACAACCGTCCCAAGGAACAGCGTCGAATAGCCCGTCACGCTCAGCAAAAGCCCCGCGATCGCCGGGCTGGTGACATTTTCCAGATCATAGGCCATGCGCGACAGCGACAAGGCGCGGGTATACTCACGCTCATCCGGCAGGACGTCGGGCAGCAAGGCCTGATAGGCGGGCGTAAAGACCGCCGAGGCCGTCTGCAGAACAAAGATCAGCGCGTAGATTTGCCAGACCTCGGTCACGAAGGGCAGGCAAAGGGCCACCCCGCCGCGCACCAGATCGGCGGCGATCAGCACCCCCTTGCGCGGCAGACGCACCACCAGCGCCTGCGCCAGCGGCGAGAGCCCGACATAGGCCACCATCTTGATCGTATAGGCGACGCCCAGAACGATCCCGGCATTCACACCGGCCAGATCAAAGGCCAGCAGCCCCAGCGCGACCGTCAACAGACCCGTGCCCACAAGCGCCACCACCTGCGCGGCAAGCAGTTTGGCATAGGTGGGATTGCGCAGAATCGAGAGCATGGGCAAAGCCTAACGCCCTGCCACGCTTCGGCAAAGTCTCAGGTTGGGTTGATTGGCGCGAAGTCTGCCAGATCTTTCAGCCCTGCCCGGATCAACTCGGCCAGGACATCCATGTCGATGTCCGCCAGCTTGTTGACGTAAAGGCAGGAAACCCCGGTCTTGTGCTTGCCCAACCGGCCCAGGATCTCTGAAAAATCGGCATAGCCGGGCATGATGTAAATGCTGAGGTTGGCCTTGCGCGGCGAAAAGCCGGTGGCCAGGAAATCGCCCTCGCGCCCGGTCTTGTACTTGTAGTGATACCAGCCGTAGCCCACCATGGTCGGCCCCCACATGCGTGGCTGAAAGCCGGTGACCTCGCGAAACAGCGCGTCCAGCGCCAGCCCGTCCTCGCGACGGCGCGGATGGTCCACGGCGGCCAGAAACTCCTCGACCGAGGCATCCGTCGCAACCGTCTTGTTCTGGTTCTTGCTCATCGCACCCTCCTGTCGACCCGGGTCCAGCCTAGGGTGCCGCTTGATTTCAAAACTTCACAAGGCCGTGAAGCCAGAGGTCGTCGGCGGGGCGAACCCTACACTTGAGGCCAGCACGGGAGGGTATGCTATGACCAAATCAATCAACGTGAACCGCCGGACGGCGCTTCTGGGGGCGGCGGCCTTGCCGATGGCGGCAAGCCTGGCCAGCCAGGCCAGCGCCATGGCGCCGATGCAGGGCGCTCAGGTGCCGCGCGTCAACCGCATGAAACTGGGCGCATTCGAGGTGACCACGATGCTGGCGGGCACGCGCACGGTCGAAGGCGCGCAGGGCATTTTCGGCATGAACGTCTCGGCCGAGGAATTTGCCGAAGCCTCTGCTGCCGCACATATCCCCGCCGACAAGGCGCAGTTCTTCTTTACGCCCACATTGGTGAACACCGGCAATGAGCTGATCCTCTTTGACACCGGACTGAACGGTGCGGGCATCGCGGCGGCGGTTCAGGCCGCGGGCTACAGCGCCGATCAGGTGACGCATGTGGTGATCACCCACATGCATGGCGACCATATCGGAGGCCTGATGACCGACGGGTCGCCGACCTTTGCCAATGCGGCCTATGTCACAGGTCAGGTCGAATACGACGCTTGGGCCACGCAGGAGAACGAGCGGTTCGACGGCAACGTGAAGCCGCTGGCCGAGAAGATGACCTTCATCGGTGACGAAGGCGCGGTGACCTCGGGTGTGACCGGCATGGCGGCCTTTGGGCACACGCCGGGTCACATGGGCTATATGCTGGAAAGCGAAGGCCAGCAGCTGATGCTGATCGGCGATCTGGCAAACCACTATGTCTGGTCGCTGGCCCATCCTGATTGGGAGGTCCGCTTTGACATGGACAAGGCCGGCGCCGCCGCCTCGCGCCGCAAGGTGCTGGGCATGCTGGCCGCCGATGGCGTGCCCTTTGTCGGCTACCACATGCCCTTCCCGGGCGTTGGCTATGTCGAGACCCGTGGCGACGGGTTCCATTATGTTCCTCACAGCTATCAGCTGTTGATGGGGTAAAAGCCCCGCGCCGGGTTTCGGCGCATCTTCGGCCATGCCATATAGCGTGGCATGGCCGACCCTGATCTTTCCTGGTTCCTCGACACGGCATTTGCTGCCGTGGCCGCCTTTCCCGAACCGTTTCAAAGCGGTGCGCGGGACGTGGTGATTCAGGTCGTCGACTGGCCGCCCGAGGACATCCTCGCCGACATGGGGATCGCAGATCCGCTGGAGCTGACCGGTCTTTATGACGGCACCCCCCTGCCCTTCAAATCCGCCAGCGATCCGGCCCCGATGCCTGACACGGTCTGGCTGTACCGGGAACCCATCCTGCACGAATGGCGCGCGCGCGGCGACCTGGATTTGGCGGATCTGATTGCCCATGTGACGGTGCACGAATTTGCGCATCACTTTGGTTGGTCGGACGATGACATCGCCACCATCGACCGTTGGTGGGAATGAGCCGTGAGCGCTAACAGAAAACGCTGGACCAGCGCGTCGCAATGACCATACTGCGCGGCAACCCCTGCCCGGAGCCGCCGCACATGCCCGATATCCTGACTGTCACGCTGAACCCCTGCGTGGATTACGCGACCTCGGTGCCCGAGCTTGAGCCCGGGCTGAAACTGCGTTGCAGCGAGCCGCACATCGACCCCGGTGGCGGCGGGATCAACGTCAGTCGGGCGATCAAGCTGCTGGGCGGACGCTCGGCGGCGCTGGTGGCCATTGGTGGCAACAACGGCGCTCGGCTGCTCGAGCTTCTGACGCAGGAAGGGATTGCGACCGTGGGCTTTCAGGGTCCGGGCGAGACGCGGCAAAGCCTGTCGGTAACCTCGGCGGCGGATGGCGGCCAGTACCGATTTGTCCTGCCCGGCCCGTCCTGGACCCAAGAGGATCTGCGCCGCGCGCTGGACACGATAGATCAGGCGACGGGCAGCGAGACGCTGGTGGTGCTCTCTGGCAGCCAGCCGCCGGGGGTCGCCAAGACCTTTCCTGCGATCCTGTCGGATCACCTTGAGGGCCGGCATGCCCGGCTTGTGGTTGACACCTCGGGGCCTGCGCTGGCGAGCCTTGTCGAGGACCCGCACAGGGCGCTTTTTGTGCTGCGGATGGACGATGAAGAGGCCGAGGGGCTTGCCGGGCGTGCCTTGCCGACCCGAGAGGATACCGCGGAATTCGCGCGCAGCCTGGTGACGCGTGGGATCGCGCGCAACGTGATCATCGCCCGCGGGGTCGACGGGTCTGTGCTGGCCACCGAAGACAGCTGCTGGCACGCAGTGCCACCAACGGTCAAGGTCGTCAGCGCCGTCGGCGCAGGGGACAGTTTTGTCGGGGCCTTCACATTTGCCCTGTCGCGTGGGGATGCCCCGGAAGAGTGCCTTCGATTGGCGGTCGCGACAGCGGCCTCAGCCGTCACGACGGAAGCCACCCGTTTGTGTGACCCATTGATGGTTCAGGAATTGGCGCCGCAATGCGACCTTACCAAGATGTAAAAGGTCTTGGCCTCATCAAAATCGCGCGGCCAACCACCCCATCAGTCTGACTGAAGTCCGGTTACGGCGATCTGAGTATCTGGATTGAGGTCCTCGTTGGGGTCAGTCATTGCGCCGGCCGGAAAGGACACGAGCAAAGGATCTCCGTCCACGCCAAGGCAAAGTTCGTGATTGTTGTCGTTGTCGTCCAGGTCCCCGACCGCGATCGGCGCAACTTCGACAACTGACCCATCCTCTTGACGCACCGAGACACGGTATAGCGCCATTTCTTGAACGTCGATCTCGTCCCCACCGGGTTTGGTGATACCGCCCACCCAAACGGCACGCACAATGCCTTTCAGCCCTTTCCGCGGGCAATCGCCCGGGGCGCCGAGGCTCCAGTAGTTCGGAGCAATCTGCTCCGCCAGGATCATCTTTGGTCCTTCGACCAGCGGGATGACGTCGACCCGCGCGCCCTTGAAGTTCAGGCTGCCGTCCAAGGTCATGACATCGCCAACGATCTCGACCGAAACCGGGGCGTCGTCGGCAGACCCGTATTGCCCAGTCACCAAGGCGGTTCGCAATTCTCCGGGTTCGTCCGCCGGTCTGAGCGTCACACAATCCACGCGCCCGATCGCGCCTGACGCACGGGTGACGCGGAAATCTTCGGGGTCCAGGGTTTCCGGATCGACTTCGTGCGAGAAAATGACGGGCATCCCGTCGCCGCCTGAAATCCCGTCGCAGACTGGCAAAGTGCGAATGCGTATTTGGCGGGCATCATCCAGACCAAAAAAGGCCGACAACAAGGTCGGCTTTTCAGGCGTTTCCGCGAATGACATCGTTGGCGCGCATATCAGGACCACCAGTGCTGCAATAGACCGTCTGAACATGTTCTCTCCGTCGCCGGTTGATCGATCATCTTCCCACGTCATTGGACAGTAGGTTGAGACAGACCCCTGTCAACGAATTGACGCGCGAGGAAACACGGATTTGCCTTCAAGAACACGCCAAGACGGTAAGGCGCGCAGGATCAGCTGTTGTCCCGCCAGCGGTTGACGATGGGATAGCGGCGATCGAGCCAGAAGGCCTTTTTCGACAAGCGCGCGCCGGGGGCAGATTGAAAGCGTTTGTATTCGCTGATGTAGAGCAGATGCTCGACCTTCTTGGCGTCCGCACGGTCGAACCCCGCCGCCACGCAATCCTCGATCGAGCCATCGCCATCCACCAGGATCTCGAGGATGCCGTCCAGAACCGGATAATCGGGCAGGGAATCGCTGTCTTTCTGATCTTCGCGCAGTTCCGCCGAGGGCGGCTTTTCGATCACCCGCACCGGGATCACCTCGCCGCCCGGGCCTTTCATCCAGTCGCGATGATTGTCATTCCGCCAGCGGCAGGCTTCGAAAACCCGGGTCTTGTACATGTCCTTGATCGGATTGTACCCGCCCGCCATGTCGCCATAGATCGTGGCATAGCCTACCGCGACCTCGGACTTGTTGCCCGTGGTCAGCAGCATCTCGCCAAACTTGTTCGACAGCGCCATGAGCAGCAGCCCCCGCAGACGGGACTGGATGTTTTCCTCGGTCAGGTCCGGCTTCAGCCCGTCGAAGAGCGGCGCCAGCGTGTTGGTGATCGCTGCGCGCCCCTCGGCGATCGGCACAAAGTCGTACCGGCAGCCAAGGTTCTCGGCGACGGCCTTGGCATCCTCAAGCGAATGTTCCGACGTGTATTCGGACGGCAGCATCACGCAACGCACGTTCTCGGGGCCCAGCGCATCCGTCGCGATGGTCGCGACAATCGCACTGTCGATCCCGCCCGAGAGCCCCAGCAACACCTTGGAAAAACCGGCCTTGCGCAAATAATCCCGCAGCGCCGTGACCATCACGTGATAGTCCTGCTCCATCGCATCTGGGTGCTTGGCAAACGTCCCCTCTGTCGCGCGCCAGCCATCGGGTCCGCGTTCAAGGTCGACATGGGTCACCACCTCTTCCATCACCGGAAGCTGCACCGCCATTTGTCCACCGGGGTTCAGCACAAAGCTGCCGCCGTCAAAGACCTGATCGTCCTGCCCGCCGACCATGTTGAGATAAATCAACGGCAGGCCCGTCTCGACGACGCGGGCCACCATGTGGTTCAGCCGCGTCTCGAACTTGTTGCGGTAATAGGGCGAGCCATTGGGCACCAGCAGGAACTCTGCCCCGGTTTCGGCCAGCGTCTCGGCCACGTCCTCGTGCCAGGCGTCCTCGCAGATCGGCGAGCCGATGCGGGTGTTGCCCACGCTATAGGGCCCGCCTAGGGGGCCGGAATCGAAGATGCGGACCTCGTCAAAGACGGTTTCATTCGGCAGATGGTGTTTCAGCACGCGCGAGGCGATCTGCCCACCCTTGCAGATCAGGTAGGCATTGTAGAGCTCGGCCCCTTCGGCCCAGGGCGCGCCAATGGCCAGCGCCGGGCCGTCGGCACAGGCTTCGGCCAGGTCTTGCACGGCCTGCATCGCAGCGGTGTGGAAGGCGGGTTTCATCACCAGGTCCTGGGCGTTGTAGCCCGTGATGAACATCTCGGGCAGCGCCACGAGGTCGGCGCCTGCGGCCTTGCCCTGCTCCCATGCGTCGCGCGCCAGCGCGGCGTTGCCGGCGATATCACCGACCGTGGGGTTCAATTGGGCCAGCGTCACACGAAACCGGTCAGCCATGAAGCGTTCCTTCCTGTTGCCTCGCCGCGACATTTAACAGAACCCGCAGCGAGTGGAAGCCCGCCACCGCCCCGAAAGGCGTTGTTTCTTTGGTGTCAATTCACTAGTGTGCCGCAAGCCCTGGGGAGGGCGCACAACAAGGACAGGCACTACCATGACACCAGCCAAGTTCACGCTTCCGGTCGTTCTGGGATTGGCGTTTTTCGGCGGCATTGCTTCGGCACAGGATGGCGAGGTCATCACCAAGCAATATGACGACGGCGGCGTCTACGAAGGCACCTTTCTGAACGGGCTGCAGCACGGTCAGGGCACCTATCGTTTGCCCAACGGGTATGAATACACCGGAAACTGGGTCGAGGGCGAGATCAAGGGCGACGGTGTTGCGCGTTTCCCCAATGGTTCGGTCTATGAAGGCAGCTTTTCCAAGGGCAAGCCGGACGGCGTCGGCAAGATCGTCTTTACCGACGGCGGCACCTATGAGGGCACCTGGGTCGCCGGCAAGATCACCGGTCAGGGTGTGGCGATCTATGCCAATGGGGTGCGCTATGAAGGGTCGTTCCGCAATGCCATGCATCATGGCAAGGGCGCGATGACCAGCCCCGGCGGGTATGTCTATGACGGCGACTGGGTCAACGGTGTCAAGGAAGGCTCGGGCAAGATCACTTATCCCGATGGCTCGGTCTACGAAGGCCGGATCGCCGAGGGGCTGCGCGCGGGTCAGGGCAAGCTGACCATGGCCGACGGGCTGGTCTATGAAGGCACCTGGACCGGCGGCCAGATCGACGGGATCGGCAAGCTGAGCCAGGCCAATGGCGACGTCTACGAAGGAGAACTGGCCGATGGCCGCCGGCAGGGCCAGGGCAAGGTGACCTATGCCAATGGTGACATCTATGAAGGTGCCTTTGAAAACGATCAGCGCCACGGTCAGGGCACATTCGAAGGTGCGGATGGCTATCGTTACGTGGGCAACTGGACCAATGGCCAGATCGAGGGTGATGGCGAAGTGACCTATCCCGACGGCTCGGTCTACACCGGGACCTTCCTGGGCGACCTGGCGCATGGGATCGGCAAGATCGTCTATCCTGACGGGGCCACCTACGAGGGCGACTGGGTCAATGGCGTGATCGAGGGTGAGGGCAAGGCGACCTACACCAACGGTCTGGTCTATATCGGCGAGTTCAAGAACGCGCGGAACGACGGCTTTGGCACCATGACCTTTGGGGACGGCTACAAGTACGAAGGTGAATGGCGCGACGGGCAGCGGCATGGTCAAGGAACCGCGACCTATGCGGACGGCACGGTGTATACCGGGCAGTTCAAGGACGGGCAGCGCGATGGTGCCGGAGAGATCGTGATGGCCGACGGCTTCCGCTATGTCGGCGAATGGCAGCGGGGCGAGATCAACGGGTTCGGCACTGCGACCTATGCCAATGGCGATATCTACGAAGGCCAGTTCCAGAACGGCAAGCGCGAAGGTCAGGGCACCATGACCTATGTCGACGGGCAGGAAAGCTCGGGCACATGGGAAAACGGCGCGTTGACGGACGGCTGAGCGTTTTCAGATTGGGCGGCCCCGGTGGGGCCGCGCAGGGTTTGCAGGTCCTCTGGACCTGCGGGATGGGGGCTCTGCCCCCCGCCTTCGGCGTCCCCCGGGATATTTTTGGCAAAAAGAAACACCTACCAGGGGATCGGCTGGCCGCGCCAATCGAAAAAATCACCTGTGTCCTGGGGGGACAGGCTGTCAATCACGGACAAGAGGTTGGCTGCCGCGGTCTCGGGCGGGACGGTCGGGTGGCGGTTGGCGTAGGCCTGGGTCAGCGGTGTGGCGACAGTGCCCGGATGCAGGACGACGCAGGCCAGTTGCGGGTGGGTGCGGGCGAGCTCGATGGCGGCGGTATGGATCACCTGGTTGAGTGCGGCCTTGGCGGCGCGGTAGCTGTACCAACCGCCCAGGCGGTTGTCGGTGATCGAGCCCACGCGGGCCGAGAGCGTGGCACAGACCGCCGGGCGGTCGCGCGGTACGAGGCGCGCGATCTGCGACAGGATCAGGGCGGGGCCGATCGTGTTGAGGGCAAACTGATCCATCATCGCCTGTGCGGTGATCTGCGGCAGGCGTTTTTCAGGTTGGTGCCCCTTGGTGACCAGGGCCCCGGTGGTGATGAGGATACGGTCGAACCGGGTGTTCAGGGCATCGAGCGCGGCGGTGACGGTTTCGGGCCTGGTCAGGTCAAACCCGTCGGTGCTGCGCGACAGGGTCTGCACCTGCGCGCCGCGTTGGGTCAGCGCCCGCGCCAGCGCCTGGCCGATGCCGCCCGAGGCGCCGATGATCAGAGCATGTGTCATGGCGCTGAGCTAGCCGCGCTGGACGTGATATCAAGCCGGGGCTGGACAGGATTGCGACGCCTGGGCGAGGATCCCCGCAGGAGGACGCAGCCATGAAGATCACCGGGGGATGCCATTGCGGAGCGATCCGTTTCGAAGCCGAGCTCGAGGCCGCCAAGGTCGGCATCTGCCATTGCACCGATTGCCAGAGCCTGTCGGCCTCGGCCTATCGCCTGATTGCCATGGTGCCCTCGGCCGGGTTTGTCCTGACGGGCACGCCCAAGGAGTACGTCAAAACCGGTGACAGCGGCGCGCGGCGCGTGCAGGCCTTTTGCGGGACCTGCGGTTCGGGGCTTTATGCCACCAATGCCGACGGCCCACGCGAGGTCTATAACCTGCGGGCCGGGGCGATTGATCAGCGCCGTGATCTGATGCCCGCCTTTGAGGTCTTTTGCACCTCGGCCCTGCCCTGGGTTGCCCCGGTCACTGGGGCAACGCGCTTCGATAAAATGCCCGGATGATCGCGGATTTCCGGGGTTTTCAACCGCAGATCCCCGCCCTATAGTCCGCTCCATGGCACAGGTGGCACATATCCCCATGATGAAACGGCTGGAAACTGCCGTTTACAGTGCCGTTCTCCTATTCCTAAGCCGCCTCTGAGCGCGCCGTCACGGCGCCAGCGCTCAGGGGAGTCACGCGTGCGCCGTATCCGCGACAGCTTTGGAGACAGGATATGAACAAGGTTAATCTGGCCGACAAACTGGCCCTTTTCAGCAGCCACTGGGACCCCAAGGTCGTGGCGCGCTATAACGACAACGATGTGATGGTGGCGAAATTCCAAGGCGAATTTCCCTTTCACAAGCACGACGACACCGATGATTTCTTTCTGGTGCTCGAGGGTGAGGTGATCCTTGACCGCGAGGGCGAAGAGAGCCTGGTGATGGGCCCGGGCGAGCTGTGCGTGGTGCCCAAAGGCGTGGTGCATCGCCCACGATCCGAGACCGAAGCCTGCGTGATGCAGATCGAGATCACCGGCGAACCCAACACTGGCGACAGCGGCGTTCCACCCGCGGCCAAAGACTTTATCTGACGGACCCGAGACCATGAACGACACATCCAAAGACCGTGTAGTCATCTTTGACACCACCCTGCGCGACGGCGAGCAAAGCCCGGGCGCGACCATGACCCATGACGAAAAGCTCGAGATTGCCGAGCTGCTGGACGACATGGGCGTCGATATCATCGAAGCCGGGTTCCCGATTGCGTCCGAAGGGGACTTTCGCGCTGTGTCCGAAATTGCGGAACGCTCGAAAAATGCGGTGATCTGCGGGCTGGCGCGGGCGCAGCTGCCGGACATCGACCGCTGCTGGGAGGCGGTGAAACACGCCGCAAAGCCGCGCATTCACACCTTTATCGGCACCTCGCCGCTGCACCGCGCCATTCCGAACCTGACGCAGGACGAAATGGCGGATCGCATCCACGAAACTGTCAGCCACGCGCGCAACCTGTGTGACAACGTACAGTGGTCGCCGATGGATGCGACGCGGACCGAGTGGGATTACCTCTGCCGTGTGGTCGAGATTGCGATCAAGGCCGGTGCCGGCACGATCAACATCCCCGACACCGTGGGCTATACCGCACCCGAGGAAAGCGCCGACCTGATCAAGCGCCTGATCGCCACGGTTCCGGGTGCCGATGAAGTGGTCTTTGCCACCCATTGTCACAACGACCTGGGCATGGCGACCGCGAACAGCCTGGCCGCGGTCATCGGCGGCGCGCGGCAGATCGAATGCACGATCAACGGTCTGGGCGAACGCGCGGGCAACACCGCGCTGGAAGAGGTCGTGATGGCGATGAAGGTGCGGGGCGATATCATGCCCTATTACACCGGCATCGACACGCAGAAGATCATGCATATCTCGCGCCGTGTCTCGACCGTCTCGGGCTTTCCAGTGCAGTTCAACAAGGCGATCGTCGGCAAGAATGCCTTTGCCCATGAAAGCGGGATCCACCAGGACGGCATGCTGAAAAACGCCGAAACGTTTGAAATCATGCGGCCCGAGGATGTGGGCATCGCCGGAACCTCGCTGCCGCTGGGCAAGCACTCGGGCCGCGCGGCGCTGCGCGCCAAGCTCAAGGAACTGGGGGTCGAGGTTGGGGACAACCAGTTGAAGGATATCTTTGTGCGGTTCAAGGATCTGGCCGACCGCAAGAAAGAGGTCTTTGACGACGACATCCTTGCGCTGGTCTCGACCACCGGTGGTGAAGAGACGCACCTGGAGCTGGTGAACCTCAAGGTCGTCTGCGGTACCGGCGGACCGGCGCGGGCCGAGCTTGAGATGGATGTCGACGGGCAGGAACAGACGGCGACCTGCGAAGGCGACGGGCCGGTTGACGCCACCTTCAAGGCGGTGCGGGCCATTCACCCCAACAAGGCGCGGCTGCAGCTTTACCAGGTGAATGCGGTGACCGAAGGCACGGACGCGCAGGCCACGGTTTCGGTCCGGCTGGAAGAGGACGGTGTGATCGCCACCGGGCAGTCGGCGGACACCGACACCGTGGTGGCCTCGGCCAAGGCCTACATCCAGGCGCTGAACCGGTTGATCGTGCGTCGCGAAAAGGTCGGCCCCGGCGCTGACACGCGCGAGATCAGCTACAAGGACGTCTGACCGCCAGCGGCACTTTGACCAGGAAGGGGCGCCACCAGCGCCCCTTTTTCATTGGCGGTCCCGCCTGTCCCGGTGCGCAAACAGATTGGGGTATCGACCCCATACGATGGGCGCCCGTCTCCCGGCATAACGATGTCATCGCAACGACGATTACATCAAACCCAAACCGGAGACTTTCAAATGACCAATATCTTCAAGACCACCGCCAAGATCGCCCTGACCCTCAGCACGCTGGCCTTTGCCGGCACCGCCCAGGCCGGCTTTTTCGACATCTGCAAGGACATCGAAATCAAGCTGGTCAACAACCTGGACGAAAAGGTCGAGGTCTTTGACATCGACTATTACGATCCGGGCACCGAACGCTGGGCCTCGGAACCTTTCAAGAACCGCGTTCTGAGCCCGGGCCAGTCCTACACCTTTGAACGCAACCTCGAAGGCGTCAAAGGCACCCGCAGCCAGATCCGCGCCCAGTACCACAAGAAGGACCAGCAAGGGAAATACGTGGGCGACTGGCGCAGCTGGTCCAAGCGCAAAGAGTGCAAGAGCGGCAAGACCGAATACACGGTTTACATCAAGAACTGATCCGACAGGTTCCCCCGGATCCATCCCCAACAGGCCGCGCATCGCGTGGCCTGTTTTGCCCCTGTCGGGCCAGAGTGTCCCACTCTGATCAAGGCCTTACACGGGCATTCCCCGCCAAAACCTCTGGTAAACCCAACTTTACAGCGCCGTGGTCCGTCCTCTACCCTTCATGCATTTCTTCAAGGGGGGCGCGATGTTTCGGCTATTGATCCTGTGTGTTGTCTGTCTGTCCGCTGCGGCGCATGCGGACACCCGTGTTGCATTTGTGGTCGGCAATTCCGACTACGCCCACGCGGCCGCTTTGCGGAACCCCGGCAATGACGCCAGTCTGATCGCAGAGACCCTGACCCAGCTCGACTTCACGGTGGATTTGCAGTTCGACCAATCCCGCGCCGATTTGGGCCGGAACCTGTCGGCCTTTGTGAAGACCCACAAGGGCGCCGACGTCATGCTGTTCTACTTTGCAGGCCACGGCATGCAGTTCGACGGCAAGAACTACCTGATCCCGGTCGACGCCGCGCTGGCCAGCGAGTTCGACATCGAGGGCGAGACGATCTCGCTCGACCGGGTCATGGGGCTGATGCAGCGCAGCGCCAAGGCCAGCCTTGTGTTCATCGACGCCTGCCGCGACAACCCGCTTGCGAATGCGTTCTACACGCAGAACTTCTCGGAAACGCGGGCGATGATGACACGCGGGCTGGCGCCGGTGCAAAATTCGTCGGATGGGGCCATGGTCGTCTTTTCCGCGTCCCCGGGACAAGTGGCATTTGATGGCGAGGGCGCGAACTCGATCTTCGCGGAATCTCTGGCCCGCCATCTGGGCACCGAAAACGCCGAGGTCCTGTCCCTGATGAAACGGGTGATCCGGGATGTCAAAGGCGGCACCGGGGACAAGCAGACGCCGATGGTGACCAACGATCTGGTGACAGAGATTTACCTGAACCTCGGGACGGGCGGCGCAGGGGCCGCGCTGGCTTTCAAGCAGGAAGAGGTGATTTTCGAGGCGGCGGTCTCGATCGGAACGCGGCGCACCTGGGACATCTACCTGGACAAGTACCCGAACGGAAACTTCCGCGAGATCGCTCTGGCCGAGGTCGCGCGTCTGGGCGCCATCGAGATGGCAGAGGCCTCGGGAACGGAAATCCAGGACGACAACAGCGTCGAGGTCACACGCGAAGTGGCCCTTGATGTCGAAAGCAAGCTTGGGCTGTCGCGCGAAGACAACCGGGCGATCCAGCAGGCCCTGCTGGACCGTGGGTACGATCCCGGCTCGGCCGATGGGGTCGTCGGGCGAAGAACGCGCCAGGCCATTGCGGATTTCCAGGCCTTTGTGAACTTGCCGATCACGGGCGTGATCACCAAGGCGACGGCCACGGCCCTGGGTGTCAGCCTTGAAGACGCCGAAGAAAGCAGTATCGCGCTTGTCGCTTCGCGCAATGCACGCCTGTACGATCCCGAGCAGCTGGCCATTATCGAGACCGACAAACGGTTGATCGAGGCCGCCAAGGCGCTGGTCGGCAAAGAGTTTGTCTACGGCTACCATCAGGATCACCTGTACATCGCCGTGCAGACCTGGCGCTTGATGAGCCCCGAAGAAGCCACCCGCTATGCCGAGCGTGCCGGCGGGTATCTCGCAACGATTTCGGACGCCCGGGAAAACCAGTTTATTTTCGATCTGGTCAAGAACGATCAGCGGTTCTGGCACAAGCACACTCGGGGGCACTCAACGACCTTTGGCCCAAGCATCGGGCTGATCCAGCGCCCGGGTTCGCTGGAGCCGGCCGGCGGCTGGGCCTGGGTGACGGGCGAGCCTGTGACCTACCAGAACTGGTCGCCCGGAGAGCCTGGAAACAACAACAACGACGAAGATTTCGCCAGCTTCATCTGGGACCTCTGGCCACGGAATTCCAACCGCAAACACGGCACCGCCCCGCAATGGGGGGACCTGCCGCATTCGCCGAAATCCTTGGTGATCGAGATCGAATAGCCAAAAGGACCTGACCCCATGTTCCGCGCCGTACTGCTTTTCCTGCTATTGCTTCCCGGCCTGGCCCTGGCCGAAAGCCGCGTCGCCTTTGTTGTCGGGAACAGTGCCTACCTGCACTCCAACCCCTTGAAGAACCCCGTCGCCGATGCACGGCTGATCGCGGACACTCTGGCGGGGCTGGACTTTGACGTCACCTTGCACCTCGACCAATCGCGGGCTGACCTGGGCCGGAACCTGTCGTCCTTTGTGAAGACCCACAAAGGCGCCGACGTCATGCTGTTCTACTTTGCAGGCCACGGCATGCAGTTCGACGGCAAGAACTACCTGATCCCTGTCGACGCCGCGCTGGCCAGCGAGTTCGACATACTGGGCGAGACGATTTCGCTGGAACAGGTCTTGACGCTGATGCAGCGGAATTCCAAGGCCAGCCTTGTTTTCATCGACGCCTGCCGCGACAACCCGTTGGCGAATGCGTTCTACACACAGAACTTCTCGGAAACGCGCGCGATGATGACGCGCGGGTTGGCGCCGGTGACCAGCATGTCCGACGGCGCGATGGTGGTGTTCTCGGCCTCACCGGGGCAGGTGGCATTTGACGGCGAGGGCGCGAACTCGATCTTCGCGGAATCCCTGGCCCGCCATCTGGACACCGAAAACGCCGAGGTTCTGTCCCTGATGAAACGGGTGATCCGGGATGTCAAAGGCGGCACCGGGGACAAGCAGACACCCATGGTGACCAATGACCTGGTTACAGAGATCTACTTGAACCTCGGGGACAGTGGACCGGGGGCCGTGCTCGCATACAATCAGGAAGAAGCCTTTTTTGAAGCGGCCTCGGCGATTGGAACACGTCGGGCGTGGAACATCTATTTGGACAAGTTCCCCGCTGGGCGACTTCGGGAGTTCGCGCTTTCTGAACTCGAACGTCTGGAGACTGCTGAACTCTCCAGCGTATCGGGTACGTTGGTGGAGGCGGACAATACTCTTGAGGTTTCGGCTTCTGTGGCGCGCGGAACGGAAAACAAGTTGGGGCTGTCCAAAGAAAACTATCAGGCTATTCAACAAGCGCTGTTGGACCGCGGATACGATCCCGGCGCGCCCGATGGCGTTGTCGGCGTCAAGACCCGACAAGCCATTGCGGATTTCCAAGCCTCGATGAACCTGACAGTGACCGGCGTGATAACGAGCGCAACTGCCTTGGCGCTGGATGTTGAGCTTGATGAAGCCGAAACAGGTGATCAGGTTCTTGTCGCTTCGTCCAACGTGCGCAAATTCGACCCAGATATGCTCGCCGTCGTCGAGGCAGACCGTCGATTGATCCGTGCGGCTAGAGAACTTAAAGACTTTGAGATTGCCTACGGCATCTATGACGGTAGGATTTATATCGCTGTTCTGAGTTGGGGATTGAATTTCGAGCAATCCCAATCTCTGGCCGAAAGAGCCGGCGGGCATTTGGCGACCATGACAAGTGAAGAAGAGAACGACTTTGTATTCGACCTCGTCAAAGGAGACAAACGGCTGTGGGAGTTCGCGACTGACGATCAAGGAACTTTTGGCCCAATGTTTGGATTGCGTCAGCTTCCCAATTCGCTTGAACCCGAAGGGGGTTGGGCTTGGGTGACCGGTGAACCTGTCGACTACCTGCCTTGGGACCCGAACGAACCAAACAACTACGCCAACACTGAACATGTGGCCAAGTTTCATCACTACTTTGCCAAGCCGGTAGCCGGGCAAAGCAACGCTTTCGCATCGCCACTGTGGGGAGACCTTCCAGACGGACATGTCAGTTTCGTCATGGAAATCGAATGAATCGCGATTTCAGAACGGTCCCAAACAAGCCAGGTCAGCACGCTGGCGACATTTGTTCGGCTTTCGCAGACAGAGATGGATGGTGCTGAAAACGAGCAGCCTACAACATCGACGGCAGCACCCGGTCCGGCGGTCTGTGGCCGTCGGCGAAGGTCTTGATGTTGATGATGACCTTTTCGCCCATCTCGACCCGGCCTTCCTCGGTCGCCGATCCCATGTGCGGCAGCAGCACCACGTTGGGCTGGTCGCGCAGGTCGGGGTTTACATCCGTGCCGTGTTCGTAGACGTCCAGCCCCGCGCCCGCCAGCTCTTTGGCCTTCAGCATGCGCGTCAGGGCCGCCTCGTCGATCACCTCGCCGCGCGAGGTGTTCACGATCACCGCCGAGGGTTTCATCAGCTTCAGCCGCCGCGCGTTCATCAGGTGGAAGGTCGAGGGCGTGTGCGGGCAGTTGACCGAGATCACGTCCATCCGCGCCACCATCTGGTCAAGGCTTTCCCAATAGGTCGCCTGCAATGCCTCTTCGACATCCGGGCGCAGGCGCTTGCGGTTGTGATAGTGGATCTGCATGCCAAAAGCCGAGGCGCGACGGGCCACGGCCTGGCCGATGCGGCCCATGCCGAGGATGCCCAGACGACGACCGCCCAGACGACCGCCCAGCAATGCCGTCGGGGCCCAGCCCTGCCAGGCGCCGGCCTGCATCATCGACAGGCCTTCGGGGATGCGGCGGGTGACGCCCAGCATCAGGGCCATGACCATGTCGGCGGTGTCTTCGGTCACCACGTCGGGCGTGTTCGAGACCAGGATATTGCGCTGCATCGCGGTCGAGACATCGATGTGATCAAAGCCCGCGCCGAAGCTGGCAATCAGCTTCAACCGCTCGCCGGCCTGTCCGATCATGCCCGCATCGATGGTGTCGGTGACGGTCGGAACCAGCACATCCGCGTCCTGCATCGCCTCGATCAGCTGAGCCCGCGTCATGGGCGCGTCGTCGTCTCGCAGGCGGACGTCAAAGAGCTCGGTCAGCCGGGTTTCGACGACCTCGG
Source organism: Alphaproteobacteria bacterium (assembly GCA_030424865.1). Lineage (GTDB taxonomy): Bacteria > Pseudomonadota > Alphaproteobacteria > Rhodobacterales > Rhodobacteraceae > JAKVCP01. The sequence goes on along the minus strand of JAUHVR010000013.1, from coordinate 84,680 downwards.
GCAAGCGTCGCGTAACGACAACACTCAGACGATTTAATGGCATAATTCAAAACCCTCGCTTTCCACCGACGCCGCTTGTCGGCACAGTGTCCCAAGACAGGCACGGGCACAAGAACCCGGCCGTTAAAAACTCGGGCAGGAATGACGCGCATGTTTGCAACAGCGATGCGGGCCGCATTGGTCGCGGCTTTGGTGTTTGTTTCGCAGGCGGCACGGGCCTCGGACAAGGGGCCGGTGACGAACCTGCCGTTGCCGCGGTTTGTCTCGCTGAAAGCTTCCGAAGGCAATGTGCGCCGCGGACCCTCGCTGACCCATCGGATCGACTGGATTTACAAGCGGCAGGACGTGCCGCTGGAGATCACCGCCGAATATGGCCACTGGCGCCGTGTGCGCGATCTGGATGGCGCGGGCGGCTGGGTGCATTATTCGCTGCTGTCGGGCGCGCGGACGGTGATTGTACAGGCCGAATTGCTGGAAATGCACGTTCGCCCTGACCCTCGCACGCCGGTTCGGGCGCGTCTGCAATCAGGTGTGATCGCCCGGCTGGGCGACTGCACGGCGGATTGGTGCGAGCTGAAAATCTCGGGCTACCGCGGCTGGGCGCGCAAGGACGCACTCTGGGGTGTGCGCCCGGACGAGCTAAGGGACTGAGCTAGGCCGCCTGGTGCGTCAGCAAAGCGGCTTCGGACCGGCTGAGCTGACGGCGCGCGAACCCGCCATAGGTCATCGGATCGTCGTCGATCTCGGGCATCACGCCATGCAACCGGGCGCGGTCGATCTGGTTCATCAGCCCAAGATCGGTGCTGCCGGGGTGAAAGCTTTCGGTCTCGACGCCATTGGCAAAGATGATCTCGTGCTGGGGCAGCAGAAGATGCACATAGGTCACGTCAGGTGTGGTGATATCACGGCTGACGGTGGTCCAGTTGACCAGATCGCGGGCGGCCACCAGCACCTCGGAGGTGTTGAACAGGGCCTGCGCCACGCGCCCCGAAATCACCATGCGGTGGTCGGGTGACACCAGGAACTCCTGATCAGGTCGGTCGAGACCAAAGGCCCCGGCGCGGATGCGGATCGGCCTGAGATCGGGCATCGAATAAAGCCGCGCGCCAGTCAGGCGCTTGGCCCCGGTCCAGAGCAGTTCCTGCACGCCATTGTCCTTGGTCTGGATCATGTCGCCCTCGCGCAGGTCCTGCACCGGAACCAGGCCCTTGGCCGTGGCGATGCGGGTGCCGGGCGTGAAGCAGATGACACCAAGAGTCCGGTCGCGGAATGGGCGTTGCGAGAGGTTGCGCTGGACGACCCAGAGGTCGGTGTCCTTGGGCGGCAGCGCGTCGGTGAACATCAACAGGGGGCGGGGATGGTCGGGGACGTCGATCAGCGTGACCGTGAAGCTGCGGAACCCGTTGGTGACGGTGAAGCTGCGGTCGCGAAGGGGCGCATCTTCGTCCAGCGCAGGCTGGGTCAGGGGGGCGCCACTGACAGCCGCACCCACCAACCGACGCACGGCACGCGCCGCGCGCTGCCGCAGCTCGGCCTGTCCAAGGGGTTGGTCCAAGGCCAGAACATCAATGGGACCATCGACCCTGAGGGGTGTGCCGGTCCAGCGCCATGTGGCGCCGACCGTCAGAGCCACAAGAGGCGGTGCTTCAAAGCCATCGAGTTCTGTCTGAGACCAGGAAATGACAAAGGTGCCCTTGACGCCAGCGCCCATTGTTCCTGTGCCTGCTCGTTGTTTTTATTGGGTGAATCCTATCAGATCGCGCCCCATCTGAAAACGGATTTCTGACGTCACCGCCGGGAGCCGTTTTCCGTGACGGAAAACGGACCGGAATTCGTGACGAATTCCGCCCCTGGCGTCACCCGCACTTCGAGTGACCACAACTCGCGCAGGTCATGCAGCCCTCGACCATCCGCATCTCGAACTGACCGCAAGACGGGCAGGCCTTGCCGCGCGGCGCATCCAGGTTCACCACCGCCGCCTTGGGATCAGACTTCAGCCCCATCCCCTCACCTTCCAGGAAACCGATCGCCACCATATGCTGCTCGATCACGCCTCCGATGGCCGCAAGGATCGACGGGATGTACTTGCCCTGCACCCAAGCCCCGCCGCGCGGATCAAAGACGGCCTTCAGCTCTTCGACCACAAAGCTCACGTCCCCGCCGCGCCGGAACACAGCCGAGATCATCCGGGTCAGCGCCAGCGTCCAGGCGTAATGCTCCATGTTCTTGGAGTTGATGAAGACCTCAAACGGCCGCCGATGCCCGCCGACGACAATATCATTGATCGTCAGATAGATCGCATGTTCACTGTCCGGCCACTTCAGCTTGTAGGTGTTGCCCTCCAGCGCCTGCGGGCGGTCCAGCGGCTCGGACATGTAGATCACATCACCATGGGGACGCATCGGTTCGGCGCCGTCTTCGTCCGCCGTAACATCGGGAAGCACGGTACTCCCATAGAAAACCGAAACTTCGACCTCTAGTGCCAGCGCCAGTTTTTCGAGAGTGTCAGACCTTGGGTTTTTTGAACGCCCTTCGATAATGTCTGTAACAGCACGAGCGTTCAAACCCGCTTTTTTCGATAGTGCTGCAGGATTGGTCCCTTCTTTGGCAATGAGTTCTTTCAGAATCTCTGACGTTGGCACTTTCTTAGGCGATGTCTGTTCCACACTCAAAACACTGCCGGTCACATCATTTGGCCGATAGGTCGTGCAGCCTTTGCACCCCGTATCCCAGGCCTCCATGTAAACGTCCTTGAAATCTTCGAACGAGATATCCTCGGGGCAGTTGATCGTCTTCGAGATCGATGAGTCGACCCATTTCTGCGCCGCCGCCTGCATCCGTACGTGATCGAGCGGCGCCAGGGTCTGGGCGTTCACGAAGTGATCGGGCAAGGGTTCGTCACCTTTCAGTTCACGCCACATCTGGACGGCGTAATCGACCACCTCTTCCTCGGTCCGCGTGCCGTCTTTCTGCAGGACCTTGCGGGTGTAGGCATAGGCAAAGACCGGCTCGATCCCCGAGCTGACGTTCCCGGCATACAGCGAGATTGTCCCGGTTGGCGCGATCGAGGTCAGCAGCGCATTGCGGATGCCATGTTCGCGAATTGCCTCCCGTACATCGTCATCCATCAACTGCATCGTGCCAGAGGCCAGGTACTTCTCTGCATCAAACAGCGGGAAGGCGCCTTTCTCCTTCGCCAATTGCACCGAGGCCAGATACGCGGCGCGGGCAATCCGTTTCAACCAGTGCTCGGTCTGACGCGCCGCCTCCTCTGATCCGTAGCGCAGCCCGACCATCAGCAGGGCATCCGCCAACCCGGTCACACCCAAGCCGATCCGCCGCTTGGCCTGCGCCTCTTGCGCCTGAGCCTCAAGCGGAAAGCGGCTGGCGTCGACCACGTTGTCCATCATCCGCACCGCTGTCGCAACCAGGTCATCCAGCGCCGTTTCGCAGACATGCGCCTTGCCGTCTTCAAACGGATACCACACCAGCCGCGCCAGGTTGATCGAGCCCAAAAGGCAGGCCCCATAAGGCGGCAAGGGCTGCTCACCGCAGGGGTTCGTCGCCGCGATGGTCTCGACATAGCTCAGGTTGTTGGCCTGGTTGATGCGGTCGATGAAGATCACGCCGGGTTCGGCGTAATCGTAGGTCGCGCGCATGATCCGGTTCCACAGATCCCGCGCCTGCACGGTGTGATAGATCTTGCCGTCGAACTGCAGGTCCCAGGACCCATCCGCCTTGACCGCCTCCATGAAGTCATCCGTCACCAGCACCGACAGGTTGAACATCCGCAACCGGGCGCTGTCGGATTTTGCGGCGATGAACTGCTCGACATCCGGGTGATCGCAGCGCATCGTCGCCATCATCGCCCCCCGGCGCGAGCCGGCCGACATGATCGTCCGGCACATGGCGTCCCAGACATCCATGAACGACAAGGGCCCCGAGGCATCGGCCGCCACGCCTTTGACATCCGCGCCCTTGGGCCGGATGGTCGAGAAATCATAACCGATCCCGCCGCCCTGCTGCATGGTCAGCGCGGCCTCTTTCAGCATTTCAAAGATACCGCCCATGCTGTCGGGGATCGTGCCCATGACAAAGCAGTTGAACAGCGTCACTGACCGCCCGGTGCCCGCCCCCGCCGTGATCCGGCCTGCGGGCAGATATTTGAAATCCTCCAAAGCGCCAAAGAACTTGTCTTCCCAGACCTCCGGCTGCGCCTCTTCGGCCGCCAGCGACCGGGCGATGCGGCGCCAGGTGTCTTCGACGGTCTGGTCCACCGGCGTCCCATCCGCCTGTTTCAGGCGGTACTTCATATCCCAGATCTGTTCGGCAATAGGGGCGGCAAAACGAGTCATGGCAGCGATTCTCGGCAAATGGGAAGGGCGATCAAGGTACCCCTAACGCGGGAACGTCACAAGAGATAGCTTGCGGCTTCTGCAAAACCACCAAATTTTGCGCGCGCCTGCGCAGGGCCGGTCAGTTCCGCGCTCCAAGGAATTTGCGGCTGACAAAGCCGCTGGTCCCCTGCCCGTCGCGGATTCGGTACCAATAGACGTGGTCGCCAATGCAGGCATTGGCCCGCGCCTTCATCGCCGCGTTTCCGGGCCGTCGCGCCGCGGACCGACAGATGTCCCGGCATCGTGTCTTGGCAGCGTTCGAGCCGACCTGATGCACCCGTCCCGCATCCAGCACGGTCACGCGTTCCCCCTTGGGCACCTTGCGCAGGACCTGCGCGTTGAACCCCGGACGCTGGCGCAGGTTGACGAAGTTCTGCACGTTCACGATCATCAGCCGTTCTTCCTGCACAAAGCACGAGTCAAAGGTGACAGCCGCCTGGGCCTGCCCCGCTGCGCCGTCAAACGACGCGGTGAACCCCGCATACCCCGCGTTCGACCTGGGCTGCGCCACCGGCAAGTCCTGCAACCGGGTGCTGGCCGGGTAGAACAGATAGGGAAAGACCTCGCGCCGGGTGTCGCGGTTGCCGGAGTCGCCAACCATCTGCAGAAACCCGATGCGGGTCACCGCGCTGTCGGGGGCCGAAAACTGGATGTGACAGCTCGAGACCGCCTCGGTCCGATAGCCATCCTGCGTAAACGCCCGCGCGCTTTGCGCCGAGGCGCGTGTCAGCGTCACCTTGGGTGCGCGCGACAGTCCGCTTTGGGTCCAGGGGCGGGGCTCTGTGTCCAGAAGACCCGCATCGGCATTGTCGCAGGCATCGAGAATGATCCTGTCCGAAGCCGCCTTGGGCAAGGCCACCGGCGCCACGTCGATGCGCCAGCGTGCCGCCTGCCCGACTGTTTCGACATAGGTCATCCCTCCCGGTGGGGTGGTCAGGATGGTCAGGAACAGCGACTCGGCCATGGTGCTGCGCCCTTCGGACCGCAGGCGCACGATCTGCCCCATGCTGGCCAGCGCCACGGCATAGGCCTTGTTGATCTCTTGCAGGGAATAGCTGCGATCTTCGGCCACCAGGGACGGCGCGTGGAACCCCAACCGCCCTTTCGGGTGCAGCAGCCGGTCGGGGACCGAGTTCCCCTCGGCCTCGGGGTGGGAAAAGCTGCCCGACATGAACATGATGGCACAGGCGCTTTCGCAGACCGCCCCGCCTTCGACCACCGTGCCGAAATCAAAGCGCGAGATCAGGTCGCCCATCTTGACGCCTTCAACCAACGAACCTCCGGCGCTGTCCAGGCAGATGCGTTCCCCCTCGGGCGTGGTGCTGAACCTGTAGTCGATGCCGGACAACACGGTCTCTAGCTGCGCCGCGTCCCCCGCCTCGAGCGTGCCCGAAATCCTGAGGACGCAGCCCATGTCGTTTTGGGGGATGGTCTCGATCGTCGCGGCCTGAACGGGGGCAGCCAGTGCCCCAAAGACCCAAAGCGCGATCATCCGGATCATCTGTTCTGGCATGGCATCGTCCTTTGGTGGCTGAGGGGTCCGAGGTCAGTATAGCTGATTCCGCATCGTTTGCGGGGGCCGATGCCGCCTGCGTGTCGCAGGGCGAACCCCCACAAGACCTTGAAGGTGCCGACAAATCTTCTACCATATCCTGCGGGATACTGGGGTGAGTCTGTGGATAAGGTCACACATCTGATCAAGCTGAGCGTCGGCAGCGAGGGCGTCGAGACCCTGCAGGCCTGGCAAGAGATGCGCCGTGCCGAGATGCCGGACGGTCTGCCGCGCCATGTCACGCGCATGTGGCCCAAGCGCGAAGCCGAGGTGCTGAACGGTGGCTCGATCTTTTGGGTGATCAAGGGCGTGGTCCAGTGCCGCCAACGCATCCTGCGTCTGGACGAGGTCATGGGCCAGGACGGCATCCGCCGCTGCGCCATCGTGCTGGACCCCGAGATCGTGCGCACCACCGCCGCACCACGCCGTCCGTTTCAAGGCTGGCGCTACCTCGCGCCCGAAGATGCCCCTGCCGACCTTCCGCAGGACCGCGCCGCGGACGACACCTTGCCGCCAGAACTGGCGGGCGCATTGGCGGACATCGGCGTTCTGTAAAAAAATGGGGGAGCACCGCTCCCCCAAGACCAGGTCCTTACAGACATACTCGTTACCGCCGTTTCCTCGATCGGGTCATTGCACTCACTACCGTACAATGGATGCGGGAACACGCCCGACCTTAGGCGTTCAAGATACCCGACCGGCCTTCGGAACCGCAACGAAGCGTCGGAATAGGCCCCCCTATCCTTGCGGATAGGCAGCGTGGTCCGCGTTCCGGACAGGGTGGATCGGAAATCTACCACCAAGCGCTCGCATTTCCTGCGCAAACACATAGGTTGGCGGTAACGGAACATGGGAACACGCAGATGACCGAGACCTATACCCCCCCTGCAGTCTGGACTTGGGACCGCGAAAACGGCGGCCAGTTCGCCAGCACCAACCGCCCCATCGCCGGGGCCACACATGACAAGGAACTGCCGGTCGGCAAGCATCCCTTCCAGCTTTACTCGCTGGCCACTCCCAACGGGGTGAAGATCACCGTGATGCTGGAGGAGCTTCTGGCCGAAGGCGAGACCGGCGCCGAATATGACGCCTGGCTGATCCGGATCGGCGACGGCGACCAGTTCGGCAGCGGCTTTGTCGAGGTCAACCCGAACTCGAAGATCCCGGCACTGATGGACCGTTCGGGCGAGACACCTGTGCGGGTTTTCGAGTCCGGCTCGATCCTGCTGCACCTGGCCGAGAAATTCGGCAAGTTCCTTGGCCCGCAGGAGCATCGCGCCGAGATGCTGAGCTGGCTCTTCTGGCAGATGGGCAGCGCGCCCTACCTGGGCGGCGGCTTTGGCCATTTCTATTCCTACGCGCCTGAGAAATGGCAGTACCCGATCGACCGCTTCGCGATGGAAACCAAGCGGCAGCTTGACGTGCTGGACCGGCATCTGGCCGACAATACGTTCATGGTGGGCGACGACTACACCATCGCCGACATGGCGATCTGGAGCTGGTACGGCCAGCTGGTCCTGGGCCGTCTTTATGGCGCCGCCGAGTTCCTGGATGTCGAAAGCTACACTCATGTGATCCGCTGGGCCAAGCTGATCGACGCCCGCCCTGCCGTCCAGCGCGGCCGCATGGTGAACCGCGCCTCCGGTGACCTGGCGATGCAGCTGCACGAACGTCATGACGCCAGCGACTTCGACACCCAGACGCAGGACAAGCTTCAAGCGGCCGAGTGACCTCGGTTCAGGGCCCCAGATCACTCCGGGGCCTTTGATTTCTTTACGCTTTTGTGGTCAGCATTCTCTCGAGACTGTTTTGGGAGGATGACATGCGCCTGGTTCAAGCCGTATTTGCCCTGGGTCTTCTTTGCACTCAGGCGCAGGCCGCCGAACTGACCCGTGGCGGCGATGACTATATGGGCTGCATCGCCACGCTGAGCGGGCCGATCGTCAAGGGTGACGCCGACCGTCTGGCCAGTCTTCTGCCGGACCTGCAGCGCGAGATTGACGCTGCCTACGCCGCCGAACAAGGAATCCAGAGCAGCGACTCCTTTTCGCTGGGGTTCCAGGCGATGCGGCTTTGCCTGAACAGCCCCGGTGGCAGCCTGTCCGAGGCGATCCGTATGGGCGACATCCTGCACGATCAGGCTCTTGGAACCGCAGTGCCTCGTGGTGCCCGCTGTGAATCGGCCTGTGCTGTTCTGTTCCTGTCCGGTACTGAAATGATCACAGGCGACGGGCTTTTGGGGGCCAACCGCGTGATGCATGCGACGTCCCGACTGGGGTTCCACGCGCCCTCGCTGGCGGTGCCTGACAACACCTATTCCAAGGATCAGGTCGAACGCGCCTACAAGATTGCCATCGCGGGACTTGGCGCGTTGAGCCAGCGCAAACATGCGTGGCAACTGTCCGACAGCCTGTTGACCACGATCCTGACGACACCGCCCGAGGCGATGACCTATGTCGAGACCACCTTTGATGCCGGTCGTTTGAACATTCCTGTGGTCGGCACCGTCTATCCCGACAAGGTCACCCCACTTGCGGCGGCCAATGCCTGCACCAAGAATTTTGCCTACCTTCAGGGCGTGGATCCGGACTATCAGACCACCTATGGCACGACGGCCAAGGATCGATTTGGCATCAGCCCGCAACTGACCAAGGGCGAATATGACGACCGGGAAAAGCTGTTGCTCTCGGGCTTTGGGGACGAAGGCAACTGGCACGGTTGCACCATCGGCCTGCCGATCGAGACGCGCGATGCCTTTGACGCGGCGAATGCCTCGGGAAACAGTTGGCCCTATCAATACGCCACGATCTCGTGGCGTGACGGGATCGAAACCGGGATCATGCCCGCGATGTTCTTTGACAACCGGCTTGCCCTGCGCGACATCGCAAGGCCACGTGATGACGCGCTCGAGTTCCGCTCGGTCCTTCAGATGACCGCACCGGATGAGGCGCGCCAGGCCAGGGGGATCTGCTCTGTCTGGCGCGGTCAGGACAGGCGCGATCAGGATCCCTGCGAGCTGGACCTGTTGACCACGACAGACGACGAAGCCGTCAAAACCGTGAACCGCACCTTCACCTGGCCCTCCGGGTCCAAGACCGTGGTTGTGGTCGAGCTGAAACACGCCAGCAGCTGGGAATATGTCAACGGATCAGAGGCCTCGACACTGTACGAATGGGACAATCCTCCGGTGCCCGAGGGGACCTGCTGGCTGAACCGGGGGTCTGGCAACACATTCTGTTTTGAAGAGGCTTCGTAAACGGGCGGCTGGCACTCTGACCTTCGGACCATGGCACAACTGCGCGGATCCAAACGACACGCACCGTCGCGGCCTTTGCGCAACGCCGGGGAATATGGTTCCCTTTGCCCATGCGAAGGGGATCGGGAATGCGACGGCTGGCACTGCTTTTGTGTTTTTCCTGGGCGACCACCGTCGAGGCGGCGGACATCGTATTGGGCGGCGATCCCTACATGGGCTGCGATATGACGTTGTCGGGGGTGATCGAAAAAGGCGACGCGACCAAACTGGACGATCGGTTCTGGGACTTCATAGACGCCTTCGAGTTTGCAAACCCCGACGTCTTTGACCTGAACGAAATCGCCACCGGCGCTCTTGCCGGAAAACGGCTGTGTCTGGACAGCCCGGGCGGCAGTTTTTCCGAGGCTCTGAGCATTGGCGAAGAACTGTCGTCAAACGGGATCACCACAGCTGTGGCACGCGATGCGTTGTGCCACTCGGCCTGTGCCATTCTCTTTTTGGCGGGCAAGAGTTCGGAAAAGGGCGCAGCCCCCTTTACGCCCGGCCGCTTGTTGCACGCCACGGCGTCTTTGGGGTTCCACGCCCCGTCTCTGGTTGTCGAAGGTGGGCAATATTCCAAAGCGCAGGTCGAAGGCGCGTATAACGTCGCCATCCTCAGTCTTGGCGAACTTGTTCAGAGAAAACAGCGGTGGAACATCCCGGATTCCCTGATCGAAGTGATCGTCACCACCCCACCGTCCGAAATGCGCACCGTCGACACGGTCTTTGAAGCCGCGTTCTGGCAAATAGCGGTTGTTGGCAGTGTCTACCCGCAACAGATTACCCCGCTGGCCGCCGCAAACGCCTGCGCCATGATCTTTGCGCGCGAAGGACAGGCAAACCAGCGCATCTCGTCCATGATCGGCCTTGCGGGACAGTCGCTGTTCGCCGGCGATGCGCGCCTGTCCGAGGATGGCAAGACCTGGCACCTGAAAACCGTCGGTCTGGTGGCGGGGAAAAAGGTCTATTACGACTGCGCCCTGCACTTGCCAACGGCAGAGCCTTCAGCCTCGGACACTGCTTCGGCACATGGTCCCCTCGACATCCCGCCTGAACGCGCGCGGATCATCTTTGAAGGCGGACCGGCAGAGGGGATCCTTCCCGCCTTCTTTTTCGGAATGCAAACTCCGCTAAAGGACATTGCCCGGCCGCACGATGACGCACTGGCCTTCATGCCCGTCGCGGGCACTGTCGGCCCCTATTCGGATTTCACCAGCAAGGGTGTCTGCACCACCTGGGTCGAACGCGCGCTTCGCCATCGCGAGGCCTGCACTCTGGCGTTCAACATCAGCTGGACCGAGGATTTGCGCCTGGACCGGCGCGAAAGGTTCACCAACACTGCCGGAGAAACGCTTGAAATCGCGTCCATGTCTGACGCCGAGGGCGTGACGATCCTGGGTGCAGCGGGTCACAGGCTGGAAAAAGACGCGCATCCCACCGACGCGCCGGACACGAACTGCTGGCAGTTCGACGACAAGCGCGCGATTTTCTGCTTTTCCTTTCCGCCACTGACCCTGCCAAACGTCGACAGTTCGCCATGACGGTTTGGTCAGATCAGACGCCCAGGGTCTGACACAGCGCCGTCATCGCGGCACGTTCAGAAGGCTCCAGATCCGCAATGCGGCTTTTGAACAGCGTCGCCTGTGATCTCAGAACGGGCTCTTCCTGAAGGATTTTCAGGTGGTTGGCGCGCAGCGTCTCGCCGGTCGAGGTGATGTCTGCAATCGCCTCGGCGGTCAGGTTCTTGACCGTGCCTTCGGTGGCACCCTGGCTGTCAACCAGCTGATAGTCGGCCACTCCGCCCTGGCGCAGGTAGTCGCGGATCAGCCGGTGGTACTTGGTGGCGATGCGCATCCGGAACCCGTGTTGCGCCCGAAAGGCCGCTGCCGCGCCGTCCAGATCATCAAGCGTGTCCACGTCGACCCAGCAGGTCGGGACCGCGACAATCAGGTCGGCATGGCCAAAGCCCAGCTCGGCCAGAGGTTTCACCTTCTGGTCCCATTGCACCAGCTTTTCGCGCACCAGATCGGTGCCCGTCACGCCCAGGTGAATGCGCCCGGCGGCCAGCTCGCGCGGGATCTCTCCGGCAGACAGCAGCACAAGGCTGATGCCCTCGACCCCTTCGACGGCGCCCGCATATTCGCGGTCCGACCCGGTCCGCGACAGACGCACGCCCCGCTCGCCGAACCAGTCAAAGGTCTTTTCCATCAGCCGCCCCTTGGACGGCACCCCCAGCTTCAGGCTCATGCCGCGCCCTCCAGCTCGACCACCAGATGCGGGCGGATCACGCCGCCCACGGCAGGAATTTCCGCGCCTTTGCCCAGCACCCGCGTCAGCGCGTCATAGCGCCCGCCCGAGGCGACGGGCGGCAGGTCGGGCCGGGTGCCCGCGTAGAAGCCAAAGACAAACCCGTCGTAATATTCCATGAAGGTCCGGCCATAGGTCGTCTCGAACTCAAGCGCCGCAACGTCGACGCCGCGTTTGTCCAGCGCTTCGCAGCGGTCCGAAAAGCGTTCGACCGCGTGCGCGATCACCGGAAGGTCCACCGCCAGATCGCGCAGGTGTTCCAGCGCGAAGGGGCAGGTTTCCTTGACGCCCATGACGGCATCCAGCAGCGCCACCTGTTCGTCCGAGATCGGAGGTTCCGCCGCGTCCTGCCGCAAGGCCTCGATCCGGCTGGCCACCTCGGCATCCGAGCGCAACCCGATCGAAGGTGCGTCGATCTTTTGCGGGGCCTTCGCCGCCAGCAGCGCCGCGCGCGAAGCTGGGACCGCAGTGCGACCGGCAAAGCGGTCCAGCAGGCCGCGAAACCGGCGCGGCCGCCACAGGTGGCGCATCAACGCCGCGCGCCGCGCGTCCGAGGTCTGCAAACCCTGCACGGCCGCCGTCAGGATGCCGATGTCCCCCGTCGCGGCCCGCAGGCCCAGGGGGCCAAGGACCTCGTTGAACAGCGCAAAGACCTCGGCATCCGCCTCTGCGGGGTTGGTGCGGTCAAAGACCTCAAAACCGACCTGCAGGTATTCAGAGGGGCGTTCGGGATGATCTTCCTGACGCCGGAACACCTCGCCCGCGTAGGTGTAACGCGCCGGTTCCGCGCCGCTTTCCATGTGCATCTGCACAACCGGCACGGTGAAATCCGGGCGCAGCATCTGTTCGCCGCGCGCCGGGTCGTGGGTGACATAGGCGCGGGTGCGGATGTCTTCGCCATAAAGATCAAGCAGCGTCTCGGCGGGCTGCAGGATGCCGCAATCAACGGGCACCGCGCCCGCAGTCTCGAAGCGGCCGCGCAGATCGGCGGCGCGGGATTTGACTTGAGACGTGGTCATCAATCGGCGTCCAAAATCTCGCGCACTTTGGCAACCAGCTGGTCGCGCGGCACTTCGAATTGGCTGGGGCGTTCCTTCCACTCTTCGAGCGTCGCGCTTTCCGCGATCTTGGCGCCCAGGATCAGGTCCTTGATCTGCACCACGCCGTTGGCCTTTTCGTCGCCCCCTTCGATCACGGCGACCGGAGAGTTGCGCTTGTCTGCATATTTCAGCTGGTTGCCAAAGTTCTTGGGGTTGCCCAGATAGACCTCGGCCCGGATGCCCGCATTGCGCAGCTCGGCCACCATGGCCTGATAGTCGGCCATGCGATCACGGTCCATGACGGTGACAACAACCGGCCCCACCTCGGTACGGCCAATCCGGCCCTTTTCGCGCAGCGCCGCCAGCAGGCGGTCGACGCCGATGGACACACCCGTCGCGGGCACCGACTGCCCGGTGAAGCGCTTGACCAGATCGTCATAGCGCCCGCCGCCCGAGACCGAGCCGAACTGGCGTTTGCGGCCTTTCTCGTCGAGGATCTCAAAGGTCAGTTCAGCCTCGAACACCGGTCCGGTGTAATAGCCAAGGCCGCGCACAACGGACGGATCGATCTCGATCCGCGTGGCGTCGTAGCCACCTGCGTCCAGCAGGCTGGCGATGGTTTCCAGTTCGTTCACACCATCCGCGCCGATGCTGCTGCCGCCGATGGCGTTCCGCAGGTTGGCCAGCGTCGCTGCGGCATCCGCGCCTTTCGACGTCAGGAAGGCCACCACCGGATCGGCCTGAGCCTCGCTCAGGCCCACCCCGTCGATATAAGCGCCCGAGGCATCCAGACGCCCCTTGCCCAGCAGTTCGCGCACGCCGCTTTCGCCAACCTTGTCGAACTTGTCGATGGTGCGCAGCACGTCCGCCGCCTGGCCTTCGTCGGTCACGCCCATTGCTTCGAGCACGCCGTTCAGAACCTTGCGGTTGTTCACGCGCACCAGGTAGTCGCCACGAGGGATGCCGACCTCTTCCAGCGTGTCGCTGAGCATCGCGCAGATCTCGGCATCCGCCGCCACATTGGCCGCGCCCACCGTGTCGGCGTCACATTGATAGAACTGACGATAGCGCCCGGGGCCGGGCTTTTCGTTACGCCAGACCGGGCCCATCGCAAAGCGGCGATAAGGCGTCGGCAGATCGTTGCGGTGTTGTGCATAGACGCGCGCCAAAGGCGCGGTCAGGTCATAGCGCAGCGCCATCCAGCTGTCGTCTTCGTCCTGCCAGGCAAAGACACCTTCGTTCGGGCGGTCGACGTCGGGCAGGAACTTGCCCAGCGCCTCGACCGTTTCCACAGCCGAGGATTCCAGCGCCTCGAACCCGTATCGATGGTAGACCCCGGCAATCGTCTGCAGCATCTCGGCGCGCTCGCTGACGTCTGCGCCGAAATAGTCGCGGAACCCCTTGGGCGTCTGTGCCTTGGGGCGGGGGGTCTTCTTTGGCTTGGCCATGGGTCAGGTCCAGTTCCGGATCGGTTCGCGGCCCCATGTATAAGGACTGGCCCTGCGGGGCAAGCAACCAAGGCGTGTTTCCCGCCCGCACGATCACAGCTTGCCAGCGCGCGGCTTTCGGCGCAGAAGACCGCCATGACTCAGACTGCCCCATCGCTGGAAGAACGCCTGGCCCACCTGATCCGCACGGTCGACGACCTGTCGGACACCGTGGCCCGTCAGGACACCGAGATCGCCAAGCTGACCGCACGGGTCGAGATGCTGTTGCGGCGCGAGGCGGAACGCGAAAGCGAGATGACCGGCGGCGTGATCATCGGCGACGAACGCCCTCCGCACTACTAGCTTTCGTCGCTTTCCTTGATGTCGGTCGCGACCAGCGCGCCATCGTGCAGCAAAATGGTCTTCCACCGCGGATTGCTGCCAAAACGTTCGTAGACGCTGACAAAGACCGTGGTCTTTTCGACCTCGGCAATCTTTTCGCCGCAGGGCTTGTTGCGTCCGACACCACAAATCCGGCGCTTGATCTTTTCATAGGCCTTGTCGGTCGCCGAATAGGGGTGAACCTCGGCGGGCAGGCCATAGCGCAAAAGCTCGTGCATCGAGGCCGCGCCAAACATCACCAAGGCGGCCGTGAACTGGCGGGCGCAGCCGTCGTCAAAGCCCGTGACGTAGAAATTGCGCGGATCGGTGCTGTCGGGGTCGCTGTCGTAGATCACGAAGCCGCGCCCGGTTTCGGGGTATTTCGCGACCTTCTTGCCCAGTTTCCCAATCGGGACACCACAGAGTTGGGCGATTTCGCCATAGGGCAGCACCACGTTTGGACCGACCTGCTGATAGTCGGGCGCGCCACCCTTGGGGGTCTTGGGTTTGCGGCCAAAGCCGAACAGACCGCCATTGCGCGGTTTTGCCTTGGGCGCGGCGGGTTCCCCAAGTGCGGCCAGCTTGACCAGCTCGGCGGGGTCGTTTTTCTTGGCAATGTCCAGCGAGGACGGCTCTTCCTCGTCCTTGGCCTCTTCGGCCTTGCGGCTCAAAAAGCCCAGAAGACCCGTGCGCGGACGCTCTTGATCTTCGATCTCGGCAACCTCGGGCAGGTCGAGCGGTTGAAGCGCCGCGACCTCGGCGGTGTCCGCAGCCTCGGGGTCGATTGCCTCGATATCCTCGGCGACCTCGGTCTCTTGGGGCAAGACCTCTACCGGATCAGCTTCGGGATCGGCCCTGCGCGCGAAAAGACCACGTAACAGCCCCCTGCGCTGGGGGTCGGCCTCTTCTGGCGCGTCCTCGACGGCCAATGCACTTTCTGGGTCTGCCTCGTCCGCGACCAGGGCGCTTGCGTCCTCGGGATCCGCGACAGCGGCGTGTTCGGTGGCGTCCTCGGCAATATCCAGATCCGACAGCCGGTCCACATCCGCCATGGGATCGGCGCAGCCTGCCAAAGCCACCAAAATGGCACAGATCCATCCCGCCTTTTGCAAGCCGTTCCCCCCGCAGGTCCCTTTTGTCCCAGCGGGCTACATAGAGGTAAAGCCGCGTCAGGTCCACTGTGACGCGGTTTTCGGCCGGTTTGCGCGCAAAATCGCGGGGTTTTGCGGGTTTTGTCGTTCTTTCGCGGTCAGACTTCTTCGACGGCCATTACCCCGGCCAGGCTTTTCAGCGCGCCTTTGACGTCGTGATTCAGCGGGAAAGGATTGGGCAGGGTCATGTCGACCTCGCCGGGCAGCGAGGGGTCCATCAGGCACAGCGTGACCTGCCCCCTTGGGGCCTTGGGCAGACGCTCGATCGCGCCATCGAGCACATTGGCGATCATGCCAAAGGCGCCGGCGTCCTCGACAAAGACCCGCAGGTCGGGCGCGCCCGCGTCGGCCACGGCCAGATCGACGGGTGCCACCGAGCGGCCCAGCAGCTTGAGCTGGTCAGCCTCCATCGTCGCCTCGGCGGTTACCATGACCTTGGCCCCGGTTTCCAGATGCTCGCGCGAGGCTTCCAGCGCCTCGGAAAACAGCGTGACCTCAAAAGCCCCGGTCGGGTCGCTGAGCTGGCAAAAGGCAAAGCGGTTGCCGCGCGCGGATTTGCGTTCCTGACGGCCCGCGACGACCCCCGCCATCTTGGCCAGAAAGGGCCCACGTTCGGCCTTGGCCATGACCTCGTCCAGGGTCAGCGCGCCCTTGCGTTTCAGCGCGGTCATGTAGTCATCCAGCGGGTGGCCGGACAGGTAGAAGCCGACGGCCTTGAATTCCTCGCTCAGCCGCTCGGCGGGCAGCCAGTCGTTGACCGGCGCAAGGCGCGGTTCGGGCAGATCGTCGCCCGCCTCGCCAAAAAGCGAGACCTGGTTCGAGTTCTTCTGGTCATGCACCGCCGCAGAATAGCCCACCAGCCCATCGAGCGAGTCGAACACCCGCCGCCGGTTCGGGTCCAGCTGATCAAAGGCCCCGGCGCGGGCCATCATTTCAAGCGGGCGCTTGCCGACGCGTTTCAGATCGACGCGCCGCGCAAAGTCGAAGAGGTTCACAAAGGGTTTCTCGCCACGTCCTTCAACGACCAACCGCATCGCCTCAACGCCGACGTTTTTCAACGCGCCCAGCGCATAGACCAGCTCTCCGTTCTCTACGTCGAACGTCGCCTGTGACCGGTTTACGCAGGGCGGCACCCAGGGCAGTTTCAGCCCCTTCTTCACCTCTTCGAAGTAGACAGCCAGCTTGTCGGTCAGGTGGATATCGCAGTTCATGACGCCCGCCATGAATTCGACCGGGTGGTTCGCCTTCAGCCAGGCGGTCTGATAGCTGACCACCGCATAGGCCGCCGCGTGGGATTTGTTGAAGCCGTAGTTGGCGAATTTCTCCAGAAGATCGAAAACCTCGGTCGCCTTCTTCTTGTCGACGCCGTTTTCCGCTGCGCCCTTTTCGAACTTCGGGCGTTCGGCGTCCATCGCCTCTTTGATCTTCTTACCCATCGCGCGGCGCAACAGGTCCGCGCCGCCAAGGCTGTAGCCCGCCATGACCTGCGCGATCTGCATCACCTGTTCCTGGTAAACGATGATGCCCTGCGTCTCTTCCAGGATATGGTCGATCAGTGGGTGGACCGAGGTGATTTCCTTGAGCCCGTTCTTGACCTCACAATAGGTCGGGATGTTCTCCATCGGCCCGGGGCGGTACAGCGCCACAAGCGCGACGATGTCCTCGATACAGGTGGGTTTCATCCGCTTCAGGGCATCCATCATGCCCGAGCTTTCCACCTGGAACACCGCCACCGTCTTGGCCGCAGAATAAAGCTTGTAGCTTGCCTCGTCATCCAACGGGATGGCGTTGATCTGGTTCTCGGCCCCCTCGGCGGGTTCGTAAAGCTCGGTGCCATCAGCGGCGACGTGCAAGGGGCGCCCGGACTTGAAGATCAGGTCCATTGCGTTCTGAATGACCGTCAGCGTCTTCAGACCCAGGAAGTCGAACTTCACCAGCCCAGCCTGTTCGACCCATTTCATGTTGAATTGGGTGGCGGGCATTTCCGAACGCGGATCGCGGTAAAGCGGCACCAGCTCGTCCGTCGGACGGTCGGCGATCACGACCCCCGCCGCGTGCGTCCCGGCGGACCGCAACAGCCCCTCGACCTGCATGCCGTATTTCAGCAGCCGGTCCACGACCTCTTCGTTCTTGGCCTCTTCGGCCAGACGCGGTTCGTCCTTCAGCGCCTTTTCGATGCTGACGGGTTTCACACCTTCAACCGGGATCATCTTGGACAGGCGGTCCACCTGCCCATAGGGCATCTGCAGCACCCGCCCCATGTCGCGCACCGCCGCCTTGGACAGAAGCGCGCCAAAGGTGATGATCTGAGCAACCCGGTCATTGCCGTATTTCTGCTGCACGTATTGGATCACCTCTTCGCGGCGATCCATGCAGAAGTCGATGTCGAAGTCGGGCATGCTGACCCGTTCAGGGTTCAGGAAGCGTTCGAACAGCAGGGAATAGCGCAGCGGATCAAGGTCGGTGATCGTCAGGGCATAGGCCACAAGGCTGCCCGCACCCGAGCCACGGCCCGGACCCACCGGAATGTCATGGTCCTTGGCCCACTGGATGAAGTCGGCAACGATCAGGAAGTAGCCGGGAAAGCCCATGCCCTCGATGATGCCCAGTTCGAATTCGAGGCGTTCCTGATACTCTTCGACCGTCACCGCGTGGGGGATCACGGCCAGACGTTTCTGCAGTCCCTCGTTCGCGATGCGGCGCAGTTCGGCCACCTCGTCATCGGCAAACTTCGGCAGGATCGGATCACGGCGATAGGCCATGAAGGCACAGCGCCGCGCGATCTCGACAGTGTTTTCCAGCGCCTCGGGCAGGTCGGCAAACAGCGTCGCCATTTCTTCGGGCGTTTTCAGATAGTGCTGGTTCGTCAGCTTGCGCCGCGGGTCCTGCTGGTCGACATAAGCGCCCTCGGCGATGCAGATCATCGCGTCATGGGCTTCGTACATCTTGGACTGCGGGAAATAGACATCGTTGGTGGCCACCAGCGGGATGTCCATGGCATAGGCCATCTCGACAAAACCCCGCTCGGTCAGCTGCTCGGCCTCGGGCGCGCCGCCTTCGCCGGGATGGCGCTGCAGCTCGACATAGAGCCGGTCGCCAAAGATTGTGTGCAGCCGCGTCATCAGCGCCTGCGCCGCCGGGCGCTGTCCCTGCTGCAAGAGCTGGCCCACGGGGCCTTCGGGGCCGCCCGTCAGACAGATCACGTCTTCGGAATGCGCGGCCAGTTCGTCCAGAGTGATATGCGGCAACTGCCCATCGGTGCGCAGGTAAAGACAGCTGTTGAGCTTCATCAGATGCTCGTACCCCGCCTCGGTCTGCGCCAGCAGAACAACCCCCGCCGGATCCCGCGGGCGTTCGCCCGGCGCGGGCTCGACAAACCGCAGGTCCAACTGGCAGCCGATGATTGGCTGCACGCCTGCCCCCGCCGCGCCCACGG
The DNA here is from genome assembly GCA_030424865.1 of Alphaproteobacteria bacterium. GTDB lineage: Bacteria > Pseudomonadota > Alphaproteobacteria > Rhodobacterales > Rhodobacteraceae > JAKVCP01. The sequence continues at coordinate 65,694 of JAUHVR010000013.1, read as the reverse complement.
AAAACTCAAGCGCCGCGAACAGGTTGTTGGTGTCCGTCACCGCCACGGCGGGCATGTCCATGCCCGCGATTTGACCCGGCAGCTTTTTCAGCCGCATGGCCCCTTCAAGCAGGGAATATTCAGTGTGGAGGCGCAGGTGAATAAAACGAGGATCAGCCATGTCGCCACCCTATTTCGAGGAACAGGCAGCGGAAACCCCAATTTGAATGATTGGACAGTTTCAACCAGAGCGTCAAACTGTTGCCGGATTTCTGTGGTCAAAGCCTTGTCAAATTCGAGTAGTCTTCTGGTTACATCATGGCCGTTTCGGTAACCCGCCCAGCCTCCCCGCCCGGACCTGACATTTCATCCGGTCAGGATTCGTCTGCGCTGGCGCAACCGGGTACCGGTCTCCGCCAGACCCTGATCCGCGCGGCGGCACACATCCTGCCCGAGACAACAGCGCGCATCCTGGCGCGACGCTACCTTCGGGCGTCTTCGGCCTTTCTGGACGACCTCGAACAGCGCAACGACCGTTTTGACGTGATCCAGATCGATCCGAACCTTGCCTTGCTGCGGCACCCGCCCGACTCCCGGGCGACGGGACCATTGCGTCGGGTCCTGATCGTTCCGGGCCACGACGGGCACTATCGCCAGTTCCTGCGGCTCACACGCGCTCTGACCCGCGCTGGCACCCAGGTCGATATCGTCGTACCGCCGGGCCACCTTCAAGCTGACGCCTCGCTATGCAGCCTTGCCGATTTCGTCACCTCGTTGCGTCGGATTTCGGAAACGCAGCCCGCTTATGACGGGCACATCGGGCATTGCGTCAGCAGCAACGCAACGATCTTTGCCCTGGCCGAAGGGATGACCTGCCCCCGGATCGTGCTGTTTTCGACACCCGTGGACCTGCCGCAACTGGTGCGCCTTGGTGGCCGGCAATACGGCATCGACGGTGCCTGCCTCGACAGGTTTGTCGCCAACGTCAGCGCTCTTGGGGATCCCTATCCGCTGGACAAGGCCTGGCACGACATCGCCGCGACCCGGACCGAGTCGTTGCTGATGTTGCATACCCAACAGGACTGGGCCGCACCGGTTGCCGATACCGAGGCCCTGGCCCGAACCTGGCCCGGCGCGCGCCGCGTGGTGTTTGAGCAGGGCGAGCACAACTCGATCCTGTCGATGCGCGCCGCAATCGCCGAGGCGACGGCATTCCTGACGGACAGCGGTGACGTCGGGGATTGAAACTTAGCCAAATGGCAAAGTTTTTATTGACGCCAACGTGGCCGCTTGAATACTTAGCCATATGGATAACAATCTCGATTCTCTTTTTGGCGCCATGGCGGACCCCACCCGACGCGCCGTCATTGCCCGGCTGACGCGGGGACCAGCGGCGGTATCCGACCTGCACGCGCCATTTGACATGGCGCTGCCCTCGTTCCTCAAGCACCTGACCAAGCTCGAAGCCGCCGGTCTGATCCGCACGTCGAAACAGGGGCGCACCCGCATCGCACAGATTGAAACCGCGCGGCTGCGCATTGCCGAAGACTGGCTGTCGCAGCAACGCACCCTGTGGGAGAGCAGGCTTGACCGCCTTTCTGCCCTCGCTGAACAGATCGAAAAGGACCAGACATGACCCTTGCCCAAGCCTCGTTCCAGCTGACACGCAGCTTCAGATGCACGCCAGACAAGCTCTGGCACCTGTTGACCGACCCCAAAGCGCGCGAGGTTTGGAGCGGCCCGTCGGACGACGACGTTCTGACGGCGGACCGGGCCGATCTTCGCGAAGGCGGGCAAGACCTGCACCGTTGCGGCCCTGCCGAGGCCCCGGCCTATACCGTCGAGACACGATGGTACCGGCTGGATGCGCCACAGGCCGCCTGTTTCAGCGAAACGGTGGATGCCGAAGGGATGCGGATCGGCACCAGCCTGGTGACGTATCAGATCACCGCCGAAGACGGCGGGACGGTGCTGACCGTCGATGTCACCACGGTCAGTTTTGTCGGCGAAGAGGCGCTGGGGGATTTCAAGGTCGGCTGGACCTCGGCCCTGGACCGTCTGCCAAGCTTGCTGGTGCCGGTGGCGTAATCCCGACCGCCAATCCCACCGCGCCCGGTGCTGCATTTTTGGGCGTCACGCCCGCGCGCCACGCCCTGAAACCGCAGATTCTGCTTGCGTTTGCGGCAATCCCCCCCGTAGCTTGAGGCCAGAAACAGGGATCTCGCGCGCTTTCTACGCCGCATCGAGGGCGCGCACCCCGGCCGGTCACGGCAGGGGTTTTTTGGTAAGGCGGCGGGCTTTTCGCGATGGACCTCACCTTTCTTCTGAACGGAGAGAGTGTGCAGCTGTCGGACATTTCCCCGACGACGACACTGCTGGATTGGCTGCGCGAAACACGCGGCCTGAAAGGCACAAAAGAAGGCTGCAACGAAGGCGACTGCGGCGCCTGTACCGTCATGGTGCGCGATGCCGACGGCGCGCGGTCCCTGAACGCCTGCATCCTGTTCCTGCCGCAGCTGCAGGGCAAATCGGTCACCACGGTCGAGGGGCTGGCCGCCCCCGACGGCACCCTGCACCCGGTGCAAAAGGCGATGGTCGAACTTGACGGCTCGCAATGCGGCTTCTGCACGCCGGGCTTTGTCATGTCGATGGCCACCGCCCACACCAATGGCGACACCAACTTTGACGACGCGCTGGCCGGCAACCTGTGTCGCTGCACCGGATATGCCCCCATCGTGCGCGCGGCCGAGGCCGCCTCGCTCGAACCGGTTCCTGACTGGGTGGGACCGCCCACATTCTCTTTGCCCAAAATATCCTCGGGGGGGACCGGCTCAGCCGGTCGGGGGGCAGACAGCCCCCCTCTGTGGTTTGCCCCGGAAAGCCTCGATCAGCTCGCCTGGACCTACGCCGACCACCCTGATGCCACGTTGGTCGCGGGCGCAACGGATGTCGGCCTCTGGGTCACCAAGCAGATGCGCGAGCTCGGCACGGTGATCTTTCTGAACCGCGTGGGCGACATGGCCTGGATCGACGTCACGGATGACGCCCTGAACATCGGTGCCGGGGTCACGATGGACCGCGTTCACGCCCTGATGGCGGAACACTACCCGTCTTATGCCGAGCTGATCCGCCGCTATGGCTCCACCCAGGTGCGCAACGCCGCCACCATCGGCGGCAACATCGCCAACGGATCGCCCATCGGCGACAACCCCCCGGCCCTGATCGCCCTTGGGGCGACGCTGCACCTGCGCCACGGCGACAGCCAGCGCGACCTGCCGATCGAAGAGTTCTTTGTCGACTACGGCAAGCAGGACCGCTTCCCCGGCGAATTTGTCGAGGCCGTCAGCATTCCCCTCGGCCAGGACCGGCTGGGTTGCTACAAGCTGTCGAAACGCTTTGACCAGGACATCTCCGCCGTCTGCGGCTGTTTCAACATCACGGTCGAGGACGACACCGTGACCGAGGCGCGCATCGCCTTTGGCGGCATGGCGGGCATCCCGAAACGCGCCGCCCGGGTCGAAGAGATCCTGACCGGCCAGCCCTGGACGGCCGATACGATAGCACTGGCGTGGGACGCATGGGAGCAGGACTTTACCCCGATGTCCGATATGCGCGCCAGCGCCGACTACCGGCTGAATGCCGCGCGCAACCTGCTGATCCGCTATTTCCTGGATGACATCGGCGCCCAGACCAATGTGCTGGAGGTGCAGCCATGAGCGTCTCGCGCCCCCTGCCCCATGACGCTGCCCATCTGCATGTGACGGGTGCGGCGCGCTACGTGGATGACATCCCGACGCCCGCGACCTGCCTGCACCTGGCCTTTGGCCTGTCCTCGGTGGCACATGGCGAGATCACGGCGATGGACCTCGACGCGGTCCGCGCCGCGCCCGGTGTCGTTGCCGTGCTGACGGCTGGGGATCTGCCCTTTGCCAACGACGTCTCTCCGTCGATCCACGACGAGCCGCTGTTGGCCACCGGAACCGTGCACTACGTCGGCCAGCCGATCTTTGCGATTGTCGCCAAAACCCACCTGCAGGCCCGCCGCGCCGCGCGGCTTGGCCAGATCAGCTATGACGAACGCCCCGCCCTTTTGACCATCGACGCGGCGCTGGCCGCGAAGTCGCATTTCGAAGACGGCCCGCGCATCTGGGCCAACGGCGACGCCGCAACCGCCATCGCCGAGGCTCCGAACCGGCTTGAGGGCTCGCTGGAAATGGGCGGGCAGGAACACTTCTACCTCGAAGGCCAGGCCGCGCTGGCCGTGCCGGGCGAAGACGGCGACATGCTGGTGCATTCCTCGACCCAGCACCCGACCGAGATTCAGCACAAGGTGGCCGAGGCCCTTGGTGTGCCCATGCACGCCGTCCGGGTCGAGACCCGCCGAATGGGTGGCGGCTTTGGCGGCAAGGAAAGCCAGGGCAACGCGCTGGCGGTGATCTGCGCAGTAGCCGCGCGGGCAACGGGCTGCCCCTGCAAGATGCGCTATGACCGCGACGATGACATGACGATCACCGGCAAGCGCCATGATTTCCGCATCGATTACACCGTCGGCTTTGACGACGAGGGCCGCATCCAGGGCATCGACTTTCGCCAATACGCCCGCTGCGGCTGGGCGCAGGATCTGAGCCTGCCGGTCGCCGATCGCGCGATGCTGCACGCCGACAACGCCTATTTCCTGCCCACGGCCCGGATCGAGAGCCACCGGCTCAAGACCAACACCCAAAGCGCCACCGCCTATCGCGGCTTCGGCGGCCCGCAGGGGATGCTGGGGATCGAGCGGGTGATGGATCACATCGCCCATGCGCTGGGGCGCGACGCGCTGGATGTGCGGACGGCGAATTACTACGTCGCCAATGACAGCGATGATGTCACGCTGTCGGGTGTCTCGGGCAAGAAGAAGAAAAAGAAGAAGGCCAAGGCGCTGGCCGCTGCCCAGGCCGCGCTGCAGGAAACGCCCTATGGCCAGACGGTCGAGGATTTCATCCTTCACGAACTGACCGAAGATCTGGTCGAAGACGCGGGCTACGAAGACCGCCGCGCCGCGGTCGAGGCCTGGAACGCCGCCAACCCCGTGCTGAAACGGGGGCTGGCGCTGACACCGGTGAAGTTCGGGATCTCTTTCACGCTGACCCATCTGAACCAGGCCGGCGCGCTGGTACATGTCTATCAGGACGGCTCGATCCACATGAACCACGGCGGCACCGAGATGGGCCAGGGCCTGTTCCAGAAGGTGGCGCAGGTGGCTGCGACCTCGTTCGGCGTGCCGATGGAGACCGTCAAGATCACCGCGACGGATACCGCCAAGGTGCCCAACACCTCGGCCACCGCGGCGTCGTCCGGGTCGGATCTGAACGGCATGGCGGTCAAGGCGGCCTGCGACACGATCCGCGACCAGATGGCCGACCATCTGGCGAAAAAGCATGATGTCGATGCGGACGAGGTGCGCTTTGCCAATGGCGGCGTCATGGTCGGCGAAGACAGCTATACCTTCGCCGAAGCCGCCAAAAGCGCCTATGAGGCACGGGTCAGCCTGTCTTCGACCGGGTTCTACAAGACGCCCAAACTGGAGTGGGACCGGATCAAGGGGCGCGGGCGGCCGTTTTTCTATTTCGCCTATGGCGCGGCGATGACCGAAGTGGTGATCGACACCCTGACCGGCGAATACCGCATGCTGCGCACCGATATCATCCACGACGTCGGCAGTTCGCTGAACCCGGCGCTCGACATCGGCCAGATCGAAGGCGCCTTCATCCAGGGTGCCGGCTGGCTGACGACCGAAGAGCTGGTCTGGGACGATCAGGGCCGCCTGCGCACCCATGCACCCTCGACCTACAAGATCCCGGCCTGTTCGGACCGGCCCGATGTCTTCAACGTCGCGCTCTGGGATGGCGAAAACCGCGAAGAGACCATCTATCGCTCCAAAGCGGTGGGCGAGCCGCCCTTCATGCTGGGCATCTCGGCGCTGATGGCGCTGAGCGATGCGGTCGCGGCCTGCGGTGAGGACTATCCGAACCTGCAGGCCCCCGCGACCCCCGAACGGGTTCTGGCCGCCGTGCAAAGGTTGCGCGATGGGCTTTGACCTGGATGCAGTCCGCGCCGCGCTGGCGCAACACGGGTCGGTGGCCCGTGTGACCATCGCCGAGGTCGCGGGATCCGTCCCGCGCGAGGTCGGCGCCTCGATGCTGGTCTGGGACGGCGGGCAATCAGGCACCATCGGCGGCGGCGCGCTGGAGTACGAGGCCGCGCGCCATGCCTTCCGCCGTCAGGGCGCCACCCGCCACGCCCTCGGCCCGGAACTCGGTCAGTGCTGCGGCGGTGCGGTCACCCTCTGGACCGACCGGACGGAGGCGATGGATCTCGACCTGGCGGAACAGAGGTTCGTGGTGGCCCGGGGGCCTGCAACCATGCCCCTGTCGGTCCGCCGCATCCTCGATGCCGCCCGGGCCCGGGGCACCCGCCCCGACACCGCGCTGATCGACGGCTGGTTCGTCGAACCCATCGCCCGGCCCACACGCCAGCTGTGGATCTGGGGCGCCGGGCATGTCGGGCGGGCGCTGGTCGACGTGCTTTCCCCGCTGCCCGATCTGGCACTCACCTGGCTCGACACCGGGGCCGACCGGTTCCCGGATACCGTCCCCAAGGGCGTCACCCCGCTGTGGGCGAACGACCTGCCGCGCCTCGCCGCACATGCGCCACTTGACGCCGAACACCTGGTGCTGACCTACAGCCATGAGCTGGACCTGGCCCTGTGCCACGCGCTGTTGCAGCGCGGCTTCCGGACGGCGGGCGTCATCGGCTCTGACACCAAATGGGCGCGCTTTCGCAAGCGCCTGCGGGCCCTGGGCCACTCGGACACATCCATCACCCGCATCACCTGCCCTATCGGGCAGAAACATCTGGGCAAGCACCCGCAGGCCATCGCCCTTGGCGTCGCCTCGGACTTGCTGTCCCAAGCCACCACGGAGGTCCCATGGACGACATCCTGCTCAGCCTGAGCGGTCTGACCAAGGCCTATCCGGGCGTTGTTGCCAATGACGATGTCTCGTTCGACATAGGCCGGGGCGAGGTGCACGCGCTGTTGGGCGAAAATGGCGCGGGCAAGTCGACCCTGGTCAAGATGATCTACGGGCTGGTCAAACCCGACACCGGAACGATGACCCTGAACGGCGCGGGTTATACACCCGCCGAGCCGCGCGCCGCACGGGCCGCCGGGGTCGCCATGGTGTTTCAGCATTTCTCGCTGTTCGATGCGCTGACCGTGGCCGAAAACATCGCGCTGGGGATGGAAAACCCACCCAAGCCGCGCGATCTGGCGCGGCAGATCCGCGAAGTGTCGGAAAACTACGGCCTGCCGCTCGACCCGGACCGGGTGGTCGGCACGCTGTCAGCGGGCGAACGGCAACGGGTCGAGATCATCCGCTGCCTGCTGCAAAACCCGCAACTCTTGATCATGGACGAACCGACCTCGGTCCTGACCCCGCAAGAGGTCGAGATCCTGTTCCAGACCCTGCGGCAGCTCTCGGCCGAGGGCACGGCGATCCTCTATATCAGCCACAAGCTGGAAGAGATCCGCGCGCTTTGTGACAACGCCACGATCCTGCGGCTGGGCAAAAAGGTCGCGACCTGCATCCCGCGCGAGACCACCGCGCGCGAGATGGCCGAGATGATGGTTGGATCAAGCTTCAACGCGCCCGAGGCGCGGGCGCGTGATTTGGGCGACGTAGCATTGGAAGTGCGTGGGCTGTCGCTGCCTGCGCCGGGGGCCTTTGGCACGCCGCTGCGGGATATCTCATTTACGGTGCGGCAGGGCGAGGTCTTGGGTCTTGGCGGGGTTGCCGGGAACGGGCAGGACGAGCTGCTGGCGGCGCTGTCGGGCGAACAACGCAGCCCGGCGGCGATGATCCGCATGCATGACGTCGAGATCGGCGCGCTTGGCCCCACGGCGCGGCGCGACAAGGGCCTGCTGACCGGCCCCGAGGAACGGCTGGGCCATGCCGCCGCGCCGGACATGAGCCTGACCGAAAACGCCGTTCTGACGGCCGCCCGGCGCGAGGGCCTGCTGTCGCGCGGTTTCGTGAACTGGGGCCGGGCGCAGGGCTTTGCCGAAAAGGTGATCGAGGCCTTTGACGTCCGCACCCCCGGCCCGGGCACCGCGGCGCGCGCGCTGTCGGGCGGCAACCTGCAGAAATACGTCATCGGGCGCGAAATCCTGCAGCGGCCCGAGGTGCTGATCGTCAACCAGCCCACCTGGGGCGTCGACGCCGCCGCGGCGGCGGCGATTCGGCAGGCGCTGCTGGACCTGGCCGCCAAGGGCGCGGCCATTGTGGTGATCAGCCAGGACCTGGACGAGCTCATTGAAATCTCGGACCGCTTCGGCGCGCTGAACGAAGGGCGGCTGTCAGCCATCAAGCCAGTTCAGGGCCTGACGATTGACGAGATTGGTCTGATGATGGGCGGGGCCCACGACATGGAGGTGGCACATGCCTAAAACACTTGGAGGCAACACGTGATCCGTCTCGAAAAACGTCCGCAGCCCAGCCAGGTCTGGACCGTCATGACGCCGGTTCTGGCGGTCTTTCTGACGATGATCGTCGGCGGGATCATGTTCGCGATGCTGGACACCCCGCCGTTGGAGGCGATCCGCATCATCTTTTGGGACCCGCTGTTCAACACACAGTTTGCCAGCTTCACGCGGCCTCAGTTGCTGGTCAAAGCCGGGCCACTGATCCTGATCGCCATCGGTCTGTCGATCGGGTTCAAGGCGGGCATCTGGAACATCGGGGCCGAGGGGCAATACATCATGGGCGCCATCTTTGGCGCGGGCGCGGGGTTGGCGTTTTATCCGTCTGAGTCCTGGCTGATCTTCCCCTTCATGATCATCGCGGGCGCGTTCGGCGGCTTCCTGTGGGCCATGATCCCCGCGATCCTGCGCACGGCCTTTCGCACCAATGAAATCCTTGTCTCGCTGATGCTGGTCTACGTGGCCGAGGCGATGCTGGCCTCGGTCAGCCAGGGGCTCTTGCGCAACCCCGAAGGGCTGGGCTTTCCCGGCTCGCGCAACCTGTCGCAATGGGACGCCAGCGCGAACCGAGAAATCATCGCCGGGTCCGGCATGCACTGGGGTGTGCTGACGGCCTTTATCGCGGTGATCTTTGCCTATGTGCTGATGACCCGGCACATCCAGGGCTTCAACGTCCGCCTGACGGGCGAAGCCCCCCGCGCCGCCCGGTTTGCGGGTGTGATCCCGGCGCGGATCGTGATCTTTTGTCTGGGCCTGTCAGGCGTTCTGGCAGGCATGGCCGGGCTTTTTGAGGTCGCAGGCCCGGCGGGTCAGATCAGCATCGACTTCAATTCGGGCTATGGCTTTACGGCGATCATCGTCGCCTTCCTGGGCCGGTTGCACCCGGTCGGCATCCTGCTGGCGGGCCTCTTGATGGCGCTGACCTATATTGGCGGCGAGCTGGCGCAGTTGATGCTGGGCGTGCCCGGCGCTTCGATCCAGCTCTTCCAGGGGATGCTCTTGTTCTTCCTGCTGGCAACAGATGTCTTTATCAATTTCCGGCTGCGCATCGGCCGGACGGAGGTGGCGTGATGGACCTAAGCTCAATCAACCCGGTCCTTTTGGTCGCCTCGCTTATGGTTTCGGCCACGCCGATCCTTTTCGCCGCCATCGGAGAGTTGGTGGTCGAAAAGGCGGGCGTGCTGAACCTGGGCGTCGAGGGCATGATGATCACCGGTGCCATCGTGGGCTTTGCCGTGGCTGTCACCACCAGCAGTCCGCTTCTGGGCTTTGCCGCCGCCGCCCTGGCCTCGGCCGTGCTGAGCCTGAGTTTTGGTGTTCTGACGCAATACCTGCTGTCCAATCAGGTGGCCACCGGGCTGGGGTTGACGCTTGTGGGATTGGGGCTGAGTTCGCTGATCGGGCGGCCTTACGAAGGCATCAAAAGCCCGACGCTGCCAGACATCCATATCCCGGTGATCTCGGATCTGCCGGTTGTCGGGCCGATGCTGTTTCAGCACGACATCATGGTTTATGTCAGCATCGCGCTGGTTGCGGGCGTCTGGGGCTTTCTGAAATACTCGCGCCTTGGCCTGATCCTGCGGGCGGTAGGCGAAAGCCACGACGCCGCCCACGCGCTTGGCTACAAGGTTGTCCGCGTCCGCATGGCCGCGATCTTTTTCGGCGGGGCTTGCGCGGGTCTGGGCGGGGCCTACCTGAGCCTTGTCCGCGTCCCGCAATGGACCGAGGGCATGACGGCGGGCGCGGGCTGGATCGCGCTGGCCATCGTGGTCTTTGCCAGCTGGCGGCCCTGGCGGGTGCTGATCGGCGCATATTTGTTCGGCGGAATCACCGTGCTTCAGCTGAACCTTCAGGCTGCGGGCTTGCAGTTTGGCGTCGAGTACCTGTCTATGTCGCCCTATGTCATCACGATCCTCGTTCTGGTCGTGATCTCGGCCCGGGGGGCGCATGGCGCACCGGCCTCGCTGGGCAGACCGTTCCACGCGTCCTCGTAGGGCGCAAACCATAACCACAAACACTCACCACAGGGGAGATTACCAAAATGTTCAAAAAGATCCTTGTCGCCGGGGCGCTGACGGCCGCGGCACTGGGCACACAGGCGGCGGCTGCCACCAAGGCCTGTTTCGTCTATGTCGGTCCCATCGGCGATGGCGGCTGGACCTACCAGCACCATCAGGGCGCGCTGGCCGTGAAAGAGACCTATGGCGACGATGTCGAGATCGCCTGGCAGGAAACCGTGCCCGAAGGCGCGGATGCGGAACGCGTGCTGACCCAGATGGCGCTGTCGGGCTGCAACATCATCTTCACCACCTCGTTTGGCTACATGGACCCGACAAACAACGTCGCGGCCAAGTTCCCCGACGTGAAGTTCGAGCACGCCACCGGCTACAAGCGTCTGCACCCGAATGTCTCGACCTATGACGCGCGCTTCTACGAAGGCCGCGCGGTTGTGGGCCACATCGCGGGCAGCATGACCAAGACCAACAAGATCGGCTACATCGCGTCCTTCCCGATCCCCGAGGTCATCCAGGGCATCAACAGCTACTACCTGCACGCCAAGAAGGCGAACCCGGATGTCGAAGTGGTTGTGACCTGGGTCTACACCTGGTTCGACCCGGCCAAAGAGGCCGACGCAGCGCGCGCCATGATCGACCAGGGCGTCGACGTGATCACCGCCCACACCGACTCGACCGCGCCCCTGGCGGAAGCGGCCAAAGAGGGTGGCTCGGTCATCGGCTTTGGTCAGGCCTCGGACATGGCAGCCTTTGGCCCCAGCCCGCGCGTGGCCTCGATCATCGACAACTGGAACCCCTATTACATCAAGCGCGTCGGCGCTGTGATGGATGGCACCTGGGAACAGCAGGCCAGCTGGGCCGGCATGCCCGAGGGTGAAGTTGTCATCGGCGAGATCACCGATGCGGTGCCTGCCGAGGTGAAGGCCGAAGCCGAAGCCATGATCGCCGCAATCACGGCGGGCGAATACCACCCGTTCACCGGCCCGATCAACAAGGCCGACGGCTCGCCCTGGCTGGCCGAGGGCGAGATCGCTGCCGACGGCGACCTGCTGAGCATGGGCTTCTACGTCGAAGGCATCACCGCAGAAATCCCGAAGTAAGTCTGCATACCTGAACAGATCGGAAAGGCCCCGTTTCGCGGGGCCTTTTTCGTTTTCCCGATACTGACATGGATGACGCCTTTGCCTCGATCCGCGTGGTTCGGGTTTAGCGCTGGCCAACACCCTTTGGCATCAAGGGCCAATTCCTTGGCAGCTTCGGCCAATACAACGGGTCGGGCTCTTGGATAGCTTGCGGGCATCAGACACCCAAGAGGATCAATGCCATGCCCGTTTACGTCGTCTTCATATCGTCCCTGTCCCTGCTCACCTCGCTGGGCTGGGCCGCCGCGCTCTACCTCTGATGCCCCCCTGCACACGAAAGGTCACGCGATGACACCCGACAAACCCAGAACCCTTGTGGCCTACGGCGGCCGTTTGGGATCGACCGCAGAGGTCGCGCACTTCGTCGGCGACGTACTGTCCGAGCGCGGCCACCTGATCCACGTCGCGCCCATTGGGCAAGCGAGCGATCCTGGTGCCTATGACGCGATCATCATTGGCAGCGCGATCCGATATGATCGCTGGCTGCCCGAGGCCAAAGCCTTTGTCCAAACGCACCGGGCGGCGCTGAGCAAAATGCCGGTCGCCTATTTCCTGACCTGCATGACGCTGGCGCAAGAGACCGAGACCACCCGGCGCAAGGCGCAGGACTACGCAGATGCGCTGCGCGAGATCGCCCCAGAGGTCACCCCGCTGGACATTGGACAATTCGCCGGGGCCCTGCGCATTTCCCAGGCCCCCTGGATGACGCGCCTTGCGCTGCGTCTGCTGTCAGCCGCCTCGGGGGTCAAGGAAGGGGACTATCGGAACTGGTCAGCGATCCGCACTTGGGCGCAGGGGCTGTTCCCGCCTGCCTCGGTGGACGCCAATGCCCGGCCACAACGCGCCAAGGTTTGAGAACTCTCCTTACACCTTGTCGTCGCAGGCATTCATGACCTGCTTCAGCTCCCCTGCGGCGCCGGGCCTGGCCCGCAAAACCCAAACCCCTGAAAACGCGCTGTTTTCCTTGCTGCGCGTCGCAAATTTGTGGGTCCTGACGCTGGTATCGGGCATCCCGGTGGGTTCGAGTGTCTTACCAACAGCGGGTGCAGACCCTGGGGTCTTGGGCGGCTTGCACGCCACGGACGAAGGTGCAAAGACAGACAACATGCTGACGCTCGACAACATCATCTCGGATCGCGGTTCCAAATACGCCGTCTCGGGCGCGCCCTGCGCCAGCATCGACGAGGCGCGCGCGCTGATCAAAGAGCTGTGCCGCACCAAGAAATTCGCCAAGGCAACGCACAACACCTGGGCCTTTATCGGCGAGGCCGGACCGGTCAAGAACGACGACGGTGAAAGCGGCGCAGGTATGGTGATCGTTCGGATGTTGGAACGCGAGGGGCTGCACAACCACCTGATTGTCGTCACCCGCTGGTTCGGCGGCAAACATCTGGGCGGCGACAGGTTCCGGCATGTGCAAGAATCCGTGCGCATCTATCTGGACGCACTCTAGCTTGCGCAGGCCGTTGTCCGGTGGCTAACTGGCGGCATGTTTGGCAGATTTCGCAAAGACCCGTTTCACAAGGCATTGCAGGCCATTGGCTTTGACCAATGTTCGGTCACCGACACGCATCTCAACATCGGGCTGGCGCCACAGCCGCCGGAAACGCAGCCGATGTCCGAGGTGCCCAAGACCCCGCGCAAGGTCAACTTTTTTGCCGCCCCCGCGCAGGTCGCTGTGATCGAGGCTTTTGTCCAGGCACCACAAGCCCAGACCGCGCAGACGCTTTTTATCGGCACATCGCATGACTATGCACAAAAGCCCTCGGACGGATGGGATTTCCGCGCCGCGCTTGCGCCCCTGCGCGGCCGGACGTTTCCGACGGTCACGACGCTGATCCTTGGCGAGATGGAGATGCTTTTTAACGGCGAACCTTTGTTCGGCGACCTGGGCGATATCGGCTTTGTCCTCGACGCCTTTCCGGCCCTTGAAACGCTGGATCTGTACGGCAGTTTCAACATGGACACCCCGGCGCAGCACGATCGCCTGCACACTTTGTCCGTGCAGGTCGACGGCATCCACGTGGGATCGGATGAGGTGACGCAGGACACGATCGATGCGCTTTTGACCTCGCGGTTTCCAGCTCTTCAAAGTCTGGATCTTGATGTCGATGATGGCAGCGGCACGTTGCAACTGCCGGCCGAGGATACGCTGCGCGACAGGTTTCCCAATCTGCGCGCCCTGTCGCTTGATCCCGATCTGACGCCCAGGGCGATTTCGATCGCAGTGCACGTGCCGGGCGACAGCGACTAGCCAGGCGTGGCGGCCTGCCCGATCTCGCGGACACGGTCGGCCATCGCCAGGTACTCGGACGGAATATCCCGCAGGGACAACATGCCCAGCGGCTCGCCCGCCCGGTCGACAACCGGCAGGTGTCGGAACCCGCCGTCCAGCATCAGCGCCTGCGCCTCGGCCAGGCTGCCCGTGGGCAGGATGGTTCTGGGATCGGGGGTCATGATCTGTGACACTTCGGTTGCCGCGGCGTCGCGTCCCGGAACCATGCAGCGGCTCACGACGTCCCGTTCGCTTAGCACGCCGACAAGCTTGTTGGCGTCGACCACGACCACGGCACCGATGTTTTGCTCGGCCAACTTCTGACAGGCATACGACACGCGGTCCGTGGGGCTGACAGAAACAAGTGCCCGGCGGTCCAGAAGATCATGGATAGAATTGAGTGTCATAATGCGCGCCCTCTTGGAATGGCCACAACCCTAGCGATATTTCGCTGCGGCAACAGGCGGGTATTCCAGACCCGGACCACGGCTGGCGCGCCAAAAGGTCTTTGAAATTCGCGCATCCCGTGGCACCCATGCCCCATGACCCAGCATTATACGACCCTCAATGGCTCCCCCCTGTCGAACGTCGCGTTCGGCACAATGCAATTCGGCGGCGGCGCAGATGCCGCGCAGTCCCAGGCGATGTTCGAGGCCTGCCTGGCCCGGGACATTCGCCACTTCGACACGGCCAATGGATATACCGAGGGCGCGTCCGAGACGATCCTTGGCAAGCTGGCCAAGGACAATCGCGACGCGCTGTTCATCGCGACCAAGTGCGGCTACGTCGGCGGCGCGGGACGGCACAACATTCTGACCCAGTTCGACCAAAGCCGCGCCCGGCTGGGCATGGATGTCGTGGATCTTCTCTACATGCATCGGTTCGACGACGACGCGCCGCTGGAAGAGACCTTTGAAACGCTCGCGGGGCTGCAGGAAAGCGGCAAGATCCGCTTTGTCGGCGTCTCGAACTATGCCGCTTGGCAGGTGATGAAGGCCCAGGCCATCGCGCAGGGATTTGGCACCCGGATCGACGTGATCCAGCCGATGTACAATCTGGTCAAACGTCAGGTCGAGGTCGAGATCCTGCCGATGTGCCAGTCCGAAGGCATTCTGGCGGCGACCTATTCTCCGCTGGGGGGCGGGCTCTTGACCGGGAAATACGTGGGCGGCGGCCGCGAGGGGCGTCTGGCGCAGGACAACCGCTATGCCGCGCGCTACGGCCTGGACGAAATGCACGCCACGGCAGCGGGACTGGCAGATATGGCGCGTGAGCTGGGCACCGACCCCGCCACCCTGGCGGTGGCCTGGGTTATGCGCCATTCGGCGCAGCCCGCGCCGATCCTGTCCGCGCGGACGCCGGACCAGTTGGCCCCGTCGCTGGAAGCGCTGGAGTTTGCCATGGACGACGCGCTTTATGCCCGCGTCTCGTCCCTGTCCCGCACGCCCGCGCCTGCCACGGACCGGCTGGAAGAGGCGTGAGTGACGTTCTGATCATCGGCGGCGGGATCGCCGGGATCTCGGCAGCGGCGGCCCTGTCGTCCGATTGCGCCGTGACCCTGCTCGAGGCCGAAGATCAGCTGGGCTATCACGCCACCGGCCGATCGGCGGCGGTGTTTCTTGAGGACTATGGCAATGACATCGTCCGGGCCCTGAACACGGCCAGCCTGCCGGTGCTGCGTGGCACGCCCGGTGTTCTGTCGCGCAAGGGCTTTCTGCTGCTGGGCCGCGCGGAGGAACGAGAGGGATTTGACCACGACGCCGCCGCGCTGGGGGCGGTTGAAATCTCGGTCGCCGAGGCGCAGTCGATGGTGCCGATCCTGAACCCCGGAACCTGCGCCTTTGCCGCCGCACGGGATGACATCTGGGATCTGGACACCGACCTGTTGATGCAGGGCTTTCTGAAGGCAGCGCGCGCGCATGGCACCCGGATCGAGACCGGGGCTCGCGTCACGGCGGTGACCCGCAGCGCCGGGCGCTGGCAGGTCTCGGACGGCGCGCGTGACTGGAGCGCGGATGTGCTGATCAATGCTGCCGGGGCCTGGGCGGATCAGGTGGCGGCCCTGGCCGGAGTTGCGCCGATCGGGTTGCAGCCGATGCGCCGCTCGATGGCGCGGATCGCCGCGCCTGCGGGTCATGACCTGAGCGGCTGGCCGATGATGGACGGCGTCGGTGACCGCTGGTACGCCAAGCCTGACGCGGGGGCCTTGCTGATCTCTCCGGCCGACGAAGACCCGCTGCCGCCGCAGGACGCCTGGGCGGACGATATGGTGCTGGCCGAGGGGTTGGCGCGCTATGAAGAGATGATGACCGCGCCCGTCACGCGTCCCCTGGCGACCTGGGCCGGGCTGCGGACCTTTGCGCCGGACCGGACACTGGTCGTGGGGCGCGACCCGGTTTGCCCTGCGTTTTTCTGGCTGGCAGGTCAGGGCGGATACGGATTTCAGACCTGCGTGGCGGCGGCGGCTTTGACGGCGGATGTGCTGTCGGGACGTGCCCCGGGTCTGGATGCCGCGACTGTGGCAGCGCTGTCGCCGGGGCGGTTTTCAAGCTGACGGGTGCCGCGCCCGTGGCCGGCGTTTTTTGAGTATTTTTGGAAAGATGAAAGGGATGGGAAGTTCCCGATCACCTCTGTAGGGTCCGGGCATGACGACCCTTCCCGCCCCCTTGCAGACCTGGTTCGACGCTCGCGGCTGGCAGATGCATCCGCATCAGGCCGAGATGATGGCGCGGGCGGCAGAACCGTCGCTTTTGCTGATCGCGCCGACGGGCGGGGGCAAGACACTGGCGGGGTTTCTGCCGACCCTGGCTGAACTGGCTCATGATCCCAGACCAGGGTTGCACACGCTGTATGTCAGCCCGCTCAAGGCTCTGGCGGCGGATATCAAGCGCAACCTGCGCACCCCGGTCGAAGAGGCGGGGCTGGCGATCCGGATCGAGGACCGGACAGGCGACACCTCGGCCACGCGGAAGAAGCGGCAGCGGGCCGATCCCCCGCACATCCTGTTGACGACGCCGGAGAGCCTGGCGCTTTTGGTGTCATACGAGGACGCGGGGCGGACCTTTGCCGGGCTGCAACGGGTGGTCGTGGACGAGATCCACGCATTGGCCGAAAGCAAGCGGGGCGACCAATTGATGCTGGCGCTGGCGCGGTTGCAAAGCCTGGCGCCGGGGCTGCGGCGGGTGGGGCTGTCAGCCACGGTGGATGACCCGGCGGCGATCGCGAAACTTTTGGCCCGGAACCCCGATCCCTGCCCGATCCTGCAGGCCGATCCCGGGCCCGATCCGGATATCCGTATGCTGCGCACCGAGGCGGCCCCGCCCTGGTCGGGCGGCGGCGCGGCCCATGCCATCCCGGCGGTGCTGGAGCAGGTGCGCCGACACAAGACCACGCTGATCTTTCACAACACACGCGCGCAGGCCGAGATCTTTTTCCGCAATCTGTGGCTGGCCAACGAGGACAACCTGCCCATCGGCATCCACCACGGCAGCCTGGACCGCGTGCAGCGCGAAAAGGTCGAGGCGGCGATGGTCGCCGGGGCGCTGCGCGCGGTGGTCTGTACCGGCTCGCTCGACCTGGGGATCGACTGGGGGGACGTCGATCTGGTGATCCAGGTTGGCGCGCCCAAGAACGTCAAGCGGCTGGTGCAGCGGATCGGGCGGGCGAACCACCGGTACAACGCGCCTTCGAAGGCGCTGTTGGTGCCCGCGAACCGCTTTGAGGTGGTCGAGTGCCTGGCCGCGCTCGAGGCCGTGCGGGCGCATGATCTGGACGGCGATCCGCGCGGACCGGGCCCGCGCGATGTGCTGTGCCAGCATATCCTGATCGCCGCCTGTTCGGGGCCGTTTGAGGCCGACGCCTTGTTCAGGGAGATGACCACCGCCGGGGCCTTTGCCGACCTCAGCCGCGAAGGCTTTGATGCCTGTCTGGAGTATTGCGCCACCGGCGGCTATGCCCTGCGCGCCTATGATCAATGGCAGCGGCTGGTGCAGCGGCCTGACGGGCGCTGGCAGTTGCGCGACCCCCGGTCGGCTTTGCGCATTCGGCAGAACATCGGCACCATTCAGGACAGCGACCTGCTGAAGGTGCGGCTGCACCGGTCGCGCGGCGGCAAACCCCTGGGCGAAATCGAGGAAGCCTTTGCCGCCAGCCTGACCCCGGGCGACACCTTTCTGATCGGTGGCGAGGTGGTGCGCTATGAGGGCCTGCGCGAGATGACGGTCGAGGTCACCCGCAACGCGACGCGCAAGCCCAAGATCGCGGTCTTTGGCGGGTCCAAGTTCTCGACCTCGACCCAGCTCAGCCAGCGCATCCTGCGGATGTTCCAGCAGAACGACTGGCCAGAACTGCCGGATCACACCGCCGACTGGCTGCACCTGCAGCGGGAAGTCAGCCGCCTACCGCAGCCCGACCGGCTGCTGATCGAAAGTTTTCCGCATGACGGGCGCGCGCAGTTGGTGGTCTATGGCTTTTCGGGGCGGAACGCGCAGCAGACGCTGGGGCTTTTGTTGACCAAGCGGATGGAAGAAATGGGGCTGGCCCCCATGGGCTTTGTCGCAACCGATTATGCCACGCTGATCTGGGGGCTGGACGCGGTGACGGATGTGGCACCGCTGTTTGATCTGGGCGCGCTGGAGGCGGGGTTGGATAGCTGGCTGGCGGGCAATGCGGTGATGAAGCGGACCTTCCGTGCCTCGGCCACCATCGCCGGACTGATCGAGCGCAACCTGCCGGGGCAACGAAAGAGCGGGCGGCAGGCGACGATGTCGTCGGACATCCTGTATGACACGCTGCTGAAGTATGACCCCGACCATTTGCTGATGCAGGTCACGCGCGAAGAGGCGATGCGGGGGCTGGTGGATTTCGCCCGCATCCGTGAGCTGTGCCAGAGGGTGGGCGACCGGATCGACCATGTCAGGCTGGACCGGATCACGCCACTAGCCGCGCCGCTTTTCCTGGAACACGGGCGGGTTCCGGTGCGCGGGTCGGCGGATGAGCGGTTGTTGAAAGAGGAACTGTCACAGTTGATGAGAAGCTCGGGTCTGGATCAATTGCCAGAGTGAAGATTTGCTTTGCAGAGCGGGCAAAAGCAGGGCATGAACAAAGCATGAACTCACTCGATTTCACCTTTGCCGGGGCGGGCCTGGTCGCCTTGTTCTCTGGCGGTCTGTTCTGGCCGGATCAGAATGTGCTGATCGTTTCGGACCTGCATCTGGGCAAGGCGGCGCGGATGCTGCCGGTTGGCGGCGCGCAGCTGCCGCCCTATGAGGCGCGCGAGACGCTGGTGCGTCTGGCGGGCGACATCGAGTCCACCGGCGCACGGCATGTGATCTGTCTGGGCGACAGTTTTGATGCGCCGGGGCTGGACGTCGAATTGCCCGAGGCTGACCGGCTGCACATCGCCGCTTTGCAGGCGGGGCGGGACTGGAGCTGGATCGAGGGGAACCACGATCCCGGTCCTGTCGCGCTGGGGGGCAAGCACCTGGCCGAGCTGCAAATCGGCCCGCTGGTGCTGCGCCACATTGCCCAGCCCGGGGCGCGGGGCGAGGTTTCCGGGCATTACCATCCCAAGGCACGGATCGTGGCCCGGGGCCGCAGCCTGACGCGGCCCTGTTTCCTGCTGGACGATGCCCGGTTGATCCTGCCCGCTTATGGGACTTTCACCGGCGGGCTGCGCAGTGACAGCGCGGTGTTGTGCGAGCTGATGGCGGCGGATGCGCAGGCGATCCTGACCGGGCCGATGCCGGCCCGCATCCCGATGCCACGTGGCGACGCAACGTCACCTTTGCGGCGAACCGCCGTGCGGTGAATTCTGCCAGCATGAGCGACCTTCAGATCCGCATCCAGACCAGTTTCGACCGTCAAAGCCTGATGGCCACGTTGGGGGCCTCTCTGGCCTCGGTCACACCCGGATCGGTGGCGATCCAGGCACCGATCTTGCCGGGGTCATTGCAGCAGCAGGGCTCGGCCCATGCCGGGCTGATCTTTTCGATCGCCGACAGCGCAGCGGGCTATTCCGCCCTGTCGATGATGGCCGAGGACAGCGAGGTTGTGACCGCCGAGATCAAGATCAACCTGCTGGCGCCGGGTCTGGGCGATCTGCTGATCGCGCGGGGCAAGGTGATCAAACCCGGGCGACGGCTGGTGATCGCAACCGCCGAGGTCCATGCCCGGGCCGAGGGACAAGAGACCCTGATCGCGCTGGCGCAGGGCACCTTTGTGCCCGTGCCCCTTAGCCGGTGAACCCGGCCTCTTTGTGCGAACCGTCGCAGAAAGGCTTGTTCTTGGACTGACCACAGCGGCACAGGAAGGCCCGGCGCATCTGGCCAAGGCCGCGCCCCGTGCCTGTCGTCAGCTCCATCGGGCCTTCCAGCTTCAGCGGGCCGTCGGGGATCGGGTCGACCTTGAGCACCGCTTCGGGGTCTTCCAGACCTTCCTGCTTGGCGTCCGACGACGGTTCGCCCGTAGCCTGAAACTTGGCATCGACATGGGCGTAGTCGCAATAGGGCTTGTTGGCCGAGGCCCCGCAACGGCAGAGCGTCGCCCGGGTACGGGCCTCGCCAGCCACCTCCAGGTTGCCCTGTAGCGCAAGGGGGCCGTTTTCCAGGATCGTCACGCGGTTGATCCGCGTCGGCAGTTCCTCGGCCCCGCCATCGTGCCGCGTGAAGGTCAGCGCACCGGACGGGCAGGTGCGGATCATCGCGGCGATTTCCTCGGCCGGGGCATTGTCGGGCTGAACCCAGGGCCGCTTGGCGGGGTCAAAGACATGCGGCAGCTTCAGGAAACAGTTCCGGGCGTGAATGCATTTGGACATGTCGAAGCTGACTTCGATGTCCCGTCCGGCATAGGTGCGAGGTTTTGACATGGGGCGCGATCTCCTCTGGGGTACCCCTCAGCAGATAGGCTTTGTTCAGAGGGGTCAAGCCCGCGGCACCGTTACTGACCCAGGCCGACCTGGCGCCGGTCGCCGATCGCCGGGCTGTGCCCCCGCTTCAGCTGATGGACGCCAGACAGAGTTTCCTCAGCCAAACCGAGAACGGGTTGTCGTAATCTTCGCGAAACATCAGCGTCGCAGGCGCTGCAGGCATATCGAAGGGGGGCGGATGGGCCGTCATCCCAAGACGGTGTGCCGTGTGTTCAAAAGGTGCCCGCAATGTTGTTATCAACGCACCGGTTTCGCTCGCCAGGGTAAGCGCCGCGGAAAAGTTGGACGCGTAGCAAAAGACATGGCGTTCAATGCCCTGCCGTCGAAGCACCTTTTCAACTGGCCCCTCTTGCACACCGCCCTGACCAACCAGGATGTGCCTTGAGGCGCTCCAGATTTCGGTTGTCGGGGTCCGGCCATAGGCGTGCCCCACGGGGGCAAAGGTGCACCAGTCAAGCGGCGCAGTCTTGACCAGAACCAGATTGGGGTCTGCCTTGGGGGTGCCAAACCCCATGCCGATGTCTGCCTCGGACTTCAGAACAGCCTGGCGGGACATGGTGCTGTCCACGAACTCGATCGAGGCAAGGGGCGCCTTCTGCGCCAGTTCGCCGATGAACCCCGTGAAAAGCGACGCGCATAGATCCGGCGCTGCGATCCGTATGCGGCGTGTCGTTGTAGCCGGATCAAACGCGAAATTGGTGCTGAACATCAATCGGGCGGCCTCGGCCGCTGCCGTGGCTCGGGGGTGCAGGTATTCGGCGAACGGGGTGAGCCGCATCGCCCAACCGTCACGCACCAGGATCGGGTCGCGAAAATGCTCGCGCAGGCGCGCCAGGCTGTGGGACATCGCTGACTGTGTGCGGCCCACGGCGTCCGCCGCATCCGACACGGACCTGCAGTCCAAAAGAGCACTCAACGCGGTGATCAGGTTCAGGTCGAGCGCGGCAAGACGCACATTATTACTGCTCATGTAATTATAATAACAATGAATTGGTTTCACGTCATGCCTTTTGCCAACTTCCTCGCCAAACGACACCGCAGAGGAGACCAAAATGAAACTCGCCCCGACTTCGCTTTGTTTGTTTGTTGCCAGCGGCATGGCGGCACCCGCATTTGCGCAGGACAGCGCTCTTGATCTGGCAGGCACTTGGGAAAGCATCGCCTGCGAATTGCGCCCTCAGGCCGGGCAGGCAGGGATAGACCCCTGGTATCTCAAGCGATCCATTTCATTTGAACCCGGTCGCATCGATGCCCACTTCACCACGTTCGCCGACGCCAACTGTTCCGCGCCGCTGCTGGACCTGAAATTCGGCGGCGACGTGACAATTCTGGGTGCCTCGGACGTGGCAGAAGGCGCCCGCGAGGTCGACCTTGTCGTCAACGACTACCTGACCATCACGCCGCGTATGGAGGGCTTTGCCGAGTTTCTGAATTCAGCCGGTGCGGGCACATGCGGAGCAGACGCATGGTCCGTCGGTGTTGAACAGGACGTTTTTGAAACGGGATGCACTGTCATGGGCGTCGGCGCGAACTCTCCCACCACGGAATACGAAGTGCTGCATGTCTCTGCCGGTCATCTCTACTTTGGCGCGCGGCCGGTCGATGGCATGCCTCTGGCCGAGCCGGGCGACCGCCCGACGGCCTTGCAGATGCCGCTCAAGAGGTTAGCGGGCGGATTGACCCAAAAAGTTGGTGCTGATGATCTGCGTGTCCCGAAACACGTCGAGATCGTGCTGTTCGAGCAGGCCGATGACGCCGACCCGGCCGAGGTTCGTGCGTTCTTTGAAACCATCACGCAGAAGATGAACCAGAACGATACACTTTTGTATCGCACCGTGGGACAGGGTGACGACGGCACCTGGCTTTGCGTGAACTATTGGACCAACCGCCCAGACATGGAAACCTTGAATGGGCAGGCGCGGACTTGGGCAAACGAATTCGCGGCCATGGGAAAACTGGTGAAACCCGGCAGTTTCCGTCTGACCAGCTACGACACCGGCCTTTGACACCACCTGACTGATCCGGCTGTGAAGCGGCAATTCGTTTGAACAGGACGAACGGCCGCTTTTTTTATACGGGCGACCTGACAGGGTCGCCCATTCGCCGTGACTGAGGCTTAGGCGGTCAGGCCCTCGGGCTCTTCCAGCCCATTGGCGCGGCAGCAGGCGGTTACGGTGTTGGCCAGCAGGCAGGCGATGGTCATCGGGCCGACGCCACCCGGCACCGGGGTGATCGCGCCGGCCACCTCGGCGCAGCTGTCGTAGTGGCAATCGCCGACCAGACGGGTCTTGCCCTCGCCCTTTTCCGGCGCGTCGATGCGGTTGATGCCCACGTCGATCACGGTTGCGCCCGGCTTGATCCAGTCGCCCGGCACCATCTCGGGGCGGCCCACGGCGGCGACCACGATGTCGGCGCGGCGGACGGTTTCCGCCAGATCCTTGGTGCGCGAATGCGCGATGGTCACGGTGCAGCTGTCACCCAGCAGCAGTTGCGCCATCGGCTTGCCCACGATGTTCGAGCGGCCAATCACCACGGCATCCATGCCGCTGATCGAGCCGTGATGATCCCGCAGCATCATCAGGCAGCCCAGCGGCGTGCAGGGCACCATCGACTTCTGCCCGGTGCCCAACAGGCCCACGTTCGAGATATGGAACCCGTCCACATCCTTGGCCGGATCAATCGAGTTGATCACCAGATCTTCGTTCAGATGCCCCGGCAGCGGCAGCTGGACCAGGATGCCATGCACGGTCGGATCATTGTTCAACTGGTCGATCAGCGCCAGCAGATCAGCCTCGGACGTATCGGCGTCCAACTTGTGCTCATACGAATTCATGCCGACCTCGACGGTCTGCTTGCCTTTCGAGCGGACATAGACCTGACTGGCCGGATCCTCGCCCACCAGCACCACGGCCAGACCGGGGGTGATGTCGTGATCGGCCTTAAGACGCGCCACATGGCCCGCCACCTTCTCTCGCACGGTGGCTGCAAATGCCTTGCCGTCAATCACTGTCGCGCTCATTGTCGTGTCCTTCCTTAACGTCCGCCCAAGCCAGGTCTGCCTGTTCGTTTTTTCCCTGCGGCCGCGCCCCGCGGGCGATGGCCGATTCTGTGTCATCTGCCGAATTCAGACGGCCGGAGACCCCGTTCTTCCCCAAGGATCGACCCGCCGATCAGATGCCGCCACAGCGTCTCGACCAGATTGGGATCCAGCGCCTGTGTCACCAGTTTCCTGTCCGGCTTGGCGATCTTGGCGCGCAGGTCCGCCAAGTCGGTGCAAGACTTCGGATCCGCCATCCCGGGCCCTCATGTGTTCGGTCTGGCCAGTACATATGCCTGGCCAGACCCGGGCTCAATGCGACTTAGAAGAGTCCTTCGATTTCGCCGTCAGCATTCAGACGGATCGATTCGGAGGCAGGTTTCGAGGGCAGACCGGGCATGGTCATGATCTCGCCGCAGATGACGACGATAAAGCCCGCGCCTGCCGAGAGCCGCACTTCGCGAACCGGCACAGAGTGGCCAGTGGGCGCGCCGCGCAGGCTCGGGTCTGTCGAGAAGCTGTACTGCGTCTTGGCCATGCAGACCGGCAGGTTGCCATACCCGGCGGCTTCCCAGTCTTTCAACTGGTTACGGATCTTGGCATCGGCCAGAACTTCGTCGGCGCGGTAGATCGAGGTCGCGATCCGCTCGATCTTTTCAAAGAGGCTCAGGTCGTCATTGTAGAGCGGCGCAAACTGGCTGACGCCGGCATCGGCGATCTCGGCCACTCGGGTCGCCAGCTCTTCGGTGCCTTTTGACCCCTCGGCCCAATGCTTGCAGAGGATCGCCTCGGATCCCTGCGTGGCCACATAGTCCTTGACCGCCTGCACCTCGGCATCGGTGTCCGACACGAAGTGGTTAATGGCGACAACAACCGGCACGCCGAACTGCTTGAGGTTGCCGATGTGACGGCCGAGGTTTGCGCAGCCTTCGTTCACGGCATCGACGTTTTCCGCACCCAGGTCAGCCTTGGCGACACCGCCGTTCATCTTCATCGCGCGGATGGTGGCGACCAGCACGACGCAGTCGGGCGCAAGGCCTGCCTTGCGGCACTTGATGTTCATGAACTTCTCGGCACCCAGGTCGGCCCCGAAACCCGCTTCGGTTACGACGTAGTCGGCGATCTTGAGCGCGGTGGTGGTGGCGGTGACCGAGTTGCAGCCGTGCGCGATGTTCGCAAAGGGACCGCCGTGCACGAAGGCCGGGTTGTTTTCCAGCGTCTGCACCAGGTTCGGCTGCATCGCGTCCTTCAGCAGAACGGTCATTGCGCCGTCGGCCTTGATGTCACGGCAATAGATCGGCTCCCGCTTGCGGGTGTAGGCCACGATCATGTCGCCCAGGCGCTTTTCGAGGTCGGCAAGGTCCTTGGCCAGGCAAAGGATCGCCATGACTTCCGAGGCCACGGTGATGTCAAAACCGGTCTGACGCGGGAAGCCGTTGGCGACGCCGCCCAGGCTGGTCACCATGTCGCGCAGCGCGCGGTCATTCATGTCGAGCACACGGCGCCAGGTCACGCGGCGCTCGTCGATGCCCAGTTCGTTGCCCCAGTAGATGTGGTTGTCGATCATTGCCGACAGCAGGTTGTGGGCAGCGGTGATGGCGTGGAAGTCACCGGTGAAATGCAGGTTCATGTCCTCCATCGGGACAACCTGTGCATAGCCACCGCCGGCCGCGCCGCCCTTCATGCCGAAGTTCGGCCCAAGCGAGGCTTCGCGGATGCAGATCGCAGCTTTCTTGCCAATGGCGTTCAGACCGTCGCCCAGGCCAACCGTGGTGGTGGTCTTGCCTTCACCCGCCGGGGTCGGGTTGATCGCGGTGACAAGGATCAGCTTGCCGTTGTCGTTGCCCTGGACAGAGTTGATGAAGTCCTGGCTGACCTTGGCCTTGTCGTGGCCATAGGGCAGCAGGCTTTCCGAGGGGATGCCCAGTTTTGCGCCGATCTCCTGGATCGGTTTCTTGTTGGCCTCGCGGGCGATTTCGATGTCAGTCTTGAAACTCATGGCGGGTCCCTGTTCGTGCGCGGTGTCGCGTGAAGAAATCATCGATTTTTTCATACCGCGCTGCACGATCGGGTGTTCGGGCGAATCCGACATTATCTGACTAAACTGCGTCGCCAGCAGGATCACGCTGCTGCTGATCGGAAACCTTTGCCGCGAACCCGAACGGTGACGCCGGGCAAAACGGGAATGCCGGGAACCGGAATTCTTCAAGAATTCCGGACCGAAAAACCATGTTTTTCGATTCGTTTTCCTTGAAGGAAAACGACCCCCGGACAAAAATCCGAGGGTCGTTGGTGTTTGAAATCAGGTGGTCGGTTCAGGCTCCATCCCCGGATCGCCCGATGGCTTTGCCTTGGGCTTGGTCTTGGGAATGGCCGTCACGCTTGGGGTATCCGAGGGCGTGTCATCCTCTCCGCCCGGCGCTTGCGGGGGATCACCACGCATCACACGTTTGATCTCGTCCCCGGTCAGCGTCTCATACTCCAGCAGCCCCTGCGCCAGCCGCTCCCATTCCTCGTTCTTCTCGGTCAGGATCTGGTGCGCGCGATCGTAGGCGTCCGAGATGAACTGCTTCACCTCGTCCTCGATCAGCTCTTTGGTATGGGCCGATACGGACAGGCCCGCCGTGTTCCCGGTATAGCCCTCATGCGCCTCGGAATAGTCGATGTTGCCGACCTTGTCGGACATGCCCCAGCGCAGCACCATCGCGCGCGCCAGCGCGCTGGCTTGCTGGATATCACCGGCCGGCCCGTTCGAGACATTGTCCTCGCCATATTTGATGATCTCAGCGGCCTTGCCCGCCATGGTCATCGCGAGTTTCTCTTCACATTCCGACTTGTGCCAGTTCAACCGGTCGATCTCGGGCAGCGAGACCACCATCCCCAGCGCACCACCGCGCGGAATGATCGTCGCCTTGTACACGGGATCGCACTGCGGCAGCGCCAGTCCCACAACGGCGTGTCCCGCCTCGTGATAGGCCGTCTTTTCTTTCTGCTCGTCGGTCAGGACCATGCTGCGGCGTTCGGCGCCCATCATGACCTTGTCCTTGGCGTTTTCGAAGTCTTCCATCGTCACGAACCGACGACCAACCCGCGCCGCCATCAGCGCCGCCTCGTTCACGAGGTTCGCCAGATCCGCGCCCGAGAACCCCGGTGTGCCGCGCGCGATGATGCGCAGGTCGACATCCGGACCCAGCGGCGTCTTGCGCGCATGCACGCCCAGGATCTTTTCACGACCCTTGATGTCCGGGTTCGGCACCGTGACCTGACGGTCGAACCGGCCCGGACGCAGCAAGGCCGGATCCAACACATCCCGACGGTTGGTCGCCGCGATGATGATCACACCTTCGTTGGCCTCAAAGCCGTCCATTTCGACCAGCAACTGGTTCAGCGTCTGCTCACGTTCGTCATTGCCGCCGCCGTATCCGGCACCACGATGACGACCCACGGCGTCAATTTCGTCGATGAACACGATACAGGGCGCATTTTTCTTGGCCTGTTCGAACATGTCCCGCACGCGGCTTGCACCGACGCCCACGAACATCTCGACAAAATCCGAACCCGAAATGGTGAAGAAGGGCACACCCGCCTCGCCCGCAATTGCGCGGGCCAGAAGCGTCTTACCGGTGCCCGGAGGGCCCACCAGCAGCGCGCCCTTGGGGATCTTGCCGCCCAGACGGCTGAACTTCTGCGGGTTGCGCAGGAATTCCACGATTTCTTCCAGCTCTTCCTTGGCCTCGTCGATGCCCGCGACATCGTCAAAGGTCACGCGGCCATGCTTTTCGGTCAGCATCTTGGCCTTGGATTTGCCAAAGCCCATGGCGCCGCCACGGCCCCCGCCCTGCATGCGGTTCATGAAATAGATCCAGACCCCGATCAGCAGAAGGAACGGCAGAAGCGACAGGATGAACGACTGTATGCCCGACTGCTCTTGCGCAGTGGCCTCCAGCGGCACGTTGTTGTCGATCAGCAGCTGCGTGATCTCGGCATCTTCGGGTTTGATCGCCACGTAGTCGTTGCCATCGGTGCCCCGGAATTGAACCTGCTCGCCATCCAGCGTCACCGCGCTGACGGCGTCATTTTCGACCGCCGCGACGAACTCGGAATAGCTGATGGACCGGCTCTGCCCGGTGGGTCCGCCCCCCGAGAAGAGGTTGAAGAGCGCCAGGATCAGAAGGAACAGAACGACCCAAAAGGCGATGTTGCGCATATTGCCCAAGGAAAATCTCCCAAACGTCAGATGGCGCGCTGTAGCACAGGACGCCTGCGAGTAACATAGAGATCACTTCGCCCGGTTCAATGCGAAAGCAGGAACTCTGCAAATGTGAGCCGTTCTCGACCCATCGGCCACAAGTGGGATGTCATCCCCGGACCAAATCCCAGCGCGTCGCAGGCCAACAGGTCTGAACCAGCCCATAGCGCGGGCAAACTGCGGGCCGATCTGAACGGCGGCGCGCCCTCGGGCTTGCTGTCGACCTGTTGCCACCCCGCTTCACCCAAGGCGCGCACCTCCAGCCCTGCAACGTCCCGCCACTGCGCGGAAAACACCCGCCAGCGATTATCCCAAAGCATTGAGGCGCCATGGGAAACCCTGTGTCCCGCCACGACGGCAAATTCGCGAGACACCCGCAGCTGCGTGCGCTCCATCTGGCACTCGCAGCCGTGCAGTGTGCCGGTACCGCCGCCAAGAAGCCGGTCCAGAAGCGCGTCCAGTGCGGTTGCTCGGGGTCGATAGTCTGCGCCTGAAACGAACTGCAACGCGGCACTCAGCAATCTGAGTTGGGTTTCCCGATCTGCGGCCTCAAACGGCTCCCGTTGAAACAGAAGTTCGCCGGTCTCTGGCCCCAACGGCAAACTGGGCAAATTCGAAATGACAGATGCTTGAACCTTGTTCTTGCGCAGTGGGGCCAGTTTGCTCGAGGTCGGCTCTGGTTTGTGAGGCAAGCGGCCTTCGGCGCCAAATTCCTGCCAGGCGTCCAAGGCCCTTTGCCGCAACGCGAAACGCGCGCGCGACATCCTATGCGCGGTTCCTGCCAATGTGTCCACGTCCAGACCCAGCTCTGTCAAACCGGACAGCGCCTGCCGCACGCGCACGCGCTCGAATGCCGTGTTGTCGTTCGAAGGGTCGTCAACCCAAGGGCCGTTCAGCACCTTGAGGTAGTGCCTAAGATCGGAGCGTCGCATCCCAAGGCAGGGACGCACCACATGAAAGCTGCCGGGCCGCACGCGGGTGCCCTTCCCCGGTTTGCTTTGCGGAGGCAGCGGCCCGTCGAATTCCGCATCCTGCAGCACTGTCGTGGGTCCGAGTTCAACTTTGCGCCTGTCACTCATGGCAGACAGGCCATCGACGCCGGAGCCCCGGGCCAGACGCATCAGGAACGTCTCGGCGACATCGTCCTGCGTGTGGGCCATCAGCACATGCTCGATCAACCCGCGCCACCGGTTGATCATATGCAGCCGGGCCTGCCGGGCGGCATCCTGCAAATTGCCCTTGCCGTCCCAGGTCCATTTCAGCGTTGTGTGGGGCCATCCCAAAGCGGCGCATTCCCGCGCGACCATGGCGGCCTCACCGGCGCTTTCGGGGCGCAACCCGTGGTCCACGGTGACCACATGCAGACGCACCCCCCAGTCCCGCGTCCAGTTGTGGGCCAGGTACAGCATCGCCATGCTGTCCCCGCCGCCCGACACCGCCAATGCGATGTCAGGGGGGAAGTCGGGCCCCAGCAACTGGCCCATGCTGTCGGCAAATTGTTGCTGAAGAGACAGCTTGGTCACGAACAGCCGAGCGCCGCCATAGCCCCCTGGGCGTCAGACACGGCCGCCGTGCCGGGATAGCGGACGCCCACCTCGCGCAGGGTCACACATGCCTCGGACACGGCGCCCAGATCACCCAGCGACTTGCCCAGACGAAACAGCGCCTCTGGCGCAATGTCGGACTGAGGATAGCCGCTGTAGGCATCAAGGAAGGCCCGCGCCGCCGCGCGCGTGTCGCCCAGCCCCTCTTGCGCCCGGCCCTGCCCCACCAGGGCATGCGCCTCAAGCGGCCCGCCCGGATAGGTCGCCCGGAAGGCGTCGAACTGATCCGCTGCCCCGCGATAGTCGCCATCGGCCAGCGCCTGCTGCGCGCGCTGGAAATCCGCCTGCTCGCCCACTGCCAGCTGCGACGAGGCCACAGCCGGTTCTTCGACGGGCTGCGCAACCACCTGCGGCGTCTCTCCGCCGCCCAGCGTTGCCGTGTCCCCCAACTGACCAAAGTCACAACCTGGTTCGACCTCGCAGACCCGGAACTCAAGGTCGCCAATCCGATTGGTGCCATCCTTGACCACGCGGTCGATGCGGAACTCGAGCTCTTCGGTCTTGCCGGTCAGCCGCTGCAGGGCGCGCTCGATGCTGGCGATCCGTTCGGACACGGTATTGCCCTGCAAGACAACCGAACTGCCGCCCGTCGTGCTCAGCTCAACCTTCAGCCGGTTCAACTCGACCTGAAGCACCGCAAGGTCCTGGCGAATGTCGGCCAGGGTCTCGGCACGCAGCGGAACGGCCGCCAGAACGGCAACCGCAAGATAGGCAATCAGGCGCATGGCAACTCCCGGCGCTTACAATCCCAAACCGGCTGAGATGATCGTGACCGCACGGCGGTTCTTTGAGTAACACGCCTCTTCCGAGCAGACCTCGACCGGGCGTTCCTTGCCATAGGACACGAATTTCAGCCGCTCGCGCGGAACCCCCTGCGCGATCAGGTACTCCATTACCGCGTTTGCACGGCGCGCGCCAAGAGCAAGGTTGTATTCGCGGGTGCCTTGTTCGTCTGCGTGACCTTCAACGACCGCAAGATAGTCGGCATTGGTCAAAAGCCAGTTCGCCTGCGAGGACAGAACGAACTTGGCCTCGTCCGTCAGCACGTGCTGGTCAACGGTAAAGAATACGCGGTCGCCAACGGTTTGCTGAAAGTAGACCGGCGACGACGGATCGGCGTTTATGCCGTCCACCCCGACGCCACTGTCGTTAAAGCCGGAATCACTGCCAAAGCGGTTGCCGTTGGTACAGGCTGCGGCGGTGAGCGCTGCACAGAGCAGCACTGCCCTTGTCATCTGTTTCATCTCACTGTCCTGCCACTTATTGTTTCCAAAGTATTATCACATTGTTTCCAAACTGGGTACGGCCCGCCGCTATTGCAACGGCCCCCAACTGGGGTCCGAGCCGCCGCCGGGCGTGCGCACCCGCTTCAAATTCCGCCCCGAGATATCAACGGTGTACAGCGAGGCGGACCCCGTCGCGCCCTGCGTTTCGCGGGTGAACATGATCACCCGCCCGTTTGGCGCCCAGGTCGGCCCCTCGTCCAGGAACGAGGCGGTCAGCAGGCGCTCTTCGCTGCCGTCCGTGCGCATCACGCCGATGTGGAAGCGGCCCCCGGCCTGCTTGGTAAAGGCGATCAGATCCCCACGCGGCGACCAGACCGGCGTGCCATAGCGGCCCTTGCCAAAGCTGATCCGCCGCGCTTCTCCCCCGGTGGCGGGCATGATGTACAGCTGTTGTGACCCAGAGCGGTCCGATTCAAAGACAATCTGGTCCCCCCGCGGCGAAAAGCTGGGCGCGGTGTCGATGCCCGGTCCGTCCGTCAGGCGGCGCATCTGGCCCGAGGCGACCTCCATCGCGTAGATGTCGGTGTTCGAGCCGCGCGTCAGCGAAAAGATCACCGTCTGGCCATTGGGCGAAAAGCGCGGCGCAAAGCTCATGCTGCCGTCGCCGGCGCGCAGCACCCGGCTGCGGACGCTGCCCACGTCCAGCACAAAGATCTGCGGAAAGCCGCTTTCGTAGCTGGTGTACAGCACCCGGTCGCCGTTGGGCGAAAAGCGCGGGGCCAGCACGATCGCCTCGCTGCCGGTCAGGAATTTCACGTTGGCACCGTCATAATCCATGATCGCCAACCGCTTCTTGCGGTCGTTCTTTGGCCCGCTTTCCGAGACATAGACCACCCGGCTGTCGAAATAGCCGCCCTCACCGGTGATCCGGCTGTAGACCGCATCGGCCACCTTGTGCGCCATACGCCGGATGCCATCGACATTGCCCGCAAACTGTAGCCCCTTGCCCAACTCGGTCCCGGCAAAAACGTCATAGACGCGGAATTTGACCACCAGCCGTCCGCCCGACTCGGTCCGAACCGCCCCGGTGATCAGGGCCTGCGCGTTGATCGCCTTCCAGTCGGCAAACTGGATCGGGCTGGAAAAACTGGTAACGCGCGAGATATGCGCGGCCTTGGGCACCTCGCGGAAAAGGCCCGTGCCGGTCAGATCCTCGGCGATGATGCGCGACAGTTCTTCGGCGAACTGCGCGGCACCCGCGTTTTCAGCCACGAAATCGGGCACGGCATAGGGCAGCGGTTCGACCACACCCTCGGTGATCTCGATCCGCAACGGACCGTTCTGCGCGAGGACCGGCAGGGCGGCGATGGCAGCCCAAAGGCCGATAAGAAGCGAAGCAAAGACTTTCATCAGCGGAGCCTCATCTGCGAGGGGTTGAAGGTCATTTCAATCTCTTTCCAATGGTCGAATTTCTCGACCGGCAAGGGGTAGCCGTCTTTCTGGCAGCGCAGAATCGCGCGTCGTGCGGCCTGAAAGGCGGTCTCGACCGCAGGGCCTGTGCCGCCCGAGGCGCTGACCAGACGAATTGTGCTGCTAATCACCCGGCCCGACCGTTCCATGTCCATGCCGACAACCACGGTGACGTTCGCCGCCTGGCTGCCAACGTCGACAACCCAGCAATCCTGCACGGCCACACGCAGGGCATCCCGCTCACCCGCGCTGAGCGGCGGGCCAGAGGGGCTGTCGGTCACCGGATCGGCATTGCCGCCAAGGGCAGCGGCCAGCGCAGCCTGTACGGCGGCCTTGGTGTCGGGTTCCTCTGAGGGCTCCTGCGCAGGCTCTTCGGCGGGCGCGTCCGTCACTTCGGCCACCTGCGGGCGCGGACGCGCCTTGGGGCGGACCGAGGCCGAGGGGGCGACGGGGTCATCCGCCTCTTCCGCCTCGGTCACAATCTCGCGCGCGGCGGCTTCGGGTGCCTGTTCCTCTTGTTGCTCTTGCACGTCCTCGGCGGGCACGTCCGGGTCGGCGGCGGGTTGCTGTAACTCGCCCACTTGCACATCCGGATCCGGCTGCGCCACGGGCTCGGGCGCCACGCGCGGCGCAGGCCGCGCCTTGGGCCGGACCGAGGCCAGAGGCGCAACTTCGGGTTCCGGCTCGGGCAGGACCTCGGGATCCGGCGCGACCAGAACGGGCACATCGGGCAGAACATCGGGTTCCTGCGGCGGCTCGGGATCGACAAAGGGCACCGGATCGGGCTGCGGCGCCTCGGGCACCTCGGGGCGCGGTTCCTGCGCGACCTCGGGGTCAGGCTCGATCACCGGGTCGGGATCGATCTGCACCTCGGGCTCGGGCAGCGGATCAGGCGCAACGGGCACCACCGGCTGCTGCGGTTCGACCTCGGGCTGCACATCGGGGACGGGCGGCTGGGTCAGCGCCGCAAATTGCTCTTCGCTCAGCACCGCCACCTCGGTCACCTCAAAGGGGGGCGGTTCGGACTGGAACACCCCGCCGAACAGCACCCAGCCAATCAGGCCCACATGAGCCGTGCCAGAGATATAGTGGCCAATATGCACGCGCGGCCTCAGCCATCCGACCCGTCAAGGGCCGGGCCGCCGATGTCCGTCACCAGCCCGATCGAGGAAAACCCTCCGGCGTTCAGCGCGCCCATGACCTCGGCCACGTCCGAATAGGGCACAGCCCCGTCGGCGCGCAGATAGACGCGGTCGTCGCTGCGTTCCGCCGCGATGGCGCGCAAGCGGTTGATCAGGTCGGCGCGGTCGACCTCGGTGGTCTGGATCATCACGGTGCCATCGGCAGCGACGGTCACCGTCAAGGGCTCTTCGTTGCCGGAGGGCAGCGCCGCGGCGGCTGTCTTGGGCAGTTCGACCGGCACACCCACGGTCAAAAGCGGCGCGGCGACCATGAAGATGATCAGCAGCACCAGCATGACATCCACAAAGGGCGTGACGTTGATTTCCGACATCGGCGCGCTGCGCCGCCGTCTGCGCCGCCGCTTGCCGCCGCCATCGTCCTTGCGCATGACCCCCGCGCCCATGGCTTACGCGTCCAACTGGCGGCTGAGGATGGTCGAAAACTCGTCTGCAAAGGCCTCGTAGCCCGAGATAATGCGGTCGCTGTCGGCCGAGAGCTTGTTGTAGAAGATCACCGCCGGGATCGCGGCCAGCAGACCCAGACCGGTCGCCAGCAACGCCTCGGCAATACCCGGCGCAACCACAGCAAGGTTGGTGTTCTGCTGCTCGGCAATCTCGATAAAGGCGTTCATGATGCCCCAGACGGTGCCGAACAGGCCGACAAACGGTGCGGTGGACCCGACGGTCGCCAGCACGGGAAGGCCGCGTTGCAGATCTTCGGCCTCGCGCGCGATGGCGACGTCCATGCTGCGATCAAAACGCGCCTGCGCCCCGGCGATCAGCCCGCCGTCTTCGCGGTGCGACCGGCGCCATTCCAGCATCCCGGCGGCAAAGATCTTTTGGCTGCGCCCCGAAGGTTCGACCCCGATCTCGTCAAAAAGCTCGTCCAGGGGTTCGCCGGACCAGAATGCGCGATCGAACTTCCGCGCCTCGCGCCGCGCGGTCCCAAAGGAAAAATACTTCTGGATGATGATCGACCACGACCAGAACGAGGCGAGGATCAGCATGACCATCACCACCTTCACCATCAGGGTTGATCGCATGAAAAGCCCCCACATGGAGAAGTCAATCTCCTGTGCGAGCGTGAGTGCGTCTGTTTCCATGGCCTGCTCTTTTCCCATGTCAGCCCGGCGTCCGGGTCTTGTTGGACATGGTTTTACCGCATTCGGGCAGACTTGGCCAATGAATTGGCGGGGAATTGCCGTCAATTGCTCCCCAACTCAGGGGGTCAAGGCCCGGATTTGAGCAGGAAGACGCGCAGGGGTGCCATTTGCGCTGATGCAGACCACCGTGACAGTTGCGCGAAACAACTCTGTGTCCCCCCGCCGAACCACCTGGTTCATGACCAACCGGACCCCGGTGACGCTGTGGACCGTGGTCACGACATCCAACGCATCGTCATAATGCGCCGGGGCCAGATAGTCGGCCTCGATCCGTCGCACGACAAAGACGACGCCGTCGTCTTCCAGCATGGATCTCTGGTCCAGCCCAAGGCTGCGCACCCAATCGCTGCGGGCGCGTTCGATGAACTTCAGGTAGTTCGCGTGATAGACGATGCCGCCCATGTCGGTGTCTTCGTAGTAGACACGCACGGGCAGGTGGTGCGCCGCCTCAGGCATCCGTGCCGCGCCCCAAACGGGCCACCAAGCGCAGGGCGTGGCTGGCATCCTGCGCAGCCACCGGCATCACCGGGTCATAAGCCGCGCGCAGGATCGCCCCGATCTCGGGCCGCAGGATGACCTTGCCACCGTCCAGCTTGGCCAGAGGCGAGGTTTCGGCAAAGGCGCTTTCGGACCAAAGCAGCATCAACTGCACCACCTGGGACAGCGCCAGATCCTCGGCCGGCATCTTTGCCAGCGGGCCGGACATGCGCAGAAAGACAAAGCAGGCCTGAAACGCCCCGGTGTCGTCAAAGCGGAACGCGCGGTACTGGCTGGCCTCCCCGGCTTTCAGCCGCGACACCAGCTTGGCCAGATCCGGGATCAGCTTGTCGAGGTCGGGGACCTCGGCCAGTTCGTCCCATTCGCGAAAGAAAAAGACCATGACGTTGCTGCCCAACTCGGGATCCGTCTCGGCCATCTGGTGGCCCGACAGGGCGCAGACCGCCTCGAACGCGCCTTTGAGTGTCTGCAGGGTCTCATCCTGCACGCCAAAGACAATTGGCGCGATGGGGCGGCCCCAGCGCGCAAATTGATAAGTGCCGTCCGGCCGCGTGAAATGCGCGGCCACGTCTTCCGGGGTCAGTGTCATGTCAAGGCAATTCGCCCATTTCCAACGCCAGCACAAGAGCGTCCGGCAGGTCTTCGCCCTCGGGCTTGATCACGTCGATGCCGTCTTCGGCCAACAGCGCAAAGACCGCGCCATCGGTCAGGCGCAGGGCAACCATGACCCAGCGCCAATCGCAATCGGTGCTGTGGCACGCCCCGCCGATCAGGTAATCGCCGTCACGTTCGATCGCGCCGCCGCTGTGCGCCACAAGATCGGCATGGGTCAGCTCCTCGGGCCGCAGAGCGGTCGCCAGATGCGCGCGGCCCTCGGTGTCGGTCAGCAGTTCGAACAGATACCGCCCCTCCCAGGCGGCCAGCCCCTCGGCTTTGGCCACGGGTTCCGGGGTGGCGGCACGGTCAATCACCGCCTGCGCCATCGTCTCGCCGTTCCAGGCCCAGACCGAGGCCACCTCGCCCGTTGTCCGGCCCGCAAAAATGACAGTGCCCAACGACGGCACAATGTCGACCAGCCGTTCACATTCGGCAAACAGGGTCGACCTATCAGAATTGGGGTTCAGTTCGCGCAGTGCGCCGGTGTCCTTGTTCACCACGTGATAGGTGAAGGGGCACTGCTTGCCGCCGTGATCGCCCTGTACCAGCACCCCGGCCTCGCCCAGGTCAAAGATCGCGATGCGCGCGTCTTCATAAATCGTTTCGTCATTCACCAGCAAAGCGCCGGGTTTGACGGTCAGCGTACCGGCAGCGATCTCCATCTTGTCGATCAGCAGACCGGCGGACGCGGTTCCGGCGGTCAAAAGCGCCAGTGCAGCTAAGGCGTGTTTCATGAATTCCTCCCACAAATGACCTACAGGAGTTGCATTCCCTCAGGATTTTTTCAAGCCAAGCCTAGCCGAACAGGTCGCTCTGGCCCGGCGCCTTGGGGGCCGGCAGGCCCAGATGCGCCCAGCCTTTCTGCGCCAGCATGCGCCCGCGCGGGGTGCGCTGGATGAGGCCCTGTTGCAGCAGATAGGGCTCGATCACCTCTTCCAGCGCGTCGCGGCTTTCGCTGAGCGCGGCGGACAGTGTATCGATCCCGACCGGGCCGCCCGCGTAATTCTCGGCGATCAGGCTCAGATAGCGGCGGTCCGCGCCATCAAGACCCAGCCCGTCGACGCCCAGACGTGTCAGGGCGGCATCCGCCAGTTCGCGGGTCACAACGCCGTCGCCTTCGACCACGGCGAAATCGACGACGCGCCGCAGCAGACGCCCGGCAATCCGGGGCGTACCTCGTGACCGGCGGGCAATCTCCCGGCTTCCAGCCTCGTCGGCGCGCACGCCCAGCTTCACCGCGTTGCGGCTGACGATCAGGTTCAGCTCGTCCACCGTGTAGAACTGCAACCGCGTCGGAATGCCGAACCGGTCACGCAGCGGCGTGGTCAGCAGCCCCAGCCGCGTGGTTGCGCCCACCAGCGTAAAGGGCTGCAGCTCGATCCGCACCGTCCGCGCCGCGGGGCCTTCGCCGATCACGAGGTCAAGCTCGTAATCCTCCATCGCCGGATAAAGCACCTCTTCGACGGCCGGGTTCAGGCGGTGAATCTCGTCGATGAACAGCACGTCGCGCGCTTCCAGATTGGTCAGGATCGCCGCCAGATCCCCGGCCTTGGCCAACACAGGGCCAGAGGTCATGCGGAACCCGACGCCCAGTTCGCGCGCCATGATCTGCGCCAGGGTCGTCTTGCCAAGACCCGGAGGCCCGTGGAACAGCGTATGGTCCATCGCCTCGCCCCGTTGGCGGGCGGACTGGATAAAGACGCGCAGGTTGGCGCGGGCCTCGGCCTGGCCAACGAAATCCTGCAGCATCTGAGGCCGCAAGGCGCGGTCGCGGTCCTCGGGCTGAACGTCGGGGCGCAGGGTGGGATCGGGTTCCATCGCTTATCCCTTGGGCGCCAGCAGCTTCAGCGCGGCGCGGATCAGGGCGGCGGTGTCGGCCTCGGGTGCCTCTCCGGCCGCCTGCGCCACGGCGCTTGCCGCCTCACCCGGCGCGTACCCCAGGTTGCCAAGCGCCGAGAGCGCCTCGGCCTGGGCAGAAGAATTCGAGGCAACAGGGGCCGCCACGGATTGCGGTGCGGGCGTCACAGGCTCGATCACGGCGTCATCGGCACCGGGTGCGGCGACCCGCCCTGCCCCCATGGCCATGACCGTGGGGGCCTTGTCCTTCAACTCGTTCACCACGCGCTGCGCGGTCTTGGGGCCAACGCCCTTGGCCACCTTGATGGCGTTCCAGTCGCCCAGCGCAATCGCGCGGCTGACTGCATCCGGCCCCAGCGCCCCAAGGATCGCCAGCGATGCCTTGGCCCCGATGCCCTGAACCGACATCAACAGCCGGTGCCACTCTTTCTCGACCAGCGTCGGAAAGCCAAACAGCTGCAACAGATCCTCGCGCACCAGCAGATCGGTGAACAGCGCCGTGGCCTCACCCGGTCCGGGCAGCGCCGCCAAGGTCCGGTCCGAGCAATAGACCACATAGCCCACGCCGCGCACGTCGATCAGGACGTGATCCTCGGCCTTGTAGTCGATCCGGCCTGCAATGCGTCCAATCATGCGCGCGCCTTCTCTGTTGCGACGGGTTGGCGGGCAAAGAAGCTGTGACAGATCGCGATGGCCAGAGCATCGGCCGCATCCGGCCCGGCGATCTGGCATCCCGGAAGCTGCAATCGCACCATGTGGTCGATCTGCTTTTTATCTGCGTGACCGACGCCGACCACCGTCTTCTTCACGGCGTTCGGAGCATATTCCCCAATCGGCAGCCCAAACTGCGCTGGGACCAGCAGGGCAATCGCCCGCGCTTGCCCCAGCTTCAGCGTGGCCACCGCGTCCTTGTTCACGAAAGTCTGCTCAACCGCCGCCGTGTCGGGCTGATAGCGGTGAAAGACATCCGTCAACTGATCATGCAAGGACAAAAGCCGACCGGCCAATTCCCCGGGTTTCGAGGTGCACACCCCATTGGCCACATGCCTGAGTCGCGTGCCATCCGACTCGATCACACCCCATCCGAGGTTGCGCAAACCGGGGTCAATCCCGAGAACCCGCATCACTGCCCGCCTGTTGTTGCTTTTTTGATGCACTAGCACGAAACGCGAACACCCGCCAAGCACAAAGCCGAATAAGTCGGAAAACGACACGAGTTTTCAGTCCGCGACATATTTAGGCGGCTTGCGACACCCTCTGTCACAGAACCGACACGAAGATGGGTCGTTTTTTACATAAATTCATAGCGTTACGCCAAGTTTCAGCTATGCACAAAAATCATACGTCCCATGCAATTTTAGCTGCTTGTCGCGGCGATACGCCGGGTCTACATGCGGCTCAAGCAACACGCCAACCATCAATCTAACAGAGGAACACAGATATGGCTGCTTTCGACACCACCCGCCCGCAGTATGCTGCAACTGACTTTGCTGGCCGTATCGGCCAGGTTTTCGCAAAAGCCTTTGGCGCCTTTGCTGCATGGAACGACGCCCGCGCGACCCGCAACTCGCTGTCGAAGCTGACCGACCGTGAGCTGGACGACATCGGTCTGGTCCGTGGCGACATCGAAGAGGTTGCAAACGCCCGCTAAGCGCGTCGCAATTGCTTCTGAAAAGCATCAAGCCGCGACCCCGAAAGGGGCGCGGCTTTTTCTTTGGCGTGAGGTGGCGTGGATTTAGCTGCGCACCAGCGTGACAGCATCGGCAATCCATTGCGTTGCGGGATCAACCGACATCAGAACACTTCCGACACGTTCGACCGTCGTGCCCTGAGACAGGGTTGCGACACGCGCCAGATAGTCTTCGGCTCCCAGCTCGGACAGCAGGAAACCCTTGAAGGCCAAGAGCGACAGGATCAGGTACAGCACCAGCCGAACCGGACCACGGGCCTTGCGCCCACGACGAGGCCGATGTTCGATCAGGCCGTTCTTGTTGATCTTGGTGACATATCCCCGGGCCAACCGGGCATGATTTTTGCGCACCGCGTTTGCACGGCGATCAAAATCCCTGAGCGCGTCGTCCACGCTGAACCTCCAGTACTCATTACAAAACACACATTGAAATGAATACTGATCAAATTTGACGAAATTGCGGCGCAGCGCCGGGGAAACAGAGTGTTTACCCTATTTCCTGAGCGTCAGAGTCGTCCACTCGCCGATCTCTTCGCGCGTTTCAAGGCCGATGCCCTGCGCGCCATAGACCGCCACGACCTCATCCGCTTGCTCATTCAGGATGCCTGACAGAATGGCAAAACCGCCATCCGCCAGATGCGCGGCCATCGACGGCGCCAGGTCGACCAGCGGGCCCTTCAGGATGTTGGCAAAGATCAGATCAAAAGGCGCGCGGGCAGCAAGGTCCGGATGGTCGAAGCCCGCAGCTTCGACACAGATCACACGACCGATCAGATCATTTGCGGCGACATTGGCCTCGGCCACGTCCACGGCAACCTGGTCGATGTCGCTGGCGATCACGGTCTCGGGCCAGATCCGCGCGGCAGCCATGGCCAGAACGGCCGTGCCGCAGCCGATGTCGGCAACGTTCTTGCCCGCAAAGCCGCCGCTTGCGATTCGGTCCAGCGCGCGAAGGCAGCCCAATGTCGTGCCATGGTGGCCGGTGCCAAAGGCCATGGCAGCCTCGATCAGCAGCGGTTCGGCCCCTTCGGGCACCTTGTCCGCGTCATGGCTGCCGTAGACAAAGAAGCGCCCCGCCTCGACCGGGCTGAGTTCGCGTTTGACCTTGGCAACCCAGTCGATGTCGGGCAGCTCGGATACAACAAAATCCTTGGCCCCGTGCGCGGCGGCCAGCAGGGCCAAACCGGCGGCGTCGGGCGCCTCGGTGAAGTACCCACCAACTTCCCACAGGCCTGATCCATCCTCGATCTCGAAGACACCCACGCCGGTGGGTTCAGGGGTCAGACGTTCCATCGCTTCGCCCAGCGCCTCGGCCTGGGGTTTGCCGGGAAGGGTGGTCAGGGCGGTGAAGGTGGGCATCTTAACGTCTCCGATAGCGGTTCACGTCCCGGTAGGCCCGACGGGTGGTGAGGTCAAGCTCTGGCGTGGCCTTGCCCTTCAGGCCGGTGACAAAGCGAAAGCCCAGCCAGGCCGCCAGAACACCCATGCCTGCGCCGACCAGCGCCTGCGCATAGACCGCGCCCCGTGCGTCAAAGAGTGTCGAGAGCCACAGCGCGGCGGGCAGCATCAGCACCCCCTCTCGGACCCAGGACAGGACCGAGGCCCACAGCGGGCGGCCCAGCGTGTTGAAAGCCGAATTGGCCACAAACAAGAGCCCGCCCAGCATGAACGACATGGCCCCGACGTGGGTAAAGGCCCGCAGAACCGCAGACGCCTCTTCGCCCAGACCAAAGCCCATTGCGATCTGCCCCGACAGGCCCATCAGAGTCAGCCAGACCACCCCGGCGTAACCCACACAGAACAACACGGCATCCCGGAAGGTCTGGCGCACGCGGTCCATTGAACCAGCTCCGAAGTTTTGGCCAAAGATCCCGCCGATGGCGCCACCCAGCGCAAAAAGCCCGCCAAAGGCGACGACCGTCAGGCGGTTCACCACGGCCCAGCCTGCAACGGCACTGTCACCGAACTTGGCAACGACCGAGGTCAGCAGCGCGTTGCCAAACGGCGTGGCCATCTGTGTGGCCATGGCCGGCAGCGCGATCGCCGCCAGGGGCAACCCGCAGGCCGCCATGTCGCGCCCCGAGGGCCGCGCCAACAACCGATGCGAAACAGTGCAATAATAAAGCGCCAGAACGGCCATGGTTGTGCGGAAGATCCAGATCCCAAGCGCCGCGCCGTCCAGCCCCAGGCCCATCACCACGATAAAGATCGGGTCGACGACCAGCAGGACGGTTCCCCCGATCAGCGTGACCTGCATGGCGCGCCGTCCGTCGCCCTCGGCCCGCAGGGCGGCGCTGCCCGACAGGCCGATGGCCATGATCACGATCGATGGCATCGAAAGCGCCAGGTAGCGGGCCGCCAGCTGCAGGGCCTCACCCTCGGCCCCGACCAGCGCCAGCAACTCGTGCCGGAAGCCGATGGCCACAGCCGCGGCAACCGTCTGCACAAGGCAGTTGTACAGAATGCCCGACGTCGCCTGCCGCCGTGCCAGGTCCCTGTCGCCTGCCCCGATGGCGCGGCTGACCATTGCGGTCATGGCGATCATCACGCCAACGCCGGTCGAGACGGCAAAGAACTGGATCGCAAAGGCGTAGCCCACGGCCGACATCAGGATCTCGCGTCCAAGCACCGACAGCCAGAACAGGTTCACCGCGTCGACGGCAAAGACAAAAGTGATGCCGATG
Source organism: Alphaproteobacteria bacterium (assembly GCA_030424865.1). Lineage (GTDB taxonomy): Bacteria > Pseudomonadota > Alphaproteobacteria > Rhodobacterales > Rhodobacteraceae > JAKVCP01. The sequence continues at coordinate 23,521 of JAUHVR010000013.1, read as the reverse complement.
GCGCCCGTCGCCGTCATCCGTACCACGTGGCCCATCGTGGACCCTGTCAGGAAACGACCCACGGGCGCGGCCATGGCTTTACTCTGCCGCCGCTGGGGCCCGGAAGCGGGCAAAGATCGTTTCGTTCCCCGGCGCGGGATCGCGCGGGATCATCAGCGACAGGATCAGCGAGGTCGCGGCCATTGCAGCGGCCAGTCCAAAGACCGCGCCGGGCGACACCAGCCAGAGATACCCAAGCAGCGCCGGCAGAAAGACCGCCGCAATATGGTTGATCGTGAAGGCCACCGCAGCGGTCGGCGCAATATCCCCCGGATCAGAGATCTTCTGGAAATAGGTTTTCAGTGCCAGGGCCAATGCAAAGAACAGGTGATCCAGCACATAGAGAATCGCGGCCAGCACGACACCCCAGCCAAACCAGTAGATCCCGCCGTAGGCCATGAACACGCAGACCAGACCAACATATTCGAAGATCAGTGTGTTGCGCTCGCCAAAGCGGTGCACGGCCTTGCCGAAAAGCGGTGCCAGCGCCATGTTGGCCACAAGGTTGATTAGGTAAAGCCCTGTCACTTCATGCACGTCAAAACCAAAGCGCTCGACCATCATGAAGCCTGCGAACACAATAAAGATCTGACGCCGTGCGCCCGACATGAACTGCAGCAGGTAATACAGCCAATAACGCTTGCGCAGGATCATCTTCTTGACCTGCGGGTTCGGCGCATCAAACCGTGGGAAGGCAAAGGCGCAGTACGCCACGACCAAAAGCGTCAGCCCGCCCGAGGCCATGTAGACAAGGTTGTAGCTCAGGCCCAAGGCCTCCCACGTCAGCACGATCAGCCCATAGGCCACCAGTGTTGCGCCCGAGGCAACGGCGATCAGCCACCCCAGCATCTGCGGCGCGCGATCCTTGGGCAGCCATTGAAGCTGCAGGCTCTGGTTCACTGTCTCGTAGTAGTGAAAGCCGATCGAGCTGAGCATGGTGATCGTCAGGATGCCCGCCATGTTCGGGAACCACGCCGTGATCGCCGTCGCAACCCCCAGCAGCGCCAGCGAGACCAGCGCCAGAACCTGTTCATGCATGAAGACAATGATGGCGATGACGCCGACGGCAAAAAAGCCAGGGATCTCGCGCACCGTGTGCAGCCAGCCGATGTCCGACCCGTCAAAGGCCGCTTTCTCGATGACAAAATTGTTCAAAAGCGCCGACCAGGTCGAAAAGCTGAGCGGCATGGCAATCGCCATGAGGAACAACAGCGTGATGGGACGCCTCCAGATCGGCAGGTCTCCGGCCTGGGTGAGGGGAAAGTTCTTGGTCATGTGATCGGCTTACGCCCATTCCCGGCGTTTGGCGAGGGCCGGGCCGCACAGAGATCTGTGCGGCCCTGCACCAGACTGGTTACCCGCGGATGCGCCACCCGGTGCGGAAGATCCACCAGATGATGCCAAGGCACAGCGCCGTAAAGCCCAGGATCGCCAGCAGGCTCAGCCCCACGGGCACGTCGGCCAGGCCAAAGAACGACCAGCGGAACCCCGACACCAGGTAGACCACCGGGTTGAACAGCGTCACGGTCTGCCAAAGCGGTGGCAACATCGAGATCGAGTAGAACGAGCCCCCCAGGAACACCAGCGGCGTGACCACAAGCAGCGGAATCAGCTGCAGTTGTTCAAAGTTCCTGGCCCAGATGCCGATGATGAAGCCAAAGAGCGAGAAGCTGATGCAGGTCAGGACCATGAATGCGATCATCGCCAGCGGATGTGCGATTTGCAGATCCACGAACAGCGCCGAGGTCGCAAGGATCACCACACCGATGAACAGCGCCTTGGTCGCTGCCGCGCCGACATAGCCCAGCACGATTTCCAGAAAGTTCACCGGGGCCGAGAGCAACTCGTAGATCGTGCCGATGAACTTGGGAAAGTAGATCCCGAAGGACGCGTTGGAAATTGCCTGTGTCATCACGCTCAGCATGATCAGGCCGGGCACGATGAAGGCACCATAGCTGACGCCCTCGACCTCGGCGATGCGCGATCCGATCGCGGCTCCGAAGACAACGAAGTAGAGCGAGGTCGAGATGACCGGCGAAATGAAGCTTTGTGCCAGCGTGCGGAAGAACCGCGCCATTTCAAAGCGATAGATTGACAGGACGGCCTGGGTGTTCATGCCGCGTCCTCCGTTTTGTGCACGAGGGTGACAAAGATGTCTTCAAGCGAGCTTTGCGAGGTCTGCAGGTCGCGGATGACGATGCCTTCGGCCGAAAACGCCCCAACGAGGCGGGCAATGCCCGTCCGTTCGGCGGCGGTGTCATAGGCATATGTGACCGACAGGCCATCCTCGGCCAACGCCAGGTCGAAGTCCGACAGGCTGTCCGGCAAAGCGGTCAGCGGGTCCTGCAGGTCTACGCGCAGTTCCTTGCGGCCCATGCGGGTCATCAGGGTGCTCTTGTCCTCGACCAGCAGCAACTCGCCCTTGCTGATCACGCCCACGCGGTCGGCGATGGCCTCGGCCTCTTCGATGTAATGCGTGGTCAGGATGATCGTGACGCCATCGGCCTTGAGCTGGGCAACGATGTCCCACATGTCGCGGCGCAGCTCGACGTCGACACCGGCGGTGGGCTCATCAAGGAACAGCACCCGCGGGTCATGACTGAGCGCCTTGGCGATCAGCACGCGCCGGCGCATACCGCCTGACAGCTCCATGATTTTCGAGTCTCGCTTGTCCCAGAGCGACAGCTTTTTCAGGATCTCTTCAACCCGCCCGTCATTGCGCGGTTTGCCGAACAGGCCCCGCGAAAAGGCGACGGTGTTGCGCACGTATTCGAACGGTTCGAGGTTGATCTCTTGCGGCACCAGCCCGATCAGGCCGCGCGTCTTGCGATAGTCCGCAAGGATGTCATAGCCGCCAACGGTCACCGACCCGGAACTGGGAAGCGTGATCCCGCAGATCGTTGAAATCAATGTCGTTTTCCCAGCCCCATTGGGGCCGAGCAGGGCAAGGATCTCACCCTCTTCAATGTCCAGGTTCACGCCTTTCAGCGCCTCGAACCCGCCGTCATAGACTTTGCGCAGGTCCTGGATTTGCACCATCGCGGCCATGGCCGTCTCCTTCAATTTCCTGAAGGGGGAACCTAAACTGATTGGTTCAATGCGCAATCAACAAGAATGCATTCCTGCCATACATTTGTCGCGAACAGGATGGATCGCGGATGCGCCCCGCGGTACCGCTGCTGCATGACTTCCCATGATTTGAATCGCCCTGGATTGGGCATCCTGTTCGTTTGCGTGGCTGTTTTTGCCATTTCGATCAACGACATGCTGATCAAGCTCTTGTCGGGCGGATACCCGCTGCACGAGATCATCGCCTTTCGTGCGGGCATTGGCCTGCTGTTTTCGCTGGTCCTTGTCCAGCTTGAGGGCGGCTGGCGGATCCTGCGCACCAGCACCCCGGGCCTGCATCTGGTGCGCGGGCTTCTGGTTGTGACGGCGAACATGGCTTTCTACGCGGCCGTGGCGGTGATTCCCCTGGCCGAGGCGACCGCGCTCTTCTTTGTGGCACCGCTGTTTATCACGCTCTTGTCGATCCCACTCCTGGGCGAAAAAGTCGGCCTCTTCCGCCTGGGTGCGGTCTTTGTCGGGTTTCTGGGCGTGGTTCTGATGCAGCGCCCCTGGGACAGCTCGGGCCTGGAAGTCGCGCGGATCGTGCTGCTGCTGCCGGTCTTTGCCGCGCTGACCTATGCGCTGATGCAGGTGATGACGCGCAAGTTGGGCGTCACCTCTCAGGCCTCGGCCATGGCGGTCTATATTCAGGGGATTTTTCTGATCGTCTCGGTCGGGTTCTTTGTCGTGGCCGGGGATGGGCGGTTCGCGGAACGCACGGACAACGAAAGCCTGCAGTTCCTGTTCAAGGCCTGGGTCTGGCCCAAACCCGCGGATCTGCTGGTCCTGCTGGGGCTGGGCACCTGTTCGGGGGTCATCGGCTATTGCCTGTCGGCGGCCTATCGCGTCGCCAATGCCGCAACCGTGGCGCCCTTTGAATACCTTGGCCTGCCGCTGGCGATCCTGTGGGGCTGGTTGTTCTTTTCCGAATGGCCCGCGCTGCCTGTCTGGGCGGGCTGTGCGCTGATCGTGGGGGCCGGGCTGGTGGTGTTCCTGCGGGAACAACAGCGCGCCCGGCCAATGGGCTGGCGTCAAAGGACGGCGCGGCGCTGATCAGGCGGTTTCGCGCACCGTGTCGATCATCAACTGCACGTTTTCGGGGTCCGCGTCCGGCGTGATGCCGTGGCCGAGGTTGAAGATATGCGGGCCGTTGGAAAAGGCTTTGACGATGGCGCGGGTTTCCTGAACCAGCGCGTCGCCCCCGGTGACCATGTGGCGCGAGGCCAGGTTGCCCTGCACGCAACCGTCGACCTGCACATGCGCCGCCGCCCAGTCGGGAGACACCGAGTTGTCCAGCGCGACGCAATCCGCGCCGGTCGCCTTGGCAAAACCGACATAGGCCTCGCCTGCCTCACGCGGGAAGGCGATGACGGGCACATTCGGGTGACGCGACTTCAGCTCGGCGATGATCGTCTTGGCGGGCTGCAGGGCATAGCGGTCAAAATCCGCACCTTTCAAAGAGCCCGCCCAGCTGTCAAAGAGCTTGACCACTTCGGCGCCCGCCTCGATCTGAGCCGACAGATAGTCGATGGTCGCGACGGTCAACCGCTCCATCAGCGCATCGAACAGGGGCGTGTTCTCGGCCTTCAGGGCATGGGCCGGACCCTGGTCCGGCGTACCGCGACCGGCAATCATATAGGTCGCAACGGTCCAGGGGGCACCGGCAAAGCCGATCAGCGTGGTTTCCTCGGGCAGTTCCCGGCGCAGGATGCGGACGGTTTCGTAGATCGGGTTCAGCGTCTCGTGGATCATCTCGCCCTGGCCCAGCTTGTCGAAATCCCCCTGCGCGGTGATCGTCGACAGACGCGGGCCCTCGCCCGTCACGAACCACAAATCCGCGCCCAGCGCCTGCGGCAGCAGCAGGATGTCGGCAAAGAGAATCGCAGCGTCAAAGCCATAACGGCGGATCGGCTGCAGCGTGACCTCGGCCGCCAGTTCCGAGTTGTAGCACAGGGACAGGAAATCCCCCGCCTGCGCCCGGGTCGCGCGATATTCGGGCAGATAGCGCCCCGCCTGTCGCATCATCCAGATGGGTGGCACAGCCTGCGTTTCCCCGTTCAACGCGCGCAACAGTTTTTTGGTCATCAAGCTCGGCCCCTTCTGGTTTCACCTGTGGTCCGACGTCGGCGGCGATATGTCAAGGCGTCCGGTTGCACCTTGCCCGCGCCGGTTCTAAAGCTTGGGGCATGAGCATCGATCTGCCCTCTCCCGCGTCACCCCTGCGCATCGGCACCCGTGGGTCGCCCCTGGCGCTGGCCCAGGCCAATGAAACCCGCGCGCGTCTTGGCGCGGCCTTCGACCTGCCGGAAGAGGCGTTAGAGATCGTGGTCATCAAGACCACCGGCGATGACCGCACCCTGATCGACGCGGACCGCCCGCTGAAAGAGATCGGCAACAAGGGGCTTTTCACGCGCGAGATCGAGGATGACCTGCTGGCGGGCAAGATCGACATCGCCGTGCACTCGATGAAGGACATGCCGACGCTGCAGCCAAAGGGGCTGGTGCTGGACTGCCACCTCCCGCGTGAGGATGTGCGCGATGCCTTTGTCTCGCCCAGCTTCACGGCGATCGCGGACCTGCCAGAGGGCACCACGGTCGGCACCTCGTCCCTGCGGCGGCGCGCGCAGCTGCTGCACAAGCGGCCCGATCTGAATGTGGTCGAGTTTCGGGGCAACCTGCAGACCCGGCTGAAAAAGCTGGGCGACGGCGTGGCGGCCTGCACGTTCCTGGCGATGGCCGGGCTGAACCGGTTGAACCTGACGGATGTGCCCAAGACGGCGATCGAAACCGCCGACATGCTGCCCGCCGTGGCGCAGGGGGCCATCGGTATCGAACGGCGGGTCGATGATGCGCGGGTCGCGCAGATGCTGGCGGCGATCCACGACACCGACACCGGCCTGCGGCTGGCGGCGGAACGCGCCTTTCTGGCTCGGCTTGACGGCAGCTGCGAAACCCCGATTGCCGGTCTTGCCGTGCTGAACGGTGACCAGCTGACCCTGCGTGGCGAAATCCTGCGCCCGGACGGCAGCGCCGCGCATTCGGGCGACATGACCGGCGCGGCGACCGACGGCGCGTCCTTGGGGCAAAACCTGGCCGAGCAGCTTTTGGACCTTGCAGGCCCGGGCTTTTTTGACTGGAAAGGCTAGCGTCAGCCGGGAATGCGAAAGGTCAGGGACGCCCAGAGCGATTCCCAGACCGCATCCGTCGGGGTTTGCGGGTCGAGTTCGCGCAGCACCACGGAATCAACCAGATATTCGTGACCGGGTTTGACCGGCAACGTCACGCGACCGGCGCCATCCGTGCGGTGATAGGTGATCGACACTGACCCGTCGGGCGCGCGTTCGAACAGTTCGACCTGCGTGTCTGCCCGCGGCGCGTCCTTGTAGAACACTCTGACCGAAACCCGTGTCACCCCGGGCGCATAGGGATTGGTTTCGGCCACGATCTCGGTTTCCAGCCCAACCCGCCTGTCCTTGCCCTGGGTCCCTCCCAGGGCCATCAGGCTCTTGGCGTGGCGGCTGTACAGTTCGGTGAACCCGGTCTCAGAAAGACCGCGCGCGCGGTGACGCTCCTGCGCCCCTGCGAAATCCTTGTGTTCAACGAAGTCGACGAATTTCTGCCATTTGTTGTACCGCAACGAGTAGTCGCGGGTCACGTGAACAACGGTGACGAGCCCCGTGCCATCCAGAGCCTGGTTCAGCGCCGGCTGATCTCCGGCGCGGCCGGTCACCTCGTGGGTTGTGCCCCCAAGGACCAGTTCGAACCTTTTGAAATTGACCGGAACAAAGGAATAGGTCGACCCCTGAAATTCAGCGCCCACCCGCAGATCGGCCAAAAGGACCTCTCCGGCCGGGACCTCGTAGGCACGGGGCGAAATCCAGAATTCATGCGCGGCCAGAGGGGTTGCCAGAACCGCCAAGGCCGTGGCTGCCCAGATCAGGAACCTGTTGCGCATGTCCGTCCTCCCCGGAGCCGCGCCAGGCGCGCTTTACAGCGCCTCGGCGACGCGCCCCTCGATGTCCTTGGCAAGCGAGGCGAACCGCGCCTGCAGTTTCTTTTCCAGCGTCCCGCGGGCCAGCTTGATCGATTGCACCAGCAAGCGCGCCGCTAGGTTGGTCGCCTTCAGCTCGAAACTCAGGCTCATCCGGGTGGTCGTGCGCGACAGTGCAACAAGTTCGATCGTCGTGGGAACCTGCAGGCCCTCGGTATTGCTTTCGAACGACATAGAATTCGGCGCGTCCAGTGCAACCATGGTGATCGATGCTTCGCGGGCAGTGCCCCGGAACCCGAATTTCACGCGCCATTCCGTACCCTGTCCAACCGGGGCTGCGGGACTCAGCCGGCGCGCTTCGATGCCACGGCGCAGCGCCGAACGTTCAATGGTGTCAAAATCGGTAATGACTTCGTAGACATCCTGAAGTTCGGCATCGATGTCTTCGTGAATCTGAAATTGCATTCTCTTTCCCTTGCAGTGTCAAACCGCCGCCCAGCGTCTGTCTTATGTCGGAATACGCAAGTTAATCCAAGGTGTCTGCCAGCCAATTTCTGAGCATTGCATGGGCGATGGACCCTTTTCGGGCAGGTTTCAGCCAATCGCTTTCCCCTGCCATCGCTTGCATCAGCTCTTCGCGACTGACCCAGCGGGCGTCTTCGATCTCGTTCGGGTCGACGGTGATCTGAGTGCTTTCGGCGATCCCGGCGCAGCCAAACATCAAAGACGAGGGAAAGGCCCAGGGTTGGCTGGCAAGATAGCTGACCTTGCCCACCTTGACCTGCGTCTCTTCCATGACTTCGCGCCGCACCGCCGCCTCGAGCGTTTCGCCGGGTTCGACAAAGCCTGCGAGGCAGGAATACATTCCCTCGGGCCAACCGGGTGAGCGGCCCAGCAGGGTCGCGTTCCCATCGGTGACCAGCATGATCACCACCGGATCGGTGCGGGGAAAATGGCCAGCGCCGCAGGACGGGCACTTGCGCTGCCACCCGGCTTCGACCATTTGCGACTGCTGTCCGCACTGCGAACAGAACCTGTGGGATCGGTGCCATCCCAGCAGCGATTTGGCCGTCGCCAACAGCTCTGCATCACGGGCCGAAATGCGGGTCATGTTCTGACGCAGTTCCGCGAAACGGGACCCCGCAGGCAGGTCGGGATGCACCTGTTCTGTCGGGTCAAGAAACCCGGAAGACGGCGTATTCTCGGCGTCATCGGGCGTCCAGTCACCCAAATCAAAGGCAAAGACCGGCGTGCCATCGTCACGCCCCAGAAAGACCCGCTCGGGCAAGCTCGCGATCACCGGGTGGGTCATTGGCAATCTTTCGGCCCAAACGTCCCCCTCGCCCGACAACAGGGGCTTGCCGCGCCAGAACAGCAGCGCACGGCTTTCAGGAGCCTCGGCCAAAGCGGACAAGGCGGGCGCGTCAGTTCGCAATTCGGCGGCCCGGTCCAGCCCTGAGCCGCCAAAAGCCAAAGTGTCTAGCTGCATTCCATTGCCCCCTGCTCACTTGCCCTGCACGAGTGCCATGCACGGACCGGAAATACCAGCGCCGCAAGGCATCGCTTTCCGTCTGGGAAAGACATTTCGGCAAAACGCCCCCTTTACTCTCGAACAACTTGATCTAGCATTATGAAAAGAAAAACCATTTCTGGTTGCAGGCTTATTCGACCCCGGGGCATTCCATTGAACAATTTGAACGGTCAACCCGGCCAAAATGCTGACACACCGGCCATCGGCGCACGTGTGGATCTGTGCATCTTGTGCACCTGCGACCTGCACATGACGCTGCGGGATTATGACTACGTCGACAACCACCCGACCGGCACCGGCGCCTTGACGCGTTTGGCCCCAATGATCGAGGCCGTCCGGGACAGCGGCGGGACCACCTTGCTGTTTGACGCCGGCGACACGCTGCAAGGTCAACCGACTGGCGACATGCTTGCGCGCGAGTTTGCGCAGGGCGCTGTTGATCCTCATCCCATGATCGAGGCCATGAACACCCTGTCCTACGACGCGGCCATTGCGGGCAACCACGATCTGAATTTTGGGATCGATTTTGCCCGGCACGCCTTTGCCCAGGCGAATTTTCCCTACGTCCTGTCGCACGGCCCACTGGGCGAGCGCCTGGGATTCGTCCGTCGGTCGCTTCTGAAGCGCAGCGTGGCTGACAGCTCTGGCACGCGACACACGGTCAACATCGGCGTCATCGGCCTTTTGCCGCCGGGCGTTCTGGCCAAGTCTGATGTCGGTGCCGAATACCTGCAAGCGTCTCGACAGATCCGAGAACAAGTCGAAGACCAGATCCAGACGCTTCGTCGAAACGGAGCGGACCTGATCGTCGCGCTTACACATTCGGGCACGAACGAGACGCAGGGGACCGCCTTTGTTGACCAAAGCGTCTTGCCCTTGGCGAACATGCCGGGGGTCGACGTGGTCATCGGCGGTCACACACACCAGGTGTTTCCCCCGGACACATCGGAACCGACGTCATCGCGTGACGCGGTTCAGGGGCCGGCCGTCATCCAGGCGGGATATGGCGGCGCACATCTGGGCAAGGTCGACCTGACCCTGGAATGCGGGGCGCAGGGCTGGCGCCCGGCAACCACCACTGTCGACGTGATATCGGTCGCGGACCAACCGGCCCCGGAATCACCCCAACTGATCAAGCTGTCCCAAAAGCTGCACGACCGCACGGTCGCCGCCCTGTGTCAGCCAGTCAGCCAGCTGACGAGATCGATGCACAATTACTTTGCCGCGCTGGGCCATGACAGATGCGGGGCTGTGGTTGGACAGGCAAAGATCGCATTTGCGCGGCAGATCGCCCAAGGCCTGGGGCTCGAAGACCTGCCCGTTCTGGCCCTCACATCACCGTACCGCGCCGGCGGCCGCGACGCACCGCACTTTGTCGAGGTTGAACAGGGCCCGCTGCTGGCCCGCCATCTTTTTGCAATGCACCCCTTTCCCGATCGGCTGTGCCTGCTGCGACTGACCCGGCAGCAAGTGGTCGAGATCGCCAGTGCAACGGCCCGCAAATTCAACAATATCCTGCCGAACATCACGGATCAGAAGCTGACAGCCGAAACCGTCCCCTGTTATGAGATCGAGACCTTTCGCGGGCTGACATGCACCCTGGATCTTGGCGCTCGATCCGACGCACGTCTGGTTGACATCGACCTGCACGGCGGCGCGTTCACTCAGACAGACACCTTTCTGGTCGCGACGACCGACTTTCGCGCAGCAGCCCTTGGTCTGGAACCTCATGTCGTCTTCCAATCGGACCAGACATTGCCCGAGCTTCTGCGCGCGCGTCTTGAGGCACAGCACACCATCACGCCAGCGGCACCGCCCGGGTGGATCTTCGCGCCGGTCCTCGGGGCCTCGGTCAAACTGCGCACGGGCATCGGCGCGCGCCAGCACCTTGGCGACATCGCCGCGTATCACCCGCAGGATCTGGGCACCGACGCCCGAGGGTTCCTGTGGCTGCGCATTCACCTTGATCCGCAGAAGTGAGCGGCCCCTGCACGTTTGCGGATTGTATCCGGTGATCGGGATGATTATAGTCATTGACCGAGAGGTTGGCGCGGGCGAGCGCCTCGCCAACCCGGTCAGGTCCGGAAGGAAGCAGCCGTAACGAGCCCCGCTTGGGTCGTTGTCCAGCCTCTCACCTTATCCTCAAAATCTTTGGTGCTATCCGTCTCAGCTTGGCCCTTGGCCTCTGCCGGACCGGCACAAAAAGCGACAGCTTTGTCCAACTCGTCGAGTGTTGTTACCATATGTTTCCTGAAGTTCGCTCGGGGGCAACGATGGTTAACGCCGTTTCAAATCTGCGAAGTTCCGGGCCGACCTTGAAGGCAGAGCCCGGGACGACAGACGTTCAGCACCCTATTGCCGCGCGCCAGTCGAGGGCGGAAAAATGACTTACCTCACTTTCACGATCGCGACAGCCCTTGCGCCCTCCGACAGCGACGACGTCCTGGTCGGTGGCGCGCTCGGTGACATCATGGATGGCCTGGGTGGCAAGGACGACATAAGGGGCCTCGGGGGCAATGACACGCTTTTCGGAGGAACCGGGAACGACACCCTTCGCGGAGGAGGAGGCGATGATCAACTTCGCGGGGATCATGGTAACGACATCCTGTTTGGTGGACCGGGCCAGGATTTTCTTTCAGGCGGTCGTGACAACGACAATTTGCGCGGAAACGCAGATTCGGATGTTCTTGTCGGCGGTCCCGGAGACGACACGCTGATCGGTGGCGGCGGTGACGACAAACTGCGCGGGGGCACCGGAGATGACCGGCTCATTGGCGGGCCGGGCCGGGATGCCCTCGGTGGCGGCGCGGGAGAGGACAGTTTCATATTCTCCAATCTGGCGCATTCTCCCGCAGGCAACGGCGACAGGATCATCGACTTCGAAGTGGGCCTCGACAAGATCCAGCTCTCAGGCATTGATGCCGACAGTGAACGCGCCGGAAACCAGGAGTTCATCTTCATAGGGGCCAATAGCTTTTCGGGCGCCGCCGGTGAGCTGGGATATGTTCGTGTCGGCTCCAATGCCGTGCTGCGCGGCGATACCGATGGGGATGGAATTACCGATCTGGAGATCACGCTGCTGGGCGTAAGCACGATCACGGCCGCCGATATAGTTGGCGCCACTCAGGCGAACACCGCCCCTGTTGCGACCGACGATCTGATCGACGTCCTCTCGGGACAAGGGGTTTCTTTCGACGCACTTGCCAATGATTTCGATCCGGATGGCGATGCAATCCGGTTTCTGGGCCTGGTATCTGCCCCGACCCTGGGCGGGGTCGAGGTCGCCGCCGACGGCACGATGCAGTATTTCGCACCCCTCACAGACGTCGGCCTGACGGATAGTCTGATCTACCGTATCGAAGATGCCTTTGGCGTGACCGACACGGCGACCGTGATCTTCAATATCGAGGCCTCTGAGGTCTTGTGACCTGCGTCCCGCCTGGGGATCGTCACATCACTTGTTGTGCCGCACAAAGACCGCGCTAGAGCGTTCGACCTGCCGGGCCCAGGCCAGTTGCTCTTCGGTCTCGACCGCGCCGGGTCGAACGGTGCGCAACCGCTTGAGCGCCGCATCGGGATTTTCGCCCGCCTCGATCATCAGACGCAGCGCCACCATGCCGGACCGGCCTTGCCCCGCCTTGCAATGCACAAGCACGCGCCCCCCGCCTTTCAGCGCGCCGCGCACGGCAGTGCTGACCTCTTTCCAGGCGCTTTTGAAATTCGCATTCGGCGCGCTGAAGTCATGCACGGGCAGATGCACCCAGCGGGTGCCCTTGTCCTGAATGTCGGCGCCAAAGGTGCGAGCGCCGGCTTCGAGCATCTCCATGTTGGTGGTCAGCGACAGCACGATCGCAGGCTTCCACGATGCGATGTGGTTCAGGTCGGCAACATAAGACCCACCGCCGCCCGGAACGGGCGACAGCGCCAGAATGCCGCCTCCGACCGGCAGCGCATAGATGACCATCTCGGCCATGACGTCCCCCCGCACGATGCGTCCGCCTCAAATTCGGAGGCCGGGTCTCGTGATGCCGGGGCCACCGGAAATGCGCGGCCCTGACCATTGCGGAAAAAGACTTTCACCGGAGTCTTCGCCTGTCCAGACGATTCGCGCGTCCGGGGGTCAATTTCGCCCGACCTGTGTCGGGTGGTCTTCGGCCCAGGCCTGCAGAAACTCGGAAACATCTTCGCGTCCGGCAAATCTGACCTCGGCCTCCTGCAGAATCGCGCCTGCCTCTAGCGCCAGCCGCAGACAGCCCACGTGATCGCGGGTGTCCCGGTCGGGCGCGTTTTCCGAGCCGTGGATGATGGTGCTGATCAGGCTGCCACCATAGCCGTTCACATGGAACAGATCGAGGTTTTGCGTCAGCAGAAAGGCCATTACGTCAGGCAGCCCTTCCCAACCTGCAACCTGGACCGGCGTCAGCCCTTCGCCGTCAGCGCGGTCCGGGTCCAGCCCCAGAGACACCAGCCGTCGCACGTGGTCCAGACGCCCCGGCAGGTGCAGGATTGTGCGGATCATGTCCTGATAGGCCTTGGGCAGCTGTGCATCGGTCAAGGTCACGCCGTCCGGGACAGAGCCTTCGGCCACCAGTGCAAGGGCACGCTCCTCGGCACTCAACGTGGTGTCCGCGCCCAAGGCGGCCAGCGCCTCGGCCAGGTAGGCATGTCCCTGCACCCGTGCAAAGGCATAAGGTGTCGCGCCGTTCTGCATTTCGGTGACATCCACCCCCTGATCCAGGATCAGGTCGATCATCTCAGGCGAGCTGCCCCGCCGCGCCGCCTGAAACAGGGCCCGCGTCACCCAGGGTTTTTCACCACCCACTTCGGCCTCATTGAAATCACCCACGTCGGCCCCGGCATCGATCAACATTCGGACCGCCGCGACATCGTCAAAGTCCATGGCCCGGAACAGGGCATTGGTGCCCCTGGGATCGGCACCATGCCTCAAAAGCAGCCGAAGCCCATCGTGATGTCCCAGCTCGGTCGCGTGATAGAGCGATTCGTTGTCGTTGGGATCAGCGCCGTTGTCGAGCAGCCATTCCCCCAGCACCATGTTGTCAGCATGCCCAATGGCGCCGTAGAGCGCCGACAGCAGATGGTCCGAGCCCGGATGCATCGGGAAACCGTCGTTCACATCCGCGCCGTGATCCAGCAACAGCTGCGCCACCTGCATCATCTGCGGTTCCAGATCGGGCCGCTGCTTGATCCAGCGTGAAAAGGCCAGATGCAGGATCGGACGGCGCGGGCCAAATTCTTGCGTGGCCAGCGAGGGGTCGTTCCACAGCGCCTCGCGCACGCCCTCGGCGTCGTAAAGCGCGCATTGCAGGCCGAACATGCCTTTGGCCAGGTCAGGTGTCTGGGTCAGCAACTGTTCGACGATCCACCCCTGCCCGTGATAGATCGCGATCTTCAACCGCTGCTGTTTCGCAGCCAGATCAAGGCCCTGCGTCTCGGCCGCCAGCTTCAGCGCGGGCCAGCTGGCAAAGCCCTGTTCCTGCGCGACCACCTGCAGAAAATCGGCATGTTTCAGCGCCACCCCCTCTGCGCGCGGAGGGTGCATCCTGATGCGTTGCAGGGCAGCCGGATCACCGGCGGCATGGTCCTTGGAAAGCGTTTTTGCGGCGCGGCGCAGGCGTCCGATCGACAACATGTCGGTTCCTCTCGATACGGCCCATCGGTTCGCTTGTACGGGCCCGGGAAAAACCGGAGTGTCCGTGGATCAATGATTTCCGAGATGCCGCAATGGCGGCTTTCCGCGAACCTGGAGGCCGACCCATCGGCCCTGCCCCGAAGCCTAGCGCTCGGAATTTCGCTTCGCAAGCCGCAACCGGACGTTATGGTGACAAGGCCCAACAAACAGGAGGTCGACATGCCCCTTTCCGTCATCGGCGCAGGTTTTGGCCGCACTGGCACTGATTCCCTGCGGCACGCCCTGAACATTCTGGGGTTTGGCCCCTGCCACCACATGTTCGAACTGAAGAAGGACAAAGCGCTTTACGCCCGCTGGCAGGAGATCGTCAAAGGTGGAAAGCCTGACTGGGACGCCGTCTTTCAAGGATTCAACGCGACGGTCGACTGGCCCTCGACCCACTACTGGCGCGAGATCAGCGCGCATTTCCCCAAGGCCAAGATCATCCTGACCCTGCGCAGTACCGAAAGCTGGTTGGCGAGCATGGAAAAGACGATCCTGCCCACCATCGCCAAAAGCAAATCGCTCGACACGATTGGGGGACTGATCGTTCGTGATCAACTTCTGGGTGGGGATTTGACCGCCCTGGACCGGGCTGTGGCGGCCTATGAACAGAACACGGCGGACGTGCAGGCAGCCTTTGGCCCGGACCGTTTGCTGACGCTTGAGCTGGGCGCCGGATGGGAACCGCTGTGCGATTTCCTGGAATGCCCGGTGCCACAGGTCCCTTATCCAAGGGGAAACGCGCCAGACGAGTTCCATAAGTCCAACCCGGATGACGGCACCTGAGCCATCCGCTGGACGCGCCCCCTCGCAACCCCTAGTCTGCGGCCAAAGCGACACGAGGCCCCATGAGCGACACCCCCCAACCCGCCTATCAGGTGCTGGCCCGGAAATACCGGCCCGAAACCTTTGCCGATCTCGTCGGTCAGGATGCCATGGTGCGGACCTTGAAAAACGCCTTTGCGGCGGACCGCATCGCGCAGGCCTTTGTCATGACAGGCATTCGGGGGACCGGCAAAACCACCACGGCGCGGATCATCGCCAAGGGCATGAACTGCATCGGCCCCGATGGCGAAGGCGGCCCCACCACCGACCCCTGCGGTCAGTGCGAACACTGTCGCGCCATCATGGAAGGCCGCCATGTCGACGTGATGGAGATGGACGCCGCCAGCCGCACCGGCGTGAACGACATTCGCGAGATCATCGATTCGGTCCACTACCGCGCCGCCAGCGCGCGCTACAAGATCTACATCATCGACGAGGTGCACATGCTCTCGACCAGCGCCTTCAACGCGCTGCTCAAGACGCTCGAAGAGCCACCCGCGCATGTGAAGTTCATCTTTGCCACCACCGAGATCCGCAAGGTCCCGGTCACCGTGCTGTCGCGCTGCCAGCGGTTTGATCTGCGCCGGATCGAACCCGAGGACATGATCGCCATGCTGCGCCGCATCGCCAGTGCCGAAGGCGCGGCGATTGCCGAGGATGCGCTGGCCCTGATCACCCGCGCCGCCGAGGGCTCGGCCCGCGATGCGCAATCGCTGCTGGATCAGGCGATCTCCCACGGCGCAGGCGAAACCACCGCCGATCAGGTCCGCGCCATGCTGGGCCTGGCCGACCGGGGCCGCGTGCTGGACCTCTTCGAGATGATCATGCGCGGTGACGCGGCCGGCGCCCTGACCGAGCTTGGCGCGCAATACGCCGACGGTGCCGACCCGATGGCGGTCCTGCGGGATCTGGCCGAGGTCACGCACTGGATTTCCGTTGTGAAAATCACACCCGAGGCTGCCGAAGACCCTACCATCAGCCCCGAAGAACGCGACCGCGGCACCGCGCTGGCCACCGCCCTTGGCATGCGCCCCCTGACCCGCATGTGGCAGATGCTGCTGAAAGCGCTGGACGAGGTCGCCTCGGCCCCCAACGCGATGATGGCCGCCGAAATGGCCGTGATCCGCCTGACCCACGTGGCCGACCTGCCCTCACCCGAGGAACTGGTCCGCAAACTGCGCGACACCCCACCGCCGCCCCTGCCCGGCCCCGGCGCTGGTCCTGCCGGCGGGCCGGGTGGGCATGCGCCGCAGGCCATCGCGGGCAGCAGCGCCGCGCCCGGTCCGACAACGGGCCCCCGCGCCAGCACCAATGGCGCGGTCACGGCTGTGGCCACCGATGCCGCCCTTGCCCGCTTCCCAAGCTTCGACCACGTAGTCGAACTGATCCGCGCCAACCGCGACATGACGCTGCTGGTCGAGGTCGAAACCTGCCTGCGCCTCGCCGCCTATCAGCCTGGCCGCGTCGAGTTCACGCCAACACCCAACGCCCGCGCCGACCTCTCGCAACGGCTGGGCAACGCCCTGCAACGCTGGACCGGCAACCGCTGGGCGGTGATTGTCGTGAACGACGCCGCCACCGAAACCATCGCCGAAAAACGCGATGCCGCCGCGCTGGCGCTGAAGGCGCAGGCCACCGAACACCCGCTGGTCCAGGCCGCCCTCGCCGCCTTCCCCGGCGCCGAGATCGCCGAGATCCGCACCGCCGCCGAGATTGCCGCCGAGGCGGAAGCCGAGGCCCTGCCCGAGGTCGAAGACGAATGGGATCCCTTCGAAGACGACTGACCCAACCCTTGTAACACCGCCGCCCGACTGCGATATGTCCCCCAAAGGGCGCAACGCCACAGACACAGGAGATCACCCCATGCTCAAAGGATTGGGCCAGCTCGGCGACATGGCCGGGATGATGAAAAAAGCGCAGGAAATGCAGACCAAGATGGCGCAGCTGCAGGACGATCTGGCGGTCATGACCGTCACCGGCGAAAGCGGCGCGGGCCTGGTCAAGGCGACGGCCACCGCCAAGGGCGAGCTGACCGCGCTCGAGATTGACCCCTCGATCTTCGTGCCGTCGGAAAAGGAAGTGGCCGAGGACCTGATCCTTGCCGCAATCAAGGACGCTCAGGCCAAAGCCGACGAAAAGGCGCAGGAAGAAATGGGGAAACTCACCGAAGGCATGGGCCTGCCCGCCGGCATGAAACTGCCCTTCTGACCTTTCATCTTTCCGACAAATACGCCCGCCGGAGGCGTCCCGACCTCGCCCCCGGCGAAAAGGCCCGCCCATGAGCCGCGACAACGACATTGACGCCCTGATCGAGATGATGGCCAAGCTGCCGGGCCTCGGCCCGCGCTCGGCCCGTCGCGCGGTGCTGCACATGATCCGCAAGCGGTCACTCTTGCTGACCCCGCTGGCCGACCTGATCACCCAGGTCGCCACCACCGCGCGCGAATGCCTGAACTGCGGCAACATCGGCACTTCGGACATCTGCGAGATCTGCAGCTCCGAGAAACGCGCCAATGGCCAGATCTGCGTGGTCGAGGACGTGGCCGACCTATGGGCGATGGAGCGCGCGGGTGTCTTCAAGGGCCGCTACCACGTGCTGGGCGGCACACTCTCGGCACTGGATGCCATCGGACCGGACGAACTGCGCATCCCCAAGCTTGTGAACCGTGTCACCACCGAAGAGGTGACCGAGGTCATACTGGCGCTGAACGCCACGGTCGACGGCCAGACAACCGCCCATTACATCGCGGATCTGCTCGAGGATCGGGTGACGCTGACCTCACTCGCGCAAGGCGTGCCCATCGGCGGCGAGCTCGACTACCTCGACGACGGCACCATCACCGCCGCCTTGAACGCCCGCAAACCGGTTTGAACAACGCCCCCTTTGACGCGGCGCAACACGGATGTCCGTGGCGCCGCGCCCAAAGGTCTTAAGGCTGTTCGTCTTCGTCGCTGTCGCCACCCGGCAGGTTGAAGAAGCTGTCGGCGTCCAGGAAATCCTCGTCGCTCTTTTCATCTTCTTCCTCGCCACGCGGATCGCTGAGGCTGAAGGTTTCCAGTCCTTCGATGGCCGAAGGAATACGCGGCTCGGCCTCCATCTCAAGGCTCTGCTCGGTCGAGACCAGCTTGCGGCGTGCGTCGTCGTCCATGACCTCGCCCGCAGCGGCTTTCTTGGCGGCGGCCTTTTGCACGGCGGCATCAAGTTCCGACTGCTTGCACAGCCCCAGCGCCACCGGGTCGATGGGCTGGATGTTGGCGATGTTCCAATGCGTGCGCTCGCGGATCGCCTGGATCGTCGGCTTGGTGGTGCCCACCAGTTTCGAGATCTGGCCATCGCTCAGTTCCGGGTGGAACTTCACCAGCCACAGGATCGAGGCCGGGCGGTCCTGGCGTTTCGACAGCGGCGTATAACGCGGGCCACGGCGCTTTTCCTCGTCACGGGCGGCGGGGTTGAACTTGAGCTTCAGCTTGATCAGCGGGTTGCCTTCGGCCTTGGTGATGTCTTCCTGCACCAGCTGGTTGTTGGCAATGGGGTCAAAGCCCTTGACGCCTGCCGCCACATCGCCGTCGGCGATGCCCTGCACCTCAAGCTCGTGCATGCCGGTGAAATCGGCGATCTGCTTGAAGGTCAGCGTGGTGTTGTCGACCAGCCAGACGGCGGTCGCCTTGGGGTGCAGCAGTTTGGCCATGTCGTGTCTCCTTAGGCAAATCTTCCCCGTCGCCTGAAACAGACGGCCTTGGCATCCAAGGCGGGTTTCCGTTGTCGGGGAACTTCGGGGCTATATAGTCCCGCAAAGGCAATTAGGGAAGAGTAAATGCGCTGGGTGATGATTCTGCTGCTGACGGCCGGTTTCGCGCGGGCCGAGGGCGAGCGGGCCGGAGATTTCGACTACTACGTCCTTGCGCTCAGCTGGTCGCCGAACTGGTGCGCGCTAGAGGGGGATGCGCGGAACGCCGAACAGTGCGAGCGGGATCTGGGCTGGAACCTGCATGGGCTCTGGCCGCAGTACCATCAGGGCTGGCCCAGCTATTGCAAAACGGCCGAGCGCGCTCCGTCACGCCGGATGACCGGGGACATGGCCGATATCATGGGCAGCAGCGGATTGGCCTGGCACCAGTGGAAGAAACACGGCACCTGCAGCGGACTGTCGGCGCAGGGCTATTTCGAGTTGTCGCGTCAGGCCTATGGCCAGATCACCCGCCCCGCCGTCTTTCGCAGGATCGACAAGACCCTGAAGGTGCCCGCCCGCGTCGTGGAAGAGGCTTTTCTGAAAGACAACCCGGATCTGGTGGCCGACGGCCTGACGGTCACCTGCAAGGCGCGCCACATTCAAGAGGTGCGGATCTGCCTGTCCAAGGACCTGTCCCCGGTGCCCTGCGGGCGCGACGTGATCCGCGATTGCACCATGGAAGACGCGCTGTTCAACCCGCTGCGCTGACCGCGTAGGCACTGGCGGCATCCTGCCACCCTGTCGCCATCACCCGGCGGGCGCTTGCCATGTCGGCCCGCGGACGCGCAAGGTGCTTGCGGTCCCGGGCCGCTTTTCCGGGCTCACATGCCATTGAGAAAAACACATAGGAGCAGACCATGTTGACCCCCATTTTCGCGAGCCTGATCGCCTTGTCGACCGCCTCTGGCTGGAGCTGTCAGAACCAGGACCTTGAAATCTCTTGCGCCGATGGCAGCTGCGAGGTCGCCGACGGGTTCACGCCGATGGACGTGACGGTGGACCAGCACAGCCTGAACGTTTGTGCCTACAGCGGGTGCTGGAGCGGTCCAGCCACAACGGTTTCAAGCGGAAACGCGCTTTATGCCGTCGGCCACGGCATGACGTGGAGCCAGGACGCCAGCGCCTCCGGCGCCACCTTTCAGGTTGCCTTGGACACCAGCACCGGGATCGCCGTTCTGAACGGCGAAGCCTACGCCCACCCGATGCTCTGCCAGCCGCTTGACGACGCGTCCAAGACGCGCTGAGGGTTACAACGTCAGGATCGTGCTGCCCGTCGTGCTGCGCGCCTCAAGCGCGCGGTGCGCCTCGGCAACCTGATCCAGCGGATAGCGCTGGTCGATGCGAATCTTGACCGCGCCGGTGTTGACTTTGCCAAACAGCATCCGCGCCATGTCCTGACAGGTCTGGTGGTCGGCAATATGGGTGAACAGGGTCGGACGGGTGATCTTCAACGACCCGCGCCCCGCCAGTTCGGTCAGTGCAAAGGGCGGCACCGGCCCCGAGGCATTGCCGAACGAGATCATCATCCCCAGCGGTTTCAGGCTGTCCAGAGACCCCGTAAAGGTATCGGCCCCGACGGCATCCATGACCGCATCCACCCCCTGACCGCCGGTCAGCTCGCGCACCTGAGCGGCCCAGTCCTGTGTGCGGTAGTTGATGCAATGGGCGGCCCCGTGTTCCAGCGCCAGCGCGCATTTCTCATCCGTGCCAGCAGTGCCGATCAGGGTGATGCCCTCGGATTTGGCCCACTGACAGGCGATCAGCCCGACACCGCCTGCGGCAGCGTGAAACAGCACTGTATCGCCGGACCGCAGCGGCGTGGTGCGGTGAAAGAGATATTGCACCGTCAGCCCCTTGAGCATCATTGCCGCCGCATCCTCAAAGGCAATGCCGTCCGGCAGGGGGCAGACCTGCGCGGCGGGCATCACCCGCGCCTCGCAATAGGCGCCCGAGGGGGTCGCGGCATAGGCGGCGCGGTCGCCCTCTTTCAGATGGGTGACGCCTTCACCCACGGCCTCGATCACGCCAGAGGCCTCCATGCCCAGTGCATGCGGCAGCTCCATCGGATAAAGACCGGTGCGCTGATAGACGTCGATGAAGTTGAGCCCGCAGGCCTCGTGCCGGATCCGCACCTCGCCCGGTCCGGGATCCCCGACCAGAGTGTTGACGACATGCAGGACGTCTGGCCCGCCGTGTTCTTCGATAATCACTGTCTTGGGCATGTGTCCCCTCCTGTCGTTCTGGGCTTACGCCACTTTCAACACAATCTTGCCGATATGGCCCGAGCTTTCCATTCGCGCATGCGCCTGCGCGGCCTCGGCCAGCGGGAATTCGGAATCCATCACAGGTGCGACCTTGCCGGCGTCAAGCAGAGGCCAGACGTGCTCGCGCAGCGACTGGGCAATCCGCGCCTTGGCCAGATCGCTTTGCGGCCGCAATGTCGAGCCGGTCATCGTCAATCGGCGGGTCATCAGCTGGGCAAAGTTCACCTCGGCCTTGGGCCCCTGCAGAAAGGCGATCTGCACCAGCCGCCCGTCATCGGCCAGGGCCTTGATGTTGCGCGCAATATAGGGCCCGCCGACCATGTCCAGGATCAGGTCCGCACCGCCCTCGGCCCGCATGACGGCGACAAAATCGTCTTCGCGGTAGTTCAACGCGGCCTCGGCCCCCAGATCGAGGCAGGCCTTGCATTTGTCCGCAGAACCGGCGGTCGCAAAGACCCGCGCGCCGAAATGCGCGGCCAGCTGGATCGCCGTCGTGCCAATGCCGCTGCTGCCGCCGTGGACAAGAAAGCGCTCGCCGGCCTGAAGGCCGCCGCGCTGAAACACGTTGGACCAGACGGTGAAAAAGGTCTCGGGCAGGCAGGCGGCCTGCTTCAGGTCCAGCCCCTGCGGCACCGGCAGGCAATGGGCGGCGGGCGTGGCCACGTATTCGGCGTAGCCTCCGCCGGGCAAAAGCGCGCAGACCTGATCGCCGACGGCCAGATCGGTCACCCCCGCGCCGACCTCAACAACTTCGCCCGAGGCTTCCAGCCCCGGCAGGTCGCTGGCGGTCGGTGGCGGGTTATAAAGCCCGGCGCGTTGCAGTGCGTCCGGCCGGTTCACCCCGGCCCAGGCGACGCGGATCACAACCTGACCATGCCCGGCCTCGGGCATCGGGCGTTCGGTCACGGCCAGAACCTCTGGTCCGCCCGGTTTGGTGATCTCGACTGCGGTCATTGTGGCCATGGTCTGCTCCGTCTGCTGTTTGGGCGTCATTCAGCACGGGCCACACCCGGCCTGCAACATGTTAACGCCGCCAACGCCCCGGCAAATCGTTTGCCGCGGGTCGGGGCGGCTTGATCTGCGAGGCCAGCCAGGCCGGCCCCGCCATCAAGGGCTTGAGCAAGGCATTGGTCCGGATCTGCGCCTTGGCCTTTTCGATGCGCATCACATCCTCGATCCGCCGATCCAGAAAGGCCCAGGTCGCCTCGTGCCCCGGGGTGTCATCCCCCAGCCAGTAGAGCAGAACCGAGGAATAGACGCCCGACAGCGTTGCACGCTTGGTGTACCAGTTCACATCGTCCGAACTGTCGCCAATCGCCGTCCAGATCCGATCTGCCGTGCCCCAAAGCGCGCGCGCGCCGTCAGGTGCATGCATCGGCAGCGAAAAGAGCGTCATCCCCCGGCGCACCAGCTCGCGGTCCTCGATGACCTCCAGCCGCGCCCGCACCGCAAACGTGATCTTTTCGCGGATCTTCATGGCACCCAGGTCGGCCGAGGCCAAACGGGCTGCCATCAGGTCATCGCCGCGCCGGTGATAGGCCAGCGCCAGATCCAGCGCGCCGCGCGGAAAAACCCCGCGCGCCACCACCGAATCGACGCCGCAATCAGCGACCGCGGCCTTGAACGTCGCCTCGGTCCAGCCGTCAAAGGGCACATGGATCAACGCTGCATCCAGCAATTGCGCTTCCAGATCATCGCTCATGGGGGCCTCCGTCATCGGGTTCGTCTGCACCCTAGACAAATAGTCTGCCTCATGCTAGACGGCCACCTCCTGCAATTCCATGCAACTCCAGACTAGAAAGGTGGTGACAACCACATGCAGGTTAGTGTTCGCGACAACAACGTCGATCAGGCGCTTCGTGCCCTGAAGAAGAAGCTGCAGCGCGAAGGCGTTTTCCGTGAAATGAAGCTGAAGCAGCATTTCGAGAAACCGTCCGAGAAGAAAGCCCGCGAGAAGGCCGAGGCCATCCGCCGTGCCCGCAAGCTGGCGCGCAAGAAGGCCCAGCGCGAGGGGCTGCTGTAAGCAGATCCGAACCTTTTGAAGATTGCGAAAACCCCCGCGGCCGGCCTGGTCGCGGGGGTTTTCATTTGGTCGCCGCGACCCGTCGTTTCGGGAATCAGGTAATTTTGCTAGACTGCAAAGATATTTGTCCGCCCCTGATGACCCTGGATTGCTGCAATGACTTTGCCCTTTCGTTTTCTGTGCGCCCTTCTCTGAGGTGCCCCTAGATTTGTTGACGCTTTGCTTGGTAATTTTGGAAGCAAAGGACGATGCAAATGTCAGGGCAAATTCGTTACTCAGATGAGTTCAAGATCGACGCGGTGGCGCAGGTCACGGAG
>JAUHVR010000012.1 GCA_030424865.1 Alphaproteobacteria bacterium | reverse complement strand
GGAAGAAAGGGGAAAGCTTGGCCATCTGCTCGTCAGTCAGCCAGAAAAGGTCGCTCATGTCACCGCTCCGTTTTCCGGGCCGTGAATCACGTAGCGCTCCGGAAATCAATGCATCCTGACCCTAGGCCTGCCGGCAGGGCGTCGATGCCCGAGACATTGAACTTGTCGATCCCCTGTTCAAAATCCCTGATCACGTCAAACGTGCCCGCAGCCGCACCGCTGTCTGCAATGTCGGTAAAGACAAAATGGTCGGACCCCGCCCCGCCGGTCATCACGTCGCGCCCCAGCCCAGCATTCAGAACGTCGTTGCCGTTCTCTCCGAACAGGCGGTCGTTGTCGTCTTCTCCGAATAGACGGTCATTGCCGTCGCCGCCGATCAGAGTGTCATTGCCCGAATCGCCCAGCATCCGGTCGTGACCCCCCAACCCAACGCCACGGTCCGCGCCGGAATCAAGACGGAACACATTGTTCTCTGCGTTGCCGATGACCACGTCATCCCCCGACCCGGTGAACACGTTTTCAATCGACACAAGCTGATCCACCCCGATGAAATCGCCAGTGGCCAAACCAACGCCAAGATCGACCTTCAGTGGTAAGGTAGAGGCTCTGTAATCGATCAGGTCAACACCGTCGCCGCCGTCGTACAGATCGTTTGCGGAATCGCGATCCCCAAAGATCGTATCATTGCCGCCAGAGGCGAAAATCTCGTCACTGTCAGCACCGCCAGATATGCGTTCATCACCTTCACCGCCAAGAAAGGTGTCGTTGCCGCCACTCATACTGACGAAACTGTCTGACGCCTGAATCCCTTCGCGCCCGTCAAACAAATCGTTCCCGGACCCCGTGCTGATCCTGCCGACAATTGTGCCGGTGTTGATGATAATATCATTCCCGGTAGAAAAATTGATGGCATTGGCGCCCGACGACAGGATCGTCCCGCTGTTGGCCAGTTCGACTTTTCCGGTTCCCAGGGATTGGATCGATGTCAAGTTTGTCGAAATGACGCCGGTATTGGCGATCACCACCACCCCGGTCCCGGCATCAATACTGACACCAACTGCGCCACTGATCTGGCCGTTGTTGATGATGTTTGCGGCAAACTTCGGGTCAGTGTTGCGCATTACGATCCCGGTATCGTCCGCCATGATCGACCCGTTGTTGGTAACCTCGCCCCGGAATTCAACGTCCAGTTCAATAGCGTGCGTGTTGGCCGAGACCATCGCGCCCAACGTCCCGATGAAGACATCGACTTCGACACCGTCGAAGTCATATGAGCTCAGGGTCGATGTAACAGTGCCATAGACGATCAACTTGTTTGATCCCGACCCGGTGATCGCGTCAGCTCCATTGACCACCAGATCCGCCCCCGTGCCGACGAGACCAAACTCGGTGTCGAGCAATGTTTTCGCCACCGTATCCAGACCGGTAACTGTAAAGTCAGCCATTTCATATCTCCCAAAAAATGTGTCGAACCGCGATTACCATCCAACACTGACACCGGGCCGAGCCCGACAAACGACCCCCATGTGCGCAACGTCGCAAAGGGTGTCAGCCAAAGAATTCAGGAACTGTAGGGCGCGCTGCGGTCTTGAGTCCAGTTTTCAGCACCCGTGGGTTGCCCGTCGGGCGGCGTCACAGATCCACGAGATCCGCTCGGATCAAAGGACGAAATCGTCCGCGGTCAGATTGATCACACCGTCCAATCGGATCGACATATCGGAAATCCCGTCTCCGTCTTGATCCAGATCGACCAGGGTCAGGGTGGCCGTCTGGCGAAACCGCAATTCCCCCGACGTATTGCTGAAAGCCGTTGTCCCGATGAACGCAAAGGCGTCATCGCCCGCCGAGGACAAAACGGCATCAATCGCCCGAACGTCGATCTTGTCGTTGCCTTGTTGGAAATCCCGGATCAGATCTCTTGCGGCACCGGTGATGCCACTGTCGCCGATGTCCAGGAAGATGAACCTGTCGTTCCCATTGCCGCCCGTCAGAAAATCGCGCCCGGCCCCGCCGATCAGCCTGTCGTTGCCGTTGTCGCCGGACAGACGGTCGTCCTCTGCTCCGCCCAGCAAAAGATCGTTGCCATCGCCACCGTTCAGAGTGTCGTTCAGATCCTGACCGTCAATGCGGTCGTTGCCGTCCAGCCCATGGGCCACATCAGTGCCAAAACCGAGCCGAATGATGTCATCGTCTGCGCTGCCGGTCACGGTGTCGTTCCCGTCACCGGTCCTGACCCTCTCGATCGAGATCAGGTCCTTGTTTCCAAACGACCCTCCGGCGACAAAGCCCAGACCCAAATCAACCTCGAGCGCGGCGGCGGCGTTTGACATGTCTAATAGATCCGAACCTGACCCGCCGTTGTATGTGTCGTTGCCTGCTGAACTGACAATCGTATCGTTGCCGCCGTTGGTTTCGACCAGATCATTGTCGTTCCCATCCCTAATTCTTTCTGCTCCGGCGCCGCCGAGAAAGGTGTCGGACCCATTACCCAAATCGATGCGGAAACGTTCGGGTTGCGTGATCACTCCGTCGGTATTGTCAAAATAATCGTTACCACCGATCAGGGTCACGTTGCCGACAATCGTTCCCGTGTTCAGAATCACGTCGTTTCCATCTTCTGTCTGAATGGCCTTGCCACTCGTCGAGGTAATGGTTCCACTGTTGATAAGGGTGGTTTCACCGTCGGACTCGACCCGAACTCCAAAGGCCTCTGCCGAGATGACGCCAGTGTTTGTGATAAAAAAATCCGAAAAAACTGCCGGAGTTGTCAGGCTCAAGCCAGTTTCCCCGGCGATGATCCCGTGGTTCTGAACGACGATGACGTTGCCAGATGCCGTGGTCGTTGCGCGGACTGCGATGGCGTCGCTGGTGATGGATCCGCTGTTGATGACTTCGATCCGAGAAATGGCCACCAGATCAAGGGCATTCGAAGACGCGCTGTTGATCGACCCTGTCTGGCCTACGTGTACATCCACAGCGGACCCGTCGAAGTCATAGGCCTCTTCCCCACCGATAAAGGTTGTCAGGTTCCCATGAACAATCAGCTGGTTTATGCCTGATCCGGTGATCCCGTCGCCTGACGAAACCACAAGCTGACCGAGTTGACCGATGTAGCCACCCTCGCCGTCGATCAATGTCTGCGTCGCCGGCTGAAATCCGTTGATAATGAAACTTGCCATAAGGTCCCTCCCAAAATTCATTGCCAAAGACGCAAAAACCGTAGGAAACGGGGGCAACAGCGCATACCGGGATCGCAATTTCCTTCGCCGGTCGCTGGGGTACGTTGCTGGAAATCGTCACGCGTCGGCGTCCAGTTTATGCGGACCCGATCGTCGCGGTCCAGATTTTCGTCGTCTTTCCGGGGTTTTCGGCGTTTTGGGCGCTTTTCGGACTACTTATCGCCAAATCCACATGGCAGTGACGGACCAACATCAAGGACACCAAACCTGACATGCCCAGATCGGATCGTCTGAAAATCGCCTATCTCTGCGATCAGTCGCCTCTGATCCCGTCGTTGTATTCCGGCGGGAATGCGCGGATCTTCAAGGCTTTGCAGACCCATGTGGGCGAAGTGACAATTGTCTCGCCATCGTGGCACCTGGCCGAGCCCGCGCGCCGGTTGGTCACCGCCCTGCCCGAAGCGTTGCATCTGCGCACACGCTGGCGACTGCACTATGCCTTGGCCCCGGTTATCGCGCGCGGCGTGGCGCGCGAGATCGCAAAAGGTGACTTTGACGTGCTGTTCGGTGCCTACAGCCTGCAATCGATGTCCCGACTGCGCA
This sequence comes from Alphaproteobacteria bacterium, assembly GCA_030424865.1. Lineage (GTDB taxonomy): Bacteria > Pseudomonadota > Alphaproteobacteria > Rhodobacterales > Rhodobacteraceae > JAKVCP01. Next base: position 142,742 of record JAUHVR010000012.1, on the reverse strand, counting down.
CAAAGGACCACGTGTTGCGCGTCTTCACCTCGGACGCGACGCAGACCACCTATAGACAATCCGAGATCGGCGACGCCTTCGGTTCGTACTGGTCAGCCTCTCGTATGTTGGACGGCTGGATTGCCCGACGCGAGGCTGAGGCGTTGCGCGGGCTGGACCTGATGCTGTGGCCGTCCGAGTGGTTGCGCGACCTTTGCAACCGGACCTATGGTCTGGACCCCGCGCGGTCTGAGGTGATCCCCTGGGGCGCGGGCATCGACACCTGGCCAAGCCCCGGTGACGCCGACCCGGTTGGCCCCGATGCCCCGTTGAACCTGCTTGTGGTCGGGCGCGACTGGTTTGCAAAGGGCGGGCCGGTGGCCTTTGACACGATGCAACTCCTGCGCGACAGCGGCATCGATGCGCGACTGACCGTCATCGGCTGCACGCCGCCCGACTTTCATCTGAACGACCATGTCACCGTGTATCCCTCGCTGGACAAGACAAGGCCTGACGAGCTCGCTCTGTTCGAACGCGCCTTTGGTGCGGCGCATGTCATGGTCATGCCGTCACATGAAAGCTATGGCTTCGCCTTCTGCGAGGCCTCGGCCTATGGCGTGCCTTCGCTCTGCCTGCGCGTGGGCGGCGTTCCGGTCCGCGACAGTGTCAACGGTTACGCCTTGCCGAGGGGGAGTGGCCCCGCAGAGTTTGCAGATCGCATCCGGACCTTGATTGCGGATCCCAAGGCCTATGCCGCCCTGCGCGCCTCGACCCGAAAGGAATTCGAGACACGCTTGAACTGGGACAGTTGGGGCAAGGCTGTGGCACAGCGGATCGAGGCCGCGTTGTCCAGCTAGGCGCGTCCGGACGCCTGGCTCTAATCCGGTTCGGAATCTGGCCCTATTCGCTCCATACAGGGCGACATACGTTGGCGTTAACGCGCCGGCACGTCTTGCCGGTTTTTCAATCGCGCCACCCTGTCATCGGAGATCCGCCCATGAAAATGACCACCGAAGAAGCGTTTGTGAAAACGCTGCAAATGCACGGCATTCAGCATGCCTTTGGCATCATCGGCTCGGCAATGATGCCGATCTCGGACCTGTTCCCCAAGGCGGGTATCACCTTTTGGGACTGTGCCCACGAAGGCAGCGCTGGCATGATGGCCGATGGCTACACCCGCGCGACCGGCAAGATGTCGATGATGATCGCGCAGAACGGCCCGGGCATCACCAACTTCGTGACCGCCGTGAAAACCGCCTACTGGAACCACACCCCGCTTCTGCTGGTCACGCCGCAGGCCGCGAACAAGACCATCGGTCAGGGTGGCTTCCAGGAAGTCGAGCAGATGAAACTCTTCGAAGACATGGTCGCCTATCAGGAAGAGGTCCGCGACCCGACCCGCGTCTGCGAGGTTCTGAACCGCGTGATCATGCAGGCGAAACGTGCCTCGGCCCCGGCCCAGCTGAACATCCCGCGGGACATGTGGACCCAGGTCATCGACGTGGCCCTGCCTGCCGTCGTCGAGTTCGAACGTCCCTCGGGTGGCGAAAACGCTTTGGCGCAGGCGGCCGAGCTGCTGTCCACCGCCAAGGCGCCCGTGATCCTGAACGGTGCGGGCGTTGTCCTGTCAAACGGCGGGATCGAGGCATCCAAGGCCCTGGCTGAACGGCTCGATGCGCCGGTTTGTGTCGGCTACCAGCACAACGACGCCTTCCCGGGCTCGCACCCGCTGTTTGCCGGTCCGCTGGGCTACAACGGTTCCAAGGCCGGGATGGACCTGATCAAGGACGCGGATGTGGTTCTGTGCCTTGGCACCCGCCTGAACCCCTTTTCGACCCTGCCGGGCTACGGCATGGAGTACTGGCCCACAGATGCCAAGATCATCCAGGTCGACATCAACCCCGACCGGATCGGCCTGACCAAGACGGTCTCTGTCGGCATCGTGGGTGACGCGGCAAAAGTGGCGAACGGCATCCTGGCCCGGCTGACGGATGATGCAGGCGATGCAGGCCGCGCCGAGCGCAAGGCGAAGATCGCCGAGACCAAGTCGCGCTGGGCCCAGCAGCTGTCGTCGATGGATCACGAAGATGACGATCCGGGCACCACCTGGAACCAGCGTGCCCGCGATGACAAACCCGATTGGATGTCACCGCGCATGGCCTGGCGCGCGATCCAGAGCGCCCTGCCGAAAGAGGCGATCATCAGTTCCGACATCGGAAATAACTGCGCCATCGGCAACGCCTATCCGTCCTTCGAAGAAGGCCGCAAGTACCTGGCGCCGGGCCTCTTCGGCCCCTGCGGCTACGGTCTGCCTGCCATCGTGGGTGCCAAGATCGGCTGCCCGGATACTCCGGTTGTGGGCTTTGCAGGCGATGGCGCCTTTGGCATCGCGGTGAACGAGTTGACCGCGATTGGCCGCGGCGAATGGCCCGCAATCACGCAGATCGTTTTCCGCAACTACCAGTGGGGTGCGGAAAAACGGAACTCGACCCTGTGGTTCGATGACAACTTTGTCGGCACCGAATTGGACGAACAGGTCAGCTACGCCGGCATTGCACAGGCCTGTGGGCTGAAGGGTGTCGTCGCGCGCTCGATGGACGAGTTGACGGCGGCTCTGGATCAGGCGCTGAAGGATCAAGCGGCGGGCAAGACCACGCTGATCGAAGCGATGATCAACCAGGAACTGGGCGAACCCTTCCGCCGCGACGCTATGAAGAAACCGGTCGAAGTGGCCGGGATCGACGCAGCCGACATGCGCGAGCAGCTGGTCTGACAGACACGGGCAAAACCCGCGGGACCCGTTTTCCGTTACGGAAAACGGACCGGAATTCGTAACGAATTCCGGTTACCCCAGCGCCAGGGCAACTGCGGTGGCGGCGACGATATCTTCGACGCTGGCACCGCGACTCAAATCGCAGACGGGTTTGCGAAACCCCTGCAGAACCGGACCCAGCGCCTGCGCTCCCGCCAGTTCCTGGCACAGCTTGTAGGCAATGTTTCCGGCATCCAAGGACGGGAAGATCAGCACGTTGGCATCACCGCTTTCCACCCCCTTGCGCGCAGCAATCTGCGCGTTCAGCGCCGCATCCGCCTGGATGGGACCGGGAAAGCCCGTGATCTCTGCCACTTCGCGCACCAGGTCCACACTGGTCCCCGCCCCGGACGTTCCGGTGGAAAACGACAAGAGCGCCACCCGTGCCTCTCCCAAAAGCGCCTGGGCCGAGTGCTCTGACGCGATGGCAATCGCCGCCAGCCCCTGCGCATCCGGCGCAACGTTCAGCGCACAATCAGCAAAGACCAGATCGCGCCCGTCGGGAAAACTCATCAGGAAAAAAGACGAGGGTACCGCGACCCCGGGGGCAAGGCCGATACCAAGGCCTGCCGCTTCGATCACCTTGCGGGTTGGCGTGTCGACACCGGCAACCAGCGCATCCGCCTCACCCGCGCCAACCATGGCGGCCGCGCGGATCATGGGCTTGGCCAGCATGCGTTTCGCCACCGCCTCTTTCATCCCCCGCGTGGCAACCAGGGCCGCGATCTGCGCGTCGCTGGGATCGGCCAGCGGGACCGGCTGCGCCAGCCCTTCGGCGTCGACCAATGCAGCGGCTTCCGCGACTCGCGGATCATTCATTTCCGGAAACACAACACGGGCGGCGCGGGCTTTCGCCTTTGCGCGAATGTCGTCGATCAGCGGCATCTTGCCCTCCCCTCAGATCGCACAAGGAGACATCAATGACAGATAGCGTCAAGATCAACCGAGGCCTGAAGGGTGTCTACTTTGAACGATCCGGGGTCAGCCACATCGACGGATCGAAGGGCGAGCTTCTGTATCGCGGCTACTCGATCGACGATCTGGCCACGCAGTCCACCTTTGAAGAGGTCTGCTATCTGCTGATCCACGGCGAACTGCCGAATGCCGAGCAACTGGCCGCTTTTGACACCGCGTTGAAGGCCGGTCGCGAACTGCCGGACGAGATCTATACGATCATCGCCGCCTGCGAAGATGGCCACCCGATGGACGTTCTGCGCACCGCCGTCTCGGCGCTTGCCGCGCTTGAACCTCAAAGCCAGCAGATCGGGGAAGAGGCTTTTATCGCGAATGGTCTGCGCCTGACGGCCCAGGTGCCGATGATCATCGCCGCACATGAGGCCATACGAAATGGCCGCGACCCGGTCGAAGCCGACCCTGATCTGAGCCATGCCGCCAATTGGCTGTGGATGCTGAAGGGCGAAAAGCCGTCCGCAGAAGCCGCGCGTCTGGCCGACATCGACCTGATCTTGCACGCCGAACATGGCGCCAATGCCTCGAGCTTTGCGGCGCGTGTGACCGTGGGGACCGAGGCCAACCTGCACGGCGCGATTGTCACGGCCCTGTCAACGCTGGCCGGTCCGGCCCATGGTGGCGCCGCCGAAGACGTGATGAAAATGGTGACCGAGATCGGCACGCCAGAGAACGCCGCCGACTACGTCAAGGCCAAGCGCAAGGCGCGTGAACCGGTCACTGGCTTTGGTCACCGCGTCTACCGGGCCGAAGATCCCCGCGCCCGCCACATGCGCGAAGGTGTGCGCCAGCTGGGCGAGGAAATGGGCGCGCCCGAGTGGTATGAGATCCTTCAGGGCGTTGTCGAGGCCATGAAACCCTATGCGCGCCACGGGTTGAACGTGAACGTCGATTTCTATTCGGGCGTCATCTACCAACTTCACGGAATAACCATGGACCTCTACGTCCCGATCTTTGCCATTGGACGCATGCCGGGGTGGATCGTTCAATGCGTGGAACAACAACGCCAGAATATCCTGATCCGCCCGCTGACGCTCTACAACGGACCCGAGAAACGAACATGGGTTCCGCTTGAAGACCGTTAAAGATTCATGCAAGATTGATCTACAATTGATGCACTCGGTTTAAGGAAATCGTTTTGCCCAGCCAGCCAATGCTAGACGTCTCTCCCAAAGTTTCCGACGAAGTGCGGAAAACGACCTGTTACATGTGTGCGTGTCGCTGCGGCATCAACGTGCATATGAAGGACGGCAAGGTCGCCTATATCGAGGGCAACAAGGACCACCCGGTGAACCGCGGCGTGCTGTGCGCCAAGGGCAGCGCGGGCATCATGCAGCACAACGCGCCATCGCGGTTACGGTCACCGCTCAAGCGGGTCGGACCACGCGGATCCGGCGAGTTTCAAGAGATCAGCTGGGACGAGGCGCTAGAGATCGCAACGGGTTGGTTGGCCCCCCTGCGGGACAGCGGGCCAGAGAAGCTGGCCTTCTTCACCGGCCGCGACCAGAGCCAGAGCTTTACCAGCTTCTGGGCCCAGAACTTTGGCACACCCAATTATGCGGCACATGGCGGGTTCTGCTCGGTCAACATGGCAACCGCCGGGATCTACACCATGGGCGGCGCCTTTTGGGAGTTCGGTCAGCCCGACTGGGATCACACCAAGCTGTTCATGCTGTTCGGCGTGGCCGAGGATCACGACAGCAACCCGATCAAGATGGGCATCGGCAAGATCAAGGCGCGCGGCGCCCGTGTGATCGGGGTGAACCCGATCCGCACCGGGTACAACGCCGTGGCCGATGATTGGGTCGGAATCACGCCCGGCACCGATGGTCTGTTCATCCTGGCGCTGGTGCACGAGCTGATGAAGGCCGGCAAGATCGATCTTGAGTACCTGGCGCGCTACACCAATGCTCCGGTCCTGGTGAACGCGGCTGAGGGGCCTGAAAAGGGCCTGTTCCTGAAGGATGCCGATGGTAAGCCGCTGGTGGTCGACCGGGTGACGGGCCAGCTGATGGCCTTTGACACGCCGGGTGTGCGCCCCAGCCTGTCGGCCACACATGAAGCGGACGGCGTGACACATCACACCGTCATGCATCTGATGGCCGAACGGTATCTTGATCGGGCCTATGCCCCCGAGGCGGTTGCCGACCAATGCGGCATTCCGGCGGACAAGATCCGTCAGATCGCGTCGGAAATTGCTCGGGTCGCCTTTGACGAAGCCTTTGAGCTGGACCAGCCCTGGACCGACTTCCGCGGCGAGCGGCATGAAAAGATGATCGGCCGCCCGGTCAGCTTCCACTCGATGCGCGGAGTTTCGGCCCATTCGAACGGCTTCCAGACCTGCCGCGCGCTGCATGTGTTGCAGATCCTGCTGGGAACAGTCGAAGTGCCCGGTGGCTTCCGGTTCAAACCGCCCTACCCCAAGCCCGCAACCGCACATCCCAAGCCGCATGCCAAAGTGACCTGCGGCTCAGCTCTGGACGGTCCGCACCTTGGGTTTGTGCACGGCCCGGACGACCTGCTGGTCGAAGATGACGGCCGCGCCAAGCGGATCGACAAGGCCTTTACCTGGGAAAACCCGATGTCGGCCCATGGGCTGATGCACATGGTGATCTCGAACGCGCATGCCGGCGATCCCTACAAGATCGACACGCTGTTCCTTTACATGGCGAACATGTCGTGGAACTCGTCGATGAACACGCGCGGCGTCATGGAGATGCTGACGGACAAGGACGAGAACGGCGACTACGTGATCCCCCGGATCATCTATTCGGATGCCTATTCGTCCGAGATGGTCGCCTATGCCGATCTGATCCTGCCCGACACGACCTATCTGGAACGGCACGACTGTATCTCTCTGCTGGATCGCCCGATCTGCGAGGCCGATGCCGCCGCCGATGCAATCCGCTGGCCCGTGGTCGAACCTGACCGAGAGGTGCGCGGGTTCCAGTCGGTTCTTTGTGACCTTGGCGCGCGGCTGAACCTGCCGGGGTTCGTGACCGAGGATGGTGCGCAGAAATATGCGGACTATGCCGACTACATCGTGAACCACCAACGCAAACCCGGGATCGGGCCCCTGGCCGGATGGCGCGACGCCGATGGCTCTGCCACCGGGCGGGGAGAGGTCAACTCTGACCAGCTGGATCGGTACATCGAAAACGGTGGGTTCAGCATCAGCCATGTTCCGGACGAGGCGCTGTACTACAAGCCCTGGAACGCGGCCTATCAGGACTGGGCCGTTGGCATGGGCTTTTACGATGCCCCGCAGCCCTACCTGTTCCAGCTTTACGTCGAGCCGATGCGCAAATTCCAGCTGGCGGCCGAAGGCCACGGCGACCGACAACCGCCCGACCATCTGCGCGATCGGATCAAGGCAACTCTGGATCCCCTGCCGATCTGGTATCCGCCGATCGAGGACGGGCACGTGGATCTGAATGAATACCCCGTACATGCGCTGACACAACGCCCGATGGCGATGTATCACAGCTGGGGCACCCAGAACGCCTGGCTGCGCCAGATCCACGGGCGCAATCCGCTGTACGTTCCGACCAAGATCTGGGAGGCAAACGGGTTTGCCGAAGGCGATTGGGCCAGGGTCAGCTCGACCCACGGTGAAATCACGGTGCCCGTCGCACACATGGCGGCGCTGAATGAAAACACCGTCTGGACATGGAACGCCATCGGCAAACGCAAGGGGGCCTGGGCGCTGGACAAGGACGCACCGGAAGCCACCAAGGGGTTCTTGCTGAACCACCTGATACACGAGCTGTTGCCGCCCAAGGGCGATGGTTTGCGGTGGTCGAATTCCGATCCGATCACGGGTCAGGCCGCCTGGTTCGATCTGCGTGTGAAGATCGAGAAGGTCAACGCGCCGTCCGAAGCACAGCCCGGGTTTGAGCCGATCAAATCCCCTGTCGGTCAGGGACCCGACGCCCTGACCTGGAGCGTCGGCTCATGAGGGCGCCGTTTTCCGTCATGGAAAACGGTCCGGAAATCTGCGAGATTTCCGGGCTACGTCGCGCAACATCTGCAATCAACCCTGAAATCCTCGCAGGATTTCAATCCGGAATTTGCGTCAAATTCCGGTGCCCGGAGGCCCGCCTGTGACCACGCTTCCCACTTCCACCGAGAAGAAACTTGGCCTTGTCATCGACCTGGACACTTGCGTTGGCTGTCATGCCTGCGTTGTGTCCTGCAAAGGCTGGAACACCGAAAACTACGGCGCGCCACTCAGCGATCAGGATCCCTATGGTGCCGCGCCCAAGGGCACCTTCCTGAACCGGGTGCATTCCTACGAGGTGCAGCCCGAAAACGGATCAGCCGCGCAGCTGATCCACTTTCCCAAATCCTGCCTGCACTGCGAAGACGCGCCCTGTGTCACCGTCTGCCCGACGGGCGCCAGCTACAAACGGGTCGAAGACGGGATTGTCCTGGTCAACGAAAGCGACTGCATCGGTTGCGGCCTTTGCGCCTGGGCCTGCCCCTATGGCGCGCGCGAGATGGATCAGGCCGAAGGTGTGATGAAGAAATGCACCCTCTGCGTCGACCGGATTTATAACGAGAACCTGCCCGAGGAAGACCGCCAGCCCGCCTGCGTCCGCACCTGCCCAGCCGGTGCGCGCCACTTTGGCGACCTGGGCGACCCGGACAGCGACGTCAGCAAACTGGTGGCCGAGCGGGGTGGCATGGACCTGATGCCCGAGCAAGGCACCAAGCCGGTCAACAAGTACCTGCCGCCCCGGCCCAAGGACAAGATCGAAGAGATTGACATCCTGGCCCCCTTCCTGGCCCCCGTCGCCGAAGAGCCCAAGGGCTTTCTCGGCTGGCTTGACAAAACACTGGAGCGGCTCTGATGCATCCGGCACGATCCATTATCCTGTTCACCTCGCTCTCTGGTCTGGGCTTTGGCCTTCTGGCATGGCTTGGCATTGACGGCGACGCGCCAACCGGCTGGGTTGGCTTCATCTTCTTTGCCATCGCCTATGCGCTGGCCTGCGGGGGACTCATGGCCTCGACCTTTCACCTGGGCCACCCGGAACGCGCCATCAAGGCCTTTTCGCAATGGCGCAGCAGCTGGCTGAGCCGCGAAGGTGTGGCGGCCGTGGCGACCCTTGTGGTCATGGGCGTTTACGCGTTTTTCCTTGTGTTTTTTGGCCTTCAGATCAGCATCCTGGGCTGGATCGGCGCCGCGCTGGCGATTGTGACGGTCTACACGACCTCGATGATCTACGCGCAACTCAAGACCGTGCCGCGGTGGAATACGCCGCTGACCTCGGCGCTGTTCATCTGCCTTGCGCTGGCCGGCGGGGCCCTGCTGTCGGGCCGTGTGCTCTTTGCGATCAACCTGCTGGTCATCGCCGCGATCATCCAGGTGATCTGGTGGCAACAGGGCGACACCCGCTTTTCGGAAAGCGGAACCACGCTGGCCTCGGCCACGGGCCTTGGCAGCATCGGCAAGGTCCGCGCCTTTGAACCGCCGCACACCGGGACCAACTACCTGATGGACGAGTTCATGCATGTGGTCGGGCGCAAGCACGCCCAGAAACTGCGCGCCATCGCGCTGGTTCTGATGATCGGCCTGCCGATCCTCTTCTTGCTGCTGCCCTTTGCACATCTTTTTGCGCTGTTGGCCGTTGTCAGCCACCTCGCCGGAGTCTTTGTGTCACGCTGGCTGTTCTTTGCCGAGGCCGAACATGTTGTGGGCCTCTATTACGGCAAGCGCTAACGTGATTGCTCTTGCGCCCGACCCGTGCCGGGCGCATTGAAACGGCATGAGTTTCGCTTCTTTCCTGCGAGCCAACGCGCCCTGGCTGTCTGCTGGCGTGCTCTTGGCTTTTCTGTCCAGCTTTGGACAAACCTTTTTCATCTCGATCTTCGCGGGCGAGATCCGCGAGGCCTTTGACCTGAGCCACGGCGCGTGGGGTGGGCTTTATGCCTTTGGCACCACGGCCTCGGCCGTTGCGATGATCTGGGCCGGCGCCCTGACCGACAAGATGCGCGCCCGAGAGCTGGGCACGATCGTGCTGGTCTTTCTGGGCCTGTCCTGCCTGTTCATGGCGGTGAACCCGGTCTGGTTCCTGTTGCCAGTGGTGATCTTTTGCCTGCGGTTCGGCGGGCAGGGGATGGCGATGCACATCGCGCTTGTCTCGATGACCCGCTGGTTTGTGGCCGCACGTGGAAGGGCCCTGTCGATTGCCGGGCTGGGATTTGCGATCGGAGAGGCGATTTTGCCAATGATCTTTGTCGCCTGCCTGGCGCTGATCGACTGGCGGCTTTTGTGGGTCGTCGTGGCGCTGATCGCCTTTGCGGGCATCCCGGTGCTGCGCAGACTGCTGGTGACCGAACGCACGCCGCAATCCATCGCCAAAGAGGTGCAATCACGCGGAATGAATGACGCGGATTGGACGCGCAGGGATGTCTACAGCCACTGGCTGTTCTGGTTCATGATTCCGGCTTTGCTGGGGCCCTCGGCCTTTGGCACCGCCTTCTTCTTTCACCAGGTGCATTATGCCGAGGTCAAAGGGTTTACCCACCTGGAGCTTGTGGCGCTTTTCCCGGTCTTCACAGGCACCGCGGTCGGCGCGATGGTGGCCAGCGGGTGGCTGCTGGATCGGCTGGGGACGCCACGGTTGATCCCGTGGTTTCAGGTCCCGCTGGTTCTGGCTTTTGCCTGCTACGGCGCGGGATCCGCGCTGGGGTGGACACTGGCGGGGATGGTCCTGATGGGGCTGACGACCGGGGCAGGGGCGACCTTGCCGAATGCCTATTGGGCCGAGTTCTACGGCACCCGCCACGTGGGTGCGATCAAGGCGCTGGCAGCGGCAGTCATGGTTCTGGGGTCGGCGCTGGGGCCGGGGATCACCGGGGTCGGGCTGGACATGGGGATCGGCATCGAAACGCAATTCTTTGCCGTTTCAGGGTTCTTTGTCTTCACGACGGTCATGATGCTGATCGGCGTGTCCCGCGCGCGCAAGCTGCTGCCGGTTTAGCGGTTCCGTCGCAGATAGACGTAGTAGGCGCCCTCGCCGCCGTGGCGGATATGCGCCTCGGTCACCTGCAAGACAGCCTGCGCCACCGGCGCCATCTTCAGCCATTGCGGCACCTGTTGTTTCAGAACCCCGCGACGGCGGGGGATCGGATCGTAGGGATCGTCGCGCTGACCCTTGCCCGTGATGACCAGCACCAGACGGCGGCCCTGGGATTGCGAGGACAGGATAAAGCGCAGCAGGGCAGGGTGGGCCTGATCCAGCGTCATGCCGTGCAGGTCGATCCGCGCCTCGGGCTTCAGCTTGCCACGTTGCAGGCGGACATGTTTTTTCCGGTCCATCTGCACCGGTTCGGCCGTCAGCCGCTCCGAGACCGAGGGCGGCATCGCGCTTTGGCTGCGCAACGGCGTGCCACGCTCACCAATCTTGAAGGCGGGGATCGGAGAGGGCGCGTCTGGCACCGGAGCCGCTGCGGCCTCGGGCTTTTCGATGATCCGCTTGAAATCGTTCTTCTTTTCCGGATGAAGCTGCTCGGCGGTCCTGGCGACCTGCGTCCACAATTCCAGTTCGTCCGGCTTCACGCGCCGTTTGCTCATTGCACGCCTTCCGGCAACAGCGCATAGGCGCGTTGGATGGGCATCAAAACCACCATGCGGCCCGGATCTTTCAGACGCCCGGCCTCGCGTCCCGCCTGATCGCCGGTGCCAAAGAAGATGTCGGCCCGCTGCGCGCCCTTGATGGCCGACCCGGTGTCTTGCGCAATCATCAGGCGGTTCAGCGGTTCCTTCCCGCCTTTTTCGATCCAGACCGGCGCGCCGAGGGTTGTGAACGCCGGATCAACCGCGATCGAGCGCATCGTTGTGATCGAGCGGTTCATGGCCCCAAGCGGGCCCTTGTGCGCGGGCACCTGGTTCACCTCGCGGAAGAAGACATACGACGGGTTGTGGAACAGCAGTTCCTGCCCGTCGACAGGATTGCGGCGCACCCAGTTCTTGATCATCTGGGCGGAAACCTGGTGCGGCTGGTAAATCCCGCGCCGAACCATTTCCTGACCGACGGATCGGTAGGGATGGCCATTCTTGCCGCCATAGCCAACGCGGATGTAGCTGCCATCGGGCAGTTTGATCCGGCCAGAGCCTTGAATTTGCAAGAAAAACAGCTCGACCGGGTCATCGACCCAGGCGATTTCCAGTCCGCGCCCCTGCATCACGCCGCTGGTCAGGATGTCCCGGCGACTGAGCCATTGCCGGCCACGCGCCTCGCGCGGCATGCGGTAGACCGGGAAGCGATAGCGGCCATCCGGGCGGCGCGCACCGTCAAGTTCGGGTTCGAAATAGCCGGTGAACAGACCTTCGCCGCCGTCGCTGATCAGGACAGGCCGAAAGAGCAGTTCGAAAAAGGTCTTGCCGTCACTCATCTCGGTTGCGGCGGCGCAAAGGGCGCGCCAATCCGGGGCGTCGATATCCTGACAGGTGTTGCGAAAAACCTGAAGGGCGGCGTCGTGGTCGTCCTCGGCCCAGCCGTTCAGCTGGTCAAACGACAGGATGGAATAGACCGGCGCGGTTTCGGCCTGCGAACCAGAGGCAGTCATGCCTAGGACCGCCAGGACAAAACCGAAAACCGCGCGCCGCATCCCACTTTTATTCGCCCGTGGCGACCAGTTGCCAGTTCGGATCGTCACTGCCCATGTCACGGGCATAGGTCCAGATGTCGCTTTGACGTTTGACCTGGGTGGCGCTGCCTTCGATGATCTCTCCGGCGCGGTTGCGCACAACCGAAGTCAGTTCGCCGACATAGCGGACCGTGATTTCGGCGATTGCGTTTTCGTCGTCAAAGGTCGCCTCGGCCAGCGACAGTTCACGCACGCCGCCGAATTCGGCTTCGATGGTCAGACCCTGTGCTTCACGATCTTCGACGACCTGGGCAAAGGTTTCATAAACTTCGTCGCTGAGGAACGGCTTGATGTCAGCCATATCGCCACGTTCGAAGCCCATCAGGATCATCTCGTAGGCGCCGCGCGCACCCTGCAGGAATTCCGAGACCGAAAACGTGTCATCGACGCGTTTCATACGGGCCAGGGCGTCAGCCGACGGGCTGCCGTCAGCGACATGATCGATGATGTCGCGATCAGGTCCACCTTCGATCACTTCAAAGTCGGGACGGTCAGCGCGGTCGGTGCCGGGCAGGGGCGCTCGCGGCTTTTCAAACCCTTCGCGCGTCCCCAGAACGCTTCTGAGCCGCAGGATCAGGAAAACGGCAATTCCGGCCAGAACCAGAAGCTGCAAAATCGGCGAGTTCATTGACACCTCTTCAGGGCACACGTGGAAACTTTTTCTTCGTGACCTTATGTAGGTGCAAGCTGCCGGTGAGTCCACTAAGGCGGCAGGAAAGGAGACCATTCCATGTGGCTGTTTCTGGCTTTTGTCGGCGTGCCGCTGATCGAGATCGCGCTTTTCATACAGGTTGGCGGGGCAATTGGCCTTTGGCCAACACTCGCAATTGTGATCTTGACCGCGTTTCTGGGCACCTGGTTGGTGCGCACTCAGGGCCTGATGGCCATGAACGACCTGCGGCGCAGCTTTTCGGATCTGAACGATCCGACCGAGCCTTTGGCGCATGGTGCGATGATCCTGGTCGCCGGCGCTTTGTTGCTGACGCCGGGGTTCTTTACCGACGCCGTCGGCTTTTCGCTTCTGATGCCGCCCGTACGAGCCGCGGTCTTTGCCTGGGCGAAACGGCGGGTGAAGGTGCAGCAGTTTTCAATGGGTCCCGACCCACGCGCGCAGCAACCGCGCGGCCATGGACCGGTGATTGACGGCGAGTTCGAAGAGATCGACCCCGAGACCAAGGGCCCGCAGGGGTCCTCTGGCTGGACTAAGCATTGAGGCTCTGGGGCTGACCTGATAAGGCAGTTCAGACATTTGAAAACCGGAGATACAGATGGCCAATGACGAGACCGGCGCCGCCCAGGGTAACGGCGCGGCCCCGCAGCAAGTCCAGCCCAAGATGAACGTGTTGGCTCAGTTCATCCGCGACATGAGCTTTGAGAACATCCTGGCGCAAAAAGGCGCGAGCGGTGAAGTTCAGCCTGACGTGCAGGTGCAGGTGCAGCTGGATGCCAAGAAGCGGACTCAGCCGAACCAGTACGAAGTTCTGATCAAGCTGAAGGTGGACAGCAAGAGCAAGGAAAGCAGCGAGCAGCTGTTCCTGCTCGAGATGGACTATGTCGGCATCTTCAACATCGAGAACGTGCCCGAAGAGCAGATGCATCCGTTCCTGCTGATCGAATGCCCGCGCATGATCTTCCCCTTCGTGCGTCGGATCGTGTCGGACGTGACCCGCGACGGTGGCTTCCCGCCGCTGAACTTGGAAACAATTGATTTCATTGCACTTTATCGCAATGAGCTGCTGCGTCGCCAGGCTGCTCAGCAGACCGCGTCGGCCCCGACAGCGGACGCCTGAGTCAGTCGCGCTTCCACAGCGCGCCCTCTCCAAGCTTATCGACAAAGGCGGCGTGAGCCGCCTTTTCCTTTTCCGTGACCCGCGACGGCAGGGGCGTCGGACGCCGCGTCGGACGCCAGGCCTCGCCACCCGCCGAGGTCGCGCCGGACGAGGCCGCAACCGACAGGCCAAAGTCTGGCTGCTTGCCGCCGATCAGCTCCAGATAGACCTCGGCCAGGATTTCAGAGTCGAGCAACGCGCCGTGAAGGGTTCGTGACGAGTTGTCGATGTTGAACCGGCGGCACAGAGCGTCAAGCGAGGCAGGTGAGCCGGGAAATTTCTTGCGGGCGATGGCCAGCGTATCCAGCGCCTGATCCCAGGGCAGCAGCCGCTTGTTCAGCCAGCCAAGTTCGGCGTTCAGGAACTTCATGTCGAAAGCGGCGTTGTGGATCACCAGCTTGGCGTCCCCGACAAAGGTCAGAAAATCATCGGCGATCTTGGCGAAAACCGGCTTGTCGCGCAGGAAGTCATCCCCCAGCCCATGCACCTCAAAGGCTTCTTGCGGCATGGACCGTTCGGGATTGATGTACTGGTGATAGGTCTGGCCGGTGGGCACGTGGTTATACAGCTCGACGGCGCCGATCTCGACGATGCGGTCGCCCTGTTCGGGGTCAAACCCAGTGGTTTCTGTGTCGAGCACGATCTCACGCATGTTGCATCCGCCCCTTGATCTGGTTGATGACATCCTGCACCTGGGCGCGGGCATGCTCAAGCGTGTCGGTTTCGATGACAAAGTCGGCGCGCGCGCATTTTTCCGCGATCGGCATCTGTTTGGACAGGATCATGTCGAATTGCGCCTCGGTCATGGTGCCCCGCTCCATGACCCGGGATTTCTGAACCTCCGGCGCCACTGTGACGCAGGCGACGGCGTCGAATTCGGCCTCGGACCCGGTTTCGAACAGCAAGGGGATGTCGAAGACAAGGATTTGCGCCGGATTGGACAGGGCAAAGGCGGCCCTGTCGTCGCGCACGAGCGGATGCACAATGGCCTCGATAGCCTTGAGGGCAGATGGGTCTTGGCCGATGATCACTTTCAGGGCGTCCCGCGACACGGCCCCGTCCCGGATCGCCTGGGGAAAGGCCGCGCCCATCGGGGCGACAGCAGCTCCACCAACTGCGTAAAGGCGGTGCACAGCCGCGTCGGCATCCCAGACGGCGCAACCTTCGGCGGCAAACATCTTTGCCGTCGTGGATTTGCCCATTCCGATCGAGCCGGTCAGGCCCAGGCGGAAGCTCATGAAATCAAGGCCGCGCGCAGGCCGGAATCCACGACCGGCCGTTTGCCGAACCAGCGTTCAAAACCGGGCACCGCCTGGTGCAAGAGCATGCCAAGGCCGTCGACTGTCACGCAGCCGCGTTCGCGGGCGATCTGCAGGAACCGCGTATCAAGCGGCGCATAGACCAAGTCATTGACCACGGTGCCGGGGCGCAGGCCGTCCAGCGGCACCCGCATCTCGGGCTTGCCCTGCATGCCCAGTGCGGTGGTGTTCACCACGGTTGTCGCCTCTTCCAGCACGTTGCCCGCCTGCACCCATTCGACGACACGGATACGGTGACCGAATTCCTCTTTCAGCTGCTCCGCCCGGATGCGGGTGCGGTTGGTCAGGATGATCTCTGGCACCCTGACGTCAAGCAGCGAGGCGATCACGGCCCGGGCCGCTCCGCCAGCGCCAAGCACTACGGCAGGACCCGCCGTGGGCTGCCAGTCCGGCGCGCCGCTGCGCAGGTTCTCGATAAAGCCATAGCCATCGGTATTGTCCGCGTGGATCTTGCCATCTGCTCGGAAAATCAAGGTGTTGGCAGCACCGATCAGGGTGGCGCGGTCGGTGACCAGATCGGCCAGATCAAGGATACGTTCCTTGTAGGGGATCGTGACGTTCAGACCCACAAAGCCCAGGTCGGGCAAGGCGCGCAGGCTGTCTTCGAGTTTGTCCAGGGCGATGTCCATCGGGATGTAATGCCCGGGCAGGCCCATGGTGCGCAGCCAGTAGCCGTGCAGGCGCGGGGATTTGGAATGCGCGATGGGCGAGCCGATCACACCGGCCAGGGGAATGCGGGGTAAGGTCATCCGTCAATCTCTCCGCGAATCGTCAGATAATTCAAGAGTTCGAGCAAAGGCAGGCCAAGAACGGTGAAGTAGTCGCCGTCGACCCGCGAAAAGAGGCGCACGCCTTCCTCTTCCAGTTTATAGCCGCCCACGGACTCTTGGATGCTGGCCCAGTTCCGATCCAGATAGCCGGCCAGGTAGGCGTCGGAAAAATCGCGCATCATCAGGCGCACCTGACCGACATGTCGCCAAAGCGGTTCGCCGTTCTGAACCAGAACAGCGGCGGACAGCAGCATGTGCCGTTGCCCCCGCAACTGGCGCAACTGCTCTAGCGCCTGTTCCGGCGTTTCGGGTTTGCCAAGAACCTGCCGGTCAAAGGCCAGCACCTGATCGCAGCCAAGCACCATGCTACCGGGATTCTTGTCGCTGATCTTGCGGGCCTTCATCTCGGCCAGCGTATCGGCAATGTCGCGGGGCGCGGCCTGTTCGGCCTCTAGCGCGGCACGGACGGTGACTTCGTCGACGCGCGCGGTCTGCACGTCGAACTCAAGACCCGCCTGCCGCAACATCTGCGCGCGGATGGTGGAGCCCGAGGCCAGAATGAAAGGTGCGCTCATGTGGACAACCCTGATGACAACCCTGTCTGTCTCTTTCCGGAAAACTCGGGGGAGAAACAACGTCTAATTTGATCTGTGCGCAATCCGGGGTGTTTTGAGCGGCTTCACGACCGGTTGTCCGACTGGGGATGGGATAAGTGCATGACAGGGGATTTTCGAGAGACCCTGACGTTCTTCCCATTCCATGCACAGGATGCAAAGCAGGACTTCGCAGCCTAACGCTTTTGTTCCGCTGCATTTTTTGATCTAAGCTTGGAAAAACCCAGAGACCATCCACTGAGTCGCCCACAAGCCCAAAAACTGTGGGGGACTCTGTTACCAAAACATTAATCCAGAGAAACGGGCTCTGTTACATCATCATCATCTCTTTTTAATAATTCCTTTACATTAGGAAGACCGAGCAGAGAGGACCACATGACCGACCTTCTGGCCCTGGGATACCCCTGGATCAAATCCCTGCACATCATGGCGGTCATCGCCTGGATGGCGGGCCTGTTCTATCTGCCTCGTCTGTTTGTCTATCATGCTGAGAAAGCCAAAGCTGGTGATGTGCTGGACGAGACGTTTCAGGTGATGGAGCAGAAGCTTTTGCGGGTGATCATGAACCCGGCGATGATGGTGACCTGGATCTGCGGTCTGGCGATGGTCTTTACACCCGGGATCGTGGATTGGTCCTATGTCTGGCCCTGGACCAAGGCGGCAGCGGTGATCGGGATGACATGGTTTCATCATTGGCTGGGATTGCGGCGCAAGGAGTTTGTCAAAGGAAGCTCTGAGATCACAGGGCGGACCTTTCGGATGATGAACGAAGTGCCGACCTTGCTGATGGTTGTCATCGTGGTCTCGGTGATCGTCCGGTTCTGATCAAAGCCGGATCTGATCAAAGATTGACTCGTGCGCCTGCTGTGCTTAAGTGGCACTTAGCTGGTCCGTCCGGGCCAAAAGCGTTTCCACGTCTAAACGAATGAGTAAGACCGTCGATCCATCAGGATCCGGTCCGGGATATTTTTCTATGAGCGACGACCGTTTGAACCTTGCCGATCTGAAGGCAAAGAGCCCCAAGGATCTTTTGGCGATGGCCGAGGATCTGGAGATCGAAAACGCCTCGACCATGCGCAAGGGTGAGATGATGTTCCAGATCCTGCGCGAGCGCGCGGATGATGGCTGGGACATCTTTGGTGATGGGGTGCTTGAGGTGCTGCAGGATGGCTTTGGCTTTCTGCGGTCACCCGAGGCGAACTATCTGCCGGGCCCCGATGACATTTACGTCTCGCCCGAGATGATCCGTAAGTTTTCCCTGCGCACCGGGGATACGATCGAAGGCGCGATCAAGGCGCCCGAAGACAACGAGCGTTACTTTGCGCTGATGGATGTCACGCTGATCAACTTTGAAGATCCCGAGAAGGCGCGCCACAAGGTGGCCTTTGACAACCTGACACCGCTGTATCCGGACGAGCGTCTGAAGATGGAGATCGAGGATCCGACTATCAAGGACCGTTCGGCGCGGATCATTGACCTGGTGTCACCCATCGGGAAGGGGCAGCGGTCGCTGATCGTGGCGCCGCCGCGGACGGGTAAGACGGTTCTGCTGCAGAACATCGCGCATTCGATCGAGGCGAACCATCCCGAGTGTTACCTGATCGTTCTGCTGATCGACGAACGCCCGGAAGAAGTGACCGACATGCAACGGTCGGTGAAGGGAGAGGTGATTTCCTCGACCTTTGACGAACCCGCGACGCGGCACGTTGCGGTCAGCGAGATGGTGATCGAAAAAGCCAAGCGTTTGGTCGAACACAAGCGAGATGTTGTGATCTTGCTGGATTCGATCACAAGACTTGGTAGGGCATTCAACACCGTGGTGCCGTCGTCGGGCAAGGTTCTGACCGGGGGTGTGGACGCAAACGCCCTGCAACGGCCCAAGCGGTTCTTTGGTGCAGCGCGGAACATCGAAGAGGGCGGATCGCTGACGATCATCTCGACCGCGCTGATTGATACGGGCAGCCGGATGGATGAAGTGATCTTTGAAGAATTCAAGGGCACAGGCAACTCGGAGATCGTGCTGGACCGCAAGGTTGCGGACAAGCGGGTCTTCCCGGCGATCGACATCCTCAAGTCCGGCACGCGGAAAGAGGATCTGCTGGTCGACAAGATCGATCTGCAAAAGACCTTTGTGTTGCGGCGGATCCTGAACCCGATGGGGACGACGGATGCAATCGAGTTCCTGATCTCGAAGCTGAAGCAGACCAAGACCAACTCGGAATTCTTCGATTCCATGAACACCTGAGGCGAGGCGCACCATGGACACGATCTTTGCCCTGGCCACCGCACAGGGAAAGGCTGGCGTCGCGGTGGTGCGGATCTCGGGGCCGCGCGCCTTTGCGGTGGCGGAAGAGTTCTGTGACTTGCCGCCGGCCCGCGAGGCGCGTGTGCGGTCGCTGAACGCGCCGGGATCCGGCTTTCTGGATCGCGCCTTGGTGCTGGTCTTTCCGGAGGGCGAAAGCTTTACCGGAGAGCCTGTCGTGGAGTTTCATCTGCATGGCAGTCGCGCGGTCATTCAAGCGGTGCTGCGAGCGCTGGGTCAAGTCGCAGGCGCCCGGATGGCGGAACCTGGAGAATTCACAAGACGGGCGCTTGAGAACGGGCGCCTTGATCTGACGCAGGTCGAAGCACTTGCCGATCTGATCGACGCCGAGACCGAAGCACAGCGTGTGCAGGCCGTGCGTGTTTTGGAAGGTCGTCTGTCGGGCGTTGTTGACGGGTGGCGCGCTGATTTGATCCGTGCGGCGGCCTTGCTGGAGGCGGTCATCGATTTTGCCGATGAAGAGGTTCCAGAGGATGTGTCGCCGGAAGTGGAGGAGCTGCTGGAAGGTGTCGGAGGCTCGATGCGCCGCGAGCTGTCTGGGTTCGAAAGCGCGGAACGTATTCGGGACGGATTTGAGGTGGCGATTGTTGGCGCTCCGAATGTGGGGAAGTCGACCTTGCTGAACATGCTGGCGGGGCGGGAAGCGGCCATCACGTCGGATGTGGCGGGAACGACTCGTGATGTCATCGAGGTTCGGATGGATCTGGACGGATTGCCGGTGACGCTGCTGGACACCGCGGGCTTGCGGGATACGGATGACCTGGTTGAGGGGTTGGGGATCGAACGCGCCCGGAAGCGGGCGGTTGCAGCGGACCTTCGGATTGTTTTGCTGGCGCCTGGTCAGACCCATGACCTGCCATTGTGGGACGGCGATATTCGGCTACGGGCCAAGGTTGACCGGGATGACGGTCAGCGGAACGGGATATCCGGTAAGACGGGTTTCGGTGTTGAACGGCTGTTGGAGAAATTGACGGAAACCCTGTCAAAGCGAGTTGCGAATTCGGGATTGATCATCCGGGAACGTCAACGCGCAGCACTGGAGGAAGCTGTTGTTGGTCTGGATCGCGCCGGGCGACTCGTTGAGTTTGGCCCGGATCGTTATGATCTGGCGGCAGAAGAGTTGCGAAACGCGATTCGACGGTTGGAAAGCCTGATCGGGCGGATTGACGTTGAAACGCTGTTGGA
This sequence comes from Alphaproteobacteria bacterium, assembly GCA_030424865.1. GTDB lineage: Bacteria > Pseudomonadota > Alphaproteobacteria > Rhodobacterales > Rhodobacteraceae > JAKVCP01. Next base: position 122,284 of record JAUHVR010000012.1, on the reverse strand, counting down.
TGAAATCTTTGCGAGTTTCTGCCTCGGAAAGTAGGAGTTGTTTCACGTGAAACATCGATTTGACGTTGTTGTTGTTGGCGGAGGTCACGCGGGAACCGAGGCTGCCCATGCCGCGGCACGGGTTGGTGCGCGGACAGCGTTGATCACCTTGCGCGCCGATGCCATCGGTGTGATGTCGTGCAACCCGGCGATCGGCGGTCTTGGGAAAGGGCACCTGGTTCGTGAAATCGATGCCATGGACGGTGTCATGGGGCGCGTCGCAGACAGGGCAGGGATACAATTTCGCCTCTTGAACCGGCGAAAGGGCCCCGCCGTTCAGGGGCCCCGAGCACAATCGGACCGCAAAATCTACCGGACCGAAATGCAAAGGGAAACCTTGCAACAGCCCAATTTGACCGTTGTCGAGGGCGAGGCGGTGGATTTCCTGATGAAGAACGACACGGTTTCCGGCGTTGTTCTTGCCGACGGGTCCGAGGTCAGCGCGGGGGCCGTGGTTCTGACAACGGGGACGTTTCTCAGGGGTGTGATCCATATTGGTGATCAGTCTCGACCGGGTGGCCGCATGGGGGATGCACCATCGGTGAAAATGGCAGAGCGAATCGATGACTTTGGCCTGGGTTTGGGCCGATTGAAGACCGGTACGCCGCCTCGTTTGGATGGACGCACGATCAATTGGGAGGTCTTGGAAGACCAGCCGGGGGACGAAGATCCGGTGATGTTTTCCTTCCTGCACAAAACGCCATTTGTTCGGCAGGTTGCTTGCGCGATCACCCATACCAATGCGCAAACCCATGATATTATTCGAGAAAACCTAGATCGTTCGGCCATGTACGGCGGGCATATCGAAGGCGTTGGGCCGCGGTATTGTCCTTCGATCGAAGACAAGATTGTGCGCTTTGCCGGCAAGAACTCGCACCAGGTGTTTCTTGAGCCAGAGGGTTTGGATGATACCACGGTGTATCCAAATGGAATCTCGACCTCTTTGCCAGTCGAGGTTCAGCAGGATTACGTCCGATCGATTACCGGATTGGAACGGGTGGATATCACCCAGCCGGGGTATGCCATCGAATATGACTATGTTGATCCGCGGGCCCTTGACGCGAGATTGGCGGTCAAGACGGTGCCAGGTCTGTTCCTTGCAGGGCAGATCAACGGCACAACAGGGTATGAAGAGGCGGCGGCTCAAGGGCTGGTCGCCGGCCTGAATGCGGCACATGTCGCGTTGGATCGTGAAAGTGTAATGTTCAGTCGATCGGACAGTTACATCGGCGTCATGGTCGATGATTTGATCACCAGGGGTGTGTCTGAACCCTATCGCATGTTTACATCGCGTGCCGAGTTTCGGTTGAGCTTGCGGGCGGATAACGCGGACCAGCGTCTGACGCCCAAGGGAATTGATCTTGGAATTGTCGGAGATAAACGTCGCCAAGTCTTCGAAAATAAGATGAACCGTCTGACTGCGGGGCGTGACCGCGTGACCGAGGTTTCCTTCACGCCACAGCAAATTCAAAAAGTTGGTGTGGCTGTAAACAAGGATGGATCCCGCAGGTCAGGCTATGCGCTCTTGGCATTTCCCGATTTCGGGTTCCGGGAGCTCGAGATGTTGAACCCGGATCTGGGTGACATGGATGTGGAGATCAAGCAACAGCTTGAGCGAGAGGCGCTTTACGCAAATTATATCGAACGGCAATCCCGAGATGTGCAGGCGCTGCGCAAAGATGAGAATCTGGCGATTCCTCCAATGTTTTCATATGCATCGATTGACGGGCTTTCGAATGAACTTCGGGCAAAGCTTGAAAAGATCCAACCGGGCAATCTGGGGCAGGCGGCGCGCATCGATGGCATGACGCCAGCCGCCCTGACGCTGTTACTGGCGAAGATCCGGCAATCGCAACGAAAGAAGCAAGCATGACCGAAACGCTGGATGTTTCACGTGAAACATTGGAAAAGCTTCGCGTCTATGTCGACTTGTTGAAGAAGTGGAACCCAAGGATCAATCTTGTGGCCAAGTCCACGATTGAAAACGCATGGTCCAGGCATATCGAAGATTCTCTTCAAGTGTTTCACGTGAAACAGTTGCCGGTCGGAAAATGGACGGACATCGGAACCGGAGGCGGATTTCCCGGATTGGTCGCGGCTATTGTCGCTGCCGACATTGCCCCGGCCATGGAATTTTCGTTCATCGAAAGCGATCAACGCAAGTGTGCGTTCCTGAGGACGGTTTTGCGGGAAACAGGAACCCGAGCGACGGTTCTTGCCCAACGCATCGAAACGGCTCCGGCGCAAGGCGCCGACATTCTGTCGGCGCGTGCGCTGGCCGATCTGCCTACCCTGTTGGGTTTTGCGGAACTGCACCGGTCGCCAAGCGGAGTGGCACTGTTCCCAAAAGGGGCAACTTGGGAAAAAGAAGTGAAAATCGCGCAGGAATCATGGCGGTTCGAGTTGGAAGTTCTTAAAAGTAGGACATCACCCGACTCCGTCATCCTGAAAATTGGAGAGATCGCCCGTGTCTGATCCAACCCGGCCTGCTGGCCCCAAGATCATCGCCGTTGCAAACCAGAAAGGCGGTGTTGGAAAAACGACAACCGCCATCAATCTGGGCGCTGCTCTGGCTGAAATGGGACTTCAGGTCCTGGTGGTTGATCTGGATCCACAGGGCAATGCATCGACCGGCGTTGGCATTGATCCAGAGGATCGCGACAAGACAACATACGATCTTTTGCTGGAAGATGCGGAATTGCAGGATGTGATCTTGCCAACGGACACACCCAACCTTCGCATCATCCCAGCGACCGTCGACCTGAGCTCTGCGGATATCGAGCTGATTTCAAACGAAAAACGTAGCTTCTTGCTGCACGATGCCTTGCGGCAGCGCGCCATCGACCCGTTTGCATTCGACTTTGTGTTGATCGACTGTCCTCCGTCGCTGAACCTGCTGACCGTCAACGCGATGGTTGCGGCGCATTCCGTTTTGATCCCGCTTCAAAGTGAATTCTTTGCGCTCGAAGGTTTGTCGCAGCTCATGCTGAGCATTCGCGAAGTGCGTCAAACGGCAAACCCGAACCTGCGGATCGAGGGCGTGGTGCTGACCATGTACGACGCGCGCAACAATCTCTCACAGCAGGTCGAAGCCGATGCGCGTGCGAATCTGGGGGACCTGGTGTTCGAAACGGTGATCCCGCGAAATGTCCGCGTCAGCGAAGCCCCCTCTTTCGCCCAACCGGTTCTCGAGTATGATGCGGCTTCCAAAGGCGCGCAGGCGTATCGGGGTCTGGCCAAGGAACTGGTGAAGAAGACCGCAAAAATCGCGGCATAAGGACAAGAGGCGCAGATGGCGGACAAAAAAAGAGCTCGAGGACTCGGACGCGGACTTTCGGCCCTTATGGCTGACGTCACACCAGAGGTTAACGTGGCCGAGGCCCGTCGTACGCCGGATCGGACCATTCCGATCGAACGCATTGTGCCGAATCCCGATCAGCCCCGGCGCAGGTTCACCGAAACACAACTTGCTGAACTCGCCGAGTCGATCCGCGCAAAGGGGGTGATCCAGCCCCTCATTGTGCGCGCGCGACCTGGACATGACGGTGAGTATGAGATCGTTGCGGGCGAGCGCCGGTGGCGTGCCGCGCAAATGGCACAGCTGCACGAACTTCCCGTTCTGGTCCGTGATTTCGACGACACCGAGGTGCTCGAAGTCGCGATCATTGAAAACATCCAGCGCGCCGACCTCAATCCCATCGAGGAAGCCGCCGGATTTCGCCAGCTCATGGACAAATTCGGCCACACGCAGGAAAAACTGGCCGAGGCCCTGGGGAAAAGCCGCAGCCACATCGCGAATTTGCTGCGCCTGCTCAATTTGCCGGATGAGGTACGCGCAATGGTCGAAGCGGGTGATCTGTCTGCAGGTCACGCCCGTGCGGTGATCACGGCGGAGTCTCCGATCGACCTTGCAAAGCGCATCGTCGCCGAAGGTCTTTCTGTCCGCGAGGCGGAAAGGCTGGCCAAGGGAGTTCAGCAACCCAAGGTGCCGGCGACGGCTACAAGCCGGTCGCGGGGTGAAAAGGACGCTGACACCAAAGCGCTGGAAGGAGAACTGTCCGCAGCGCTTGGCATGAAGGTCAGCATTGAACACACCCCGGGCGACGAGGGCGGGACAATGACGTTGCGTTACAAGTCATTTGATCAGCTGGACGATCTCTGCGCGCGTTTGGCGGGCGGTCACTGATCCGGCAACAACCTTTCGACCACAGCATTCAACACCATGCGCCCGGATGGCGTGGTCTGTATCCGGCCATCGGCAATCTGAAGCATTCCCAGGTCCGTCAACTCTTGGACAGCGGCATCAAACCCGGCATGCGGACCAAATTGTCTGATGCGTTCAATATCTATGCCGTCATTGACCCGCAGCCCCATCATGATGAGTTCACCCACAGCATCCTGAGAGCTCACCGAGCGATGCACGCGATCAGGGGTGGCCTGATCCACGTTTTTCAGCCAAGCGTCGGGTGATTTCCAGGCCTCGGTGGCGATTTTCTGACCGTTCAGGGTCAGACGACCATGCGCCCCCGGCCCAATTCCGACGTAGTCGCCATAGCGCCAATAGATCAGATTGTGCCGGGATTCCGCGCCCGGCCGCGCATGGTTCGAAACTTCATAGGCGGGCAACCCTGCGGCCTCGCAAATCTCTTGTGTCCGTTCATACATATCGGCCGAGACATCGTCTTCGGGCAACCCGCGCAGCTTCCCGGCGTTGTAGCGATCCCCGAATGCGGTGCCTTGTTCAATGGTCAGTTGGTACATCGACAGATGATCAACGGCCATCGACAGCGCCTCGCGCAATTCCGCCTCCCACTGCGCCAAGCTTTGGTTCTGCCGCGCATAGATCAGATCAAAGCTGACACGGTCAAAATGATCTCGTGCGATATCAAAGGCTTGACGAGCCTCGGCCACGGAATGCAACCGCCCCAACAGCCGCAGATCATCGTCATTCAACGCCTGAACACCCAGGGAAACCCGATTCACCCCGGCCTCGGCATATCCGCGAAACCGCCTGGCCTCGACCGAGCTGGGGTTGGCTTCAAGGGTGATCTCGGGATCATTGCGCATCGGCCAGGTGCGCCGGACACGTTCCAGAATGGCGTGAACCGTCTCGGGGTCCATCAGGCTGGGCGTCCCACCGCCAAAAAAGACCGTGTCCAACACACGGCCCCGGGTCAGGGCGCCGACCCGGTCGATCTCTTTCAGATAAGCATCGCGCCAGCGCGTCTGATCGATCTGGCGCGACACATGGCTGTTGAAGTCACAATAGGGGCACTTGGCCTCGCAAAAGGGCCAGTGGGTGTACAGGCCAAAGCCGCCGTGCCGCCAGTCTTCAATCAAAACAGGCCGCAATGAATTTGCGCATGGCATCTGCCCGATGGCTGATCTTGTTCTTTTCCCAGCGGTCCATCTGGCCAAAGGTGATGTCATAGCCGTCGGGCTGAAAGATCGGATCATAGCCATGCCCCTGATCGCCGCGCATAGGCCAGACCACCTGGCCAGGCATCACACCGGGAAAGACCTCGTCCGTCCCATCGGGCAAGGCCAGCACCAGGGTACAGCAGAACCGTGCGGTGCGGGGCAGAGGCGCGTTCACAGCCTCCAGCTTTTCGTGGGTCTTGGTCATTGCCATGACAAAATCGCGCCCATTGGGCGTTTCCGCCCAATCAGCCGTGTAGACACCCGGCGCGCCGTCCAGGGCGTCGATCTCGATCCCCGAATCGTCCGACAGCGCCGGCAATCCTGTCGCCTTGGCCGCCGCATGTGCTTTGATCCGCGCATTACCCACAAAAGTGGTCTCTGTCTCTTCGGGCTCGGGCAGATTCTTCTCGGCCGCGCCCACAACCGTCACGCCAAAGGGTTCGAGCAGATGTTGCATCTCCTCAAGCTTGCCCTTGTTGTGCGTGGCAATCAGCAAGGTGTCGCCAGCCGAGAATTTGCGGCTCATTTCACCGCCTCAAGCTGTGCAGCGACCAGTTCGCCGACACCTTTTTCAGCCAGATCAAGCAGCTGCCCCATCTGATCGCGGCTAAAAGTCGAGCCCTCGGCCGACATCTGCACCTCGATCATCTGTCCGTCGCCACGCAGGATAAAGTTGCCATCGACACCGGCTTCGCTGTCCTCGGGATAATCCAGATCCAGCACCGGCTGACCCGCGTAAATCCCACAGGACACCGCCGCCACGGGCGAGATCAGCGGATCGCTGATCACGTCACCTGCCTTCATCAGCTTGTTCACTGCCAGACGCAGCGCCACCCATCCCCCGGTGATCGAGGCGCAGCGCGTCCCGCCATCGGCCTGGATCACATCGCAGTCCACGGTGATCTGCCGTTCGCCAAGGGCAACGCGATCGACACCGGCACGCAGTGACCGCCCGATCAGACGCTGGATTTCAACCGTACGTCCGCCTTGTTTGCCGGACGAGGCCTCGCGCCGCATGCGTGAGGTGGTCGACCGGGGCAGCATGCCATATTCGGCGGTGACCCAGCCCAGCCCGGTGCCCTTGATAAACGGGGGAACCCGGTCCTCGATGGTTGCCGTGCACAGCACATGGGTGTCGCCCATGCGGATCATGCAGGACCCCTCGGCATGTTTCGTGACACCGGTTTCGATTGAAACGGCGCGCATTTCGCTTAGATCTCGTCCCGAGGGTCGCATGTGCTTTCCTTTTATCGCTTTGCAGCCGAAATACAGGCGCAAGACGCCGCAGTGCAACCCCGATCGACCTATGGGGACTTGTGTCTTTGTCGCTGGATTGGGCAAGGTATCAGACATGACAGACGCATCGAAATTGCTGGATGAAATGAACGATCGCTCGCGCGAGGTGTTCCGCCGCGTGGTCGAAGGTTATCTCGAGAATGGCGAGCCCGTCGGCTCGCGCACGCTGACCCGCACGCTTAGCGAAAAAGTCTCGGCCGCGACGATCCGCAATGTGATGCAAGACCTTGAGTTTCTTGGGCTTCTTGACAGTCCGCACGTCAGTGCCGGGCGTGTCCCGACGCAGCTTGGCCTGCGCATGTTTGTCGATGGCCTGCTAGAGGTCGGTGATCTGAAAGCTGATGACCGGCAAAAGCTTGACGCGACTATGGCCGACAACCCCGATGACGTCAGCGCGTTGCTCGACAGGGTTGGATCGGCCTTGTCCGGCGTCACGCAGGGGGCCTCGTTGGTGCTGACGCCCAAGCATGAAGCGCCGCTCAAACATGTCGAGTTTGTCAGCCTGGGCAATGACCGCGCCCTGGTGGTTCTTGTCTTTGCGGATGGGCATGTGGAAAACCGTCTGTTCACGCCGCCGCTTGGCCAGACACCCAGCTCGTTGCGCGAGGCTGCAAATTTCCTCAATGCTCTGATCGAAGGCCGGACCCTGACCGAACTGCGGGGCGTCATGGCAACCGAGATCACCAAACGACGTCAGGAAATCGACACGCTGGCCGCAGGGTTGATCGAAAGCGGCTTGGCGGCCTGGGACGACAGCGGGCAGGGGGATCGGCTGATCGTGCGGGGACGCTCGAATCTGCTGGGCGGAGAGGCCGACGCCGTTGGCCTGGACCGCATCCGCGAGCTGTTCGATGACCTTGAACGCAAGCAGGATATTGCCGAGTTCCTCGAACTCACCGATCAGGGCGACGGTGTGCGCATTTTTATCGGTTCCGAGAACAAACTTTTCTCACTTTCGGGTTCCTCTTTGGTGGTGTCTCCATATATGAACGCGGATCGAAAGATTATTGGCGCGGTCGGGGTCATCGGACCCACGCGTCTGAACTATGGACGGATCGTGCCGATCGTGGATTACACGGCACAACTGGTCGGAAAACTGATCTCCGACCGGAACTAGAGGTAAAGGTATGGCAGACCCAAAACCCGAAGAGTTTCTGGACGACATCGACACAGCCGAAGCAGAAGAATTTGCAGAAGAGCTGATGGAGCTGGACGACGAGGCGGTCGAGATCGACGCGCTGCGCGCTGAACGGGACGATTACAAAGACCGCTTCATGCGTGCCTTGGCAGATGCCGAAAACGCCCGCAAACGGTCGGTCAAGGACCGGACCGAGGCAGAGCGTTACGGCGGCTCGAAGTTGGCCCGCGATCTGCTGCCGGTCTATGACAATATGGCCCGCGCGGTGGCCTCGGCTGAACGTGACGGCGTATCGGACGAAGAATCGGCGGTCATCGAAGGCGTCCAGCTGACGATGCGCGAATTGCTGAACGTCTTTTCCAAACATGGGATCGAAGTGATCTCGCCCGAGGTTGGTGACAAGTTCGACCCCAAGCTGCACGAAGCCATGTTCGAAGCACCGGTTCCGGGCACCAAGGCGGGCGACATCATCCAGGTCTCGGCCGCTGGGTTCCTGCTGCACGATCGGCTGCTGCGGGCCGCGCAGGTTGGGGTGTCTTCGACACCGGGCTGACCCATGTGTTTCATGTGAAACAAGAAAGCCGGCCCCGAGGGCCGGCTTTTTCGTGTCTGTGGGGCAGGATCAAACCGAGAGACAGACGTATTTCATCTCAAGATAGTCTTCCATCCCGTGATGGCTGCCTTCGCGGCCCAGACCGGACTGCTTGACCCCGCCAAAGGGCGCAACTTCGGTCGAGATGATGCCCGTGTTCACACCGACAATGCCGTATTCCAGCGCCTCGGCCACCTTGTAAACGCGGCTAAGATCCTTGGCGTAGAAATACGAGGCCAGGCCAAAGATCGTATCGTTGGCCAGCGCGATCACCTCGTCTTCGTCTTCGAACTTGAAGAGAGGCGCAAGGGGGCCAAAGGTTTCGTCCTCGGCAAAGGCCATATCGCGCGTCGCCCCTGTGACAATGGTCGGTTCAAAGAAGGACCCGCCCAATTCCGATGGATTGCCACCCAGGATGACCTTTCCGCCTTTTGCGACGGCGTCGGCGATATGTTCCTTGACCTTGTCTGCCGCCTCACCATTGATCAGCGGCCCGAACTGCGTGCCGTCTTCCAACCCGTCGCCGATCTTCATCGCACCGACCTTGGCGGCCAGTTTCTCGGCAAAGGCATCGTAAACACCGGCCTGCACGTAGATCCGGTTTGCGCAAACGCAGGTCTGGCCGTTGTTACGGAACTTGCACATGATTGCGCCTTCGACGGCCGCATCCAGATCGGCGTCGTCAAAGACGATGAAGGGTGCGTTGCCGCCCAGCTCCATCGAGCATTTCATCACCTGATCTGCCGCCTGGCGCAGCAGAATACGGCCCACCTCGGTCGATCCGGTAAAGGTCAGTTTGCGTACGGCGGGGTTTTCGCAAAACTCCTTGCCGATGGCGCTGGCGCTGGACGACGGCACGACGTTGAACACGCCTGCTGGGATGCCCGCGCGGTCCGCCAGAACTCCCAGAACGATGGCCGAAAGCGGAGTTTCCGCGGCGGGACGGGCCACAAAGGCGCACCCCGCAGCCAGGGCAGGGCCCGCCTTGCGCGTGATCATCGCGTTCGGGAAGTTCCACGGCGTGATCGAGGCCGCCACGCCGATGGGCTGCTTCATCACCATGATACGCTTGTCGCGTTGGTGACCCGGGATGGTTTCGCCATAGACACGCTTGGCCTCTTCGGCAAAGAATTCGATGAACGAGGCGCCATAGCCGATCTCGCCCACCGCCTCGGCCAGTGGCTTGCCCTGTTCCGCGGTCAGGATCACGCCAAGGTCCTGGGCGTTTTCCATCATCAGGTCAAACCAGCGGCGCAGAACTGCGGCGCGTTCCTTGCCGGTCCAGCTGGCCCAGTCCTTTTGCGCCGCTTCGGCGGCAGCGATGGCTTCGGCCACCTGGGCGCGGCTCAGATCGGCCACTTGCGCAATTACGTCGCCACGGGCGGGGTTGGTCACGTCAAAGGTTCCGTTGTCGCCTTCGACCCAGGCGCCGTTGATATAGGCACGGGGTTCCAGCAGGCTCGGGTCCTTCAGAAGCCTGGAAAGGTCGGTGATTTGGTCCAGCATGGCGCGCTCCGATGCAATTTTCCTGATGGCACAGCCAAAACACTTGGGTAATGTCTTGTCCAGACGGCCCAATGGAGAATGCCATGCGTTTGGACGATGATTACGCTAACGCGCCATACATCAAAGACAGTGACAGCTACCCGGATCGATGGGCTGCCTCGGCCGAGGCGTTTCGCTCGACGCTCAGTGCCGCCGGACGCGCACGGCTGGGCGTGATGTATGGGCACGGGACACGCAACGCGTTGGATATCTTTTTGCCTATGGGCAAAGCGCAAGGATTGCTGGTGTTCGTGCACGGCGGCTATTGGCTGAAGTTTGACCGGTCCTACTGGTCCCATCTGGCACAGGGTGCCCTGGATCACGGGTGGGCCGTTGCGATGCCCAGCTACGACCTGTGCCCCCGCGTGCGCATTGCCGACATCACCCGCCAGATTGCAGACGCGGTTTCGGTCGCCGCGCACGAGGTCACGGGTCCCGTCATCCTGACCGGCCATTCGGCCGGCGGGCATCTTGTCGCACGCATGCTGGAATACAGCATGCTGCCAGATGATGTCTTTCAGCGTTTGCGCCACGTCATGCCGATCTCGGCCCTGGCGGACCTGCGGCCCCTGCTCGAAACCAGCATGAACAATGATTTTGGCCTTTCGGAAAAAGACGCGGCTGCCGAAAGCCCGGTCCTGATGCCCAAACCCGGCGTTCCGGTCACGGTCTGGGTCGGCGCCGAGGAACGACCGGCTTTCGTGGATCAGTCACAATGGCTGGCCGAGGCCTGGGACGCGCCGCTGGTGGTCGAACCCGGAACGCATCATTTCGATGTGATCGAGGGGCTGGCAGACCCGGACAGCCGAATGGTCAAGACCGTGCTGCAAATCTGAAAAAAATGCCGCTTCGGCGCCAGTCCGAAGCGGCCAGCCCCCAATCGTTACCAAGGGCAATCATTACCCCTGAAGTTGTGGGCGACTTTGGTTAACGAAAAGTTTCCAGATCAGGGTCATTCGGTGTCGGAAATGGTCTCGGGATTTTCTTCCCTTTGAGACACGCATTTGCGACACTTCTTCCAAAATCGGCCGTCGGGGTGATGTAAACGGGTGTTACATTCCCTATATGAAGGCTAAGCGTTTGAAAGAAGGAGTGTTTTATGGCGAATTTCGAAGCACAGGTGCGGGAATCCCAGGAACAGGTCGCTCAGGCTCAGGCCAAGATTTCTGAGCTGACCGGCCGGATCGAGGCTGCACGTAGTAAAATGAAAACCGGCGACGACATCTCGATCGACATCGAGAATGCGACGCTGGATGACGTGCACGCGCATACCGACGTGATGAATGCCAACATCGCCGAGCTGATCATGGGGCTGGATGATGTCACCGCCGCCTTCTCGAAAGATTTCGACGAGATGCGCACCAAGACCGGCTGGGAAAGCGTGATTGGCATCTTTTCCCGCGCCAAGTCGGACTCGATGCGGCAGGAACGCATCCGCACCGCAAACATCGACGACAAGCTACAGGATCTGATCGGCAAATCCGACGTGATCACCAAACTGTTGGAAAACCAGCTGGCCGTGCTGAACGAGCAAAAAACCAAGGTCGAGGCCAATCTGACCGAAACGCTGGATGAGCGTGAGGCGGCCGTGGCCTCGCTCGAAACCATCCGCGCCGACATTCAGGCGATGGACCCGGACATCATCACGCTGGAAAACAAGATTTCGGTGGAACAGGACGCCTCGGCCCGGACACAGCTGGAATCCGAACTGGCGGCGATGAACAACAAGTACAACGAGTTGGTGCAGCAGGAACAGGTCAAGGTCGCCGAAAGCCAGACGCTGGAACGCTACATCGAAAAGGGCAAGACCTGGGTCGACAGTCTGCAAAATCAGGCGGCGACGCAGATGGTGCTGATCAACAAGCTGCAGACGGACACCAAGCAGCGGGTGGTGCTGTATGATGCGCTGACCAAGTCGCTGAAGACCGCGCAGCAGCAGGACGTGGCGCACCGGATCAACGAGATCGGGGTTGAGACCGATAAAGAGGCTCAGACGGCGATGGCCGCGATTGGGGCGGCGACGAACCAGAAGATGGCCGACATGCTGGAAGCCCACGAGGGCCACATGGTCTTTGCCCGCGACGTGTTGGAGCAGAAGGCCAAGGCCGACGAACGCTTCGCCCGCCGCTTTGCCGCGATTGTCGAAAAGCACGACAGTAACGCTTACGGGGGGTAACGCGAGTGGCCCTGCACGGAATCAAGGCCGCAGGCCGCCGTGCAAAGCCAGCCCCACCCGGGGGGTGGCTTTTCGGAGACGTCAGCGCGTCGCTTGAGCAGAGAGCGGATGCGGCAGGGATAAAGTGCGCAGATCAACCGTTTGACCCGCCACCCCTGGGGCTGGCTTGGCACGGCTTCTCGCAACTTGAGAGCTGAAAGTGCTTTTGTAACACGTAAGGTTTTGGAGCATATGAAACCGAACTGGCGAACCTTGATGATGACTTTGGCGACTGTTTTTCTAGGTCTGTCAGTCTTCTTGGGTGTTCAACTGGCTGCCTTCAAGTTTTTGGGGACTGATACCTGGCTCGGGCAAATGGTCTTTGTACTGGGGAACCTCGGCTTCATTCTTTTTGCTATGTGGTTTCTGAGCCGCTTTAGAAAACAGCCGGAAGATCCAAACAGACACAGCCCCCTTTTCAAACGTTTCGCAAGCGACACAAATTCCAAATGACCCAACCCACAACCCACACCGGTCTCACCGACACCTTCGCCAGTCGCCGCTACTTTGCGAAGTTCGAAAAGATCACCGCGCATCTGAACCGTGTCGCGGCGGTGATGCAGGCCGAAGGCGGCCTGACGAAGCCCGAAGTGCAGATCCTTTCGCGCTATGTCCAAAGCCTCGCTTTCACCTTCAGGGCGCTCAGCATGAAATACCTGCTGGCCGGGCGTGATACGGGGCAGTTCTTTGGCTCGCTCGCGATGGACACCAAGGACAGCGGCTTTCCGGTGTTCAATGAGCTTCTGGTCATGGCCAACGATGCGCAACAGGCGGATCGCCATCTGTCGCACATGCCGTCCGAGACGCAGTTGAAGGACCAGATGGTCGCGCAGATCATCGGCGACCACGAGATCCCGACCCGCCTGCAATACGCGCTGTCGCAACGCCTCTATTACGAGGAACTGGGCAAGGGGCACCTGTTCTGGGCCCAGAACCACCCCGACATTCGGTGGCTGAGCGGCGCGCATCCCCGCACGCGTTTCATGGTGCATTGGGCGGTTTATGACAGCCAGGTCAACCTGCCGGTCATCTACCTGATGGAGGTCGAAGACACCGCCCGCACCGCGCTCCCGAACGATGAACGCCGCTGGCCCGAGGTGCAGGCGCATCTGATGGGGCAGGCGCTGACGGGGCTGAAACTCTTGACCATTGCCAAGGGGTTCGATGAGGCCTTTGACGATCTCCACCCCAAAACCCTGCGCCGCTTTCACATCGGCCCGATGTATTCGCACAGCTTCACGCAGCAAACCGGCCCGCTCCGCGAGGTGCTGGCCGATGCCAATGCGCCGGTCGGTCAGGACTGGGCGCTCGCCTGGACCGAAGAGGTGCTGGAAAGCGAACGTGTCATCGAGGAACGCGCGGGTTGGTTCGGCAAAGTGGAACGCGAGGTCTTTGCGCTCGATCCCTTCTCGGGGCAGGGGGCGGAGACGGGGGCCACGCGGATGGAACGCAGCATCATCCTGCCCGAACGCCCCTATCAGGTGCTGGCCGAGAAGAACCCGCCGGGCTTTGCGAGTGTGCGGAAGTTTGTGGTCAGCCAGGCGGGGCGGGTGTTGAGCTATCGGTAAGCCGTTGATTTTGAGTATTTTTGGAAAGATGAAAGGGATTTCATGAGCCTCACGTCCGATCAGATGGAGCTGCGGGAAAATGACATCGTCAAGCATTACGCCGCGGCCGTGGCGATGCTGGATGGGTTTGATCATACGCCTCGGGTGGCCAAGGGGGCTGCGGCGGCGCCGGTGGCCGAGCGGTCTTCGGGGATCGGAACGCGGCGGCGGTTTCGCTCGACGACGCCGGGGCTGGTGACGCGGTCCACCGCGCGGCCCGAAGGCGTGCATCTGATCGACCGGATCGAGGCGGCGGACGGGGACGATCCGCTGGTGTCTCCCGCGCAGGCTGTCGTGATGCAGGCCTTGCGGCGCTCTTTGGCAATTTCTCTGGCGGTGGGTGAAGCCTTTGGCGAGCGCACGGGGCTTGGTGATCTGAAGCGGGCGAACCTGCAGGGGACGTTGAGCGCGGACCGCAAACAGGAATTCGCCGAGCTTCTGACCGCCGAGGCGTTGATCCAACTGCATGTCTTTGGCAACGCCTGCGCCTATCTGCTGACCCCGCATCTAGGGGATGCGACCGTTGAGGTGGGTGAGGCCGAGGAGGTTTTGACCGACAATGGTCAGCTGGCCCTGCACGGCTGTCTTTGGGAGCTGGACCAGAAAATCGCGATCCATGCGGGGGATGTGCCCAAGCTGATCGCGACGGTCGAGGCCTATGCCGAACAGCTGATGGAGAAAGCCGCGCTTCGGGCGCAGACGGCGGGGCGGTTGGAGCCGTTTACCGGCGCGTCCTGGCGGGTTGAGGCGGATGATCTGTCGATCAACGGGTTCACGCCGGCGTCCAAGGCCAAGTCCAGCACTCTGACCATGACGTTCAAGAAACCGAACGAGGTGGTCGGCAACCACATCGCCAAATATCAGGCGATGCGGCTGGCGAAGATGCTGATGGCCTATGACTTTGACCGGCGGGTGAACCCCTTTGCGGAACTCGGCGGTTTCATCTTCACCTTCATGGGCGACGGCAAGCCGGGGACGGGGAAGACGACGCTGATCCAGATGATGGCGGGGCTGATCAACGATTATTGCCAGGTGGCGGGTTATGCCTTTCGCTATCAGAACCTGAGCACGGACAATATCGACAGCTATCAGGGCAAATCGGGGCAGAACGCCAAGGCGTTTATCAACAACGTAATCGACCCTGGGGTGATCGGTTTTGGCACCATTGACGACATCGACCAGCTGGCGGGCAAGCGGGGGGACCGTCAAAGCTCTGCCGGTCAATTGGAAATCACCGCCGTTTTAATGGAGAGTTTTGCGGGCGCAAACACCGTGGTGCGCGGGAACTGCACGTTCGGGATGTTTTCGAACTACCCCGAGAATGTGGACGACGCGCTGCGCCAACGGGCGGGGGCGCGGTTCCTGGTCGATGGGCCGCAAACGCGAGAGGATTACATCGACATCCTGGCCCTGCTGATGGGCCGCAATCACACGATCCCGCTGGGGGATCATGAGCTTTTTGAAGCGCAAGAGATCAAGCGCGCCGTTGCGGCCTCTTTCGCCAGCCACGCGCGGCCGCACGAGGCGGGGTTGTTGGAGGTGTTTGACCGGGTGCACTCGCAAGTCGGCGAGTTGGACACGATTGCCAAGCTGGGCACCTATCTTAAGGCGATCCAGGAAGCCGACGAACGCTTCACTGGCCGCGCGATCAAGAACATCACCGACGCCGTCAAGGTGCGGGCGATGGATTTTGAGCTGCCGGACGAATGGATGGAAAACCCCGATCTGTTCCTGTTTCAGGGGTATGAGCGCAAGAAAGCGATGATCGAAGAGCTGCGGGTGCCGATCACAACCGAGATGGTGGTGCAAGAGATCAACCGCTACGCGGACAGCGAGTTCCGCTATGCCGACAAGTCCGACGAAGTGGCGATCGATGCCATGGTGCGGGACTTCGGACGACAGGAGGCGGCGAAGAAGCGGTATTTGGAGGGGAAGGGGTGACGAAGGATATCAAGCTGGTTCGATACGATATTTCTGAACGGGATCTCACTAAACTGAGCACTGATCAAAAAGCGATGTTCGCGATTCTCTGCTTGGTGCTTTCTGAGGTCGAAGCGCTTCGAAAGGTCTTGGCATTAGGAAGTGGGCGTCCCAGTGGGCTGACTGAACTTGATCAAGCGGAGATCAGTCAACGTACCGTCTTCATCAGACTTATCTCAATGAAGCTGATCGAAGTCTTCAAGACCTTGATGTTGGATGGCAAGTACAATCAATCGACTGACGTGGAATTGAATTCATTCAAAGACGATCATGTGAAATCTGAATTCAACAAGTTAAAGAAATTGCCTGGTTATCGCGAAGCGCTGGACCAAAGAAAAATGATGGGTTTTCACTTTGATTTACGACACTTTCGAGCCCTTTCGGAACTGCCCGACGTGCACCAAAACCACTCCGCTTTCGTTAACGGCGACATAGCTTTCAGTGCATTTCCATATGGCGAAATTCTTGTGGCAGCAGCATACGGGAGAGATCAAGGCGAATTTGAACATTCCGAAGCGGTGAAAAAAATTGAACAACAAACAGCTTTCATCCAATCGCAGATGCAAGCGTTTACAAAGCTTTTCCAAGCATTCTTCGATAAATTCATTGAACCAATCGTGTCATCTTCTGACGGAAAGATTCGCGCTCCTGCTTCTCTAGTTTGCCGTCGGTATGCTGACCCTTTTCCGTTGTTTGTGTTGGAAGAGGAGACTTCATGAACCGCCTCATCCAATCCGGCCTCATGTTTGGCAACCTCGTCGAGGTCTCCAGCCCCGCCCTCATTGAACGCTACAACCGGGCGCTCAAGCATCTGACGGGCAAGACGACCGAGCTGACCGATTTCCACATCGACATCTCGGGGTTTTCGCCCGAGATCGGGGAAGAGCTGGACGATCCGCTCTACCTCAACCACAACGGGGTGAACCGGCAGTTTATCCTGCTGACAACACAGCAGAAAACCGCGCCGCTGCTCAATGCCAAGTTCTCGGCCAATCGCGGCATCCTGCGGCAGTTTATCGAAGACAACGAAAGCCAGCTGTTTGCCCTGACCGCGCGGGATGCGGTGGCGGGGGAGCTTGAGAACTCGGTTTTTGACGTCAGCGACCCGCGGCGGCTGTTTGATATCCGGCGGGTGACGATTGAGGCCGATACGGCCAGCGGCACGGTGCGCGATGCGGACAAGCTGGCGGGGATGGTGGATCGGTTTACCGGGGAAGAGGACGCCTGGTTCGACGATGTGCTGATCGCCGACATGATCACGCTGGCCAAGAAGACCGGCGACGTGGTGCGCAACCCGGTGCGGCTGAAGGCGATGGAGTTTAAGCAGGCGAACTTTTGGACCGCGCATTTTGGCGGGCTTTATGTGTTCCGCGATGTGGAGCATCCGGCGCTGCTCTGTGCGGGTGACCCCGAGCCGTTGCGGGAGATGCCGATCAAATATGTCAAAGGGCTGACGGATCGGAACTGGATCGCGACGTTCCTGGAGATGAACGGGCTCGTTGAGCCGATTGTGAAAGCGCGCGGTGTCGATGCCAGCGCGATCCTGCGGCAGAAGATGGATTTCATCGTTGTGGATGCGGCGCAAGAGGCGGGGGTTGATCTGACGGGCGCCAGTCGGCGCGATATCCGGCGGCTGGCGCGGCGGCATGTGCGGAACCTGCCCGAGGCCTGGCATGGGCTCAATCGCCTGGTGCAATGGTCCGAAGGGGCGGGGCCCTGGCCTGCGATTGACAGCGAACATCCGGCCTATTTCCTGACCCTGCGCGCCGCAGATCACCCGGATCGGGACCTGGTGAACATGCTGCTGGCGGAACTTGCGCCCAGCGATGTGCGGCAGTTGTTCATCTGCCACAAAGAGCTGTTCTACCGGCTTTATCGCGGCTGGAGCGAGACGAAACGCAGCTTCGTGGTTGATTTTCTGGTCCGCGAGTATCAGGTGGACAAGGCAGGGGCGCGCGATGCCCTGTTCGGCCATGACGCGCCGATGTCAGAGCCCGCCGCGCCGAAACAGGATATGATCGCCCGCGTCGGCCCCTGGGGCGCGGTTCGGAGATAACAGATGTTTGCGCTTGGACGACTGGTTGTGATCGGCTTTGTGGTGCTCAGCATCATATATGTCGTGCTGTCGTTTTACTCGCGCGGGGTCCGTCGCCGGAAGCTGCGGGAACAGTGGGACCAAGAGGGCATGACCGGGGATCGGGATGCCTGGGTCGAAGAGGGGCTGCAGGACTATGACGGATCGCTGCGGCGCAAGTTGCTGCTTGGGGTCTACGTGGTGCCGACTCTGCTGGTCGCCCTGATCATCTACCTGACGAATTTTGCCTAAGAGGATGCTGGAATGATTTATGTGCGCTGGGCTGTCTTTGTCCTGTTCTGGCTCTTTATCGGGGCCTTTCTGCATTACACGCTGCCGCAGCATGACGTGGCGCGGGTGGTGGATACCTTTGAACAGCGGATCGATTTTGGGGAAAACTCGCTTTTCTGGGCCTCGCCCAACAGTGGCAACGCCGATCTGGTTGTGAACCGCGATGTGCTGTTCATCCAGACGGTTCGCAGCAACGATCGTCCGATGGTCTACCGGAACGAGGATACCGGCTGGGGCTGGCCGCCGTATTTCAAATTCGACACCAAGAACCTGCAGACGGAAGCGGCCGATCTGAAGTCCAGCAAGGAAGACCCGCAGTGGGTCGTGATCCGCCACTACGGTTGGCGGAACGAGTTCATGTCGATCTTCCCCAACGCCGTCAGCATTCGCGCGGTCGAGGGGCCGGATGTCCGGATCATTCCCTGGCTCAACATCATCATCCTGACTGTTCTGGCCGCCCTTGTCTGGGCGATCTGGGTGCGGTGGCGCCGGTTCCGGCAAGCGCGGATCGATCCGGTGCTGGAGGATGTCTCTGACAGTTTCGAGGCAGCCGGGGATTCGCTTGCCGAACGGCGCGGTCGGATCCAGCGATGGCTGGACACCTGGCGCAAGAAGTAAAGCTTACTTCGGAAAGATCTGTTCGGCGAACTGCGCCAGGTAGATGCGCAGCCAGGGGGTATAGCGCTCTGGCCGCGCGGCGATGTCCGCGTGCAGCGCATCAAGCGGCATCCATGCCCAGTCCATGACCTCGTCCGGGTTCGGAACAACCCGCAGGGATTTCGGGGCTGTGGCGACAAAAATCTGGACGACCTCGTGTTCGGTCAGACCCTGGCCGACATCCGCGCGGTATTCGACCTGATCGCGAAACTCGGGCGTCAGGCCAGTGATGCCAAGTTCCTGTTCAAGCCGCCGGTTGGCGCAGTCGATATCGGCTTCGTCCCAAAGCGGATGCGTGCAGCAGGTGTTCGCCCATAGGCCCGGCGTGTGGTACTTGCCCAAGGCACGACGCTGGATCAGCACCGCATCGTCGGCCATGACAAAGACAGAAACCGCCTTGTGCTTCAGCCCCAGCTGATGCACGCGCAGCTTCTCGACAGGTGTCAAAGCACCGTCGACCCAGGCGGGGATGTCTGTTTGCAGGCTGGTGTCCATGATGCCCCATATGGGGGAATCGGTCCAAACGCGCCAGCGGATTCGCGGTCAGACCAGCGTGGATGGACCGGCAAAGCTGCGACAGAGTCGCGCGACAGGCCGCTTGTGACCGGATTTTCCGCCAACTCGCTTGGAGCAACACCGATCCTCAAGCTAAGTAAACGTCACAAGACGTGAAACCCGGAGATATTCAGACATGAAGCTCAAGATCACAGCCGCCGTCGCATCGGCCGTTCTGGCCACCACCGCCATGGCAGACAGCCATGCCACCGGTGATGCCGCGAAAGGCGAAAAGGACTTTCGCAAGTGCAAGTCCTGCCACATGATTCAGGATGCCGAGGGCACCAACATCGTCAAGGGCGGCAAAACCGGCCCGAACCTGTATGGTATCGTCGGCCGGCAAGCCGGAACCGTCGAAGGCTTTCGCTATGGCGCTTCGCTGGTTGCTGCGGGCGAAGCGGGGCTGATCTGGGACGAAGCCCAGTTCGTGGCCTACGTTGAAGACCCCAAGAAATTCCTGCAAGCCTACCTCGACGATGGCAAGGCGAAGTCGAAAATGTCGTTCAAGCTGAAAAAGGGCGGCGACAACGTCTGGGCCTATCTCGTGTCGGTCAGCCCCGAGGTCGAGATGGAAGCCGAGGCTGAAGCCACCAACTGATCCGACGGATCCGAAAACAAAAAAGGGCGTGCCATCGGCACGCCCTTTTTTGTTTGGGTTACGATCTGGCGTCAAAGACGCGAGGCAAGCCCGACAACACTTCCGATCAGGCCAAAGACCGTCTGGGCCGCCGTGACCGGCGATTCGGTTGCCATGACAGTGTCCTGGGGCCGGATCTGGAACTTGCGAGCGGCAAAAAGACCGTCGGCGGTGGTCAGATCCATCGTGAACACGACCTGCGCCCGCGACGGGCCAGAGCCATCAAGGCGGACGTCGTAGGGCGAATATTCGCGTAGAACCAGAACTCCCTCGGGGTTGGCGCGGCTGTCCGACAGACCGCCCATCAGGGCAACAGCTTCCATCGCCGTCAGGTAATCCTTGGGAAAATAGATCAGGTCTTCGCGACCCGAAGCACCAACAGCGGTGAATGAGCGCTGATCTTCCTCGACCACCACCTTGTCGCCACCGCGCAGGGTTGTGTTGAGTTTGCCATCGGCGAACAGATCGTTCGCGCGCACCTGATAGGACTGACCGCCGCGGATCAGGCGGACCACCGGGCTGCGCATCGACGTGCTGATGCCGCCGCCTGCACTGATCAGGCTGAGGATCGTATAGTCACGGCCCGGGAGCGGATAGGTCCCCGGACGCGCCACGCCGCTGACCAGATCGACCGAGTTGTGGGTGCCCTGTTGCAGGCTAAGCTGCACCTGCGCCGACGGCACGATCACCTCGAGTTCGTTCTGAACACGGGCGCGTGCGGCGGCGGGGGACAGGCCGGCGATGCGGACGTTTTCTACGTAAGGCACAAAGATCGATCCGCCGGGGCTGACACGCAACCCTTCCATCACAACCGATTTCTGGCCCAGTGATGTCAGCAGCGAATTTTCCTGGTTGTCCCAGATCATCAGGTCAACCACGTCGCCGGGCTTGATGATGTTAGACGACGTGCCGCGTGCGTACCCAATCCAGTGGTATGCGCCGTAGTGGTGCGAATCGGGCCACTTGGCGATCGCCTTCAGGTTGGCCCGGGTGACGGGAACGACATCGATGCTGGGCTCATCCGCATCGGCTTCTTTGACAATCTCGGATTGTAGTGCGGCGCCGCGCGGCAAGCTGCAAGCGCCTACCAGAATTGCGCACCCCAGCAGAACCAATAGTCGCGTGGTCTTGATCACGGTTCGTGCCCCTGGCCTTGAAATATGCTCGGTTTTTCAAGCGCCTTTCTAGCGGGTTGGGGGGATGATAGACAGTGCGTGAATGACGATTTTTGAAGCGGAGCCCCAAAGCGTGGCGATAAAGGCGCAGAAAAAAGGCATGCTTGTGTTGGGCGCGTCGGGCAAACTGGGACGGATGGTTTCGCGGATTTGGCAGGACAGCCCAAGAGAAGACACTGAAATCATACCGGTTTTCCGAAACGGCAATCACGGCCAGGGCGGGATTGTCTGGCAACCGGGCGAGGTTCCGCCGACGGTTGGACCCATTGGAACCGTTGCCGCTTTTTGGGGCATAACACCGGGTCCGCACGCCAATCTGCGGGACAACACGCGCCTTGCGCTGGCGGCGATGGAGCTGGGTCAGGCCGTGGGGGCGGATCGGGTTCTGCATTGTTCATCGGTGGCCGTATATGGCGCGGCCGAACCACCATTGCGCGAGGACACGCCCTGCCATCCGGCCAATCCCTATGGCGTGGCAAAGCTGGACATGGAGCAGGCCGTGCTGGACTGGGTGAGGCGAGCACCAGAAGCTCCGCGTCCGTGTTTTATGCGCATCGGCAATGTCGCGGGCGCCGAAAGCCTGTTCGCAGCGCTCAAGCGCGGGGGGCCGGTGACACTGGATCGGTTTGCGGACAGAACCGGCCCGTCTCGAAGCTACATCGGGCCAGAGGACTTGGCGAAAGTGACCTTCGCTCTGTCACGCTGTGATCTTGCGCAGCTGCCAGTGGTGGTCAACGTTGCGGCACCCCGGCCAACCGCGATGGCCGATCTGGCCCGCGCCGCGGGACGAGAGGTCATCTGGCGGCCAGCGCCAGAAGGCGCGCTGCAAATGGTCCAGGTGGACACCACGCGGCTTGACGCGCTTGTCCCGATCGCGGACACCGCAGCCGCGGCCGAAACGCTGGTGGCGCAATGGCATAGATGGGGAGAGCCGGAATGACCCTGGGCAAACGCCTGTTCGACATCATCTGCGCCGGTCTTTTGCTGCTGGTCCTCTGGCCCTTTGTCCTGATCATCGCCCTGGCCATTCTGATCAAGGACGGTGGGCCTGTCCTTTATGTTTCGGAACGGATGAAGACGGCCGATCAGGGTTTCATGCTGTGGAAGTTTCGCACGATGACGCCGGATCTGGCCGACCGGGGCGTTTCGGGCGGCGACAAAGTCAACCGCATCACCCGCACCGGAGCCTTTCTGCGGCGCTATCGATTGGACGAAATCCCGCAGCTTTGGAACATCTTGCGCGGCGACATCAGTTTCGTGGGGCCCCGCCCGCCGTTGCGCCGATATGTCGAGATGTTCCCAGACCTTTACGGTCGGGTTTTGCAATCACGGCCCGGGGTGACGGGACTGGCGACACTGGCCTATCACAAGACCGAAGAACGCTTGATCGCACCCTGCAAGACAGCAGACGAGACCGAGGCCGTCTATTGCCGCCGCTGCGTGCCGCGGAAGGCCAAGCTTGATCTGATCTACGCGGAACGGCGCAGCCTTTGTTATGATCTCAAACTGATGTTTGCGACCGTGCTGCGCCGGATTTCATTGCACTGAGGTCAGCGGCGAATTTGCTGGAACGCGATGTATTCGTTGAACGGACCCATCCACTGTCGGGTGCTCAGGATTTCGCCGTCAGCCGCCACCACGTAGGAGTTGGTAAAGCTGGGTCCGTCGCCCGTGCAGATCGCCTGCATCATGACGCCGGTTTCGTTCACCAGGCCGGAAACCACATCCATCGGCGCGCCCACATGGACGGCACAGGTGTAGGTCAGGGTATAGCTGATGTCCTCGCTGTTGAGGAATCGAAGCTCATACTCGGCAATGCCACGCGACCGGCTTTGAACGACGGGCAGCAGCTCTTCGACGTATGACGACATCAGATCGCCACCGATGCCACGGGTCGAGGTCATCATGCCCCCGCGTACTGTCACCGTTTGCCGTTGCGGCGTGGCATATGTGCGATAACCGCGATTGTTCTGGATCTGGGCCATCAGCGCTTGCGACCCGCGTTTTTCCAGATCGACCAGCGAGATCGGGTTCGGGTTCCTCGACAGCGTTTGAACCACCTCCTGAGGCGTGACGTTGACCTCTTCCCCGCGCCGTTGCTGGATGCTGGATTTCACCGCAAGAAAGACCGCCTGATTGACGTCCTTTTGCGTGTTGCCGCAGGCGCTCAGCCCAAGGGACGCGGCGAGCGCCAGCACCACGGCAGGTTTTGCCAAAAATCGGATCATCGCCAGAACCTACCCCAGGATTTTGCAATTTCGGGCTCGTGGTAATCACGAACCTTGTCGTAAAGCCGTTTGTCCAAGTTCAGTCGTGCGCCACCATCGCGGGTCAGCGAATTGATGTTGAACACGGTCTGTTCCGTGCTGGGCGTGTTCATCACGGCCCCAAGCGGGATGGTGATCCGGATGCCCTTGTCAAAGGACCCTTCGCCGAAATCCTCGAACGGCGTATCGGTAAAGGTGGCATAGGCGCCGACCTTCCAGCCGTTGGCGAATTCGCGGCTGATGGTCACCGTCGCACCCAGGTCGCCGGCCAGGTATCGCCCGACGTCCAACTGCCCGTGAAAGCCGTTTCCGATGTCATAATAGGCCGAGACATGGCCGTTGAAATCCGGGATCACGCCGGTGCGTGTCACGTTGCTTTGCAGCCCGAACAGCTGATCGAAGTCGCGCCGCCGCACGTAGTTGACCTCGGCCCCGAGGGCCAGGCGGCTGGTGACCGGTTTCCAGAGAACCTCGGCCGAGACACCGGCGTACATACGTTCCAGATAACCCACGGTCAGGCGGGTGTAGACGTCTTTCGACAGTCGCCCGTAGTGCGCCAGCGTCAGGTACTCGATCGCGGGATCGCCGGCGCTGGCGTATTTCCCGTAGTCCGTGCGCACCACCGGAAGGCCGGTTGGGTCTTCGCGTGTGATCGCATCCAGGTTGCCACCGATCCGCTTGGTGATCGAGGTGGAGGCGGCAATGTTCCGCGTCAGCCAGTAGTCGGCTTTCAGACGCAGGCCAATGTCGGCCCGGACCGGGCTGGTCGGATCAAAGAAACTCGTTTCAAGATAGGGCGACAGGCTCCACCGGAATTCGGGGAACGCGCCTTGATCGGGCATGGGGGTCTGTCCGAAAGCGTCACTGATCTTGGCCCGCGCCAAGATGTCTTCGGCAGCTTCATGTTCGAGCCGCTCAAGATCGCTGCGCGAGAATTCGATCGCCAGAACCGGCGCGCCGTTGACGACCGGCACCACCACAAAGGTTTCGACCGAATCCGGCAATGCGCGGGTCATGGCACGGACGGCTCGGCCCAGGGCTTGGGCCGGGCGGCCGTAGCGGTCGTTGCGCATGCGCACCGTGGCCCGCGTTGCCTGCAGATCCAGGCCCTCCAGCCGCAGACCGTCCCGCTCAAAGGCCGACGCCAGCCGCGACCGGGTCGAGGCAATCACAGTGGCGTCCGATGTCCAGCCAAGGTCATAGGCGCCCTGCGGGTCGCGTATCTTGATCGGAACAGGGGCCGGTTCGTTGCCCGCCGGGATCTGTGCCTTGCGCGGGTTGGTGTGAACCGTGACCTGTGCACCGATCTCGTTGCCGTATGCGTGGTAGGCTGACACCTGAATGCCATTCCGGAAGGTGTAGCTTGCACCAAAGTTGAAGGGTGATTCATGCGTAAACGCACCGCTGGTCGATTCCAGCGTATAGGCGTCGGACGAATATTCGGCGTGGATCTGAAAGCGATCGTTGAACTGATAGCTCAACCCGCCAAAGGCCGCGACATCGCCGCGAAACCAGCGGTCATAGGTGGGCAGACCGCCTTCGCCCAGGATCTCGGTCGGGCGGACACCGGTGGTGCCCAGCGGGTTGCGGCTGCCAAGGCGCCCCCAGCCAAGACCTCCGGTGACTTTCAGTCCCGGCAAAATCTCTTTGGTCGCAACCACATATTCGCCGCCGTAAAGTCCGGTGCCGATGAAATCCTGCAGGCCGACCACGACAGAGGGCAGGTAGCGGGATTCCTTGACCAGTTGATACCGCATGTCGAACGAGCGGTCGAAATAGCTGCCATCGACGGAATGTTTGTGTGCAAAGTTCCGGATACCGGAATACCGAAAGCTTCCGGTCAGACGTGGCGTGATCTGAAAGGTCAGTGTTCCGCGCGAGTTGTCACCGAAACTGGAATAGGTCAGCGACAGTGTCGCGTCCGAGGGCACCTCGGCCGTGGGCATGTCGATCAGACCCGTCAGGCCATAGAGGTTGAAGTTGGGAACGGGATCGCGGGCCTGGGCCATGTTGCCCAGCACCAGAAGCGAGGCTCCGGCCAGCCATGCAGCTGTTGACTTGGCCCTGACGCGAAGAATGTCGCGACGATCGGGTCGGTCCACCTGTCCCATTGTTTCGTCCTGTAAAACGGCTTGTTCCAGAAGTAGCTACGTCACAACGCACGACAAGTCTATGACACGGTCGCCGCAGTGGCAGTTTTGTGTGAAATTCGGCACGCGTATTAGGCTGTTGCCAATTTCCTGTTCAATTGAATGTTTAACCCGTCCGAAACCTCTGACCGATAAGCCCTTTTGCGTGGGGTGAAAGGTGGATGGGATGAGTGCTGGCGGCAACGCGGCGCCGGTCATCATCAAACGGAAGAAGGTGGTCGGTGGTGATGGTCACCACGGCGGCGCATGGAAGGTGGCGTATGCCGATTTCGTGACCGCGATGATGGCATTCTTCATGTTGATGTGGCTGCTGAACGCGACAACGGAAAAACAACGCAAGGGGATCGCTGATTATTTCAGCCCGACGATCCCGATCAACCGGGTGTCCGGTGGCGGTGACGGGGCGCTGGGCGGCAGTTCCGTCTTTGCGGAAAACACCTTGCCGCGGGTCGGGACCGGCGCGACCAGTCTGCGGCCGACGGCGCTTCGGTCGTCATCAGGTGGTGTCCCGCAACAGGTCGTCAACGGCGATGACGACGAAGAACAGGCCGAAGAGAACAAGGCCTTCGAAACGGTCGAATCCCTTTTGATGGGCCGCGGCGGCGAAAACATGCTGGATGACGACCAGATGCGCCACGTCGTGACCCGACTGACGGATGAAGGGCTTGTGATCGAACTGTTTGATCTGCCTGAACGTCGGCTCTTTACCGATCAGAATGAACCCACGACGGTCTTGCGCGGACTTGCGGGCGCCATTGCCGAGGCCGCGAGGATCGTGTCGAATGATCTGGCGATTGAATCCCACGTGCGGTCCCAGCCCGTGGTCGTGGCCGAGAACCGGGTTTGGGACAGCGCCGCCGAACGCGGACAGGTCATGCGGGATGTTCTTGAGGATGAGGGCCTGTCAGCCGATCGGTTCAACCGGGTGACCAGCCATGCCGACAGGGAACCTGTCAGTGAAAATCGGCTGCACGTGCGCAACAACAGGCTCGAGATCATCTTTCTTCGGGCTTCCGGAACATAGGGCGAATTTTATATGTTAGCCTGCCCTTAAATCATGGGCCGTATCTGTCGGTGTCAACATCAGTTGATACAGCAGAAAGGCGTGTCCATGACGATTTCCTCATCGCTCAATGCCGGGGTGGCCGGGCTTCAGGCAAATGCAAGCCGGCTGGCGGCCATTTCCGACAACATCGCGAACTCTTCGACCTATGGCTATCGGCGCGCGGAAACAGAATTCCACGCGCTGGTGGCGACGCCCAACGGGGCCTCCAGCTACACCTCGGGCGGGGTTCGGGTCTCGACCCGGCGCCTGGTCGACCAGGGCGGGGCGCTCGTGTCCAGCAACAATGCCACGGATCTGGCCGTTCGCGGCGGTGGGTTCCTGCCGGTGGTCAATGCCTCTGAAATCGAAAATGGCGACACCAACCCGCAGATGCTGCTGACCACCACCGGGTCTTTCCGGATGGACACCGACGGGTATTTGCGCACCCAATCCGGGCTTATGCTGATGGGCTTCCCGGCCAACTCTGACGGGTCATTCGACAATTTCGCGCGGGATACCAGCGATGCGCTGGAACCGGTACGCATCAACCGAAACCAGTTCTTTGGCGAACCGACGACAGAGGTGTCGCTGGGCATCAACCTGCCATCGAGAGAGACCCGTTTTGATGCGGCAGGTGAAATTCAGAACACCTCGGTCCAGTATTTCGACAATCTGGGCCAGTCGCACAACATCGAGATCGAGTTCGTGCCGACCATTCCCGGTGCCGGCAACTCGAATGAATGGGCAATGACCCTGACCGACACCGCGCTGGGCGCCGTGATCGGCGAATACACCATGACCTTCGATGACACACAAACGCAGGCGGCGGGCAGCATTGCCAGCGTCACCACCGTGTCGGGTGGGGCTTACGATGCTTCAACCGGCAGCTTTATCGTCAACGTCGCGTCCGGCCCGATCGAGATCAACATCGGCACCGTCGGCAATTCGAACATCACCCAGTTCGACGCGAACTTTGCGCCGCTCAACATCACCAAGAACGGCACCGCCGTCGGCACCATGACCTCGGTCGAGGTGGATGCCGGTGGCTTTGTTCGCGCACTTTTTGATACCGGCATCACGCGGACCGTCTTCAAGGTGCCGCTTGTGGACCTGCCGAACCCCAACGGAATGGTCTCGCTGGACAACCAGACCTTCAAACCTTCGCCTGACAGCGGCAGCTTCTTCCTGTGGGATGCCGGCGACGGACCGACGGGTGATGTCATGTCCTTCGCACGCGAGGAATCGGCGACCGATGTGGCAAGCGAGTTGACGGACATGATCCAGACGCAGCGGGCTTATTCGTCGAACGCCAAAGTCATCCAGACGGTGGACGAGATGCTGCAGGAAACCACCAACATCAAACGCTGATCGGTAAACCAGTGAAAGGGGGCCGGGGATGAGCTTGAACGGAGCCATGTCAAACGCGATCAGCGGGATTGCGGTCGCAAGCCGGTCCGCAGCGCTGGTGTCGTCGAACATCTCGAATGCACTCACACCAGGGTACGGGCAGCGCTCGTTGGCCGTATCCGCAAACTCGGTGTCGGACCACGGTGGCGTGATGATGGACGGCACCGTGCGCTGGTCCAATCCGCTATTGATCGCCGACCGCCGCGCGGCCGGGGCCGACGCGGGCCACGCCAATACTCTTTTGTCCTTTGCCTCGGACATTGAGCGCCTCTTTGGCGATGCGCTGACCGGCGATACCCTCAGCACGGCACTGTCGAACTTTGACAGCGCGCTGATCAGCGCCGCGGCTGATCCTTCGTCGCAGATCCGCCTGATGGCTGTCGCAGATGCGGCGCAGGATCTGGTTCAGTCTTTCAACAGCCTGTCTGACGGCGTGCAACAAGCGCGCAAGAGCGCCGACGCCGCAATTGCCCGTGAAGTGGACGCCCTGAACGCCGGGGTGCAGGTGATCCACGGGATCAACGAACAAATTCTGGTGGCTTCGATGGCGGGGCAGGATACCTCGGCCCTGGAAGATCAACGGCAGGTCCAGATCGACAACATCTCGGACATTGTGCCTTTGCTCGTGGTCCCGCGGGACCGCGGCGCTGTTGCCCTGTTCACCCATCAGGGGGCGACGCTGCTGGATGGTCTGCCCGTCGAGGTGAGTTTTTCGCCGGTGAACGCGATGCAGCCCAACCTGACCCTGGGCGCAGGATTGTCGGAGCTTCAGATCAATGGCGTCAGCTATGGCGCGGTTGACAATGGTCCCTTCTCAGGCGGCTCACTGGGTGCGCATTTCGAAGTGCGCGACAGCGTGGCGCCGGCGCTGCAAGAGTCGCTGGACGCGATCGCAGTCGAACTTGCGGCGCGTTTTGGACCGGGCGGTCCGGATACCACGCTGGCCGCCACGGACGCCGGATTGTTCACCGATGCCGGGGCGTTGGTTGACGCGGCGGACGAGCTGGGGTTGTCAGGGCGGCTTTCGTTGAACAGCGAAGTCGCGCCGGGTTCGGCAACGCTCTGGAAATGGCGCGATGGTCTGGGCGCCGCCGCGCCCGGGCCTTCGGGGGATTCGACGCTGGTCGGCCAGATCCAAAGCGCGTTGACAGGTCTTTCTCCCGCTGTTTCCCCGACGCTTCCCGCGGGTGATCATCGTCTGTCGGATTTGGCGCATGGACTGCTCTCTCAGGTCTCGGTCACCCGGCTGAGCGCGGAAACCGATCTGGGCGTCGCCGAAAGCCGCCGCGCCGCGCTGCTTGAGCTTGAACTGGCAGAGGGGGTCGACACCGACGCCGAGCTGCAAAGCCTGCTTTTGATCGAACAAAACTACGCCGCGAATGCACGCGTCATCACCGTTGTCGACGAGATGTTGCAACGGTTGCTGGCGATCTAAAGGGGGACACTTCATGATTTCCGTAGGCGATATGGCGCTGGACATGGTGCTTCGCACCCGACAGGCGCAAATCAAGGGTGATATCCAGGTCCACGCCGAAGAGGTGACCACGGGCATCGCTTCGGATCTGCCGCAACATCTGTCCGGGGATCTTGGCGCGCTTCTTTCCATCGAAACGTCACTTGGTGCGCTGGGCAGTTACAAGACGGTTACCCGCGAAGCGCAACTGACGGCAGGAACGATGCAACGCGTTGTCGATCAGGCCCGCACGGATACGACAGAACTGGCCACAAACATGCTGGCCACCCACATGCGCAGCAACGCGGATTCGTTGCGCGCCCTGGGTGAGGCGGCTGGCCAGATCTTTCAGTCGACCGTCAGCGGTTTGAACAGCCGGGTGGCCGGGCGCGCATTGTTTGCCGGGACCGAAACCAAAGGCGCAGCGCTGAACGAAGGAAACGTGATGCTGTCTGATCTGTCGGCCGCGGTTGCAGGATCCGTCACGGCCGCAGATGTCGACGCGGTGCTGGATGCCTGGTTCGGCGCCGGCGGTGGTTTCGAGACAACGGGATACCTGGGGTCGACAGATGATCTGGCGCCGCTTCGGATCAGCGAATCTACGACCGTGACCTTTGATCTGCGGGCAGATGATGAGCTGTTTCGCGACGTGTTGAAAAACCTGGCGCGGGCTGCCCTGGCGGTCGATGACTCGCTTGGACTGTCGGTCGGCACGCAGAACGCTTTGATGGACAGCTCTGGCAACGGGCTTTTGGCGGCGAGTGCCTCGCTGACCGAAGCACAATCCCAGCTGGGCGCCCAGGAAGGGCGCATCGCGCAGACCCTGTCCGAGGTCGAAAGCCAGACCACGGCTTTGCAAATGGCAAGGACGCGCCTGGTCGAGGTTGATTCATTCGCAGCGGCCACGGCCCTGGAGCAAACGCAATTTCAATTGGAAAGCATCTACGCCGTCACGGCTCGTCTCTCGCGTCTTTCCCTGGCGGATTACATCAGATGATCAGAATTTTCGTAGTATTGGCCACACTTTGCGGCGTGATCAGCGCGGCATCCGCGCAAACCGTCCGCATCAAGGACCTGGTAGAGTTCGGCGGCGTCCGTGGCAACGATCTGGTGGGATATGGCCTGGTGGTTGGTCTGAACGGCACAGGAGACGGCATCCGCAACGCCCCCTACACCGAAGAGATCATGGCCAATATTCTGGAACGGTTGGGCGTGAACGTGACGGGCGAACAGTTTCGGCCCAAGAACGTCGCTGCAGTTTTCGTGACCGCGTCGCTGCCGCCATTTGCGCGCGCGGGGGGACAGATCGACGTGACCGTTTCGGCGATCGGGGACGCAAAAAGCCTGTTGGGCGGGACATTGATCATGACGCCGTTGAACGCGGCGGACGGCCAAATATACGCCGTCGCACAGGGCACCGTCATCGCCGGAGGGGCAGAGGCTGAAGGCGATGGCGCAAAGGTCGTCCAGGGGGTTCCAACCTCTGGCGTTGTTCCCTCGGGCGCGCGGGTCGAGCGTGAGGTGGCCTTTGACCTGAATTCACTCGAGGTTCTGCGATTGGCGTTGCGCGAGCCCGATTTCACAACTGCCGCGCGGATCGAACGCGGTTTGAACGAAGTCTTCGGCCGTCGGGCCGCTGCAATGCAGGATTCAGGCACAGTCATTGTCGATCTGGCGGCGACGGGTGCTCGATCGCCGGCCCATGCCATTGCGCGGATCGAAAACGTCGGCATCGCGCCGGAACGGCGGGCACGGGTGGTGGTCGATCAACGGTCCGGCACCATTGTCATGGGTGAAGATGTGCGTATCTCGCGGGTTGCCGTGTCGCAGGGCAACCTGACTTTGCGCATCGAGGAAACGCCGCTGGCCATTCAGCCCAATCCCTTCAGCGAGGGTGAAACCGTGATTGTTCCCCGTACCAACGCGGCCATCGAGGAAGAGGAGGGCATCGGCCTGGCAGAGGTGCCCGAAGGCACGTCGCTGTCCGAGGTCGTCGCCGGGCTGAACGCCCTTGGGGTCGCGCCGCGCGACATGATCGATATCCTGAAAAGCATCAAGGCTGCAGGCGCCTTGCACGCCGAGTTCGTGGTGCGGTGACGATGCCTTAGCGCCGAAAGGGGCTGGGACGCAGCCCCTCTTTGGCCGAAGCGACCACATCCGCGATCCGCTTCGATCGGGTGGGGTCCGTCTTGGCGGTCTTGATCCACTCCAGCGCCCCGCGTTTAATGGACCTTGGATAGTCTTCCCAAACCTGGCGAAGCGGACCCAAGGCCTGCGCCAGATCGTCGGGCACTTCCAGCCGTTCGACATCGTCAAGAAAACTCCACATGCCGTTCTCGATCGCCGTTGTGATCAGGGCTTCGCCGGCCTCGGTCATCTCACCAGAGGCACGCAGCTCTTCGACCTTGCGTTTGTTGATGGCGGACCAGGCGGATTTTGGATTGCGAGGCGCGATCAGAACCGAGGTACGGGCGTCATCAACCCTGCGGGTCTGACTGTCGATCCACCCCCAGCACAAAAGTTCA
The DNA here is from genome assembly GCA_030424865.1 of Alphaproteobacteria bacterium. Taxonomy (GTDB): domain Bacteria; phylum Pseudomonadota; class Alphaproteobacteria; order Rhodobacterales; family Rhodobacteraceae; genus JAKVCP01. Next base: position 90,215 of record JAUHVR010000012.1, on the reverse strand, counting down.
GAGATCAGATCGTCATAGCTAAGGTAATGCGGCGAAGGCTTTTTCCAGGTGATCAGCCATATGGACACCCCGGCGGCATGGTTTTCAGACAACCAGGATCGCAGATCCGTGCGGGATTTGACCTCGACCCTGGGCGCGTTTTCTGCCGCACGGCCCATCCGCTAGTGTGCCTCGGCCCAATGCGCGCCCTGGCCTGCGTCGACAATCAGCGGCACATCGAGATGGACAACAGGATCAGCCGCCGCCTCCATGACCTCGCGCGCTGTGGCAATCAGGGTGTCAACGCTGTCTTCGGCCACTTCGAACAACAGTTCGTCGTGGACCTGCAGAAGCATCTTGGCCGGCAGGTCCGCAATGGCGGCAGGCATGCGGATCATCGCGCGGCGAATGATATCGGCCGCCGTGCCCTGGATCGGCGCATTGATGGCGGCGCGCTTGGCGAACCCGGCCTTGGGGCCCTTGGCGGCAATCTCGGGCGTGTGGATACGGCGGCCAAACAGGGTTTCGACGCGGCCATGTTCGCGGGCAAATGCCACGGTGTCATCCATGTAGGCGCGGATGCCGGGGAAGCGTTCAAAGTAGCGGTCGATGAAGCCCTGAGCCTCGGCCCGCGGGATGCGCAGGTTGCGGGCCAGGCCAAAGCCCGAGATGCCGTAGATGACGCCAAAGTTGATCGCCTTGGCCTGACGGCGGACATCCGGGGTCATGTCCTCGAGCGGGACATTGAACATTTCCGAGGCCGTCATGGCATGAATGTCCAACCCGTCACGGAAGGCCTGCTTCAGCGTATCGATCCCGGCGATATGGGCCAGAATACGCAGTTCGATCTGCGAATAGTCGAGGCTGACCAAGACGTTGCCGGGTTCCGCGATAAAGGCTTCGCGGATACGACGGCCCTCTTCGCTACGGACGGGAATGTTTTGCAGGTTGGGATCGGTCGACGCCAACCGCCCGGTATTGGCCCCTGCAATCGAATAAGAGGTGTGCACGCGCCCGGTCTCGGGGTTCACGTGGTCCTGCAGGGCGTCGGTATAGGTCGATTTCAACTTTGAAAGTTGCCGCCAATCGAGCACCAGCTTGGGCAGGTCATGTTCGGTGGCCAGATCCTCAAGAACATCCGCGCCGGTCGAATACTTGCCGGTCTTGCCCTTCTTTCCGCCGGGCAGGGACATCTTGTCGAACAGGATCTCACCCAGCTGCGCCGGGCTGCCGACATTGAAGCTTTCGCCAGCGGCTTCGTGGATTTCGGCCTCGAGCCCCGCCATTTTCTGGGCAAAGGCGTTCGACATCCGGCTCAGCGTGTCGCGGTCCACCTTGATGCCGTGCCTCTCCATTTGGGCCAGCACCGGAACCAGCGGGCGTTCCAACCCTTCGTAGACGCGGGTCACCTTGGACCGATGCAGTTGCGGTTTGAACAGCTCCCACAGGCGCAGGGTGATGTCGGCATCCTCGGCGGCGTATTTCACCGCCTCGTCGATCGGCACGCGGTCAAAGGTGATCTGACTTTTGCCGGTCCCCAACAGCGTTTTGATCGGGATCGGATTGTGCTGAAGGTAACGGTCTGACAGCTGGTCCATGCCGTGGCCATGCATGCCGCCATGCAGGGCATAGGACATCAGCATGGTGTCGTCGATCGGCGCAACATCGATGCCAAGACGGGCAAAGATCTTGGCGTCGTACTTCATGTTCTGGCCGATCTTCATGACCGCAGGGTCTTCGAGCACGGGCTTCAGCGCAGCCAGCGCCGCGTCCAGCCCCAATTGCCCTTCGGCCAATTCGTCTGATCCGAACAGATCGTCCGAGGCCGCCGCGCGGTGGGTCAGCGGGATATAGCAGGCCTCGCCCGCGTGTACGCAAAGCGAGATGCCCACCAGATCGGCGCGCATCTCGTTCAGGCCGGTGGTTTCCGTGTCGACGGCGACGTAGCCGCGTTCGTGGATCAGGTCGATCCAGCGCTGCAGCGCCTCCATGTCGCGGACGCATTCGTATTTCTCAGGATCAATCGGCGGCGCTTCGGGGGCGTCCAGAACGGTGTCGTCGGCACCCACCGGCGCATCATCGATCACCGGCGCCTCGACGCCCAGCTGGTCCGAAATCCGCTTGGTCAGTGTGCGGAACTCCATCTCGGCCAGAAACCCCAGCAGTGCATCGGGTTCGGGGGGCGTGACCTCAAGCGATTCCAGTGTGAAATCCAGCGTCATGTCGCAATCGAGCTGAACCAGCCGCTTGGACAGCTCGATCTGGTCCCGCTTTTCGATCAGCGTCTGACGCCGCTTGGGCTGCTTGATCTCGCCGGCACGGTCCAGCAGTTCCTCGAGCGAACCGTATTCGTTGATCAGCAGCGCCGCGGTCTTTACGCCGATGCCCGGCGCGCCGGGCACGTTGTCTACGGAATCCCCCGCCAGGGCCTGCACATCAACCACCCGTTCCGGGCCGACGCCAAACTTTTCGATAACCCCATCCCGATCGATGCGGCGGTTCTTCATGGCGTCCAGCATCTCGACCCCGCCGCCGACCAACTGCATCAGGTCCTTGTCAGAGCTGATGATCGTCACACGGCCGCCCGCGTCGCGCGCCTGGCATGCCAGCGTCGCAATGATGTCGTCAGCCTCGAACCCTTCGATTTCGTGGCAGGCGATGTTGAAGGCGCGGGTGGCGTCGCGGGTCAGCGGGAACTGCGGCACCAGATCTTCGGGCGCAGGGGGGCGGTTCGCCTTGTAGAGATCATACATCTCGTTGCGAAAGGATTTGCCGGAATAGTCAAAGATCACAGCCACATGGGTCGGCGCGTCCGCCCCGGTGTTGGTTTCGACATAGCGGTGAAGCATGTTGCAGAAGCCCGCGACCGCGCCCACGGGCAGCCCGTCGGATTTCCGCGTCAGGGGTGGCAGCGCGTGATAGGCCCGGAAGATAAAGGCCGATCCGTCGATCAGATGCAGATGGTGACCCTTGCCAAAACCTTCGGACATGCGCGCTTCCCCCGTTATCCGTCACAGGGCACCCTGCCACGGGACAAAGCCCCGCGCCACACCCTTTCATCTTTCCAATAAATACCTCCCGCCGGAGGCATCCGACAGGGCCACTGGTGCTGCCGCCGAAAGGTCAGACCTTGCCTTCGAAATCCTTGTGCACCAGCTTGGCGTCACAATAGGGACATTCCACAAACCCGGTCTCTGCCGGGATCTGCAACCAGACACGCGGGTGACCCAGCGCCCCTTCGCCGCCGTCGCACGAGACGCGATAGCTGTCGACGATCCGGGTTTCAGGCGCTTGCGTTGTCATCGGGTCCGTTCCCTTTTGGCTGGCTCTGCACTAAAGGCGTTATGAGCGATCCAGAACCAAGGGGCAAGCGGTGCGATGACACATCCGGCAATACGGATCGAAGGGCTGCGCAAGATTTATGCGGGCGGCAAAGAAGCCCTGAAGGGCGTGGACCTGACCGTGCCGCAGGGGTCGATCTTTGGCCTGCTGGGCCCGAATGGCGCGGGCAAGTCGACGATGATCAACATTCTGGCGGGCCTTGTGGTCAAAACCGCCGGGCGAGTCGAGATCTGCGGCTGGGATCAGGACGTGAACCCCCGCCAAAGCCGCGCCTCGATCGGGGTCATGCCGCAAGAGCTGAACCTTGACCCGTTTTTCACCCCGCGCGGCGCTTTGGAAGTGCAGGCCGGGCTTTACGGCGTGCCGCGTGCGCAGCGCCAAAGCGACGAAATCCTGGCGATGATCGGTCTGACCGACAAAGCCGAGGCCTATGCCCGCACCCTGTCGGGCGGCATGCGGCGGCGGCTGTTGCTGGGCAAGGCGCTGGTGCATCACCCGCACGTGCTGGTGCTGGACGAACCCACGGCAGGCGTCGACATCGAGCTGCGCCAGATGCTGTGGGAAAACGTCCGCAAGCTGAACCAGGACCGCGGGATGACGATCATCCTGACCACGCATTACCTGGAAGAGGCCGAAGAGATGTGCGACGAGATCGCCATCATCAACCACGGGGAACTGGTGGCGCAGGACAGCACCGCCAACCTTTTGGGTCAGCTGGACGGGCGCACGATGGTGATCGAGCCCGCCTCGACCCCCGCCGACCTGCCGCAGGTCGACGGGATCACCGCAGCCTGGCGCCCGGATGGAACCATCGCCTGCAGTTACCGGTCCGGTCAGGTGACGGCGGACCAGGTGATCGATGCGGTGCGTGGTGCGGGGATCTCGATCCGCGATGTACGGACCGAGCAGGCCGATCTGGAGGATGTCTTTCTGGCGCTGACCAGCAGCGCCAGCTAAGGGTCACGACGCGAAATCGACGATCCGAAATGGTTCGACCACGATGTCGATGACACCCGCCTGCTTGGCGGGATCGCCATCGGAAACGGCCTGCGCGGCGGCCTGGTCCTTGGCTTCGAACACCGAAATTCCGATGCTTCCGCTTTCCGTCCGCCCAGTAAAGATCAACACACCCTGTTCGTGCAGCGCCTTCAGATACAGGTAATGTTGCCCCATCATCTCGCCCTCTTCCCGGGTCGCCGTTTCGGCAAAATCGGGGCGCGGCGGGATGATGCGATATAGGAACACAGCCATTGCTTCAGACCTTGGGCAGCATCGGACCCAGCGGACGGCCCGCCAGGATATGCACGTGCAGATGCGGCACGTCCTGAATCGCCGCCTCACCCGCGTTGGCGATCAGCCGCCAGCCGCCCTCTTCGACGCCCTGCATTTTGCAGACCTCGCCCACGGCGCGGGTGTAGTCGATGATCTCGGCGTCCGAGGCCTCTTGCGCGAAGTGATCAAAGCAGACGTAGGCGCCCTTGGGGATCACCAGAATGTGGATCGGCGCCTGCGGATAGATGTCCAGAAAGGCCAGGCTGTGTTCGGTTTCCAGCACGGTCTTGTTGGGGATCTCGCCGCGCAGGATCTTGGCAAAGATGTTCTGATCGTCATAGGCATAGGCCATTGGGGGATGCGTCCTTAGTCATTGAAAAGATTGGGGGTTTCGGCGATCTGCAGCGCCTGCTCCGGCGCGACAGACAAGAAGGCGGCCAACTGGCGGGCGTTTTCGGCAGGCGCCGCGCCTTCGCGCAGTCGGTTGAAATTCGGGAACTCCTTGTCGCGCAGGCGGTCGGATTCATGTGTGATGTCATGCCGAACTGTCGGCAGCAACCTGTCCAGCGCCTCGGCCGAGGTGTGATCCCCCGCCAGTCCGACGCGCGTGGCGTGCCCGGCCAGGTAGGCGTCCGAGAACTGTGTTTCGACCTCCAGAATACGGGTGGTGGACCGGTCGGCGGTGAAATCTTCGATCAGATCAAGACTGCCCGGGTCGACGCAGACGATCAGGCGGTCGGTCTGATAATAGTCGAACAACAACCGCATCAAGGCGCGGCGGTGGCGGTGGCGTTTGCTCATCGAACTTTGGATGCCGCCCATGTCGGGCAGTTCTGTGGCCTGTTCGTTGAAAAGATATTCGATGCAGGGCACATTCGTGACCTGCCGGATCCGCGCAACCAGCCGCTTGGCAACATCCCATTTCTTGGCAACCACGATCATCAACTCGCGCTCGCGACCAAGGGTTGCCTCTTTTTCCCAGAACCTGGGGGCAAACCGTCTTCCGACGCGTCCACGTCCAGTGAGAAAATGATAAAGCGCGCGTCCCTCGTTCGAGATCGGAAAATCAACGCCCTCTGACGCAAAAAGCACGGAAAGCCGCCGCTGCAGATCGGTCGCCTCGGGGCTGATCTTGCGGGCGAACAAGTAGTCCTGCCCCAAAAGCATCTCGTAGTGGTCGTTGTAAAAGGTCACCGGCATTCCGTAGTCGGAGAACATCAGGAAGGTCAGCGTGCGGTTTTCGATCTGGGTGTCCGGAATCAGATGCCGCACCAATGTTTGAAAAAACGTCTCGTCCGGGATCCAGGTGGTCGCAAAGAACCGCATGACATCCCGCCGCTTGCGCGTGAATTTGAGGATTTTCTCGATGGTCCGCCGCCGCAGGCACCACCACTGGCTGCCGATCATCACATTGATGTCGGCCGGGATGGCGCGGGTCAGCCCCAGCCGTTTCTGCGCCTCGAACATCGCGTAGAACCGGCGCTTTTGCGTGCGTTCGTTGAACCAATGGCGATAGATCAGCCGTTCCTCTTTCCAGCCGGTCTTGATCCAGTCGCTTTCAAAATAGTCGTGGGATTCGATGAAATCCCGGTCGTGGTCATCCAGAAAGCCGTGCGCGTACTCGGCCGATTTGATCGCCATGCAGTCGCCCGAGACCATGTAGAAATGGCTGGCCCTGGGAAAGGCCTCGACGGCGGCCTCGACCGCGTTCAGAGAGGCCTGCACAAGTGACCATTCCCCCCAGCCACATTTGATGCGGGTCTTGGCAAAAGTGACGTTGGGGTTGTCCTTCAGCGCCATGCGGATCTGCGCATAAGCGTCCGTCCCGGCGCGTGCATCGAAATGGATCGCGACATAGTCGCCGGCCGCGGTCAGGCTTTGTGCCTGTTTGACGATCGCCCCAGGGTCCTTGTGACACAGCAATATGAACGCGATTTTCGCCAACCGAAAGAGCCCGCCTTAATTTCGCCGGAGTAGTTTGATTGATACTCATGATTGTGCAGTGAATAAACAGGGGCAAACCCGAAAAACGCCGCACCGGGCAGCAAGACGAAAGGGCACGGACATGGGCTTTCCTGGCACCTGGATGACCGAAAGCCAAAGCATGGTCTATCGGGTGGTACCGAAATGCGCCTGCTCGACCATCGGTCAGATCATGTATTATTCGGACCACGCGCGGTTTTTTGACGGCGACATTCACGACGCCGAAGACGGCCTGCACAAATGGGGTCTCGAGGACAGCAAAGAGATCATCAAGTCGAACGTCGACCAACACCTGTCCTATTCCTTTACATGTGTGCGCAACCCCTACACGCGCATCCTCAGCTCGTTCTTCGACAAGATCTGCGGCATCCAACGGAACGGCCGCCGCTATCGCGGCAACCTGGTGCCTATGCTGATCCAGAAATATGGCGTCGATGTAGGTGGCGAAGACGGCAAGCAGCCGTTCGACCAGATCAAAAGCTTCCGGCGCTTTCTGCTGTTTGCCCGCGACACCATCCGCTGGCGCCGCCCGATGGATCCCGACATCCACTGGTCCGCCGTATCAGGCCATGTCGGTACCTTTGTCGCCAACGGCGGGCGATATGACCGGATCATCTGGACCGAGCGCTTCAACCAAGGCATGCAGGACGTGTTGACCGCCATCGAAACGCCACACACCGTCGACCTGACGCAGATCCCGCGCTTCAACGAATCCGAAGGCCACGGCCCCAAGCGTGCCCATCCGGTCGAGGATTATTTCGACGATCTGTCGATGCACCTGGTCTATGAAATCTACAAACGGGATTTCCGCCTGTTCAAATACGATTTCGAAAACCCGGCCAACAAGATGCCGACAGGCGAGATCGACCTTGATGAGGTTCACGCCAAACTGGGCGACTGATCCCGCTTTTCTTCTTGCGTCAAATATCCCGGGGGATGATCGACCAAAGGTCGGTCAAGGGGGCAGAGCCCCCTTTCCGCATGCCCGCAGGGCAGGCAAACAAAGCGCGAGGCCCCTGGCCTCGCCCAATTTTCAAAGAAGCCCGGCTTCGCGGAAAAGGGCGGGCAGGTTTGCCTCGGGCCGGGGGCCCATGTGGCTGATCACCTCGCCCGCGGACACGCAGCCCATCCGGCCTGCGGTTTCCATGTCCGTTCCGGTCACCATTCCATAAAGGAAACCGGCCGCAAACTGATCGCCCGCCCCGGTTGCATCCACGGGCGTGACCTTGGTCACCGGCACATCCGTGCGCACGCCGTCCCGAATGATCGACACGCCATCACCCGACCGGGTGCAGACCACCAGCGGGCAGATCGCGGCCACCGCCGCCAGGTCCGCATCCAGATCGTCGTTCTGATAGAGCGAGCGGATCTCGGCCTCGTTGCCGATTACATAGTCCAGCTCATTCTCGATCAGCGTCAGGAAATCCTCGCGGTGACGTTCCACGCAAAAGGGATCCGAGATCGCGATCCCCGCATTGCCGCCATTGGCGCGGCAGGCCCGCGCCGTGCGGATAAAGGCCTCTTTGCCCTTGTCCTTGTCAAAGAGATACCCCTCCAGGAACACCACCTCGGCGTCCCCGGCCACGGCCTCGTCCACGTCATCGGGGCTCAGCTCGGCCGAGATGCCGAGATAGGTGTTCATCGACCGCTCCCCATCGGGTGAAACAAAGATCATCGAGCGCGAGGTCGGCAGCTCGCCACCCGGCACCGGCGGATTGACAAAATCGGTGCCGTCCTTGGCCATGGCATCCGCGTAAAACCGCCCCAGCGCATCATCGTGCACGCGGCCAATAAAGGCCGTGCGCAGGCCAAGGTTCCCCAAGCCTGCCAGCGTGTTCGCAACCGAGCCACCCGGCGCCTGCACCCGGTCGTTCATGGCGGCATAAAGCAGCTCGGCCCGGTCCCGTTCCACCAGCTGCATGATGCCTTTCTCGATGCTCATATGCTCAAGAAAGCTGTCATCCGCGCGGCTCAGCACGTCAACGATGGCGTTGCCGATGCCGACAACCTGATACTTTTTCATAGGGTTTTGTCCTCATACTCGCAGAGATCGCGGATGATACAGGTGGCACACAAAGGTTTACGTGCCTTGCAATGATACCGGCCGTGCAGGATCAGCCAGTGATGGGCGTGCAACTGGAAATCGGCAGGCACATTGTCCTCGATGGCGCGTTCAACCGCGTCCACATCCTTGCCCGGCGCGATGCCCGACCGGTTGCCGACGCGAAAGATATGGGTGTCGACCGCTTGCGCCGGATGCCGCCACCACATGTTCAGAACCACATTGGCCGTCTTGCGCCCCACCCCGGGCAGCGACTGCAGCGCGGCCCGAGAGTTCGGAACCTCGCCGCCAAATTCCTCGACCAGTATCTTTGACAGCTTGATGACGTTCTTGGCCTTGTTGCGATACAGGCCAATGGTCTTGATATGCTCGATCAGCTGTTCCTCGCCCAGATCCAGCATCTTTTGCGGGGTGTCGGCGATCTTGAACAGCTCTTTAGTGGCCTTGTTCACGCCCGCATCGGTGGCTTGCGCTGACAGCGCCACCGCGACCACAAGAGTGTAGACGTTGACGTGATCCAGCTCGCCCTTGGGCTCGGCCTCGGCCTCTTGAAAGCGCGCAAAAATCTCGCGCAGGGTCTGATATGGAAGCTGTTTTGCCATGCAAGCTTCTATGCAATGCGCAAGGGCAATCGTAAAGCGCCCTTAACGCGCAATGGCATGAAAGAGATGGGCCTCTTGCGGAACAACAAAAACACCTGACTTTTCGAAAGGTGCCAGACGTCGTGCGGTTTCAGCCACAACCTGATCCGTGATGTCCGGGCCTGCGGCGCGCAAGTCAGCCTCGATAGGAAGGGCCAGGATCTGGGCGCGAATGTCGTCGAACCGACGTTGCAAGACAACGCCTTCGGCGGCAGAGGTCCGAAACCCTGCGTCTGTCAGCAGCGCTGCAATCAGATCACCGTCGCGAAACGAAAACGGCGCAGCTGCTTTGGTTGCGCTTTCGGTGCCAACGAGGTCAGCCAAGGCCTCGGACAACGCGCCGTTGAACGGAGAAACCGCACGCCAACAGGTCAGGTACAGGCTGCCACCGGGTTTTAGCACCCTGTGCACTTCGGACAGGGCTTTGGGTTTGTCAGGGAAGAACTGAAGGCCCTGCTGAATAAAGCCAACGTCAAAACTGTCGTCTTCGTACGGCAGATCGCTCACATCTGCGGCGGACCAGTCGACCTGATGCGGCGTATCGGGCATTTGCGCCTTTGCAACGTCGATCATGGTTTCATTCAAGTCGGTGCCTGAGATGCGCCCAACGCCGCCCATGCGTTCTGCGATCACACGGGTCAGTGCCCCGGTCCCACACGCGATGTCGATGACATCCGCGCCGTCGGGCAGGCTGATCTTGTCCAACGTTGCGCGCGCCAACGGCTCGAACATGGCGGGCACGGAGTTGGCCTGGTACTTTTCCGCAGCAGCCTTGGTCAGGGTAAAGGTATCCGTGGGCATGTGGCCTCCTTGCCTGTCGAGTTAATCAGACTGACAGGCGAGCAAGCAAGGCTTGTTCGATAGCGCAACATTCGGGTCGCGATGCGCGCGTGCCTGGGCTAGGTCATTTGAAACCGCTCAAGGAGGATGTGATGAACGCCCCTGTCGAAGGATATCATTTCCAGATGATGCGCCGCGCGATCGACATGATCGACGCCGCCGATCACACGCTGACGCTGGATGAACTGGCGGCGGCGATGGACATGAGCCCTGCGCATTTCCAGCGGATCTTTTCCCATTGGGCAGGCGTCAGCCCCAAGCGGTATCAGCAATATCTGCAGATGGATCATGCACGTCGCTTGTTGCAGGAGCGGTTCACCACGCTTGAAACGGCCCTGTCCACGGGCCTGTCCGGAAGCAGCCGTCTGCACGACATGTTCCTGCGGTGGGAGGCGATGAGCCCCGGCGATTACGCCCGTGGGGGTGAGGGGCTGACGATCTATTGGGGCTGGTTCGACAGCCCCTTTGGCCCCAGCCTTGTGATGGGCACCGACAGGGGCATCTGCGGGATCGGCTTTGCCTCGGAAACCACACCCGAGGCGACGATGGAGGATCTGGTCGGCCGCTGGCCCAAGGCCACCTATGTCGAAGACCCGATGATGTTGCGGCCCTGGGTGTTGAATGCCTATGGCGCGGGCAACTCGGACGACGGCACACCGATGTACCTGATCGGCGCACCCTTTCAGATCAAGGTCTGGGAGGCCCTGTTGAACGTGCCCACCGGCAAGGTCACCACCTATTCCGAGATCGCCCAGTGCATCGGCCGTCCCAAGGCGGTGCGTGCGGTGGGCACCGCTGTCGGTCGCAACCCGATCAGCCTGTTGATTCCCTGCCATCGCGCCCTGCGGAAATCCGGTGGTCTGGGCGGGTATCACTGGGGTTTGCCGGTCAAACGGGCGATCCTTGCCTGGGAATCCGCCCGGGCCGAGGCCTGAGCGATTTGCCGCCGATTTCCCAGTGAAAAAATTGGGGTCCCGCGGCATGATGGGTATATCTGATCCCGACCCCCCGCTTTGGGGGCGTGTTTAACGAGGCCCAAAATGATCCGAGCAAAGACCCTTCCCATCGCGGCGGCAACGTCGCTGTTGGCCGTCACGGCCTGTACCACTTCTGACCCCGACCGGTCCTTCGACAACACCCGCTCTGGGGCCGCCATTGGCGCGGCTCTGGGGGCCGGGATCGGCCTGTTGCGGGGCGATGGCGCCGAAGGCGCGCTGCGCGGAGCCGCCATCGGTGGTGCCGCTGGCGCCTTGATCGGCAACGAGCTGGACAAGCAAGAGGCCGACCTGCGCAAGCAGCTGGGCAATGACGTTTCGATCCAGAACACCGGCGACCGGCTGATCGTGACCCTGCCGCAGGACATTCTGTTTGCCACCGACAGCGCGACCCTGCGCCCCGATCTGCAACGCGATCTTCGGACAGTTGGGCAAAGCCTGCTGGCCTATCCCGACACAACCGTTCAGGTTCTGGGTCACACCGACAACACGGGCACCGCAGCGCATAACCTGGATCTGTCACAGCGTCGCGCGACCTCTGTTGCGACAGTCCTGATCACCGAAGGCGTGCCCGCGAACCGCATCCAGACCTTTGGACGGGGCGAAGATCAGCCGGTTGCCAGCAATCTCACGCCCGAAGGACGGGCGCAGAATCGCCGCGTCGAGATCGTGATCCTGCCAACTGCGTAACGCTTGCAAAAAATCGCACAGTCATTGTGACGCGCCGCGCCTTGCCGTGGCGCGTTTTTCGTCCACATGTGGGGCAAGAACAGGAGAACACACATGTCGGACATGACACTTCTTGGCCTGTGCGGGTCGCTGCGTGCGGCCTCGGTCAACCGGAAACTGATGCTGGCCGCGGCCCAGCGGTTTGGCCCCGCCACCTTTGTCGACGGGGATCTGAACCTGCCGCTGTACAATGGTGATGTCGAGGATCAGGGCATTCCCGAGGCGGTTCAGCGTCTGTCTGATCAGATTCGCATGGCGGACGCCGTGATCGTTCTGACGCCCGAGTACAACAAGGGCATCTCTGGCGTCCTCAAGAACGCGCTCGATTGGGTCAGCCGCACCAAGCCCGGCCCCTGGCCCGGCAAACCGGTGGCCGTGATGTCTGCCGCTGCTGGCCGTGCGGGTGGTGAACGGGCGCAGCTGATGCTGCGCGCCTGCCTCAGCCCATTCCGTCCGCGGCTTCTGACCAACGAATTCCACCTGGGTGCGGCGGCCGATCAGTTCGACGCCGACGGAAACCTGACCAGCGAGCGATATGACACATCACTGACAGTGGTGATGCAAGCGCTGCGCGATGAGGTGGACCTGCTGCGCGCCCACGCCGGTCAAAGCTGATTCGAAATTTCGATCAGGTTGCCGTCCGGGTCGCGCAGGTAAATCGATCGGATCGGTCCCTGCGCGCCTGTTCGGGTCACGGGGCCTTCTTCGATGCGGTCCTGACCCAGATGTGCGATCCAGTCCGACAAGGGCGTTGCGCTGAGAAAACACAGATCGGCCGAGCCGGGCAGTGGTGTTTGAGCCTTGGGTTCAAATTCGTTCCCGGCTTCGTGAAGATTGATTTTCTGGATGCCATAAGACAGCGCAAACCGGATGGACCCGTCGGCAGGTGTGAACTGGTCGACCTGCATGCCAAGAAGGTCGGTATAGAACGCAACCGTTTCGCCAAGGTCGCGGACCGTCAGAACCAGGTGATCAAGCGAAGAAACTCTGGGCTGCATGGGTTTTCCATTGTCTCTGTAGGCAACAGGGGAAAAGATGACCGCATGAGTGAGATCCGTCAAATAGATGTGCTGGACCCGGCCCGCGCCGCAGCACTGGACATTGTGCTGGGGCGGACCAGCGGCGCGGTTCTGCCGCCGTTTTACCACCAGATCTATTTCTGGGAGCCGCAGCCCAGCATGACCCTCGGGCGGGACGGGCACCCCAAGGTGGGTGGTCTGATCCCCGACATTGGCCTGCCGCGCCGCATGTGGGCGGGTGGGGCGCTTGAGTTCCATGCCCCCCTTCGCACAGGCGCATCGGCGGAAAAGATCAGCCGCTGTGTCGATGCCACGCGCAAGACGGGCCGATCCGGGCCGCTGGCTTTTGTGACGCTGGAACATCAGATCCATCAGGACGGTCAGCTGTGCGTGACCGAACGACAGGACCTTGTCTATCGCGAGGACCCGGACCCCAAGGCACCCAAACCACAGGCACCCCTGGCGCGCACGGATGAAACCCTGGCCAGGGACCATCATTTCGACACCACGCTGTTGTTCCGCTACTCGGCGCTGACCTTCAACGGGCACCGCATTCACTATGATCTGGACTATGCGCGCGATACCGAAGGGTATGCCGGGTTGGTCGTGCACGGCCCCTTGCTGGCGCAGATCCTGATGCTGATGGCGCACGAGTCGGGGTCAATGACCCAATTCGAATTCCGCGCCAGTTCACCGCTCATGCATTTTGAACCGGCGACGTTCTGCCAGGCGGGCACGGATCTTTGGGTCCGCGGCCCGGATGGGCGGCAGTGCATGCAGGCGCGCGTGACCTACGCATAAAAAGACCCCGGCCTGCAAAGCAGACACGGGGCCTTCGCTGCATATTCGTTTTTGACTGCGATCAGCAGCCCGTGCCGTTCACCACAACCGAAACCGTGCGCAGCATGACGCGGATGTCGGTGCCCAGCGAAACCTCGCGCAGATAGTCGGTGTCGAACTTGGCGCGCTCTGCAAAACTGGATTCGTTGCGGACCGAGGTCTGCCAGAAGCCGGTGATGCCGGGGCGCAGGGCGTAGTAGGCGGTGCCGGGATAGATCTCTTGCTGGTCAACCATCATCGGGCGCGGCCCAACCAGCGACATGTCTCCGCGCAGCACGTTCCAAAGTTGCGGCAGTTCATCAAGCGAGGTCTTGCGGATCAGATGACCAATGCGGGTGATCCGGGGATCCTTGCGCAGCTTCTGCGTTCTGTCCCATTCGGCACGGGCCTCGGGGTTGCTGGCCAGATAGTCGGCCAACAGCGCATCGGCGTTGTGCACCATGCTGCGCAGCTTCCACATGTGAAAGATCCGACCGCCGCGACCCACGCGTTTCTGCAGATAGATCGGCGATTTGCCGTCCAGCGCAACCACGGCTGCCAGCACCAGCAAGACGCTCAGAACTGGCAGCGCCGCAACCAGCACCAATGCAACGTCCAATGCGCGTTTGGCGTGGTCGCGGTAAACTGCCCCACGAGGACGCGAAACCAGTGCGTCCGATACCAGATTTTCGAATTCTGCGCCTTGCAGAGTGGGTCGAATGTGCAGTGTCACCACTATCCCTCCTTCGAGGTGTCTATGGCGAAGCCTGGCAGCGAGATTTTGCGACGGGACAAACCTATCCTGTCGTTCGAAAGCACATTTCGAACGGTCCAACGGGCGTCACCCGGTCAGAATTTCAGGATTCAAACAGGTGCGAAAACGATCGCAGGATACTCTTTACCAAACTCCCCCGGTGCAGCACCAACCCCCAGTGCCTTTGAGAACTATGGCATTTTCATGCCGAAACTAACTACAGGTACCCTTATGCATTTGACGCGAATTGTAGTCAATAAGGCGCAAATATGTTCGTCGCGCCGGCCCCCCTTGCGCGCCGTGAGTTTTGCCGTTTTTGCACCGAAAAACCCGGCGTAGATCCAATTGTTAAGGCCGGAATTCACCTTAGTTTTCAGCGATTTTGCCACCAGCGATGGAAAAGGCAGCAGAATTAAGATGCACGAATTGGAAACGGTGCGTTTGGATGCTGTCCATGAATGGGAAACAATATTCGAGGACTTGCTGAAATAGGTGGGGGTGGCTGGCCGATATTCAGCCATAGGATGTATTGAGGGCTGGCAAGCGGAAACAATTTGCATCGGTTTTGGTATTCAAAAGGTACAATCTGTCAACAAACAGCCTGCTTCTTTGGTGTGATTGAGTGAGGCACTCGGGTACAATCAGAGGCAGATTGTCAAAACTCACGAAATGTTTCACTATGTAACAAAAGGACAGAAAGGTTAACGAATCGGACAGCGGTTGCCCCCATATTTGCCCCATTTCGGCCCCAATCGTGACGAATCCCGGAATCGGCCTCGGGAAATCTGGCGAAAATGGGGCACTCCCTTGCCGGTTGCGAATTGGGCCTGTTCTGACTAAGTCCGCACGGTGGAATTCAAAAGGATCTGTGTCGTGACCAACTATCTGTACAAGGGCGATCTGCCCGACGACCTGACGCTGGGCCCGGTGGTGGCGATCGACTGTGAAACCATGGGACTGCAGACCCAGCGCGACAGGCTGTGTGTTGTTCAACTGTCCGATGGCGACGGCAACGCGCACCTTGTCCAGGTTGCCAAGGGCCAGACCGAGGCGCCCAACCTGGTGGCGCTTCTTGGCGATCCGGACACGCTGAAACTTTTCCACTTTGGCCGCTTCGACATCGCCGCGCTCGAGCACGCCTTTGGCGTTGTGACCGCGCCGGTCTACTGCACCAAGATCGCCAGCAAACTGGTGCGCACCTATACGGATCGGCATGGTCTTAAGAACCTGCTGCAAGAGCTGATCGGCGTCGATATCTCGAAACAGCAGCAGTCCAGTGATTGGGGCGCAGACGAATTGAGCACGGCGCAGGTTGATTACGCGGCTTCCGACGTGTTGCACCTGCATCGGGTCAAAGAGGTGCTGGATCAGATGCTGGCGCGCGAAGGCCGGACCGAGATCGCCCAGGCCTGTTTCGACTTTCTGCCAATGCGTGCGAAACTGGATTTGGCCGGCTGGCCCGAGATCGATATCTTCGCGCACTGACCGCGTACACGAGGGAACATGGCGCTGCAAGACAGAACCCATTCGCGGATTGTGACGGCGCTGAAGATCGTGTTGCCGCTCAGCGCGCTGGCGCTTTTGTCCACGATCTTTCTGTTCTCGCGCAACTCGGACCCGACCTCTGACATCCCGTTCTCGGATCGGATGATCGACCGTGCGGAACAACAGGTGGTCACGGCGCCCTATTTCTCGGGCACCACGGCGGATGGGTCCACACTGTCGATTTCAGCCCGCAGCGCCCGCCCTGACGCGGCAACCGACAGCGGCGCCCTGATCGACGGGTTGCAGGCGCGCATATCGGTCAACAACGGCGGCACGCTGACCATGCGCGCGGACAATGCCGATTTCGATCTGGCTGGCGACAACGCGTTTTTCTCGGGGGACGTCAAGATCGTGAGTTCCACCGGATACCGCGTCACCACTCAGGGTCTGGACACGGCGCTGTCGCGCATCGACCTACGCAGCCGCGGCCCGGTCGAGGCGCTGGGCCCGGCTGGCGCATTTACCGCAGGGCGGCTGGAAATCACCGTTACAGGAACCGATCGGGTGCAAATGCTTTTCACTGAAGGTGTAAAGCTGATATATGATCCGCGAAAGTAGGAAAGCTGCCCCATGTCCGTGACCCGTATTCTGGCTGTGATGGCCTTTGTGTTGGTGCCGTCCGTCAGCCTGTCGCAAGGCGCGCAGGTGGCGTTTGGCGGTATCCAGCAGGACACCTCGGCCCCGGTCGAGATTGCGGCGGACAGCCTGTCGGTCGATCAGCAGGACGGAACGGCGACCTATGCCGGAGATGTCGTGATCGGGCAGGGCGAAATGCGGTTGGCCGCACCGAAGGTGACGGTTGTCTATGTTGCCGGAGAGGGTCGGATCGATCGGTTGGAAGCCACCGGTGGTGTCACGCTGGTGAATGGTGCGGAAGCAGCCGAAGCAAACCAGGCGATCTACAGCATCGATGCGGGCACCATCACGATGATCGGCAACGTGCTTTTGACCCAGGGACAGAACGCACTGACCGCGGAACGCATGGTGGTGAACCTGAAAACCGGCACCGCCGAAATGAGCGGCCGGGTGCGCACCCTGTTGCAAACAGGCACAGGGCAATGAGCCGGATCAACTTCTCGGTCACGGAAGGCGACAGCGGGCTCAAGATCGAACACCTGCGCAAGAGCTATCGCAAAAAGGTGGTCATCCGCGACGTGTCGATGACCGTGCAGCGCGGCGAGGTTGCGGCGCTGCTGGGACCAAACGGATCGGGCAAGACCACGACCTTTTATGCGATTGCCGGGTTGGTCTACCCAGAGGGCGGCGTTGTTTCCGTTGACGGGCGCGACGTGACGATGATGCCGATGTACCGCCGCGCCAAGCTGGGCATCGGTTATCTGCCGCAGGAAATGTCGATCTTTCGCGGCATGTCCGTCGAAGACAACATCATGGCAATCCTCGACATCACTTATGCTGACCGCCAAAGCCGGCGCGAGCGGCTCGAAGAGTTGCTGAGCGAGTTTTCGATCGAGCATCTGCGCCGCGCTCCGGCGCTGGCACTGTCCGGCGGCGAACGCCGTCGGGTCGAGATCGCGCGCTGTCTGGCTGCCGATCCCAAGTACCTGCTGCTGGATGAACCTTTTGCGGGGGTCGACCCGATTTCGGTCGGGGACATTCGTCACCTCGTGGCGGATCTGAAGAAGCGGGGAATCGGTGTACTGATCACCGACCACAACGTGCGAGAGACGCTGGAAATCGTTGACCGGGCCTACATTTTGCACGACGGCGGCGTGTTGATGTCCGGCACACCCGACGAAGTGGTGCAGAACGAAAACGTGCGTCGGGTTTACCTGGGCGACAATTTCCGCATTTCGTAACCGTGGGTTAGCCCGAAATCTGCAGTGTCCATGACGGATTCGATTGACAGCGCGGGGGGCTATCGCCTCAAATAGGGGTATGGCGCACGTCTTGTTCGCAGGTTCAATCCGGTTTCGTCCCACTTGTGGGAGCAACCGACTGAAACCTGAAAACAGCGGTGCCACTTCTCGGAAAAGCAGGATGGAAGGACACGGGAATTGAGGCCCTTGGCCCCTGCTGATCCGCGCCAAAGAAAAGGAAAAAATTATGCGTTATCAGATCACTGGCAAACAAATCGACATTGGTGCCGCGCTTCAGACCCACGTGCAAAACGAGCTCGGTTCGGTGGTCGAGAAGTATTCGCAGCGCCCGACCGATGCGACGGTGATCTTTTCCAAAAGTGCCCATGAATACGTCTGTGAAACCACCGTTCACCTGTCGACGGGATTGAACGCCTCGGCCAAGGCGCACGCGACCGAGATCTATTCGGCCTTTGATGGCTGCGCCGAGAAGATGGACAAGCAGTTAAGGCGATATAAACGAAGACTGAAAGATCATCACAAGGACCGCACGGAACCCGTTGAACTCTTTGGCGCAAGCTCATATATCCTCGCCGGAGGAGAGGGCGCTGACGAGTCAGAGCCTGAAACGCTTCAGCCGATGATTGTGGCCGAGATGGAAACCAAGATCCCGTCTTTGTCAGTCGGTGAGGCGGTGATGCAGATGGAACTGGCGGGTGCGCCCGTGCTTGTGTTCCGCAATGACAAAAAGGACGGCATCAATGTGGTTTACCGCCGAGACGACGGTAACATCGGGTGGATTGATCCCTGATCACACCGCCACCGCGCGCCGCACCTTTGACTCGTTGACCGCTTGAACGGACACCAAATGACGTTTCTTGAACTTCTAAAACCGGAAGCTGTGAAAGTTGTTGCAGCGGCATCCAGCAAAAAGCGTTTGATGCATGATGTTGCCGAGCTTGTGCAATCTGCATACGGGCTGGATCATGGCACGGTCGTCGAGGCGCTGATGGAACGCGAAAGCCTTGGCCCAACCGGTGTGGGCCACGGCGTGGCCCTGCCGCACGCGCGGTTGGAAAACCTGGACAAGGTTGTGGGCACATTCATCCTTTTGGAAAAGCCGATCGACTTCAATTCGGTCGACCGTCAGCCCGTCGACGTGATCTTTTCCCTGTTCGCCCCCGAAGATGCGGGGGTCGAACACCTCAAGGCGCTGGCGCTGGTGTCGCGCACCCTGCGGGATTCCACGGTCTGTTCGAAACTGCGGGCCAACCCGGATGCGGCAACGCTTTATGCCGTTCTGACAGAGGCGCAGTCGGTTCAGGCCGCCTGAACCGGCGGCGACCAATCCGAAAACCCGAACATCACGTAGTCGCGCGCGTAGGCCTCGCGCGCGAGCTGCTCGAGCTCGTCGTCGTAAATATCGGCCAGCGCAAACGGCTCGTCACCAGCGGTCGGTTTGGGGACGACGGCGTCGGGCCGCCCCACCTTGGCGGCGAGGGCAGGCAGGGCGTCCGCCATTTCATCCTCGCGCAGCAGCAGGTCCGGCAGCATGAAACCGGACATGCCCTGCAGCACCTGCACTTGCGAGGCCCAATGCCCATCGACACGTACACCGGTCTGGCCTGACAGGTTCGCCCGCAGAAACCTTAGCCATTGCGCAAAGGCGGCGCGGTGCGCGGCCAGATGATAGGTGGCATCGGGGCCGTCTTCGGGGATGGACAGATCATGGGCCCGGCGCAAAGTGCGCCGAATGCGGATCATCGCGCCGGGGCCCGTGTGCAGAATATGATTGCAGAACGCGGCGTGGGCGCGGGCCAGGGGATGGCGCAGAACGCTGAACGCCCGATGCCCCCCATGCCCGGCCATCCAGGCCCGCAGGCTTTTCTGGCTGAACTTGGTTGTCAGCTCTTCCACGGGAACGCCATCCAGCGCCGCCAACCACGCCCGAACAGCATCCGTCGGGCCCGACTGGATCGGCATGTACAGCAATGGCGCGCGGGTCGCGGCCACATAGCTGGGCACCACCGCACCGCGCCGGGGTTCAAAATTTGGCGTGCGGGTCAGGTTGAACCGGTCAAGGCGCGCAAGCGCCTGCGCCATCTCGTCAGGATTGGCGACCTTCTGTTCCAACGGCTCGGGGTTCTGCCGCTTGATCGAGGTGTTCAGGCTGTCGAGCCTGCCCTGAACGCCCAGCCACTTGGCCAGACCGTTCATGACATCGAGGTTCGACAGGTCCTCGTTGTCGACATAGAACGCCGTCTGGCCGCTGACCTGCAGGGCGTTCATCAAGGTGATCTGAAACTCTTGCAGCGTGGACAGGTGGGTTTCGAACTCGTCGGCGTCAAAGGCAGCCTTGCTGTCCTTGCGATTGCGGACATTTGTCAGTTTCCACTGCCCGGTCGCCTTGGCGATCTTCCAACTGACATAACTTTCGGCGGGGTTGCGCGTCAGGATGATCTTGGCGCATTTCCGATCCTGCAGCAGGTCCTGCAACACCCGCGGGTCGTGGTCATGGAAGAACCGAAAACCGTTCAGACCCGGGGCTTTGCGGACGGCCTTCAAAACGCTCTGGGGGCTTTCGTTGCGCTGGGACTCGGTGATCCCCAGAAGCTCGGTCTTGTTGGGATAGCCGATAAAGGCGGGGTTGAAGGCCTCGCCGTGGCAGGTGATGCCCGCGATCGCGTTCAGGTTGGCCTCAAGAAAGTTCGAGCCGGTGCGCATTTCGGCAAAGATCACAAACGTGTCGAACTGGGGCATCGGTCAGCGCTTTACCAAATAGGGCCGACGGGCCGAGGGATTGGAGGGTTGCGGCATGCGGTTGACCGAGAAATCGCCCATCAGGTGGGGATGCATGCCTTCGTTCTTGAGCCTTTGCAGGAATTCGGCAAAGCCGGTCAGGTCTACCATCTGCGGGGCTTCGGTCAGGCGTTGTGACGGGTTGCGCCCGATGTCGTCGACGATCTGTTTCAGCGTCTCCATCGGGGCCTCGATGAATTCAGCCATGGTCCAGATCCGCACGTGCGCGCGCACCCATTGCGATTGCAAGAGCTTCAGCTGCTTGGTCTCGATCTTTTGCAGGCGCGCGGCGGCGTCGCGAATGTCGACGAACCCTCCGCCGGATTTGAACAGGGGTACCGCCCAGGCGCCCGAGATCACCGAGATCCGGGCGTTGCTGTCATAGGCCATGACCTCGAGGATCTTGGGCGTGTCGACGGGGCCGTATTGAAAACACTGCGGCTCGCCGCGCGTGTTCCAGATCAGGTTGGTCAGAAAGGCGCGCGGATTGTCGTCGCGCAGGGTGGCACTGTCAGACAGCGCGCCGTTGAACGTGGTTTCCCCACCGGCAAAATGCACGCGGTCAGGCGCAAAAAGCCGCCCGTGGACCCGCGCACCCGTGGCGGTTTCCAGCCAGGGCGCAAAATCTTCGAACAATTCCGCAAAGCCCTGAAACACCGAATACCGCGCGGCGGTCACCGCGCCGTTCCAGTCCTGATGCGGAAAGCGGCTTTGCATGACCAACCCCGGCCGTCCCCGGGTCCGGCGCTGGACCGCCTTGGCAAAGATGCGGTCGATCTTGCCTGGATTGGGTTCGTTCCGGTCGTGCAACTGGTTGGGTTCGTTCAGAAATGCCTCGTACAGCCGGTCGGCGTGGGGCCAGATCTTGCGCGCGACAAAACAGTCGGACCGCCGCAGCAATTGCAGGTGGTCGTCATAAAACGTGTGCGGTTTGCCTTGGAAATCGAACTTTGACAGGGTCAGTGACCGGCTTTCGATCTGGTCCGAGTGCTGGCGGGCGAGGGTCTGGAAATAGCTTTCGTCGGGGATCCAGACCCTTTTGAAATAGCGGTCATAGCTGGGCCGGTCGGGGTCGGTCAGGATGGCGTCCAGCGTGCGGCGGGTCAGGCACCACCATTGGCTGCCCATATGGGGGACCAGCCCCTTGGGGATGCGCCGTTTGACGCGCAGGCGGCGTTGCAGAGTGACGTAGGCATCAAAAAGCTTGCGCTGACGGCGCCAGGAAAACGGAAACCGCAGGGTGAACCGTTCCTGATCCAGCCCGCCAACGGTCCAGGGCACATCCGCTGTGGTTGCGCTTTCGATGAAGTCGACCGTGGGGCGGTCAGCCAGATAGGTCTGCAGCTCATGCACCGGGCGCAGCGGCAGGCAGGAACCCGAGCTCAGGTAGACGTGGCTGACATCGGGGTTCTGGCGTAGCATCAGTTCAGCCGCGTCCTGGCTGGCGGCGACCAGCCCCCAACTGCCCCACTCACAGCGATGACGGCGGGAAAACTGCAGGCCGGGCACATCCGATAGCGCTTTCTGGAACCGCTGGAACACCGGCGCGGCGACGTTGCTGTCAACGTGGATCACAACCGGGCAGCCGCCCGCCGCCCAATGCCGCGCCACCTGTTCGGCCCGGTCCAGCGCGGTGTGCACCAGCATGACGATGCCGACAGTCATGCCCAGTTCCCCTTGGACATCAGGCCCAGAATTTCCAGCTGGCGCCAGTTGATGTAGCGTTCCGACCACTTGCACCACAGATCGGGGTTGTCGCGTGCGCCCTCGGCGTAAGCCGCATATTCGCGTCCGCCAGCATAATGCTGCCCGCGATCCAGCTCTTCGCTGGCCTTGTCCCCAAGCGTGTTCAGGAACTTCATGTGCAGCATCAGACCTGACGCCTTTTCGCCGCCGCTGGCGTCATAGACCTGATTCAACCCGCGCGGCAGCAGGTTGTGGGTCGAGCTGACATAGGCGTAGTTGCGGCTCCATTTCACCAGGGGGATCTTGTTCAGCGCAGGTGCGGATTTTGGTGTGTCGGCAAAGAAGGCGCGGGCGCGGGGGCCGCCCTGAATCCAAAGGTTGCCATATTGGTGGTTCTTGGTGATCGCGTAGTTCCCGGCGTCGAACCAGTGGGCGATCTCAAGCGGGTCTTGCCCGGCGCGATAGGGTTCATCGTTGATGCCGCCCTTGGGGTACATGTCCAAAAGCATCGCGCCGAAAGAGCGGATGCCGCAGCTGTCCAGCCAGTCGGTCAGCGCGCGGATCGGCCGCGTGTCACAGAAGGGGTAGACAAAGAACTCGTCCGGGTCGGCGACCAGCGTCCAATGGCCATCGGCATAGCGACGCTGCAGGGCGTTCAGCCAGTCCACGCCAAAGCGCGACCGCTTGTAGCTGCCCTTGGTGGTCCAGAGAGAGACATCGGGCTGAGCCTCAAGATAGGCGGTCGCGCCATCGGTGCTGTCGTTGTCCACAAAGAAAAAGTGGTTCACGCCCATGTCGCGGTAATACTTCAGGAAGTACGGCAGGCGCAGCATCTCGTTGCGCTGCGTGGAAAACAGCAGCACGTCGCCGGGGCGGATCAGCTCGGTCCGGTTTGTGACCGGGCGCAGCTCGCGGCTTTTGCGCAGGGCGCGCAACAGCAAACGCTTGCGCCGCAAGCGCATGTGATATGACTGAATCAGGCCCATACCGCGGGTTTTGGCCCCTCTGCTCGTTTTGTGCACAGTCTAAGGCACAAAGGGCTGAAGGAAAGCGAAAGATTGCGGGGAATTACCAGTCGAGTTTGGACATGAGTCCTGCCTGCACCAGACTGCCGGGCCCCTCATAGCGTTTCGCGCCGTCCCACCACAGGTCGGGGCATTTGGCGATATCGTCATAGTAGGCGTCAAAGCGTTCGGGGGTGTGGAAGTGCTGTTTGCGCGCCTTTTCCTCGCGCGCGCGGGCGTCGGCATCGGGCAGGAACTTGCTGTGCAAAAGCGCGCCCGAGGGCTGCGCGCCGCCGGGGCCGTCGTACAGCAGGTTCAGGCGCGGGGGCAGGGCGGAGTGACAGGAATTCAGCCAGGCATAGCGCCTGTTCCAGCGCATCAGGGGCAGCTTGTTCAGCGTCGGGGCCTTGGCAGGCGTTTCGGCAAAGAACATCCGGTCCCGCGCGCCGCCCTGCACCCAAAGGTTCTGTTTTGGGGCTTGCCGTCGAACACGAAAGGGGCCCGGATCGAACCAGGGCAGGCAATGGGCCGGATCCTCGCCCCGGATGTACTCCGCCTGGTTCACTTGCCCCTTGGGATAAAGGTCGACCATCAGCGCGCCAAAGCCTTCGGCCCCGCGAGTCTCCAGCCACTTGGTCAGCGCGTGCAGATCGCGGTGATCACAGCCGTCATAGACCAGCAACTCGTCCGCATCGAGGACAAGGCACCAGTGCCGATGCGCGTATTTCATCTGCAGCCAGGTCGTCCAATCGACCCCAAAGCGCGAGGCGCGATAGCTGGCTTGCGTCTGCCAAAGCGAGACATCGGGTTGCCCCGCCAGCCAATCGGCGGTGCCATCGGTGCTGCCATTGTCGACGATCAGGAAGTGGTCGACCCCCAGCGCGCGGTGGTGCTGCAGAAAGAAGGGCAGGCGCAGCATTTCGTTGCGCACGGTCATCACGCAGGGGATGTCATGGGGGCGGATCTGATCCGTGCGGTCCTGGATCAGCGTCAGCGCATGGCGGCTGCGAAAGGCGCGCCACAGAAGTTTGCGGCGTTGCCACCGCAATCTGTAAGCCGCCCAATACCCGCTTTGCGTCATGAAGACTTAGCTATCGTAATGTCCCGTTTGGTGCCAGCGCCAGGCATCGCCGATCATCTGTTGCAGGGTCGATCGCTTGGGCTCCCATCCCAGCTCGGTCTTGGCGCGGGACGAGCCCGAGACCAGCTTGGTCGCATCGCCTGCACGGCGCGGGCCGTCGGAACACGGCACCTCGCGGTTGGTAACAGCGCGCGAGGCTTCGACAACTTCTCGGTTTGAAAACCCACGACCGGTGCCCAGATTGAAGACCCGGCTGGGTTTGCCGTCCTGCAACCAGCGCAGGCCCAGGATATGGGCGTCGACCAGATCGCAGACGTGCACATAGTCGCGGATGCAGGTGCCGTCGGGCGTGTCGTAATCCGTGCCGTTGATGGTCAGGCCGGGGCGCTGGCCATCGATGGCCTCGAACATGACAGGGATCAGGTGGGTTTCGGGGCGGTGATGTTCGCCCACCTCGGCCTCGGGATCGGCGCCCGCGACGTTGAAGTAGCGAAAGATCACATGGCGCAGGTCGTGGGCGGCGTCGAAGTCGCGCAGGATATCCTCGATCGCGCGCTTGCTGGCGCCATAGGCGTTCAGCGGCATCTGGGGCGTGTCTTCGTCCAGCACCACGCCGTCATGTTCGCCATAGGTGGCGCAGGTCGAGGAGAAGACAAAGTTGCGGCATCCCGCGGCTGCGGCGGCCTCGATCAGCGTCAGTGACCCTACGACGTTGTTTTGCCAGTATTTTCCGGGCTGCGCCATCGCCTCGCCCACCAGGCTGAGCGCGGCGAAATGCAGAACGGCGATGGGTTGGTATTCGGCAAAGGTGCGGTCCAGCAGAGCACGGTCGCACAGGTCACCCTGAACCAGCGGACCGAATTTCACCGCATCGCGCCAGCCGGTGACCAGACTGTCGACGGTGACAGGGGTGAACCCGGCTTGGGCCAGGGCCTTGCAGGCGTGCGAGCCGATGTAGCCCGCGCCGCCGGTGACCAGAACATTCGCCAAAGGGGCTTACTCCGCCGCTTGCGCCAGCATGATTTCCTGCAGGAACGACGCCAGATCGTCGCGCAATTCCTCGCGCGCCAGGCCAAAGGCAACGGTCGCCTGCAAAAAGCCAGCTTTGGACCCGCAGTCAAAGCGCTGGCCGCGGAAGCGATAGCCGTAAACATTGTTCGGCCCGCCAATTTCCTGCGCGATGGCGTCGGTCAACTGGATCTCTCCTCCTGCGCCCTCTTTCATCGTGTTCAGGTTTTCCAGAACCGAGGGGCTGAGGATGTAGCGGCCGATCACAGCCAGGTTCGACGGCGCGGTGCCTTGGGCAGGCTTCTCGACCATTCCCTTGACCGAAACCATAGAGCCCATGTCCTCTTGCACGTCCAGAACGCCATAGGCCGAGGTGCGATCATAGGGCACCTCCATCGCGGCGACCATGCTGCCGCCTGTTTCTTCATAAGCTTCGACCATCTGCGCCAGACAGGGCTTTTCGGCGGCGATCACGTCATCGGGCAGCATCACCGCAAAGGGTTCGTCACCGATCAGGCGACGGGCGCACCAGACGGCGTGTCCCAGGCCCAGTGCCTTGTGCTGCCGGATATAGGCAATCGCGCCGCTTTCCATGTTGGTGGCCTGCAGCGTTTCCAGAAGCTCGGTCTTGCCCTTGCGGCGCAATTCCTCTTCCAGGTAGGGCATGTTGTCGAAGTAGTCTTCGAGCGCGCTTTTCCCGCGCGAGGTGACAAAGATGAATTCCTTGATGCCTGCCGCGCGCGCCTCGTCGATGGCGTATTGCACCAGCGGGCGGTCGACCAGCGTCATGATTTCCTTGGGGACGGACTTGGTGGCTGGCAGGAAACGTGTTCCCAATCCGGCAACCGGAAAAACGGCCTTGGTGACCTTGTTGCTCATACCTTTGCTCCGTTCGTCATACCCATGGACTCCGTTTACCACAAATAGCGGTCCTTGGTCTGCGCCGGGGTCAATGAATGACCTTTGGATTTCAAAAAGAATGCCCCGACGGCCCTTGGCCCACTAAGAAACAGTTTGCTTCTTAAATCGGAACAACAATGAGGCTGAATAATGAAACAAATGCGGGATGGACGCCGGATTGGGCGGATTTGCCCCACCCGGCGCCGGATATCTTAGGCCGGTTTCAGATCAACGGCGGGCGCGTAGGCGATGAAGAAGGGGTTTGCGAAACCTTCCTTGCCATAGACCAGCGGGCTGTGGTCGTCGAACCGCACAACCGACCCGCCGGCTCCGTTCAGAACTGCATGGCCGGCAGCCGTGTCCCACTCCATGGTGCGGCCGACGCGCGGATAGATGTCGGCCTCGCCGGTGGCGACAAGGCAGAACTTCAGCGACGAGCCTGCGCTTTTCATGTCCTTGACCGCGTACTTGCCGATGTAATCATCGGTCGCCTGATCGCGGTGCGACTTCGACGCAACGACCATCAGCGCGGCATTGTCGCTGTCGGCGACGCGGATCGGCTTGGTCTTGCCCACCGTGGTCTTGTCGAAAGGCCCCAGTTCCTCGACCGAGCCGCCTTCGCCGTCGGTATAGAACATTCGGTCTTTGGCGGGCGCATAGACCACGCCGCGGGTGGGCACGCCGTCTTCGACCAGCGCGATGTTCACGGTGAAATCGCCGCGGCGGTGGACAAATTCCTTGGTGCCGTCCAGCGGGTCGACGATCAGAAAGGTCTTGGCACTGATGTCGTGGCTGTCGGCCTGTTCTTCGGTGACCAGGGCAACATCAGGAAACGAGGCGCGCAGACCGGCCGAGATCAGCGCATCTGCCGCTTCGTCCGCTGCGGTCACCGGGCTGTCGTCCGACTTGGATTTCACCTCGAAATCGTCCGAGTTGTAGATCTCCATGATCTTGTCACCAGCTTCCAGCGCCAGTGTGCGCATCACGCGGGTCAATTCCTGATAGTCCAATGTCGTCTCCTTTGATCTGCGATTCCGCAGATTCATTGATTAAAAACGTCGCCGCCCTTATGCTGTTCCCAACCCAGAACGGCAAGCGGCCCGACCGCGACAGTGCCGCGCATTCGGAGCAGCGACTGCATGTTTCAACCATCGGCCCCGAAGACCCGCCTGCAATCGGCGGTCTCGATCCTTGAGCTGATCTATCACAACGCTGTCCGGGCGATCCGCAAAACGCATGGCAACGCGGCGATGTCGATCCTGATGAACATGCTGCAGACCGTGATCTTCGTGCTGGCCTTTTATCTTCTGTTCTCCATCCTGGGCCTGCGGGGTGCTGCCCTGCGGGGGGATTTTCTGGTCTACATCATGACCGGCATCTTTCTGTACATGACCCATGTGAAAACACTAAGCGCTGTTGTCGGATCCGAGGGGCCTGCAAGCCCAATGATGCAGCATGCGCCTATGAATACAGCAATTGCGATCGCCTCGGCGATGCTCAGCTCGCTTTACATCCAGGTTCTGTCGCTGGTGGTGATCCTTTTCATCTATCACACGGCGATCACACCGATCACGATTCAGGATCCCATCGGCTGTTTGGCCATGGTTCTGCTCAGCTGGTTCACGGGCGCGGCGATCGGGGTTGTGCTGCTGGCGGCCAAACCCTGGTTCCCGACCGTGGTCAACATCATCTCGACGATCTATCAACGCGCCAACATGATCGCCTCGGGGAAGATGTTTGTCGCCAACACCCTGCCTGGGTTCATGCTGCCGTTCTTTGTCTGGAACCCGCTGTTTCACACCATCGACCAGTCGCGCGGGTTTGCCTTTGTCAATTACAATCCCCACAAGAGCAATTGGGAATATCCTTTGGTGCTTGGGATCGTCTTGTTTATGGTTGGTCTCATGGCCGAGTTCTACACACGCAAACATGCCTCAGCATCCTGGAGCGCACGTCGATGATACGGGCTTTACTGTTCATACTGATCCTGTGCGCCACCTCTGTCCGGGCCGAGGTCTTTCCGGCGCTTTATGACGTGACGGGTGTGGCGGTTGACGATGTTCTGAACATCCGCGCCGAACCCACCGGCGGGGCCGAAAAGGTGGGCGAACTGCTGCCCACTGACAAGAATGTCGAGGTCATTGCCCTGAACGAGGCGGGTACCTGGGGTCAGGTGAACTCTGCCGAACGCAGCGGCTGGGTGTCGATGAAATTCCTGGCCCGCCGGGACGGGGACGATGGTGCCGTGTTGCCGCTGCCGCTGAGCTGTTTCGCGACCGAGCCGTTCTGGACGCTGGACCTGAAAGCCGACAACGAGGTGCATTTCGACCGCTTCACCGATCCGGTGCTGGCGTTGACGTTGTTCCAGTTCGGGCGCTCTGAAAACCGGCCTGATCTTTACGGTTTTGTTGCCCAGGGCAGTGTTACCCTGGCAGGCACCATCCGCAGGATGTCCTGCAATGACGGAATGTCGGATCGTGAGTATGGGCTGGATCTGCAATTGATGCAGTTGGGCAGCGAAACCCGGCTGTGGTCGGGGTGCTGTTCGCTCAGGTGACCCGAAAGCGTTTCTGGTTAAACCTGAAGCGCGAGTGAAACCAGAAACGCCATAACCAAAAAGGGCCGGTTGCCCGGCCCTTTGATGGATCAGCTTTTCATGCTGTCCCAGAAGTTTTTCACCGATGAGAAAAAGCTGCTGGATTCGGGGTTGGTGTTGGTCTCGGACAACTCCTCGAATTCCCGCATCAGCTCTTTCTGACGGCTGGTCAGGTTCACTGGCGTCTCGACGGCAAGCTCGATGAACATGTCGCCGGTTCCGCCGCCGCGCAGGGCAGGCATGCCCTTGCCCCGCAGGCGCATCTGACGCCCCGACTGGCTGCCCGACGGGATCTTGACCCGGCTGCGGCCGCCATCAATCGTCGGCACCTCGATGTCACCGCCAAGGGCGGCAGCGGTCATCGAGACAGGCACCCGGCAATACAGGTTCGTCGCATCGCGCTCGAACAGGTCGTGCCGTTCAACCTCGATAAAGATATAGAGGTCACCCGGCGGACCGCCGCGCATTCCAGCCTCGCCTTCGCCGGCCAGGCGAATGCGGGTGCCGGTTTCAACGCCGGCCGGAATGTTCACCGACAGCGCGCGTTCCTTGTTCACCCGGCCATTGCCACCACAGGTGGTGCAGGGGTTCTTGATGATCTGACCCAGACCCGAACAGGTCGGGCAGGTGCGTTCTACGGTAAAGAAACCCTGCTGAGCGCGGACCTTGCCCATGCCAGAACAGGTCGGGCAGGTGGTTGGTTCCGCGCCACCTTCGGCACCGGTCCCTTCGCAGGATCCGCATTGCACCGAGGTCGGCACCTGGATCGATTTCTGGATGCCCGAATGGGCCTCTTCCAGCGACACGCGCAGATTATAGCGCAGATCGGCCCCACGTGCGGCGCGTTGGCGGCCACCACGGCCGCCGCCACCCATCATGTCGCCAAACAGATCGTCAAAGACATCCGAAAAGGCGCTGGCAAAGTCACCCTGCTGGCCAAAGCCACCGGGGCGCGCACCGCCACCACCCATGCCGCCCTCAAAGGCTGCATGGCCATAGCGGTCATAGGCCGCTTTCTTGTCGCCGTCTTTCAGGACCTCGTAAGCCTCGTTGGCTTCCTTGAACTGGGATTCGGCTTCCGGATTGTCCGCGTTGCGGTCGGGGTGCAGCTCTTTCGCTTTCTTGCGATAGGCTTTCTTGATTTCCTCCGCCGAGGCGCCCTTGGACAGGCCGAGAACATCGTAATAGTCGCGTTTGGACATCTACGTCCTCCTGGCATCGGAACGCAAAGGGCCGGTCCGGTGTCCGGACCGGCCCCTTATGGTTCCAAGCGTGCGCTTAGGCCCGCTTGTTGTCGTCAAGATCCTCGAAGTCGGCATCCAGGATGTCGTCATCCGCCGGACCGGCGTCCGCGGCCTGAGGCTCGGCATCGCCGCCCTCTTCCTGGCTGGCCTTGTAGATGGCTTCGCCCAGCTTCATCGCCGCTTCGGTCACGTTCTGGATGCCGCCACGGATCTTGTCCGCGTTTTCGGTTTCCAGCTCGTCCTTCAGCGCGGCAATGGCCAATTCGATCGCCTCGATGGTGGTCGGGTCGACCTTGTCGCTGTGCTCTTCCATCGACTTCTCGGTCGAGTGGATCAGACTTTCGGCCTGGTTCTTGGCTTCGACCAGATCCTTGCGTGCCTTGTCCGCTTCGGCGTTTTCCTCGGCGTCCTGGACCATCTTTTCGATGTCTTCGTCCGACAGCCCGCCCGAAGCCTGGATCGTGATCTTCTGTTCCTTGCCGGTGCCCTTGTCAGCCGCACCAACCGACACGATGCCGTTGGCGTCGATGTCAAAGGTCACCTCGATCTGAGGCATGCCACGCGGGGCTGGCGGGATCTCTTCGAGGTTGAACTGGCCCAGCATCTTGTTGTCAGCGGCCATTTCGCGTTCACCCTGGAAGACCCGGATGGTCACGGCGTTCTGGTTGTCCTCGGCGGTCGAGAAGATCTGCGATTTCTTGGTCGGGATCGTTGTGTTGCGGTCGATCAGGCGAGTGAAGACACCGCCCAGAGTTTCGATGCCCAGCGACAGCGGGGTCACGTCCAGCAGAACCACGTCCTTGACGTCACCCTGCAGAACACCTGCCTGAATGGCGGCACCCATGGCGACAACCTCATCGGGGTTCACACCCTTGTGCGGCTCTTTGCCAAAGAACTTGGTCACTTCCTCGATGACGCGCGGCATGCGGGTCATACCGCCGACCAGAACGATCTCGTCGATCTCGTTGGCCGACAGACCGGCGTCTTTCATCGCCGCCTGGCAAGGCTTCAGCGAGCTCTTGATCAAGTCACCGACCAGGCTTTCCAGCTTGGCACGAGTCAGCTTCATGACCATGTGCAGCGGGGTGCCGGACTTGGGGTCCATCGAGATGAACGGCTGGTTGATCTCGGTCTGGTTGGCCGAGCTCAGCTCGATCTTGGCCTTTTCCGCCGCTTCCTTAAGGCGCTGCAGCGCCATCTTGTCAGCAGTCAGGTCAACGCCGTGCTCTTTCTGGAACTCTCCGGCCAGGTAGTTGACGATGCGCATGTCAAAGTCTTCGCCACCCAGGAAGGTGTCGCCGTTGGTCGACTTGACCTCGAACAGGCCGTCGTCGATTTCCAGGATCGTCACGTCGAAAGTGCCGCCGCCCAGGTCGTAAACCGCGATGGTCTTGGTTTCGTCCTTGTCCAGGCCATAGGCCAGCGCAGCAGCCGTCGGTTCGTTGATGATCCGCAGCACTTCCAGACCGGCAATCTTGCCGGCGTCCTTGGTGGCCTGACGCTGGGCGTCGTTGAAATAGGCCGGAACGGTGATGACCGCTTGCGTCACGTCCTCGCCCAGGTAGCTTTCGGCGGTTTCTTTCATCTTTTGCAGGATGAAGGCCGAGATTTGGCTGGGCGAATACTTGTCACCCTTCGCCTCAACCCAGGCGTCGCCATTGCCGCCGTTGATCACGGCGTAGGGCAGGTTTTTCTTGTCTTTTGCCAGATGCTCGTCGTCGAACCGGCGGCCGATCAAACGCTTCACGCCGAAAACAGTGTTCGACGGGTTGGTGACGGCCTGACGCTTGGCGGGCTGGCCGACCAGGCGTTCGTCATCGGTGAAACCGACGATCGAGGGGGTGGTGCGTGCGCCTTCGGCGTTTTCAATCACGCGGGGCTGCGATCCATCCATGATGGCGACGCAGGAGTTTGTTGTACCGAGGTCGATACCAATCACTTTGGCCATGTTTTCGATCCCTTCTTGTCTTCAAGGCGATGTCCCGAGGCGTGGGACCCGTTACGGCATCCTGCCCCGGCGTTTCAAGCAAGGCAGCCAGTGTGGCCGCTGCCTCACATTCTGACGGGTATATAAGGAGGGGGTTTCACGCCTGCAAGCGGCGGGCGGACTGTGTTGTGACAAATTTGTCAGGTTTTTTTGCGCCCCGTCTGCAGGCCGCACCGCCCGGTGGTTTCTGTCGAATTGTGCGCGCTGGTCGCGCGCGCATGTTTGTCTCGTTGCCCGCCTTTGGCGGTCGCCTCGGGTGTGCCTCCGGCGGGGATATTTTCCGGCAAGAAGAAACAGGGGCCTGGTTTTCTTCTTGCCGGAAAATATCCCGGGGGGTCAGGGGGCAGAGCCCCCAAATGGCACGCGATTGCAATCTGTGCGGGGCTCAAAACAAAAGTGCCCCGGAAAACCGGGGCACGATTGAAAGTTTTTTGCAGCAATGGCGGCTTACGCGAACCACCAGCGCTCGATCATGCGCGAGCTGTCCATCTGGAAGACGTTGCCGATGGTGCCCGAGTTGGTCAGCTTGACCGAGTGTGCGTCGACATAGTTGGCGTACATCGGGATGACCGTGCCGCCTTCGGCCGACATCAGCGCTTGCATCTCGTGATACATGTCGCGGCGCTTGCTCGAGTCGAGCTCGGCCCGGGCGGTCAGCAGCAGTTCCTGGAAGCGGGCGTTTTCCCAGCCCGTGTCGTTCCACGGCACACCGCTTTCGTATGCGGTCGAGAACATCCAGTCTTCGGTCGCGCGGCCCGACCAGTAGCAGGCGCACCAGGGCTTTTTCAGCCAGACGTTCGACCAGTAGCCGTCCGCCGGTTCCTGCACCACGTTCAGGTTGATGCCTGCCGCCTTGGCCGAGGCCTGATACAACTGTGCCGCATCCACCGCGCCCGGGAAGGCCGCGTCAGAGGCCGACAGGTCGACCGACAGACCGTCGAGGCCCGCCGATTTCAGCAGCGACTTTGCCTTGTCCGGATCGTAGTCGTTCATCGGCAGATCGGATGCGAAGTACTGGTTCGCGGGGCCGATCGGGATGTCGTTGGCGACCGCGCCGTGACCCAGCAGGATCTTGTCGACCATTTCCTGACGGTTGATCGCGTGCTTCAGCGCCTTGCGGACGTTGACGTTGTCAAAGGGCGACAGGTTCGTCAGCATCGGGAAGGTGAAGTGCTGGTTGCCGGTGACCTCGAAGATGTTGATCATCGGGTTGGCTTTCATCAGCGGCTCGGTCTTGAAGTCAACGCGGTTCACAGCGTCGACCTGGCCGGTCATCAGCGCGTTCATCCGGGCCGAAGCGTCATTGATCGCAATCATTTCAACCGAATCGAACCAGCCGGCCTTGCCGTCCTTGTAGTGGCTGTCGACACGGCTGAGCAGTGCGCGCACGCCCGGGTCGAAGCTTTCGACCTTGTAAAGGCCGGTGCCGATGCCCTGGGCAATCGCCTCTTCGACCTGACCGGCCGGGTACATGCAGATGTGATAGTCCGACAGCAGGAAGGGGAAGTCGGCGTTGCCGGCTTTCAGTGTCATCTGGACTTCGTGATCGCCCAGTTTCTTCATTTCGGTGATGGCCGAGACAATCGGTTTCGCCGCCGATTTTGCACCCTCTGCGGTGTGCATGTTCAGCGATTCGATCACGTCGTCCGCGCCAAAGGCCTTGCCGTTGTGGAAGGTCACGCCCTTGCGCAGTTTGAAGGTCCAGGTGACCGCGTCGGGCGAGGCTTCCCAGCTTTCGGCCAGTTCGCCGACCAGCTGACCGTCTGCTGAAACCTCGGTCAGGGTGTCGAACACGGCGCCGTGGGCGGCCATGATCATGAAGCTGTCGGAATGCGTCCGGCTGTCCCAGCTGTCGGATGTGTTGGCGCCTGCCAGACCCAGCCGCAGTGTCCCGCCGCGTTGGCCCATTGCAAAGGCCGGCATTCCTGTCGCTGCCAGAACACCGGCGGCTGCACCGGACTTGAGTAGTCCGCGTCTGCTGATTCTTGTCATAGAGTGTCTCCCTGTCTTTCCATTTTGCGGGGGTCCCCCGATTGCGTCACCTGTTTGATCAGGCGATTCGTCAATTCATTTTACCCACAGCTGCGTCGCCGATGTTATCAACTCCGCGTTCTGCGAGAAGTTTATCCAGCCAATCCGGATCCATTTCCGGAACCGAGCTGAGCAGCAGGTCCGTGTATGGATGGTGTGGTGGGGTGAACATTTCGGTCTTCGGACCCTGTTCGACCACCTTGCCATCCTTCATCACCACCACTTCGTCCGCGATGGACCGCACGGTTGCCAGGTCGTGGGTGATGAACATGTAGCTCAGCTTCAACTCGTCCTGCAGGCGCGCCAGCAGGCGCAGGATGCCTTCGGCCACAAGTTGGTCAAGCGCCGAGGTCACCTCGTCACAGATAATGAACTTTGGCTCTGCGGCAAGGGCGCGGGCTATCCCGATGCGCTGCTTCTGGCCGCCCGACAGCTCGGAGGGCAGGCGGTCATGGTACTGATCGCCGGGCAATTCGATCTGATCCAGCAGTTCATCGACCCGGCGGCGCTTGGCCTTGCCGCTGAGCCCGCCGTAGAACTGAACCGGTCGGCCGATGATTTCGCCGATGCTCTTGCGTGGGTTCAGCGCGGTGTCTGCCATCTGATAGATCATCTGGGCCTGGCGCAGCTGTTCCTTGGTGCGCTTGCGATAATCCAGCGGCATGGGGGTGCCGTCGAACTCGATCACACCCTGCTTGGGCGGCAGAAGTCCGGTGATGCAGCGCGCCGTGGTCGACTTGCCCGAACCGGATTCGCCCACAACGGCGACAGTGCGGCCTTCGTGGATGTCAAAGCTGACGTCATGCAGAACCGGCACCTTGCCATAGGCGGCGGTGACGTTCTTGACCGATACAACGGGTGTGGCACCGGTGATAACGGCCGGTTTGGCCGGGCGCTGGAACTCTCGTACGGCCCAAAGCGACTTTGTGTAGTCCTCTTTCGGGTCAGATAGCATGGTGCGGGTGTCGGCCTCTTCGACCTCGTCGCCTTTCAGCAGCACTTTGATCCGGTCGGCCATCTGCGCAACAACCGCAAGGTCGTGCGTGATGTAGATCGCCGCCGTGTCGTATTCCTCGACGATCTCGCGAATCGAGGCCAGAACCTCGATCTGGGTGGTCACATCCAGCGCCGTTGTCGGTTCGTCAAAGATGATCAGATCGGGGCGGCAGGCCATCGCCATGGCCGTCATGGCCCGCTGCAACTGACCGCCTGACACCTGGTGCGGATAGCGGAAGCCGATCGAATCAGGGTTGGGCAGGCGCAGCTTGCGATACAGCTCCATCCCGTCCTTTTCGCTGTCACCCTTGGACATGACGCCATGCTGAACCGGGCCCTCGGTGTGCTGATCGATCAGCTTGTGGGCCGGGTTGAAGCTGGCGGCAGCCGATTGCGCCACATAGGCGATTCGCTTGCCCAGCAGCCCGCGTTTCACCGCAGCGCTGGCGGCCAAGAGGTCGATGCCGTCAAATTCGACCGAGCCGCCCGAGATGCGCACGCCGTCGCGGGTGTAGCCCATCGAGGCCAGGCCCACGGTCGACTTGCCCGCACCCGATTCGCCGATCAGGCCCAGAACCTCGCCCTTGTGCAGGTCCAGGTCGACGCCGTTGATGATCGGGTTCCAGACCTCGTCACTGCGGCCTTCGATCTTCAGATCGCGGATTTTTACCAGAAGGTCGCTCATACTCTTACTCCTTCAGGCCCGAGGATTTGTGCAGCATCCAGTCGACGACGAAGTTCACGGCGACGGTCAGCAGGGCAATCGCACCCGCAGCCAGCAGCGGCGCTGCGGCAACCTGCGGGGCAAAGGCTGCAAAGTTGATGAACTGCGCCAGGTCTTTCACCATGGTGCCCCAGTCCGCCAGCGGCGGCTGAATGCCGACACCCAGGAACGACAGCGAGGCGATGGTCAGGAAGACAAAGCAGAAGCGCAGGCCAAACTCGGCCAGCAGCGGGGCTGTGGCGTTTGGCAGGATCTCGCGGAAGATCAGATAGGCCAGACCTTCGCCGCGCAGCTTGGCGGCCTCGATATAGTCCATCACAACGATGTTCAGACCCACGGCGCGCGACAGGCGGAACACGCGGGTGCTGTCGATCACGGCGATGATGATCACCATAAAGACGGTCAGCAGCCATTTTTCCGACCCCGCCCAGGCGCTGGCGATGGTCATCAGCAGCAGGGCAAAGATCAGCGCGGGAATGGCCATCAGAACGTCAACCGCCCGGCTGACGACCTGGTCCAGCCAGCCGCCCAGCGTTGCCGCCAGCAGACCCAGCGAACCGCCGATCAGGAAGCTGAGAACCGTGGTGGCAAAGGCGATGCCAACGGTGTTCTGCGCGCCATAGATCAGGCGGCTCAGGATATCGCGGCCGATCTGGTCGGTGCCCAGCGGGAACTCGGGATCGCCGCCCATCGCCGGATTGCCGCCCGGAACGACGTTGGCCTTGGCCAGAACCTCTTCCTGGCCGTAAGGCGCCAGTGGCCCGACGAAGTACATGACCACCATGATCGCAATCGCGACGCCAAAGGCAACGCCGATCCCCTTGGCGGCATCGTCATCCCCGCCGGCGCGCACGATCTCGGCCAGGACCAGCCCGATGACGCCGACAATCACGATGGTCGTCACCGAAATCTGCCCGGCAAAGAGCGAGACAAAGGCATAGGCCATGATGATCACGATCCCGAAGGACGCGGTCAAAGGCATGTTTCTGAACAGTTTCTTCGACCCCTCGGACCCGATCTGCGTGCCCAGGATGCGGAAGAAATAGGCCAGCACGCTAAAGGCAACCAACCCGTGAACGGCCACAAGGAAGAAGAAGTACTTGTTCGCGTCCTGCCCCTCGGCGGTCATGCCGCGATAGTAGGTGACAACCACCCACAACAGCACCACCGCACCCAGCGCAAAGCCAAAGGCGCTGCCCAGACCCATGTCCCGGAAATACGGCGCATTGCCGGTCAGCTGTTGACCCACGAGGCGAAAGACCCAACCGAGGCCAACACAGGCGACGATGGCGAGAGCAATGTAGAGAAGTGTCATTTCGGATGCCTCAGGCGCGGGTTGGACAGGATCGACAACACATCAGCCGTCAGGTTCAGCAGGATATAGGCGGCCGCAAAGATCAGGCAGCAGGCCTGCACCACCGGGATATCCCGAATCTTCACGCTGTCCACAAACAGCTGTCCGATGCCCGGATAGACAAACACCACCTCGACCACGACCACACCTGTGATCAGGTAGGCCAGGTTCAGCGCGATCACGGTGATGATCGGTGCCAGCGCATTGGGCAGCGCGTGGGTCACGATCACTCGCATCGGCGACAGACCCTTGAGCCGTGCCATCTCGATGTAAGGCGAGGCCAAAAGGTTGATGATCGCCGCCCGCGTCATCCGCATCATCTGCGCAGTGACGGCCAGGGTCAGTGTCAGGGCGGGCAATAGGGTGCGGGTCAGACGCTCGCCAAAGGCCATGCCGTCATAGATGTTCGAAAGGCTTGGCAGCAGCGGGTTCATCACCGCCAGGAACAGGATCAGGATGTAGGCCAGAAAGAACTCTGGCGACGAAATGGAGCTCAGCGTGAAAACGTTGGCCACCCGGTCGAAGACCGAGTTGCGATACAGCGCGGCCAGGATCCCCAGGATCAACGAGAAGGGCACCGCGATGGCGGCGGTCACACCGGCCAGGAACATCGTGTTGGCAAAGCGCGGGGCAATCTGGGCCGCCACGGTTGTTGCCGTAGTCGCAGTGTTGGTGCCGGCGAAGCTGGCAAAGTTCGCCTGGGCAAAGGAATTGCCAAGGTCCCCAACAAGCACGCCGCCCAGCCACTGGAAATATCGGGGCACCAGCCCCTGATCCAGACCCAGGTCTTTGCGAATGGCCTCAACCGCTTCTGGCGTCGCACCCTGACCAAGGATCAGCTGCGCAAAATCCCCCGGCAACAGGTTCACCGCAATGAAAATGACGATTGAGACAATGAACAGGGTGAGCACACCCAAACCGAGACGTTGCAGAATAATTCTTAAGACTGACGACACGTTTCCCCGGACCCTCCATTGCTTTTATAGACAATGGTTACCGGTTGTCGGGGGTCTGTAAAGAATTTGTTTCAGCGATTTGAGTCCAGATCTCCAAGATCATGGGTCCAGATCATCCCGCGGCGATCCCGTTCATGATCTTGACCAGCTCGGCGCTTATGCCCGGCTCTGACAGGGCGTGTCCTGCGTTGGGAATCATGCGCAGATCGCTCTTTGGCCAGGCTTTGGCCAGTTCCCAGGCGCAGCGGGGCGGACAGATCATGTCAAAGCGACCCTGCACGATAACGCCCGGAATTTGCGCAATCCGATCAATATTCTTCAGGATCCAGCCGTCTGTTTCCAGAAACCCGCTGTTGATGAAATAGTGATTCTCCAACCGTGCAAAGGCGCGGGCGTAATTTCCGGGTGCCTCGCCCCCATGACCGCTCGAGGAAATGGACGCCAGGGCGTTCTCCCACGAGGCCCAGGCGCGGGCAAAGCGGATCTCGGTGGCCTGGTCGCCGCAGAACAGGCGCTTGTGATAGGCCTCGATCAGGTTCGACTGTTCCTCGGGCGGGATCATGTCGCGGAAACGGGCCCAGGGTTCGGGCCAGAACTGCCCCGCGCCACCGCCGTAAAACCAGTCCAGCTCGGCCTGTGTCATCAGAAAGACACCGCGCAGCACCAGGTGACGGACCGCTTCGGGGTGGCTGATGGCATAGATCAGCGACAGCGTCGCGCCCCAGCTGCCGCCGAAGACGATGAATTTCTCGATCCCCAGCGTGGCGCGAATCTCTTCGATGTCGGCCACCAGATCCCAGGTCGTGTTGCGATTGACGCTGGCGTGGGGTTCGGACCGGCCACAGCCGCGTTGATCAAACAGGACAACCCGGTACTTCGAGGCATCGAAATACCGCCGCATCGCCGGGCTGCAACCGCCGCCGGGGCCACCGTGAAGGACAATCACCGGGATGCCCTTTGGGTTGCCGCATTGTTCGACGTAAATCCTGTGCCCACCGCTGACCTCAAGCATCCGCTGGTCAAACGGTTCGGTCGGGGGATGCAGATATTGCACTGCGCGCTTTTGGCCCGGGAATTTATCCATGCCACATCTATATTGGAGGACAACGACCAAAGACCACGGGAAAAATCACCTATGACCACCACAGTCGATCCCAGCGAGATTGCCAAGTTCGAGGCGATGGCCGCCGAGTGGTGGGACCCGAACGGCAAATTCAAACCGCTGCACATGCTGAACCCTTGCCGGTTGGACTATATCACCACGCAGATCGCCGAGGAATTTGACCGCGATCTGGGCACCGAACGCCCGTTTGAGGGGCTGCACATCCTTGATATCGGCTGCGGCGGCGGGCTTTTGTGTGAACCCATGGCGCGGCTTGGGGCGACGGTCGTCGGCGTCGACGCTGCCGAGCGCAACATCCCCGTGGCGCAGGCCCATGCGCGGCAGTCGGGGCTGGAGATCGATTATCGCCACACCACGGCCGAAGATCTGGCCGCCACCGGCGCGGCGTTCGATGCAGTTCTGAACATGGAGGTGGTCGAGCATGTGGCCGACCCCGCCGCCTATCTTGCCGCCTGCTGCGCGCTGTTGAAACCCGGCGGGTTGCACATCTGCTCGACCATCAATCGCAACCCCAAAAGCTTTGCGATGGCCATCGTCGGTGCGGAATACGTGATGCGCTGGCTTCCCAAGGGCACGCATGAATGGTCCAAGTTCATCACACCGGACGAGCTGTTCGCGCTGATCGAAGGGGCAGGCATGCAGCCGGTGGACCGCAAGGGGTTTCAGTTCAACCCGGTGACCTGGCAGTGGCGTCTGTCGGATCGGGACCTGAGCGTAAACTACGTGACGGCGGCGTTGAAGCCGGGGGCTTGAGCGGCCTAGCCCGCCTCATCCTCAAGCTTCACCCGCAATTCCCGCAGCACCGGCAGCGCAGCGCGCACATTGCTCAGCCCCAGGTCCGAGACCAGTTCGGTGATCAGCGGCATGATCGCGGCAATCGCGGCGTCCCGTGCCGACAGGCCAGAGGGGCTGATTGCAACCAGCTTGCGCCGCGCATCGTCCCAGTCGGGGCGGATGTGCACATAGCCTGCGACCTCCAGCTTGGTGATCGTGTTGGTCATCGCCCCGCGTGTGACGTGAAAGCTGCGCGCCAGTTGCGCAGGCGTGCGTTCGTCCGAGACCCGCGCCAGATGATTCAGCACCGAGAAATGCGAGATCTCCATCTTGTTCGGCAAGACCCGCGTCAGCCGGTTCCGCAGCAGCTGGTCGGCGGTCAAAAGCTCGCTGAACAGCGAGATGGCAAGGGTGTCGGTCTCGGTCATCAGGGTCCGGTGATGTGGCGGTCGTGCGTCAGCGCGGGGATCTTGCGGCGTGCCTCGTCCACGGCTGTCAGGTCCAGATCGCGCGTATAGACACCCGGATCGGTGCCCGCGTCCAGCAAAACCTCGCCCCAGGGGGCGATCACCATCGAATGCCCATAGGTGCGACGCGGCCGCCCGCGCGACGCCGGATGGTCGCCGGTCTGCGCAGGGGCCAGCACAAAGCAGCCGGTTTCGATGG
This sequence comes from Alphaproteobacteria bacterium, assembly GCA_030424865.1. Taxonomy (GTDB): domain Bacteria; phylum Pseudomonadota; class Alphaproteobacteria; order Rhodobacterales; family Rhodobacteraceae; genus JAKVCP01. The sequence goes on along the minus strand of JAUHVR010000012.1, from coordinate 49,489 downwards.
CGCGGGCGCGCAACAGGGTTTCCCAATGCGCGGGGCCGGTGGCGGGCGAAAAGGCGGCAGGTGCGGTCAGGATCTGCGCCCCGGCCTGCGCGAGCTGGCGATAGAGATAGGGAAAGCGGATGTCATAGCAGATCGACAGGCCGACCTTTGCGTCCGCGACCTGAGCCAGCACGGCCCGGTCGCCCGGCGCATACCCGGCGCTTTCGCGATAGGTCTCGGTCTCGCTGACCTCTACGTCGAACATATGCGCCTTGTCATAGGTCGCAGTCACCGACCCATCCGGGCCGATCAGGACCGAGCGGTTGGCAAAGCGTTCCTCGGGCGGGTCGGATTTCACCGCGACCGAGCCCAGCAGGACCCAAAGCCCCAGCTTTGCAGCCGCTTCCCGGGTGCCGCGGATCAGCAGGTCATCGGCCTCGCGCTGCAGCACCTGCTCTTGATGGGACCGGCTGAAGGACACGCAGTTCGTGACCTCGGGCGTCAGTGCAAATGCGGCGCCCTGATCCTTTGCTTCTGCCAGCATCCGGCGCACGGTCCCGAGGTTGCCCTCGGGATCGTCGCTGGACGTCATCTGCAGAAGCGCAACGCGCATCAGGCCGCCAGCAGCGGATCAAGCTTGCCCGAGCGTTCCAGCGCATAAAGATCATCGCAGCCGCCAACATGGTCGTCGCCGACAAAGATCTGCGGCACGGTGCGGCCGCCATTGGCGCGTTGAATCATCTCGGGCTTGCGATCAGGGTCGGCCCAGATGTCGATTTCAGTGAAGTCCACGCCTTTTTGCGTCAGCAGACGTTTGGCGGCGTGGCAAAAGCCGCAAAGCGGCGAGGTGTAGATTTCCACGGGTTTCATGGCGGTATCCCTTAGACTGTCGGATTTGTCGGGGATTTAGGTATCCTTTGCAACGCGTGCCAGTGCGATCGTGCACAGATGTCGCGCCCCGGACGCACGCAGCGCCTCTGATGCGGCGGCAAAAGTGGCACCAGTGGTCATGACGTCATCAACCAGCAAAACCGGGCGATTCGCGATCTTGTCGGCGTGCAGAGGGTTCACCGAGATACTGTTCAGGACGGTGGCAAAGCGGTCCTCTTTGGTTTTGCCGTCCAGAACCGCCGTATGCCGCTTGCGCAGCAGTGCGTCGGGGCACCACTCAAGCTGCAGTCGCTTTGCCAGTTCCTTGGCCAAGAGCGCGGATTGGTTGAAGCGTCGCTTCAGAAGACGGCGAAAGTGCAGGGGGATCGGGACCACCAGCGCGTCGGTCAGGTCCACGTCAGTCAGGCTGCGGGCCATCCATTGGGCCGCCGGGGGGGCGATGTCATGCCGATCGCCGTGTTTCAGCTGCAGGACCAGCTTGCGGCCATTGTCCTGATACAGCAGCGCGGCCCGGCCCTGATCCCAGGGGCGCGCAGTGGTCAGGCAATCGTCGCAATGTTCGGGCCCGCCGCCGGACTCGCCCGGCAAGGGCAACCCGCACAGATCGCAGGTCAGCCCGCCGATGAACGGCGTGTCGCGCCAGCATGTGCCGCACAGCCCCGTATCGCTGTCGACCAGCCCGCCGCATAACAGGCAGCGTGGCGGATAGATCAGCCGGACGGCGGTTTGCAACGCCTCGCTCAGCATCCTATGTGTCGCCCATGTCTGACACGCCCCTTCTGACCGACCGCACCGCGCTTGCGCGCAACCGGGCCCGCGCCGCCCGCGATCCGGCCCTGTTCCTGCATCAGATCGCCCGCGACGAGGCACAGGATCGTCTGATCGCGGTTAACAGGGCGTTTACGGCGCCCGCCGTGGTCACGCCCTTCCCGCAGGTCTGGCAGGGGGTGCTGCCGAACGCGAAGGTGGTCGAGGATGCCGAGACGCTGGACCTGCAGACAGGTGCGCATGATCTGATCATCCACGCGCTGGCGCTGCATTGGGCCAACGATCCGGTCGGGCAGTTGATCCAGATGAAACGCGCACTGCGACCAGACGGGTTGTGCCTGACCGTGTCCTTTGGCGGGCAGACCCTGCACGAATTGCGCGCCGCATTGGGTCAGGCCGAGGCCGAGGTCACAGGCGGCCTGTCGCCGCGTGTTGCCCCGATGGGTGAGATCCGCGATCTTGGCGCGCTGCTGCAACGGGCGGGCTTTGCGCTGCCCGTCGCCGATGCCACGCCCCTGACGGCCAGCTATCAGACGCTCTTTCACCTGATGCGCGATTTGCGTGCAATGGGCGAGACCAACGCCCTGACCGCTCGGCTGCGCCAACCCACCCGCCGCGCCGTCCTGTTCCGCGCCGCCGAGCTTTATGCCCAGACCTTTGCCGGTCCTGATGGTCGCCTGCCCGCGACCTTTGAATTGATCACGTTGACCGGCTGGGCGCCCGATCGCAGCCAGCCGCAGCCCCTGCGGCCCGGTTCTGCGGCACATCGGCTGGCTGAAGCGCTGGGCACGCAGGAAACCAAGCTCAAAGATTGACCCCTGCGGCCAGCAGGTTAGGTAAGGCGGGACTGAGCCAATTCCGGGACGCCACCATGCTTGACGCCACCGCCCAATCCGAACGCCCTGCCCACGCCGAGGCAGATCACCCCAAAGTGCCCAAACCCAAGGTGGGTGTCTTGCTGGCCAACCTCGGGACGCCCGACGCCACCGACTATTGGTCGATGCGGCGCTATCTGAACGAGTTCCTGTCGGACAAGCGGGTGATCGATTACCCGTCGTGGAAATGGCAGCCGCTGTTGCAGCTGATCATCCTGACCAAACGCCCGTTTTCCTCGGGCGAGGCCTACAAGTCGATCTGGAACACCGAAAAGGACGAAAGCCCGCTGATGACGATCACGCGGGACCAGACCGCCGCGATCGAGGCTGCGGTGCAGGACCAGTTCGGCGATCAGGTCATGGTCGATTTCTGCATGCGCTACGGCAATCCCTCGACGGAATCAAAGGTCCGCAAGATGGTCGAGGCCGGCTGCCGCAAGATCCTGTTCTTCCCGCTGTATCCGCATTACGCCGGTGCCACTTCGGCCACCGCAAACGACCAGTTTTTCCGCGCCTTGATGAAGGAAACCTGGCAGCCCACGGCGCGGGTGGTCGACCCGTACTTCGAACATCCGCTCTATATCGAGGCGCTGGCCCAGTCGGTCGAGCGGAAATATGCTGAGCTGGACAAAAAGCCGGACATCCTGGTCTGTTCCTACCACGGCATGCCGATCCGCTATCTGAAACAGGGCGATCCTTATCACTGTCAGTGCCAGAAGACGACGCGCCTGCTGCGCGAACGGCTGGGATGGGACCAGACCGAGATCAAGACGACCTTCCAGTCGGTCTTTGGTCCCGAGGAATGGCTGCGCCCCTACACGGTCGAAGAAGTCGCCCGACTGGCCAAGGAAGAGGGCAAGACCAACATCGCGGTGATCGCGCCCGCCTTTTCAGCCGACTGCATCGAGACGCTGGAAGAGATCAACGAAGAGATCAAGGAAAGCTTTGAAGAGGGCGGCGGCCACAGCTTTACCTACATCCCTTGCCTGAACGACGATCCGGCCCATGTGACGGCGCTGTCTGCCGTGATTGCCGAAAACCTGCAGGGATGGGTCAGCACCGACTAGGTGCTTCCGCCACTTACGTGGTTTGGAAAAGAAAAAAGGCAGTGCCGAAGCACTGCCTTTTTAAATGATAGGACCAGTCGATCCTCAGTCCGCGATTGCGGCAATAACAACTGCCAGCAGGATCAGCGGAATGATGACGCCAGCGGACGACGACGAAGCAGCTGCTTCTTCGACGACAACGGCGGGTTCCATGTAAACTTCGTCCTTGGCGTACGAACCGGCAAATGCGGTCGACGCTGCGGCGGTCAGCACGGCGGCGAGAGCGAGTTTCTTCATAACTATCCTCCAGATATACGCCTGCCGTTCCCCCATAGTGGAAAAACACGACAAGCACCCAAGACTTACCTCGTGACTTTTTCTAAGCAGCAATTCCCGGAGAATGCAAACTCAAGTTTCCACAGCGCCTCCGAGGATCGCCAAAATGTCGTCAAATAAGCAACACCTGCGTGCCCACTTTGGTCATTTCGTAAAGCTGTGCAATGTGTTCATTATAAAGGCCAATACAGCCGTTCGATGATCGACGTCCAATCTTGCGCGTGTCGTGCGTGCCGTGGATACGGTAGTATTTCCAGCTCAGATACAGCGCATGTGTGCCCAGGGGGTTGTCCGGGCCCGGTCCGACAAAGTCCGGCCATTCGGGGTTGCGGATGCGCATCGCAGGCGTCGGGGCCCACGACGGGCCTTCGACCTTGCGGATCACCCGGGTGCGACCGCGGCGGGTCAGATCCTCGGTCAGCGGCACGGACGAGGGATACAGGTGATACAGCCCATCCTCTTGCCAGTAGTGCAGCGCGCGCGAATCGATATCGACCAGAATCGCCCCGTTTTTCAGGTTCGAGAAGTAGGGCTGCCAATCCAGTGACCGAAAGCTTGAAATGTTGCGGCGCACCACTTTGGACAGATCGCGCTCGATTTCGGTCGTATCCGGGTCAAAGGCCTCTTGCGCCAGGGCGGGTGTTGCCAGCGTCGCGGCGCTGGTGGCCAGGAAATGGCGGCGGCTTAGTTTGGTCTTGCGGGTCATTGCGGTGGCTCCATCGGAAGACGTGCAAATTTTTGCCGACATTATGGCCCGAAAGCCGCAGTCGCAAATCAAACACCTGTCAACAGGCCAACTCACGCGCATGTGGGTTTGAAAGGCAACGGGTTGCAGGCTAGAGAAGTGGAAAATGGCAACGGCTGGCGGGCAAAAATGCGTGTAATTCTTGGACTTTTCCTGATTCTTCTGTCGGTTGCAGCCTGTTCGACCACGACAAGCCAGCCGCAGACACTGGCCGCTGATGGCAAGCCTTTGCCGAAACTTTACCGGATCACGGCCGTCAATGCGGACCGCATCCAGTTCCGAGTACTTGATTCCGTCAACGCCCTGCGCAACGCGGCTGGTGCCGAACCCGTTGCCTTTGATGCGCGCCTGAACGCTGCTGCCGCGACCCATGCGCGCGACATGTCGCTTCAGAATCGCCCCTGGCACTTTGGGTCTGACGGCTCGTCGCCCATCGATCGGGCGGCCCGAGTTGGCTATACCGGCACTCTGATGGGCGAAAACATCTCGGAAACCTACGAGACCGAGATGGAGACGCTGGGTGCCTGGATGGAAGACGAAAACACCCGCGACATTATCCTGGGACCGGATGCCCGGGATCTGGGTTTTGCCTGGCACCAGGAATCAAATGGCAAGATCTGGTGGGTGCTGGTGATGGGCAAACCCGCCGAGGCCGCGCCAGTGGACCTCGAAAGCTAGGGCGTTATCAGGATCGGCGTGCCGTTCTTGACCATGGCGTAAATCTGCTCGATCTCGCGGTTTGTCACCGCAATGCAGCCCCATGTCCAATCCCGGTCGCCCTTGCGGAACAGCTGCGGGCGTCCGTGGATAAAGATATCGCCACCCGGGCTCTTGCCCAGTTTCTTGGCTTCGGCGATGTCGTCTTCGTTCGGGTACGAAATCCCCAGCGACAAGTGAAATTCACTGTTCGGGTTGCGCCGGTCGATGATGTATTCGCCTTCGGGCGTCTTGCCGTCGCCTTCGATCTGCTTGTCGCCCACCGGCGCAAAGCCCAGATCGATGTCATAGGCCTCCAGCACCTCGCCGTGGTGCAGCAGGTACATGCGCCGCGCCTCTTTCTGGACGATGATTCGGGTCACTTCCGGCCCGTAGTAGCGCTTGAACTTGCTGGTGCAGCCCACCGCCACAGCGGCGACAAGGACCATCAAAAAGATCGGGACAAACCGCATCGAAAAACCTGCTCGCTTTTTCGCAAGTCTACGCCAGATCGCTCTCTGGCGATACCGGCTGAGTGATCACGATTTGCTTTCGGCCTGCTCGGTCAGCCGTTTTTCGATTGCCTCGAGCCGTGCCAGCACCTGATCGCGATAGGCGTCGGTCGCCTCGTTTTCCTCTTCGGCGTGGGCGTCCTGCATCGAGTTCACGATCAGACCGACCAGCAGGTTCACCACCGCAAAGGTGGTGACCATGATGAAGGGCACAAAAAACGCCCAGGCGTAGGGATAGATCTCCATCACCGGGCGCACGATGCCCATGGACCAGCTTTCCAGCGTCATGATCTGAAACAGCGAATAGGCCGACAAGCCCAGCGAGCCGAACCATTCGGGGAAGCTGGCGGCAAAGAGCTTCGTCGCCATCACCGCGCCGATGTAAAAGATGATCGCCATCAGCAGGAACACGCTGCCCATGCCGGGCAGGGCGGTGATAAACCCCTCGACCACGCGGCGCAGGCGGGGCGCAACCGAGATCACGCGCAGCACCCGCAGGATGCGCAGGGCACGCAGCACCGACAGACCCTGTGTGCCGGGCATCAGGGCGACGCCAACGATCACAAAGTCAAAAAGGTTCCAGCCATTTGTGAAGAACCGCCCGCCACGGGCGACCAGCTTGGCCAGGATTTCGACCACGAAGATGGCCAGGCAGATCTGGTCGATTGTGGTGATCAACGGCCCGGCGGCGCTCATGACTGCGCCCGAGGTTTCGAGCCCCAGAATCACCGCGTTCAGGATGATCACACCGATGATCCCGTTGCGGACCAATGCCCGATCCAGAAATGCGTCCAACTGCGCGCGCCAAGTCATGTGTTCAATCCTGTCGTACCAACTCTGCCACCAGCTCCACATGGGTGGACCAGCGGAATTGGTCAATAACCACGACGCGGCGCAGATCAAACCCGTTTGCCTCGAGCTGCGCGGCATCGCGCGCAAAACTCACCGGGTTGCACGAGACATAGGCAACGCAAGACACGTCGGACCGGGCAATCTCGGCCACCTGCGCCTGTGCGCCCGCGCGCGGCGGGTCGACGACCACGGCGTCGAACTTGCGCAGCTCGTCGGGCAACAGCGGGTTGCGGAACAGATCCCGCGCCTCGGTTGTCACACGTTTCAGCCCCTGCGCCTGCCGCCAGCCCTGATCCAGCGCGCGGGTCATCTCGCGGTCGCCTTCGACCGCATGCACCTCGGCGTGTTGCGCGATTGGAAGGGCAAAGGTGCCGCAGCCCGCAAAAAGGTCAGCGACGCGGGCGGCCCCTTGGGTGATCTGCAAGACCTCGTCCTGCAGGGCGCGCTGGCCTTCTTCGGTGGCCTGCAGAAAGGCACCGGGCGGCGGCACCACCAGCGCGGGCCCAAGGCGCTGGGCGGGCGGATGGCGCAGGGCGACGGTTTCGCCCTCCCACGTCAGGCGGGACAGGTCGTGTGTGTTGGCCAGATCAGGCAGGGCGCGGCGCAGGGCATCGTCCAGCGGTTTGCCGCCGGTGACGCTGACATCCAGCCCACCTTCGGTGCGGGTCACCAACACCGACAGCTCGCCCTTGCGGCTGGCGCCGGTCACCGCCAGTTCTTCGACCAGCGGCAGCGCGGCGACGATCTGCGGATGCACCAGCTGGCAGTTTGGCACGCTGACCACAACGTCGGAACGTTTCTGGTGAAACCCTGCCAGCGCGCCTTTCTTGGTGCGCCGGGCCGAGAACGAGGCCCGGCGGCGCGAGCGGGTGCTTGACGTCACCGGGCCGGTGATCAGGGGTGTCAGCCCATGTGCGGTCAGCGCGTTGCGCACCACCTCGACCTTCCAGTCTGCGACAAACGGGTCCGAGGCATGTTGCAACTGACAGCCGCCACAGGATTTGGCGTGGCTGCACGGCGGACGGACGCGGGTGTCGGCGGGTGTCACGATCCTGGGCGCGGCGATCACGCCGCCGGTGACCTCGCCCTCGATTTCCTCGCCGGGCAGGGTGCCGGGGGCATAGATGGGGCCCTCGGCGATGCCGTCGCCCTGATGGCCCAGTCGTTCAATGAGAAAGCGCTGCATGGGCGCTCTCTTGCCCTGATGTTTGCGCGGCGTCGAGTGTTTTCAGAAATCGCGCGACATCACGGCGGGATTTCAGGACATGCACGGTTGTCTGCCGGTCCGCCTTGTCGATCAGCGCGTACATCCGGGCGCGGTTCGTGTTCCGGGTGGTCCAGATGAAGTGCCAGAACTCGGCACTGAACTGTTCGGGGCAATCGGGCGGCAGATCGGCGCGCGAGCGACCATAGTCGCGCAGGGTGCGCGTGAAGACACGCCAGCACCGCAGCAGAAAGGGCATGTCGAGCACGATCAGGGTGTCCGCCCGCGCCAGCCGAGAGTAATAGGTGCTGGACAGGCCGCCTTCGAAGACCCAGGCGTCCGAGTCTTCGACGGCTCGCGCCATGTCGATCTTTTGCGGCTGGGGCCGTTCGACCCAGCCCGGCATCCAGTGGATCATGTCCATGTGATGCACCGGCAGACCCGTCCGCGCGCCGATGGCACGGGCCAGCCAGGACTTGCCGCCGCCCGGTTGCCCGACGATCATCACCCGTTTCATTCAGCCGCCTCGGTCTGCAGGAACCCTCCGGACTGGCGACTCCAATAGCGGGCATAAAGACCGTTTTGCGCCAGCAACGCCTCGTGGGTGCCTTGTTCGACGATCTGACCCGCGTCCAGAACGACAATCCGGTCCATGCGGGCAATCGTCGACAGCCGGTGCGCAATGGCAAGTACGGTCTTGCCTTCCATCACGTTGGTCAGCGCTTCCTGGATCTCGGCCTCGACCTCGCTGTCCAACGCGCTGGTCGCCTCGTCCAGCACAAGGATCGGCGCGTCCTTCAGAATGGCGCGGGCCAGCGCAATCCGCTGCCGCTGCCCGCCCGACAGTTTCACCCCGCGTTCGCCCAGCCGCGCGTCATAGCCGGTGCGCCCGCCGTGGTCGCGCAGGCCGGAAATGAAGTCATGCGCCGAGGCCGCGCGGGTCGCGGCAAAGACCTGATCCTCGGTCGCATCGGGGCGACCGTAGCGGATGTTTTCCATCGCTGACCGGTTGAACATGTCTGTGTCCTGCCGCACGACCGAGATTGCGCTGCGCAGCGCGCTTTGGGTCAGGTCGCGAATGTCGGTTCCATCCAGCGTGACGCGACCGGACTCGACCTCGTGCAGGCGCAAGAGCAGGGAAACGATGGTGGATTTGCCTGCCCCCGAGGCCCCCACAAGGGCCACTTTCTCGCCCGGCTGGATGTCCAGCGTCAGGTCCGACAGCGCCGATTTCTCGCCGCCATAGCCGAAGGTCAGGTTTTCGAATCGGATCACCCCGGCACTGGCCTGATCCTGCGCATCGGGGCGGTCGGTGATTTCGTGCTCTGGTGTCAGGGTGTCGATGCCGTCCTGCACCTCGCCGATGTGGGTGAAGACGGCCATGGCCACGCGGCCCAGCCGGTTGGTCAGCATCGACAGACGCGTGGTGACCATCGCGGTGACGGCGATGTCACCGGGGGTCGCGGACCCAAGGCTCCACAGATAGAGCGCGCCGAGAATCGCGGTCACGGGCAATAGACCCCCCAGCGTCATCAGCGAGACGCGGAACAGGGCCGCCATCCGGCCAAAGGCGATGGCGCGGTTGCGCAGGGTGTCGAGCGCCTGCATCGTCGCGCCGTCTTCGTCCTGATCGCGGGCGAACAGCTTTACGGTCGAGATGTTGGTATAGGCGTCCACGATCTGGCCCGAAACCATGGTCCGTGCCCCCGCACGCGCCTCGGACAGGGCCTGAACACGGGGGATGAAGTACCGCAGGTTCGCCACGTAAAGCACGCCCCAGATCACAAAGACGCCCAAAAGCCGGGGATCGATGTTGGCCAGCAGGAACAGCGCGCCAGTGAACATCGCCAGCGCGTAAATCCCGACGTCGGTCAGTTCGATGACGACCTCCATCAGGGCGCGGGCGGTCTGAAGCGCCTTTTGGCTCAGCCGCCCGGCAAAGTCGTTTTCGAAGAACCGCATCGAATGGCCCAGCGTATAGCGATTCACGCGGGACAGGATCAGCGGGTTCAGGTTGGGCCCCAGCATCTGGCTGGAGACGGCGGCGTCAAAGGCAAAGATCAGTGGGCGGATCAGCAGGAAAAACGCCAGACCAAAGACGATCAGCGGCCAGAAGGGGCCCCAGAACGCGCCGGGCTCTTGCCCGGCGACGCTGTCGATGACCCAGCCGGTATAGGCGGCGGCGACAAGTTCCGACAGACCGGTCACAAAGGTCACGACACAGGCAATCAGGATGCCCTTTTCGGACCCGCGCAGCGCCCAGCGCGAGAACGCCCAAAAGGTGCGGGGCGGCGGCCCCTTTGCCGGAGCGTAGGGGTCGATCACGTTTTCCAGAAAGCGCATCATTCGGCGGCTTCCGTGGCCAGAAACCCGCCCGATTGCCGCGCCCAGAACCCCGCATACAGACCTTTTTGGGCCAGCAGCTCGTCGTGTGTCCCCTGTTCGGCGATCTGGCCCTGTTCAAGAACGATGATCCGGTCCATCTGGGCAATCGTGCTGAGCCGGTGCGCAATCGCGATGACTGTCTTGCCCTGCATCATGGTCGAAAGGGTTTCCTGAATCGCGGCCTCAACCTCGCTGTCCAGCGCGCTTGTCGCCTCGTCCAGCACCAGAATCGGCGCGTCCTTCAGGATCACGCGGGCTATCGCCACGCGCTGCCGCTGACCGCCGGACAGTTTCACGCCGCGTTCGCCCAGAAAGGCATCATATCCCGTGCGGCCCATGTGATCCTTCAGGTCCAGCAGGAAATCATGTGCCTCGGCCTTGACGGCGGCGGCAACCACCTCATCGCGGCTGGCGTCGGGCCGGCCATAGCGGATGTTGTCCAGCGCCGTGCGGTTGAACATCGCCGTGTCCTGCGTGACCATGCCGACCTGCGCGCGCAGGCTGTCCTGACTGACCTTCGACACATCCTGTCCGTCGATCCGAACCGTACCACCTTCGGTGTCGTAAAGCCGCATCAGCAACCCAACCAGCGTCGATTTCCCCGCGCCCGAGGCCCCGACAAGCCCGATCTTTTCGCCCGGTTGGATTGTCAGGCTCAGGTCCGTGACACCGCCGGTCTGACGGCCATAGGCAAAGGTCACGCGGTCAAACGCGATCTCACCTTTCGAGGCGGTCAGCGCGGTCGCGTCCGGCGCGTCCTCGATCCGGTTGGCGGGGGCGAGTGTTTCGATGCCGTCCTCGACCTCGCCCATATGCGAATAGATGACCATCAGCGTGAAGCTGATCCAGCCGGTCATCTGGCTCAGCCGGATGGACACCGCGCCAATCGCTGCAACTTCGCCCGGCGTGACGCCGGTGTTGCGCAGCGAAATGGCCATCGCCAGCAGCATCACCGGCAGGAAACCGGCGATCAGGATCAGGCCAAAGCGAAAGATCGTCTGAACCTCGCCAAAGCGCAGGGTGGTGTCGCGCAACTCGGCCATGGCGCCGATGGCCTTGCCGTCTTCGTGCGTGTCCCCGGCAAAAAGCTTGACCGTTTTCACATTCGAGATCGTGTCGACCACCTGGCCGGTGACCATCGCGCGTTTTTCGGCCCGCGCCGACGACCGCCCCCGGATGATCGGCAACATCACCCGAAGAAAAAGCAGATAGACCGCAAACCACCCGCCCAGCACCAGCAGCATCCACGCGTTGATCGTCGACAACAGCAGGGCGGTTGCCAGGATCGAGGCCAGCCCAAAGATCAGTGCGTTGACGCTTTCGACGATCATCTCGGTCAACGAGTTGGTCGTCTGTTGCATCTTCTGCGCGATGCGCCCGGCAAAGTCGTTGTCAAAGAAGCTGACCGACTGGCCAAGGGTCCAGCGGAAAAGCCGCGCCAGCGATTGCATCCCGATGTTGGGGCCGATCATCACCGATTGGGTCAGCGCCAGCCCGCCGAACAGGACGGGCCGCGCGACCAGAAGGACAAAGAGCGACAAAAGCACCAGATCCCAATGCGCCACCCAAAAGCCCGTGGTGGTGGCCGTGGTTGCATCGACCAGATCGCCCAGCAGCGCCATCGCGGCGATATCGGTCACGCCCGCCAGGACCGAGATCAGGACACCCATCCAGATGACTCGCTGGCCGCCTTTGACCGACCACCTCAGGAAGGTCCACAGCGTTTTGGGCGGTGGGTCCGCGACCGGCGCGTCGAACCGCACCTGATCCGCAGCCGCGCGGATCATGGATTGATAAGCTTTGATCATTCCGCTGCGTCCTGCCCGATAAACCCGCCCGATTGTCGGGACCACAGGCCAGCATATAGCCCGCCAGCCGCCAACAGCGACTCGTGTGAACCCTCTTCAACGATATGCCCGCGATCCATGACAAGAATGCGATCCATCTGCGCAATTGTGCTCAGTCGATGGGCAATGGCGATAACCGTCTTGCCCTCCATCATGCCGTAAAGCGTGTCCTGAATGGTGGCCTCGACCTCGCTGTCCAGGGCGCTGGTCGCCTCGTCCAGCAACAGGATCGGCGCGTCCTTCAGGATCACACGCGCCAGCGTCACGCGCTGCCGCTGCCCGCCGGACAGTTTCACGCCACGCTCGCCAACAAAGGCATCAAAGCCCTTCCGGCCCTGCGGGTCCTCGAGATCCTGAATGAACTCCAGCGCCTCGGCCTTGCGGGTGGCGGCGATCATCGCCTCTTCGCCCGCGTCGGGACGGCCATACAGGATATTGTCGCGGATCGAGCGATGCAGAAGCGAGCTGTCCTGCTGCACCATGCCGATCTGCAGGCGCAGGCTGTCCTGCGTGACCTGCGCGATGTCCTGCCCGTCGACCAGAATGCGCCCCTGTTCCACGTCGTAGAACCGCAACAGCAACTTCACCAGCGTCGACTTGCCCGCTCCGGACCGGCCCACAAGCCCGACCTTTTCCCCCGGTTTGATCGTCAGCGAGACATTGTCCAGCCCGCCCGCCCCGCGGCCATAGTGGTGCGACAGCCCCTCGACCCTGATCTCTCCGGCCTTGAACTCCAGCGGTTTGGCACCCGGCGCATCGACCAGGTCGATGGGTTGGGCGATGGTCTCCATCCCCTCGGCGACGACACCAAGCTGGCGGAAGAAACTGGTCAGCGCCCACATGATCCAGCCGGTCATGGCGTTCAGGCGCAGCGTCAGCGCCGTCGCCGCGGCAACGGCGCCCACGGTGGCCGCGCCCTGCATCCACAGCGCCAGCGCCCAGCCCACAACGCCGACGATCAGCAGGCCGTTCAGCACCACAAGGGACATGTCCATGATCGTGTAGATCCGCATCTCGGCCTGAAACGTCTCGCGCGTTTCGTCGATGGCTTCCTTGGCAAAGGCGATCTCGCGGTCGTGATGGGCGAACATCTTGACCGAATGGATGTTGGTGTAGCTGTCCACCACGCGCCCCGTGACCTGGCTGCGCGCGTCCGAGGCCCGTTGGCTGGCCGGGCCAACGCGCCGGATCGTCCAGCGCATCAACAGGGCATATAGACCAAGCCAGGCAATCAGCGGCAGGGCCAGGCGCGGGTCGGAATCCGACAACAGGATCACGGCGCCCACGACATAGGCCAGCGCAAAAGTCAGCGCGTCAAAGACCTGAAAGACGGCCTCTCCGGCCGCCGGGGGGGTTTGCATGATGCGGTTGGCGATGCGCCCAGCAAAGTCGTTTTCAAACCAGCCGACGGACTGGCGCAGCACGTGCCGGTGCGACCGCCAGCGGATCAGCGTGCCAAAGTTCGGAAGGATCGTGTTGTTCAGCAGCAGAACGTCAAAGGCCTGCAACAGCGGCCGCAACAGCAGGATGAAGACGGCCAACGCGATCAGCGTTGTTCCATGCGCCTCCCTCACCGTGGCGGGGTCGTCCGTCAGGATGTCGACCACCCAGCCCATGGCCCAGATCAGCCCGACCTCGACCGCGGCCACAACGATCGACATGATCGCGGCCAGCCAGAACACGCCCTTGAAGGGCTGCGCATAGGCCATCAGGAAGGGATACAGCCGTTTGGGCGGCGCATCGGATTCGCTGTAGGGCGTGTAGGGGTCGACGAGGTTTTCGAAAAAACGGAACATAACGGAGGCCTTCAAAATGAAAGTAAGCAACGAGCATGAAATTGCGAGCACCTTGGGACCCGCACGCGCAGGGTCAGTCAGGCGAAGCTGATTGGGGTCCTGTCACGATACATGCGCTACTCTCCGTTTGTGTGATTGCGTGATAGCGCAATCCTGGGGCGCTGTCACCCCTTGCCGTTCAGCAAGTCCTCTTTGGTCAGCGCAAACCCCGAGGCGATCCAGCGTGCCTCTATGTCTTTCAGTGCTTTACCAAGGTCTGGCCCGGTGAACTCTGGCATCAAATCGGGCGCCGTGACCGGCAATTTGGCGGCGCTGCCTTCTTGGGCCTTGGTCAGATCGTCCGGGTTTATCGCAGTGCCTGTCGAGGCGCTGCGGATCAGCACGACGTCGCGCGCGGTCTCATACCCGAAACGATATCCAAGCTCGCCCGGGCCGGCCATCGATGCAATCGCGTCCTGCAGGCGTGACAGCCGTTTCTGGTCACCCCGGCTGAACCGCAGCGATGCACCGTCGAAAAACCCCATGACTGCCAGTCGCCGCAGGGCATCGGGCGCGATCTGCGCCTCCTGTTCAAGATGCACAAGAACCGGCAGGGGGTCATTCACCGCGCCGGGCAGACAGGCCGCCAAGGCGCCAGTCTGAGCCATTGCCGCGACCGAGGGCGCGGGATCAGGGGCCAGGAACAGCTTGGTCACCTCGGCCCCAACCCGTTCGCGGGACAACGAGGCTAGACCCTCGATGTTCTGGGCAATGGCGGCCAGCGCCTGCGCGTCCCAGCCCTGAGCGGGATCGCCGTACCAGGCGTTGAAGCGAAAGAACCGCAGGATGCGCAGGAAATCCTCGCGAATGCGGCGGTCGGCATCCTGGATGAACCGCACATACCGGGCCTGCAGATCGGGCAGGCCACCCAGCGGGTCAACCACCGCGCCCCGGCGGTCGGCATAAAGCGCGTTCATCGTGAAATCGCGCCGGACGGCGTCTTCTGCGATGTGGTCGGAAAACCGGACCACGGCGCGCCGCCCGTCGGTTTCGACATCAGCGCGAAAGGTCGTGATCTCGTGCGGCAGGCCCTTGACCACAACCGTCACGGTGCCGTGGTCGATGCCGGTCGGCACGGCCTTGAAACCAGTCTCTTTGGCCAGATCCATCACCCGCTGCGGCCGCGCATCGGTCGAGATGTCCAGATCGCCCACCGATTCGCCCAATAGGGCATTGCGCACACAGCCACCGACAAAAAAGGCCTGGTGGCCCGCCTCTTCCAACATGGCAAGCACCGCCTGCGTGGGCGCGGCTGTCAGCCAGTCACCCGAGACGCGGTTCATGCCATCCGCTCGGCAAAGCCGCGCAGGATGCGCGCGGTGGCGCCCCAGATGTAATAGGGGCCAAAGGGAACGGTGTAGTAGTGCCGCCGCACGCCGCGCCAGCGGCGGAACTGGATCGAGAACCGCGCCGGGTCGGTCACATGCGCCAGCGGCACCTGAAAGACCTCGTCCACCTCTCCGGGTTCGGGGCGCACCTCGAAGGGTTCGGTCACAAAGCCCACAACCGGGGTCATGACAAAGGATGTCACCGTCTCGTGGCCGGGCAGGGTGCCCATGACCTGAACGATCCCGCGCGGCAGGCCGATTTCCTCGGTCGCCTCGCGCAGGGCCGTGTCGATCACGTCGGCATCACCCTCATCCCGCTTGCCGCCGGGAAAGGCGATCTGGCCGGGGTGATGTTTCAGCGCCGAGGACCGCTTGGTCAGGATGACGTTCAGCCCGTCGGGACCCGCGATTAGCGGCACCAGCACCCCGGCAGGGCGCAGTTTGCGCCCCTCGGGCAGCACCACGCCGGGATTGAGGTCAAAGTCCGAAGACGCGGCGCTGTCTTGCGCCAGCGCCGCTTGGACCTTGGCCAGGGCCTCAGTCGGCATTTGCCTGAAACCCGACGGTTTTTGGGTCCAGCACATAGTGTGTGCCGCAGAACTGGCAGTCGGCGGTCACGGTGCCCTCTTCGGTGGTCATCTTTTCGATGTCCTTGGCCGAATAGATCGACAGGCTTTGGCGCACGCGGTCCTCGGAACAGGTGCAGCCGAACCGGACCATCTGGGCGTCATAGACCCGAGGCTCTTCCTCGTGGAAAAGCCGCACCAGCAGTTCAGAGGGCGAAACGGCGGGGCCGATAAGCTCGATCTCTTCGACCGAGTCGAGCAGGATGTTGGCCCGGTTCCAGTTTTCCTCGGCGTCGTCCCCGATCAGGTCCTTGGCCTGCAGGATGCGCGCCTCGGTCTCGGTTTCCGCGTCCTTGTGCGCCACCAAAGCCGAGGTTTTTGGCAGGTGCTGCATCATCACGCCCCCGGCGCGCCAGCCGGGTTCCTGACCGGGCTGCTGCGAGATGCCGTAAGACAGCGCAAAGCGCGTCGGGATCTGTTCCGACTGGGCAAAATACGCCTCGGCGCAGTTCGCCAGCGAGGTGCCGTCGATGGGCGTGATCCCCTGATAGGGCGCCATGCCCTTGCCCTGGTCGATCAGGATTGCAAAGTAGCCCTTGCCAAGTTGCTCAAACGGCGTGCCGTCGGTCAGGCGCTCTTCGTCAAAGCTGGCGTAGCCGCGGATCCTGGCGGGCTGACCTTCCTTGTCGGGCGCGTAGTAATCCGTCGCGATCATCCGCACCGGGCCGTTGGTCTGCACCTGCAGCGACAGCTTCCAGCGCAGGTCGATCGCCTGCCCGATCAGCGCGGTCAGCAGGGTCATTTCGGCCACCAGCGCCTGCACCGGCGCGGGGTATTTGTGTTGCTTCAGGACACCGGTCAGCACCCCGTCCAGACGGGCCACGCGGCCGCGCATGTCCGACCGGTCAAGCTGAAAGGGCAGGACGGTGTCGTCCCAGGCAAGTTTTGATCCAAGTGTCATGGGGTTTCCTTATCTGCCGGGTCTTGGCATATCGCGTCTAGATAAGGGCAGCAAGACAGGGTGCAAGAGGGGGCAGGTATGACGCGCAGGTATGGCTCGCCACCCGAAACGGGGCGCAGATATCACCGCAGGCCGGGCGTTTACGCGATTCTGCCGCGGGCTGGGTCGCTGTTGCTGACCCATCAGGCCGAGCCCGAGCCCGAGTTTCAACTGCCCGGTGGCGGGATCGATCCGGGCGAATCCCCGGTCACTGCGCTTTATCGCGAAGTCTTTGAGGAAACCGGCTGGCACATTGCAGCGCCGCGTCGCCTGGGCGCGTTCCGGCGGTTCACCTACATGCCGGAATACGACCTTTGGGCCGAAAAGATCTGCACCATCTACCTGGCAACGCCGGTTCGTCCGCACGGTCCGCCGACCGAAGCGGGGCACACCGCGCTGTGGATGCCAGTTCCCGCCGCGGCCGAGGCCCTGGGCAATCCGGGCGATCGGGGGTTCGTGCACCGGTTTCTGCTGTAAGCGGATCAGGGGCCTTCGTACTCGAACAGGGCGGCCGAGATATCGTCTTCGGTTCCGTTTCGCCGGTCTGTCAGATCGATCAAGGCCTCGTGCAGCGCGTCCAGGAAATCGGGTCCGGTCCGGGATCGGGACAGGTGCTTGATCAGATCGACGAACCCGTTTTCATCGACCATCCGGCCGTCCGGTCCGGTGGCCTCGGTGAAACCGTCCGAATACAGCAGCAATCGGTCCCCGGGGTCTAGCTTTAGTGCGGCATCCTCGTAGGTCATGCCGTCCACCAGGCCGACAGGGAAGCCACCCTTGCCGACGAAATGCATCGTTCCGTCGCGGCGCATCACCAGCGGGTGTGTGTGGCCGGCTTGAACGAACCGGACCAATCCGGTGGCAAGATCGACGGTTGCATAGACCAGCGTCATGTATTCCGCGACGCCAGCGTCGGCGCACAGTCGGGCGTTCAGGGCAGCGGCCACCTTATGCGGAGGTTTCAGCGCATAGAACTTGTCGTACCGCTGGGTCAGGGCGATGTTCTGTTCGGGAAACTGACCGTTCAGATACCCCGCGACGCGGGCCGTCACCATGGCGGAGGTGACACCGTGGCCGGACACGTCGATGTTGTAGAACCCCAGACGATCGGTGCCGGGGCTGAACATTCCGACCAGGTCGCCCCCCACGTGGCCACAGGGCTGCAACAACAGGCTGACCCGGGACTTGCCGAAGACCTGCGTTCGTTTGGGCACAAGGGACTGTTGGATCGTGCGCGCCTGGGCCAGATCGGCGTCTATGCCGTCGTACAGCTTCTGCAGCTCATCCAGCGTGTCGCTGATCACCTGGTTCTTGGCCTGAAGTTCCCGCTCCATCGTCAGGATGCGTCCGCCGGCGGTGATCCGCGCCCGCAATTCGAACTTGTTCACGGGTTTGGTCAGAAAGTCATCGGCCCCGGCGTCCAGCCCGCGCGCGACCTCTTCCTTTTCGCTTTTAGAGGTTAGCAGGATGAAATACCCGTAGGCGTCGCTGGTCTGTTCGCGAAAGCGGCGGCAGAACTCCAGCCCATCCATCTGAGGCATCATCCAGTCCGAAACCACAAGGTCGAAGGCCGTGTTTTCGCACAGCGCCAGAGCCTGTTCACCGGTTTCAGCCTGCTGAACCCTCATGCCCCAGTTTTCCAGCATGTTGACGACGATCTTGCGCTGGAACGGGCTGTCGTCGACCACCAGCGCAACCGATATGGGATCCGGTCGGGCGCTGTCGGATCCCGAAACAGATTCTACCGACACGTTCACGATCAGACCTCTGGTATTCCTGGACTGCCCGATTCCTACGCCCCTGTACTTAATGCTGTGTGAAATGGAGAATTTTAGTGGTTTCCAAATGCGATAACGGTTCGTTCAAGGATCCCGGCTAGGTCTGGACGACGGAGGGTTGTCGCATGATTGACTGGTCGCGCGTGGACGAGTTGAAACAGGAATTCGGCGAAGACGCCTTTGGCGAGTTGATCGGCCTGTTTCTTGACGAAATGCAACAGGGCCTTGACGCCCTGATCGTCGCGCCTGACGACCAGCTAGAGGCACAATTTCATGGACTTAAGGGCAGCGCATTGAACATGGGGCTGTCCGATCTTGCCGCGCATTGCCAGCAGGGCGAAGTGGCCGCACGTACGGGCGCGCTGTCAGATGAGGCCGCCCGGACCGAGGGTATCTTCGCGGCATCCCGGCAGGCGCTATTGCAGGGGATCTGAGGCCGCGTGATCTGATTTACCGATCAAGCTTGTTTCATTTTGAACGTAAATCGCCTCAGATCACGAACTGTGCCAGCGTTTCGTCCTCGGTTATGTCCGTGTAGGTGAACCCGTTGGCGGCCAGTTTCTCGAAGAAAACCTCGAAATTCACCGGGTCCGTGGTCTCGATTCCGATCAGTACGGATCCGAAGTTGCGCGCAGATTTCTTCAGATACTCGAAGCGGGCGATGTCATCGTCGGGGCCCAAAAAATTAAGGAATTCCTTCAACGCGCCCGGGCGTTGCGGCATGCGCAGGATGAAGTATTTCTTCACACCGGAAAAGCGCTGGGCGCGTTCCTTGACTTCGGGCAAGCGCTCGAAGTCGAAGTTCCCGCCCGAGGTCACGCAAACGACGCGCCGCCCGCGGATGGCCTGACCAAGGTCCTTCAGCGCGTCGACAGCCAATGCACCGGCCGGTTCCAGCACCACACCTTCGACGTTCAGCATGTCCAGCATGGTGGTGCACAGCCGGTCCTCGGGGATCGCCAGGGTGCTGGCCAGCCCGACGTGCTGAAGTCGATCAAAGGTGCGGGCCCCGATTTGCCCAACAGCGGCTCCGTCAGCAAAGGTGTTCACCTCGGTCAGGGGCACCGGCTTGCCTGCCTTCAACGCCGCCCGCAGGCAAGCGCCGCCTTCGGGTTCGACAAAAGTGTACTGCGTTCCGGTGCCAAAGTAGCTGAGCACGCCAGAGGCCAAACCGCCGCCGCCCACGGGCAGCACGATATGATCGGGCAGGCCGTTCAATTGCTCTTCGATCTCGACCGCGACCGAGGCCTGACCTTCGATCACGTCCTCGTCGTCGAAAGGCGACAGGAAATGCCCACCCGCCTGATCACAAAATTCACGAGCGGCGGCCAGCGTGTCGTCGAAATAGTCGCCGGTCAGCCGGATTTCGATAGCGTCGCCGCCAAACATCCGGGTTTTCTGGATCTTTTGCTGGGGCGTCGTGACCGGCATGAAGATCACGCCCTGCTTGCCAAAGTGCTGGCACATATAGGCGACACCCTGCGCGTGATTGCCCGCGCTGGCGGCGACAAACAGTTCGGCCTCGGGCCGTTTGCGCATAGCGTTCATCGCGCCACGCAGCTTGTAGCTGCGCACCGGGCTCAGATCCTCGCGCTTCAGCCAGACCTCGGCGCCGTAAAGCGCCGAAAGATGGGCGTTGTGCTGCAGGGGCGAGGCGGCAAAGACCTCGCGCATGGCACGGGTCGCGGCGCGGGCGGCGTCTTGGAAATCGGTCATCCCCTTGCAGTGCCGCAGGTGCTGGCTGTTGGCAAGTCCGATCCTTGCACGCCTTGGCAAAACCCGCTAAGCGCCCGTCAGATCAGACGAAGGAATCCTGCCCATGTCCGCTCCCAAGAAAGTTGTGCTCGCCTATTCCGGCGGCCTCGACACCTCGATCATCCTGAAATGGCTGCAGACCGAATACGGCTGCGAGGTGGTGACCTTTACCGCCGATCTGGGCCAGGGCGAGGAATTGGAACCGGCCCGCGCCAAGGCGGAAATGCTGGGCGTGTCCGAAATCTATATCGAAGACCTGCGCGAAGAGTTCGTGCGCGACTTTGTCTTCCCGATGTTCCGGGCCAACGCGCTGTACGAAGGCCTTTATCTGCTGGGCACCTCGATCGCGCGTCCGCTGATTTCGAAACGTCTGGTCGAGATCGCCGCCGAAACCGGTGCCGACGCCGTTGCGCACGGCGCCACCGGCAAGGGCAACGACCAGGTGCGCTTTGAGCTGGCGGCTTATGCGCTGAACCCCGACATCAAGGTCATCGCGCCCTGGCGCGAATGGGACCTCAGCAGCCGGACCAAGCTGCTGGAGTTTGCTGAACAGAACCAGATCCCGATCGCCAAGGACAAACGCGGCGAAGCGCCGTTCTCGGTTGATGCGAACCTGCTGCACACTTCGTCCGAGGGCAAGGTGCTGGAAGATCCCGCCGACATGGCGCCCGACTACGTCTATCAGCGCACCGTCCACCCCGAAGACGCGCCCAACGAGCCCGAGTTCGTCGAGGTCGGCTTTGAAAAAGGCGACGCCGTCAGCATCAACGGCGAAGCCATGTCGCCGGCCACGATCCTGACCAAGCTGAACGAGCTGGGCGGCAAGCACGGCATCGGTCGTCTGGACCTGGTCGAGGGCCGCTTTGTCGGCATGAAGTCGCGCGGCATCTACGAAACCCCCGGCGGCACCATTCTGCTGGAAGCGCACCGTGGCATCGAACAGATCACGCTCGACCGGGGTGCAGCGCACCTGAAGGATGAGCTGATGCCGAAATATGCCGAACTGGTCTACAACGGTTTCTGGTTCAGCCCCGAACGCGAAATGCTGCAGGCGCTGATCGACAAGAGCCAGGAGCATGTCACCGGCACCGTCCGTCTGAAGCTCTACAAAGGTCTGGCACGCACCGTGGGCCGCTGGTCGGATCACAGCCTCTATTCCGAAGCGCATGTGACCTTTGAAGAGGACGCTGGCGCCTACGATCAGAAGGACGCGGCGGGCTTCATCCAGCTGAACGCCCTGCGGCTCAAGCTTCTGGCGGCGCGGGATCGTCGGCTGAAGGGCTGACACCGGCCTCGGCCGCATCCAGCAGGATCTGCACAATCGCCAGCAGGTCCTGCATTTGCTCGAACGCGATCTGAACCTGCCGTTGCAGCTGCGTCGTGCCAAAAACCGGCACGATGCGGAACCAGTTGTCGTCATGTTCCAGCGCGACCATCAATCGACCGTCGTGCAGCATGATCGAAAACAGCCGACAGCCCGAGATCTCGGTGTCCAGCCGCAGCACGGTCTGGACAAGGTTTTTGAATTCCGTCGTCTGCGTTGCCTGGGGCGTGGCGCTGAATGCCTGAAACCGGCGGTCATCACCGGGTGACAGAAAACCGGCGCCTTCCGACAATTCCGAAACGTCCAGCAGCGCCCGGCTGAAAAACCCGCCCTGCGTGGTGTCCGGCTGGGTCACGATGATCTGTTCCCGGGCCACCGGATGTTCGATCCAGACGATCAGCCCAGTGAACAGCGCCTTTGAATTCTTGCCCCCCGTTTCAAGCCGCAGATCGGCGGCTTCGAACGTGTGGGTGCCAAAGGTGCCCTGGAACCAGTCTTCGCTGCGGCGCTTGTACACGGCACGCGGGATCAGGCCCTGGCCCGCAAGGCGGTCCACAAAGGTGTCGGGGAACCTTGGCTGGTACTCAAGCCCCGCGGCGCTGGCCAGATGCGGCATCACCAGACGCGACACCCGCCGCCCGTACATCCAGAACACGCCGTAGCCTGCATAGCCGCCCAGGAAGATCAGAAAGATCAGCACGCCGAATTCGGCAAAGGGGTCGGCGGCCAGGATCCAGATGCCCGCGCCGATGGCCAGGGCGATCAGACCGAGCGCAAGCGTCCAGGCCGTGACGCGCCCGCGCGCGATCTCTTTCATCGGCGCTTGCATCGCCGCGTCCAGTTCGGGTGATCCAAAGACCGTCATGCGGCGTCCTCCCCTCCGCGATAGAGCCGGGCCGCGTGTGGTCCGTCAAGCCGGTAAAGCCTTGTCACCAGCCCGTGAGAATCGATGTCACCACCTTGCGGGAGGCGGCCGCCTTGGGCAGCCTGAGAACACGCGCAGGACATGAGGAGAGTGCAATGTCCCGGATTACGAACCTGAAATCGGCCATGCTGGCCATCCTGATTGTCGTCGGCGCCTTGGCGCAGGGGCACCGCGCCCACGCGGCGGAGTTGAAGTCGATCGTTGTCGCGGGCGGCTGTTTCTGGTGCGTCGAGGCCGATTTTGAGAAGGTCAAAGGCGTGAAGGCCGCTGTGTCGGGCTATGCAGGCGGCACCAT
This sequence comes from Alphaproteobacteria bacterium, assembly GCA_030424865.1. Classification (GTDB taxonomy): domain Bacteria; phylum Pseudomonadota; class Alphaproteobacteria; order Rhodobacterales; family Rhodobacteraceae; genus JAKVCP01. The sequence continues at coordinate 26,547 of JAUHVR010000012.1, read as the reverse complement.
TGCAAATCCGACCTACAAGCAGGTCACGCGGGGGGGATCGGGCCATTATGAAGTGGTCAAGATAACCTACGACCCGGGCCAGGTGAGCCTCGACAACCTGTTGCACAGTTTCTTCCGCTCGGTCGATCCGACCGATGCCGGGGGGCAGTTCTGTGACCGGGGCGACAGCTATCGCACGGCAATCTTTGTCGATGGCGCAAAGGAACGCGCGGTGGCCGAAGCCGCCAAGGCCGATGCCATGGCCGCGCTGGGCCAGACGATCGTGACCCCGATCCTGGACGCCGCGCCGTTCTACGAGGCCGAGGGGTATCACCAGGATTACTACAAGGGTCAGAAACGTGTGCTGACCCGCTTTGGCCCGATCAAACAGTCCAAGGCGTACAAGCGATATCGTCTGTCATGTGGCCGCGACGCGCGCGTCAAGGAGCTTTGGGGCGACGCCGCGCCGTTTGCCGGGTCCTGAGACCCCGCGCCTCAGGCTTTGGTCAGGGCAGATGCCCAGGCCAGAGCGATCTTTGGCGGATATTGCAGATCGGTCAGTGCCTGTTCGATGTTCCGGGTGATCGCATCCCGGGGCGTGAAAAGGCCACCGATGTGAAAGGCATCCAGGGTGTCTTCCAACTCGATGGCGATATAGGCTCGCGATTCGGTCTGATAGGCGCTGAGGAATGCCATACCCGGTGGCAGCGACGGCAGGACCGCGGCGACAGCGCCAGCGGCCCGTTGCCCTGCCTCGGGATCGGCTGACCAGATTTCAAAGCTGTCACCCGCGACACTGATGTCCGCCTGCCGCTCCTTTCCCAAAAGAGCGCCGTCGATCGTGTCGCGCAGCCAGCCGCCAAGCCCCTGACGATCCCGTCGCACCAGGAAACCGGTTGGCAGACCGACCTCTGCCTCGACGACAAGCCCGCTGAACTTGGTGGTGCCGCCTTCGCCGCTGCGGGTCTCGATCTCGACATCGCGGACACCGAAACCCACGCCGGCAAACGTGCCGGTGATGTGGTCCTCGTTCCGGCTGAGCTCGCCACGTGGCAACAGCCCCGAGGACGTCAGTTCGGCGATCTTGCTGCCCGACACCGCATAGTGAAACTCTCCGGCGGCCTTGCACAGGATCGGCATGATCTGCGCTGACATGCGGCGCTTCAGGATCTGTCCAAGGACGATCCAGGCAAAAAGCGCGGCGACGGTCCCAAGGATCAGGCCGGGTGCAAGCGCGTGGATCAAGGGGGCGCCGTTTTGCCGGAACACCAGAAAGCCCAGCAGAACCAAGGCGCCTGCCGCCGGAACGGCCAGTTGGTACGTCTTGCGGTACCTAAGTGTTGCATCCACCAGCCGAGGGACATCTTCGATGGAATGCGGCATGTGCGGGTCGCCCTTTTGTCACGTCACATGCCGCTGGACCGGACAAGGGTCACCACGGGCGATGCGTTTCATGAAGGTACGAACGATTGCCCGATCTGGCAAAGGAAATGGGGCTTGGGTCCGGGGTCAACGCTTGAGGGTCACAAAATCCTCGAGATCCTTGAGATCCGGGATCACATCCGCCGTGCCCAGCCGCGTGACCATGATGGCCGCCGCGCGCGTGGCCAGCATGATCGCCTGTTCGATCCCCATGCCACGATCCAGCGAGGCCACCAGATAGCCGGTGAAGGTATCCCCGGCCCCGGTGGTGTCGACCGGCGTGACCTTGATCGCCGGAAAACTGCGAGAGCTGCCAGCGTCGGTGTTGATCCAACGACATCCCTCTGACCCAAGCGTGATGACGATATCGCGGATGGGCAGGCTGTCGATGGTCTGCCCCGTCGCCTCTTCCAACTGTGCGGCCTCGACCTCGTTAAGAACCAGCAGGTCCAGCAGCGGCATGACCTGCGCGACGGCCTGCGCGTCGAAAGGGGCGGCGGCATAGACAACCCTAAGTCCACGGGCCGAGGCCATTCGCGCGGCCTCTTCCTGCATGTTGGTTTCGTTCTGAAAGATCAGCGTGTCGCCGTCCTCGGCGCTGGTCAGGGCGGTCGATATTTCGTCTTCGGTCAGGCCGACATTTGCGCCCTGGAACAGAAGGATCGAATTTTCGCCCGCGTCGTCGACAGCGATGATGGCATGTCCGGTTGGTTGGTCGCTGACAGAGATGCAACGATGGTCGACGCCATATTCCATCAGCCGGTCGCGCGCCCACAGCCCGTCGTCGCCAACTGCGCCGATGTGCACGACACGCGCGGCGGCCCGCGCGGCGGCGACCGACATGTTCGCCCCCTTGCCGCCCAGGCCCCTGGTAAGTTCGCGCGCCGCCAGTGTCTCGCCCGGTTCGGGCAGATGCGGCACGCGATAGACCATGTCGATGTTGATGGACCCAAGATTGAAAATCGTCATGCCTCGGGTCCTTTCCTGTTGTGCCCTGTCAGGTCAGCTTAACCGACCTTGCAGGCGGCAAGAACCGCCATGTTCAGGATGTCGTTTGCGGTCGACACGGACGAACAGATCTGGATCGACTGATCCACACCCGCCAGGATCGGGCCGATGACCGTGGCACCCGCCATTTCCTGCATCAGCTTGACCGAGATCGAGGCCGAGTGCCGCGCTGGAACCACCAGAACATTCGCCGGGCCGGTCAGGCGCGAGAAGGGATAGTTCTTCTGGATGTCGGTGTTCAGGGCCACGTCTACGGTCATCTCGCCCTCGTATTCGAAGTCGACACCGCGCGCGTCCAGCACCTTGGGCGCGACGTGCATCTTTTCGGCGCGCTCGGACACCGGATAGCCGAAGGTCGAGAAGCTGAGGAAGGCAACGCGCGGTTCCAGTCCCAGGTGACGCGCCACCGCCGCGCCACGTTCGGCGATGTTGGCCAGGTCCTCTTCGTCGGGCCATTCATGCACCAGCGTATCGGCGATCAGCACGATCCGGCCCTTGTGCAGGACAGCGGTCACGCCAACCGCGCCGTGTTCGGCATCGGCGTCAAAGACGTGGTTGATCAACCCCAGAACATGGGCCGATTTGCGCGTCGCGCCGGTAATCAGACCGTCGCCATGCCCGTGTGCCAGCATGAGCGAGGCAAAGACGTGCCGGTCCCGAGCGGCCAGGCGGTGGATGTCCTGCGAATCAAAGCCCTTGCGTTGCAGACGCTCGTACAGGAAATCCTTGTAGGTCTGCAGGTGCCGCGTGTTGGCCGCGTTCACGACCTCAAGCTCGCGCACGGCATCTTCCATGCCCGCTGCCGCCAGCTTTGCGCGCACGTCGTCTTCGCGCCCGACCACAAGTGCCTTTCCGTACCCCGAGCGCTGGTACATCACCGCCGCGCGAAGTACGCGCGGGTCGTCGCCCTCGGCAAAGATCATGCGGGCCTGGGCGGCACGCGCCCGGTTGTTGATGCCGCGCAGGATCGAGGCCGTCGGGTCCATCCGGGTCTGCAGCGAATGTTCGTAGCTTGGCATGTCGATGATCGGGCGACGTGCGACGCCGGTGTCCATCCCTGCCTTGGCAACCGCGGGTGGGATCCGGTGGATCAGGCGCGGGTCAAAGGGCGTGGGGATGATGTAGTCGCGGCCAAAGCTGAGGCTCTTGCCATAGGCCATCGCAACCTCGTCCGGAACATCTTCCCTCGCCAGATCGGCCAGCGCCTGGGCGCAGGCGATCTTCATCTCGTCGTTGATCGCACGGGCATGGATGTCCAGCGCACCACGGAACAGGTACGGGAAGCCCAGTACGTTGTTGACCTGGTTCGGATAGTCCGACCGGCCTGTTGCCACGATGGCATCGACACGCACCTCATGCGCCTCTTCCGGGGTGATCTCGGGATCGGGGTTCGCCATAGCGAAGATGACAGGGTTGTCGGCCATCGACTTGACCATGTCCTGCGTAACGGCGCCCTTGGCCGACACGCCCAGAAAGACATCGGCGTCCACCATCGCATCTTCAAGCGTGCGGGCTTCGGTCACGGCGGCATGAGCCGACTTCCACTGGTTCATGCCTTCGGTCCGACCCTGATAGATCACACCCTTGGTGTCACACATGATGCAGTTGTCTTGCTTGGCGCCCATGGCCTTGACCAGCTCAAGGCAGGCGATCCCCGCGGCCCCCGCGCCGTTCAGCACGATCTTGCAGTCCTCGATCTTTTTGCCCGAGATGTGCAGCGCGTTGATCAGACCCGCCGCACAGATCACGGCGGTGCCGTGCTGGTCGTCGTGAAAGACCGGAATGTCCATCTCTTCCTTCAGGCGCTGCTCGATGATGAAGCATTCGGGCGCCTTGATGTCTTCGAGGTTGATGCCCCCGAACGTGGGTCCCATCAGCCGAACGGCCTTGCAGAACTCATCGGGGTCCTCGGTGTCCAGTTCGATGTCGATCGAGTTCACGTCGGCAAAACGTTTGAACAGGACCGACTTGCCCTCCATCACCGGTTTCGACCCCAGCGCGCCAAGGTTGCCAAGTCCCAGCACAGCCGTCCCGTTCGAGATCACGGCCACAAGGTTGCCCTTGTTGGTGTAGTCATAGGCGACCTCGGGGTTTTCGGCGATGTCCTCGCAGGGCACGGCGACGCCGGGCGAATAGGCCAGCGACAGATCGCGCTGCGTGGTCATCGGCACCGTGGCCTGAACCTCCCACTTGCCGGGTGTGGGTTCCAGGTGAAAGGCCAGCGCCTCTTCGCGCGTGATTTTGACTTTGGACATCGGTTCCTCCGGGGTCGTCGAATTTCGTGTTTTACCCGCCTTGCACCCACTCTAATGTCATGCCCGCAACGCAGGGGAAAGACAGTTGACCGCTAACAGTTCCGGGAAATCGACCGTCACGCCGATGATGGCCCAGTATCTAGAGATCAAAGGCCAGTATCCCGACGCCATGTTGTTCTATCGGATGGGTGACTTTTACGAGTTGTTCTTCGACGATGCCGTTGCGGCGGCAGAGGCGCTGGATATCGCCCTGACCAAGCGCGGCAAACATCTGGGCGAAGACATCCCCATGTGCGGTGTCCCGGTGCACGCCGCCGAGGGTTATCTGCTGACGCTGATCCGCAAGGGGTTCCGCGTGGCCGTGGGCGAACAGATGGAAAGCCCGGCCGAGGCGAAAAAGCGCGGCTACAAGGCCGTGGTCAAACGCGACGTTGTGCGTCTGGTGACGCCCGGCACCCTGACCGAAGACAGCCTGCTGGAAGCGCGCCGCCACAACTATCTGGTGGCAGTGGCGCAGGTGCGCGACGACTGGGCGATCGCCTGGGCCGATATTTCGACCGGCGCCTTTCACGTGATGACACTGGCACGTGGCCGCATTGGACCGGAACTGGCGCGTCTGGCCCCGTCCGAGATGCTGGCCACCGAAGAAACCGAAGAAACCCTGCGCGAGGTGACCTCGGACCTTGGTGTTCCGGTCACGCCGCTGGGCCGTGCCTCTTTTGACAGTACCGCTGCGCAGGGACGCCTGTGCAGCCTGTTCGGCGTCCAGACGCTCGACGCCTTTGGCCAGTTCTCGCGTCCCGAACTCTCTGCGATGGGGGCCTTGGTCGATTACCTCGACATCACCCAGAAAGGCCGCTTGCCGCTCTTGCAGCCGCCCCGACAGGATCAGGCCTCGCGCCTTTTGCAGATCGACGCGGCGACACGGCGGAACCTTGAACTGACCCACAGCCTGCAAGGCGGCCGATCTGGCACGTTGCTGTCGGTCATGGACCGCACAGTTACCGCCGCCGGGGGCCGCCTGTTGGAACGCCGCCTCTCCAGCCCCTCTCGTGATCTGCCCACCATCCACGCCCGCCTTGATGCCGTCACCTGGTCGGTCGAGACCGATACCGTGCCGCTGCGCGAAGCCCTGCGTCGCGTCCCCGACATGGACCGCGCCCTGTCCCGCATTGCGCTCGACCGTGGTGGCCCCCGCGATCTGGCCGCCATCCGCAACGCACTGACGCAGGCCGAGTCGCTTTCGACCATGCTGTCCGACGACCTTCCCGAGGTGCTGACCCAGTCCGCCGCAGCCCTTCAGGGCCACGGCGACCTGCTCGACCTGCTCGACAGCGCCCTGATCGCCGAGCCCCCGCTTCTGACCCGCGACGGAGGTTTTGTCGCAACCGGCTATGACGCCCCGCTGGACGAGGCCCGCACACTGCGCGACGAAGGCCGTGGCGTGATTGCAGGCCTGCAACGCGATTATGCGGCCGAAACCGGCATCCAGAGCCTGAAGATCAAGCACAACAACGTCCTTGGTTATTTCATCGAAACCACGGCCACCCATGCCGACAAGATGCTGGCGCTCAGCGACCGGTTCATCCACCGCCAGACCACCGCCAATCAGGTCCGCTTCACCACCGTCGAACTCAGCGAGCTGGAAACCAAGATCCTGAACGCCGGTGGTCAGGCGCTCGAGATCGAAAAGCGCATCTTTGGCGAGCTCTCTGCCGCCATCCTCGCCTGCGCGCCGCAGCTGTCGGACACCGCCCTCGCGCTCGCCGAATTTGACCTCGCCGCCGCCCTCGCGGACCTCGCCATCGACAAACGCTGGTGCAAGCCGCAGGTCGACGATAGCCGCACATTTGATGTCAAAGGCGGCCGTCACCCCGTGGTCGAGGCCGCACTGACGGCGCAGGGCGCGCCCTTTGTGGCCAACGACTGCACCCTCACCGCCGAAAACAACAGCGCCGCGCTGCAATTGCTGACGGGCCCCAACATGGCCGGTAAATCAACCTACCTGCGCCAGAACGCCCTGATCGCGCTGCTTGCACAAACCGGCAGCTATGTCCCCGCCCAAAGTGCGCATATCGGCCTTGTCAGCCAGATCTTCAGCCGCGTTGGCGCGTCAGACGATCTGGCAAGGGGCCGCTCGACCTTTATGGTCGAGATGGTCGAAACCGCCGCCATCCTCAATCAGGCCGACGACCGCGCGCTGGTGATCCTGGACGAAATCGGCCGTGGCACCGCCACCTGGGACGGGCTGTCGATCGCCTGGGCGACGCTCGAACACTTGCAGGCCACAAACCGCGTGCGCGGCCTCTTTGCCACCCACTACCACGAACTCACCCAGCTGGCGGGCAAGCTCGACGGTGTGACCAACGCCACCGTCGCCGTGCGCGAATACGAAGGCGAAGTGATCTTCTTGCACGAGGTTCAGTCAGGTGCTGCCGACCGCAGCTACGGCGTCCAGGTCGCGCAGCTTGCAGGCCTGCCAAAAACTGTCATCACCCGCGCCCGCACCGTCCTTCAGGCCCTCGAAGAAGGTGACCGCCAGCAAAGCGCGCCCAAGGCACTGATCGACGACCTGCCCCTTTTTGCCGCCGCCCCTCCGCCGCAAACGGCCAAGCCGCAAGGACCCAGCGAACTCGAAACCCGCCTGTCGGAAATCCACCCCGACAGCCTGACCCCGCGCGAGGCGTTGCAGATCCTCTACGACCTCAAGGACCTCGCGACCCCGCAGGACTAGGACCTCCCCGCCTTTTCATCTTTCCAAAAATACGCCCGCCGGAGGCAAAACCCCGAGGCGGCGGCCAAAGGCCGACACCGAGATATTCTGCATGCGCCGCAAGGCGCATCCAATCTGCCTCAGGCCGGAACCGGGCGCGCCCCTCCGCGCGAGGCGCGCATCAGGATCATCACCATGATCGCGATGTTCAGCCCGTTCCAGACGATCCCGTTGACAAAGGCCCACTGATAGCTGCCCGTCAGCTCATAGATCCAGCCTGACAGCCACCCGCCCAACGCCATGCCGAGGATCGTCATCATCATCACGAACCCCACCCGGGCCCCGGCCTCTTTTGCGGGCATGTATTCCCGCACGATCACCGCATAGCTGGGCACGATCCCGCCCTGGCTCAGCCCGAAGACAAGGCTGACCACGTAAAGCGAGACCAATCCGCCCGCCGGCAGGTACAGGAACAGGGCAATCGCCTGCAGCGTTGATCCGATCAACAGCGTCCGTACCCCGCCCAGCCGGTCCGCCAGCGCGCCCGAGACCAGTCGCGACACAACCCCGCCCAGCAGCATCAGTGACAACATCTCGGCCCCGACGGCGGCCCCGAACCCAAGGTCGACGCAGAGCGACACGATATGCACCTGCGGCATCGACATCGCGACGCAACAGCCAATGCCTGCCAGCCCCAGCAGGTACTGCAATTGCCGTGGTGAAAACCCGGTGTCCCGCGCCCTTTGTGCCTGCGCGCCTTCGGCCTTTTGCATCGCGGCCGCTGGAACGCGGCGGCGCAGCGTCAGCGCCATGGGCATCACGATCACAATCGTCAGGATGGCCAGGGCCGTGTACATCCAGCGCCAGCTTTCGTCGCCTGCCAGCCAGTCCATCGTCACCGGCCAGACCGCGCCCGAGATGTAGTTGCCCGAGGCCGCAACCGCGACGGCAATTCCGCGAAATCTCTGAAACCATTGTGAGATATCGGCAATCAGCGGTCCAAAGAACACGGCCGTGCCAAAGCCGATGGCAAGTTGCACAATCGTCAACAGCCACAGCGTCGGACTGATCGCCGCCAGCAGATACCCGACCACCATCAGGACCGAGGCGGCAAACAGCGCCAGCGTGACGCCGAACCGGTCGACCACGCGCCCAAAGGCAAAGTTCCCGGTGGCAAACCCTATCATCGTGGTCACATAAGGCACCGAAACCTCGGCGCGCGAGACGCCGAATTCAGCCTCGACATCCGGCATGATCACGATAAAGGCCCACATACCGACATTGCCCATCACGGCAATCAGCAGGGTCACGGAAAGGCGGATCCAGGAATAGCGGCTGTCAAGAACATCGGTTTGGGTCATGCCGCGACCCTAGCGGGCGCCCCATGGCGCGACTAGTCGATTCGCGACATCGCATCACGCGCGCTCGATTCGGCACTGAAAGCAGTTGTTCGCCGCCGAACGGACGTCGACAAAGGCGATCCCCGGATCCTTGAGCAACGCCTCGGCCCGCGCGACGATCTGGTTGGTCGGAGTGACCCCGCCGGTGCCGTAGACGATGCGCTCGTCCATGCTGTAGCCACGGGTGATATAGCTTGGGCTTTCAAGGATTGCGGGCAATTCGCCCGTTGAAACAGCGCGTTCGCAGGGCGTGCCGCACAGGAAAACCGGACCGCATTCGGCATAGGCCTGCAGCGTCTCGAACGGTCGCAAGGCCAGCACCAGCGCCGGTTTTCCCGCAGGCACGTTCCGCAGGCAATGGCGGCACGGCACGCCTTCGCCGTCCGAGACAAAGTGCTCTGGCGTACCTCCGTTCGCATCCACCTCACCGCGCCATGCAGCAGCGGCAAAGCGCGTGGGAATCGCATGAAATGTGATCGACACCATAAATTCTCCGAACTGTTTTTCTCATGTTTCCAAATCCTTGGCCCGAACTCGACCCGGTTCTTGCGCAAAACACCTTTTTTAATTTGACAACTAAATTAAAAGGCCGGAAACTTGGCCCAACTTGGGAGGAGTTATGTTTTTAGGACTAGACCTGGGCACCTCGGGCCTGCGCGGCCTTTTGGTGACAGAGACCGGAGAGGTCGTGGCCTCGGCCGAGGCGCATTATAGCGTCGACCATCCGCACGCGGGTTGGTCCGAACAGGACCCGGCCCATTGGATTGCCGCCTGTGAAGCGGTGATCGCCGATCTACGCAACGAGGTGACCAATTTCGGCGACCTGCAGGGGATTGCCGTGTCGGGCCACATGCACGGCGCGACCTTGCTGGATGCCGACAATCAGGTGTTGCGCCCCTGCATCCTGTGGAACGACACCCGCAGCCATGAATTTGCCGCGCAGCTGGACGCCATCGGCAATATCCGCAGCCTTTCGGGCAACATCGTCTTCCCCGGTTTCACCGCGCCGAAACTGCTGTGGGTCGAGGCCAATGAGCCCGATGTCTTTGCCAAGACCGCCAAGGTACTGCTGCCCAAGGACTATCTGATCTACTGGCTGACGGGCGCCCATGTGGGCGAGATGTCGGATGCCGCCGGCACCACATGGCTGGACGTCGAGGCGCGCGCCTGGTCGCCCGAGCTGCTGCAGGCTGGCCATATGCGCGCCGACCAGATGCCGGACCTTGTCGAGGGCTCTGAGAAAGCGGGCGATCTGCGGGCCGAGCTGGCTCGGGCCTGGGGCATTGGCGGCACCGTGGTCGTTGCCGGTGGCGGCGGAGACAATGCCGCTGCCGCCTGCGGCGTCGGCGCGCTGCGTGACGGCGATGGCTTTGTCTCGCTCGGGACCTCGGGCGTGCTGCTCGCCGCCCGGGACGGCTTTGCGCCGATGCCGGAAACTGCCGTCCACACCTTTTGTCACGCGGTGCCGAACCGCTGGTATCAGATGGGTGTGATCCTGGCCGCGACCGACAGTCTGAACTGGCTGTCCAAGCAGCTGGGCCGCAGCCCCGCCGACCTGTCGGGCGAGTTGGGAGACACCATTGGCGACCCCGGCCGCGTGCAGTTCCTGCCCTATCTTTCGGGTGAGCGGACACCGCACAACGACAGCCAGATCCGCGGCGCGATGCTGCGCCTTGATGTGGCCGACGGCCCCGCCGATCTGACCCGCGCGGTGATGGAGGGCGTCAGCTTTGCCCTGCGCGACAGCCTTGAGGCGCTCAAGGCCACGGGCGCGAACCTCGACCGCGTGCTGGCCATCGGCGGCGGGTCGCAGTCCCCCTATTGGGTCGAGCTGTGCGCGACGATCCTGAACATGCCCATTGACTTGCCCGCAAAGGGTGAGTTGGGCGCAGCGATGGGTGCCGCCCGTCTGGCGATCTGCGCTGCCACCGGCGCCGACCCCGAAGAGATCATGACCAAACCCCAGATTGCCCGCACGGTCGCCCCCCGCGCCGACCTGACGGACGCCTATGAGGCCGCCTATCAGAACTGGCGCGCCGCTTACCCCGCATTGAAGGACCTCCCATGAGCACCGGATTTTTTGAAGGCATTGCGCCCGTCACCTACGAAGGCCCCGACAGCACAAACCCGCTGGCCTTTCACCACTACAACCCGGACGAGGTCGTCATGGGCAAGCGCATGGAAGATCACCTGCGCTTTGCCATCGCCTATTGGCACTCGTTCGCCTGGGAAGGCGGCGACCCGTTCGGGGGTCAGACCTTCATCCGTCCCTGGCATCCGCAGGACGACATGGGCCGCGCCAAGATGAAGGCCGATGTGGCCTTCGAGATGTTCGAGATCCTGAACGCGCCCTTCTACTGCTGGCACGATGCCGACGTGCGCCCCGAGCAGGGCAATTTTGCCGAGAACCTGCGCACCCTGAACGAGATGGTCGATTACTTCGGCGAAAAGCAGGAAGCGACCGGCCGCAAGCTGCTGTGGGGCACCGCCAACATGTTCAGCCACCGCCGCTGGATGTCGGGTGCCTCGACCAATCCCGATCCCGATGTGTTCGCCTTTGCCGCTGCAACCGTCAAGGGCTGCATGGACGCGACCCTGAAGCTGGGCGGCCAGAACTATGTTCTGTGGGGTGGCCGTGAAGGTTATGAAACCCTGATCAACACCGACATGGGCGCGGAACTGGACCACATGGGCCGCTTCCTGAACATGGTTGTCGAGTACAAGCACAAGATCGGCTTCAAGGGTCAGATCCTGGTGGAACCGAAGCCGCAGGAACCCTCGAAGCACCAGTACGACTATGACGCCGCAACCTGTTACGGTTTCCTGCAGAAGTACGGGCTGGAAAATGAGGTCAAGCTGAACCTCGAACAGGGGCATGCCATCCTGGCCGGTCACTCGTTTGAGCATGAAATCGCGACGGCGGCGGCGCTGGGCGTGCTGGGGTCGATCGACATGAACCGCAACGACTATCAGTCTGGCTGGGACACCGACCAGTTCCCCAACAACGTGCCCGAGGTGGCGCTGTGCTACTATCATATTCTGAAGGACGGTGGCTTTACGCAGGGCGGCACCAACTTCGACGCCAAGATCCGCCGCCAGTCGCTTGACGCCGAAGATCTGATCGCCGCGCATGTGGGTGGCATGGACGTCTGTGCCCGCGGACTGAAAGCCGCAGCCGCGATGCTGGAAGACGGCGGTCTGGAAGATGCGCTGAAAGAGCGTTACGCCGGATGGGACACACCCGAGGCGCAAGCGATGCTGGACAGCGACTTTGACACGATCCAGGCGCGCGTGATCGCCGAAGATGTGAACCCGCAGCCGCGCTCGGGCCGCCAGGAGATCCTGGAAAACTACATCAACCGCTTCGTGTGACCTGATGCCCGACGGGATGCCGACGACGGCCAGCCAGATTCAAAGCCACACCCTGACCGAGGGCGACGTATCCGTCACCCTCTTGTCTCTCGGCTGCATTGTTCAGGACTGGCAGGTGGCCGGGCGGTCGGTGACTCTGGGGTATGAAAACTTCGAAAGTTACCTGGAAAACAGGAACTACTTTGGTGCGGTGGTGGGCCGGGTGGCCAACCGTATTCGCAATGGCCGCTTCTGCCTGTCAGGCCGGGAATACACGCTGCCGATCACGGCCGCACCTCATCACCTGCACGGCGGTCCCGTCGGGTTTGGCCGCAGGTTGTGGCGGGCCGATCCGGATGGATCCCGCGGGGTGCGGTTTTCGCTGCATTCACCCGACATGGATCAGGGCTATCCCGGTGCCGTGGATGTCGAGGTTTACATCAAACTGACGGGCCGCCGCCTGATATGGGAAATGGTAGCGCAGCCTGACCGGCCGACGCCGATCAATCTGGCGCAACATCTCTATTTCAACCTGAACGGCACGGGCAGCGCGCGGGACCACGTGCTGCGTCTGGACGCCGACAGCTACACGCCTCGCGACAAGACCGGCTGCCCGACCGGAGAGATCGCCCCGGTCAAGGGCACGCAGTTCGATTTCCTTAGCCCGCTCCGCCTGTCGGCGGCAGATCCGCAAGGGCAGGGCTTTGACCACAACATGGTGGTGAACACCGGCGGCGGTCGGCCCGTGGCCGAGCTTACAGGCACCGACATGCACCTGCGGCTCTGGAGCGACCAACCCGGTCTTCAGCTTTACGACGGCGGCGGTCTTGGCATTGCGCCCGGGGCCCTGCCGGGTCAAAGCCACACGCCGGGCACCGGGATCTGCCTGGAGGCGCAGGGCTTTCCGAATGCGGTGAACGAGCCCGGCTTTCCTTCGGTGATCTGCACCCCGGATCAGCCCTACTTCCAACGCACCGAGATCGAAATCGGGCCGCTTCCATGAAACGGGTGGCCGTGCTTTCCCTGCTGACGGCTTTGCCGGCAGTGGCGGGCCAGATGCCGGACACGCCCCCGGTGTTTCCCGCACAGGATCCGGCGCTGGTCGAGATGGGATGGTTGCTGTTTTATGATCCGATCCTGAGCGGCAACAAGGAAGTCGCCTGCGCGACCTGCCACCACCCGAAATTTGGCACCTCGGACGGGCTGTCGCTGGGCATTGGCGATGGCGGCATCGGGTTGGGCACGGCGCGGGTCGCGGACCCGGACAATCCGCCCGAACAACGCATTCCCCGCAACGCGCCCGCGGTGTTCAACCTTGGTGCGGCCGAGTTCGCCTCGATGTTCCACGACGGTCGGCTCGAGGCCAAGCCGGACGAACCCGACGGCATCCGCACGCCCCTGGGCCAGGAGATGGTGCACGGGTTTTCCGGCGTCCTGTCGGCCCAATCGATGTTCCCGGTTCTATCGGGCGACGAGATGGCGGGGCATTACTCAGAAAACGAGATTTCGCAGGCCGTGCGGCAGGGCTTTCTGACCGGCGAAGACGGTGCCTGGGCGCTGATTTCCGCGCGGGTGAGGGCGATCCCGGAATACGCGCAGGGGTTCGAGAAAGTGACTGGAGGCGCGCCGGCGCAGTTCACCGATATCTCGGACGCGCTGGCGGCCTTCATGGCCTTTGAATGGCAGGCCGACAACAGCCCCTTTGACCGGCACCTGCGCGGCGAAGAGCCTTTGACGGGTGCGGCCCTGGATGGGGCGAACCTGTTCTACGGCAAGGCCGGTTGCGCCACCTGTCACAGCGGCTGGTTCCAGACCGACCATGATTTCCACGCCATCGCCATGCCGCAGATCGGGCCGGGCAAAGCGGCACGCTTTGAACGCCATGCCCGCGATACGGGCCGGATGCGGGTGACCGGGCGGGCCGAGGATGCCTATGCCTTTCGCACGCCCTCGCTGCGCAACGTGACCGAAACCGCGCCTTATGGCCATGCGGGGGCCTATGCCTCGCTGGAAGATGTCGTGCGACATCACCTTGACCCGATTGCCGCGCTGAACAGCTATTCGCTGGATCAGGCGCGCCTGCCGGACCTGCCGGTGGATGATCTGCGGATCATGCGCGACCCGCGCGAGGTTGCCGCGATTGCCGAGGCCAACCAACTGGCCCCAATTTCGCTGTCCGATGCCGAGGTCGCCGCGATCCTTGCCTTTCTGGGCAGCCTGACCGATCCGGCCTCGATCGCTGGCCGGTTGGGCGTGCCGGACACGGTGCCCAGCGGATTGCCGGTGCCTCAGTAGGGCAAAACCTCCAGCGACCGGCCCGTGCTTTTCAGCATCAGGTGCGCGTCGGCGGGGATGTCCTGCCAGTCACTGGCGGCGCCATCGGGCCAGATCACCCGCACCCGCAGATCAGTGACCTCGCCCAGTCCGAAATGTTCGGCGCCGAGTATGCCACCCGCGTGACCCCCGCCGATCGTGACCTCGCGCGCGACCACGCGACCGTCGATGTCAACTTCGATCCAGGCCCCGATCGCGTCGCGGTTCGGGCCGTCCTGCTGCAGCCGCAGGGACACGAATGCGCCCGTTGCGGCCGAGGTGTTCTGCCAGACCTCCAAAGGTGCGCGGCGGTTCAAAACCGCAAGGTCCAGCCGCCCGTCCATGTTCAGATCGGCCAAGGCCGCGCCGCGCCCGCGGTGAAAACTGGCCACGCCTGCGGGGCCTGCCACCTCTTCCCATTGCTGCGGGCCAACGGCCAGCAGCAGGGAATTCGGGTCCTGCATCGCCAAGCCGGGCATCTGCTCGACATTGCCTTTCGACACGAAAATATCGTCCAGCCCATCGTTCTGCACATCGCCAAAGGCCGTGTGCCACCCGGTCGAGGGGCGGCCGTCTTCGCCCACATGCGGGCGATGGGCCGTGGTGCCCCAGTCATAAGGCGCGTCAGTCCATTCGGGGCGACCGTTGTCCGCCAGAACCTGCAGGCGCTGGTCGCCCATCGAGGACAGATAGACCTCGGGCCGACCATCGCCGGTCACATCGCGGCTGGCGATGCCCATGCCCCACAGTTCGTGCGCGATCCAGCCGTCATCGCCGGTCAACAGACGCAGGTCCGGCGAGACCGTCCAAAGCTGCTCGGCCCCGCCTTTCACATAGTAGTGTCGGTCGTTGCTGACCCGCAGATCGGGTCGCCCGGTGCGGGACCAATCCGAAAACAGGATCGACAGGGCGCAAAACCCTGGCTCCAGAACCTGCGCAGGGCCATAAGATGCACCCGATGGGCGATACAGATGGTTCACGTCGCAGGCCTCGAACGGGCCGTTCGGATCGTCGCGGTCGACGTAGTTGCCAAAGGCCAGCGTCGGCAAGGTATCCTCGCCGATCCAGGTCGCGGAAAAGGCGGTGGTCCAACGGCCCGTGTCGACAAACGCCAGCCCCTCGAACGCAGCAAAGGAACAGTCCGGCCCGCCGCGCAGGATCTGGTTTTGCTGTTCCGACAGCAGGATCAGGTCGCTTTGCCCGTCACCGTCGATGTCCAGCGGATAGGCTCCGGTCAGCCCGGTGACCTGCAAGGCTTTCGGCGTGTCCGCCTCAAAGACCAGCGCTCCGCCGCGCTCCGAACGGTTGCGCAGCAGGGTGCCGGGATTTTCGCCCCCAGCTGCGTAAAGTTCGGGCAGGTGGTCGCCGTCACAGTCAAAGACGGCAAGGCCGCCGCCAACATAGTGCGTCCAGCCCCCGTCATAGCTGTGCACGGGCACATCGACCGGCGCAAAAGAGACCTCGGCCTGCGCCGATCCGGCCAGCATGGCCAGCATAAAAACTTTAAGACGCATGTTCTCCGAGGTCCTTGAGGGCCATGTCAGACACACCTTGGATCGCAAAGGCGCCCGCGCCGCGGGCCCACATCAGGTCACCCCATTTGTGGATCACGATCTCGGGCGGAGGCAGGTCGATCTGGACAATCTGCTGACGGATCGAAGCCATGACCCCGTCCGCGTAAAGGTGGTCGAATTGCACCCGTTCCCCCGCCAGGATGATCTGCTGCGGGTCAAAGATGTTCACGAGGTTGGCCAGACCCATCGCAAACATGCGCCCGGCGCGGTTCACGATGCTTTGCGCCGTCTGATCGCCGTCGCGCGCGGCTTTCAGAAGGACGGCAATCTGCCGGGCCGAGCTTTGCTTGCTGTTCTGGACCACGTCTGCCTCGCGCAGCAGCGCATAGTCGGCGACATAGGCCTCGAGGCAGCCGCGTTGCCCGCAACGGCACAGCGCGCCGTCCAGCTGAACCTTGGTGTGCCCGAATTCTGCGCCGCATCCCCGCGTGCCACGGTACAGCTCGCCGCCAAGGACAATCCCCATGCCGACGCCACTTTCGATCGTGACGACTATGAAATCCTGAACGTTCTTGCCGTGACCGAACATCAGTTCGGCCATCGCAACAAGGTTGGCGTCGTTGTCGACAAAGACGGGGCAGCCCAGCGCCTCTTGCGCGATGTCGCGGAAAGGCTGGTTGCGTTCGGTCAGCGAGGGCGACCAGTGGACGAAGCCGCGCGTCGCGTCGACGATGCCCGCCAGACCGACGCCAACAGCTGAAATCTGGTCCATCGTCATCCCGGCCTTTTCGGCGGCGATGGAAATTTGCGTCCGCAGTTGCGCGGCAAGATCATGGGTGGACTGCACGGCTGCGGCCAGAGGGGCGGAATGTTCGCCGATGACATCCCCGCTGAAATCGAGGATCGCGATAGACAGGGATTGATGGGCGATTTTCACACCGACGACCGTCCGGGCCTCGCCACGCAGGGCAAGATCGACCCTGGGGCGTCCCCGACGGGCCCCGCGATCCCCGTCATCCGAGGCGACTTCGTGAATCAGACCGGCCGACAGCATCTCGGCGGTGATTGTCGTGACAGTTGCCTGACTGATGCCGGTGGCCTTGGCCACATCGATGCGCGCGATTCGCCCAGCCGCCCGAATTGCAGCCAGAATCTTGCGCTTGCTGCCGCTGCGTTGATCGCGTGATGCCGACAATTTGATCCCCCTGTGGGGGGCCTTGATAAATTATTTTGGACGTCAAATCAAATGATTCAAGGTCAGGCGCATGATGCATCCCAGCATCATCAAATAATTAATTTGATTTTCAAATTTAATTCTGCCAGAGTGCAGATGTTAGCGCCCGCACAAGGGTTTGTAATAGGTGTGGGCGCCGCACATATGGGAGGAAACCATGAAGAAGTTTATCGCCGCGGCAGCGGCAACCTTGACCTTTGCGGGTGCCGCATTTGCGGGTGGGCACTCGGTCACCGTTGGTGTGAGCTGGTCGAACTTCCAGGAAGAGCGCTGGAAAACTGACGAAGCCGCGATCAAGAGCGCACTGGAAGCAGCCGGTGCAAGCTACATCTCGGCTGACGCGCAGTCGTCCTCGGCCAAACAGCTGGCCGACATCGAGTCGCTGATCGCCCAGGGCGCAAACGCTCTGATCATCCTGGCTCAGGACGCTTCGGCTGTTGGTCCGGCGGTTCAGGCCGCTGCGGACGAAGACATCCCTGTCATCGCTTATGACCGCCTGATCGAAGACGCCCGCGCCTTCTACCTGACCTTCGACAACGTCGAAGTTGGCCGCATGCAGGCCCGCGCCGTTCTGGCCGCGCAGCCCAAGGGCAACTACGTCATGATCAAGGGTTCGCCGACCGACCCGAACGCAGACTTCCTGCGTGGTGGTCAGCAAGAGGTTCTGCAGGCGGCAATCGACGCTGGTGACATCACCATCGTTGGCGAAGCCTACACCGATGGCTGGGTTCCTGCGAACGCACAGCGCAACATGGAGCAGATCCTGACCGCCGTGGACAACAATGTTGACGCGGTTGTGGCCTCGAACGACGGCACCGCCGGTGGCGTTGTGGCTGCTCTGACCGCACAGGGCATGGAAGGCATCCCGGTTTCGGGTCAGGACGGTGACCACGCCGCTCTGAACCGTGTTGCAACCGGCACTCAGACCGTTTCGGTCTGGAAGGACGCACGTGCACTGGGCGCGGCAGCTGGCGAGATTGCCGTGAAGCTGGCCAAAGGCGAAGAGGTCATGGGCGCAGCCGAGTGGACCTCGCCCTCGGGCACCACGCTGCAGTCGATGTTCCTGGCGCCTGTTCCGGTGACCGCCGACAATCTGAGCGTTGTTCTGGACGCAGGCTGGATCGAGAAAGACGCGCTTTGCGCCGGCTCGACCCTGGCCGTTTGCCAGTAATCTGACGTCTCAAGACAGTTCCCCGGCTGTGTGCGGCCGGGGAACACCCAAAGCTTCCCCGAAAAATGTGATAAATCTGTGCTTGGTGTGGCAGGTTAAGCCGCCCGGGGGAGCCTTTTTTTATCGAAAATCCCGAGACCGGAAGGGGGTCTTGTACTATGCAGAACCAGGCAAAAAACCTGATCGACAAACTGGGGATCGACGCACGCCTACTTGGCATGATTGGCGCGCTGGTCGTGATCTGGGTCGTTTTTGGTTACTTCACGGGCGGACGATTTCTTTCGCCGCGCAACTTCTTCAACGTCAGCGTCCAGACCGCATCGGTCGCCGTCATGGCCACCGGAATGGTCTTTGTGATCGTGACGCGCAACATCGACCTGTCTGTGGGCTCGATGCTGGGGTTCATCGGCATGACGGTTGCCGCCCTGCAGGTTCAGGTTCTGCCGGACGTCCTGGGCTTGGGTCACGGTATGATCTGGATCATCGCAGCTGTCGCGGCCATCCTGATGGGCGCCATTCTGGGCGCATTCCAGGGGTGGATCATCGGGTATCTGACGGTTCCCGCATTCATCGTCACGCTGGGCGGGTTCCTTATCTATCGCGGTGCCATGTGGTGGGTCACGCAGGGCCAGACACAGGCCCCGCTGGATCCGACCTTCCGCCTGCTGGGTGGTGGTGCCGAGGGCACCCTGGGTGAAACACTCAGCTGGGCCTTCGGGGTCTTTGCCGCCGTCGCTGCCGTTGGTCTGATGCTGCTCAGCCGTCGCCGCAAATCGGCGCATGGCTTCGCCATCAAGCCTGTCTGGGCCGAAGCCGCCCTGATGGTGATCGCCGCTGGCCTGATCCTGTGCTTCGTCTGGATCATGAACAGCTATCCGATTCCCAAAGGCGCGATGCGCCGAATCGCGGCAGCCGAAGGCATCGAACTGACGGATGGTCTGGTCTGGTACCACGGTGTTGCCATCCCGGTTCTGATCCTGCTGGTCGTCACCGTTGGCATGACCATCGTCGCCCAGCGCACCCGCTTTGGCCGGTATATCTACGCCACGGGCGGCAACCCCGAGGCCGCCGAGCTGTCGGGCATCAACACCCGCATGCTGACGGTCAAGGTCTTTGCCCTGATGGGCGCGCTGACCGGCATCGCCTCGATCATCGCCTCGGCCCGTCTGAATGCGGTGGATGTGGGTCTGGGCACGCTCGATGAGCTGCGCGTGATCGCGGCGGCGGTGATCGGCGGCACAGCCCTGTCGGGTGGTTTCGGAACCATCTATGGCGCTGTGATCGGGGCGCTGATCATGCAGTCGCTGCAGTCGGGCATGGCCTCGGTCGGTGTGGACGCGCCGCTGCAGAACATCGTCGTCGGTTTCGTTCTGGTCTTTGCGGTCTGGGTCGACATCGTCTATCGCCGCCGCGCCGGCATCTAAGGGGGACTTCCAATGGACAAGAAAACACCTCTCGTTGATATGCGCGACATCCACATCTCGTTCGGCGGGATCCGCGCGGTGGACCACGTCTCGGTCGATCTGTATCCCGGCGAGGTTGTGGGCCTTCTGGGCCACAACGGGGCGGGCAAGTCGACGCTGATCAAGATCCTGTCGGGTGCCTATGCCGCGGATGGGGGCGAGATCTACATCAATGGCGAAAAGGCCACGATCAACAACCCGCGGGACGCGCGGTCTTACAACATCGAGACGATCTATCAGACGCTTGCGTTGGCAGATAACCTTGATGCGGCCTCGAACCTTTTCCTGGGGCGCGAGCTGGTCACCGGGCTTGGCACCGTCGATGACGACGCCATGGAGGCTGAGGCGCGCAAGATCATGGGCCGCCTGAACCCGAACTTCAAAAAGTTCGCAGAGCCGGTTTCGGCCCTGTCGGGTGGTCAGCGCCAGTCGGTGGCGATTGCCCGCGCGGTCTATTTCAACGCCAAGATCCTGATCATGGACGAACCGACCGCCGCGCTGGGTCCACACGAAACCCAGATGGTCAGCGAGTTGATCCAGCAGCTCAAGGCCGAAGGCATCGGCATCTTCCTGATCAGCCACGACATCCACGATGTCATGGAGCTGTGTGACCGCGCGAGCGTCATGAAGAACGGCAAGCTGGTGGGCACCGTCGACGTCAAGGACGTCACCGACGATGACCTGTTGGGCATGATCATCCTGGGCAAGCGCCCGGGCGAAGACACACCGGTTGTCTGACCAACCCGAGCCCTTATCCCGGTAAGGTCAGATGGGGAGCCTTCGGGCTCCCCTTTTTTGTGTCCAGGTGGATCGGGTCAGCCGACGCTCAGCAACAGTCGCACAAGGGCCGCCTGCGTGCTGACACCTGTCTTTTCGAACAGGCGGGTCAGGTGGGTGCGTGCCGTGTTTGCGCTGATCCCAAGAACATCGGCGGCCTGTTTCAGGCTTTTGCCCAGTGCGATCTGGCGGGCCACGTTGATCTGGCCATCGGAAATGCCGAACACGGTCTGTGCAAAGCCGAGACGGCTTTCAAGAACCTGGTCCGCGTCGATGCGGATGAAGGTCATGCAGTCGCGGATCGACAGGTGGGCAACGGCCACGCCGCCTTCGTCGGTCTGACCCAGGATCACCGGATAGTCGGCGGTTCCGCGGGTGTCGCGCGTGAACTTGTGGGTCTCAAAGAACCCGTGATGGTGCCCGGCCTTTTCAAGCGCGGCCTGCAACGTCCTGTCCCAGTCCCGCCGATGCGCGCGCACGCGCCCGTGCGACACCGTCAGGATCGGGTGATCCTTCAGGGCATCAAGGGCGGCCGGACTGGATTGGACGATCCGGCCGGTGTCATCGAGGCCCACGGACAACCCCTCGGGTTGGGTGTCCTGCCGAAGCACAAAGGATGCGTAGACGAACCGCCACTGTCCGTCGTCCCGTTCCAGGATCCGGGTGTCAAAGCTGAGGCTGGTGATACCACTTTCGAACACCGAATGCGTTTCGAAGACGACCCAGGCCACATCGCCGGACACGCTGATCTGCATGTTTTGCTGTCGGAACTCGATCAGCCTGTCGCTCAACCCCGTTTCAAACACGCGTTTCATGTGACCCGAGATTGCCGCCCATCCGCTGATGACGCTCAGTCCCGCGATCGAGGAAATAAAGATGTCACGGGTCCGGTCATCCTGTGTCCAGTGAACTTTCCAGGCGTCGTAATCCTCGTTCTGAAAGGCGAGCGTTTCGGTGTGGATGACCCTCGCAATCTCGCGGCAGGCCTCTGGCGACCCGGACGATAGGGCCGGTTCCACGGGTGTCGGATCGATCATGTCTGGCCTCCTCTTGTCACAGGTTACGGGTCGGCGCCGGGGTAGGGCAACGGCTCAGCTGACCGGGGCCGGAACAATGAGGACCCTCATATGATCGCCTTCGTCGACCCAAGCCTGGTAGGGCCACGCCGCAAATCCCTGCGGAAAGGACAACAGGCGCAGCCTGTCCGGGCAGGTGTCCTTGCCCGTGTCAGGGCAAGAGGTGTTGCTGGTCCGGGTGATTTCCCAGCTGACAAGATGTTCGGTCGTCTCTCCGGTGTCACTGACCAGCGTGACGGTGCGACTTTGTACCTCGACGTCCGGAACCTCGGGTCCGGTCAGCGTGTTTTGATAGGACAGAACCCAACCGGGATGAATGGCACCGGTGCCGGTCGGTTTAAGTGCCACGAGAAAGGCCTCGGGCATCGGGTCGGGGTGATAAAAGTAAGGGTCGGCCCCCGCGGTTCCTGCGGTCACCAGGGCTACGCTCAGGATCATGTTGGTCAATTTGGGCATATGTCTTCTCCGCTTGTGTGATCTGCGTAGAAGTCTGTCGGATTTTGCTGTCTCGGTTTGTCGTACGAATGTGGGACAGGCCCAAAAAATCTGGCGGGCCGAGGCGATTCCTCAAAATGACATTGCACTTGTCATGATGACGTGTATATTGTCGTTATGAGCATCGAGTCGCTATATCAATTGATCTGGATGTCCCGCCCGCTGATGCAGGCGGCAGAAACCAGTGTCGAGGCCGGGCTGCAGGGCACGGGTCTGACGGTCAGGATGCGGGCCATTCTGGAAATGTTGCACAAGCATGGGGATCAGACGGTCCCAGATCTTGCGGCGCGGTTGCAGATCCAGCGGCAGTACGTGCAGCTTATGGTCAACGAGACCCTCGGTGCCGGTCTGACCGAACAACGTCCGAACCCACGGCACAAGCGGTCCCGGTTGCTGGCGCTGACGGATCAGGGACGCACCATGATCCAAGCGATCATCACGCGTGAACTGGCCCTGATCCAAACCATCGGCTCTGAACTTGACGATCAGGAGGTAGAGACCGCTCTTCGGGTTGTCATGGACGTCACGCAGAAATTGAATGCGCTGGCCGGAGATCGGACATGACAGTCGCCGTCGTGGTTGGCCTGGTGGTGCTGGGCGGCATGATCTGGTTGGCGCAAGGCGTCTGGCGCATTGGGGCGGTCAGCACAGGTCGGCCTATCGGGCGACGGTCGGGAACCGCCCTGTTGCTGGTCGATCTGCAGACCGTGTTCTGGGACCAGGGGCCTTATGCGGAGCAGGACAAAGACAATGTTGCCAAGGCAATCAGGACAGAGCTTGACCAAGCCCGCGCCCAAGGGCAGCCCATCATCGCCGTGCGTCAGGAATGGTCGATCCCTTCGACCAAGCTCATTGCGCGGCTGACGATGAAAGGGCAGGCCGTTGCAGGCACCGACGGGACCGAGATCGCGGGCCCGTTTCGGGGTGCCGCCGACCACGTCCTGATCAAACGGGTGCAGGACGCCTTTGAAACCGGCGCACTGGATGCGCTGCTTGAAAGGCTGGATGTTGGCACGCTGCGGATCGTCGGTCTGGATTTTTGTTATTGCGTACTCAAGACGGCGCTGGCAGGCCGACGCCGGGGGTATTCGGTGGTCGTGAACAGGGCTGGCACGCTGTCCGCGACCTCGCCCCTGCGCGCTGAACACGCCCTGGAACAGGCTGGGGTTTGTCTGGAATAGCCGCGGTTGTTGGCCTTGTCGGCATTGGCTATAGACACCGTGACGCGACGGAAATCCTGTTGCGCGCGGGGAATTTGGCACGAGGGTCATCGGTATGAGTAAACTTGGTCTCGCTGTGTTGGGCGCGAGCGTTCTGGTCTGTGCCGTGCTGTTTGCGGGATTGCCCAATATCAAGGACCCGATCGCACTTTTTTCACAGTTCCTGGGGTCGGCTGCCCTGATCCTGATGGCCTGGGCACAGCTGATGGCGACGCGCCTGCCGCTGGTCGAGCCCCTTTTTGGCGGTCTCGACCGGGTCTACGTCCTGCACAAATGGTCCGGCATCCTGGCGCTTGGCGCGATCCTGCTGCACGACACCATCGATGCCGACATGGCCAGCCTTGGCGCTGACACCGCGCTGGTCGAACTGGGCGAGACGCTGGGCGAGATTTCCTTGTATGGCATCCTGATCCTGTGCGTGATCTCGATTGCCACCTTCATTCCCTATCACCTGTGGAAATGGACACACCGCCTGATGGGTGGGTTCTTTGTCGCGGGCGCCTTGCATTACCTGCTTGAACTCAAACCGTTTTCGAACTTCGGCGACACGCTGGGCCTGTATCTTGCGGCGTTCTGTGTGCTGGGTCTGGCGGCCTATGCCTATACCCTGCTGCCCGAATCCGCCCGGCGTGCCCGTCGATATGCCGTGTCCTCTGTCCGTGCCACCGGCGGCGCGACCGAGATCACGCTTGCCCCCGAGGGGCGTGGGATCAAACCGGCTCCGGGCCAGTTCGCGATCTTTTCCTTTGGCCAGACGGGTCTGACCGAGCCGCATCCCTATTCGCTGTCTGCACCGGCGCATGCCGACGGATCACTGCAGATTACGGTCAAGGCATTGGGTGACTACACGCACCGCCTTGGGCGGGATCTGAAAGCCGGGACAACCGCCCGGGTTCAGGGGCCCTTTGGCCGCTTTACCCGCCGCACTGGGAAATCTGGCACCGAAGTCTGGATCGCTGGCGGCATCGGCATCACGCCCTTCCTGGCCTGGGCCGAGGCTTTGACTCCAGAGGACAAAACCGAGATCCATCTGTTCTGGGCTGTCCGCAGCGAGGCAGAGGCCCCGCAGCTTGACCGCGTGCGTGCCGCCGTCGCGGCCCACCCCGGTGTAACGTTGCATCTGTGCGTGTCCTCCGAAGGCAGCCGCCTGACACCCGAGGCCATCGCCGATCAGGCTGACATGGCGTCGGCCAAGGTCTGGTTCTGCGGACCGGCCCCCATGCGACGCAGCCTGTACGACGCCCTGTCCCGCCGGGGCCTGTCCCAGAGTCGCTTCCACTACGAAGAATTCGAGTTCCGCACCGGCATCGGTCTGAAACGGTTGGCGCGGGCGCTTGAGGGGCAACTGGCAAAGCGCACCAGCTAAAAAAGGTCCGTTCGCGACATCAGGTCGAAAACGGGCCAGACAAACGTCTGATTCGCCTGCAGTTTGGCTGTCGATGGCACAATTTCGACGTGCCACGCATTCGCATACAGTTGAAACAGGTGTCCGGTGTCGCAATTCCCTGATCCGGCGATTGGAGGCGTTTACCCTTCGCGCCGTCCGCATGTGTCCGGCAATGCGCTGGGCGTCGGGGCCATGCTGGCCTGGGCGGTGGGATTCCCAGCGGCCGAAGTGCTGCTACAGAGCTGGGATCCGCTGGCCCTGATCACCGTCAGGTTTGCCCTTGCCGTAGGCATGCTGATCCCGATCTGGATCCTTCTGGACGGTTTCCAAGCTGTCATGACGGCCCGGTGGGGTCGTGGGCTGATGGTCGGCAGCCTGGCATTTGGCACGGGTGCCTATCTGCTTTTGCTGGCTCAATCCCTGACCGACCCGGTGACCGTCGCCATCATCGCCTCGACCTGCCCGGTTGCCAGCACCCTGCTTGAGATGGTGTTCGAAGGCCGTCGGCTAACCCGCGCACTGGTGATCGGGCTGTGTGCGGCGGTTGCCGGAGGGATCATTGCCATGGGCGGCAGCCTGGATATCTCGCTGGGTCTGGGGGCACTTGCGGCCACCGCCTCGTGTTTCCTGTTTTCCTGGGGCAGCTACATGTCGGTGCGCGAGTTCCCCTCGCTGACACCGCTGGGGCGTAGCACCCTGACCCTGGCCGGCGGGCTTTTGGCGGTCGGACTGGCGACCTTGGCAAGCGAATGGGCTGGCGTTCGCGTTCTGCCAGACCACGGCATCGGGGCACGCGAACTGGGGCTCTTGGCGATCTACGCCTGCGCGGCCATGGCGCTGAGCCAGGTGATGTTCATCGCGTCGGTCGGGCATCTTGGCGTCGCCGTTGCGTCGTTCCACATCAACACTGCGCCGTTCTACGTGATGCTGATCATGCTCGCGCTGGGCGGCGGCTGGGACTGGATGCGCGCGCTGGGGGCGGGCGTCGTGGCCATTGGCGTTGTGATCGCGCAGCGCGGCTAGCCATCGATCTGTTCCGATCGGATCAACGGAAAAAACGCACCGCCAGACCAGACGCCGAACCAGGTGCCGGTGTCATCGGTCCTGTCCACCGCCAGATCAGTCAGGCGATAAAAGGTCTTGCGGTCCAGCCGCGCCTCCAATCCGCCGCGCACAAGAACATAAGGCGAGGGCTCTTGCGTCTCGGGGTCGATCTCGACCCGGATTGGGTTGCCCGGTCCTGCGGCGACGGTATCGCCGACGTTTGTGTGAAACGTCAGGATTTGATCCGTGCTTTCGCCTGCGGCATCCACATCGATGGCCACAAACGGCGCGTCTTCGACGGTGATGCCCACGCATTCGACGGGTGTGACCAGCACAAAACGTTCGGGATCCCGCCGCAGGATCGAGGCAAAAAGTCGGACCAGCGACTCGCGCTGGATCGGGCGTCCTTCGTGCCACCAGGTCCCGTCACGCGCGATGCGCATGTCGATGTCGCCCTGAAAGGCGGGGTTCCACAAATGCACCGGCGGCGGACCCTTGCCGGAATTGGCGTTTGCAGAGGCAGCCAGTCCGTCAAGCCCCGGCTGCACGCGATTTTGTGACGTCATTGCTTTTGCCATTTCCGTTTCGCGCGATACACTCTTAGCAAACCTAGGGTCAGGATGCATTGATTTCCGGAGCGCTACGTGATTCACGGCCCGGAAAACGGAGCGGTGACATGAGCGACCTTTTCTGGCTGACTGACGAGCAGATGGCCAAGCTTTCCC